>JABGUJ010000003.1 GCA_018646625.1 Candidatus Woesearchaeota archaeon | reverse complement strand
TTGCAAACTACAACATGTATCAGTTATCTGGTACTGAAGTTGAAGTTAGCGGAACTAGCTTGGAAGATATCAAGGTAGGCATGCCACAATAAGGTCTTTGACCTTTTTTTCTTTTTTTTCTTTTTCTCTTTTTTCTAACGACAGAATTTAGCTAATAGAATGTTATGAGCTGCTCTTACAATTTTCATCTTTATTTTTCCGGAATTTCTGTTTGAATCAATAACTGTGATTGCTCTATGCATTGCTCTGACTATTTGTTCTTTGGGTTTTCGTCCAGGACAAACAATTCTTGCTTCTAGTACTTCATTCTTTTTGAAAGGGGTTTCATATTCTTTTGTTTTGATAATTTTTGGTTGTTCTTCTTGGAATGATAATTTTACATCGTGCTTTTTCTCTAGTTCTTCTAATTGTTCGTAGAACTCTTCCCAGGACTTTTCTTTTTTTGTGGGTTTTCTGCCACCTTTATGAACTAAAAAATTCTGAATTGCTATCTTAACGTTTATTTCTTTTGAAAACTGTACAATCTTGTCGATTTCTTCGTCATTGACTTTGGGAATCCAGACGGGCGTTAAAGTTAGATTGAGTTTTTTGCTGGCGTATTCTGCCATTTCCTTTATGTGGTCTAGATTACATGTCTTTCCCATTATTTCTTTATTGTTTAATGAGCTTAACGATAAACTGATGTTAGTTAATCCTGCTTCTGTTAGTGTGTCTATTTTCTCTTTTGACAATAGTGTTCCGTTTGTTATTAGGTGAATTTTTTTAATTTGTTTTAGAGAATGCATGTCTTGGATTAGTTTTGTTAATGGTTGGTATAGTAATGGTTCCCCATTAGGGTTGATGTAAACTTCTAATTCATCGCATTCTTTAAATTCTACTAGTTTTTTTAATTCATCAAACAAGTATTCCTCTTCTATTACGTAATCCCTTGTTTTCTTTGAACTTAATCCTTCATCAACAGAGCAGTATATGCAATCAATGTTGCATGATGTGATTGGTTTTATCTCAAGAAAATTTGTGCCTTTGTCTACTATGCCGAATGATGGTGTACCGATTAATGGAATGTTAGATAATCTGTGAATGTAAGTGGTTGGTTGTTTTGATATTTTGTTTGTGAGTTGGTTTAATCCACACTCTACTAAAAAATTTATTTTGTTTGTGGCTTTCTCTTCACTTTGTGTGGTGATTTCTATTGAATGTTTATTGATTTTACATTCTCCTAACTTTTCTAACTCTTCTTTATTTATTGTGAATTCATAGATGTCTAAGAAGGTTGCAATTATTTTGTTGTCCTTTTCTTCAAATTCTATATCTTCATATTCTATTGATGCCATAGTTTGTGGTTTCTTTGTTTAGTTTTTATATGTTTGTAACGCCTGAGGATACAGTAATCTTTAAATAGAACGCGAGTTTCGTTGTTGGTATGGGGGACGATCAAGAAGATTCTAGTACTGAGTCTACGGTTAACATTACTTATGAGACTCTTTTCGAGATGCTTAGGCAGGAAAAGAATAGAGCTGAGGTTCAAAAGCTTAGTCCTGAGTTCTTGTCTGATGTTAGTTCCTACGTTAAAAGTAAGTTAGATATCTTGGCAACGTCTTCTAGCGATTCTGGTTTGTTTGCGGATGAAGAGAGATCTGCAACCGAGAAACAACTTCTAAATATTCGAAGAATTTTGAAAGAGTTGTATGATCGTCGTGAAAAGAAGATAATTTCTATTGCGGTTAATAAGGCTCGAACTGGTTCTGATTTAATTGATACTTCAGGTATGTTGAATCAAGAAAGTGAGCTATTTAGTAGTTTAGTGGGTACTTTGATGCATTTCAGAGGTAATTTGCTAAGTAAATTAATTAGTGGCGAATTGGCTTCTGGTAAGGTTATTGCTTCTAATGATTCAGTTCCTGCTCCTGTGCCTGAGAGTGAGAATACTGTAGTTGAAGAGCCTGAAGCTGATGAATTGCCTTCAGAAGAGCCGCAAGATGTGGCTGAAGAGGCTCCAGAACCGAAAAAGTTAAAAACAGACACTAAAAACGATAGCGTTAGTGTGACTGTTAAGTTCATACACTCAGTTCCCAAATTTGCGGGTTTGGATCTTGAGGTTTATGGTCCTTTTACCGAGGAAGATGTTGTGAGCCTACCAAAGGCGATAGCGGATGTCCTTATGAAAAAGGGTCATGCAAGATCTGTAGAAGCTGCAGAAAGCTGAGTTTAGGCGTTTTAGAAGCGTTTCACGCTTATTTAGGTGTTAGATATGGTAAAAATTCCAAAATTGATGAGAAGGCTTTGTCCCTTCTGTAAAAAGCATGTTGAAGTAAAGGTTACTGAAGCTAAGAGAAAAGGTCTTAGTTCTGTACACACTCAGTCTAAAGGCTCTAAAGTTAGGATGGTGAAAAGAGGCGAACGTAGAGGAGTTGGTAACTACGGTAAGTCAAATCGTCCACCTATTGCAAGGAGAAAGATGGCTGGTAAGAAGCAGAGTAAGAAAGTAGACTTAAGATATGAATGTAAAGTTTGTAAGAAAACTACAGGTCCCAAGTCTGGTTTCCGGGCTAAGAAGGTCGAATTAGTATAAATCAGGCTTTTTTCTTTTTGTTTATTTATCTAAAGATTTATATATCATCTATTTTTCAATTTTACTGATAGTTAGGGTGTAAGCTCTAGTTAGTCTGAAAAAAATCACTATGTGATTAATCTCATATCACGGGAAGGAGGATGGAAATATGAGGCCAATTAAAGAGTCAACAAGTAAGTTCATCAAAGTAAGATGCCCTAAATGTAAAAATGAGCAAATTATCTTTGGTAAAGCTTCTACAAAAGTTCCATGTCTTGTTTGTGACAAAGTTCTTTCAGATCCAACTGGTGGAAAGGCTAAAATCAAGGCAAGAATCTTAGAGGTTTTAGAATAAATGATTTACAAGAAGCACGGGATGCCTGAAGAATCTGACATAGCATTATGTACGGTAACAAGTATTCAGGGTCCTTGCGTTTTTGCTAAATTAGATGAATACGATCATAAGTCTGGAATGATTCACATTTCGGAAGTTTCTCCTGGACGTATCAGAAATATACGTGACTATGTTAAAGAAGGTAAAGTTATTGTTTGTAAAATTCTTAAGATTGATAATCAAAGAGGACATATTGACCTTTCTTTGCGTAGAGTAAGTGATAGTCAGAGGAGAAACAAAGTTAATGCTTTGAAATTAGAGCAGAAAGCTGAGAAAATTATTGAATCTGTTGCTAAAGAGATGAAGAATACTCTTGAGAAACTTTATGCTCAGATTACTCCAAAGATTCTTCAAGAATATGAATATGTTTACGAATGTTTTGAAGAAGTTTCTGTTGATAGTGCTAATCTTTCATCTTTTGGAATTGATAAAGTTGTTTGTGACAAGTTAACTACTTTGATTAAAGAGAGAATTAAGCCTCCTGAGATTGTTGTTGAAGGTTATTTGAAAGTGGTTTGTTATGATGCTGATGGCGTTGATAAGATCAAGAAGGCATTGGTTGCTGGTGAGGCTGCTGATGAAACTTGTGAGATCCGTTATCATGGTGCTGGTAAGTATCATGTGATGGTTAAGGATACTGATTATAAGATTGCAGAGGGTAAGATTACTAATGTGATTAGTGCTGTTGAAAAAGCAGTTAAGAAATTCGATGCTTCTGTTGAGTTTGATCGAAAAGAAAACTAAGTGTTTTATACTATGAGACATATTCTAAAGTGCAAAGGGTGCGGCAAGTTTACTATGGCTGAGACTTGTCCTTCTTGTGGTGGCGACGCAGTAAATCCTAAGCCTCCTAAATTTTCAATTGAAGATAAAGTTGGTAAGTATCGGCGTGAAGCTAAACGCGAACAACTAGTTAAAGAGGGTTTGTTATGACTTGGCAATTTGATAAATGTTTTAAGAAAACTCCTGAGTTAAATAAACCAATTCTTGTAGAAGGTTTGCCAGGCATAGGTAATGTTGGCAAGGTTGTTGTTGATTTTATAATTGATGAATTAAAATTAAAGAAAATGTATGATGTATTCTCTTATACGTTTCCTCATTCTGTTTTTGTTAATGAGAAAAACTTAGTTGAGTTACCATCTATTGAGATGTATTACCTTAAACGGGATAAAGGTGCAGATTTGATATTTCTAACTGGTGATGTTCAACCTCAAGATGAGATTTCTTCTTATGAATTTTGTGATGCTATGCTAGATGTTCTTGAAGAGTATGGTGGTTCTGAAGTAATTACTTTGGGCGGCATTGGTTTGCCTGCAGTATCTAAAACACCTAAGGTTTATTGTACTGGTAATACTAAATCAGTTGTTGAGAAATACAAAAAAGGCACAAAGTTAAATGATAAATTATATGGAGTGGTTGGGCCGATAGTTGGTGTGTCTGGTTTGTTGATGGGTTTGGCAGGTCGTAGAAAGATTCCTGCAATTTCATTATTGGCTGAAACATTTGCGCACCCTATGTATCTGGGAATGGCTGGTGCTCGTGAAATTATTAAAGTTCTAAGTAAAAAGTTAGGGATTAAAGTTGATGTTAAAAAGTTGGAAAAAGAGATAACAGAGTTGGAATCAGAGATGTTAAAGAAGACTAAAGAGTTGGAAGATGTGTCTAAACAGACTGCTTTGAAAAAGGTTCAAGGTGGCGATATGGGTTATATTGGGTAGTCTTATTCTTTTGTTGATAGAAAACTATATAATGAGAAGTTGTGTTTTTGTACTGTAGAGGTGATTGAGTGAAGTATTTGGTTAATGATATTAAAGCCCGTCAAATTCTTGATTCTAGGGGTAATCCCACTGTTGAAGTTGATGTTAAGTTTGGAGATGTTTCTGCGCGTGCCGCTGTTCCTTCTGGTGCCTCTACTGGTGAGCATGAAGCTTTAGAGTTGAGAGATAAGAAAAAAGAATATTTGGGTAAAGGTGTTTCTAAAGCTGTTAAAAATGTTGATAAGATTTTCAAGGCTCTTAAAGGCAAAACTATGGTTAGTCAAGTTGAGCTTGATAAGTTTATGATTGGTTTTGATGGCACGCCTAATAAAAAAAGATTAGGTGCTAATGCAATACTCGGTGTGTCTATGGCTTCATCTAGGGCTTTTGCAAAGTCTATGAATGTTAGTTTGTATGAATATGTGCATAAGATTTCAAATTCTTCTAGAATGATAATGCCTGTGCCGTTTTGTAATATTATTAATGGTGGCGTGCATGCAGGTAATGCTCTTGACTTTCAAGAATTTATGATTGCGCCGGTTGGTGCTAAGTCTTTTTCTGAAGCTACAAAGATGGCTTCTGAAACTTATCATTTGCTTAAAGATATTATTAAGAAAAAGTATGGTCAAAATGCTACCAATGTTGGTGACGAGGGAGGATTTGCTCCTGATGTTAGTAATGTTGGTGTGGCTTTAGAGTTGATAGAGGAAGCAATATCTCAGTCAGGTTATGGTAAGAAGATTAAAGTTGCAATGGATGCTGCTGCTTCTGAGTTTTATGATGCTAAATCTGGTATGTATACTATTGAAGGTAGAGAGATTGACGGTATGGACTTGATGGATTTGTATAAAGATTTAGTAAAACATTTTCCTTTGATTTCTATCGAAGATGGTTTTGCTGAAGACGATTTTCATAATTGGTCTTTAATGTTTAAAGAGTTAGGCGATAAAGTTCAGTTGGTTGGGGATGATTTGTTGGTTACTAACCCTAACCGTGTTCGAATGGCTATGAAAGTTGGTTTGTGTAATGCGCTTTTGTTAAAGGTTAATCAGATTGGATCTGTAACTGAGGCAATCGATGCTGCCACATTATCAATGAATCGTGGATGGAAGGTTATGGTGAGTCACAGAAGTGGCGAAACTGAGGATCCTTACATTGCGGATTTGGCTGTTGGTTTAGGAACTGGACAGATAAAATTAGGTGCGCCTTGTCGAAGTGACAGGGTTGCTAAGTATAATCAACTATTACGGATTGAAGAAGAATTAGGTCGATCTGTTAAATATGGAGGAATAGATTTTAGGTGAACGACATGGTGGTACATAAAGATCAGAGAGTTGGAGTTTTTATAGATGTTCAGAATGTATTTTATTCTGCAAAGCATTTGTATGGTGCTAAAGTTAATTATAAAGCGATTTTGAAAGAGGCCGTGGCTGGTCGTAAACTAGTTAGAGCGATTTGTTATGTTATTACAACAGAAGAAGGATTGGAAAAAGGTTTTCATGAAGCTTTAGAGAATATTGGTTTTGAAATTAGAAGTAAAGATTTACAGATATTTTATGGTGGAGCTAAGAAAGGAGATTGGGATGTTGGTATAGCTATGGATATTATGAGAATGGCTTCAAAGCTTGATGTTGTTGTTTTAGTTTCTGGAGATGGAGATTTTCAAGATTTGTTAGAGCACGTTAAAGCATTAGGTTGTAAAGCTGAAGTTTTGGCATTTGGTCGGGCTGCATCATCTCGTCTTAAGGAAACTTGTGATGAGTTTTTGGATGTTGATGTTTCTCCTAGACAATTCTTGATTAGTGGACATAGATCAACTCCTCGTCCTAGTGGAACTACTTCTACTACTGAGAAATCTACTGCGACTGCAAAAACTACTGCAAAACCTGCTAAGCCTGTCGCTAAATCTGCTTCGAAGCCGGCTACTAAGTCTGCTACAAAGCCTGCCGCTAAACCTGCTGCAAAAACTACTGCTAAAAAATGAGTAAGGATGTAAATCCGGTCATATTAGTTGTGCTGGATGGATGGGGTCTTAAGAGATCGGGAAAGTATAATGCTATATCTCGTGCAAAGACACCTGTCTTAGATTCTTTAAGGAAACAAAACTCTAATACGGTGTTGTATGCTCATGATGGGTTTGTAGGTTTGCCGAAAGGTCCAGTTATTGGGAATTCTGAAGTTGGACATATGCATTTAGGTGCTGGGCGATTGATAGAACAAGATTTGATTAGAATTAATGATTCAATCAAAAGTGGAGCATTTTTTAGAAATTCTGTTTTAAACAAAGCTTTTAGTCATAGTAAGAAGACTAAAGGCGATATGCATTTTTTGGGATTGCTTAGCGATGGTAATGTGCATAGTCACAGTACCCATCTCTTAGCTTTACTTAAGATGGCTAAGCAGAAGAAGGTAAAGCGAGTGTTTATTCATGCTTTACTCGACGGGAGAGATGTTCCTCCGAAGTGTGCGGAGAAATATATTCGTCGTGTTCTAAAAGAGATTAAAAAATTAAAGTTGGATGCTAAGTTTGCTTCGATTATGGGTCGATTTTATGGAATGGATCGAGATAATCGTTGGACTCGAGAGTTTAGAGCATATACATCTTTAGTTACTAATCATTCTGATTATTTGAATAAATGTAACTTGTCTGAGAGGGGTAAGCATTGTGTTAGAAAGCTGGATGGGGAGTTTATTTTCTTTAGTTCTGATCCTATAAGTGCGTTACATGAAGCTTATTCGCGCGGTGAAACTGATGAATTTGTTGCTCCAACCGTTATAGAAGATGGTGCGATAAAGGATGGAGATTCTGTTGTGTTCTTTAACTTTCGTTCAGATCGGGCTAGAGAAATAACTCGTGCCTTTGTTGATGGTAAGTTTAACAAGTTTAAACGTCCTAAGAAATTGCGTAATCTTTACTTTACTTGTTTAACACAGTATGATAAGAAGATCAAAGCGCCTGTTGTGTTTCCTCCTTCTATTCCTAAACATACTTTAGGTTCTGTGATTGCATCTCAGGGATTGAAGCAGTTGCGTGTGGCAGAAACTGAGAAATATCCTCACGTTACGTTCTTTTTTAATGGCGGTACGGAGAAACCTCATGTTGGTGAAGATAGAATTATGGTTAATTCTCCTAAAGTTGGGACTTATGATAAAACTCCTGCAATGTCTGCAAATAAATTAACTACTGCTTTATTGAAACGATTGAAGTCGCGTAATTATTCTCTGGTTGTTTTAAATTTTGCAAATGCCGATATGGTGGGTCATACCGGTATGATTTCTCCAGCAGTATCTGCTTGTGAAACTGTGGATAAATGTTTAGGTAGGGTTGTGAAGGCTTTTGTGAAGAAAGGCGGTTCTGTTGTTATTACTGCTGATCATGGTAATGCTGAAGAAATGAGTGGACTGCATCAAACTTCTCATACTACTAATAAAGTTCCGTTTATTATTGTTTCTGAGAATAAATATAAGTTAAAGAAAGGCAAAAGTATTGCTTATGTGGCTCCAACTATTTTGGAATTGATGGGTTTGAAGAAACCTAAGTGTATGAATGAAAGTTTGATAGTGCGCAGTTGAAGGATTTTCGATTGGGTTTGTGTTCTTTTAATTTTATTGTTTGCGGGATGATGACGTTGCACTGGACACTAGACAGTCGTCTGTGTGAGAATTATATACTGGTTCTTTGTAATAAGAAAGAAAACCGGAGTTGCATAATCTGGCATTGTAGCAGTCATGACTGCTGACCTTGACCAGGTATTGGTTATTGTGATATTTGAGTATTTATATGATTAAGTGAAAAGATTTATATATTATGATATCCTTTAATATCTTAGGATATCTTTTGTGAAGATGGATGTTGAAGACTACACAATTGATATCTCGCATCACGCTTTTAAGCGTGCATTGCAGAGAAGAATTTATCCAGATATGGTTGAAGCTACAATCAAGTCTGGGAAGCGAGTTGTTGTAGGAAAGAACTATGTCAAGTTTGTAAGGTCTTATGGTGACTTTTCAATACAATGTGTTGGCCAAGTTTGTGGCTTAACTATTAAGGTAATAACCGTAACAAGAAAATGAAGAAGAAATCATGTCCGGTGTGTAGCAAGTCTATGGCTCTGAAAGTTTCTAAAACTCCTGAAGGTGTTAAATATTCTTATTTTGTTTGTAACTCTTGTGGGGAGGAGATTCTTTCTATGAAGCAACTTGAGTGCGTAGCCAAAGAGTATAGAGAACTCAGAAAGTATAATGTTAAGCTCACTAAATGGGGTGAGAGTTATGGTATGCGTATTCCTAAGGATCTTGTGAAAAAGGAAAAGCTTGATAAGGTTAAAGAACTTGTTATAATTCCTGAGAAAGTTGGTTTTAGGGTTGTTCCAGTATAGTTGGAAAGACTTAAATAATTCTATTCTCCTAATTGTCTTATGAAATATATATTAGAACATTTGGATGGTAGATTGTATAAGTGGTGTTGGTTAGAGTATAAGCATGCCTCCGACACCGTTGGTAAGAAGAATATCATTTTTACAAATGTTAAAGGTACGGTTGCTGCTTCTAAATTGGAAACTATTGGAAGGGTCGGTATAAAGAGCGTAATTACTCAAAAACTGAAGAATGTTTGTGTTCTTGATCCTCAGGCGTCTAAAGTGTTAACGACTGCTGATTGTAAAAAGTTTGATTATATGATTTTCGGTGGCGTGTTGGGTAATCATCCGATGGATGGTAGAACTAAGACTGCTCTGTCTGATAATATTAAGTGTTCTGTTCGTAATTTAGGGCCTGTGCAAATGTCGACAAATACTGCCGTTTTGGTAGTTAAGATGATTGCGGATGGTGCTAAGTTTTCTGAGATTAAGTTTATTGATGAAATTGAGATTGAAACTGGAAAAAATGAAAGTCAGATCTTTCCTTATAGATATGTTTTGAAGAATGGTAAGCCTGTGTTGCCTGATGGTTTAATAGAATTCTTGAAGAAACGTCGTGGTTTTTAACCAAAGATAATCATTCTGTGATCTCTTTTACATTTGTCTTTAACAGTTTCAAATGCTTCTTTCATTTTGTTTTCTTTTATCTTTTTTATTCCAATTCTTGGGTCCATTACAACAAATATGTTGTCGTAGTAATCGTCAATTGCAATGTAATGTGCTTTGCTTCTGTTTGCTTTAGTGTTTCTTAGTACTCCTATGTTTAATCTCACTAATACTTTCTTTCCTTCTTGTACTAAGGTCTTTATTTCTTCTAAAGAGATCGCTCTTTCTTCTATGTTTATGTTCTTTTTTTGTGCTAATCTTAGAAATCTCTTTTCGTTATCTTCTGCCAGTTCTACTTCGAATTTTCGGTATTTCTTGAATCTATATTCCGGGAATAGAAAGCTGGTATCTTCTACTATTACTTTAAAATCTACATTGTATTCTTTGGCAACCATTGCCATTGCGAATAATGAGCTTCTTCTTGTTGGTAGAACAACCGTTTCTTGCCATAATTCGAGCTCGGTTTCTCGATTTAGTTGAACGGATTTATCGTAATGATTGAGAATTGCCATTAATGATGCAATTGAACAGGTGAATTTTGTTGATTGCTTGTACGGTTGCATAGTTTATGGTTATTTTTTTGGTTTAAAAATGTTACTTTAGGTTTAGCACTTCTAAAGCGTTTTTGAAGAGTATTTTGTCTTCTATCTTCTTAGGTAGCTTTGCTTTCTTTATTTTTAGGATTTCGACTTCTTGGTCGCTGTAAGGGGCGTCACTGCCATATATTAGCCGATCGTAAGTTCTTACAACTCTTCTCATTTCCATAATGCTGGAATATACTGATGTGTCTACGTATAGGTTTTTGTGTTTTGCTACTTGGTTTAGGAGATCGTTGTTTAGGCCCCCTCCAAAGAAGTGTGCTGCTATAATCTTTAGGTTTGGGAATCTTTGTGCGATGTCTATTGCATAAGCAGGATCGCTAGTTTCCATGGTTGCGGCTCTTGTGTGGATTAATAATGGAACTTTGTGTTTTTCTATTATTTCATAGATCCGATCATATTCTATTTTGTTGAATACAAAGTTTTGAGCTCTTGGGTGGAGTTTTACTCCTTTGAAACCTTTGCTTAATAGTTTGTTTAGCTCTTCTTTAGTTATTGTGTTTGGATTAAATCTTAGAAATGGTATTATTTTTTTGTTTTCTTTTGATAACTCTAGGATTCTTAATGATTCTTTTAGAAGATCTTCGTCAGGTCTGTTGAATGGGAATACTGCGGAGTGCTGTATTTGGTTTTTGTCCATGTCTGCTAGAAGTTGGTCTTTGCTGTATTTTTCTAACTTTGGGTCGCTTACGTCTTTGCCTATGTGTGTGTGTATGTCTATTATCATTCTTGGTATTCTGTGTGTCTTGCTGTTTTAAAAGTTCTTGGATTGTTTATTTAATAGATTCTCTGCATTTTTGTATAGAATTCTCTCTTCCATCTCTTTTCCTAAATTGGCAAACTTTAGCTTCATGAGTTCTATCTCTCCAAAAGAATACGGGAAATCGGTTCCGAATAGAAGTCTTTTGAATCCGTATTTTAATACAACTTCACGATATGCGTTGGGTGTGACATCAATAGAGGTTTCAACATAGATATTTTTTTGTTTGACATATTCTTTAAATAATTCTTTGTTGACTCCTGCGAAGTGACCCAGGATAAATATCTGTTTTGGATGTCGTTTTGCCAGTTTGAGTATTTTTTCAGGGTGACTATCAGGATCGAAATGATATGATTTGCAGTGAAATAGTATGGGGATATTATGCTTCTGTATTTCTTTGAAGATCCAGTCGAATTTTTGGTCTAGTGGATTGAATTTCTCTGCTCGAGGGTGTAATTTTACACCTTTGAATGGATTATCTAGTAATTTTTCTAATTCTTTTTTAGTAATTGTGTTTGGATTAAATCTTATGAAAGGTATTATGAATTTATTTTTTTTTGATAGTTCTAATATTTTTAAAGAATCTTGGGTGAGTGTGTCTGATATAAATGGAAACAGCACAACTTTATTTATTTTATTTCTTTTAAGATGAATCTTTATTTTAGCCAAGTCAATATTTTTATCTCCTTCTTTTCCTATATGTGCATGGCAATCGATTATTTTCATTATAAATACTCTGAAGATATGCTGCTCTTGATTCCTTTCCGTTCTATTTCTTTTAATATTGATTTAGCTTTTTCTTGATCTTCTGCAATGATTACTCCCATAAATTGTCCTGTTATGTCTATGGCTCCAATATCGTATGGGAAAAAACAGTTATAGTCTCTTCCAGTATAAATAATATCTCTACAACTTTCTTTAATACAGTCAAAAGAATTAGGTGGAACCTGAAACTTTGTTGAGATAAATACTCCTTTTTTCTTGTGTCTGTGGTTTAGTCTATGGAATACGTCCCATGCGATGCTAGAGCCGCTCATCCTTGTATTGTTTTCGCTCATCAAAATACCATGTTCGGTTTCAAATAAATCTAATTGAAAATTTCCAATATATCCTTGTTCACTCATGTCGGTTCCAACTCTGTGTGAATATTTTGTGAGTGTGGCTAATACTCCTTGTGGGGTCGGGTATGTGTTGCCTATGTGGCTTCCTTTTTGATCTGCGTGCATATTGCAGATGCCTACTAAATTGACATTTCCTTTTAGATCTACTGCCCACTGAGATGAATATTCTCTTCTTACTTTTGCTAAAGCTTCTACAATGACTCGAGTTTTACCTTCTTTGACAACTGTTTCTGCTATTGCTGCTATGTTTTCTTTGTTAACTCTGTAAGTATCAGCTCCTGCTGATGATGTCATGGCTTTTACGATGGCGCCTTCACTTGTCTCTAGTATTTCTCTTATCGCATCCGATAATGCACTTACCTTGATTCCTTTTGGTGCCTCTAGAACTCTAAATTCTACAACCGGAATTTCTAGTTCTTGACATCTAGTTTTGAATTCACCTTTATCGTAATACTTTAGAACGAGGTCTGTATTTCCTCCAAAAAGGACGGCGTTAAGTGCTGATGCGGCATCATGATCTGTATCCGAAACCATTCTTGGAACATATATTCTTGTTCCTTCTTGTGACGGGATTTTGAATCTGAGATCTGTAACTAGTTCGGTTATTGGAGTTTGTCCATCGGTTTCAACTTCGTGTATTGCGTCAGTTCCAAAACCAACTTCTCTTAGCCATTGTTGATATTGTTGATTTATTGGTTGATTTAAAAGTACTATATCGCCTTCTTTTGCTATTGTTGCAATGGCTTGATTTCGATGTGTTATGTGTGGAATTCTTGTTAGGATGGTTGGGTCGGGTTGTGAAAGAATCTCATACCCAAAAATGATTTGGTCTTTCTCATCTTCACTAATTATATCTCTTAGTGTTTTTCCTACTGCTTTCATCTTAAAATTTCTCTTGGGTCTATGAATCTATGATCTTTATCTTGTGCATATGTGATCATTCGATCTAATATCTTTAGTCTTTCTGGACTTGCGTTTCCTTCTCCGCTAAAATCGCAGTGTGTAAACATCGCATAGAAACCTTGTTGTCTTACGCTGGCTTCAAAATATTTAGTATACATTTTGAAGATGGCTTCTGCGTTTCCACCATCTTCATCGGTGTTTTTCATGTAATCTTCAAAGTCAAAAGGTAGCACCCAGATTCCATCTTTTTGATATGGTCTTGCGTCCCATCGTCCGTAATCTGAAGTTGCAACGAATCCTTCTTCTTTCATTGCGGCAAGTGTATTAGAATTAAATGCGTGTGCTGGAGGCATAAGTAGATCGGTTCTTTGTCCTAGAATTTTTTCTAGTAGTTGATTACCTTCTCTTAACCATTCTCTTTGTATTTCTATAGGAATATCTGTGCCGTGAATTCTGTGATAGTCTTTACAATCAAACTCATCTTCGCTTGGTAACCATGAAACTTTGTGTTCGTGTTCTTGAAGAATTCTGCATCTGTGTTCGACACCATGTAATGCAAGAACGTGACCTTTGTCGAGTTGATTTTTGATGACTGCGACGTATTCTGGATCATGGTCTGTGGTGCCATGCCATTTTGGTGTGACGTCAATTACTGCAGTAGCTCCTTTGCTGTTTATCACATCCATCATAGCTTTAAAGTTTTCATATGTTCCTGGTTTTAGAACATTGTCTACTCTTAGAACTATCCCTAAGTTTTGATTTGTACTCATTTGATTTCCCCAACGATTATTGTGATGACGGAGGTTGCATTGCGTGTGTTACCATCCAATTATCATCATAGAAATTGGTTCCGTAACGGAATCCCCCATCTGCTAATATTACTGCGACTCTAGATCCTTCTGGAAGTTCTGGTGCAATCTGTCTTGTAGCATATATTACACTTCCTGCCGAGCTCCCTGATAGTATTGCTTCTTTTCTTGCAAGTTCTCTGGCAGCATACATTGCGTCTTTATCTGATACTTTTACTATTTCTCTTATAACTCCTAAATCTAGATTTGATGGTTTGAAGCTAAGTCCTGGACCTTGAATTAAGTATGGACAGAATTCTCCTCCAGATAATACGGATCCTTCTGGTTCTACTCCAATTACTCTTAGATCTGGATTTTGTTCCATTAAGAATTTTGCAGCTCCTCCTAAATGACCGCATGTACCAATTGCTCCAACAACCACATCTACTCTTCCTTCTAAATCTGCGAATATCTCAGGACCCATTGTTTTGTAGTGTGCATCCAGATTGTCTGGATTGTGATATTGGTTTGGTGTCCACGAATTAGGAGTTTCTCCTAACATTTCTTGTACTCTTGCAATTCTTGTTGGTTGGAATGCGCCGTGTTCATCTGATTCTGTAACTGTAACTAATTCGGCGCCGTATCCTTTCAATATATTTCTTTTAAGATCATCAGTTTTCGGATCTAAAACTAGAATTACTCTATATCCTTTTACTCCGCCAATTGCGGCAAGTGCATATCCTAGATTTCCTGATGTGGATTCAATGATTGTGCTTCTTCCAGGGGTAAGTTCTCCTCTAGCTTCTGCTGCTTCGATCATCCCTAATGCGGATCTTGCTTTCATGCTTCCTGTTAGGTTATGACCTTCTAACTTTGCAAATATCTCAACACCTTCTTGTTGAATTATTTTCTCAAGTTTTACGGTTGGCGTGTTGCCAATAAGATCCAGAATTCCTTTTACTCTCATTTTGGGTTTAAATAACGCTCCTTTTGTGGTTTAACTGACGAGAGTGGTCCTTTTTTTGCTAAACGCCGGTCTTTTTGGCTGTCTTAGCAAATAATCTGCCCCTCCTTGTTTATTATTGAGGTGTTAGCTTATTTATTAACTTTTCTTTTTTGAATGGGGCTGCTCATTGGTCTCTGTTTGGTTGTAACTCTCTGTTGCGTCGTCTTTTTCTTAATAGAAAGACATAACAACTTCTATGTTCTTCCTTTGAATTATGCATTTAGACGCTCTAAAAACTAAGATTGAACCGCAATTCTATGAAGTATTAGATGGGTTAGGTATCAAAGAACTAAGACCTTCTCAAGAGAAATCTATAGATGCAGGTTTGTTTGATGGAGAAAATCTTTTGGTTTGTACTCCGACTGCGTCAGGTAAAACTCTAGTTGCGGAACTGGCAATGATTGATGGTATTCTAAAAAGAAAAGGGAAAGCCATCTATATTGTTCCTTTGAAGGCTTTGGCGACAGAGAAGTATAAAGAAATGAAGCAAAGATATGGTCATTTGCTTAAAGTTGGGGTTTCGATTGGTGATTTGGATTCTGCAGATCCGTATATTGCGCAAAATGATCTTATATTCTGTACGTCTGAAAAGCTTGATAGTTTAATTAGACATAGGGCTGAATGGTTGAAGGATGTTGCGACTGTTGTAGTGGATGAGGTGCATTTGCTTAATGATGCTTCAAGAGGACCGACGTTAGAGATACTATTAACAATTCTTAGAGATCTTTTGAAGAACGTACAGATAATTGCTTTGAGTGCTACAATAGGTAATCCTAATGATTTGGCTGATTGGTTAGAAGCTAAGTTGGTAGAAGATAAGTGGAGACCTGTAGAATTGCATCAAGGTGTATTGTTAGAAGATAAAATAGAATTTAAAAAAAGAAAAAGTTAGCTGTATTGCTCAGCCATTGCTTGAAGTTCTTCTTCTGTCATTCCTTCGCCACCCATACCCATTATAGGGAAATCTTCAGGTTCTGCAGGAAGTTCGAAATCAGAATCACTTACAGTTCTAGAGAACTCAATTGCTTCAAGTGTGTATGATCCATCAGGATTTACATGTCCGATGTATAAAGGCACACCTTCTGAACTATAGCAAACCTCTGTTTCTTGTGAGGCTACTTCTGCCATTGTTGTTGAGAAGCATTTAGCCGTTTCTTCTGCAATGGTTCTGTCAGGAAGTTCTTCTACAAACCAGCTATCTAGTTCTTCAGCAAAGTCTTCGTTTGTTGCTCTAGGATCGAATGTTGATGTATCTTCTCCGTCCATTTGAGGGAATTCCATACACATCCAGTTACCCATTGTTTTTGAGCAAGTGTATAACTTTGAATCAAGAACGTATGTTGCGGAGACCATTTTCTGACCGTCGATGCTAATCTCTGAATCAGTTCTGAAGTTTTCGCCTTTGATATAGTGAGCTTGAGTTCCTGCTAATTCTTCTCCACCACTTATTGTACTGAATGTATACTTGACTAGATAGTCAGGTTTAGATCCAACTAATGATTTTAGAACATCTTTAGCGCCAGTTGCTTCTGCTTGAACAGGTTCTTCTGGTGCTGTTTCTGTTGGTGCAGGTTCTGCAGGTATTTCTGCGGAAACTGTTTCTTGAGGTTCTGTTGCTGGAGTTTGAGTACATCCATACATCAGAACAATTACAACTGCGAATAGTACTACTAATAGTTTATTATTCATGTTTTATGACCCCCTGATAAAATTTAATAAAAAAATAAAAATATCAAAGATCGAATTTCTCTGCTAGAGATCCAATCAATGGTAGTTTAGTTTCTTTTCCTTGTAATGCTGCAACTATTCCCCAGATTGCAAGGATTAAAACAAATAACATTCCTAGTGGCAGGATTATGAACCATCCAAGTAGTGGAATCATTCCTAGGAATGAAATTATAATAGATACTATGAATAGTGCAAGTCCTTGTTTTGCGTGAAACATACAAAACTTACTATCTTTTTTTGCTAACAGTGGAATTAAGAATAGAATTCCTAAATAAGACAAACATGCAATGATGTGATCATCGCCAGCGTTTTTTTTAGCCATTATCAATCTACCTCCTTTTAGAGTATTACTGTAATACCCCCTTAGCCTAGATTTAGTTATTTCCCTTTTTAAAGGTTTCTGTGGTTTGTAGTTATTCACTAAACAAATAGTCAGAGATGCGTTTCATTGCACGTTTTCCTTGTCCTACAAGACCAGGTTGTTCTGTCATAGGATAAAGTTCTTCTGACAATTTGTAGAATGTCTCTATTTTGTCATTAGGGTTTACAGTGTATACTATGTCGTCGATGTCTGCAAAGCCTTGCTCTAGTTGTCGGTTATCGTATCTTTCTGAAAAAATGCTTCTTCTTGCACCGGTTAGTGAATCTAATGTTTCATTTAATTCTTGCTGCGGGCTTTGTCTGGCTTTTTCTACTATTGATTCTATGTTTTCTTGGTTTGTGCCGCAGGTTAGATCTGAGTTGATTTTTCTTTTTATTGTGTCTCTATCATTATACTGCAGGAATACTTGGATTTGTCCATCTCCGTTTCTCTCATAGTGTAACTTTACACCGTATGGGTTCTTGTTAAATCCTTCTTCGACTTTTTCTCCTTCTACAACTCTGTGGTATGCTTTTCTAGTTTCTTCTGCGTTTTGTACACCTAATAGATAGAATGATGAGAACAATGTGGCGTGTGTGACTACGTAAAGTAATAGTTTTCTCTGCCAACTTATTGGTTTCATTACTTTGTTTGTTGGTTTTGTTAATAAGTGTTTTATTTGTTAGAAGTCGTAGGTTGTTTGGTTTTGTTGATGGTTTGTTTAGTTATTTTGGAAGAAATGTTGTTTTTAAACTGTTTTTTGTAATTATTCTACTTCTTTTTGTGTCTTTTCAATCCTTTGAATGTTTTAGATAATTCTTTTCTACTCTTAGCTTTTCTCCGATTTAGTAATCTACGATTTGTGAAATCATATTCATATAAGATTTTCTGGCCTTTCAAGAGGGTGATTCTCATAACGTGATTAGTGAACACAATTCTGGGTTTACAGACCAAATACATCCATATTCTGAAGAATTTGATGAACCCCATTTTCAGAGCTATGGTTGTGTGTGGTTTGTATGCTCGATTAACGTCTTTTATGCGACAGTAGGGTTTGAGGATATTCATCAAATGGTGCCGGAATCTGATTAATTCTTTTTCAGGTTTTACTCTTGCAAAAACAACAAAGAAGGGAAACACACCTATTCCGTCAACTGTGAATTTCATTAATTTGTATTTTGAGCAAATTCGTTTGAAATCTGAAACTAATTTTCTTTGGTTTTCTGTTTTGAATGGTTGGATTAAAGTTATATGTGGTACTTTGTGGCCTGGTTTCAGTTTGAATTTTTTGTCTACTTCTCTAGTTAAATGCTTGAACTTGGCTTTAGCTTTTCCAAAGTATCTAATTTCTATGTAGTAGTTAGTTTGTCTTTTCATTTTTTATAGATATTTCAGAACTTCTATGAAATCTTCATTGCCATTTTCTTGGTTAATTGAATGAGTGCAGGCATCTTGTAGTTCTCTAGGGCCGTTGAAAGCTATTGAGAGTCCTACTTCTTTTGCAAGAAAAATATCGTTCTTTCCATCGCCGACAAATGCGCATTCGTTTTTCTTTAAGCCGTGTTCTTTTATGATTAATTCCATGAAATCTGCTTTACCTTCATAATCGCAAGGGAGGAGGTTCCAATGTAGAAGTTTTCCATCGTCGTCCCAGAAATATTCGCAAGCAGCGAATGCATGATTGATTTTAAGATCTTTTTGTGCTCTGTCAGATTGTGCTTTGAATCCTCCTGATATTAGGGAAGTTCTTATTCCTCGTTTTTTTAGTTCTAAGAATGTTTCTTTTACACCAGGATGATATTCTATTTGGTTAATCACATTTTCAAAGAATTCTTTGTCTAGGCCATATTTTTTATGGATTCTGATGGTGTCTTCCATCCATTCAACATAGCCTGCGTACTCTTTGTTATTCCATTTATCTTTGTTGATTTCTTCGTCTTTAAGAGCTTGCTCACCTAAGTGTTCTGCTAGGAGACACCACGCACTTGGGGCTGTGTTGCCTTTGGCATCTTTGTAGACTTTCTTGAAAATGGTGCCTTCCATGTCAAAAAATACTAATTTGATTTTATCATTCATTTTCTGTATTTCTTCCATAGATTGATGAATGATCCGTAACGTTTTGCAATTCTGTCTATCGCTTGAGTTTTTGTTATCTTTTTGTTTTTGTAGTCTTCTAATGGTTTAAAGAAAACTGTTCTTCCGACTGCAAAGCCCACTATTTGTTTGTATTGGTCTGCGCCTATAAGCCATTTCTTAACCTTTTCTTTGTCAGCACCACGACCTAAAACTATTATTCCTTCTTTTGTATCTTGTTTTTTAACTTGAGCAATTATTTTTTTCCACTTTGGACCTGCGAAACCTTCTAGTTTCCATATGTCTGGATGAACTTTGGTTTGTACTTCTTTGATTGCCTTTACTGTTCGATCTAATCTTAGTGTTGTATCATATTTTTCTGCTGTCTTACACTTTTTTAGATCTTTTTCGCTTGGCGGTACAAGTAGTTCAAACATTAATTTGTATTTTTCTTTATGGCAGAACGTAGATAATGTGTGTAATCGTTTTAGTTGCCTTTTGTTAGATTCTTTATTGTTTGTTGGATTGTATCTAACTAATACTTTTACGATTGATGGATTTACTTTTCTAATATGTTCTCTGAATTTGTTTCCAAAATCGAACATGAATTCCTTCTGTCCGCTTTTTTCTACGGGGCATGCTGTGATGATGCCTCTTTTGTTAGCGTCTTTAAGAATTTTTGATCCGTATTCTTCATCAACCAGAATTCCGTAGCTTGCTTTATCTTTTCTTTTTGATCTGGCTTTGAGGAATCCTTTGTAAACCATTTCTTTCATATCAGAAATCGTTTTCTTCTCTGCTCTTGTCAAAGGGGGTTTGAAACCCAATAATGTCTTTGCGAAAGAACCTCTATGATCAAATGGTAGAATCAATAGTGCGTTTGTGTATCCCGTTGGAATCACCTCTTGAGTTAGTATGTGGATATTTAGTTATCTTGGTTTAAAAGAGTTTTGTTATTTTTATTCATAATCTTTTTATAGGGTGTAAGAGGTTTCTATACTATGTATGCTTTTAAGAGGGTTTTTGAAGGATCAATCAAGGAATTCAAGTTTCTTTTGCCAATATTTTTCTTATCGGTCGTAGTTGCTGTACTGATTGAGAGATTTATTCCTAGTGACTTTATCTTTGCAGTTTTAGGGGATAATTTGTTTATTGCGGTACCTTTGGCTGCGTTTATTGGGGTTGTATTGCCTATTCCTCGTTATGCTACTTATCCTGTTGCATTTGCTTTGTTCACTAAAGGTGCTTCTATTGGTGTTATTTTTGCGTTAATTGCTGGAGAAGTTATCTGTGAAAATATCATTGGAGATGTTATGGAAGCCAAGTTCTTTGGTTTGAAGTATTTTACAGTTAGATTATTGTTGAGTATTGTGTTTATTTCTATTGGTGGATTTGTTATGGAGGTGTTACTATGATTGACGGTGTTGTTAATGACATTTTAGTAACTTCCATTATTAAATTTGTAAAAGTCTTGCCAATTTTGATTGTGGCGGTCGTAGCGTCTCAAGTTGTTAAAGGTTATTTATCTCATAGAAAAATTTCTAGTAAGTTTAAGGAGAGTGAAAGTAATATTGCTAAAGCATCGGCTGTTGGTATAATGACTCCTGGTCCTTTGATGGCTTTCTTGCCTTTACTTAAAGATTTTAAGAAGAAGGGTTTGCCTTTGAGTATTGTTGCTGCGTTTATTACTGGGCAAGCAATGATTGGTCCTATGAGATTGTTTTTAGAATCTAGTTATTTTGGAGTGATGTTCTTTGTGTATAAGGTGATTTTGGCTTTCTTTATCGCTATTGCCATAGGTACTTGTTTTGTGTTTTTAGAGAAGAAGATTAAGTTCTAATAGTTACTTTTTTAAATGCAATTTGTGATTTCTATAGTATGATGTATGCAGAGATGTTTGGAATTCTTGGCTTGGTCTTGATAATTATTGGTATAATTGATAGAGAAAGACGAGTACAGGATATTCTTTATGTTTTTGGAGGGTTTTGTCTTGCGATATACAGTTTGAGCTTGAAAAACTGGATTTTTATTGTGTTGCAGGTTGTTTTTACTATTGCGGCTGCATACGATTTAGTACGTCTTCGTTTTTTTGTTAAGAAGAAAAAGCATCACAAGAAGCAACAGCTGTATTTCTTAAGGTAATTTTGGCCTTTTTAGTGAATTTGATTGCGAAATCCAGTGCTTGTTCTGCGTCTTTTTTATTAATGGGTTGAGCTTTATAGATCGAGTTGTTTCGCATGATTCTTAATTGATTTATTGTATTTATCTCTTCTTCTGTAAACTCTTTATGATTTTCTTTGATAAAACTTATTGTGGCTTCATGACTGTATGGTTTGAATCCTTTTATTGACATAAGTGATTGTGATGACTCTCTTATTGCTTCGTATGAATCTTCTAGAATGAATTTTGCGGTTGTTTTGTTTATTTTATTGTTTTTGATGTAGTTTATTCTTTCTTGTGATTGTTTTATTAGAGCTTCTGCTTCTTCAGGGTCTGGGGTTTTTCTTTTTGCTTTTCCTTGCTTTAGATAATTGTCAAATGAGTTTATCATACTACTTTGATATATCCTTGAAGCACAATTCCGTTTATTATTGCATTTTTGAACTCTTTTGAGCTCTTTTCCAAGGAGGGTAGTATTTGTAAACTTATTTTTCTTTTTAATGCTTTCTCAGTTTTTTCTAAACTTTTTTCGAGTTCTTTTGTACTTTTTTTGTTACTTATGGTGACTATATCTATGTCGCTTTCTTCTATGTCTTCGCCTTTTGCGTATGATCCGAATAGGACTATGGCTGAGGGATTTAGTTCATTTGTTATTATTTCAGTTAGTTTGTTTTTTTCTATTTGGTGAAGATTTAGAATTCTTTTGTATCTTGTGAACGAATCAGATTCTAGATTTGCTTTTATGTTCTTTGTTATGTCTGTGCTTTCTACTTTAACTATTTTTAATGATTCAAGATCTTTAATGGCTTTAGTTACTGAAGTGGTTGAAAGGTTTGCTAGTCTTGCTAAATTTCTTACATGGAAGGTTCTATTTGGATGTGTGAAGATTATTGATAGTATTTTTTCGGTGCTTTTTTTGAATGGATTTATGTTATTTTTTTGTGACATGTGTTATTTTATAATAACATCTTATTTAAATCTTGTGGTTTTAGCGCGTCTATTCACTGGACACTGGACAGTTGGTCGTGTGAGATATTTAAAGGATTTTGGTGTTCTTATTCTTGAGGTGAATTGATATGATTGTTTTTTTTGATGCCGAGAGAAAAGAAAGTTGTGATCAAGCACAGTATGTTGCAGATAGTAATGATTTCATGAATCAATTTAGATGGCAACCTAAAGGAGAATCATTTTTCTGATCATGCACTTAACACCAACGTCTTGGGGTGATATTGGGTGTTGTTATGGCGATAAAAGAGTTGCCTCTTTCTGAGGTTACATTAAGGAAGTACGAAAAACCAAGTAGGTTAAAGAAGCGGGAGCTGGTTAAAAAATTATGTCTATCTCTTGGCTTGTTGCAGCCTGGTGATTCGCGAGATGTTGTTGTGGATATTCTTTATGTTTTATTGATGTTTGGTGATGCAATCAGCAGTGAACAAATACGTGAATTGGTTACTGCATACAGAGAAGAACATAATCTTGTGTTGAGTGGTGTTGCTGGTTCTAATATCAGAAGACAATTGAAACGGTTGAGAGCGTTGTTTCTTGTTGAGAAGGTGAAAAATAAATATAGAATTACTGAGTGTCAACCTGTTGGTGATATTTTTCGAAAAGGAATAAGGCAATATTTAGTGAATTCTATGATGGATAGAATAGAAGAGTATTGTGTTAAAATTGATGAAGAATTTAGTGATAACAAATTGTTGAAATTAGAGTCGTCTGAAACTTTATAATACTTTCTTTATATTTAATTTGTCACCGTCTATGGACAAAACAAACTATATATAGTATTTGCCCTATGTTTTTCTTGGGTGATATAATGGCTAATGATGCTTTTTTAGATGCAGTGCGGACTTCTTGTAAGATTGGTGCTTTGTTTTTTAGAGGTAACTGGGAAGATCCTGGGGCTGAGAGTACTTTGAACTTAAAAGACGGTAGAACTACACCGTATTTTTTTAACGCCGGTGCGTTTAATACTGGTAGTTTAGTTAATATTATGGGCGATGCTTTCGCTGAAATGATTGCTGCAGATATTGAAGGCGGTACTTTGATTACTCACTTGTTTGGTCCTGCTTACAAAGGTAATGCAATTGCAACTGCAACTGCTTTATCTCTATACCATAATCATGATATCAATTTGCCTTTTGTTTTTGATGATAAAGTTTCTGGCAGATTGGTTTTTAATCCACATCATACTGGTAAAGGTATGGCTGAAGTTGTTGGAGAACATTTAGATGATGTTGTTTCTAATATTGTTGATCACGATGTTGATTTGATTGCTTCTCCTTCTCCTGAGTCGAGTGTTTTGGCTGTTGCTGTTGCTTCAGAACTTGCACGTCGGCGTGGAATGGATGTTGGCTTTGCTTATGATCGATTAGTTGCAAAGACTCATGGTGATGAAACCGGGTTTAAAGGTAATGTTCAATATGTTGGTGTTAAACCTAAGGGAAGAACTGTTATGATTGTTCATAATTCTTTGTATACTACTCCTGACCGAGTTGTTGATTTTGGACGAGTTCTGGAAGATCAAGGCGCAACACCTTTTGGTACTATGAGAATGCCTTATTCTCTTGATGATGGTTTATCATTTGTTTCTGGAGATCGACCTGCGATTATTGATGATGTTGGTACTTCTATGAAAACAAAAGTTGATGCTATGGGTTTAGTAACTGAAGAAGCTTTTCGACGAGGAGTTGATGATGTTCAAGCATCTGGTGTTTATATTTTTGTAGATCGAGAACAGTGTGGTCCTGTTTATACTGTTCCAGGAGATACGAGTACTGTGCAGCATGGTGTTAGAGGGGACGATGCTATTGGAGAGTTCCTAGATCAAAATCGCCATATGTTCGTTAGCAGTGTTTTAGGAATTACTGCAATGATTGATGCAGTGCGTGAACATGGTATTGAACTAAAGGTTGATGATGTTATGCAGCAGTTGCCTGCAGGAACGCACGGTCAGTTTGAACGATATCAACATACTTATGGAGTAGATGCGAGGTAAATAAGATGGGTGAGAAAGTAATAGATGATTATGCAATAGTATTGTCTAATGATATTGTGGATGATCCTGTTAGGATGTTAGAGGTTTGTGTGGCTGCCGAACCTTATGTAGATGCAGTTAAGATTGGAATAACTTCTTCTATGGTGCCTGGTGTTGACATTTTTGAGAGAGCTAAGGCCGCAATGAATGGGAAACCTGTCCTGGCGGATTATAAAGTTGCAGATATTGGTTTTAGAGCAAAAGATGAAAGTTGGCAAGGAACAAACGCGAAAATTGTTAGAGCGTTGACAGCCGCTGATGCGAGTTATATTACTGTGCATACTTTTCCTGGACTTTCAAGTATTGAAGAAGCTATAGCGGTTGCTCATGAAACTGGTGGTCGAGTTTTGACTTTACCTTATATGACTCATAAAGGCGCTGACCTGTTTTTTGGTATGCCTTTAGATGATGCGCAACATAATCATATTGAAGATGTGCTTGAGAGGTATTTGGATATTGATTCTACTAATCTTCGTGTAGATCTTTGTACGTGTGATACAATAACTGATGTGATCTTGTTGCTTGGTCAGCATTTTGGTGTTGATGGATTTATTGCTCCTGGTAATAATCCTGCATTATTGCGTCGGTATAGAGAAAGAACTGATGGTGAATTGTGGTGTCCTGGATTTGGTAGACAATCGGATGTTACAATGGATAAACAGTTTGAAAATTGGGCGAGAATTGTTGGACCAAATTCTGCTGCGATTGTTGGTTCGGCGATCTATAAGGATGAAGATCCTGCTAAAGCTGCCGAAGTTATTAGAGGTTATAGAGATCAAGCTGTTGCACGATTGACTGAAGGATCTAGGTAATTATTTTTTTATTAAAATCTCTGAGACATCTTTACGAGATGTTTCATGAGGATTTTCATCAGAATAACCTAAAGTTAGAATGTAAGGTACAACACACTCTTTGGGAATGTTCAAAAGTGGTTTTATTTCTTCTTTTTTTAACCAACCTACATAGCAAGTGCTTAAACCTAATTCTTCCGCTCTTAAAACCATGAAAGCTGATGCAATAGAAACATCTCTTACTGCTCTTACTTTGTTATCATCATCTAATCCTGCTAAGTTTTTAGAATAAGCTTTAGGATCTGAACAACAAACAAGTATTGTAGGTGAAGTGTAAACAAAGTCTTGCGGAAAGATATTATTTTCTTTAAGCAAGGTTTTTGTTTTATCATCACTGACTACAACAAATCTCCACGGTTGTGCATTGTTACCAGATGGAGCTAATCTTGCAGCTTCAATTATTTCATCAACATGTTTTTTGGAAACGGAATCTGCTTTATACTTTCGTACACTTTTCCTTCTCCGTATTGCTTTAGAAACATCCATGGTGAAAATCTTCTAAATGGCGTTACAAACTACTCCTTTTTATTTTTTTTAGGTAAAGGCAGTACTTTGGTTCCTGCAAGTTCGCCAATAACGTTAACTAACTCTGTATTGGATGGAACTACGATCTTAGCATTTTGAGATAGTGACTTCTCAACAGTCTCAAGTCGTTTTAGCAGCTGTGCATTACCAATAAAATGTTTGTTTGCGGAGTCATTTACTAATTTGATTGCTTCAGCTTCAGCAGATGCTTTTAATCTCACTGCTTGTGAAGTTCCCTCTGCAATTTTAATCTCTGCACGACGTTCACCATCTGCTTGTGTTTCTATAGCGGTTGCTAAATCTTTAGCTGCTATTTTCTCGTTTTCTGCTTTTACAACTTTATTCATAGCGTCCTGAACGTCTTTTGGTGGTTCAATTCTCTGAAGCTCAACACGAATAACATCAATACCCCAAGGATCAGTTTGTTTGTCCAATTCTTTTTCAACATCTGTATTGATTTTATCTCTATTTTCGTTTGCATCAGTTAAGGTCATTTTACCAATTATTGCACGAAGTGTAGTTTTTGCAAGAGAAGGTACTGCGCAATGGAATTTGTTTACATTGTATAATGATTTTGTTGGATCAACGACTTTATAATAAACGACTGCATCAACCTCTGCGTTAAGTTTGTCTTTTGTGATTATATTTTGTGGCTCAACATCGACTTTCTGCTCAGTAACGTTGACTTTTATCATTTTAAACACAAGGGGAATAATCCAATGAAATCCGGGTTGAGCAGTATATTTGTATTTACCTAAGAATTCTATTACTCCACGCTCAACGGGTCTGACAATTCTTATTCCTAAAATAAAAACTATAACCAGAACAATTGTAATTATGATACCAATAGCCATTTACTTTACCTCTTTTTTATGTTTTGTTACAGGAAACTCAATAACTATACATTCTGTTTAATCTTTATAAAACCTGTCGCTAAGAATAAATTAAAAACGCTGCCGCCCGGATTTGAACCGGGATATCCCGGAGGAAACTGGCTCTCAAGGCCAGCGCGGTACCAGATTGCGCCACAGCAGCATGCAAAGAACTTTCTTACAGTTGTATATAAAAGTTCTTAATCTAAGAAAACAGGAATCCCATCTTTTACTTCATATTTGTTGCCGCAAGTACTGCATATCAAATGAGTTTTTTTCTCGTTATACTCTAGCTTAGATTTATCAGAGGGACAAACAAGAATTTTAAGCATTCTTTCAGAAATTTCTTCTTTCATCAATAACACCATTTATAAACTGAAATATACCTAAAAACACAACTAGTATTTAAAAAGCTTTCCCAAAAAAGCAAAAGTTTATAAAGAGAGACTTGGATTTATATATAAATCTATTGTAGTCATCACGGTGACGATTAAAAATGGGTTTAAAAAATTTGCGAAAAAATGGGGGTGTAGGTGCTAAATGAAATATAGTTAGCTCTATGCGAAGGTGAAATAAAATGTCAAATCTCGTTAAAAAATGTCCAGAATGTGGAAGCATTAATTTATTTCTTAATAAAGACAAAGGAGAAGTTATCTGTAAAGATTGCGGCCTTGTAGTAGAAGAAAAAATGGTTGACTTCGGTCAAGAGTGGAGAGAATTCGACTCAGATTCAGGCGATAAAAAGCGAAGAACTGGAGCTCCAATGACTTATACTCAGTACGATCAAGGTTTAGGTACTGAAGTTGGTCAAAAAGCAGACCTATACAAGCTTGGAACTAAAGAAAAAAATAAATTCTTTAGATTGAGAAAATGGCAATATAGAATATCTACTGCGATTGAACGAAACTTGAAACTTGCACTTGCAGAACTTAAAAGAGTTTCATCCTACTTAAAACTTCCAAAATCAGTTGAAGAAGAAGCTGCAAGAATATACACCCTGGCTGTTCAGAGGGGTCTTGTAAGAGGAAGAAGCATGGAATCTGTTGTTGCGGGTAGCTTATATGCAGCATGTAGAAGACATGATGTTCCTAGAACACTTGATGAATTAAGTGAAGCTTCAGGTATTGACAAAAAAGAAGTTGGAAGAACTTATAGATTTGTAACTAGAGAACTTGGAATTTCAATTTTACCTAGTAATCCTGCAGACTATATTGCAAGATTTGCATCTAGTCTAAAGTTGAGTGCAGAAGCACAATCTAAAGCGATTGAGATTCTTGAAATGGCTCAAAGAGTTGAGTTAACTTCAGGAAGAGGTCCTACTGGAATTGCTGCTGCCGCTCTTTATGTTTCTGCTTTAATCTTTGGAGAGAAAAGAACTCAAAGAGAAGTTGCAGATGTAGCTGGTGTTACTGAAGTTACAATTCGAAACAGATACAAAGAACTTCTTGAAAAACTTGGTTTAGAAAAAGACATTAAGAAAACCAAGAAAAAGAAGAAAGATTAATTTTCATTATTTTTCTTGAATAAAGAGTGTGATTAATTACATTGGGGAAAATGGACAACGGCACTCTATTAGTAAGCCTTGGTGAAGGCAATAATTCTCTTGTACATAGAGATAACTGGGTAACAGTTAGAGTTGGCAAAATATATGTTAGAAAGAAGGCTGGAGATTTGCGAGATGGAGATTGGGTTGTTACTGATTATGAAAGGGTAGATGTTGATATTGATAGAGCCGAAAAGCAAGTTCTTGAGAATTTTCTTACATATAATCAAGCCAGAGATACTGTATTTGAGCAAAACTCCGCAGGGTTGTGGCTTCCTCGAATGAGAAGATATCTTATTGAAGGCATTAATGGGCAACAAGGTTTGGGATTAGGCGATCTTGAAGATAGAATTCTAAAAGAAGATGGTGCGGATTTTAGTAAACAAGAATATAGGGCAATGGTTGATGCAGTTAATGAAACCGGAATCCAAAAAGGTGAATATTCTATAAGAAATTGGTTATATGGTGATGTTGCCGCAATGAAACCATGGAGCGACTTTGCGTTTTTAGCTACAATCAATCCAATCTTTCAACAAATTGCAGATAGTCATGGACAAGAAACTGGTTATCATGCGGATTATGTTTTTTGGGTTGGAAGTAGAATTTCTGTTATGAAATATTTAGGTAGGACGCCACAAACAGGAAAAAGAACTGAGGGTGGAAAACTTCGTGAGAGGCCGAAAGGTAGATCTGATTACAGAGGTATGAGAGAACATGCGGTTGAAAGATTCGCTGCTGAAATCAGTCATGATCATCCTATATTTCAAGTTACTGGTGTGAAGAGAGTTAGTAATGGTCACAAAAAACCAGAGGGCGCCGCTAAAGGTGGAAGAAATGGTGGTCCTAAATTAAAAAGAGGGATTAGGGTTGGAGCTGTTGATGGTATTGAGTTGTCAGATCTGTTGCCTGTTGCTAATGAACACAAATTCTTAGAGAATGTTTTGTATGATGCAATTAGAAATTATGCATTTGAACAATCAGACCAAACAGAAAATCAAGGAGATCGGCTTTTGTTTATAGATTGCTTTGACATGTATGCTTGTACTAGGCTACTACATGAAACAAGATTTGAAAAAGCATTATTGGTAAACAATAGGACTGTTTGCAGTCCAGAATATAGATCTACTCTGAGGGGCACTCATAAAGTTGAGGAGAGAATGAACAAAAGACTTGCGCGACTTTATGATAAATTTGAGAGTGACTTAAAAGCTGGTATTGTTGATGAAGCAAATAGTTTGGTGCCACACACAGTTGCATCTTTAATTGATGTTGTGAATCAGTTAAGAAGAGCATTACCAATAACTTATTTTGATATGAGAACTGCGGAAGTTAAATATAGAATATTATCTTCTGAAGTGGAAGATTTAAAGACTGCGAGAGGACGTGGTGTTAATGGGGCGAGAAAGAGAGCAAGAAAAGAAAAATTCAGAGAAAGAGATAGATACCATGGACACAGGGAAGTACTTGAAGCAGAACATGAATTTAGGTATGTTGATATAAAAAGACTATTTGCAGCATATGATTCCGAGATGCGTGTTGGTCAGGAGATAGCAATTGATGGTTTGGCAGAACAAAAAGCAGTCTATGAACGAAATGGTGTATCGTTCTTTACAAGACGTGAAGCTCGGCAAATTCTTGATAAATATTATATAGACCCTGCGGCAGTGAATATATTATCTGAATATACATTTATCTAAAATGAAAGGACAAGCATTACTTGTAGAAACAGGTTTGGTTAGTTC
Source organism: Candidatus Woesearchaeota archaeon (assembly GCA_018646625.1). Classification (GTDB taxonomy): domain Archaea; phylum Nanobdellota; class Nanobdellia; order Woesearchaeales; family JABGUJ01; genus JABGUJ01. The sequence goes on along the minus strand of JABGUJ010000003.1, from coordinate 309,291 downwards.
TATTGTTAGGGAATTAACATGGGCTTATGTCAGAATTGGTGAGAAACATATTAGAAAGAGAGCAAAAGACTTGCAAGAAGGGGATCTGGTTGTTATTGATAATGAAAGCATAGATAGGACATTAGAAGATATTATTCCAACTCTTGAAAAAAGTACCAGATATCAAGTTGCAAGACAAGATTTGTTTGAAAAGAACGGTGCGGGTTTGTGGATTCCCAAACTTAGAACTCTTTTGTTAAGAGGATTAACTGATTCATCTATGCCAAGATTGGAAGAAAGAATTCTGAAAGATGGTGGGCTGGATTTTGAATTAGGTGACTATCGTGCTTTTCAAAGTAGAATTGTTGATACTAGTGTTGATGTTTCGGAAGATCAGACTAGAGAATGGCTTAAAGGTGGTACAATTGCTCCACGGAACTGGGGTAATTTTTCTAAACTGGTAACGATTAATCCAGAGTTTCAAGTTATTTTCGACAGTCAAGATGAACCGACTGGATTTCATCATTCATATATGATTTACACTGGTATTCATAGAACAATAATGCAGTATATTGCTATAAGAACTGGTGATTCATCAGGAGCTTCTAGATCTTCTGCAAGAATGCCTAATTTCGGGGTATATAGTGATGAGATTGAATTAGTGGTTAAACAATTTCTACAAGAAGTTGATGATACACGTTCTGCGAGTAGAGTAACGAATATACGAAGACTTTCTAGACATGAGAGAGAAAGAGCGGAAGGTAAAGGCACAAGACCTGATCCAAGATTAAAAAAAGGAATATGTACTGCGGAAATTGAAGAATTAGAACTGGCGGATGTTAATCAGGTTAGAGATGAGTATCGTTTGTTAAAACTTGCACTTTATGATATTATAAACAAATATTGTTTCAAGAGACAACAAAATAGACGTCCTAAATCAGTAGGTGCGAGGGCCATAGCTGAGATAGTCTCGGCACCTTACACATGCAATATGTTGTTAGCACATAACATGTCTGAAAGAAGAACCTATGAGTCGGATCTTGAAGAAATTACGCGAGGTTATTTGTCTCGTCAATCTGATAAGCAAAAATCGATCAAACAAATTGTTTTGGATGCTGAGATTTTACATGATGAATTTATGAGGGATTTGGGTTTGGGGGTCGTTGATGAAATTAGTGGTCTTGCACCAAACACGACTGCTATGCTTGTTGATGTTATAAATCAATATGGTAGTGCGCTGCCTGCATCATATTTTAATGCTGATGCAATGAAGTTGCGACTTTATACCGAGAGGGGAAAAAGCAAGAGACCAGAATTCAAAAGTGGAAGACCTAGGAGAGATCTTCAGAGACAAATAGACAGGCTTGAAAGAAGACTTGAAGCTTGTAATTTGGAGTTGAATCGGACGTATGGGTTAGAGCCCGGGATTGCAAAGAGACTGTTCTTAGAGTATCATAGGGATAGGTTAATGGCGGAAGGAAAGATTTCTTCGGCGCTTGGAGATGTTTCACCAGTATTTCGAGGTGTTCTCACAAAGAAATATGTGGGAGAAGGAATATTGTTCTATACTGAAGATGAAGCAAGAGAAGTATTTAGAAGAAATGGGGTTGAAGAAGCCATGAATGCGTTTGTTGATGATGCGTTTAACTAAATGTGTGGTGAAATTTATTTAAGTTTATTCTATTGTTTAAAACCACTATACCTTCTTGTCTTAATAACTTGATTTTCTTCTTAGAACCTGAAGCGAAGCCTCCAATTTTGCCATTGCTATTGATAACTCTGTGACAAGGGACTTTTGGAGAGTAAGGGTTTTTGTTTAGTGCGGAGCCGACTGCTCTGTAAGCTTTAGAATTCATAGCTCTTGCGATTTCTTTGTAGGTTGATACTTTTCCTTTTGGGATCTTTTTACATAATTTGTATACTTTTTCTGCAAAATTCATTTTATTATGTTAAATATTTCTTTGAAGTTTTCTTCAGATTGTTCTGCTTTGTATTTTCTAGCCAAAGCGATTATTTTCTTCTTATCAAACTTAATCTTTTTCTTAGAAACCACATTATTTAACATATTAGATATCAAAAATTGACAGAACTGTGTAACATTGTGCGGATTTTCCGTTGGAACACACCTTTCAAAATCTAATAAAGCGATTCTTTTACCTATAATAACATGTTTGTATGGGTGGTGCATTTCTTCTTTGTTGAAACCTAGTTTGTCTAAGGTTCGCATTTGCTTCATTACATTCTTTAGAATGGTGATTATTCTTTCGTTAGACGAGTTCTCAAAATAATCTAGAATGAATTTACCTGGTATGAAATCATATGCAAAATAATTATCTCCTGAGAATAGAACATTTGGCCCGATGTTGTGTCTATTCAATCTATTTAATACTTTAAATTCTCTATTTATTGTGCCCATTGCATCGCTTTCTTCCCTTTTCGCTTTAACTGCTATTCTTTTATCTTTGTATTGACCTGTAAAAATATTTCCTCTCTTGCCGTGAGTGAGTTTACAAAGATTTCTAACTCCTTTTTTTTCAAGTTCAAGTCTTAAACTATTTTTCCAGATTTTATATACATACATTATTTCGAAAGAACAGCTTTCTTCTTCTAGAATTTCGAAACTTAGTAAATTATTGTTTAGTACTGATTCAATGTATTCTTTTTTGGTTAGAGAACTAATTAATAATATGGTAATTCCGTTTTTAGATAGGTGATTTGGTAATGTGTTAAGAAATCTCTCGGTAACCTCATAACCGTTTTTTCCTCCGTCCAGAGCCAAGTCTTTAACTCTTGGATCATTAGGTAGATATGGTGCGTTAAATATTATTGTATCGTATTCGCCTTTAACATTTGAAAATAAATTTGAGATTTTAACTTTTAGTTTTGTGTGTTTTAATGCATCAACAGCATTCTGATTAATATCAACTGCCAGAACACTTTTGACTTTCTTTAATCTAGAGGCTGTTAAAGCTTGAATGCCTGAACCAGTTCCAACATCTAGCACTTTGCCAAGAGCTAATTTTTTAACATATTTTTCTAAAAGAAAAGAATCCTCTCTTGGTTCATACACAACGTCTCTCATTATAAGAAAAAAAGAAAAAGATAATAAAAAGGTATCTAATCAAGGCCGTCTTATGCCAATCAATGCATGGTCAGGAGATAAATATCTGAAGCGGTTTGCGGCATATACGCTAGGCACAGTGTCGGTATGTTCGCAGTATTCACAACTTAGTACAGGACCACTTTCGGAAGACTCTAAGTGATGTTTAGGTATTACATGTTCAATACCTACATTAGTCACGCAAGCACCATTGCCACATGTAACCCTATCTGCGACATGATTACCTATTAACGGGCGATATTTTCTTACAACTCTCCCTCCTCTTACAACACTAACGGTGGCATCAGGTGCTAATAGAGCAATTGCTTCTAATTGGGGTTCAGAAAGATCATAACCACAATGGATTTTGACCATGTCTTTCTCTGGTTGTTTGCCTCCATCAACTTCAAGATAACGTGAAGATATGATTGGTAACCTGGATTGCTCGAGTCCTAGAATACCATCAAGTCTTCGCGACATTCCTGGGGGTATGTGATCAATAACTAATCCATCCTTTGGTATGACGCCCGAACGGGCATGAGTTAAATCTTTATCACCAATACTGAGATCTAACATTTTAGAAGAAAGACCTACAATTTCAATGAGGTCTTTTCCCTGTAGATCTGCTTGAGAATCGATAAGTCCTAAACCTAAAGCCATTAATGCAACTCTAACATACAAACCATTCGATGACTGCACTTTTGTCCAATTCATTTCATGACTATCAATATCAAAAGCTATTTCTTCAAAAGTTTCTGCATCAATTGGTAGTGGATGCATCAAATAAGGTGCGTTTATACCTAAAGCATCATACATTACTCTATTAATTCTACCTAATTCTTTTATGGAAATTAAATCTTCTCCTACACCCACTCTTTCTTTCTGTGGTCGGGAGTGATATGCGATTAAAGCGGCAGTCATTGCTGATTTAAAATCAGAACCATGATCTTCTATGCTAACTCCATTTCTAATTAGGTCGTCTAGTCTATGTTGTTGAGGGCCAAATCTATCAGGATAAGCAAAATGTAATTTCCAATCAAAAAGGTGTGCAACAGACATCAACGAAGCATTAGTTCTTCCATGCGCTAAATCATTAAGTAGAGCAACTTCTAAACCGTCTAGCTCTTTGCCTTCCATGCGGGCGATTTCTCGCATCGTAAATAAATCTAGAAAACATTGTGTTGGGTGCTGGTTCTTCCCATCACCTCCATTTAAAATCATTGGACGACGATAAGAATAGCCTTGTCCCATTCTTTTGTGTTTCGAAATCATACTTGCATGAACGCGCTCTAGATATTCTTGAGTCCATCTAGGAATTCCTTCAGTTTTGGTTCTGCATACCAATGCATCATAACCCCAGCCCGCGAACATAGCAACAGCGTGACCCCAGGTCTCGCCTTTTTTAAAAGAAGTATAGTCATCAGAAGGAAATCCATCAACAAAACCTTCAAGTCCTCCCACTGCAGCTCTAAATGAAAAATTAGTTCTAGTGCTGTTTTCTCTGAAGAGTGTCGCAATTTTGATGCCTTGGAAAAGATCATTAATGTCTTTACCGTATTTGCGTTTAAATTCAGATGCTGCGCTTTGATCGTGGATGGCTCTTTTAACATCGTCCGCAACATCAAGTATGGCATCAATCTCTTCTCGAGTGAAGTCTCGCATTGATACAACATCTCGTCCTTCAAAGTATGGTTTTTCTTCTGTACTCACAGGTTCACCTCGGTCTAATTATCTGTAATTACATCGATCAAAAAAATTATTCCAATTCTAACTATTATTTGTATGCTGGAGTTTGTTGCGTGATTGGATTGTAGAGTTCAATGGTCTGTTCTCTATCTGGACCAACACCTATGGAGCAGATTCCAACACCTGCAACTTCTGCGACTCTTGCAAGATACTTTTGTGCATTGACTGGAAGTTGTTCGAATGTTCTTGCTTTTTTGACTTCTTCTGCACTCCATCCTTCGAAAGTTTCGTAAATTGGTTTTAGGTTTCTGTCTTCGATATGTTCTATTGGTAATTCGTTGAATTCTTGGTCACCTAGTTTATAACCTACAACCATCTTAACTAGTGCTAGATCTCCAAGACAATCTAGTTTTGTGACTGCAAGACCTGTTAGTCCGTTAATTCTTTTAGCGTATCTTAGCTCGGCTGCGTCTAGCCAACCAGTTCTTCTTGGTCTTCCGGTTGTTGCGCCAAATTCTCCTGCTTCTTTCATGAAGTACATACCCATTATGTGGTTGTATGCAGTTTCTCTATCTTCAGTTCCGAGAATGTCATCAAGTTTTTTCTTGACTCCTTTAGAAATGAATTTTCCGGAAATAAGGTCTTCTACGTCTCTCATGTGATCTACGACGTATTGGTAATTTTTCGGAAGCTTGAACTTTCCACACCATTTTCTTCTTACTGCGTTTTGTTCTGCAGGTTCCAATTCATCGAATTCTTCTTGAGTTAACTTTGCTTTTCCGAGAACGAATTTCATGTAGTCATCTTTTTGTTTTTGTTCATCAACAAGTTCCGACGGGAATGGTCCGTTGCCTACTCTTGTCATTACTAGTTTTGCAACTCCGATAACTTCATCAATAGCTTCAGGACCAACACCTGCACCGACTAGCGCTCCGCCTGCAGTTGGAATGGATGAAGTTACATTTCTGTAGGAGCCATGATACACATCTAATAATGTTCCTTGGCCTGCTTCGAATAGTACGTTTCTTCCAGCTTCTAGCTCCTCGTTGATCATTCGGCTAGTGTTTATGATGCATTCTGCAAGTTTGTCTACATCTGCTTTCAGTGCATCGTAAACTTCATCTGCAGTTTGTTCAGTATAGCCATACTTGTCAATCTGCATTTGGATTCTTTCTTTTGCAGTTTCGGGTCTTCTAAGAACATCTCCAAATGTTACTGCCATTCTATCTACTCTGTCTACATAGCAGGGGCGTATTCCGTTTCTAGTTGAGCCAACGCCCTTTCCTGCATTTTCTCGATCAATATCATCTTTTATGTGCATAGGTGTAACGATGTTTGCGTTTTCTGCAATGAATAGTCTGCCTTCAAGATCTACATCATTTGGTAGGCTGGCTTTTTCACTTAGAATATCTTTAGGTTGGACTGCAACACCATCTGCTAGAATTATATTTGCGTTTGGATTTAATACGCCTGAGGGTAATACGTGTAGAATAATTTCTCTTCCATCAACAACAATGGTGTGACCTGCGTTTGCTCCACCATTGTATCTTACAACATTATCAACATAATTTGTTAAAAGATCTATTTCGCTTCCTTTTCCTTCATCTCCCCATTGAGTTCCAAGGACCACTACGCTTCTGCTAACTCTTGGTTTTCCTATCACTTGTTCAAGAAGTCTTTCTGTTGTCTCATCGAGCGTTCTACTGCCTGTTGCTGTTGTCATCAATACACCCTCCGTGCGGTCTTTGATACAATTTGGGCGGGTGCGTATTAAATTAAAAGTACCTTGTTGATTTTTTATCAAATTCGAAATAGATATAAATAGGCTGCGACTTTGAGATGTATTGTGTTGAAATTAGATGTGTTGGATAAGAAGATCTTAGGTGCTTTAAGTAGGGATCCTAGGAAGCATTTTTCTGCGATCGCTAGAGAGGTTAGAAGTTCTAAAGAGGTTGTTAATTATCGTGTTAAACGGCTTATTTCTAATGGGGTAATTAGAAGCTTTGTAACAAGTTTTGATTTTGGTTATCATTCGTATAAGGTGCTATTGCATTTTGAGAAGATTACACGTAAGGATGAACAGGCTTTGATAGCGTTTCTCGAGAAACACGATCTTGTGACATGGGTGACCCCTTGTTTTGGGCATTGGGATTTGGCTTTTGTTATAATGGCAAAGAATCCTGCACATTTTGATGTTGTGTTGAGAGAGATCATATCTAAGACTGGTGAGTATTTTCACGACTATAAGTTTTCTATAACTATTGGAACTAAGACTTATGGGGATAATTATTTTTTTGGTAGATCCAATTCTGTAAGAGAAAAAAAAGTGTCTCATGATCATGTACTAGATCTAGATGATAAAGATAGAGCGATTGCTAGGCTTATACATCCTAATGTTAGAATTAAATTGTCTGAGATTAGTGCAAAAACAAAGATTCCTATCGATACTGTTAATTATCGTATAAAGAAAATGGAAGAGTTAGGGGTGATTAAGTATTATCGTATGATTTTAGATCCAATTAGTCAAGGTTTTCAAAGATTTAGTGTGTTTATCTCTTGTTCTAATTTATCTGACTCTGTGATTAAGAAGTTTGAAGAGTATGCTAATCAACATTCTAATATTGCGTTTTATGGTCGTTGTGTGGGTGGTTGGGACGTTGAATATACTGTTTATTTTAATGAGAATTCTGAGTTGAGGTCTTTTCTTCTAGACTTAAAGAGCGAATTTGCAGGTGTAGTTAAGAAAGTGGAATCTATTACGTTGCTTAGAACAACAACTTATTCATATAAACCATCTGAGATTTATGAATAATTCTTTTAGAATTTGAGGTAACGTGTTTTGTCCTTACTTGGGGAATATTTTCTGGTTTTTATCATTAGCTTTAAAAACTAATCTTGGGTGTTTAGGTATATGGCTGGAGTAATTGATGCAATGCTGCCTTTTCATCATGTAGCGACTAATTCTAATTGCAATCTGGGTAATTTTGGGATTAAGTTCTTCTCTTTAGCTAGAGATATTCCATGTACTGCTACAGCTTATGATTATTTTCTACTATTGTTATGGTTAGTTTTGTTTTTGACTATTGGCTTTCTAGCCAAGATGTTTTATGATCATCTCAACGAGGAAGTTGGTCTCGATAGAAAAGAAGTGGTAAAATCTTTCTTGATTGTTGCGATAATGATTATTCTTGCTTTCTTTGTTATCTTTGAATCTTTTGAGATATATGGTAAACAGAAAGTGATCTATACTCAAACTGCTATAATAAATCAACAGAATAATCAAATGAGTGAAACTGCTGAATTGTTGCAAGAAGTACGTAATGAGTTGGTTGCGTTTAGGAAAGTACTAGATGGTGGTCCTGTTAGTGCTCCTGTTGAAAAGGAAGTTGTAGTAGTAGAGAAAAAGAAGGAAGTTGTTGTTGAAGTTGAAGAGGAAGAAGAAGAGCAAGTCAATACAACTGTTTTTGATTATGATAATGATGGCTTGAGTATAGATGAAGAAGCTGCACAAGGAACATCAGATTATAATGATGATTCTGATGCTGATGGATTAAATGATAAAGATGATCCTAATCCTATTTCTCCTGGCAAGGAACTTGAGTTAGACTTTGATTTTGAATATGAGGGGGAGGACGTTAGTTTTACTGTTGAATATAATTCAGATTATTATGGTTTCTTGGCTAATCATCCTGATAATATAACTGCTGGAGATTATTTTACTCCTGATGATGATACGATAGAGCAGATTGTAGAACATCTTTTGGACTATGCTGATAATCAATCCATAAAATATCCTTATGAGCTTGTTTTGGCATTCTATCAATCATTAGATTATGTTGAAGATGGGGATGAAGGTTTTGATAAAGATACTCAATTTCCATTGCAAACGCTTGTAGAGGAAGAAGGAGATAGTGAAGATTTGTCTTTGTTGTTGTCTTCTTTGATGAATGCGGTTGGTGAGCATGTCATATTAATTTACTATGACGATCACGTTAGTGTGGGTGTTGATTGTTTCAAATGTGGCGGGATATTCTTTGAGTTTGATGAAGATAAGTATTATTATCTAGAACCAGTTAGTGAAGATGCGAGAATTGGTAGAATTCCAACTGATTATGTTGGGCAGAACGCTAATATTTTATTCTTGGGTTAGTAGAAGCTAGGTTTAGATTCGTCACTAGTAACATGTTGTGAATGGAAGTCTTGGTAGACTTTTCTTACTTCATCTCTAAACTTATCATATTCTTTTGGATCTTCTATTTTGTATTTTTGTATGAACATGACGAATGATCTGAAGTTGTTGATATCGTGTTGGCCAATCTTTTCTTGATATTCATAGTATTTTTCGATGCCCATTAGTTCATATTCTCTTTTCAATCTTTCTTTCATTTCTTTGTACATTTCTTTATCTATAAAATCGGGATAGCTTTTTTCAAAAGCTCTGTATTCGTAACATATGGATTCGAACTGTTTGTCATCATCTTCGAATTTGTAACATGCATATTTCATTGCGTATACTAATCCTAAAAATGAGAAGTCTTGTGCTGCTCTTCTTGTGCCGAAGATTGATTCTACTTCGTCAACGCTATGATAATTTCCAAGAGGTGTTGATATAGTGAATCTTCTTTGCCATCTCTTTTCTGCAAGGTTGTTAGCATCTTCTTCTGCATCACTTTCTGCTAATAGTTTATTTCTTGCTTGTTTTCTTTTTTGTGCTTCTTTATAGAATTCTAGTATTTCATTTCTATTATCATGCTCTATTGCAAAACCTTGTACAGGCATATGACTTGTAGTGTATGTTTTGGCTATAGGATTTGGCGATATTTGATAATCTACTTCTTCTTGTATTTGAGTACTGCATCCGCTAACTAAGAAAAGTGCCAATACTAGTATTGCTATTAGTCTTTTCATTTTAAAAGTTAAGATTGTGATATGCTAAAATAAATGCGTCTATTCCATCTCCTCTAAAAAATGCATTCATGTCTGTTGTCCTTGTTTCTGTTCTATGATCTTTAATGTATTGTCCGCTAGCAAATCTGTAAGTTCTTAGATATCCGCCTTTTCCTGGATCAATTTCGGGTACGACTCTTGTTGCTCCTATTTCTGCTATGGCGATTCTGCTTGCTAATATTTTTTCTGCAGCTCTTAGGCTCTGTGCACGAGATCGTGTTCTTACTGTTGCCGTCTTTCCAGTTGGTGTGTGTGTTAGTCTAACTCCAGTTTCTGCTTTGTTTGCGTGTTGTCCGCCTTTGCTGCTAGCTGATAAAAATTCGTATCTTACTTCTGATCTCTGGAAGGTTCTTCTGGTTCTTTCGATCTCTGGTTCGACAGACGCAATTACATAAGCAGTATGGGTTTTACTTCTATCTCCTGTGTAAATTACTCTGTGTTTTCCGTGTTCTCCTTTGAACAATCCGTATGCGTTTTCTCCGCTAATCTTAATTGTGTATGATTTTGGATCTGAATCTAGAACATCTGCTTTTAGTCCTTTTGACTTGGCATAGTTTACGTATGCTTCTGCAAGTTTATTCATAGCGAATGTGACTTCATCTTTTCCTACGGTTGCTCTTTGAAGTGTGATGACTGTATTATTGTTATCATATTTTCCTTTGAAACTTCTACCAAGAACAAAGTCTCTTATTCCATCTATACATTCTGTAATTTCTTCTGCGGCGGAGGCTTGATCTTCATCATCCCCTTCTACTATTGTTAAATCGCAGAATCCTCTTGCATCTTCTGCTGATTTGCTGAGATCTTCATAATTTCTAACTAATGGTTCTAGTCTGTTATATTCTCTAGACAGTGCTGCAGTCGTTTGACCTTCTATCATTAATCTTTCTAGTTCAGTAACTCGTGTTCTAGATGTCTCAATATCAAATGAGCTTTCTAGCCCTGTAACTGCCATACTTAGCTTTTCTACCAAAATACCTAGCTCTGTCATGACTGTGTAGTAGTTTCACTCCTTTATATAGCTTTCGGAAGCTCTAATCTGGCTTAAATTGTAGAATTATTGCTTTAGGGGCTGTTTAGAGCTTTATGCCATTAATCTCTTCAAACGTTGCTTTGGCGTACTTTAATCTAGTGCTGTTGTCGGAGTAGATGGTCATGATTATGTCTCCTTTTTTCACCCAATCGCCTTTCTTTTTATGTAAATAAAGTCCTGCTTTTTTGTCTTTAGGGCAGCCTGCGATTCTTGCAATTTTTGCAATGTGTTTATTTGATATGTGTTTTATTTTGCCAGTCTTTTTAGAAACATAATTGAATTTGTACTTACCTAATGGTATTTTTTCTGGTTTTGTGATCCTTGCACCTTGTGCTTTAACAATTTCCATGAACTTCTTTGAAGCCGCGCCAGAATCTAATAGTTCTTTCGCCATTTCTTTTCCTTTGCCTTTCTTTGCTTTTCCTGTTAATTCTAACATTAAACCTGCAAGGTTAACGGATTTTTCGATAAGATCTTGAGGTGCGCGCTTATCTCCTTTGAATAACCATAGAATATCACGAGCTTCTAATCCAGGACCTATGCCATTTCCAACTGGCTCGTTACCGTCAGTTAATGTACAAATAACTTTCATGCCAATCTTTGATCCGATTTTTTTGAATTGGTTTGCAAGGTGATTTGCTTTCTTTAATGTTTTAACTTTAGCTTCTTTTCCTGTTGGAATATCAATTAAAACATATTTTGCAGAAACTGATCCTTTCTTTGCTAAGATGGATGCTAATAATTGTCCTTCTGCATCGATGCTTAGCGGGTGTTCGACGTTGATGATTGTGTCGTCTGCGGGTGCCAAGTTGACTGCGCCTCCCCAAACCATGCATCCGTTTGTTTTTTTAATTGTTTTTTCAATTTTTTCAATAGGTAATGTTACGTTACAAATAACTTCCATAGTATCTGCAGTTCCTGCTGGAGATGTAATTGATCTTGAAGATGTTTTTGGTACATATAGTCCTGCGGCTGCAAGAATTGGAACTACAATTGTCGTGGTTCTGTTTCCAGCCACTCCACCAATACAGTGTTTATCAACAACAATTTTGTCTTTTCCTTTTATTTCTATTCTGTCTCCTGTATCGATCATTGCTTTAGTTAGAGCAACAGTCTCTTTATCGTTCATACCGTTTATGTAGTTGGCAGCGACGTAGTAGGTTAATTCGATTTGGTTGAGATTTCCTTCAACTATATCTTCTACAATTTTCCTAATCTCTTTATCATTCAAGGATTCTTTATTCATTTTTTTCTTGATGATGTGAAGAGATTCAGGTTTTCGGTCTATGTTTATGCTAACTGTTTCTCGGTTTTTAACACCTAATCTGATTAAACCTTCTTCAAATAGTCCGATTTCTCCAGGTTTCAGAAGTTTGTTAGAAATTGCAATGTCTGTGATGGCAACGATCTCTTTTCTGCCTTTTTTGATTCTAATTCTGTCTGCGGTGTATAGATCAAGAGTGGTTGCGTCTTCTTGATTTATGATGGCTATTAGCGGTCCTCCGCTTTCTAAATCCATGTCTTTTACTTTTAGTTTATGCATTTTAACCTAATATCTTCTCCGATCTGTATATCTCTATTAGAACTACGAAAAGTGCTAAAATTATTGGTCCTATAATTACTCCTAACGGGCCGAATAAGCTTAATCCTCCTAAGACTCCCAGAAGAACTAGAAGTGGATGAATCTTGGCTCGGTCTCCTATTAATTTTGGTTTTATTATGTTGTCTAAACTGGAGATGAGTATTGCTCCGTATATCATTAATCCTGTACCTGCAATTATTTCAGGTCTATTAGATGTGGATAATCCTGTTGTTAAACTGTATAGTGCCATTGGTAGCCAGATAAGTCCTGTACCTACTATTGGAATTAAGGCTGCGATTGCAGTGACAATTCCCCAGAAGATTGGTGAACTGAAGCCGAAGAGATAATAACCTAGTCCGGCGATCATACCCTGTATTAATGCGGTAACTAGTTGTCCGTAGAGTACGCCATTTAGAACCTCTGCACTTTGTGAGATGATGTGTTCCGTGTTTTTCTTATTTACGGGTATGACATTCTTAACAACTTTGATGAGTTTTTCTCCATCTCTAAACAAGTAAAATGTTGTGAAGAGCATTACAAATATGTTTAATATAACTAATGGAATTTGAAGGATTAGTCTGGATGTGGCGCTAGCGATATTTGAAGCTAGTCTATTCATACCGGTTGCAAGATAATGATCGATTGTGCTTTCTTCTGAAACGGTTGATAGGTATGTGTTTACTTTACAAAGAGTGGAATTTGGTGTTTCATCGCAATCTACTTCGAATATTTCTCCGCTAGTCATTCTTTCTTTGAATGATTTTGAGAATGTTAGTACTTCCTTTGAAACTGTATTTATCATCAGTAAAAATGGGATGGTTAGTAATAGGACGACGAGTACTGACGTCAAAAATGCTGAGAGTGTTTCTTTCTTTGTCTTTTTAACAAAATATCTGTATACTGGGTGAAATAAGTATGCGATGATGATTGCAATGATTATTGCAGAGATGAACGGTTTCAGGATAAGTATTACTAGGCTTAAAACTATTAAGAACAATATGATTGCAAAAACTCTTGTTTGTTTTTTATGCATTTTGTTGTGGATAATTTGTTGTTCGTTTTGATGCGTCAATTAATCTTTGAGTGTAAGTGGCAACTTCTGGGGAATTTGAAATGTTTTCTAATGATCCTTTTTTTGATAACTTTAATGATGCTGTGTTGGTTATTTTATCAAATATATTCTGAGTTATAGTGGCTTCTTCTATTTGGGAAAAGTAAAAGGTTTGTAGTTTGGGTGCTCCAACAACCTCAATTCTGTCTGCATAGTATTTGTATATGATTGGTTTTGTTTTACCATAGGTTATGAACACTTGTAGACCTGCCATTACAACAAGCATTAAGCTAGTTAGAAGATAGATTATAGCTGAACTGGGTATTTTTAATGATGAAAGAAATACGATTACTCCCGCAAAGAATACCGCGCAAAGGCCAATCATTTTTATGATTTCTTTAATCACTACTTTTTTGATTACTGGCCTAACTGTGTACAGAAGGTTTTCAACCACTTTCCACCTCTTTTTTTATTTAAATACTGGCTTGTTTTCTTTATAAATGTTGCTATGTAAATAGAGGTTTGAGAAAAAAGTAGGATGGGCCTGCCCGGACTCGAACCGGGGACTCCCGCCATGTCGAGGCGATGTCATAGCCGCTAGACTACAAGCCCATGTATAAACCGATTAGATGTTTATTTATAAAGATTATTATTTAGTATAAGATAGAAAAAATGAGAAAAATGAAGGTTTAGTACCTTCTTTTTCTAAACAAGAACAAATACAATAAGATTCCTGGCAAGACAATTGCTAGGATGATTAATGCACCGACTAATGCAGATGCTGGTTTCTTTTCAGTTACTTCACCAAAAATGTTTAGGATTCCTTCCTTAACTTTTTCAACGATTTCTTTAACGTCTTCTTTAACCTTTTCTGCAGCAGGTTTGTCTATTGGTGTATCATCTTTTTTAGTAACTACGCTTGTTACATCTTGTGGAAGTAGTTCAAAACATAGGTACACTTTGTTCTTGATTGCATTAACTTTGTCAAAACTTACTTTGATGTCGTTAATTCCATCTCCGTTTAAGTCAAGATATTGTCTCTGGTTGTACTTAACTGAGAAACTTTCTTTTGATGCTCCACTGAACATCATAGTTACTTCTGATTTTGATAAGTACATAGGTGCAATCTTAACTTTTTCGAAATTTAGTGTATAAGCTTTATTGTTAAAGTTGAAACTAATCTGTTCGTATCTGCTATATTCGTCACATACTGGATTAGTACTACTAAAATCTAATGTTTTAGTTACAACGAAGGAACCTCCGCTGTTGCCGCCACCGCCGCCTCTACGTCGGTTAGTAGTGTCACATACTTCGCCTTGACCGTCTCCATCACTATCATACTGATTAGAGTTAGAATGGCTTGGACAGTTGTCACACACGTTACCTACTCCGTCGTTGTCAGTATCTTTCTGGTTTGAGTTAGAGTTACTCTTACAGTTGTCACATACGTTACCTACTCCATCATTATCTGAGTCTCCTTGACCTGGGTTAGATGTTAGTGGGCAGTTGTCTAGGCTATCTTCAATTCCATCTCCATCTGTATCGTTGATGTTGGTTGGAGTTAAATAAAAATCAACAGTGATGATTCCACTGGGAAGTATAGTACATCCAACACTAGAATCATAGTATCCTGCAGCTGATGCCGTGCAGATATATGTTCCTTGAGGAACATTAGTTATTAGGTATTGTCCTGTTGCGTCAGTAAATGCAACATGGCTAGTACCTTCAATAACTACAGTTGAATTCTCAATTATGTTATTGTTAATTGCGTCTCGTACAGTACCTTGTACATCGCCTGGTTGTAGGCTAAGGTATATGTTTAAAGTTGTTGTTGCATTAGGTGCAATTACAACGTTGTTTCTAGTTTGAGTTATTCTGCCAGGTGCACTAATAGTTACTGTATAGGTGCCTTCTATTACTGAAATATCATAGTTACCAGTTGCGTCAGAGTTGCCTGATGCAATAGTGCCACTTGGTTGTGTTAAGTTTATTGTTGCGTCAGTTACGTTCCCATTTGGGTCAGTTACTGTTCCTGCTAAATTTCCAGGAAGTTGCTCTACCATAATAATGTCCATAATGCCAGGTATTAGTGATAAGTTTGTTTTACTTGCATCTGAGTTGTTTAGGTAAATACCTGTAACTAATGATGCGTCGTAGTAACCTGTTTTTGTTACTGCGATAGTATAATATCCATCTTGTAGTCCTGAGACTTCGAAGAATCCACTAGCGTCTGTTTGTGATGAGTTTTCTGTTGCACTGTTAAGTAATAGTGCTACGTCTGCTTGGTCCACTGCAGTTCCTGCTGTGTCATAAACGTTTCCGCTCCATGATCCTGCAAATACTGCTGGAAGTAATACTAGTAGCATTACGCTGAAAATTGTTAGGTTTTTTTTATTTCTCATTTTTCTTATGCTAGTGCGAAGTTTCTAGTCGTTGCTTGTCCAGATAATATCTGTACAGGACTAAATGTCTGGTCGTTGTATCCTGGTGCACTTGCAGTGATTGTGTACAATCCTGGTGCCAGGTCTGCAATTGAATAAACACCCGCGGTATTCGCAGTGGTTATGTTTATTACAACTCCGTCTTGTGTTACTGTAATTGTTGCGTTTGCAACAGTGTTTGGATAATTAAAGTAGTCATAGATAGTACCACTCACTGTTCCAGGTTCACTCATCGCAAAGTCAACTGTAGTGTTTTGATCATCTACTATTGAATGTCCCGTGCTCTGTTGTGGTAGGAAACCAGTCTTTTCTGCACTCAAGTTATATGAGCTAACTGGAACATTTCCTATATAATAGTCACCATTTGAATCACTCAAATCGAACATGCTCGTTAAATCAACACTGACATTTACGTCTTCTTCAGCAGAATCATCAATTTCTTTAGTTTCACCTATGAAGCCGCCATTGTTTGATTCAATAGTTAGATTAACTTCGATAGTTTGTTCTTGTATGATTGTTGCTGATTCTGTTGCGATACTGTATCCTGGTTTAAGTGCTCTTAGGCTGTATGTGCCTGCAGTCACGTTAAGTGAATACATACCTGTTGCGTCAGTAAAAGTTGAATCTACAGTGTAGTTGTTTAATTTGATTTCTACAATTGCATTTGCTACACCTACATTGTTTTCGTCAAGTACGTAACCGCCAACTACTCCGTTAATGTCTCCTACGTTAATAGTGACTTGGTCTGTGCTAGAGTTGTAGCCGTCGGATACATTTAATTCGAACACAAAGACTCCTGGTGTTGTT
Source organism: Candidatus Woesearchaeota archaeon (assembly GCA_018646625.1). Taxonomy (GTDB): domain Archaea; phylum Nanobdellota; class Nanobdellia; order Woesearchaeales; family JABGUJ01; genus JABGUJ01. Next base: position 292,665 of record JABGUJ010000003.1, on the reverse strand, counting down.
GGAGTAAATGTAGTTATAGCTGCACTTGAATTGTCAAGTGTAACATTTTCTGGTCCAGATACTTGGATCCATGCAAATGTTAAAGTGTCATTATCTGCATCACTGGAGTTTGAACCATTAAGAGTTGCTACTGTGCTTACATTTATTGTCTGGTCAAGTCCTGCGTCTGCGATTGGTACAGTGTTTGGAGTTACATTAATGTTGAGAGTGTCAACATCTGAGTCTCCATCTACATCTGTTACAGTACAAGTTGAAGTGTAATCTCCAGTTGTGTAATTGTGTGCAAATATTTCTGAAGTTGAGTTTGTGCTTCTAGTCTCGAAGTTTCCATCTCCGAATGCCATGTTATATGCATATGGAGTTTCTCCTTCAGTTACATCACAAGTAAAGCTAACTGACAATTCTCTTAATCCAGTAGTTGGAGTACCTGTTAGGTTAACTATTGGAGTTGTGTCGTTAACTGATGTGTTAGTAACGGTGAAGCTACCTTGTACTGGTCCGTCAGCTAAGAATGCTAAATCTTCAGCGTAAACGTTGAAGTAGTATACTCCTGCCGCTAAGCCAGTTGTTGGTAGATTATACTCGTATGAGTTATCTCCGTTGTATAGATCAGTATAGTTTGTTCCTTCGAATTCGAAGAATACTGTTCCCATGTCATTATCTAAGTCACTAACGGATGCTTGTAGAGTTACGTTATCTCCTGCAACAACTGTTGAAGGTGATGCTCCTACTGCGTCAATGCTTGGACTGTGATTTAGAGCTGGGTTAAATACAACTGTAAAGTTACTTGAAACTGGTCCATCACTTAGACTTGCAGCGTCTTCTGCATATACATTGAATGCATATACACCCGGTGCTAGTCCTGTGGTTGGAACGTTAAAGTTGTATAGTGTGTCTCCATTGAATAAAACGATTTCACTAGTTGTGTTGAATAGAGTAAATGTTACTGTTCCCATGTTGTTGTCTAGATCTGTTACGTTTGCAATAAGCTCTGCAACATCTCCTTCTAATACAGATGGTGAATTTACACTTTCAATAACTGGTGAATTGTTTGTGCTTGGAGCTGTTAATATCGTAAAGCTACCTTGTGCTGGTCCATCAGTTAGGAACGCTAGGTCTTCTGCGTAAACATTGAAGTAGTATGTTCCTGGTGCTAGGCCTGTGGTAGGTAGATTAAATTCGTAATTATCATCTCCGTCGTATGTATTTGTGTAGTTAGCTCCTTGGAATTCAAAGTAAGTATTATTCATGTCGCCATCTAGATCGCTTACAGTTGCTTGTAGAGTTACATTGTCACCCGCGGTTACTGTTGTAGGTGATGCGCCAACTGCGTCAATACTTGGACTGTGGTTTAGGTTAGGATCTGCACTAACGTTGATTTGCATTTGTGCTGATGAATAATCAGTATCTACATCTGTTACTTCGCACATTGCAGTATATAGTCCTGCTGCGTTGTAAGTTGTACTGAAAGTTACTGAAGTGTTTGTTGTAACAGCGCCTTGTCCTGGTAAGCCGTTTCCAAAGTCAATACCATAATGGTATCCAGGATTGCCGCTATTAACAGTACAAGTGAATGTTACGTCAAGAGGTTCTTGACCTTCAGTAACGTTTGCTGAGATTGAGATTTGAGGGAACAAGTCAGTAGTTCCATTAGTGTTGTTGTTAGTTGTATTAACGTCAAAACTAATGTATACGCTTGCTGTGTTTCCTGCAAGATCTTCTGCAACAACATGTAGTGTGTTAGTTTGTAAATCAACAAACGTTTCAGTTATTGCTCCAATGTAATCTTGGAATGCTCCTGAGTTGATGGAGTATTGTAATGTGTTGACTCCTACGTTGTCAGTTGCTTGCATCTGTACTAAAATGTCTGTATAATTGTATAGTGCACCGTCAATTGGACTGAATAGTGTAATTTGTGGTGCTTCGTTATCAGTATTTGGATTTACACTGCTGTTACTAATGTTAATGGTGTTTAGGAATTCGAGTTGCTCATTTCCTGCAACATCTGTAGCTCTTACTGAGAACTGGAATAATCCTGCTCCGAATAAACTAGAGTTTAGAGTTGCTTGGAATAAATCGTTTCCTAGTGGGACTAAAGTAGTCTCTCCTAAGCTTGTGATTAAAACAACATTTGCTACGCCACCGTCATCAGTTACGTTAGCTGTGAAAGTCATCAAAGTACCTAGTTCATAGTTTTGTAGATAATCTACATCCCAAATTGTTGGAGGTACTGTATCATTTAATGGTGATGTTAATACTGTAAAGCTACCTTGTGTAGGTCCATCAGTTAGGAATGCTAAATCTTCAGCGTAAACGTTGAAGTAGTATGTTCCTGCCGCTAAGCCAGTAGTAGGTAGATTAAATTCGTAATTATCATCTCCATCGTATGTATTTGTGTAGTTAGCTCCTTGGAATTCAAAGTAAGTATTATTCATGTCACCATCTAGATCGCTTACAGTTGCCTGTAAAGTTACGTTGTTTCCTTCAGTAACTGGATTAGGTGATGCGCCAACCATGTCAATGCTTGGACTGTGATTTAGAGCTGGGTTGAATACAACTGTAAAGTTGCTTGAAACTGGTCCATCACTTAGACTTGCAGTGTCTTCTGCATATACATTAAATGCATATACGCCAGGTGCTAGTCCTGTAGTTGGAACGTTAAAGTTGTATAGTGTGTCTCCATTGAATAAAACGATTTCACTAGTTGTATTGAATAGAGTAAATGTTACTGTTCCCATGTTGTTGTCTAGGTCTGTTACGTTTGCAATAAGCTCTGCAACATCTCCTTCTAATACGGATGGTGAGTTTACACTTTCAATAACTGGTGAATTGTTTGTGCTTGGAGCTGGTAAGACTGTAAAGTTTCCTTGTACTGGTCCGTCAGTTAAGAATGTTAAGTCTTCTGCGTAAACATTAAAGTAGTATGTTCCTGCAGTTAGATTTGCAATAATAACGCCTGCGGAGTATGCATTATCTCCATTATATAGGTCAGTCATGTTAATACCTTCAAATTCGAAAGTTACTGAGCCCATGTTGTTATCTACATCACTTACATCTGCGTAGAAATCTACGTTTGCAAATAGTGTTTCTGTAGTTGGTGCAACTGCAAATGCGCCATTGATAACTGGTGGATGGTTTATTGGAGTTAGATTAATTACTAAAAAACTACCCATGACTGGTCCTGCAGTTAATAGTCCTAAATCTTCTGCATAAACATTGAAGTAGTATAGTCCTGGTGCTAGACCTGTAGTTGGTAAGTTAAATTCGTAATTGTTATCTCCGTTGTATAAATCTGTGTAGTTGATTCCTTCGAATTCGAAGAATACTGTGTTCATGTCGTTATCTAAGTCGCTAACAGATGCTTGTAAAGTTACATTGTTGCCTGTTACAACACCAAGAGGTGATGAACCGACAGCGTCAATACTTGGACTGTGGTTTGTGTTAGGATCTTCTGTAACGTTAAGATTGATGCTTGCTTGCGAATAATCTCCATCTACATCAGTTAGCTTACACACTGCTGTGTATACTCCTTGATTGTAGGTTGAAGTGAATTCTGCCGAAGTTGCGTTTGTAGTTACATCTTCAGGTGCTTGACCGTTTCCGAATGATAAATGATAGTTGAAGTCTGCGTCTCCATCAGTAGTTGCACAAGTAAATAGTACGTCTAGTGGTTCAGTTCCTTCAGTAACGTTTGCTGTAAGAGTTGCTGCAGGGAAGTGATCAACACCTTCTGTGTAGTTAGCACTGGTGTTAACATCAAATGATATTTCAACAATTGCTGTATTTCCTGCAATGTCAATAGCTATAACTCTTAGAGTATGAGTTTGCATGTCTGTAAAGTTGTAGTAAAATACTCCAGGATATGCTTGAGGTAATGTGCCATCAATAGAATATTCTAAGCTAGCAATTCCTGCATTGTCCTGAGCATCAATGCTTACTTTGATATTTGTGTAGTTGTAAGTTGCATTATTCTTTGGACTGTATATTTTGATAGTTGGAGCTTCGTTATCCTCATTTGGATCAACGCTGCTGTTTGTAAAGTTGATTGGACTTAAGTATTCAAATCCTAGATTACCTGAAGTATCTTGTGCTGCCATCCAGAAGGAGTATAATCCTGGACTTGGGACGGGAATTATTTGAGTAGTTTCGTACCAGTCGCTGCCAACGTTTGGCATTGCCCATGTGTTGTATGCTTCTAGTCTTGCATCATTTACAGCAACATTATCAGTTATGTTTGCTCTGAATGTGGCAGGATGTCCTAGTTCAATTTGAGTTGGATAGTCTACAAAGTTGAATACCGGTGCTTCTGTATCGTTAATTATATTTCCAATTACTGTAAAGTTTCCTTGTACCGGTCCATCAGTTAGGAATGCTAAATCTTCAGCGCCAACGTTGAAGTAGTATACTCCAGGTGCTAATCCTGTAGTTGGTAAGTCAAATTCGTAATTATCATCTCCATCGTACACATTGTTATAGAATGTTCCTTGGAATTCAAACTGAACAAGGTTCATGTCTCCATCAACATCAGTTACAGTTGCTTGTAGATTTACATCTGTGCCTTCGGTAACCGGATTAGGTGATGCTCCAACCATTTCAATAACGGGGGAATGATTAACTTGAGGTGGTGCAGTTACGTGTATGTTTGCTGTTGCGATGGAATAGTCTCCATCATCGTCTGAAACAATACATGCTGCTCCGTAATCTCCTGCAAGAGTATATTGGTGCAAGAATCCTTGTAACGTAGTAAGTGTGTTGTTTACCATGTCTGATGCTGTGCTGTCGTTGTAGTTCATTTCAAAATCATAGCTTGAATCTCCGCCATTAACGAAGCAATTGAATGCAACATTTAGTGGGGCTTCTCCTGATTCTGGTGTTGTAATTAGTGTAGCAACAGGGAATGAATCATCAGTTCCATTTTCGTTGTTACTTGAAGTATTAACTAAGAATGTTATTTGTGCATATGCTACATTTCCTGCAACATCATTTGCAACAACTTCTAGTGTGTTTTCTTGCATGTCAACAAAGCTTTCGGTTGTAATGCTGGTGTATGGAACAAATGGTGCTCCGTTAACTGAGTATCTAATATATGATACTCCTACGTTATCTGTAGCTGAAATGCTAACTAAGATGTCTGTGTAATTGTAAGTTGCATCTTGTACTGGACTGGTTATTGTAATAAGTGGAGCTTCGTGATCATCGCTTGAATTTGTAGAATTGTCTATGATAGAGATTAATCCTGCGTATTCGTAAGCTATGTTTCCTGATGTGTCTTCTGCAGTCATTTGTACTGAGAATATTCCCACACCTAATGAGCTTGAGTTGAGTCCTGCTCCGTAATCATCTCCTCCTAAGTTAGGCATGTTTATGCTGCCAACTCCGAATGATACTCTTACATCGTCAACTGCGACATTGTCAGTAACTTCTGCTTCGAGTGTGAATCCATCTCCTAGATTGATTGTGTTAGTTGGGATGGTAGTATCAATGAATACAGGTGCTTCGCTGTCTACATCTTCTTCAACAGTGAATGTGCCGTTAACTGGTAATGCATTGTTTCCTTCTGCATCATTTGCGTTAATTGTGAATGTGTGTGATCCTGGTGCTAAAGTTGCTGTGCCGATGGTTGCTTGATACCAATCTCCACCAACTGAAGACATCTCTAGTGATACTCCATCTAGAGTGAATAATACATATGTTACTGCAATATTATCAGTTACTTTTGCTCCAATTGCTATACTATCTCCTTGAGTTACTATGTTAGGAGTTGCTTCAACTTCTTCAATAACTGGAGCTTCAGCATCTACTACAATTCCAGGAAGAACTTCCAATGTGTTGCTAGTATCTACTACGCTGTTTCCAGCTGCGTCTGTAACGGTGATAGTGACTGTGTAGTTTCCGGGTGCCAGGCTTGAGCTGTCAACATCAACTACGTAATGTCCTGCTGCGTTTAGAGGTAAATTGTATTCAACTCCATCAATTTCTGCAGTAACTGTATCGACACCTGTGTTGTCAGATGCTTTAACTAATACTGTAACGTTTTCTCCTTGAGTTACTGGGTTAGGAGTTAAAGTAATATCTTCTATAGTGGGATCTTCAGTATCTGGTACGTCAGTTACTTCAAAAGTGTCGTTAACTGGAACTGCGTTGTTATCTTCTGCATCAATTGCATTAACAGTGAAATTGTGAGTTCCTAGCGACAAAGCGCCAGTATCGATATTTGCTTCATACCAGTCTCCTCCAACAGCGGCCATAGTAAATGGAATTCCGTTTAGAATAAATGTTACAGAAGTTACTGCGACATTATCAGTTACTCTTGCACTAAGAGTTACCTCATCTCCAATAGTTACTGGATTAGGAACTGCGTCAGTTTCTTCAATAACTGGTGCTTCAGTATCTGCATCTTCAACAGTAAAGCTGCTGTCTGCAGTATTAATATTAGCTTCATTATCTGTAGCTGCAATAGTAAATGTGTATTCTGCTGCAGCGAAACCAGTTGTGTCAATTTCTACTGAGTATGTATTTCCACCAGTATTTGTCATAGTTACATCTGTGGTGCCGTAAGTTAGAACAACTTCATCTACACCAGAAATATCATCAACAACTACTGTGATGGTTACTATGTTACCTTCAGTAACTGGATTTGGAGTTACAGTAATGTTTGAGATAGATGGTCCAGTAGTGTCTTCTTCTACAATTGTGAATGAGTCAACAATTGTTGTAGCTACATTACCTTCATTATCTACTGCGTTGAATGAGAATAGGTTAGTTCCTAGAGGCAATACTAGAGTTGAGATGGTTACTTCGTACCAATCTCCGCCAGCTGGAAATGCGTTAAGTGTGATTCCACTGATTGTTGTAGTTACAGTACTGACTGCAACATTATCAGTTACTCTTGCACTAAGAGTTACATCGTCTCCTTGAGTTACTGGATTAGGTGTTGCATTAGTTTCTTCAATAACTGGAGCTTCAGTATCTAATATAGTTACGTCGAATGTTCCATCCATTGGAACTGCTGCGTTTCCTACGTTATCTTCTGCATTAACAGTAAATGTATATGTGTTAGGTGCCAGAGTTGTAGTTGAGATGGTTGCTTGATACCAATCTCCACCAATTGAACTCATACCTAATGTGATTCCGTTAAATGTTACTTCTACAGATGATACTGCGTCGTTATCAGTTACTCTTGCTCTAAGCTGTACATCGTTTCCTTGAACTACTGAACTAGGAACTGCAAGTACTTCTTGGATTACAGGAATAACTTGTTCATTTTCAATAGTAAAATTCATGTCTTGAGGTGTTGCTGCGTTACCTGAGTTGTCTTCTGCGTCAACTCTGAAGTTAAATGTTCCAACACCGATGCTTTCTGCACTAAGTTGTAGAGTGTATAATTGTCCTACTTGTGTTAATTCGCTTGAATATGCGATTGAGTTAATTGTGAATGTTACTTCGCTGACTGAGATGTCATCAGTTACAGTCGCGCTAAATGTTAAAGTATTTCCAATGTATGCTGGCTGAGTTACGTCAATTGAATGTATGATTGGGCTGCTAGCATCTACTACAGTTACAGTAGCTTGTTTGCTTTCACCATCTATAGTTCCATCATTAGGAGTTGCAATACATGTTATTTCGTCTCCAATTACTTCGTCAATTAATGAAAGATCTAGAGTGCTGGCGCTTTCTCCTGATAGGAACATTGCGTCATTAAGTCGCCATTCATATTGGACAACTGGTGTGTCTTGAACATCTTCATCATTTAGTCCAGTGTATGAACAAGTTAGTGTTTCATCTAATACTGGGCTAAGAGGTGTTATTTCTACAGAGTCTAAAGTTGGTGCTCTGTTTACATGATTAATTTTGATTGTAACAGTTTCAGTGTCTTCGCCACCATTTCCGTCTTCTACTTTGAATTCAACTTGATATTCTTCGTATGCTCCAGTTGTTACATCATCATAAGTTGAAGTGTAGCTGTAAGTGTTTAGGCTGCCTTCAGTTAAAGTTAGACCTGAAATGTATGAATATGTTAAATCGTCTAGATCAGAGTCTGTTGCACTAACTGTAAAAGTTGCAGTTTCGTTTTCATCAATTTCTACATCTGAAAGAGGTGCAAGTACTGGTGCGTCATTAATGTTTTCTACAACAATGTCAACATCATGAGTATCTTCTCCGCCTTCTGGATCTTCTACTGTAAGTGTTAATGTTCTAGTTCCGTGGTAGTCTGAGTTCTTTGCATAGAATCTTACTTTTTCAGAATCTAGATTGTATCCAATTTGTGAATCATATGAAATGCTCCAGTCTAAATATGCAAAGCTGGTATCTTCATCAATTACATAGTTGTCTAGTAAGTAGAAATCGCTATAACTTCCTTCGTGGATTGTGATTGAATCAGGGAATCCTACAATTGCAGGAGGGAGGGCTGCTGCTTCCTCTAGCATATTATTGTATAAATAAATAACATCTTGGCTGCCTTCTTTTTTGTATTGGTAATCAAAAGTTCCGCCACCAATGTTGTCTACTGTACAAGTCCATCTGCTATTTGCAGTGATGAAAGTACAATCAGTTGAATACCCATTACTACTAACTGAACAGCTTGAACCTGAACAAGTAGATAGATCTGCATCAAAATATGCCATGTCTCCATCTCTTTCGTATCCATCTGCTAGATATTCTAAATTTAATACTGCGTTGCTGTCAATATTGTATACTGCTGCTTCAGGATTTCCTGTAGTTCCAGTTATGTAGTTTTCGTTTTCGTTAAATACGTTGAATGTGAATGGGTTGATTGATGCTGTAGTTGTTAGATCGTAAGCTTTTGCTTTAACGGTGAAGCTGTCAATGCTTGCTGCTTCGCTAACTGTGATTGTGAATGATGTTGCGCTAATTTGATTGATTGCGTTTCTACCAAATGCTGTGTATTCGTAAGTACCGGGAGTGTTGTGGTAAATAACAAAATCATGAGTACAACTGCCACTACTACATCCGTAATAGTATTGTTGTTCTGTTTGAGATCCTAATTCGATTCTTGCTAGTTTTAGTGAATTAACGTTATCATCTAGATCGGATGCAGAAACTCTGATAGAGATGGGTTGGTTAATTAACAATGGACTGGTAAGTACACTTGCAGAGGTTGTTATTGGTGATGCACCTGCTAATGCGAACTGTGCGTTTGCGAAAAGCATTACTACGATGCAAATCAATGCGAATAATTGTCTTAATTGTTTTCTTTCTGCCATTTTTATTTTACCATTGCATAGATTCGTCAATTGGATCGTAAAGATCTGCTGCCATTGTTCCTGTAGCTACACCGTATGTTCCATCTGCAAATTCAAATGCAACTTGATCTGGACTAGCTGCAACTGAGATTATATCATCTCCAATTCCATCTAAGTAACCAACGTTGCCATCTGCAGTTTCAATACCTAAGATCGCGTCTACTAATGTTACGCCTGGTAGAACTTCTGAGCTAAGTGTTGGGTTTCCTTCAACAGAGTCAGATGCTACTGCGTTTTGTAATACATTTCTTAGAGTTGCTCCATCTAGTATGTAATCCATACCAGTTGGCATACTATCTGTATAGCTATCAAATGCTACTCCGTATAGAAGTTCTGCATCTTGTAGATCGTATTCTGGATCTTCTACTGAAGGCGCTTGGTGAGTAACAGGGTTGCTACCACTAACTGTTTCATCTAATCCTGGTTCAAGTTCTACAGTTGCCGAAGCTACAAATACTTCACTTGTACCATTACCTGAGAAATCTACTAAAAGATCTCCTAGTTCATCAACAAATGCATTAACAGTATTTCCTTCGTAATCAAACTCAACGCTTTCTCCTGCTCTTAACTGATAACTGTCAGAGCCGCCAAGTCTTACTGTGTATAGTACATTTGGTACTTCGATGTTTTCTATCTCTGCATCATCTAAACCATATCTTGTGATTCTTTGAACGTTAAGATTGTATAAAATGGAATCATCTTCTGTTAAATCATTACCTAAGATAACTTCATTTACGCTTTTTGTTAAATCGACTTTGTATTCGATTGTTGGTACAACTGGATCGGGTTCTTCAACTGCTTTTCTTACAGCATCTGCAAGATCCATGTCGTCAAACACGAATACTCCGTTAGTGAAGTCTCCATCTTCATCAATTAATTCTAAGTATAATTTTCCGTCTTTTACTAAGAATCTGTAAGCGTCAAATGCATCGTCGCCGTTTGCCAATTCTCCAATTAAGTTGTCAACAGTTCTGTTAGTTTGATACTCATCTGTTGAAGTTAAAGGAACGGGAGATAAGTCAGGATTTGCTTCTACAACATCTGCGAAGTATTTTCCTAGTAATTCTCTTATATTGTTAGTATTGCTAGCGTAAAGTTTTTCCATTTCATCTGGTTGGATATCTAGTCCACCGCTAACAGGGTTAGGATCAAAAGTTACGTAATCTGATAGTTCATCAAAAGTATCTATAGGATCGTATCTTGGAGGAATTGGGTCTGGTCCGGAGCAATCAGCTAAAGCACAAATATTATCTGGAGCGCCGTGTAAATCTTCACCTTCTACTGAACTTCCGCTACATGCGCCTACGCCTAATGCTAGGAGTAATAGTGCCGCAGATGCAAACATTCCAAAACCATAGCTTCTAGCTTTTGGTTGTGTAGTAGGCTCGTGTCTAATATCGTCAAGTGATGTTACCGGTTTGATGTTTTGTGCTTTTCTTCTAAACATTGTAATCCTCCGTAAATGTAATTATCGATCCCATGGATCTGTGTTCCTGAATCCACCTTGTGGGCCATTGCCTGATCCGCCTTTACCACCTGTGGATGCTTTCACAATTCCATAAATAATCGCTGCTGCAATACCTAAGTATGTAACTTCAGTTAGTGCTTGTTCTGTGTAAATATGACCTTGACCATTCTCAATTGCTAAATGTGTTGGACCCCAAGGGTTGAATACATTAGCCGTTTCTCCTGCTGCATCTCCAAATTGAAGAACTTCTCCTGTTGCTGGATCAATTTTGATTGTACAATCATATCTGTCTCCAACTCGAACTGGTTTTGCAAAATCTAAACCAGGCATTTGATCTAATGTGTCATACACCATTGCACCTCTACTGTCAATGTCAGGTATTTCGAACATGACTTGTGTTTGTTTATCGTCAGTCCAGTAAGTGACCTTGTATGATCTTGTTGTTTCTGTAACATCCGGAAACATGTCATGGTTAAATTGTTCAATATTATCTAATCCACGAATGTGTGTTTTAACTGCGGGTTTATTACTAGGATTTACATATCTTGCAAGAATCATTGGTTCTGTTTCTGGGATGTTTTGTCTTATGAACTCTGAAGTTTCTTCATCTAACATTCCTGTATCATAGACTACACCATTTTCTGTATTGTATAGAACTACTCTATCTCCTGCAAGTCCGAAAGCCAGATTATCTAAATCATCTGCTGTAACTTCTGTTTTAGTTATTCTTGATAATTCTTGTCTGCTGTCTTCTGATTGTAAAACTGCTTCAATACCTCCCGGTTGTTCGGAAGTTCCTTTAAGCATATATTGAATAACTCTGTTTACGCTGTAAGCTGCGCGATCTGCACCTTTTAGTTCCCTTGGGTCATCTAATTCTGTAAACTTTCCTGGACCGATCTTTTCACCAAAATTAGGAACCAGGCTTTCTATGTTTCTTAAGCTTCTGAATTCAAAGAAATTTGAAGTGTATACTTTATCGTTTTCTATCATGTCTTTCATAAATGTGGCAAGTTCGTCGCTAACTACTGCTGAGCCTACAACCTGTGCGCTAAATGGATTAAATGCTAGTAATTCTTTTGCTCCATTATCTGTTCTTAAGAATAGTAAATATTGGTGTCTATCAACTAGAGCTGGATCAATAGTTGCTAATGCGTGATCAACAGCTTGATTGTATTCTATCATTGCTCTTGAATTAGTTCTTAATGCGTGATGGTTTCTAATGTAACCTCTTGCAAGTTGATCGTAATCAGTAATGTGCATTCCTTGACTAGGACCATCTTCGAATCTTTTGACTAATTCTAAAGCATCAATTCTGGGTCGCAAATCAGTAAGAATATGATCTTCAATTCCACCTACTCTTCCTTCTAGTGCGCCAACTCTTCGTCTGGCTTCTTCGTCGGAACAATCTGTGCAATCTGTTCCTGTTATTGGTCCTCTTCCAGCAACAGGTTCTGGTTCTACAGGAGGTCTTGCAACAAGATCATCTGTTTTTCCAGGGGTTGCATCTTCAGCAGCAGGGTGTGTTCCTTCGACTATTTGTTGGTGTACTCTTGCTATTTTCTCAGGATCTAGTCCGTATGTTCTTACTAATGTATCAATATCTAAATAGTAAATGTCTGTAACTTTTTTATCTAATGGAATGCCATCTGGAAATGGAACTAGGCATCTTTCTGAACCATATCTTTTGAGAACTACGCTTTGGTCACTTACTCTATCGCAATCAGTAACCTTTTGAGTATCTGAAGTCATGAATGCATGTTTAAGTCTTCTGTAACGAGTGCGTTCTCTGGGATTATCTTGAGTTATTGCTAGTGCGATTGCATCGTCGAGTAAATCCACTTGTTCATCTCTTATGTATCTAATGAGAGGTCCAAGTTTTTTTGCGCCCATGCTTCTTAAAATAGACCACACAGATTTTCCACTTGTGGCACCATTTCGCATTTTAATGCCGATGTAATGACTGCCTTCTGCATTTCTTTGAAGTATGATTTGTTCTAGTGGTGAATCTCCAGTTACTGCTGTAGTTGTAACGCGATCAGAATATTGTGTTCCGAGAACTACTGGTCCTGTGACGCCAGCTGGTCCTGGTTCTAGACTAGGATCTCTGTCACCTAGATCGCTAGTACCTGTTCCAATTATTCTGTGCCTTGGTCTTGGTGCGTCTGCTGCTTTGGCAGGTGGTTGTTCAACAAGATCTCCCAAGTTTGGTTCAGGTGGATCTGCGTCTTGTGCATAAGCAGAAGGTACTAAATCAAAAGGAGTCATGTTAGCAAAATCAACGCCATTTCCTGCTGAGTAATTGTCTACTGCGTTCATAAACATACTACCAACGTGGGGTAGAGCAAAAAATCCAACTGCTGCAGCAACACTTACTGCTGTTGCTTTTGTTGCAAATCTATATGCTGCTTGGAGTTTTTCTTTGTCGATTAAAGAATTAGGAATTAAATTTGCTGCAAGATCAACTGCGGGTTGAGTTACTGCTCTAATTATGTTTGCGCCATTTTCTGCGAATAATAGATTATCAGTATCATAAGTGAAGTTTCCTTCTTTTTCATAGAATGTATCGTGTACTAAATCTGTAGCTTCTTCTGCTGCGTTTAGTGCTTTTAGTTGAGTTTGTTCGAATAAATTTACTGCATCAACAATTGTTGAAGCTAATTCTTCTGTAAGTGTGATGTCTGCGGGAGTTTTGTCTTCTATTCTGCTAACAGTTGCAAGTGCGTCATAACTTCTTCTTACAACATCTTGTATTCTTGTTAAGTCTGGTTGATATCTATTTAGAACTGAGTCGAGTGTGGATTCTGCTTCTGCTACAAAATTACTTGCGGGAGTTAAGAATGTAGGATCGAATTGGTCGGATTGAACAATACTTAGAAATTCTGCGGGGGTTCCAAATTCACCAGATTGTGTTCTTCTGGCTATATTATCTGCATCTGTAGAACTAACTCCTTTATCTCTTAATGCCAAAATGAGTGCTTTATTATTAGTTGTATCCAATTTACTCCCCCAACATTTGCATTTGATCGTCGACGACCTACTATTGCTTAGCTATAACTTACATAGCTTTGCGTGCAAAGTTATACGAATCCCACCCTGTTGTTACTCACGTGTGGTTATTTCATATATAAATGTTTCGCTACTTAGCTAAATTCTGTAGAATTTAACCCCCCTATGTTGTCTTACGACCACATTGACTTTTAGGGGTTTATCATTTATCAATTTTTCTATAAGGGTGTATAATAGAAATTAGAAAAGCTTCAGGAGGGAGTTGAACCCTCGACCTCTACCTTACCAAGGTAGTGCGCTACCACTGTGCCACTGAAGCATTTTATGTGTTTTTGTTGAGGTATGCTATTAAAGCTTTTTGTTTATATAGTTGTACTGTATATGTGTACTATTAACTGTTTATGTAGTTTGCTGTTTTTAGAGCATTATCTAGTTATTTTGTAATAATAAGAAAGCCTCTGGGGAGACTTGAACTCCCGACCTGCCGCTTACTAGGCGGCCGCTATAGCCACTAAGCCACAGAGGCACTTTGTTTTCTTGCCAGAACTAACTAGCCATATATTAATGTTTTCTTATATAGAATTAAACTAAGTATTATAGGGTCTTCTTGGTGAAGGTTCGAGACATAGTGCATCAACTTCTCGATGTAGTTCCATTACATCATCTGTATTGAATAAGTCATATAGCTTGAAGGCAGTTCCTCCGTTCATCCTTGTTCTAACTAATTCTGCTCTTGCTGTTCTTACTAAAGCTCTTCCGTTTCTGTATCTCATGCGCGTAGTTATGTTTAATCTACCATTATCTCTTGCACTGTATGCAATTCCAAGATCTGGACTGTCGTCGAATGTAACAATTCTTTGAAACTCATCGGCGACTCTGCCCCAGAATCCGTTCGGAACAACGTACCATCGTTCTAATGATCCGCCATCTTTTATTCTAAAATCTGTAGCTCTTACTCTAATAATCCTTGAATCGTTAGAATCTAATTCGGGAGTGAGTCTTCTTTCTATTCTATCTAATAGATCTGTTAGTTCTTGTCTGCTTGGTTGTTCCCCCATGACAAAAATTGTTTTAGAACTGATATATTAGAATTGCTAAATACTGTATATACAAATTCGTTTTTCTTAGCTATACATGAAAGAAAATGTGGGGGATGGGATTCGAACCCACGAACTCACTAAGAGACAGGATATCTTACTTACGAGGTAAGTGTCTCATAAAGATAGCCTTAAGTCCTGCGCATTTGACCAGACTTTGCTACCCCCACTTGAGGTGGTTCCCAGAGAAAAAGGTCCATATTTAAACTTTGCTCTAATATCTGTGCATGTTAAGGAAAGATTTCAATGTTTTGTGAAGCATCATAACATCATGTTTCAGTGTGGCCTCTAATCTTCCCAGTTGAGTTTTGTATATGAATTTATCAAATACTTGAGATAAAAAGAAAAAGAATGCTTTAGATGTCCATCTTCCTTCTACATCTGTTAATAAAAATCCGCTGAATACTATGCTGACGCTGCCTTTGTTGAGTTTCATTTTCATGCCGTCTTTTTCAACAACAACATCTACCATATCATGTACTGTAAGAACAATTTTCATTTCTACTTTCTCATAATCTGAAGAAGTACGCCAAGGTCTTAGTTCTATTCTTATGAATTTTCCCGTGGGTGTAACTTTTTCAAGATTTTCGTGTTCTCGTTTATCATATGAATTCTCAGATAACCAGCTATCTAATATGTTGTACAGGTCTTTGAAGTTGAATAATCCTTCATACTTCAGATTTACGCCATCAACTAATACTTTTCTTTCAGCCATTTTCTATTAAAACGATGATTTACTATATACATTCTCTTGTGAGTACATGTCTAAAAACTTTTTGATTGCTTCGTGTAAATTATATGAAATATAGTATACTTTGTCTTGTATTAATGCGTTATCTTCATCTACAAACACATGTTTGTGATAAAATTCTCTTATTTTTGTTAAGAAGCTACTACCCTCAAATCTGTTTTGCCAATCATATTCTATTTCATTACTAATTATAATTCTAATTCTTCCTTTCCACAATTGAACTTTTTTGCCATCTTTGATTACTTCTGCTGGTTGGTTACTCCAGGTATGAATATCTAGGCTTATGTGATATTTGATGTATTCTGATTCTTTTACCCAGCAGTTTATTATTAGTTCTTCTTCCCTTCCCAAGCTAGAAGTCTTGTGTTTGTATGTCTTGTCATCATGGTCCCATCCTCTTTCTTCAAACCAGCTATGGAAGAGTTTGTATAGATTATCCCAATCATATACTCCTTCAAATTTGATTCTTGACGGTGGACCACCTCTAGCTTTAGTAGACATGCTATTATCTTGTTTTGGTGAGTTTTTATAGTTTTCGTTCTATTTCATAGAATGAGGCTTTATAACAACAAAATAATAAAGAAAGAAAAAATGAACTTAGTAGTTCATTAGAATTTCAACATCTTTTCCAAAGACGCCTTTCAAGTTTTCAAAGATTGGTTCTTTGATGAAAACCTTTGGAGGAAGTTCAATCTTTGCAAGATGTTGCTCGAGTTCTTCAAGTGAAGAGTCGTTTGTGGGTCCTAGGCTGCCGTCAGCTTTAATGTCTGCTTTAGTAACGTTTCTTTCTTCGGCGTCTAGATCATGTACGATGAATGCTACTTTGTCTAGCAATATGACTTCGCCGTACTTGTCTCCGTGCTTAACTCTTATCTTGGTTCTTTCGAGTTCTTTTCCTCGTTTTCTTTGCATGTACTCAACCATGAACTTAATAAAGCCGCGAGATTCTGTTCTTACTTTGTTGATCTCTGCTTTGTTTAGCTTACCAGTGTCGTAGTCTTTCTTTGCTTTAACTATGTGGTTTAAAATCCTAATGTACTTCTCAGGCATTTTTCCTAGATGTATCATTTCTGTTTCGAATAGTTTAATGATTTCTGCGTTCTTTACTCTTTCAATGCCTTCAAGCCTTAGAATATCTCTTATGATGGTTACAACAGATTCGTAAGTGTTGACCATTTCTTCTTTTTCTTTCATGACTTCAATCTCTTCGAAAAGTTTCTTGATTCTTTTCAAGTATTTCTCAGATTTTGCAAGCAAATCGTCAACTTCTTTTCCAGAGATCTCCATTTTTGAGTTGTGTTCTAACTCTTTGTAGTATTTTCTGATCTCTTTCATGATGTCAACATATTCTTTCTCTAAAAGTTTCTCTTTCTTACAGAAAATGTCTTCCAACAAGTTGATAGTTTCATTTGGGGTTGGTGGCGGAATACCATACAACATTAAAGCTGCCTGAGTTGGAGTTAAAGTTGCCCAGTAAATGTCTGCTTCGATTAATCCTTTAATCTTGGCTTTTACTCTGGAAACCATTTGTTCTCCAGTATGCATAAACATGTCAATTGCTTCAGCGGATGGTTTTATTTTACCCATTCTTAGCAACTGTTTCCATGGCATGAAAATTCCTCTGTCGTAGAAAGGAACACCATCTCTAAGAACAGTAAAGATAACAGGGTTTGCTTCTTTTAGGCTGTCCCAGAAGTCAGTTAAAATATATACTTGGATGTTTAGTTTGTTTCTGATGCCAGTCATTTCGCCAGCTTCAACACCCATTCCGATGATGATTGCTCTTAACTTATCTTTAAGCTCTGCTCTGGTCATCTTCTTAACGTCAGTATCATCGATTATGATTGCAACGTCAATATCACTTTCAGGAGTTGCTTCTCCTCTAGTTAATGAACCAAATAAGACATAGCTTACAATATATTTCTCGAACTTTTTTAGAACCATGCTTTTGTGGATTTCTCCGATCTTTACAGCTGATAACATTCCTGTATCGTATATTGGAGCACCAAGTGCAATCGTTTGTAGAAGTTCGTGTTTGCTGTCGTAACATGTTTGCCATAATTCTGTATGAATAATTGTTTGTGTTACAATGTTTTTGTTAATGTCTTTTCCAATCTTTTCAATGATTGCGCCGAGTTTTGATCTTAACTCTTCTTTACTCATTTTCTGTGAGTCCGAATCATCAACAAGAACTAGCACATTGATTTTATCTTTATCAACTTGTTTACCTTGTTCAGGTTTTGGAGGTGGCAGCAAAGCAATGCCTGTGATGTATTTATCAAATTTCTTTAGAACTTCTTCCTTGAATTGTTCAAGTTCTTTTTTGATCTTGATTAATTTTTCTTGAGACTCTTTAGGTAATTTCTTTTCTTCTTCAGTAAGAGTTATTTCTTTTTTCTTTTTCTCAATGTCTTTTTTCTCTTGTTTCTTCTTGACTTGCTTTTTTGCCATTTTATTAGTACCTCATGTTACTAGTTATATAATTGGGACATTATCGTTACTTGTTAGTTACTATGGTAAAATGCTTTTTAAAGAGTGTTGAGCTGGAGTCTATATTAATGTCACAAAAATGTCATTGTTTGTTGTGTAGAATAATAGTACTTTGGGTGTCTTCTCTAAGCGAAAGCTTTATATGGGTATATTAGTATGGTATTTGATAACAAGCTAATGCTTATTGTTTAATCTAAAAGGAGGAAGGTGAGAGTAATATGGCAGATGATGAAATAAATCTTGATAAATTAATCGGCGCAGGAGTCGATAAAGTAAAAAAAGCAGAAGAAATTCATGCTAAAGCTTATATTCAGGCTAAAGCCAAAAATATGCCCAAAGCTGATTCAAGTGACGCTGAGGTTAGAAAATATATTGGAACGGTAATTGCTCAGTATAGGGCCGATGCGAGAGCTGGTGGTGTCGGTAAAGGTAAAGTAAATGAAGCCGATGTTGAAATTGCTTTTGCTGAAGTCAGGTCTATGGCGGAAAGACTGGAGATGACTCCGGGCGAGTTTCTTAATAAAGTCAGAAGTGGTGATTATCAAGCTCTTGATCAAATTCAAAGATCTCACTCAGCTAATGAACTTGACAATTTAAGAACGGGTCATTATCATATGCATGTTGAACCTCATGGTTCTAAGATTTCTGGTGGTTTGGCGGCTAAGCTTGGTTCAAAACCTGGAGACGTTTTAAAAGATCTTAAGGGTCATTATGCTAAGGCTCATAATCTTGCTAAAGAACAGTCTTATCTAAAATAGATTGTATCTTTTTTATTTTATTTCTTTTTCTATATTATTTATTGAGAAATAGATGTAGCTTCGTGATAGGATTATTAGGAATAAGAATGCAATGATTTCTAGATATATTAAGTATATGTTGGCTTCTAAAGAATGATACATTGTAAGAAATAATGCTATGTATAGTATTATTATTGGGATGTATGTTGCCAGTACTCTTCCTATCTTTTTAATTCCAATCTTGAATGTTAGTTTAATGATTTCTTTGAATGAATCTTTGTGAAGTAAACTAAGTGTGATGTAAAAGAAGTATGCGAATATCAAGATGATTACTGCGCTTCCTATTGCTGGTGCGGTTCTTGCAGTTCCAAAAAGGTATGTTTTTACCGACGAACTCATGAACCACCAGAGAGCTAGAGTCATTGGTACTAGATATATTATTGATGTTAAAGTAAATCTTAAACAAAAATTATGCAACTTCTTTTTCTTGTGCATGTTTATTGTGAAGAACCAGTTTAATCCGTTTAGTATTATCCATAGTGCGAAGCTTATTCCGCATAAATAAATTAAGTTTTTAATTAATCTATCAACTAAACTTTGAATGCCTACTATTGATGTGATGGAATCTCGCATAACGTTATAGTCGCCTGCGGGATTGGATTGGGTTTGCATGTTTTCTTGTACGCCTACAATTATATCCTTTCCATCAGTTAAGATTGGTATTTGGATTTTGTAGTGTGAATATAGTAATAGTGATGAGAATAATATTTGAGTTATGATGATCATTAGAAATATTAGTTTATGTCTTTTTATGGCTTGGATTGTCTTTCTAAGTGGAGAAATACGTTTAGTGTTCTTTTTACTCTTCACCCCTTTTGCCATGTTGAGTTTTTCTGTTTAGTTAGTATTTAAAGATTTTGATGTGTTTATGCATTGAATCTAAGAAAACGTTTATATATCTCTCAAAGGTAATTTATGATATGAGGCGCAATCTGTTTTTCTTATTGTTTTTCGCACTGGTTTTACCTCTTTCTGTGTTGTCGCATTCTATTGTATTAAAGGATGCTTCTGATAATGTTCATTTAGGTGGGGTGCAGGTTTCTTTTACGCTTATTAATTCTCAATCTGGAGAACAAAAGAGTTTTACTACATTCTTAGAGAATGGGGTTTTCGACTATCCTTTTACAGAAGGTGAATGGTTTGTTTCTTTGAGGGTCATGGATAATGGTAGGGCGATGTATTATGGTGAAGATAGTGTTGTTGTTACAGAAGATTCAGTGAGTCCTGCTGCTTTATATCTAGAAAAGGTAGGATCTGTGTCTGGGTTTGTTAAAGATGATTTAGATAATGTTGTGCCAGATGCTGAGTTGAAGTTTGAGTGTGCTGTGTGCGGAGAATTTGATCTTCCTACCAAATCTGATAGTTTTGGTTCGTTTAGAGTTGATATTCTACCAGTTGGTGGATATGTTGTGTATGCTTCTAGTGAAGGTTATTTGGGTTATTCTGAGATTACTGTGACGCAAGGGAATCTTGAAAGTGTGAATATAGCGCTTGAAATGAAGGTTAAGGGTAAAGACAAGACGTTCTCTTTAGGTTATGTGCTTGGTGTGGCTTTGATTGCTTTACTTGTTGCGGCAGGTGTAATGTATTATTTTTTATCTTCTAAAAATTCTGTTGAAAAGGTTAAGAAGCCTAAAAAAGTGAAGAAAGGGCGCTGTGATGATATATTACCTACTCTTGGCACTAATGAAAAAGAGATAGTTAATTTCTTGATGTGTAATGAAAATAAGAGTACTCAAGCGTCTTTGAGACACAATACTGGAATACCTAGAACTAGTTTGTCAAGATGTTTGAAATCTTTAGAGCGAAGAAACGTTGTACAGATAAAGGCACGCGGTAAGCAAAGGGATGTTGCTTTAACAGCTTGGTTCTTGGGTAAAGACTAGTTGGGTAGATTGTATTTGTTTTTTCTGTGATTAGAGGTTATTGAAACGATTTCTGGATTGTTTTCCCACCGACTTTTAATATATCTGACCGGACATTATGTACTGTAATGAACACAAATCATATTGATTTTGCGAGGTTAAGAAGAATGAAACAAAAAATGTCAAAAATTATGTTGGCTTTTGTGGTATTGATGGTGCTTAGTATATCCGTCTTTGCTACTGATGTAATGCCTACCTGTCAGGATTCTGATGGTGGGTATGATATATTTGAAAAGGGGAAATTAGATGTATACACTCCTAACTTTGGTTCTCAAACAGTTTTTGAGTACTGCGTGAGTGAGAGTGGTAATAAACTTTCAACTGGTGGCTATGTTGAAGAGCTAGTCTGTTTGGAAGATGATGCTGAGTTTGCTTATGAGCATAAAAAAGCAAAATGTCCTGAAGGATATCAATGTGCTGATGGTGCATGTAAGCAAGAAGTTGTTGAAACAGATTACAGCTGCGATGTAGATTCTGACTGTAATAAGTTTGGAGCACATAAAGAGTGCATACAAGGAACTTGTGATTATCCAAGTTGTGATTACGCATGTAAGAACTACTATGATTATGATAAGGGAGCTTGTGGTCCTAATTCTTTTGAAGGTAACGCAATGGGTTCTGCTTATTGTGAAAAGAATCTAGATCAGTGTTACTGTGAAAACGAAGATGACGAGTTTGTTAATGACTGTACAGAAACTGATGGTGGTGTGAGCTATTATCATGCTGGAAGAGTTAAGTTAGGTAATGGTTTAATTGCTGAAGATTTCTGTAGAGATGCAACGCATGTTGCTGAATTTAGATGTTCTGTTGGATATGCGGGTTGGGATGTAATGCCTGATTATTATTGTCCAAATGGATGTGAAGATGGTGCATGTAAAACTTCAAGTCAAGTTGTTGAAGAAGATGTTGAAGTTGAAGATGTAGTTCCTGTTTGTAAAGACAGCGATGGTGGAATTCAGTACTTTACTTCTGGCTACACTAATGGTGAGAGTGAAGGAATGAGAGTATATGGTCATTACAGAGATAGTTGTGGTGATTATGTTGGAGATACTGGAAAAGATTCTGGATCTTATGTAATTGAAACACATTGTAGTGGTCCAACAGATAACCCTTACGTGCATAAGCAATGGTATAAATGTCCTGAAGGATGTTCTTACGGTGCTTGTGTTAAAGAAGAACAAGCTGTGGAAACACCTGTTGTTCCTGTAGTGGTGCCTGTTGAGGTTCCTATTCCGGGATCCTTTGTATCGTTCGAAGTTGGTGTTAACAACTATCCAGAACACCAAGACTATTCTTTGTCTAAGAACTTAGTAGGTGCATATGTTAACGTGTATGTTGTTGATAGATTCCAACCTAGTAATTACAAAGGTTGGTTGAGAGAGACAATCCAAACTGATAGATCTGGTGTTGCAACTGTTAAAGTTAAACCTGGAGAAGTTGTTGGTTTTGTTGGTTTTGTGAATAAAGGCAATGCTCAAGCTGCAACTAGTTGGATTTTTGGAGCTCCTCCTTACAAAAACTTTGGTACTGATGGGGATAGACTTTGTCAAATCAACACAAACGCAAATAAGTTTGAGTACTTACAAAACAATGCAGACTATGCTTGCGCAACATCTTTGAGTACACCTTATCAAGATAAAAGGTATCAAAGAGATTATGTTGAGCAGAGAGAGAGAAGAGTTGTTCAACCTATAACTGTTGACGAAAAAGAAATTCCTGAAGCTATCCAGTGTCTTGATTTGAAAGACTGTGATTTTAGTGAAAGTGTGATGGAAGATTTGATTGTTGATGGTTGGGAAGAAGTTTATAGCGACGCGGACGAGGATGTTATCCAGTGTTTTGCAAGTTGTAAAGTTGACTTGAAATCTTTCCTAATTGATCTGGACCCTTGTCTAAAGAAAGTTGAGTACGGTGCAGCAAAACCAACTAATGATGCATATGAGCAATGCTTAATTGACGCAGTAGATGCTGCTGAAATAAAACCAATGCTTGTTGAAGAAACAGTTGAAGAAGTTGTTCCTCAGATCAAGGAATGCAATGGTTGTTTTATGGATGACAGATGCATACCTTTCGGTACTAGAATTGTTGATGGAAGAGATCCAAAGTATTGCGCGCCAATGACTGGACTTTTTGAGAAACAATTAGGTAGCGATATGAAATGCCAAAATGGTTTTGAGTGTGAAACTAATTTGTGTGTGGAAGGTCAGTGTGTAGAAAGTCGTGGATTGTTTTACAGATTCCTTAAATGGGTAGGTCTCGCGTAAAACAATTTTTTTTGTTTTTTTACACTCATCCTGTGGGCCACCTAACCGTTCGGTAGGATACTTAAACCACCCCTTTTATTGTCAAGGGATCTGCCGAACGTTTGTGGCCTCTTTTTTTTATTTTCAATAACTTTAAATATTATAGATGCGTATTCTATTCTAAGATGGTATTGGACTATTTGTTTGAGATTATATTTGATCTTCCTTTGTATAGTTCTACCACTACAACCACATGTTAGGCCCATAGGCCCCTCATTTTCTATATGTTCTAATTGTTTCTAACTAGAAAGATATAAAAATACAGGGCCTCTAGACGGCAGATATAGGTGAATGAATATGACTAAAGTGAAAATAACTTTTCCGGACGGTTCAGTTTCGGAGTTTGATAAAGGTGTTTCGGCTTTCGATGTAGCTATGAGTATATCGGAAGGTCTTGCAAGAAATTCGGTTGCTGCAATGGTTAATGGTAAGGCGGTAGATATTTCTACTACGTTAAATACTGATTGTGAATTAAAAATTCTAACATTTAAAGATGAAGAGGGAAAAGATATTTTCTGGCACAGTGCTTCTCATTTGATGACTCAAGCTATTTTGAGATTGTTTAAGGGGCAAAACATTGGCTTAGGTGTTGGTGTTGCAGTGACGGATGGTTTTTATCAAGATTATGATCTTGAAGAACCTTTGCGTCCTGATGATCTTGTGAAGATTGAAGAAGAAATGAAGAAGATTGTTAAGGAAAAACTTAAGATTACTCAAAAAGATATTCCTAAAGCGGAAGCTCTTGAGTTTTACAAAAACGATCCATACAAAATAGAGTTGGCTAATGCCATTCCTGAAGATGTGGTGAGCATGTATTCTCAAGGAGAGTATGACAATCTTTGCAAAGGACCACATGTTCCTAATACTGGAATGATTAAGGCGTTTAAACTAACTAAAATTGCTGGCGCATATTGGCGTGGTGATTCTAAGAATAAACAATTGCAGAGAATTTATGGTGTGGCATTTCCTGATAAGAAGGAATTGAAGGAATATGTTCGTCTTCGTGAAGAAGCTGAGAAGCGAGATCACAATAAATTAGGTAGGAAGTTGGATCTTTTTACGACTAGTGAAGTTATTGGAAAAGGTTTGCCTCTTTTATGTCCTAAAGGTGCAACTATTAAGAGAATTCTTCGTAGGTTTATTGAAGATGAAGAGTACAAACGTGGATACATACCTACTGAAACTCCTGTGATGGCTAAGAGTGACTTGTACAAAATGTCTGGTCATTATGATCATTACAAAGATAGTATGTTTGTTTTTGAATCGGGAGGAGAAGAGTTTTGTCTTAGACCTATGACTTGTCCGCATCAGTTTATGATTTACAAATCTAAGATGAGGAGTTATAGAGATCTTCCTCTGAGATATGCGGAAGTTGCTGATTTGTTTAGAAACGAACAGTCGGGAGAACTTCATGGTCTTATTAGAGTTCGTCAATTTACTTTGGCTGATGCGCATATTATTTGTAGACCTGATCAATTAGAAAATGAGTTCAAAAGGGTTGTTGAGTTGATACAATATCTTATGTCTGTGTTAGGACTAACTGGCTATTGGTATAGATTTTCTAAATGTTCAACTGATGGTTCTGGAAAGTATATTGATAATCCTGAAGCGTGGGCTAACTCTCAAAAGATCATGAAAAAGATCGTTGATGAGTTGGATATTGAATACGTTGAAGCGGATAATGAGGCGGCATTCTATGGTCCTAAGTTAGACGTGCAAATGAAAAATGTGTATGGTAAGGAAGATACTTTGTTTACTGTGCAAATTGATTTTGCGTTGCCTGAAAGGTTTGACATGACTTACGAAGGTGAAGATGGCAAGAAGCATAGACCTATGGTGATTCATAGAGCTTCCATTGGTTGTCTTGAGAGAACTATGGCTTTACTTATTGAGCAATATGCTGGTAAGTTCCCGCTTTGGTTATCTCCTGTGCAGGTTAAGATCTTGCCTATTGCTGACAGACATGCTGAGTATTGTGAGAAGATTAAGAAACAAATGTTTGAGCAAGGTATCAGGGTGGAGTTAGATTCACGTTCTGAATCAATTAAGAAAAAGGTTCGTGAAGCGCAACTTGAATATGTTAATTATATTTTAGTTGTGGGAGACTCTGAGTCTGAGAATGGAACTGTTAATGTTCGAACTCGTGATAATGAAGTTCATGGCGAGAAGAAGGTTGATAAGTTTATTTCTGAAGTCTGTGCAGAAATTATGGAGAGACGTTAATTATTTTTTGATGCGTCGGTAATCTATTATCGGCGTTATCTTAATACTAAATCTATAGTTTTAAATAGTTCTTTGTGGTTTTTTTGTTTATGATTACTTTAAAGAAGGTGGCATTGAGCATTGGTATTGCTGTAGTGTTTGCTTTCTTTGTATTCTCATTTGTAGACCTGTTTTTGACTTCTCCTGAACACAGAGATTTTTGTGATAAGAGTGAGTTTATTGATAGGCCTGTTAAATTGCCAACGGCTAATTGTTCGCACGATTTTCCTGAGGTAGATGGGTGTTATTCTGACGAAGGTACGGTTAGATATGAATATGATGCGCAAGGTTGTCCTGTTTCTGCTAGTTGTGATTATTGTAGTAGAGATTATTCTGATGCTCGTGAGAAGTTTAATGTTAAACGATTCTATATATCTGCTCCATTTGGTGTGGCTGCTTTGTTGGTAGGTTTGTTTTTGCCTTTAACTATTGAAGCGATTGCTTCTGGCTTGATACTTGGAGGAATAGCGGTAATTGCGGTTGGTACTGCGATGGCTTTTGGTGATTTGTCTAAGGTTATTCGGTTTTTGGTGTTATCTGTTGAGCTATTTTTATTGATACTTGTTGGATATCTTAAGTGTAAAGATTCTGCTACTTGTAAGAAAAAGAAGAAATGAAGGTGTTTGTATGGCTAAAAAGAAAGGTTTTTTTTCAAGATTGATGGCTCGTTTTGATGAGAATTTAGAAGAAAAATCTAAGAAAAAAAAGTGTTGTTGTGAGGAGAGCTCATGCTCGAAGCAACGATAAACTGGTTGTTCTTTTCTATATTGCAGTTAGATGCTACTTCGCATTTAGTTGAATCTTTGCGCTTCTTTGTTTATGATTCAATTAAAATATTATTGTTATTGTATGTTATGATTGCTGTTGTAGGTTACTTTAGAACTTATATTTCTTCTAAAAAATTACGGAATTGGTTGTCTAATAAGGCAGGAGTTTTATCTAACTTTTTTGCATCATTGTTTGGTGCTATTACTCCTTTTTGTTCTTGTTCTTCCATACCTTTGTTTATTGGTTTTATCAAGGCGGGAGTTCCTTTAGGTGTTTCTTTTTCTTTTTTGATAACTTCTCCTTTAGTTAATGAATATTTAGTTGTGTTGATGTTAGGATTTTTTGGTTGGAAGATAACAGCGCTTTATGTTGTATTTGGAATATTGTTAGGTGCTGTTCTGGGTTCTTTGGCTGGATATTTCAAGTTGGACAAGTTTCTTGTGAGAGATATCGCTTCTCGGAGTTCGAAAGCGTTTAAAGATGTAAAGTATACTAGTTTTAAGTCTAGAATTAGGTTTGGACTTGATGAAGCGTGTGATATTGTAAAGAAGTTGTGGCTTTGGGTGCTTGTTGGAGTTGGATTAGGGGCTATGATTCATAATTATGTTCCTCAAGAATGGATTCAGGGCGTTGTGGACGGTACAGGGATTTTTGCTGTTCCTTTAGCGACGCTTGTCGGTGTGCCGATGTATGGTAGTTGTGCTGCGATTGTTCCTATTGCTATTGCTTTGTTCAATAAAGGTATTCCTTTGGGGACTGCTTTGGCTTTTATGATGGCAACATCTGCTTTAAGTCTTCCTGAGGCTGTTATTCTTAGACGTGCAATGAAATTACCTTTGATTCTGTTGTTCTTTGTCTTTGTGACTATAGGAATCATTGTTGTGGGCTATTTGTTTAACTATTTTCAATTTATTGTATTCTAGAATTAACTTTGTTTGTTGATTTCTTTTATCTCGCTTTGTATTGTTTGTTTCATTTTGCTTTTATGGATTAACTTTTTTAACAATGATCTGTGGTGTTTTTCTATTTTATCTACATCGGTAGGTTCATTTCTCTTGAAGACTTCTTTAAGGTGGATGTTACGCACTCCAATTATTTCTTCTTCAAACTTTTGTCTTATTCTGTGGTATTTTTCTTTGTGAATTTTGAATAATGTGGAAAATCTTAATGATGATTGTACTTTGAATGTTATTATGAACAATACTAAACAGTATACGATTAGTAGTAACCAATTATATGCTAAGGTTGTCCAATGTATTTGAGTGTATAATGTTTTGTTCAGAATGTATGTGCCAATTTCGTATGGGTTGACTAGGATGAAATAATTCATTATGCTTTCTTCTTTGAAGGTTAATATTGTTCTTGAGAATAGCATTGAAATGAAGCTTACAATTACTAGGAATAAGATGTTTACTTCTGTTGAAACAAAAATATTTCCTAAGAGTATCCCGATTAATGTGTAGACACTTGCGATAAGAAGAATGGTTATTGTTATCGCAAAGAAGCTTGACATGATGTTGATTTGAAATAAAGATGAGAGAGTTACGAGAACAACGGCCGCGATGATTGTAACTATTATAAGAGTGGTTAGAAATCTTGCTACGATAAATGTATAGTCTCTAGTTGGAGTTATGTGGCTTCTGAAGTATGCTGCAGATTTCTTTTCTGCGATTACGAATGTTGAGCTTAGTAGCACTGAAGATAACATTATGATTAAGATTAGAATAATGGTGAATAAACTGTTGGCTAAGTATTTTATTTCAAGTATGTGCGGCGTTATTACTGTGTTTTCTGGAAAATCTAGTTCTTCTACTTCATTTGATATATGTCGATTAGGTTGGGTTACGTATATGTCAATGTCTGACGCGGTACTGGTTTGAGATATTACTGCACAACCATTTGTTTTACCTTCTCTTACTTGGGTGGTGCAGCTGGCTGCAGATTCTGTTTCGAGCAGGACAAAGTTTCCTTGATTTAGTGAATTGTACAACTCACTTTCTTCTGTAATATCATCTGGCGAGAAATAACTTACTTTGATTATGTTGGTGTTTTGGGTTATGAGTACGATGGCTAATAATACCGCTAGTAACGGTGCGGCAATAGTCACGATGCTAGAATGTTTTAGTTTAATGAATTGATGAAAATTCTTTTGAATTATGGTGACTAGTTTTGCCATTTTATTGTTTTGCTTGTTTTCCTTCTGCTAATCTGAAGAACACTTCGCTTAGTCCTGGTTCTTCGACTGTTAAACTGATGATGTTTTCGTTGTTTTTATCAATGATCGTAATAAGATCCCTCAGTGTTTTATGGGCTTCTGTGGTTTTTATTATTAGTTGTTCATTTCTTTTTGATATTGATAGTATTTTGAGTTTGTCTTTATCAAGTGCTTCAAGTATGGATTGATAGAACGCATTTTCTGTGATTAATGTTATCTTCTTTTCATCACCGTATCTTCTTATCACTTCTTTTACTGGACCTTCTGCGATTATTCTTTTATTGTGCAAAATGCCAATTCTGTGGCAAAGAATATCTAGCTCATTAAGGAAATGGGTGCCGATGATTACTGTTGTGCCTAGTGCATTTATTCTGTTGATGAGTTTGTATATGTATTCTCTGTATGCGACGTCTAGGTCAGCGGCAGGTTCATCTAGAATTAATACTTCGGGTTCATGTAATAGTGCAAGAGCAATATCAAATCTTCGCTGTGCGGTCATTGGTAATTCTCCTGCTTCACTCATCCTTAAGTTTTCTAGAGAACATACTTTGCACAAATGTCTTATTCTTTGTTCAAGATGTGCTTCACTCATGTTGTAAAGTCTTCCAAAATAATTGAAATTTTCTTCAACGGTGAGATTTTCATAGAAAGATGGTTTTTGTGATGAGAATCCGATAAGTTTTCTACATTCTAAATTTGTTTTTTTTACTTTAATTCTTTTTGGAATGTTTTGGGCTAGTTCTGAATATGGAGTTATGTGGATTGTACCTGTATCGCTTTCTGTAAAGCCTTGAATGATTTCTAAAAGAATAGTTCTTCCTGAGCCACTAGCGCCAACTATGCCATATACTTCTCCTTGCTTTACATTAATGTTTATGTCTTCTATGATCTTTTTACCGTTAATAGATTTAGAAACGTTCTTTGCTTCTACAACATGTCTCTCAGGCCCTGGCATGCATTTAAATACTTGATTTCAGTTTAAATAGTTAATTGAGCATTAATCAGTGAATCTTGGGTTCTTTTTGGGAAATATATATAAATGAAGTTTGTGCTTTCGAGCTACGATGGTATTAGATAATTTGGGTAGTTCATTGAGAAATACGCTCTCTAAGATAACTGGGGCGATGTTTGTAGATGAAAAGCTCTTGAATGAGTTGGTTAAGGATATCCAAAGAGCTCTTTTACAGAGTGATTGTAATGTTAAATTAGTTTTTGAGTTGACTAAAAAAATTAAAGATACGTTTCTAAAAGATCAGCCTCCGGCCGGAATGAGTAAAAAAGAATGGTTGGTGAAGATTGTTTATGAAAAATTAGTTGAGTTCTTAGGTGCGGAAGAAGGACAAGTTAGAATTGAAGATAAAAAACCGTTTAAGATTATGCTTGTTGGTTTGTTTGGAAATGGTAAAACCACTACTTCTGGAAAACTTGCCAAATTCTATGCTAAACGTGGTATTAAGGTTGCTATGATATCTACTGATACTTGGAGACCTGCAGCTTATGAACAATTAAAGCAAATTGGTGCGACTATTAATGTTCCTGTGTTTGGTAATCCTGAAGCAAAGAATCCTGTTGATGTGTATAAACAGTTTGAGAAAGAACTGTCTAAGTTTGATTTAGTAATAGTTGATACTGCGGGTAGAGATGCGTTAAGTGACGAGTTAATCACTGAGTTAGATGATATTCATAAAGCAGTTGCGGCCGATGAGAAATTATTAGTTATTGCTGCGGATGTTGGACAGGGTGCTGAGAAACAAGCAAGGGCTTTCCACGAAACTTGTGGAGTTACCGGGGTTGTGATTACTAAATTAGATGGTACTGCTAAAGGTGGTGGTGCTTTGATTGCGTGTTCTGTTACTGGTGCAAAGGTTAAATTTGTTGGAGTTGGAGAGAAGGTTGATGATTTTGAGAAATTCAAACCACAAAACTTTGTAGGTCGTTTGTTGGGTATGGGTGACATTGAAGCTTTGTTAGAAAAAGCAAAAGAAGCTATTACTGAAGAAGACGCTCAAGATATGGGTAAGAAGTTGTTGAGTGGTAAATTTAATTTAATTGATTTGTATGATCAAATGAGTGCTATGGGTAAAATGGGTCCACTAGGTAAAGTTTTGGAAATGGTTCCAGGTATGGGCCAATTGAAATTGCCTAAAGATATGATTTCTGTTCAAGAAGGTAAACTGAAGACTTGGAGATTTATTATGGATTCTTGTACTAAAGAGGAATTGGAAAATCCTGATTTGCTTGATCGTTCACGTATTGAAAGAATTTCTGCAGGATCTGGTAGAGGTCCTGGCGAGATTAGAGATTTGTTGAAGCAGTATAAACAAAGTAAAAAGATGGTCAAGATGATGAAAGGCATGGGTGCGGGCGGCGATGCTAAGTCTATGGATAAAATGATGAAACGAATGGGCGGTATGAAAGGTATGATGGGTGGCGGCACACCTAAGTTTTAGTTCTGTAAAATGACTTTTAGAATATTGCATTATAATGCCAGCCCTATGCGAGATCAAAATAAAGATTATTTAGATTCTAATGGTTATGTTCGCCTTGGCTTGTTCTATGATCATGGAAATAATACTGCGGGTTTTGTTTTTGAAGCTGGTGAATTGGAACGGTGGGTTGAAGAGCATCAAGTTGATCCTGTTTCTTATGGTGAAGGCATTGCTCTAAGGAATTGGTCTGATGCTTTTAGGGGGGCTACGGGTTTTGATGGTAGGTTGTCTAGATTGTTTGTGTTTGATGCAGATTTAGAACCAGAAGTTCATCTTGTTATTGCTGAGAATTATGATCGGTTTGAAGTTTATGCTCTTCCTGGTGTTATAGATATATCTTCTTAAACGTCTTGCCCGTGTTAATTCTTACAGTTAACCAAAAGATTTATAAAGCTCTTAGGGGAGTTATCACTTAATTCATTATAACGAAATAAAGAGGGGGTTGACGAATGAAACATAAGTCAAATACATCTAAAAAAAAGTCTCATTCTAGTTCTGAGACAAAAAAAACTCATTCTAAGGCAAAGAAGTGCTCTGGCACTAATTCTTGGAAGATTGCAACAATTGTTCTTGCTATCTTATTGGTAATTTCTTTGTTCACAGGAGGGTTCGGATTATATTCATGTGATGATGAGGTAGAAACATCATCTGGAGACGTAACTGTAACTCCAGCTTCTGATTCTTCATTTGCAACATATGAAGAAACACCAGAAGGTATGGCTCGGTTAGAATTTTACGTAATGAGTCAGTGTCCTTATGGAACTCAAGTAGAGGATGCAATTATTCCTGTTTTAAGAAAGATGGGAGATGTTGTAGATTTTCATCTTGATTATATTGTGACTGACAATGGTGACGGTACTTTTAAGTCGTTGCACGGTCAGCCTGAAACTGATGGTAACATTGCTCAGCTTTGTGCCATGAAACATTCACCTGAACAGTTTTTAGATTTCTTAGAGTGTCAAAATGCTGACGCAGGAAATGTAAATACTAACTGGAAAGGTTGTGCAGAAAGCACTAGTTCGGATGCTGATGCAATTGCAACTTGTTTTGAAGGTGATGAGGGTAAGGATCTATTAAGAGCTTCACTTAAGAGAGCTCAAGATAGAAATGCTCAAGGTTCTCCAACAATTTTTATTGCTGATCAACCTTACAAAGGTGGAAGAGATGCAATATCATTTCAAAGAGCAATTTGTGCATTAGTTGAACACGCTGAGTGTGAGTCAATTCCAGAATGTGGAAGTGATGCAGATTGTACTGCAGAACCTACTATGATTGGAGTTTGTGAGAATCCTGGTAATGCGGATTCTAAATGTGCTTATACTCCAGACATTGAAGTAACTATGACTATCGTAAACGATAAAGAGTGCGATACTTGTGACACTTCAAGAGTTCTTCAGGTAACTAAGCAATTGTTCCCTAATTTGAAAATTAATGAAGTTGACTACAGTGAAGCTGAAGCAAAATCTTTGCTTGCTAAAACTGGTGTAAGTCTATTGCCACTTTATGTCTTTGATGGCGGCGTTTCTGATGCGGCTAGATTTGATCAAGTAGGAGAAGTGTTTGCAGAAGCTGATGACATGTATTATATCTTGCCTGATGCTGTTGGTGCGAACTATGATCCAACTATTGAGGCAGTTCCAAATAACCTTAAGTTATTTGTAATGAGTCAATGTCCATACGGTTCTTTGGCAGTTAAAGCAATGGATGAAGTCCTTGCTGCAATTGGCGATAACATCGATTTTGAACTTTATTTCATTGCAAACGATGCAGGTGACGGAACATTTAGTTCATTACACGGTCAACCAGAAGTGGATGAAAATATAAGGCAAGTTTGTGCTATGGAGCATTATCCAGATACATATTTTGATTATGTACTATGTCAAGCTGAAGATATAGGTGCTGTTGAAGCTAACTGGGAAGGATGTGCTGCAGATAATGGCCTAGATGTTGAAACAATTAGAACTTGTGCTGACGGAGACGAAGGTACTGCTCTATTTAGAGAAAACATCAAGGAAGCAAACTCAAGAGGTATTGGTGGTTCTCCAACATTTGTTGTGAACAACAAGAAAACTCTTGGTGGTGCACAGCCTGCTGAAGCAATTAAGCAATCAGTTTGTTCTTCAAATCCTGGATTAGCAGGGTGCGATGAAACTTTAACTGAAGCGTCTGCTGCTCCACAAGGCGGCGGTTGTGGTGCTTAATTTTTTCTTTTTTATTTTCATTTTTTTCATTATTTTTTATCGAGGGGTGTAAGGATGTCTAAGAAAAAAAACGTTAAGAAAACAAATTATCTTTATCCTATTCTAGCAGTGGTTGCAATTATTTTCATAAGTTGGTTTTTAATGAATGTTGGAAGTGTTTTTCCAGGTTTAAAGATCAATGATTCAGTTAAAATGTCTAAGAGTGCAGGTGATGTGATCTTTTCAAGATTAGATCAGGGTACAAGTCCTGGTGCGTCACTTACTATTTTAGAATTCTCGGACTTTGAATGTCCTTACTGTTCTAAAGCGGTGGGTGTTGTAAAACAAATTCATGATGCTTATGGTGATCAAGTAAATATAGTCTTTAAGCACTTTCCTATGAGCTATCATAAGAAAGCCAAGAAGGCGGCAGAAGCAGCTGAATGTGCGAGAGATCAAGGCATGTTTTGGGAAATGCATGATGTTATGTTCATGAATGCTGATGATTTGGCTGTTGATTCTCTTATTGGGTATGCTTCAGGATTGGGATTAGATGTTGATACGTTTAGTCTTTGTCTTAATACTGGTGTTAAGTCAATCCTGGTTCAGCAAGACTTCAAAGAAGGTGCGGCAGCAGGTGTTAGAGGAACTCCTTCGTTTATTATTAACGGACAGTTAGTTCCTGGAGCAGCTCCGTTTGAAGCATTTTCGCAAGTGATCGATCAAGAGTTAGGTAGGATGGCTTCAATGCAATATGCTAATGATGTTCAACCTCCAGTTCTTGATGAGGTAGTTGATGAAAGTTAAGAAAAGAACTTTACATTTATCTTTTGGTGTGGTGGTTCTTATTCTTTTTTTTTTCTTTGTTTTGAAGTTTATTTCTCAATCTGATTACCCTGATGTCGAAACTCCTAAAGCTTATTTGGGTAATTCTGATGCTGCGGTGCAGTTGGTTGAGTTTTCTGATATGCAGTGTCCATTTTGTGCAAAGGCGCATGATGTGATTCATGATTTAGCTGAACAATATGGTGATAGAATAGGAATTGCGTTTCATCATTTTCCTTTGTCTTATCATGATCATGCACGTGATTTGGCGCAAGCTGCAGAGTGTGCTAATGACCAAGGAAAGTTTTGGGAATATATTGATGTTGCTTTTGAATTACAAGATTCTATGAATTCTAAAAAAGTTTCTGAGATTGCTGAATGGGTAGAGTTGGATGTGCCTTTATTCAAAGAGTGTATGAGATCAGAACTTAAAGATAAATTTGTGCAAGCGGATTATGATTTAGGTATTGATATGGGTGTAGGAGGAACTCCTTCTTTGTTTATTAACGGGGAGGTATTTGATGACTGGGAATATGATGCTATAACTGCTAAAATTGATTCTTTATTGGCCGAGTAGGTTTGGTTTTTTAGATAAAGTTTAAATATTCTCTTGGCTTGCCTTCTTGTGAGGTGAGTAGTATGAGATTGGCTGTTTTTATGTTGATTTTGTTCAGTTTGGTTCTTTTTTTAGGATGTCAAGCAGAACAAGTAGCAGATTCTGATGTTGCTCCGGTTGATCCAGTTGTAATGGATGAGCCCGAGCTCGTTGTGGATAATATTTATCAAGATTATACTTTGGAAGAATGTTCAGAAGAATTAAATGATCTTAAGTCGGATCTGGTAGATTCGTATAGAGATCTGGCTACAGCTTTGTTTATGCAGAGTGAAATACAAGGCGATATTGAAGCTGTGCAAGATGATGAAATCCTTCTTGAAAGTTTGAATGAAGAATATTCTATGTTGCAGAAAGATGTTGATAATGAGGATCAAAACATTGATGATTTTAATGATGCCCTTGTTGATCTAAAATCTGCTTGTAGTCAGTTTTGTGTTATAGAGGTTGTTGAACCTTTAGTTGAAGAACTTGATGAGGCCACGGAAGAAGTTGGTCAAGAATATGCTTCGGTTGAAGAAGAAACTGATGAGTATCAGGAAAAAGTTGCTTCTGGTGCACCTGAGCCTAACATTGAAAGAGAGTTAATGGATGTTCTAGAACAAAGGGAAGATCTGGATCTGGCTGTACTTGAGTGGGTTCAACTTGATATGCAAATGGATGCTTTGCAATCTCTTTGTAGATCTGAAAGTTAGTTGTTTTTTCTTTTTCTTTTTTCTTTATAGCTTCTCTAGTCCGTAAATTCTGCGTTTCTGTTGTGCAAAGTTTTATATATCTCTCCGAATCTCGCGGCAGTGTAGATGGCTCATTAGAGCCTCTTAAACGATCAAAATCAGCAAGTACGAGGTGTTGAAGACATGACAGAAAAGTATGTGTACTCCTTTGATGAAGGAGATAAATCTATGAAAAAGCTTCTTGGTGGCAAGGGCGCGAATTTAGCAGAAATGACTACATTGGGTATTCCAGTTCCGCCTGGATTTACAGTGACTACTGAAGCTTGTGCAAAATATTACGAATTGGGACAGAAATATCCTGAGGGCGTATTTGAAGAAGTAAGAGAACATGTAAAAAAAGTTGAAGAGAAGATGGGTGCTGTTTTAGGTGGCGAGAATCCTCTTTTATTATCAGTTAGATCTGGCGCAGCTGTTTCTATGCCAGGAATGATGGATACTGTATTGAACTTAGGTCTTAATGATAAAACTGTTCAAAACTTAATTGATAAGACGGGCAATGAAAGATTTGCTTTAGATAGTTATAGAAGATTTATCCAAATGTTTGGAGATGTTGTAATGGGTGTTGCTCATCATGATTTTGAGAATGCATTGGAGAAAGTTAAAGAAACTAAAGGTGTTGAGTTTGATACTGATTTGACTGCTGAAGATCTTAGAGAAGTTATCTCTGAGTACAAGAAAGTTGTTCAGGAAAGTGCAGGTAAAATGTTTCCTGAAGATCCATTTGAGCAACTTAAGTTATCTATTGATGCGGTATTTAGTTCATGGAATAACAAGAGAGCAATCACTTACAGAAAACTGAACGACATTAAAGGTCTTGTAGGTACTGCTGTGAATGTTCAAGCAATGGTCTTTGGTAATATGGGTGAGACATCTGGTACTGGTGTTTGCTTTACAAGAGATCCTTCAACAGGTGAGAATGTTTTCTATGGTGAGTATTTAATGAATGCTCAAGGAGAAGATGTTGTTGCTGGTATTAGAACTCCTAAACCAATTTCTCAGTTAGAAGAAGTAATGCCTGAGTGTTATGCACAGTTAGTTAAGATTTATCAAGATCTGGAAAAGCATTACAAAGATATGCAAGATATGGAGTTTACTATTCAAGACGGTGTACTTTACATTTTGCAAACTAGAAGTGGTAAGAGAACTGCTCCTGCTGCTGTGAGAATGGCTGTTGAAATGGTTGATGAAGGACTTATCGATAAAGAAACTGCATTGCTTAGAGTCGATCCTAATGCTTTGAATCAATTGTTGCATAAACAACTTGATACTATTGCAAAGGATAAAGCAGAAGTTATCGCAAAAGGTTTACCCGCATCTCCTGGTGCTGCTGTTGGTAAGATTGCATTTACTGCAGAAAGAGCTCATGAGATGGCTGAAGCTGGCGAGACTGTTGTTTTAGTTAGAACTGAGACAAGTCCAGAAGATATCCAAGGTATGAATGCTTCACAAGGTATCTTAACTTCTAGAGGTGGTATGACATCTCACGCAGCTGTTGTTGCAAGAGGTATGGGTAAGTGTTGTATTTGTGGATGCAGTGATGCAGTTATTGATGAGAGTTCGAAGAAGCTTCAGATTAAAGATAAAACTTTTACTGAAGGTGATTGGATTACTATGGATGGTAGTGCTGGTGAAGTTTTTGCAGATAAAATACCTGTAAAAGATCCTGAGTTGAGTGGTTCTTTTGGTACACTTATTGGTTGGGCTGACGAGTTCAGAACACTTAAGATAAGAACTAATGCAGAAACTCCGCATGATTCTGAGGTTGCAAAAGGCTTTGGAGCAGAAGGTATTGGACTTTGTAGAACTGAACACATGTTCTTTGAAGGTGATAGAGTTAAAGCAGTTAGAGAAATGATTCTATCTGAAGATGTTGAAGGTAGAAAGAAAGCTTTGGCTAAATTGTTACCAATGCAGAAAGGAGATTTCAAAGGTATCTTTGAAGTTATGAAGGGTTTGCCTGTAACAATTAGGTTACTAGATCCTCCTTTGCACGAGTTCTTGCCTCACACTGATGCTGAGATAAAAAGTCTTGCGGAAGAGATGGGTGTAACGTTTGAAAAGTTAAAGGAAAAAGTTGATAGCTTACATGAGTTGAATCCTATGCTTGGTCATAGAGGATGTAGGTTGGTTGTAACTTATCCTGAGATTGCAGAGATGCAGACTAGAGCTATTTTTGAAGCAGCATGTGAGCTTGCTAAGGACGGTCAGGATATTGTTCCCGAAGTTATGATTCCTTTAGTTGGTCATATGAACGAGTTTGTCTTCAACAAGAAGATTGTTGTTGAGACTGCTGAAAAAGTTATGGAAGAGCAGGGTACTAAGCTGAAGTATATGGTTGGTACTATGATCGAAGTTCCTAGAGGTGCTTTGACTGCTGATGATATAGCTAAAGAAGCAGAGTTCTTCAGTTTTGGAACTAACGACTTAACGCAAATGACTTTTGGATTTAGTAGAGATGATGTTGGATCTTTTGTTCCTGAGTATGTTGAACAAAATATACTTGAGAATGATCCGTTCCAAGCTCTTGATCAATCCGGTGTAGGTCAATTGGTTAAAATGGCTGTTGAGAAAGGTAAAAGTTCAAGACCTGATATCAAGTTGGGAATTTGTGGTGAGCATGGTGGTGAGCCAAGTTCTATTGACTTCTGTCATAGAGTTGGATTAGACTATGTTAGCTGTTCTCCGTTTAGGGTTCCAATAGCTCGTCTTGCAGCAGCTCATGCAGCTTTGAAGAACAAGTAATTGTTCTTTCTTTTTTTCTTTTTTTAATAAGTTTTTTATAGTCTTCTTGTGGTTTGTATATTATGAAGGAATCTTTGTTTAGAGGATTGTGTTTTGGACTAACATCGGGTATCATTACTACATTAGGTTTGATGGTTGGTTTGTACTCTTTTACGGGTTCTAAGATGGTCGTTATAGGGGGCATTATGACTATTGCTATTGCTGATTCAATGTCAGATGCCTTAGGAATACATATGTCTGAAGAGTCTCAGAAGAAATCTTCTCACAAGAATGTTTGGTCTGCAACACTTTCTACGTTCTCGTCTAAGTTAGTTTTTTCTTCAACATTCTTGATTCCTGCTTTATTCTTAGAGTTGGGTACTGCAATACTAGTTAGTGTAGTGTGGGGGATTGTGGCGTTATCTGTGTTGAGTTATTTTATTGCAAAATCTCGTAAAGAAAAACCATTGGGAGTGATATTAGAACATGTTATAATTGCTGTTGCTGTTGTGTTTGTAACTAGGTTTGTAGGTGCTTGGATTTCTACATTGTTTGGAGCTTAGTCTCGGAATTCGTGACTGTTCTCTTCTTCAAAGAAATGAGTTAATGCTGTTTTTGGATCTTTATTATTGTATAGGATGTTGTATATTTCTTTTATCAAGCAGAGTTCTATGTTTTCTCTTTTAGCGAGTTCTATGGCTGCTTTAGTTGCTCTTACTCCTTCAACTACTTGGCCAATTTCTTTGGTAGCTTCATCAAAGCTTTTGCCTTTAGCTATGGCTTCTCCGAATCTTCTGTTTCGTGAATGTTCGCTAAATGATGTAACTATCAAGTCACCTAATCCTGAAAGACCTGTTAGGGTTTTTGGATCTGCGCCACATTTCTCTGCGATTTTAGATATTTCATAGAATCCTCTTGTAACAACTGCTGCTTTTAGATTTGTTCCTAGGTTTAGTCCGTCGCACATTCCTGCAGCAATGGCTATTACGTTTTTGAAGAATCCTCCATACTCTATGCCAGCTAGATCGTGATTGATAAGAACTTGAAATTTGTCGTTTGAAAACAAGTTTCTTGCATCTTCTAAAATATTTTGATTTTCTGATGCGATTGCTATGGCTGTTGGAACATCATTAGCCATTTCGTTAGCTATGGATGGTCCAGACATTGAGACAATTTCTTTTTTCATGTATTCTGGAACGTTTAATGATATTAGCTCGCTCATTCTGCATAATCTTTTTTCATCTAGGCCTTTTGCTGTGTTTACAATTATCATTCCTTCTTTAAAATGCGGATGCATTTCTTTTAGAACAATTTCAATAATATGTGATGGGACTGAGACTATGATATATTTTGCATCTTGCATAGCTTCTTCATAACTTTTTGTAGCTTTAATGTGAGGTTGTAGCGTGATAGTTGGGAGGTATTTTTTGTTTATGTGCTTATTATTTATTGAATCTACAACTTCTTGTTCGATGCTAAAAACTGTAATCTGGTTGCAACTTTTAGCTAATTGATAGGCTAATGCTGTTCCAAAGTTTCCTGCTCCTATTATACATACTTTTTCTTGTGTCATTGTTTTAGCTGTTTATTTCTATGAATTTTTCAAAACTTCTGTCGTATGTTTTTTCTGCCTCTTTTGAAAAGCAGCAGCCTGGTAGTTCTTTTCTGGCTAGGTGGTATGATAAACATTCACAACATTTGCCTTTCCTAGAACAAGGTTCGTAAGTACATTTACATTGCTTTTTGTTCTTTTCTAATGAGCATCCCATATTTGTATTTTTGTGTTGGTGATTTATATATTTTAGTGTTCTCTGCAACTAAAGGGACTTACGTAGAGTTTTTTGTTGTAGCATGCTTTTAACGTATTGTTAATTTTGATTAGCGGATATACTTCAAATTTGTCTACCATGTCAAATGTTAATCCCAATTCGGTTAGATCTATGTTGAATGTTTTTGATTCTTTCTTTCCAATGTCTTCGTCAAATGGATATGTTAAAGATTTGTTTGAGCTGTAATAGATTCTGAAGTACGTGCCTGCGATGTTTCCTAAGCCGTTTCTTAGAGTTATGTTTATGGCTTTTTCCGTATGTTTGCATTCTTTATATCCTAAGGAAGTGCTTTTACACATTGCGCCATCAATTAGAAAATCTTCTCCTATCTGAATGCTCTTTTCGTGTTTTGTTGTGTCTTCGCTGTCAAGTTCTACTCTTGTTTCTGTTGGTATTACTGCTCTTTCAGAATCTTTAGTTATTGAATAGAATGGAGTTAATTGTGCGGGTTTTGGAGGTGGGGATTTGATGAGTATGGTTTCTCCCGATAGTTCTCTTACTTCATCTTTGTAGCATCCGGAGAGTACAAGTGTTAGGGTGATTAATAACGCTAGTATTCCGTACTTGAGTCTCCTGTCGACACTGTGCATTTCTATCTCTATAGTAAAATGGATATCACTATTCCTACAACAAAACCAACAATTAAACCCAGCATGAAGTCAACTTGACCATACATCATCCATTCTTTTGCGGAGATGGGTTTTCCTTCTGCGGCTTTCTTTTCTAGGTAGCTGATTCTTTTAATTAGTGCCCCTTT
The DNA here is from genome assembly GCA_018646625.1 of Candidatus Woesearchaeota archaeon. Classification (GTDB taxonomy): domain Archaea; phylum Nanobdellota; class Nanobdellia; order Woesearchaeales; family JABGUJ01; genus JABGUJ01. The sequence continues at coordinate 252,166 of JABGUJ010000003.1, read as the reverse complement.
TATCGCTTTTTTTGTTTTTTTGTCTTTTAATTCTCTTGCGAGATGGTCGTCTCCAACACATTCTCTTACCCAACTGGAGAAATCGTTTTTCTTATCTCCTATGTGGTGTTTTAGACTATCTGCTGAGATTATATCTACTGCTTCTTCTAGTTCATGTAGGTTTGTTATGTCTGTGCCTAAATGAAGCTTGAAATGATGCTTAGATGCAACCTTTGAGAGAATCTCTCTTGCTTCTTCTGGTGTTACTTTCACTTAAATCACCCCTTTTTTGAATTTGATTTATTTTATCTTTTTCTTTTCTAGCTTTGTTACAATGTGTTTTAGTATTGCAATAGTAATCTGATCTTTGTCTTGCATTTTATGAACTAGTTTTGATAATTCTTTCTCACCTAGAACTTCGCCCATCCATTTGCTAAAATCGTTCTTCATGGAATTAACATGGTGTTGGAAGACAACGTGGTTCATCTTTTCTAGATCGTAAGCTAGTTCTTTGATGTCTCTCAACATTCTTCCTTCAAGCGTCTGGAATGCTTTATCCATTGGCGCGATGTTGAAAGGCGATTCCACCTTTTTAGTTTTTGAAACTGATTTTCTGACTGCAGGTTTTCTGGTGACTGTGCGTTGTGTAGGTTTAGCAGTTCTTAGTTGGGATCTTTTTCTATTCATGATTTTCACCTCTTATGTTCTGGTTTGTTCAGTTATTGCAGTTGTAGCTACGTCTTTGCTTCGTTTTTTTGGTTTATTGAGTTCTTTAACTCTGATTATTAAGTCGTTCATTACGTTACTGAATATTATGAATGAATCATACGGATTGTCATATGGGCTGAAGTATTTGTGTACGTCTCCGTCAGAGAAATACTTTACACACATGTAGTAGAAGTGATCGCTGGTGGTGAGTTTTCTCCATTTTTCGATTAATTCTTTGTCTTTTGTTGCCTTTACGTCTTTTTCTAGATCATATAATCGTTTTATGGAATCTTGTTGCATTCTGTTGCCCAACCAAGCACTTAAGTCTCTTTCAAGATCAGCCCACGACAGCATTTGGTGGCAATCTAATTCTCCAACTGTATCGTATTTCTTTAATGCTTCACTAACTGTTACGAATTCGTTGTCTTTGTGACTTAGAAGTTCTTCGGGTAATTGTTGCATGAAGTTGAAGATTCCTGTATCTTCCCATTGGTGTTCACCAAATGTTTCATAGTCCATGAATAGGTTTACGAGGTTTCCGTCACCGTTGGCAGCGTTTAACCACTTTGAGAATTTATCTACTGATAAAGGCCATTCGTTCCATCCTTTGTTTGAAAATCTGAATGCGATGTCGTCACTTAGTCTGTAGTTTTTCAACATAACTTTCATATTCTTTGTGCCTTTAGGTTTGTACAAGAAATTTGGACTTCGCCATCCTAGAATTTTGTCCCATCCTTCTGCCAATATTCCCGTGTAGCCCAGTTTTTCTACGTAGTTTGCCATTTCGTTGTTGTAGATCAATTCCGTGTTTCTGAATACTTTGGGTGTTTGTTTGAATAGTTTTTTGATCTTCTTTTTGTGCATTTCTACTTGTTCTTTAAATTCATCTTTAGAGTATAGATACGATAGGGAGTGGTAGTATGTTTCTGACAAGAACTCGACTTGGCCAGTCTTGGCTAGCGCTTTGAAACTTTCTAATACTTCGGGAGCATAAGTTTCAAACTGTTCTAGTGCGACGCCACTAATGCTGAATGAAATCTTGAATTTTCCGTTATATTTGTTGATTAGATCAAGTAAGAGTTTATTCATAGGTAGGTAACATTTCCTTGTGATCTTTCTACATATTTCTAGATTTTTCTCATCGTCGAAGTAGTCTTCTTTCTTACCTATGTCAAATATAGTGTAGTTTCTTAATCTCATAGGTTGATGAACTTGAAAGTAAAAGCATATGCTAACCATTTTTTAGTCCTCCTACAGCTTCGTGATATATGTCTAATGTTTTTCTTGCTGGTTCAATTAAATTAAATTTTTGAGCCTCTTTGTAGCTGTTCTCTTTTAGATCTTGATAGAGTGAATCGTATTTGAGGGTGTTTACAATCTTGTTGGCCATTTCGTCCACATCCCAGAAATTAGTTTTTAGAGCGTTCTTTATCACTTCAGATGCACCGCTCTGTTTTGAAATTAATATGGGGGTGTTGTTTTTCATAGATTCCAATGCTACTAATCCAAATGGTTCTGAGACTGATGGCATTACATATAGATCTGCCATTTGAAATGCTTTGTGAACGTCGGCACCTTTCAACCAACCACTAAATATCACTTTATCTCCTATTCCTAATTCGTTGGCTTTATCTATCATGGCTGGAAGCATATCGCCTCCTCCTGCGACTACAAATTTAACATTATCAACATGTTCCGTGACTTTCTTTGCAGCTTCAATAAAATATTCTGGGCCTTTTTGTATAGTTATTCTTCCAAGAAATAGAACTAGTTTATCTGCGTCAGATAGTGCTGATGAATAGTTAAGATCGTAATGTGGATTTTCGGGGTCTATTCCCCAGTGTACTACTTTTATTTTTTCTGGATCTATGTCGTATGCTTGGATAACATTATCTTTTGTGTAGTTGCTGTTTGCGATAACTATGTCTGCAGCGTTCAATCCTTCATATTCTCTGTGACTAATGAATGGGTTAGGATTTCCGCCCGTTCTGTCAAACTCTGTTGCGTGTATGTGTGCGACTAGTGGTTTGCCTGTTTTTTCTCTAGCTAATATTCCTGCTTTGTAGGTCATCCAATCGTGGACATGAATTAAATCGTGATCTTGTTCTTTTGCAACGTGTGGTGCAATTAAAGAAAACCGCTCTACTTCTTCGTAAAGGTTCTTTCCGTATACTTCTTTGCTGTTTGATGTTCCGTTTAATGATTGTATTTTATCGTGGTACTGGTCTGCAGTCATGTACGGAGTTAATACTGTGTTGACTGATTTTATCTTTATGTTTTTACTAAGATTGCTGGTTCCAACTAATTTTACAAACTCTGCTTGTTCTTTATCGGATGCGTGTGGCATTACGAATGTTACATTGGTTCCTATGGCGGAGAGTCCTTTAGTTAAATCATAGCACGCGGTTCCTAATCCTCCGCTTTTGAATGGAGGAAACTCCCATCCGAACATCAGGACTTTCATATGATCTCCTCCCTTAGAATGTTAGGATAATCTTCAAGAACTGAAACGTATTTTTCAATTATTGCTACTCTAATTTTCTTAAGATATTCTTTACCTAAATCTGTTATCTTGAATATTCTGATGTATTCGCTTTTGAATACTTCTGTTACCATGCCTTTTCCGCAGAGATATGTTAGATGTCCTTCTACCGTTTTCCAGTTAATGTTGGATGCAGTAGATACTTGATTAATGGTCATCTGTTTTTTTAATAGTGAAATAAGAATTCTTGCTCTGAGTTCTTTAAATGATTTTTTTCTTGGTTGACTGTAGTCTATTTTTCCTAAGAATTCTTTTGCATTGATGACATTTGTTATGTTTGTGAATGTGACATTGATACCCGTTATTTGGTTATTTTCGGTTCTTGGGTTTATTGTGTATAGAATATCAAATTTGTTTGATTTGTGTTCCATGCTTTTGGATATTATTGGAGAAATCTCTTCTCCTTTGTTTACTTTTTTGATTATTGTCTTGAAGTCTTCTTTGGTTATGGCTGTTATTAACGAGAATATGTTTTGATCGATGATTTCTTCTTTAGAGTATGAACTAATCTTTTCGAACGCTTGATTACAGAATAGTACTCTCCCGTCTAGATCTAATGATATGATGCCCAGGCTAGAGCTATCAATTACCTCTTTTATGTGCTCTTTATCTCCCATGAATACCCCTACATAAGGAGATCAGTAAACCGACCCTCTTTTTTGAATAACTAAGAAATGTTTCGTTTTTGGCGTATTTAAACCTTTTCATTATATGTCTATAATAGTTATATCGTTGATACTTCTTTGGTCTTAGTCTCTTTTTTCTTGTGTACTTAGTCGGTAGTTACGAGTTTTTGTTTTGCATTTTCAAGTAGTATTAAAAGTTTAAATACTAATCTTGGGTGTTTTCTCTTATGGGTGATAAGGCTGACTATCTTTTCGAGGCTTCTTGGGAGGTATGTAATAAAGTTGGAGGAATCTTCACTGTTGTTAAATCGAAAGCCGCTTTGATAAATGATAATTATCAAAACTATTTTCTGATTGGTCCCTACTTTAAAGAGAAGGCAGATACTTCCTTTGAGAGTGATACTGTGCCTTTAGAGTTTGAGAAGGTTTTTCAAGATTTGGCTAAAGAAGGAATAACTTGTCACTATGGTAAGTGGTTGATTAAAGGAGAGCCAAAGACGATCTTGATTGATTCGTCTGGTTTAGCAGATAAGAAGAACGATCTTAAATCTTTATATTGGGATAAATTCCAAGTTGATTCTTTAAATTCTGGATGGGATTTTGAAGAGCCTTTAGTTTGGGCCACAGCTGTGGGTAAGTTGATTGAAGGTTTTGTCAATGTTCGTGATGGTAATAAAAAAGTTGTTGGTCATTTTCATGAGTGGTTGGCTGGTTTTGCTTTACTTTATTTAAAATTGAATAATGTTCAGTGCGGTACTGTGTTCACGACTCATGCAACTATGTTGGGTAGGACGATTGCTGGAGCTGGAAGAGATTTGTATGATTCTCTAGATCAAATTAATCCCGAAGAAGAAGCTAAGAATTCTGGTATTATGGATAAGTTTTCGACTGAGAAGGCATGTGCGCATAATGCTGATGCCTTTACAACCGTTTCCGAGATAACTGGGTTAGAGGCTGAGAAGTTATTAGGTAGAAAACCTGATGTGTTGTTGTTGAATGGTTTGGATATTGATAAGTTTCCAACGTTTGAAGAAACTTCTGTTATGCATAGAAAGAATCGAGATATTATTAGAGAATTCATTTCATATTATTTCTTTCCTTACTATTACTTTGATATTGAAGAATCTTTGAATTTGTTTATAGTGGGGCGGTATGAGTATAAGAATAAAGGTCTTGATATTTTTATTAAAGCTCTTGCTAAACTTAATGAAGCACTAAAGGCTGAGAAGTCTAAGAAAACTATCGTTGCTTTCTTTTGGATTCCTCGAGATGTCCATGGTGCAAAGATGGATCTTTCTTTGAACAAAATAAGTTATAATCGTATACGAAATTATGTTACGGAGAAACAAAGTGCAGTATTTGATCGTATTGTGCGTAATGTGATGGCTTGTGATTCTGAAGATCTTTGCGATCCTTTGGCATTTGGTAAAACTGTGCCTGTTTTTGATAAAGAATTCTTGACTGCTGCAAAAAAGCTTAGGATGAGCTTTGTTAAGCAAGGTAATCCTCATTTGGTTACACATAATATTTCTAATGAAGATCAAGATCCTATAATTAACGCTTTTTTAGAAAATGGTTTGGATAATAAAGAGGATGATAATGTTAAAGTTATATTCTATCCTGTTTATTTAACGGGTGTGGATGGTTTAATTGACTTGCCTTATTATGAGGCCATAACTGGTTGTCATATGGGTTTGTTTCCAAGTTATTATGAGCCTTGGGGTTATACTCCTTTAGAGAGTGCGGCTTTGGGTGTTCCTTCTTTGACGACTGATCTAGGTGGTTTTGGTAGATTTATTCAAGAGAAGGCAGACACTACATCTGGTATTTATGTCTTGAAAAGGTTTCACGTTCCTGAGGAGGAATCCATACAACATTTCTTTGAGATTCTTCATAACTTTACAAAGTTAAATCAGAAGGGTAGAGTTGAGGAGAAAATGAAAGCAAAACAGTTGGCGCATCTTGCTGATTGGAAGGTTTTAGTGCATAATTATTTTGATGCTCATTCTTTAGCTATTGAGAAAGCTTACAAAAATTAAAAAGAAAAAAATAATTTTACCAATCATCACTCAGTAGGCCCAAAACTGCAAAGCAAAGTCCGCCACTCATCATTCCGGTTCCGATTGTTCTGGCGAATGAACCGTCATAGTTGTCTGCTAGTTCTTCTAGTTGTTCTCCTACTGCGTGTGTGGTATGTTGTTTCACTGCATCGCTTTCTGTGCTTGCAACAACTTCTTTCATTTCTGCCACAGTTGTTTCTAGCTCTGAAGCGTCTGTGAAGTTTTCATTGGCTTCTTGTACAATTTGCAAAGTTGTTTGTGCATAGTCGACTGCTCTTTCGTAGTGCTCTCCTTCATATTGCATTACATATTCTGCAGTTTCGTGCATTAAGTCCATTTCTTTATAGTTTGGTGCTCCTGCGCCATAAACTGTTGCTGCAAGTCCTATTGCTGCGATGACTGAACCTATAACTACTTGAATTCTGTTTACCATTTTCATCCCCTCCTAATATTCCCTTGTTTTTTTGAAAAAGAAAAAATAATTTAGTCATCGCTGAAAGCATAGAATGCTGCAAGTCCTATGTTCATTACGCCCAATCCTAGACTAAATGCGTTGGGTGTGTAGTCGTTTCCAACATCTTCCATTTTCTCTCCTATGTCGTCTAGTACTGGACCATATATTCTTTGGCTCTCTACATTTTGCAGGTCTGCTTTTGCTTCTGCGATTGTAGTCTCTAGTTCGGATGCTTCTTCAATTCCTGCGTCGCTGTTGACTACCAGTCTTACTGTGTCATGTGCATAGTCTAGTACTTCGCTTGGTGCTTCTCCTTCATACATTTGAACATATTCGCCAGTTGATCTTAGCATTTGTGCTTCGCAGTTGTCTGCTTTTGCGAAGTAGACTCCGAAGTTGATTGCTGCACATAGTGTCCACAATGCAGCTAGTCCGATTCTCATTCCCCTTTCCATTTTAATCCCCTCATTAGAGCTACCGCTAGTTGGGTAGTTCCCATCTCTAATATCACAAGATTTTGGAGCAACCATCAGGGGTGGTTGCCCCGATTCTTGTGCCTCCCTCTTTTTTCTATATGTATATACGTTGTTTAGGTATTTATAATGGAAATGCGTTGTTTTCCATTTTTGCAGATAAATATTTAAATAAACAAGGCGTTACCGTGTTTAATGACTGCAAAAAGCCATTTTGGAATATTGGGGCGAGATTCTGGATTGCTTGATAAGGCGAATAAGAAGATTATTGCTGAGCTCTTGAAAGACTCTAGACAAAGCTTTGTGGGGTTAGGTAAAAGCGTAAATTTGTCTAAAGATTCGGTGCAGTATAGGGATAGGAAACTTTTGGATTCTAATGTGATACTTTCTTCATATGTTAATATTGATTTTGAAAAGTTGGGTTACTACAGATATCATTTGTTGTTGTTATTGGATGAGACAAAACAAAATAGAAAAAATGATTTGATTGAGAATCTTGTAAAAGATCCTAATGTTTTGAAGGCAACTGAGTTTAATGCTAGTTGGGATTTAGAAGTTGTTGTTGTTGCAAAAGATGTTAGGGATTTTGATTTGATTGTTGGTAGATTGTTGGATCCGTTTGCAGATATGATTCGTAGAAAAGATACTGAGGCGGAGATTAAAACAATGAATCAGTATTCTGTTGTGGATAAAATGTTCGAGGGTGCGAAGTGTGATAAAATTGATATGAACATTTTGAGGCTTTTGTCTGAGAATGCGAGAGTGTCTACATACAAGATAGGGGCGGAAATTGGTTTTAGTGCGGATGCCGTTAGGTTGAGAATACTTAAGATGAGGAAGAGTGGTGTGATTAAAGGATTTACTATTAGATTAAATCTTGCCGAGTTAAAATATCTTAGTTTTGTTTTTTCGTTTACTACTGCAAGTTTGCCTTCAAAAGAAGAATCAAGATTGTTCACTCATTTAGCTCAGAGTCCATATACGATGACTGTTAAGAAGTTGGTTGGTGAATGGGATTTTAAGTATTATCTTGCAGTTAAAAGTTTAGATGAATATCATAATTTGATTAAAGATTTGAAAAAGAGTTTTCCTGATTATATTCAAGAGTATCGTAGTATGATTGTGTATAAGGAGCATGTGTTTGATGCATGTCCTATGGCGCTTTTAGAAGATTAAGTTTAAATACTTAGATTTGTAATTTATAGTTAAAGGGGTGACAATTTGGGAGAGTTACGTAAGGATTATGTTTTGGATAGATGGGTGATAGTTGCGTCCGAAAGGGGTGCTAGGCCACATCAATTTATGCATGAAGAGAAAGTTGTAGCTCCTGAGTTAGATTTCTTTGCTCCTGGTAATGAGAGTATGACTCCTGTTGAACTTGACAGAGTTGGTGATGATTCTGGATGGCGAATTAGGGTTTTTAATAATAAATTTGCAGCTGCTAGATTGGAAGGGCAGATTGAACTTAAAACGGATAATGAGTTTTTTACTTATTCTGCGAATTATGGCGAGCATGAAGTTATAGTTGAGACTCCTGATTCTTTGAGGCAGTTGTGGGATTTTTCAGATTCTGAATTGTTAGAAGTATATGAGATGTACAATAAACGAATTGGTTTTGTTAAGTTAATGGATGGGATAAAGTATGTTAATGTTTTTAAGAATCATAAAAAGGATGCCGGTACAAGCATAGTGCATTCTCATTCTCAATTAGTGGGTTTGAATCATGTTCCGCAGTTTGTTAAAGATAAAGTTGAGGCGACTAAGAAATATGATGGTTGTCCTTATTGTAAGATTGTTGAGATTGAGAAAAAAAGTGATAGGCATTGTTTTGAGAATGATGATTTTGTTGCTTTTACTCCTTATGCTTCTAGATTTCCTTTTGAAATATGGGTTTTTCCTAAACAACACTTGCGTTTGATGAGTGAGTTGAATCTTAAGGGTTTATCTGAAATTATGGGTAAGATCTTGCGTAAGTTGAAAGAGATTGATGCTGCGTTTAATTATGTGGTACATTATTCTCCAGATAATGAAGATTTACATTTTCATATTGAGGTTCTGCCTAGGTTATCTAAATGGGCGGGGTTTGAATTTAGTGGGACTATAATCAACAAACAACCTCCTGAAGAGGCTGCTAAGTTCTATCGTGGAGAGATTTGATCCCATTTATTGTTCTCGTATACGTAAGGTGTTAACTCTAGTTCTTGTTTTCGATCTTTGAAACCTGTGCTGTTGAAAACTGTGTTGTGTTTTGTAGGTTGGTTAAGTTGTGTTAAGATGCAGTCTTTGTCTTGGCAGTCTTTTGTGGCGTCTGCAATTGTTAGAATGGTTTCATATCCTATGGCTGCAAAGTTTATTTCTGATTCTGTGGCTGCTGGATATTTGGTTTTGAACTTTTTGGCAAATGTTGTATCTTGAATGTTCTTGAATCCTATTGCCATAGTACCTTCTAATGTTTCTTTTGGTACAGTTTTCTTGACGTTGGTTCCAATGCATTCGACTTCTGTTGCGCAAATTATTGGCGTGTTTATGTTTAATTCTGATTTTTGTGTAAATAACGGAACCATCTCTTCTTGTTCCCATCCTATTGTGAGAATGGCGTCGTGGTTTTTAGTTTTTAGAAGTAATGTTCTGAAATCTTTTTCACCAAATTCATACCAAAAGACATCAATGTTTGGTTCAATTTCTCTTGCACCTTCTAGACATAGATGATTATATTCTGTGTTGGACATTATTGCGCTAAGTTTTTGGTATTTGTTGGTTTGCTTTGCTATTTGGACAATCTTTTTACATCCTTCTTTGGCGTTGAAGTTTATTTTGAATGCGAACTTGTTTTCTTCTAGCGGTGATTCGATGTATGCATCGTAAATGAAGGGTGTTTGCGAGGCTTTTGCTATAGGTGAAACTGCGTGAGTTGGCGGAGTGAACGATGTAAAAAGAATATCTACTTTGTTTGCATGGATTAATTTTTTTGCTGCTGTGACTGCATCTTTTCCTGTGCCTTTAGAATCTTCGTAAATTAGTTGTATATTTGATTCTTCTTCTGCTATGTTCATTCCTTTCTGTAGTGGATGTCCGTAGTATGTTCCCCATCCGGTTAAAGGGATGGCTACACCTACTTTGATTTGTTCGTTCTTGATTGTTTCTCCAGTTATTTGGCCGCAGCCAGATATTAGGAATATTGCTATCGCTAGTATTGCTATTATTTTATTCATCTTAGTACCCCAACAAGTCTTATTCTTTAGTTGTGTGAAGAAAGATTTAAATATTCGCTACTATATTAGTATAGTAGTATGGATAATATATCGGATATTTTGGCGAAAATTGGATTATCATTGCAGGAGTCTAAGGTGTATTTAGCTCTTCTAGAGCTTCAAGAAGCACAGACTGGGTTGTTATGTAGAACTTCAGAAATTGCTAGTTCTAACATTTATCGTATATTGGATAGTTTAATGGCTAAAGGATTGGTAAGTTATAGAGTTCAGAATAATATCAAAGTGTTTATGGCTGCGCCTCCTGATGTGTTGAATGAATTGTTTTTAGAAAAACAAAAAAATCTTGAACAAGAACGAAAACAAGTTTCTGAATTGGTATCAAATCTTAAGAGAAGAAGTGTTGATAATGAGCCATATTCTAATTACAAATATTTTGAAGGGATACCGAGTATAAAATCAATGTGGTGTGAGATAAATTCTTCGATGAGTGAGAAGTCTGTTGTGAAGGTGCATACTGCAAAAATGGAAAGTTATGCGGGTTTGGTTGGTTTTTATAATGAACATCATAAAGCTAGAGTGAAGAATAAGGTGAAAGAGCAAATTATATTTCCTGAAGAAGACACTGAGCTTGCGAAGAAGAGAAAGGATAAGCATACCGAAATAAAATTTATGAATCTTGATAATGATGCTGAATGGGGTGTGTTGGATGATCTCTTTTTTATTCAATATGTTACTAGTAAAGTGCCAAGAGCTTTTTTGATTAAAGATAAGATATTTGCAAAGACTTTTGAGCAGGTTTTTGATAAATTGTGGCAGAGTGAGAATTCTTGAGTTAGAGTGTTTCTAACGTCGAAAATAACCAAAACTCTTTTAAATATTCTAATTAATAAAGTGATTTGAAGAAAGGGGGTTGATTGTATTGGCTAATCCGTTTAAAGCTTATAATATTTCAGGTATGAGTGAGTCTATTGTTAAGAGTGTGTATTCTAGACTAAAAGAGAAGGCATATACTCTAGAGCAAGTTGGTGTAGAGTTTAGTCTTTCTGAAAATGATGCTGAGCGTTTGTTGGGTTGGCTGTCTTCTTTGGATCGTGAACTTGATTCTGAGTGCGAATATAAACTAATTGAGAAAGTTCCTTTGAATGGTGAAATTGTATATCGATTGTTTGATCCTAAAACAATTAATCCCGATATGTTTAGAGATTATGATTATCGTTCGCCTAGCAAAGGCAGTCTTGATTTTTCCTATAAAAGATTATTTTTTATGACGCTGGCTTGGATTTCAATGGCGCTTGACCGAGCTAAAGAAATTGATTCTGATAATAGGAAGGTGCTGGTTGGTAGGGATTGTAGAAAAACTGCACCAGAATCAATTGAAGCAGTTCTTGTAGCGATCGAACAGTGCGGATTAGAAGCGATTTATGTTGGTGAAAAGCCTAATTGTGTGGCTTCTTATTCGTGGGCAACAAGAAAGCACGCACCTCTTTTAGGTATTTTTCTGACTGCAAGTCACACCAAGGCTTCGGATGTTATGGGTGCGAAGATTACAATTTTAGGTAAGCATAATGAGCTTGTTAGTATTACACCTTATGAGATTCGGACAGTGAGTAGAAAGAAGATGGAAGACGTTGTTCTTGATTCTGCTTGTCTTGGTTTAATTTCTTCAAAAAATAGTGCTAGAGTTATAGATCATGTCGAAGATTCTTATTATCGTATGGCGAAGGTTGTTGGTTTAGTTTGTTCAAGTTTGTTTAAGGCTGGAGTCAATAAATCTGCTTATGATCTTAGTACCGATCTATGTAATGCTGATAATATTTTGAATATGGTTGAATCATATGAGAAGGAAATTGTAGACATGGATGCTAAACCTTTCAAAGGTTTGCGCGTTGTTGTAGAGGGAAGTCATACACCTTCTGGTGTTTTGGCTGGCGAGGTTTACAGAAGTTTGGGGGCGGATGTAACAATTCTTCATGAAGATGTCTGGGAATTAGAAGGCCAGCATAAAGCAGATCCATCTATTCTCGAAAATCTTTTTGACTTGATGGATTATATGAAAGAAAGTAAAGCTGACTTTGGGCTTGCTTTTGATCTTGATGGTGATAGAGGGGCAATAGTGGTGCCGACTAAGGATGTTGATCCCGAAACAAACAGGCGTTTTAGAATGATTCCTCCTGATAATCTTATGCAAGCAACTCTGACTTTTTTTAATGAGCGAGGATATGGTGTTGATGCATTAGGTAAGGTTGCTGTTGTTAGAGATGTTCTTTCTAGTAAAGGTGTTGATGTTAAAGCAATGCAATTAAGGTATGAACCTTATCAAACTGATGCGGGTTATGTCTATCTTAAGGCTAAAGTAAGGGCTCTTAAGGATAAAGGTTATGTTGTTCCAATCTATGCTGAGAGATCCGGTCATGCGTGGACACATGTTACAGGTGTTTTGGAGGATCCGATTGTTTTTTCATTGTTTTTCGTTATCATGGGGTTGGAGTACAAATCGGATGAAGGCGATAACTTTTTTGAAGGTGTTTTGGATAAAACATTGGTGCATTATAAGCAGTCTACTAGGTTTCAACCTCTTTTTGCAGATAGTTTTCTGGAGGAACTTTCAAAGAAGCCAGGTAATGTTGTTGGTTGGAAACCAGGAAATGGTGGAGTGCCTTCTATACTAATAACGATGGGTAGACATGAAGGTATTAGAAGATTGATGAATGATTTTAAGCCAGGTTCTGGTTTTGATACTCCTGTTGGTAAATTAACTGTTACTGATTTTAACACTTTTTATGATGATGAAGCAAAGATAAATAGATTTGCTGACATAAGGTTTGAGTTGAATGGAAAGGATGCTGGCTCTTTTGTTTTTAGAGCATCGTCTAATGATCCTACTTGGGTTTGTTCCTTTGAAACTCCTTTGTGGGAGGGTGAAGCGTCAGACTCTAAGGAAGTTCTTGATCGTTATGATTCGGTGGGCGGTTTGGTGTTAGACTATTTGGAAAGAAAAGAGCTTGCAAAGGTTTCTGGTGAAGGATTTACTTATAGTAATAAAGTTGATGCTGAAAAAACTCTTTTAAGATATCGATTATTGTTGAAGAAATGAAGTTAATACACTTTGCTAGGGGAAAAGAGGTGATTTTGGAAAATTGTGATTCAGATAGTTTTCTTCTCACAAACAAACGAGGTGGCTATCTGTATCAATCCCCTATTCCTAAGTCTAAATATGAAGGGTTCTTTACTTTTGATGGCGAACGGATGTTTAAGGTTCTAGAAAGTATTTCTGTGCGCGGTCTGAAGGAAATAGATACAATTGTGAATCATTTTTCTTCTGTTGAACGAAGATTTGGAAACTTTAAGCAACGTTTTTATGTTCATGAAGGAATTAACGGATTTGTTTGTGAGTTGGATTACAGAAAGATAATGGATTTATTCTTTGATTGTAAAGATTCTTATGATTCTAGGGAGTTTGGTAGGCATTATGATGTGTACAAGGCAGGTAAGAGAATTATTGTCAAGTTTACTAAAAAAACAGACTCTAAGGAAGATAAAACTGATGCGGTGAGCGAATATGAGTTGTTTGTTGCTATAGGTTCTGATGGAGAGTTGTTTAGTCAGGATGAATGGGTGAAAAGAGATTATGTTTCTGATTCACATCGCGAGAAAAATACAAAAAGCAGGTATGTGTATAAAGGAGTAGAGGTTGAAGGAAGTAAATTGTTTCTTGCCGTAGGATCTTCTGAAGAGAAAGCATTAGATGAACTGAAGATTCTGAGAGAGAATCATGATTTCTTGAAAAAAAGTGATGTTGTGAAGGCTAGACCTAAAAATGAGCTGAATATGGCTAATCTTTGTGCTGCTAATTCTGTGAATTTGTTAACTGTGGGTGATGGTGTTAATAGACGATTATTTGCAGGATTGCCTTGGTTTTTTCAGTATTGGACGCGGGATGAGATGGTTGGTTTGAAGGCTTTGATATTAATGAAGAAGTATGGGGCAGTAAAGTCAATATTGATGAATTATTTAGATAATTTTGAATATGATGGCAGGTTGCCGAATAGAGTGCCTGGTTCTTTGTTAGGAAGTGCTGATGGTGTTGGTTGGTTCTTTTTGAGATTATCTGATTATATTATTGCATTGCGAAGGCATAAGGTCTTGGATAAATATTTTTCTGTTGTTGATTTGAAAAGAATTAAGGTCGTTCTGGAAACTAGCTTATTAGATTTACATAAATTTCATACTAAGGGCGGTTTAGATTTTGCAAAAAAGAATGAAAGTTGGATGGATACGGATTTTGGTGATGAAGTTAGGGAAGGTAAGTTGATAGAGTTACAGGCATTAAGATTACGTATGTATAAGTTTCTCTCTGAGATTTGTGAAATGTTGGGTGATGGTGTTGGTTATCGTCTGGCATCTGATTCTGAGAAATCATTTCTTAAAAGGGTGAAGGGTAGTTTTCTCAAGAACGGTGTCGTAGTTGATTGTGTTGGAAGTGACGAGGTTCGTCCTAATTTGTTTTTGGCGTACTATATTTATCCTAAAATGTTTCGTAATGGAGTTTGGAAAGTTAGTTTTAGAATTGCTTTAGATAATTTGTATCTTGATTGGGGGGCTTTAGCTTCTATATCTAAGAAGAGCAAATTTTATGTTGATCACCACACTGGAGAAGATAATAAAAGTTATCACAGAGGAGACTCGTGGTACTGGGTGAATAATATTGCTGCGATGTCTTTGTTGAGAGTTGGTAAGTTTAGGTTTAGGCGGTATATTAAAGAAATATTAGAAGCTTCTAAGAGGGATATTCTTTCTAAAGGGATAATTGGTCATTCTTCAGAGGTAAGTTCTGCGTGGCGTCAAGAATCTAATGGGTGTGGTGCACAGTTATGGAGTGCATCAACATTTATTGAGTTGTTTGACGAGATGAATCGTAGAGCGTTTTGAGTTTTCTCGTCAATAATCAAAACAAATATAAAGGACTATTAACTTCTATCGACTAAGAATTATCTTAAAAAACTAAATAAGGGGTGCAGAACTAATGGCAAAAGTCGTATACAAAAGTGATGTGACTAGAAAACCAGGTTTTCTATATTTTATAGACAAAAAGGGTAACATCTGTCATGTAGGTATGGCTAGAGGCGGTAAAAAATCTCGATCCGGACCTAAAGTTGTTGAAAAAGCAGGTGTAAAGAGAAAAAAAGGATGTTTGTATTATTTAGATAAAAATGCAAATGTTTGTGAAGTAACAATGAACAGAAAAGGCGGTAAGAAAAAGCCAAAAAGCAGACTTGCTAAGCCAACTGTTAAGTATGTTGTTTATGAATCAAAGAACGCAGCAGGCAAACCAGTTTACAAAGCTAAGAAAGTTCTTCTTGCAGCAAGTGTTAGGAAGATTACTGCAGCTAAACCTGGAGCGGCAAAAGGCGTTTATGGAACAAAATTATCTTACGAAGCTAAGATGGGTAACTTTTACAAGGGTGCGACTAAGTTTGTAAGCTTGCAAAAACCAGCTATGGGCGTAAGAGTTGTTAACGACGTTCCTAAAAAGTACTGTTAAAGTACTTTTTTTTCTTCTTTTTTCTTTATATTGTTTTAATGGTCTTCTTTTTAGAAAATAAGCGGTTTTTAGTGTTATTTTGGTAAAAATTGTAGAAAAAATGTTTCTGCCTTCCAGTTTCCTAAAAGGCAGAGGTTTTATACAAAAAAATTATTTTCTTTTTCGCCTAGCAGGCTTTCTTTTAGCAGGTGCCTTCCTTTTAGCAGGCTTTCTTTTTTTAGCAGGTTTTCTCTTTACAGTTTTTTTCTTAACTGCTTTTCTCTTCACTGCCTTTTTCTTAACTGCTTTTCTTTTGACTGTTTTTTTCTTTACAGCTTTTCTTTTTACTGCTTTTCTCTTTGCAGGTTTTTTCTTAGCTGCTTTTTTCTTAACAGTTCTTTTCTTAGCCGGTTTTCTCTTTACTGCTTTTCTCTTAACAGTTTTCTTCTTCACTGCTTTTCTTTTAACTGGCTTTCTTTTCACTGCTTTTCTTTTTACAGTCCTTTTTTTAGCTGCCTTTCGTTTTACTGCTTTTTTCTTAGCAGGTTTTCTCTTGGCTGGCTTCTTCTTTACTGCCTTTTTCTTAGCAGGTTTACGTTTCACTGGCTTCCTCTTAGGAGCTGCCTTTTTCTTAGGTGCCCTCCTTTTTGGAGCAGCTTTACGCTTTACCACTCTTTTTTTTGCCACTTTAATTCACCTCAAAACTGGAAAATATGAGTTTCCAAGTCTTTAAGTACTTAAATGTCAAATTTTGTTTAAATATGTTTCGGTTTAGAACGTCTAAATTGCCTGATTTCTGATATTAGAGCGGTTCTGGGTGCTCAACTTTTTAATTCTTGTGTTTTCGTGACGTCGATCTGTGCATTTATGTTGCTTTTTTATTTTTTTGTAAAACTTTTTTAAGTTTCTCTAAAATTTTTAAGAAAAAATTATTTTTTTGTACATCACAAGGTTTTTTTTCTAGAAAAAATGTTCTGACTAAAATAGTAATAATAATAAATTAGAATTCTTCAACATCTTCAAGTCGTTTTAGGTATCCATTTTTTCGTAACCAGCTAACTTGAATTGGTTTGTATTTGAAAATTACATCACCTTTTACATCGCCTGTGAATTCCCAAGGTTCGACGATAACTATGTCACTCTCTCTTACCCACAATCTTCTTTTGAGTCTTCCAGGAATTCTGCAGATTCTATTTTTTCCATCAAGGCATCTGACTTTCATTCTGCTTCCACCTACTCTTTGTTCAACAAATCCTAAACATTCATTACCTCGCGGTAACTTGATTCTTTGGATTTGTTCTTCAGCTGTTAGTGGAGTTCTTTGATATGCCATCTTCTTATATGGATCTTGAAATTATGTGTATATATAAAGGTTGCTAAGGGATTAGTTACTCTGAAAGAGAAGCAGGTCTTCTGTAGTGAGCTTTTTACCTGATTTCATCTTGGCCTCAACTTCCTTCTTCATTTCTTTTATTGTTGCATCTTTCTTTCTTGCTTCGAAACTTTTCTTCTTTTCTTTCTTGCTTCTTACTGTAACTTTGACGTTTTTTAGTTCTCCGAGATGCTTCTTTAGAAGTTCGTTAACATTTTGAAATTGATGTTTGATTCTGTTGAATTGTTTGAATGCTTTCTTCTCTTCTTTCTTTAATTTGTTAAGTTCTCTAGTAAGTTTGATTACTTCTTCGTGTTTTTCTTGAGATTCATTTGCTGTCTTCGTCAGTTTTTTGTGACTGTCGTCAGCTTTTCCTTTTAATTTGTCAATTTCTTTTGATAGTGTGTGTGATTTCTCAAAAATTCCGCTGACTTTCTTCATTCCATTAAGGGCTTTCTTTTTTTCCTTAATGATCTTCATTATTTTTTGTTCTTTATCGAATGAAATAACTTCTGTTTCGATTTTGAGATCGAGAGCATCTATTTCTTTTTGTAATCCTGATGGGTCACTCTTTATGTTATGTTTTTGAGTGATGGCTCGTTTTTCATCGTTAACTGTTTTGATTTCTCGAATTTTGTCTTTGATTTCTTTATTTAGGCCTTCTCTATTGCCTTTTTTCTCTCTGACTTGTTTAGTATATTTGTCTCTCTCTTTCTTTAGACCCTTTATGTCTTCTAGAATTTTAGAGATTTGTTTACTAATATCTTGTTTTTGTTTGTAGAAATCTTCTTTTTCAGTATTTAATGCGTTAAGATCGGTTTTGAGGCCTAAAATATGAGAATTGAGTGATTCCAGTGAATCCTTTGGTTTTGTAGTTTCTTCAGTCATACCTCATCATCGACTCGCATTGTAAAATAAAATAAAAAGTGCTTGAAAGCACCTAATTTGTTAAACTTATCCGAACAAAGCTCCAAGACCTGCTGCAGCTTCTGCCGCTGGCTTTTTATCTTCTTTAGGCTTTGCTTTTTCCTCAGCTGGAGCTGCTCCCGCACTTGCTGGTGCTGCTGCGACTGGTGCCGCGGCAATTGCGCAAGTTTCGATTGCTTTTTCAATGTCAACTCCGTCTAGTGCAGCAACTAGTGCTTTCACTCTTGCATCGTCAACAGTTACGCCTGCTGCCTCTAGGACTTTTTTAACAGTAGCTTCATCAATTTTTCCACCCGCTTTGTGGATCAACATTGCAGCATAGATATATTCCATTTTTTCTGCCTCCTGATTAATTAGTTATTTTTTGATATCTTTATTTATCCAAACAGAGAACCTAAACCTGCCGCTGCGTTCTCAACTGGTTTCTCTTCTTCAGGTTTTTTATCATCCTGAGTTTTCTCTGGTTGAGCGGCTGCTGCCGGTTGGACTGTAGGAGCTTTAACATTTTTGAGTTCTTCTGACTTTGCTTCGTCAGGAAGTTGTGATGCTACGCTATTCATTTGAGCGTGTGCTTTTGCTATGATTTCTTCTGTTACACCATCTGCTAAGATGCTTTCTGAGATTGCTAATGCTTTAGCGTCTCTGAATGCTTTCTGTATCAATGGTTCTGTAGTAGTACTTGTTGGGATGCCTGCAAACATAGCTAAGTTGAATGCCCAGCTTGATGCTTGAGATACATTTCCAATGTATTCTTCTTCATCTACAGCAAGTATCTTTTTATCGTAAATAAATCCGTCTTCGTATGCAGCCGTTAGATCTAGGCCGATCTCCATAGGAGTTACACCAAGTCTAGTTAGAATGCTTGCTAATTGTACGGATATGACGTCGCCTTCTTTAGCAACATTAGAATCTTCTTTTATTACAACTTTTCCTGCATCGATTCCAGCTTTAATTCCAACACCGCCCAATTCACTAATTATTGGACCTGGTGCGAAGCCTGTAGGTCCTGCAGGAATAACAATATCCTTAGGAGCTGTTTGACCTGCTTTTGCTGGGGCAGGTGATTTACTTTTTTCTAAAGTTTTGAAAAGTTTAAATGGATTTTCTTTACTGAACAAAAGAGCTGGCATACCTTTCAGGCTAGGTATTAATTTTTCAATGCCTTTTTTCTTATCTTTTGCAGCTTCAATAGCGATTGTGATTAATCTTCTTTTATTCATAAACAAGACAACGCCTTGTTTTCTCAGGGTTGCCCTCATATTTTGTAACTGAGGTGCTGGTAAGCCTTCCATGTTGATTGCTGCAACTATTGGATACTCTTCTATGAGTTTCGTATATTTTGCTACGATTTCCTTTTTTGCTTTGCATACATGAGCCATCTTACATCAACTTTACAGGTTTACCCATTGTTGTTTTCAGGTAAACTGATTTTATATTGTTTTTCTCGTTAGGAACGTGACTTAATATTTGTTTGAATACTGTTTGTATATTATCTACAACTTCCTCATCTTTCATTGATTCGATACCAACAGTACACTGAATTATTGGTCTTTCTTTTGCGTATACTCTAGTGACATGTTGTAGTCTTTCGCAAATTGGTTGTAGAGATGTTTTAGGTGGAACAACGCATCCTGCCTTTGGGTTTGGCATCTTTTTTCTAGGACCTAGAGTTCTACCAAATGCTCCTGCAACTTTTCCCATGATGTTCGCCTGAGCAATGAAATAATCAAATTCTTCTGCAACTTTTTTAGTTGCTTTTTTATCTTTAGCATAATTAGCAAAATCTTGTTCATGGATTGTTTTGTCACAAACTTTTTCTGCTTCTTCTTTAAGCTCTGAACCAACTAAAGCGCAGACTTTCATCTTCTTGCCGTGTGGATAGTGTAGATTAACGAACAGATCTAGTTGATTAGTAGGGTCTTTTAGATTAATGTCCTTCAGATTAACGATTATATCGTACCTTTGACTGAAGTTACGCTTCTTGGATTGCTCCTTTGCTTTTTTTAAAGCTTCTAAGACTTTAGTTTTATCCATTTTCGCTCATTTAACCCTCCTATGGCCAAAAGCTTAGCAATAGTTTTCGGGCTCGCTTTTTAGCGAATTTTTGTGATGTTCTGTCAGAATTAGTGCACTCTTTATAAATTTGACGATTTCGGGCATTTATTACTCGAAAGTGGCTAGATCTGCGTAACTTTTATATATTATGCGCGTCTGACTGTAGACGGGATACTTAAAATCGAATGATAGTCATGAGAATATCATTTGGGGGTTATATAAAATGAAACGATTTATGTTAGGTGCTGTTACAATTGCTTCACTTCTTTTTGGAGGATCTGCATTAGCTCAAGAAGCTCAGGACACTGTTCCTCCTGCGGCTCAACATCAAACAGGTGGGGATACGCTCGATGATGCTGTTCTTCCAACTGGTTCTACTGGCGGGGATACAACTGGTGGAGACGGTCCAGATGGTGCTGGTCCAGATCCAGATTATGCTGCTCAAATTATAGATCTTAAAGCTGATATTGGTTCTTTGATTACTTTGTTTAAAGATAAGTATACTCCGAGTGCTTTAGGAAAGTTGGATTCTGCTCAACGAGAATTGGCAGAGTTGGCTTCTGTAAAATATAAAACAAGATTATATGATATGCAAACAGGGTTAGTTGATCTTTTAGGAAAGAACGGGCAGTTTGAAGATGCAGTTACTAGTGCTGATCAATTGGCACTCTTTTCAAGAGCATACTTTGGTCACGATTCTGTGAGATATCAAAACGCTGTTGACTTGTTGTTTGGAACTGTTGATGTTTTTGTCGGTAAGACTGTTGAAGGTCCTGATAGAAGGGCTGCATTAGATCGTAAAATGACGTTGGTGAGACGACATTATGATCAGTTTAATGATCAAGGAATGCCTACTGGTGTTTTGTCTATTGACGGTATTCAAATCTTATCTGGTACTGTTGCAGATTATCTTAAGGCATCTTTAGTTGGTGCAAACTCTGAGTTGGCTGCGGAGTATTTTACTGATTCATTTGGAAAACTTCTTGATTTGAAAAAAGATGTTTTGGGTAAGATCACTGCATTAGAAAAAGCAAGACCAATATCTTCTGCTATGAGAAGAGATTGGAAGGCAGAACTTGATTTGTTGGGTACAATCGCTACCGGGATTGATACTAATATCATGAATGCAACTCAAAGTTATGTGATGTCTAATGTTGCCTTGGCTGGTGCTGAATATCAGAAGTATAGAGCAGATCATGCATCTTTTTCTGTTGAAGATCTTAATTCCAAAGTTAGAGGATCATATGTGAAAGCACTTGATGGTTTGTTGGTGGCTTTAACTGGCATTTCTAATTCTCCTGAATTGGATAGTGTAAAAGGACATGAAGGTTTTGGAGCTAAGGTTGGAGATGTGTTTGACGCTGTATTGCAGCCATACTTCGATTCTTATTTTGATCAAGCGACGTTTGCTGCGGCAGATGGTATCTTTTCATTAGGTGCAATTCAGAATGCATTCTCTTTATTGGATGCAGGAATTGCTGATGCCCTTTCTCTTGTTGATAGAGTGGTTGCTGATGATGGTGCTAAAGCTTTTGGTGTGACGTCTGCGCATAAGGATGCATATGATGCAACTTTTGGTTGTAATGCTGCTTGGATTAAGATTTATTTTAACAAACAGTTGGCAGATAATACTACTGCAGACTCTGGAAATTATGATGCTGTGTTGGCACATTTATCTAATGGTCGAGCTGCACATATGTCTGGTGCTGCGCAACTTTATACGTACTTGTTTCTTGATGCGGTAGCTGCTGCTAAAAAGTATCAAGCGTGTGATGTGCCTTTAGCATTAATGACAGATGGTGAGGCTCCTACGCCTTTACATTTGAAGTCTGCTGTTTTGGGTCCTCAACTTAGAACTGATCTTAAGACTAAGTATGGTTTTGAGGTTGCAGAAGCTGTTAAAGGAGACGATCATGCGAGAGCAGATGAGTTGACTGTTGAAGCGCTTAAACTTTTGGGTCAACAGCCTGATATGGCTGTAGATACTCGTGGTTTTTATTTGCGAATGATAGATATTGTCAGTGGTAGTGCTCAGCACTAATCCACTATTTTTTTTTCTTCTTCTATTGTTGAATAAGGTACTTTTGAGAATTCACAATTTGTGCAGGTTAGATCTACATTAATCCAGCCGTCTTTCTGTTTGTATTTCTTTAATGCGTCATCCACTTTTATT
The DNA here is from genome assembly GCA_018646625.1 of Candidatus Woesearchaeota archaeon. GTDB lineage: Archaea > Nanobdellota > Nanobdellia > Woesearchaeales > JABGUJ01 > JABGUJ01. Next base: position 230,064 of record JABGUJ010000003.1, on the reverse strand, counting down.
TGCAGATATACATGGCCAGGAATGAAAACAAATCTTGTTGGTATTCCTATTGCTCTGTATAAGTTTGCAGCAAGTACGCTCATGTCATCACAATCTCCTGATTCTGTGAATAATGTTTCTTTTGCGCCTGCGATGTATTCATAACTAGGATCTGAGACGTATGTGAACTTGTCTCTTAGGAAATAGTATATGGCTTTTGCTTGGCATGCTTTGTTGCTGTCGCATCCTCTGCTAACAATCTTATTTGCTGCTTGTTTGATTATTGGATCGTTCGGGGTTAGAAATCTTCGAAAATCTTCTATTTTATCAATTGAATGTGAAATATTGTTTATTGGAATATCGTCTCTTATTACTTCTCTTACTTCTGGTATTTGAGTTGGTTCTGGGTCTAGTTTAACTGCGTAGTGAGGTATGATCATTGCTAGAAGTATTATTATTAAGAATAATGCGCCGATTATCTTCCAGAATTTAATTGGTTCTTTCTCTTCTTTGTGATGATGAAATTCATCAGGAAGATGGTTGTGTGGTTTCATTATCTCGCTCTACCTCTTCTTTTGTTTTAGCAATTTCCCAGAGTAATTTAAATTGTTTTCTGTATGCATCTGCCATTTGTTTACTGTGGATGATGATTAAGTAGTCTGGAGTTCCCCATATAATCATTATTACTTTGTCGTTTAGTATGGATGTTGGATTTGGGTTGAAGAATTCTTTGGCAACAAAACGGTACTCTGTTGTTTCTGTTGGTCCTGGTAGGTATGTTGTTCCTTCTTCTACTATCGCTTTTTCTTTGAATCCATATCTTTTTAGATCGTTGAAGTATTTTTCAAATGCGATTGGGTCACGCTTCTCATAGTTTTTTTCTTCTGCGCCTATTATGAAACTGTCTCCTCCTTCCTTTAAGCATTTTAAGGCTTCTCTGAATTGAATTTTGATTACTTCTTTTCCTTTGTATAGTTCTACTTTTGTTTCTTCTCTTGGTAGCTTAGTAAATGAAACAAGTTCTGGTAGAATGTTGGAGATACTTTCTTCTTTTATTTGTTGAAGTTCAAGCAATCTATCGGGATGGGTTGCACTGAAGAATTTCTTGTTATTCTTGTGGACGTAGCTAACTAAACTTTTTTCTTGAAGTTTTTCTAGTGTGTCGTAAACATAGGGGCGATACATTCCTGATCGTTCTGATATGCTTGAAGCGGTGCTTGTACCTATTTTTAACAGAGTTAGGTAGACTTTGATCTCATTATCTGTGAGGCCTATGTCCTTAAGAGGGGTTAGTAAATCCATTATATTCTAGTTAGGGCGCTTCTATTTATAGTTTGTGTTTAAACGTCGTAAAACTGACGACATAGTTTTATATACTTTGTCAACGCTAAGTAGTAACAACAAAAGAGGTGGCGAAGATCATCTCTGAGGTGGTTTAAGATGAAATTATTGAACTTAGCGGTAGCTATAATCTTGATCTTAGGACTTGTAGGTTGTGGCAACTCAGGTATAACTGGAGAAGTTGTAGTTGAACCTACACAAGAAGTTGTTAAGATCGGTTGGATTGGTGCATTGACCAGTTCTGAAGCATCATTAGGAATTGCAAACTTTAGAGGAGTTGAGTTGGCGGTTGAAAAACTTAATGCTCAAGGTGGAATTGATGGCAAGAAAGTTGAGCTTGTACATTACGATGATAGACACGAAGCAACAAAAGCTGTGACTGCTTATAAGAAAATGAAAGATGTTGACGGTGTTGATGCTTTTATTGTGAGTGGTTATGACTCATTGTTTGCTTTAGCTCCCATGGCTGATGCTGACAAAGTTGCGGTTATTAACGGATTAGATTCAAGTGAAGAGATTGCAGATGCAGGGGAGTTCGCTTTTGGAATTGGAATTTATGATGAAGGAGTAGGTTACAGTTTAGCTGACTTTACTTTTGATGAATTGGAGAAAAAGGAAGTGGCTGTATTGTATCAAAACTCTGGATTTATGGTTCTAACAAAAGAAACTTTCAAAGAAAAGTTTGAATCAGTAGGCGGTGAGGTTGTAATTGAAGATGTTTATGAACCTGAGCAGTCTGACTTTAGATCAATGCTTATCAAAGCCCAAAGAACTGGAGTGGACACGTTTTTAGTGATGGGTTATGATGAGGTTGGTTTGTTGTTGAAGCAAGCAAAGGAAATGGGCATTGAAGGAACTTTCCTTACAATTGATACTGCAACAAGTTTAAACTTTGTTGAGAATGCACAAGGTGCAGATGACGGGTTGTACTTTACTTTTTGGGAGACTGGTGATGATTTAGAATCACAACAGTTCTTGACTGAGTTTAGAGTGAAGTATGGTGAAGATCCTGAAGCTGTATTGTTTACTGCAACTGGTTATGATTCGATGATGTTTTTAGCAGAATCTATTGATGAAGCTGGTGTTGCTAAAGGTGATGAGTTAAAAGCTGGAATGCATAGTGTTGCATTGAAAGGTTTGACTGGAACTTTGAGCATGGATGATGATGGAATCGTTAGAAGCATCAACGAAGTTATGTACCAGAATGTTGAAGGAGAGTTTGTTAAACTTTCCTAATTTTTTTCTTTTTCTTTTTTGGTGAGAAATATGTCGATTTCTGATGTTGTTAACAAAGTTGTTTCTTTGTATAAGAACAATAAAGTTGTTAGTGTTAATGCTAATGCCGTTGCATCTGGTCTGCCTGCGTTGTTGGTTGCGTCGTCTGCTTCTTATTGTATGGACAATTTGGGTTGTGATGCTGAGACAATCGCAATAGGGGCGGCAGCTGTAGACTATGTTGCTTATTTAGGTTTACAGGGTGCTTTGTATTATCAGGGGAATCATCAAAGTTATTCAGGCTCTGTCGGTAGGAAGAAATTGCGTAAAGAATTGATGCATTTGTATACTTCTGAGTTACCTGCTAATGTTTTATATTATTCTATGCAAGGTCCGTTGCACTATGTTCTTATGAATCATGATTTAAATGCTGCTGTTGCAAATCAGTTGGCTTGGGTTGCTTCCATTGCTGTAGAGAGAGTTGTGCATACATTTATTGGTTGGAAAACTGGTTTGTTTAAGCAAAAAGACAATTAGAGCATTCGTGCTTTTGCTTCTTTTTCTTCTTTTGGTGTTGGTTTTCTACCTAGTTTCCAAAGAAAATTAAATTGTGAGATGTTTGAGTCTGCAATGTCTTTGTTGTCGACGAGTATTACGAAGTAAGGCGGACTCATAACAAAGTAACCTGTTTTTGTATCCCAAATCCAAGTTTCTATTGATGAAAAACACTCTTCTGGCAAGATTTTGCATGTTTCGTATTTAGTTAGACCAAATTTCATACCTTCTATGAAGACAAGCTTTCCTTTTATTTTCAGTTCCTCTGCTTTTTTTAGCCATTGAGTTGCGTATGGTCCTAATAGGTCAAAGAATTTTTCGCTTTCTCCTGTTATGTGGTATGTTTTTCTGTCTTTTATTATTTGTTTTAAGACTGTTTTTATTCCTTCTATTCCTTTGAATACCTCAACTTTGGTTTCTTCTCTCGGAAGTTTTGTTAGGTTGATTAGTTCTGGAAGAATTTTTTTTATGTTTTCTTTTCTTTCGTCTATGTAATCAAGTAGTCTTTCCGGTGAAGTTGCTTTGTAGTATTTTATGTTATTTTTTACAATGTGGCTGACTAATCCTTTGTCTTGAAGTTTTTCTAAAGTGTCGTAAATGTTGGATCTGTGTAATCCTGTTTCTTTGCTTAAGGTTGAGACTAGTACTAAACCTAGTCTTAGAAGTGCTAGGTAGATCTCAATCTCTCTGTCGTTTAGGCCCGCTTCTTTAAGAAATTCTTTGTTCATAGTTTTTTATTGCTCTTTTGTTTTATATTTCTTTCTATTGGTGTCTAATAAAAGACACCAACTATTTATATACTCTTTTTGGTTTCTGTCTAGTAGGTGTTTGGGTGTAGGTGGAGGTATGTTAAAATGAATAAATTGATTATTGTGTTAGCGATAGCTGTATTGTTAGTTGGTTGTGGTAATGATGTTATCACTGGTAAGGTCGTTGATAGAATGGATGTTGTAGAAATTGGTTTTGTTGCGCCATTTACAGATTTTTTTGCATCTGCGGGAATTGAAATGCAGAAGGGTGCTTTGATGGCTTTGGATGAAATTAATGCTGAAGGTGGAATAAGCGGGGTACAATTGAATGTTATCTTTGAAGATGGTCAATGTTTGCCAAAAGCAGGAGTAACTGCTGTTTCCAAATTAGTTGAGGTGGATAGAGTACCAGTTGTGATCGGGCCTGTGTGCGCTACTTCAATAATGCCTGCTATTCCTGTTGCTCAGAAGAATGGAGTTCCATTGATTGGGACTTTGGATGTTACTGATGATATTGCTGATGCTGGTGAGTTTATTTTTGCAACTGGATATTCGGTTGAAGGTTCGGCATCTTTGATGGCTAATTTTGCTTACAAAAATTTAAGCGCTAGGAAGGTTGCAGTGTTTTATGACATTGATGAATGGGGCCAGACTTTAGCAGAGACTTTTTCAAGAGATTTTGAAGCTTTGGGTGGTGAGGTTCTAGTTGTTGTAACTCATAATTATGAATCGTCTGACTTTAGAACGGAGATCTTGAAGATGATGTCTTATGAGCCTGATGCAATCTATGCTGTTCCTTTGGCGCTTGATGGGGAGATTGTTAAGCAGGCAAGAGAGATGGGTTATGATGTTCAGTTTCTAGGTGCATCAACATTTGCGGTGAAGGAGACTTTGGATAATGCTGGTGATGCTATGGAGGGGACATATTTTAGTTATGAGCTTGCTTATCGTGATGATAACTTTGAGCTTAATGAATTTGTAGACAAGTATGTTGAACGATTCGGCGAAGAACCTCCTAACGTGCTTTATGCTGTGCTTGGTTATGACAATGTTCATTTGGTTGCAGATGTGATGCGGAAGAATGGTGTTAGTTCTGAAGCTATTGTGAGGGGTTTGTACTCTGTTGATAACTATCCTGCAATCTCTGGGTCGATGAAGTTTGATCAGAATGGAATTGCGGTTAGGGTGCCTGTTATAAACTCAGTAAGAAATGGTGAGTTTGAGCAAATTGAGTTTGAAATCTAATTTTTTTCTTTTTTTATTTTCCAAAACGTCGTTCTCGTTTTTCAAAATCAAGTTTGCATTTAACGATGTCTTCTTTTTTAAGTTCTGGGAACTTTTTTTCTAAGAATAGCCATTCAGAGTATGAGCTCTGGAATATTAAGAAATTTGATGTTCGTCTGTCTCCGCCTGTTCTTATTATTAAGTCTGGCTCGTCAGCCATGTAAAGATTTTCTTTGATTAGTTCTTCTGTTATTTCGCTTGGTTGTATCTTGTTTTCTTTTACTAATTCGGCAATTTTCTTGGTTGCATCTATGATTTCTTCTCTTCCGCCATAACCAAATGCGAAATTTACTGTGTAATCGCTATAATCTTTAGTAAGTTCTTCAATGTCTTTAGCTTTTTGTTGTATGTCTTCTGGGAATAAATGTAATCGTCCTATGAATTTTATTTTTATTTTATTTTGATTTACTATGTGTTCTTCTTCTTTTATTTTATCAAAGTTATCTCTGAAAATGTTCATTAACATATCGAATTCTTCTTTTGGTCTGTTAAAATTCTGTATTGAGAATGTGTATAGGGTTAATTCTTCAATTTCAAGTTCTTTACACCATTCAAATATTTTTAGAAGTTTTTGGGCGCCCCATTCATGGCCTTTCCATGGTTTCATCATTAATCTTCTAGCAAATCTTCTGTTACCGTCCATGATTATGCCTAAATGTGTGAGGATTCCGTCCATTTTCATATCTTCTCTTCTACTGTATTGTTTACTTCAGTGAAAACTTGAGCTTGAAATTTATATACTTTATTATCCAGATCCTTCCATGCATTCATTTCTAGTCCTGCTTTGACACATGTGTGCTGTAGAAACTCTAATTCGGTCCACTCGTATTCAAGAGGTACTTGAGGTAAAAGTAGTCCTGATGTTGAATTGTTTCTTACTATTAATCCATCTCTTCCTACTTTGATTTCATTTAGATAATCTTCTGGTGTGTTTACATCGATCTTTTTTGGTACTGTTAATATTGAAATCTCTACTGCCACTGATGGCCACTCTTCTTCACTTAATGAAGGAAATCTTGGATCTTCAAATGCTGCTGCTTTTGCTGCGTTGAATACTCCTTTGTACAGAGGAAATGGACTTTCTGGAAAACCAATGCAACCTCTGAGTTCTTTGTTTATCGTCAGTGTTACAAATACGCCTTGTTCTTCTGAGAATTCTTTTTTGTATTCATCTAAGTTTGGAGCTTCGCCTGTAAAGTAAGATGCGATAGAAATCTTGGCAAGGTTTACTAATTTTGTTCCTTGCTCCAAAGAAAGCATTTTTATTTTTCGAAGGCTTTTTTGAAGTTTCCAAAGTCCTTCTTTAATCTTTTAACTGCGCTTTGCAATGCATCTCTAGGAGATTCTTTGCCATCAGTTTCTACAGTTAATTCTGGTTTGTCAGTTAGTGAATGTCCAGTTCTGTATGCTGAAACTTTTATGTGGCTATCATTCCATAATTCTTCTTTCAAAGGATTTACAAATGTATGATCTTCTGAGTTGAATTTAACTACGATTTTAGTATCGGATTCTTCTAGGATTTCTATGTCCATTTTAAGGCCTCCAAATAGTGGATATGTGCTAGAATACTTTCACATCCCCTGCATGTTGGAAATTTGGGCTATTTATAAAGGTTTCTGTTGGTTGTTATTTGGGGTTTTAGCGCTTTTCTCTGCAGAATTATATAAATTATAATAGTCGAGTTTATTTACTACTTTTTGGTGATTCTTGTTGTTTTGGGGAGGTAGAATGTTAGTTAGAAAAGCTACTCTGGATGATTTAGATGGTATTTGTGGTGTGGCGGAAGCGGTAAAGCTCGATTATGATGCTCCACAAGATTCTGGTTTTTTAGTTTATGGTCTGGAAACAGAAGAATATGCTCATAGGGTGGAAGTTTCTAATCATTTTTATGTTGCAGTTGACGATTCTAAAATTGTAGGTTTTCTAATGTGTTATGATGTTTATACTTTGCAAGGTTTGGTTTCTAGCGGTAGGTTAGATCATGAAGATACTTTGACTGCCAGAGTTTCTGAAATAGACGGTGAACATGTTTTTGGTGATCAGATTGCGGTTTTGCCTTCTGATGTTGGTAGGGGTGCGGGTAATGAGATGATGTCTCGTTTATTTTCAGATATGGCTGAGAATGTGATGTACGTTGGTGTGTTGCTTGAACCTGCTAGAAATTCTGTTTCAATTGATTTTTGTGAACGATTGGGTTTTGTGTATCGAGAAAGATTGAGAAATTCTGATGATCATTTATGGGGATTGTATAAATGGGAAAGATAAAAGATTCTTTAGAAAAGATTCTGGGAGAAGAACGGTTTGATAGATTGAAGAATAATCGGGTGTATCAGTTCTGTATTGAAGCATTGAGTATGAATTCGTTTTCTTATGGTATTATGGCGCCAGTTGAGATGTTGTATGTTGGTATGGATTTCTATACTCATTTACAAACTCGTTTGAATATGGTTTTAGGTAATGCCTTGGCTGGTTATCCTTTTGAGAAGTTGAGAGGTTTATTGAATAATTGGATGGATTCGGAGACTGATGGCTTTGAAGAATTAGGTGTTAAGGTTGCAGGTGTTTTTGGGGTGGGTGTTGGTTATCAGTTCTATGCGTTCTCTTCAGGTAAAAAAAAGTATGTTGCCGAGACTGTGAGCGGTACGGTGGTTGGGGTGATAGCTTATTCTTCGTCTATGTACTTTTCTGATGTTCCATTTGATCAAGTTGTGGACGCTTTAGCTCCTGCTGTTGTGTTGAGTGCTGTGATTGGTAAACCTTATGCGATGTATCGAGATACAGTTTGTCCTGAATTTGGTTTAGAGAAAAAGATTAAGCCTGATACTTAGTTAGTTTTTCAGATTCTAGTCGCCAACAGCCAACTTTAATTCTGTGAATTTTTCTAGTGTGAAATAAGTGTGCTGCTTTTAGAGGGAAATTATGAGTTTTGTAGTAAGTTACTTTAAAATTATTATCTTGGGATATTTTTTTGATGAAGTTTTCACTTGTAGTTTTGTGGAATGTATAAATTGTATTTGCAGTGTCAAACGCTTTCATTAAAAAATCTCTGTCTGCATGTTTTTCTTTAGTTCCGAATGGTGGATTTTGTATTAGTACGTCGACTCTTTCATTGAAGTCTTGTACGTCTTGATGCAAAAATTTGATCTCTCCTTCAATATCTTCTTTTAGTGATTCGTAGTTTTCTTTTGCAATTTCTAATGCTTTTTCATCTTTTTCGATCATGAATACTACTTTTGCCCCTAATAGTGCCGCACCTAATCCAAGAATGCCTGTGCCGCATCCAAAGTCTGCGATTATTTTACCTTCTATTTCGTCTTGATAGTGTGCATCCCATAGTGTTTCTGCGGCAATTTCGGAGTCTGTAGGGTATTGTTCTGATTGTAGGTCTGGAGCATCGAATACCTTCAGTTTTGACAGAATTATGGCTAATCTTGATTTTGATGCTATCATGGGGTGTGATAATGGTCATTGATTTTTATTGGTTTGCTATCTTTTGAAATCTTTGGCTTCTTCTTTGAGTAGGGTTTCATATTCGATGAGCGCTGTTTCTAAATTGTTTCCTAGATATCTTCCTCTCATGTGGAATCCTTCTTCTTCTTTTCCATTTCTATATTCTACTTCCTTTGGAGCATAGATTATGTCTAGCGTTTTAGTCGAAGTGTATTCCGGTGGCTTTTCCCAAGTGAGTGTCCATTCATGTGGGTCATCTTCTTCGATATCTTTGTCAGGCCATACATGAGATTCTCTTCTTGCATATGGGTGAGATTCTATAAACCATCCTCGAGCGTTTTTTGTAAGATATCTCTCTACGATTTCATTTAGTCTTCTTGTTATATCATCTACTTCGTAAGGCATTTTTATGACTGTTTAGTGATGTTATTTATTTCTTTCTTGTTTCTTCGAAATATTTATAAAGCGTTTGAGTACATGTGTGCCGGGGGTTGAAAAACGGTGCTTGATAGTAATAAGAGGGATAGATTTCTCAAACTGATTGATTTTAGATTGAAGGCTTCTTTTGAAAAAGTTAAAGAAGAACTCGACGAGCACTTGCAGTCGATCAACGAAGGTTCTGGCGAAATTCAAAATGTTCAAGACAACCTTGCTGAAGTTGAGTCAAAAATTGATAAACTTGATTCTAGGGTTGAAGAATTACAATTAATGATTTCTGATCTAACTAAAACAGACGTAGATCTTAAGGCCGATGAGCAAAAGGTTTTTTTGGCTCTCTATATGTATGAAAGTAAAACTCCTTTGTCTTATTCTGATATTGCTAGGAAGACTAACTTGGAAGAGTTAGAAGTTAAGAGTGTAATGGCTTGTTTAATGACTAAAGGTGTTGAGTTGATTCATGAAGTTGTAGACGGAAAATTATACTTTAGATTACATCCTGACTTCAAAGAACTACAAGCTAAAGAAAGTGTTATTACTATAGACGAAGATGTCAAATCTGAGTTGATGAATAGTAGCCTTAACAGTTATTTCTCTTAATTCTCTATTTTTATTTTATAGTGCCTATTCTAACTATCGTCGATCGGGATCATCCCATAATCTCTTCTTCGAATTTCCTGCCTTGTTGATGTTGACTTATTTTTTCATTCTTGATTATTTTTTGCAGTTCTCCTATGTACTTTAGGGTGAGCTCCATGTTATTTTTTATGTGTACCATTGATTTCTCAAATGCAGTCTCTAGTGTGTTGCCATTTAGTTTGTAACCTATTACGACTTTTTGATTATCTATGAATGATGTTTTTGTTATGAGATTCAGATCTAACCAGCGTTTTAGGTAGTCATACATCGTCTGTCTTGAAATTCCTGCGAAATATCCCATTTCTTCAACAGTCATTACTGATTTTTTAGGATCTTTTTCTTTGGCGGCTTCTTTTGATCTTTCATAAAGTTCTAGAAGTGTTCTGTGCATTTTATCCGTGGCTCCGGACTTTCTTGGATTTAGTCCAATTCGCTCTAGAATCACTCTTGCAAGTTCGTCGCTGTTTGGGTTCATACCAGGTTCTCTTTGATTTAGAATTATTTTAGTCATACTAACACCTCACTTTTTTTTAAGGATTCTTGGGTTATGTCGACGATGTTTTATCGTCATTTATTTTCCTGTAATTAAGATGCCAGAAATAGTATATAAGGCTCACACGAATAGATGTCCAGTGACCAGTGGTTATAGAATATCTTTGTATACTCGAAAATTTCTAAAATGTCTTGTATTGACGTGTCTTGCGTATCTGCTGAACTCTGCCTGAGTTCTTGTTGCTAAGCCAATATTTCCATCTCCAATTCTGTAGACTACACCTGTTGCAGTTGTGAAATTCCCTGCTAGTGTAACTATGTCTCCAATCATTGTATGATCTAAAAGTTCATCGATGGGGTGGAGAGGGTAGTTTGGATCGTCGTTTAGCACTTTTACTCTTGTTTCTAATGATATTGAGAGTCTTGACTTGGCTTCTCCCGGTTGCCACCAAGGTTCAAATATGCCGTCCCATGTTGCGCCAAAACCTCTTATTTCGCTATTAGGGTGTGTTTGTGAGAGGGTTGCTTTGTAAAGTGCTGGATTTCCGTAGCATCTTCTAGGTGTGTCTTCTAAATGTCCTATATAGCTGTAGTTCTCGGGTCCTGGGATGCTGACGACCAATAGCTGTCCAATTTTAGCTTCTGCTAAATTCATTTCTCTCATGTTTTTCTTGCGTTTTTTCTCATTTATATTATTTACTACGCAGTAGTTTTTGGTTTTCTTGATAGTAATTTATTGTGTTTTGCTAGAAATCTTTTGTCAAAACTAGAATTGGGCAAAATTAGCTGAGTTTTTTCTGGATTGGATGTTTGCTATTCTTTTTTTGTTTTATTTTCATGATGTTTTTGCGACATTTTATTAGTTAAATTAAAATTCGGGATAACGTCGAACAGGACGGGATAATGCGAGAAACTTGCATGCTTTGTAGGATCTTGTTGTTATACCAGGGTTATTGGGTTAGAGGGGGTTGAACTGTTTTGTCGGGATTATTGTTTACTGGTCGGAATAGTTCCAGAGGGTGTTGGGATAGTTTCAGAATTTAGGGGTTTGTTGCTATTTTGTGTTTTTTGTAGTTTTCGGAGTAGTTTTGGGATTATCTCGATTATGTGTTTTTTCTCGAGATAAAGTGCCTTTTTCGGGGGTTTGAGTTTTAGTGGTGTTTTTGGTGAGAAAGGGCTATTTGTTTGGTTTTGTTTTAGGGAGTTCTCACTTTGATATTTTTCTGATGAGTCATGTTACTTGAATTGCTTGTTTTATCTAATAATTGGGGGTTTTTGGCTGTTTTAGGCTGTATTTTGTGATGTGATCTGCTGGTGCCTAATTTATTGGTATTTGATTAAAAGTTATGATCATTCTGGATGTTTTCTTTATAAAGTCGGCATGATTTCTCTCACTTTCGTTTGTTTTGTTGTTTTGAGTGTGATTTTTCTGTTTTTTTTGATTAATTTTTTATTTGTTTCTCAAGGATGTTATTTATTAGATATTTTGTTTGTTTGATTTACTTTTTGTTTGTTTGATGGGTTTTTTCTTTAGTTTTATTTTTCCATATTGAAAATAATTCTAAAATGCTTGCTTATTTTGATAAAATAGGGTATTCTATGATCTCCTTTTAAACTTTATAAAGAAAATTGGCAAAAAGTGAGAGTTCATTTGTATTTTTTTGATAAATTATCATGTTTTCAGGATGTGTTTTAGTAGGATGTTATTTAATCTGATATCTGGGGTATTTTTTAGATTTTTCTAGAAAATATTTTGCCACTTTTTTGTTGATATTTTGATAGTAATTTTTAGGCAAGAATTTTTGGCCAGAATATGGGTTATTTTGGGGGTTTTGATGGTTGTTTTAGTGTGAATAATGCAAAAGTGAGTTTAGGCACCAGTAAATTACTGCTTCTTCGGGGGTTATTTTGCTAAATTCGTTCGATTTGGAGTCTGTATTGGTGTTTATTGGTTGTTTTGCTATCTGTTTTTGATTAGTTTTATATATTACTTTTAAACTTGTTATTTCGGGAGGAATTATGGTGGATTTGGATAAATTAAAACATACTACTGGTCAAGATTTACTTGCTAGGTTAAGTATTGATGATGAATCAATCTCTGCTGTTTATGTAACTGCGCCAGGTAATGGTAATGTTTGTTGTTATGATGTTTCTAGAGATTTAGAACGAACTGTTGGTGAGGCAGTCGATATGTTAGGTTCTGTTCATGAACCTATATCTACTTGGATGTTGTTTGTAGTTGGAGAAGATGTTTATACTTTTCTTGCTCCTGTTGTCGACGGAGAATATATCTCTCCAGGTCAACTTACTAAAGATCAAACTGAGCGTTTTTTTGGACCTCTCTATAGTATTTCTTTAGAGGGCGCATTGTTTAGATACAATCGACATCCGAATCCTTTGGATTTAGATTAACCAAAGTAATTTGGTCGTTTTGTTTTCTGCATCTGCGTTGCTTCCATACTTTTACTCATTAATGACTGGATTTTCTTTTCAAACTTGTCTGCTTGTGCCATTAATGGTTTTGTGTCTATACCTAATGCCAAATATTTGTTAACTTCCCCTATTATCTTGGCTGCGGCTCGACTGTCTGGCAATTTAGAATGAGTTTCTGCAAATAAGCATGATACTTTATGTTTATCGCTGCCTTTTAGCAAAATTGTGCCTGTGATGCCCATAATTATTCCTTCTTTCAGAGGTTTTACTTTGAGTTCCTCTAGTTTTTTCTTCATTTTTGGTTCATTAGTGTAATAATATGTTTCGGGTTCTTCTTTATTTGCGTCGTTACTTCCGACTCCTTCTAAGCAAATTATTTCTTTTGCTTGTAATGTGTCTGCTAGTTTTAGTATTGCCTCGGTGATCTTCCATTCCAAACCTGCAGAACTTGTGATTGCGTGAATTATGATTAGATTGTGTTTTTTGTTGTAGTATATTCCGAATGGGTGTATGATCTTGTGATCGTGCACGGCCACAACTGCAGGCATGTCGTCGAAGTATATCTGTCCGATCTGCTCCACTTCTAAATTATTCATTAAGAATTCTGTGCCGATTGTACCTATTAAACCGAAACCAGGAAAGCCTTCTACTATTACTGGATTCTTTGGTTTTTTTTCGAGAATTACTTCCATATCAAACACCTCTTTTCTAAAAATAAATGTGAAATAAAAATAAAAAAATTTATTGCATAAAAAATGCGCCTATTCCTAAGAATAATCCTTCAACGACGAACAAGATATTATAAACCATTTCGTTCATGAACGGTACGCTAAATCCTAGTATGCCAAATTTGTTCAGTATGTTTATGATACCTACTGCAACAATAATTAACCCTACTATCAATGTAACAACGCCGTTTGGTTCATCTAGTCCTTCTAAGAATGCATCTATGATCATATACAAACCGCCAGCTGCGATAAGATATAGTGCAATGCTTCCAATAATTCCCGTTAGTGCACCCGGTAGAAAATTAGGAATAACTCCTAGGTTTGCTAATAAGGGTATGCCACCAAGGGCGAGAAGAATTATACCAACAATGAGACTTGGAATGCTCCTTTCAGCTTCAAATCCGAACATATGCAATCACCTCGTTTTTAACGAGTCTAGGCGCCTATTTAAAGGTTTCTATGCGCTTTGAGCGTTTTTTGGGTTTTTTCTACGAATAATTTTATATACTACTGGGTCATACTTGGTGTTGTTATTGTATTTATGGTGCGTTTTTATCGTACTGCGTGCTTATTAGTATGACTGGGTAGGATGGCTAAAGGCAAAGAAAAGATAAGTATCAGCGTTGAGAAAGAGCTGTTAGATCTTCTAGATAGTGAAATTTCTGAATACAGATTTGCAAATAGAAGCCATGCTGTTGAATATTGTATTGCTAAAGTTTTGAAGGGTATGAAAAATGAACAAAAGAAATAGTATAATTGGATTAAGCGGATTGCTTCTTGTTCTTATGAGTAATTTAGTTTATGCTAGACCACTTTCTAGTTATTTTAATGGTGCAATAAACGCATTTGGAAATTTCTTTAATTATCTTTTTAGATTCTTTACAAACGGAGTAGTAGTTTATGGTTTTACTGTATTATTATTCTTTTGTTTGTTGTATGGTATCATGGCTGCGGCACTTGGTAGAGTTAATATTTTCAAAGGCGGCAAGGGTGGCTTGAACAAAAGAGGAAAGATTGTTGCTGTATCTATGGCTTTGTTATCATTGTTGGCAATCTTTGTTGGATCAGATCCTAGAACAGTTGTGATAAGAATTCTTTCACCATTCGGTGCCTTTGGTGGATTGTTAATTGCAATAGTAATGTTCCTTGTAGTTTACAAAGGATTTGAAAATGAATCTGGAGAGAAAAGTTGGAAGTTTGGTCTGGCTGCTGCAGGTTTTGGAATGGTAACTGCGGGAATGTTGATGTCTTATCCTAATATTATGTGGTGGGGTTGGTTAATATTCTTGATAGGTGGCATATTTTGGATGATTGGAATGTTTGGAGATAAGAGCGGATCTTCTGATAGTTATGGTGATGAGACTCAGTTTAGTTTTGGGAATAATTCATCATCATCACCTTCTTCAAGTTCTTCTACGCCTGCGAATAATAATTCTTCGACTACACCTTCTGATACACCAACACCTTCAGGAGGGGATGAACCTGCGCCAGATGAGCCTACGCCTGATGGACCAACGCCAGAACCGGATCCGAGGATACCTGAGCCAATTCATGAATGGTATCCTCACGTTAGGGGTATTGAGAAACCTCGAGGAAAAATGGATGGAGTAGTAAGGAGGGACTAAAATGGGAGATGAACCAAAACCACAACCGCAACCAGAGCCTCAACCTAAGATAAAACCAGATGAACCTAAACCTCATCCACAAACTTTGGAATATGTTAGTTTACAAGGTCATGTTATGGGTTATCATAATGATGCAAAAACTAGACCGTTGCATCCTGCGTTAGTTCGTTTAAAAATTCATATTCAAGGTGAAAAAGGAGTGGAGTTGTATGATCCTTATGAACCAAAAGATTTAGACAGACTTGCTAAAGAGCACAAAGAAGTTTATGAGTCAGTTACCACTAACAAGCATGCGTTTGAACCTGTCAATGTAGACGACTTAGGTTATTTTGAAATTCACAAAGTGCCCACAGGATGGTGGTGTTACATTGCAGTCGCGCATGTTGAAAAAAGTGAATATGATAATAGGGGCAAGTTAGGTAATAATGGATTTGGTCAAGAAGGTGAAGCGATTCATGGAAATGACTTAAGCAAAAATCATGGAACTCTTGAATCGATAATAATTCCTGTTGAAGATAAGTGGGTGCCTAAAATACCTGATGTTAAAGTTGATGATAGTACGGATACTCCTAGCGAGGACGACATTAAAGCAATGTTGGAAGCGGGAGATGAAAGCAAAAAGGATGATGAATAAAAATGGTTAATGTAAGCGAGCTAAGGAGAAGAGGGTTGAGAATTCCTACAATAGATCATTCGGTTAACATGTTAGCCGTTAGAAATCAAAGTCCTTTTGGAGCTTGTGCGGCTTTTGCTATGGCTGGTATGTTTGAGTTTTATCTCTTTAGAAAAGACGGTAGAGTAAAAACAGATCACAGAATGTCTCCGTTGTTTCTTTGGTGGAATTTTAGACCTCCTGGTGCTGAGCCTTTTTGTAGAGAGTCTGATAGGGCTGTGCATCCCGGCGTGCCAGATCCTTGTAATCATAATAAAAAAGATAAGAATCGTGGATCACATTATCCTGACTATGTTAGTCAAAGTATTAACTTAGGTTGTGCTAAAGAAAGTAGATGGTCATTTAGTCCCGTGTCTACACCAGTTCCTGGTTATGATGTCGGGCCCAGAAGAAATAGGTGTCTGGGGGGAAAGTTTTCAGAACGACCTGATGATCGCGCATTTAGGGATGCAGGAAATAATAAGATTTTTGAGAATTATAGAGAATTATCTCGTACGAATCACGATGAATGGATTCAAGCATTACATGATGGTCATGTTTTGAAACTTGGTGTGCATAGATATCATAATAACTTTTTTTCTGATAACAGCAGTCCTGTTTTTGATAATCAACCAATTACAAGTTATGGTGGTCATGCGATGATGATTGTTGGTTATATTCCTGATTATTCTCATGGGGGACAGAGAAAAGAAGTATTCAAAGTAAGAAATAGTTATGGTCCTGGTTGGAAAGATAGGGGTTATTGTTATTACACTCCTGCTGCGCTAAAGGCTTGTGCATCTGAAGTTGTTTTGATGAAAGCTAAAGATGCAAGGCCTGTTCCTGGACCGCGTCCACCTACACCTCCTAGAAGAATTCCTCCCGCTGCTAATTTTGATGTTGCTCCAGTTACTGGTGAAGCTCCTCTACTGGTTAGATTTAGAAATACTTCTTCAGGTAGAATTTCAAGATATGATTGGGATTTTGGAGATAGAACTACGTTTAATAGAAGAGATCCTAATCCTAAAGTGTACTATGATGAGGGTACTTATAGAATTCGTTTAAGAGTTACAGGTCCTGGTGGTAGTTCTACTGTTGAAAAAAACGTGACTGTTGCAACGCCTGGAGCGCCGGCACCAGTTGCTACGGGAGAATACAATTATGTTTGGTGGTTATTCGATAGTGAGGGCGAGTTTAGAGAATCACAAGCTGAGCATCGTTCACCTATGAATTTGTATACTAATGGCATTGGTCGTAAATTAGATGGTCCGATTAAAGGAACGAATGCTAATGTTGATTTTAGTGATGATGATTTAAGTATTAACTTTGCAAGAGATAGGAATAAAGTTGTTGCGTTGGGTGCCTGTGAAAATGGTAATACCGATTATTGGAAATGGGACAGTCGAGAACATAGAGTTCCACATCCTCCTGCGCCTAGAGTTCCTGATCGACCTACACCTGTGAGATCTGAGAGTGATGGATATGATGGTCAAGTAAAATCTATAAAAGATAAACTTGAAAATAAGGATCCTAACAAATTGGCAATTGATTTAGAAGGTTTTGTTTCTTTGTCAAGATTCGAACAGTTTGCTCAAATACCTATCGGTGCTCATCTTAAGACCGCGGTAGTGCGTCGAAAAGGTGAAGAGATGCATGAGCCAATTTCTTTAGATGAGTTGAAGGTTAAGAGAAAACATGTTTTAGTTCAAGATTCAGGAAATCAAATTGTATTTGAGTATAAAGACGGAATGCTTGTAATTAAGTATAGAAATCTTGAAGCACTTAACTCTGCTGAATCTGACATTAAGGCTTGGTTGGAGAATAAATCTATTTTGAAATTAGAAGATGACATTAAACACGATTTAAGTGATGAAAAAGCTTTGCTTGAAAATTTACATTCGGTTGTTGAAGGAATTGCTAAGCATTTAGAGGCGGCTCATGCAACGCATCAAGTGTTTGTTGAACGTAAGGCGACTGATGAGGATTACAAAAAGGTTGACGCGCTGATTAAGGCTCTGAAAAAAGAGTTGAAAAAGTTAGATGTTGAGAATATTGGTTCAAGACAGAAGCACCTTTTTAGAGATCATGAAGATGTAACTCACGCATTAGATCATTATAAAAAACTCTTTGAAGAATTAAAGATACCTGAAGAACATAAAATTGAATGGAATAGAGAGTGTGAGGAAAAATTTGGAAGTATTAAAGGTCTTGTGATCCAGAGAGATCTTACTGTTCAAAGTTTGGTTTCGGTACTAACTAGAGTTGACTTGTCTTTAACTGAAGTTATGGATAAGCTTGAAAGGGTGGAAGATAAGCTGGGTGATCAGGAACATAAACCAAGAGCTGAAGAAGTGCGAAAGATTTTGTTACAAGAAGTTCTAGCAGACTTTGTTGATTTACATCAACAAGTTTTGCGTGGTGGTAAGGTTCTTGAGAAAATCGCAGCACATAAAGAAATGGTTGGTCAGATTCATACTTTCATGTCTCAATTAAAAGAAAAGCTAAAGGCGATACATGAAGAAGCAACGAAATCGAGGATAATAACATAATGAAGAAATTATTTAGAATTGGAATATTGGGCTTGTCGTTTTTATTATTTTTAGCTCCTAATGTTCATGCTTTGAGAATTTTAAATGAGTTGAGTAGATTTTTCTTTTATCTTCAGAGAGTATTGAGAGATTTGTATATTATTTATGGAATAACTTTTTTGTTAATGTTTGCTTTGCAGACTGCGATTGTTATTGCAGCAATGCGTAAAGTTGATGTTTTTAAGAAGGGTAAAAAGGAAGTTAACAAACAAGGTAAAATTGTTGCTGTATGTATGGCGTTGTTGTCGAACTTTGCAATATTTTACTGGGCGGCCAAGTACAAAAGCATGGTTATGATTCTTAACCAAGTTCTTACGCCTTTTGGTGTTTTTGGCGGTTTTATGATTGCTGCTGTGATGTTCATGATTATTTACATGGGCTTCAAAGATGATAATAAAGAAAAAGCCTGGAAAGCTGCTTTAGTTGCGGCAGGTTTAACCATGATGGCTTTTGCATTTTGGTTTTCTTATCCTAATGTTATGGCGTATGGTTTCTTGATTATGGCAGTTGGTTTAGTGTTTTTCTTATTATCTATGTGGAAGAGTAAAGAATCGGGGGATAGTTATGGTAAGGATACTCAGTTTGGAAAAATAAATCCTTCTTCGAATTCAGGAAATTCTTCATCTCCTTCATCTTCAAATTCAGGAAATTCTTCATCTTCGCAACAACCTTCTAGTAATTCTTCTGGTACTCAACCTTCTTCTTCAGGAGATGATTCTTCTAGTAATTCTTCGAATTCTCCTGCAACTCCTGCGGATAAAGAAAAAGTTAGAAAAAAAATAAAAGAGTTACTGGGTGACGTTGAACAAAATAATGTGAAAAGGCAAGAGATGATGAATGCTCTTGGTTCTGCGGATAATCGTTTAGATCCTAATCAATCAGCTAAGTGGCACTAAAAAATGACAGATGCAAGACATGTAAATGGTCAGAAGATCATCAGGATACGTGTAGCGATAAGAGATTACTGGAAGTATCATGAAGCTGTTAAGAATGCGATGCCCCATGTTAATGCTTTAATTGAAGCTTTGGGTAATGCTAGATTGAAAAAAGTGTTTTTACAATATTTGGCTTTATTTAATCAAGGTCATAATCTTTTAGTTGAAACAAAAGATTTGTGCGATAAATTATTTGATACTTATGAACGGCTTGAAAAGAATCCTTCTGCGATACCTGCGGAGATTAGAGATCAAATTTATTCTAAACAGTTTGTACAAAAAATTGCGGCAGGTCTTGAAAGATTAGTTCCTGCGTTTAACGATGAGCAATATTTTTTTGATAGGTTAAAAACTGAGTTTGAGATTCATACTCGACATGTTTCAAGTGAAGTTTCAGTAGAATTAATGGCCAAGTTTAGACAATTAAAGGCGGAACTTGAAAGAAAGTTAGCTTTGTTTAAACAAATGCATACTGAGAAAAAATTAGCTTATGATTTGTCTGAGGTTGAACCTTTGATCAATGAAATGAATGTCTTGCTTAGGCAAGGTAATCAGGCTGCTGGAGATCAGAATTATCAACGAGTGGTTGAGTTTTATTCTCGTGGTTTAGATAAGTTGGATGCTGCTTTTGAGAAGCTACGCGCTGCACCACGTCGTAGAACTCCAACTCCCGCTCCTCATGATGACGTTGAACCTGAGATGCCTGTGCAACCTGGATCTTCTAATAGATCCGAATCATCTGAATCTATAACTTCGCATCCGCAGCTAATTAAAGCCGAATTAGCTCAGAAAACTAGGGCTCATCATATTGTTCTTAATTATTTAGGTCCTGATTCTTTTAATTTGACGATGCCTGATTTATCTAAGTTGCGTGTTTATTGTATGGGGAAAAAAGACTATGTTGAGTTGATTAATTTGACACGTGATGAACTTATGTTTGGTGTGTATGCTTCCAGAATAGTTGCATTAGGAATTCAAGATTTGGGTGAACAAGTAAGTATTAAGGTGAGACATGCTGATGAGTATTCTAATCCTGTGCCTGTTAGATTGATGACTCGACATGAAATGACTGATCGTGATGTGGAATTAGTGACTGAACTTACTCATGAGGCTTTGGATCGAGAAGATGCTGATGTGCGAAGACTTGATGCTGATCTTAAGGAGAAAGATTTAGAGTCTGCTTATGATTATGCGAAATCTGTTTTAGAATATTTGAAGGCATTGGCTATTGATAACGAAGTTCCGACTGCTACTATTGCTTCTTGTGGTGTTAAAGAATACAGGGAAGCTGAAGAGGCGGCAAAGTCTAAAGACTATAAAGTTGCGTTAGGTAAGATAATGCAGTTTGTTCATGCTTTGAAGAAAGAACTTGAACGGCGAAAAATTAAAGTTGGATCTGATGTTTTGGATCGAATCACTAAAGGTCAAATGACTGATGATGAGGTTGCATTAGCAAAGATTGCTCGAGAATCCATTAAGTTAGCCACTAGTAAAGAAGGTAGAGAATTGATGGATGAACTTAAGGCTAAAATGGATGAAATCAAAGTTGTAAAAGAATTGTTTGGTTCTTTGATGTTGTTTGTTGATTATTTGAGTTCCAATATTCCTAATGATCTGCGAGCACTCGGTGTTGAAGTTCTTGAAAGGGATTCTGAGTTGAAGCGGTCATATAAATCTGGTGGCTTTGAAAGTGTTAAGGATGATGTTAGAGAATTGATTGTATATATTATCGGTAAGCTTGCTAAAGATTCATATTCTGATGATGACTTTAAAGAATATTTAAAGAGAAAAGTGGAGAACGTTGATGAAGTTGTTGAGATGGTTGATGGTTTTTTGAAGAATTCTTAGTGTGTGTATGATTGATGTATTTGTGTGTATTATTGGTTGTTAATTGTTTTCTTTTGATTGTTTTGTGTTTGTTTTATGTATCTTTTATGTGCTTTTGATGTATTTTTTACTTGTTTTTCTGTGTTTTTTGTGTATCTGTGTGTATTCTTGTTGGTGTTTTTGTGTATTGTTGTGTGCTCTTTTTTGTCTATAAAGTATGTATTTATGTTTTATTAATGATTTAATGGAAAGCTTTAAATACTCCATAATTATGATTTTCTGTAATCACTAGTGTGTATGAATTATGGCGGCCAGAAAGACAAACAAACAGCGGTATAATTTCTTGATAGATCGAGATGTGTATGAGGATTTCTCTCTTATTTGTGACGAGTTAGGCCTTGTAAGATCTAAAAATCTAGAATTGTATATGCGTGATCTGGTAGAAAAGAATAAAGAAGTAGTTGAGAAAAGAAAACGATGAATATTAAAAAATCACTTTGGAGTTTTATGCTCGCTTTGTTACTTGTAGTTCCTTCTGTATTTGCAATTGATTGGGGATTTAAGTTTCCTGATTTGACTAAGTTCTTGGCTTCTATTGGTGCTGGGATGTATAGTATGCTTAGTACTGGTGAAATTGTATTTGGTTTTACTGTTATTTTCTTCTTTGTATTATTGTATGGTATCCTTGGTGCTGCATTAGGTAAAGTAAATATTTTCAAAGGTGGCAGTGGTGGCTTGAACAAAAGTGGTAAGTTAGTTGCTGTGTCGATGGCGTTCCTTAGTTTGATGGCAATTTTTGTTGGAACGGGTTGTAAAGGTGGAATTGGTGCTGCTACTTGTACTATTCAAAATACTCAAGATACTCTTTTTAGACTTTTAGCACCTTTCGGTGTTTTAGGTGGTTTGTTAATTGCGATTGTTACTTTCTTGATAATTTACAAAGGCTTTGAGAATGAGTCTGGTGAAAAAAGTTGGAAGATGGGTCTTGCTGCTGCAGGACTTGCTATGATTACTGCTGGAATGTTGATGACTAAACCTAACATCATGTGGTGGGGTTGGTTGATGGCCATCATCGCAGGTATTTTTTGGATAATAGGTATGTTTGGTAAAGGTGGTAACTCTGGTGGCGATTCAGGTGGTAACTCTGGTGGTAGTTCAGGTGGTAACTCCGGTGGTAGTTCAGGTGGTAACTCTGGTGGCGATAGTAGTCCTGGTGCTGGTGGAGATGGTAAGAAACCTGGTAAGGATGTTGACCCTGATGATAAAGAACCTGATCTTACTTCGGCGAACGCTAATTATCGTCCAACACAAATACAAGTTATGGATTTGAATGGTGAACCAGTTAAAGGTGCTAATGTTAAATTAACTCCTTATCCTAAAAAAGCTGGATTTAAAAAATTAAAGTTACCTAAGTCTAATGATAGAACTGGGCCTGATGGTACAACTGGCTCAATGAATGTTGCAACTGGTATCCCTTATGGTTTAAAGGTTGATGCTCCTAGAACTTTGTTTAGAGATTTAGGAAAGATTGGTATGTACTCTGCTTTACTTGCAGGTCCTGTTGCCGGTATGTTTGGTATTGGTGCTAATGTTCTTAATACTGCAAGGTTGGCTCCTGTTGGCGGTGCGTGGACATCTGCAAAAGCCATGTTGTCTCGTAATGTGGTTAGTGCTGTTGAAGGTGCGGTTGGTTACCTAAGTAGTGCGAAGGTTATGGGTAGTATCCCATTTATCTGGGCTGCATATAGAGCTGGAGGAATGCCGAATGCGTCTAGTGAAATTATTGTTACTGAAGGCGAAGGTACTGAGGTAATTACAGTTATGCTTGGTAGTGTATTGAAAACGAAGTTGATTAATTTGTCTGCTGCACCTAAATCAGTTCCTGCTGATAATTATAGTAGTTCTTTGATAACTGCTAAGTTGAGGGTTGAAGAACAGTCTTCTTGGAGACGAGGAAGATATACTAACGATATGACTCAGAAGAAGGTTAAATTCCTAGGTAAGTTTGTAGAGATAACTACCGACTTCGGTGAATTGATGCCTGCTGAGAACTTTGATGCTAGTGCGGGACTTGCTTCTGATTCGTCTAAAAAGAAAACATTTAGTGGTGATTGGTGGAAACAAAAAGCAAAGAATAATCTTATGAGAGTTCCTTTTGTAGGTGGTTCTGCGATTCCTGGTTTCGAAGGTGGCGATAAACCTGTTACGTTTAGAAGTGTTCCTGATGCTAATGGTAATGTGTTGGTTAGAATAAAATCTGATAAAAAAGGCAAAGCAACAATTACTGCTGAAGTTGAAGGTACGATAAGAGATCAAGTTGAGGTTGAGTTTATGCCTGCGCCTCATTTGAATATTGATGCTCCTGATGAGGCACCTATGGGTACTAATTTGAGAGCAACTGTGTTTGTAGAAGGCGAAGAGGATTATAGGATTGATTAAAGATGGCGGACGACCCACATAAACAATATAGGTCAGCTGAACTGAGATATAAGAATAAGAAACATGTAGCGAAAGCTGTATATCCTGAAGATGAAAATCCTAGAGGTGCCGATCATTTTAATGTGGATTTCCCTGTTCCTCCTGATGCTAGAGAGGAAGAAGTTACTATTACTGCAATGACTCGCGTTAATAGGGCGCAAATTAAAGGTGAGAAAAAAGTTCACATTGTTGCTGAGCCTCCTGTTAAAGTTGAATGTAAGTTTGAGAATGAAGATGATAAAGAGTATACAACTAATAAGTTGAAGGTTCCTTCTGGTAGAAAGGTCAAAGTTCGTGTTACATTACCTAACAATTCTAAGTTTACTAAAAAGAGAGAGAAAGATTTCAAGTTGGCCTTGGTTGCTTCGTTTAGAGGGCAAAGCAAAGTACCTGCTGACAAAACCAGGCCCGAAGATCCCAAAATAAAAATATTTGATTATCTAAAAGGCAGCCTTAATTTTACTAAAGAAGATAGCGTTGTAGATGCGACTTTTGAAATTGATTATGATGAGTACATTAAACAACTTTCTAGAAAGAAAAGTTTAGTTAGTTCTATTCCTCTAAATCGTGCAGGTGTTTTGGATGTTTTCATAGATGCTGAAGTTCTTGGTTCGCGGTTTGTGTATTATTCTACTGAGAGACTTAAGGTTCTTGAGGGCAAAGGTAAAGCTGCAGGTAAGATTGTTGGTTATGGTTTTGATGATGAAGATATGCAAACTGATAATGTTAAAGTTTTTGCTAGAGACAAGAAAGGTCAAGAGTATGGCGAAAGCAGTCTTTCTAATTATCAAGCGGCAGCTCCTAATACGCCTCCTACTTGGGATTTTTTAGTTGAAGATTTGCCTAAAGATCGTCCTTTAGAAATTGTTGCTAGGATTAAAGATAGAGATGTTTATGTTTTTGAAGGTAATCACAGAGAGCCTTTTAATGGTAATGACGGTAATGGCGGCAAAGATTGGATTGAAGGGAGTCGTAAAAAACTATGGTTTATACCGTATCCTTGGATTACTTTAGATGTGACGGGTATGGTTGTTCCAGTTTATGCTGGTTCTGTTGATGTGGATATTGAAATACAATCTTCTGATGATTCGGTTAAAGCCTGGGATGTGAGTGACAGGGTTACTGAGATGTATGTTACGTTGGATGGTCACGATAAAAGACTTGGTAAGGCATCTCATAGTGGTGCGGGCATTAATAATAAAAGAACTTGGAAAATTAGAAAATTACCGGTTACTTTAGTTGGTGATGACCCTAAGAAATTAACAGTTTGTGCTAAGCATAAAGATTATTTTGGTGAAGATGATGATGGTAATGCAACTGAGGAAGATGCAAGACACACATCTAAAAATGGTTCTGGTGGGGATATTAATGGGACTTTAGATGGTCCTAATAAGATTGTTCTCAAGGCTGAACCAACTGGTGCGGAGGATAGGGAGCAAGTTAAAGTTCCTGTTGTTGGTGGTAAGGTAGAGGTTGCAGTTTGTGGTTATGATGGTCGAAAATTGATGGCTGATTACAATGCACAAAAGCCTACTAATGTTGATTCAAAAAAACTGCATAATTATGTTAAAGATCTAAAAAATAAAGGTTTGTTTAGAGAAGCACTTCAGAAGTTGATCAAAGAACATGGTGCCGAGGTTTATCCGTTTGAAGGATTTGAAGGTACTGTGAATGTTGAAGTTTCTGGTTTTGTGCCTAAAGACGTGGCTAGTCCATATGGTAAGGATGTGCATTTCCATGAGTCTTATGAGCATCCTAGATTTATGGATGGTCACTTTGTAATGGAAGGAATTCCTTTGCCGTTCAAAGATGGGGCTGTGAAGGTTGTTCATACAAGTAACAAAGGAGTTCATAGACTTGGCGAAGATATGTCTTTGGGTGAGTTTGATCAACAAAATGTTAAAATCCTTGATAAAACTCTAGATATTTTTAAACGTGACATTGCTTCTGTATCTAGAAAGATTGTTGTGTATATTGATTTGTATGGTTCTACATCAAAGGCGTTGGTTATTGGTGCGACTTTCACTAAACTTAATCCTACTGAACGAGATTTCATGGCATATGATTGTCTCGGTGACGTACAGGTAGAGTTGTATGAGAACAATGAGTTGCATTGGAAAACGAAGTCTGTGTTTGAAAAGTCAAAAGCATGGGTTATTCCTAACGTGTTTGCAAATTATAAGTTGTTTGGTTTCTATGAAACTCAGTATGAAATTCAAGTTCCTAGGTTCCATGTTAATAGAGGGGGAACAATTTATGAGTTTAAAGAAACTGTAATGTATGACGAAGCTGGCAGAATGGTTGGTAATGTTCCTCATGCTGTTTCGGGTAGAGATCCTGATTCTTATGTTGTTACACTTGATACTAAAGAATTGATTAGAGAAGATCGTCCGGTGTTTGGTCCTAATTTTGAATATGAAGTAGTTGGAAAAGGATCTATTGCGGGTACTGTTTATGAAGAATTACATCAAGAAGGCGAGTTGCGTCCGTTGCCTGAGTCGACTGTTTGGTTAGAGGATGAGGACGGTCATGAGATAAGAGGCTTCAAAAAATCTGATGGTCATAAAGCCGATAAGGAAGGTAAATATAAACTCGAGAAAGTTCCTGCTGGTAGATTTATAGTTAAAGGATCTTATGGTTGTGGTGAGGGTTCTTCTAGACATGATCCTAATGCTCCTGATCCGTTAGTAGTTGAAATTTCTGGAACTGATTTAGATCACGATAATATTGATGTTTATGTTAGGTTTCCTCTTAAAATTAATATTCTTAAACCTCAGAAGATAAAACCTCCTGCTGATCCCACTGAGTTGAGTAATGCAGTTAAGAACGGCGAATATGTTGATGAACAAACGAGAAATCAGTGGAAGTGGAAGGGAACGATTAATGGAGAAGAAAGAACTCTTCAGAATGTTAAAGATAATATTTATCCTTTAGCTGAGAGGGTAGATTGGTTTTTGCTTGATGAAGGTGGAGTTTATGTTAAAGACAAAAATGGTAAGCCAATATCTTTGAAGGCTGATCAAAACGACCCTTGCAAAATTTTTATTCCTGCAAGAATTGGTGGATCACTTAAGCCTGGAACAACGTACAAGGCCAGATTTGCAATTACTACTCGACATAATGGTCGTCTTATTATGGCTAAAGTTGCAGATGTTCCGTTTACTATTCAAGAAGTTCCTGAGCTGTTGGGTATTGTTGAAGGTGTTGTATTTGATACTACTAATTTTGATTTAGTAAAAGACGATCTAGTTAACGTTCGAGCTTATGCTGAGAATAATGCTGTTGCTGATAGTGTTACAAAAGATGGTGTATTTAGGTTAGAGGATTTGCCTCTTAATGTTGATATTGAAATCTGGGCTTTTAGAGCAAACGATCCCGGGAAAGTTGGCAAGCATACTGATCCTCATGGTAGTGATGGTAGAAATGGTGGGAGTGATCCTGTTCTTGATGATGCAGGTAATGTGGTTGAGCACAAAGGTAAGAGAATTGCATTTATTAGATTAGTAAGAGAAGATTGTGTAAGATTAATTGAAGGAAATGTTAAATTAGGTCTTAAAGATGTTAGAGATGAAGCAGGTAATCTGATTGGTGTTACTGCAAACTATGATGGTAGAAGACAGGCTTTGATTGATAAATTAAAAGTTGATGATATTCAAGCTAGAAAGAAAGCATTCCAAGCAGTTAGAATGGCAACGGTTGTTGTACCTTTAGATGCAACTGACGCTTTGAGATTGTATGGTAAAGTATTCTATATAGATGAAGAAGGCGTGCAAAGTCCTCTTGGTAGCGAGGAAGGTAAAACTATCAAATTACGTATAGAGGTTCTTGAAGAAGGTGGTAAGTATAGAACTATTGCGGAAACAGAACCACTGATGAATTTTGAGGTGGTTGGTGATGAGAATTATGAATTTAATTTAAGAGGACATTATTGGAATCTAATAGATCAACATGCGCAAGTAGTTATTGAATATGATACTGGGGTTAGTGATAGGTTTAGGTTAACTCACGGAACGCCTGACAAGGCGTCTGTGATGTTTAAAGAGGCGACAAAAGAACTTGCAATTGATTTTGAGTTTGAAGCGATTAAAGGTCATATTTTTGGTACTGTTGGTATTAAAGGCGGTGATGGTAAGTTAACTCCAATTCCTGGATTGAAACTTGATCTTTGCAGAGGAGACACGGTTGTACGAACAACTGAAACTACTGACGGTAGTATGCCTGTACCTGAACACTTGATTGACGAGAATGGTTGGAAAGACTATATGAACTACGTTTTCAACGAGGTTTGGCCTGGTAAGTATTCTATTAAGTTGAATGTTGATGAAAGTAGTTCGTTAGTTGAGATTGATGGTAAGATATACTACGAAGATGCTCAGAAAAATTTACATTTACTAATTATGCCTCAAGAAGGAGAGCATAAAGATATTGATTTGAAACCACAAAGTATGCATCCTCTTAACTTTGAGTTTGAAAGACAGAGAATGGTGACTGTGTGGGGTAAAGTGTCTATTACTGATGAAGGTCATATTAAACCTTTAGCTCATAATGGTGTTAAAGTCAAGTTAATGAAACATGTGGGTGGTGTTCCGCCTGTTGGTAGGTGGAGAGAAGGTGCTTCTCAGCAACCTAATGCTACTTGGTCTAAGACTCCTGATGGTACCGAATATAATTATTTAATTAAAATCTTAGCTTTTGATCCTCTGAGAGTTAAAGTTGATTATGAACGGAGATTGTTCCATGCTATGGGTGCGACTTCTTTTACTTTGAAAGAAACTGATGGCACTTCGCAAGGAGAGTATCATGATTTATCTTTCTATAAAAATTTCCACTTTGTTAGAAAATCAGAAGCTCCTGTTCCTAAGAAGACTGGACACTTGATTGGTGTTGTAGGTAGTAGTAGTTATGAGCATGGTAAAGACAATGCTGCGGTTCAGATACCTATTGCTGATGTAACTTTAATTGCGACTAATAAGGCGTCTGGTGATGTTACAACTTTAAAATCATTTGCGCCATTTGATTCTGATAATAATCAACCATTTAACGTGACTATTGAGTTGGAAGCGGGAGATTATTCTATCGCAGTTCAAGATAAATCTGTAAAGTATGGTGGTAAAGGATTCTTGTTACATCCAGATCATGTTGTTAATATTGCTGTTAAAGAAAATGTAATAACTCGTATGCCTCCGTTTACTTATCGTCTTTCATCTAGTTTTATTCAGGATAAAGCACCTCCTATTAAGAATATTCTACCTCCGGGTCCAACTAAACCAAAAGAGTTACCTAGAATACCTGATAGGCCTAAGTTGACTGCTGGTGAACATAATCTTACAATCTTAACCATAAATGGTAAAGCAATACCTGAAGATAAAGATCTTAGAGAAAAACACACCTTTTTGTTGTTGAAGGGTAAAGATGGTTTAACTCTTGAAGGTGCAATGACTAGTTTCCCTCCTGATAGCAAAGTGTTGTGGGAGTTGAAAGCACCAAAGAATTTGCCCTTGAAGACACGTATGCTGAGTGCTCATATTGGTTCAGGAGATTTTGTTTCGTCTTTTGAAGGGCAGTTACCTCCTTATAGTTTTGAACATACATTCTTTACTCCTGAAGAACTGGCTAAGTTAGAACCTGGAAATTATAGTATTGAGTTGTCTGATCAAAGTAAACAAGGTGCTGATAAATTAAATTTCCACATAGTCATAATAGATAAGTTAGATAAGATTGATTTAGGTGAAGTAAATTCATTAGAACAGGCACTTGCATTGTTGCAGAAACCTGAAGAAGATATTAATGTAGCTATGGCTTTGATTAAAGCATGTTATCAGTTAAGCCCTGTTAAACATGCGGATCATGTAAGTGGTGCTTGGAGTTATGATTGGGGATTACTTTACAATAATGTTAAGAGATATCCTTTGTCTTTAGTACAAGTAAGATATCAAGCTCTTATGTGGGGTTCGGAAGGTCAACCTGCATTGAGGTCGAGACTGCGTGCAATTAAAATTGAAGTCGATCAAGCAGCCGATGTACTTTATCCAGAAAGAGTGCAAGAATTTGATAAGGCATATGATAAATTTACTAAGCTGTTGAAAGAAATTAATATTGAGTTCAAATCTAATTTAGAGGCTGGTTGGATTGTTAAGCATTTACAATTAATCTTTGAGAGATATGCTCGTGAGTTGAAAAATCCTAAATCAGGAATGGCTGGTAAAATTGGAAAGGACCCTGCGTATATTACTAATTATTTTATTCACTATGATATTGTTGGTTTGGTGGCTGGTGTTTCTGAACCTGTTCATGGTAAATGGGTTCAGAAATTAAAAGAAGATTGGTTTACTTCAGCTTATGCTCTTCCTCTTTGGAAATTAGGTGAGAAGTTTTTCCATGAGGAGTTTGATAAAGATACTGGATTACTTCAACATGGTTACATGAGAGGCCCTAGAAGAGTATTGAGAGAGTTAATCTCGAAAATGCTTGAAGTAGAGAAACTTTACAATCATATGGTTGAGATGGAATCTTCTGGTTTATTTGAAGAGGATAAACGACACGTACCTTCTGGCTGGGATGCATCTGTTGAAAAGGCTGAGAGAGAAGAAGCTTATCTGAAGCGTCAAAGATCTAATGATATTGAGAAGAGCAAAAGACATAATCGCTTTTCTCAACAGAGAGAACAGTTGAAAATTCAATTTGATCAATTGACTAAGAATTATGGCTTGGCTAGAAGAAATAAGGCTAAGATGGATAATAAGGCAATTGACAAAAAACTTGCTGAGCTAAAGGTTCTTATTCCAAAAGTTGCAAAACCTTCTCAATTTGTTTACTGTAAATTGTTGATATTTGATTTAATCTGTTTAATACCTGGTTATTTCAAGGGACAGGTTCCTGTTGGTGCTGGTGCTGCTAAGAGGGTGAAGTTACCTAAAGAAGGCGAGACTGCTCAAGAGAATAAAGAAGTTTGGGATCAAATTAACTGGGAATGGGAAGAATATCAAAGAATTACTCGAGAGATTGCTGATACTATCGCAAAAGAACAAGAGAAAGTTAAACATATGCATGATGATAAAAAAGGTCATGACGATGGTTTTGCTGAGTTCGAAGCACTTGCAAAAGCTGAAGCAAAACTTGATGATCTTGTTGATTATATACGAGATGTTGAACTAAATCCTGAATCAATTAAATCTGTAAGAGATATCGAAAGGGATGATCGAAGACAGAAAATTGATAACAAATCTTCGCACCGAAAGATGGATTTGAATCGACAAGCTGCTCTTTTAAGAATTCAGATAGATCAGTTACAAAAGAATTTAGATATTGCTGTTAGAAGAAAAGCAACTGGTTGGAGATTACCTGGTAAGGGTGAGTGTTCATCGAGTGATGTGCATTCACATCTTAATGAGTTGAAGGCTAAAGTGGACAATGTTCAAAGAAACAAAGATTTTGTTGAATGTAAGATGATGATCTTTGACTTGATAGGTGCAATACCTGGTTATTTCAAAGGACAAACTGTCGTCGGTAGCGGTACTAATAGCGGAAAACCTATGGCTGCTCCTGAAAGAGATGATGAACTTGCTGAATGGGAAGCAAGTCAAGCACAGCTTTGGCATGAAAATCAATTAAAGGCTTTCCAGATAGCTGAAGCTTACAGAAAAGAGCGACAGAAACTCCGCGAACATTTAGCTAGTTTTCCTCAAGGTGAGGAGCTTAACAGGCGGGTTCAGGAAGATCAATGGGCTTCTGGTCTGATTGAACATATCAATGCTGCTGAAGATTCTTTAAATACTGAGAGAGATTTCGAGAGGGAAGCCAGGTCTAAAAAAAGAGGCCGTGATTCAAGTGCTAAAGCAGATAGATTGCGCCATTATAAAGATAGATTACTCGTGTTTGCTGATCAGTTGATTAAGGCTAATAAATCTAACAAAGGTGGAGTTAAGAAATCAGTTAGGAGACTAATAAATGAAGCTAAAGGAAATATTGAACATGCGGTTACTGCAACTAAGTTGAAAGAGATTCACTTAGCGCTTTATGATTTGATAGGTAAGATTCCTAAATTAGATGGCATGGTTGGTGCGGGAGATTCAAGATATCGTAGAGTTATTACTGAAGCAACTGGAGAAGATCTTGGTGATAATGTTTCGCAGATAGATAGGTTGATTGAAGAGATGGAAAGAACCAAAGGTGGCGGGTCTCCACCTCCTCCGCCTCCTCAAACAAGAGCTGCGGTTGGTAGGTAGCTTAAATACTGACACCACAAAGCTTATATATGCTCATAAGCACTTTAATGGGAAAAAGAGGTTGATTAGGTTAATTAAATAGGAAAAGAAGGTGAGTAGAGATGGTATTAGATTTATTCAAAGCAAAAGTTTCTCATATGTTTGCTTCATCTAAGAATTTAGGTAATAGAATTCTTAAGATTGTTGAAGCTAAGCAAGATATTGAACGAGAGTATAAAGAACAGATTGCTCAACTGAAAGCCGATACTCAAATTGGTAGTGTGGTTAAGGTTCAGGCAGATGTTGATGCTCTTGAGAAAGATCTTGATAAATTGTTTAAGTTTGATTTTGAAAGTGAAGAAAATATGGCTGTTATTGAAAACAGATTTCTTCATGATATTGAAGACGATGAAGCCTTTGATGGAAAATTAAACAAAATGCTAGAAGGGCATAAAGGTCTAGATGCTAATCATAAAAAAGATCTGGTGGCGAAAGCTAAGGCAGTAAAGGTCGCATTAGATGAAGCTCATAATGTTTGTAAAGAAAAAATCCAGAAGATCTATGGTCTTGCATGGCAAGCAAAGATGGGTTGGGAAGGTGTTTCTGCAAGGTTAGCTCAGTATAACATTCAAGGTGAGATGAAGGAGAGGAAAGCTGCTAGGGAAGTTAGACAAGGTGCAAAAATTGAGAGAGATCTTGAGGCTGATATGGCAAAAGATGTTCAAGCACTACAAGCAACTCTGAAGAAAAAAGAGCTATCTACTCAAGACTTTACTGAATTGCAGAAAGAGCTTACTGATTTGTTGACTGTTGCTAAGAAATTGAAAGAAGATGTTACTTATGTGTTCGATGCTTTGTATAAGCTGTTTGTTTATGCAACGAGTGCTCACTTTAAACATAAAGGTATGTTGAAAGAAGCTGGTGACGTGCTTAAAGGTTTGGGGCATCAAGGGTTCCCTGACGATATCTTAAAACAACTTGATGGTAAGTTGCACGAAGTTAAACAAAACACTCATACTTATGAGCAGATCATGAGGAGAGAAGAAAGACAAGCGAAAAGGTAATTTCCTTTTCTTTTTTTATTTTCTTTATTTTATACTTTTTTAAGGCGTCAAATGTTAGAGAAAAAGAGGTGTTTGGTTTTAGTAGTTCTGTTTCTTTTAGGGTTACCTGGTGTAGTTGCCCTTAGCGATCAAGTAGGTTTTATTCCTAGTTGGGATGGTTTTGCTGACGGGATGAAAGGTTTCTCTGGTATGATCCATGATGTTTTGACTAATCAATGGGTTGCATTCTTTTTGTTAATAATTTTTATGTATCTTATTCTTTATGCTATACTTGCTTCGGCAATTTCTAAAATAAAGATGTTCCAAGGTGGCGGGGCGATGGGACTTAGTGGCTATGGTAAGATGTTGGCTGTGTCAGTTTCTATGTTGGCGGTGTTAGGATTTGGATATTCTAATAGAGATAAGACTGTTGCTGGAATCATGAAACCTTTTCTGGGAGATTATGCTTATTTATTCGCAAGTTGTTTAGTGGTTTTGTTTGCATTATGGATGTATAAATATTTTAAAGGAGATCTGAAGAAAACTTTCTTAGCGACGGCGTTTGCTTCTGCGGCTACTGCTGTGTTGACGGATACTCCTGCTTTGTTTGCATTTGCAATTGTGTTCTTGATAATTGGAGTTATTACTTTAGTTAGAGGTCTTGGTAAATTTAGTATTAGGCAAGCAAAAGGTGAGAGAGCGAAGATTGGAAATACTTTAAGTAAATTAAGGTTTAAAGAAGGGTCAGCGGCGAAAGAAGAAAAAAATGTTGGTAATTATGAAGATTTAGTTGACAAACATCAATTAAACAATATTGAAAAGGATAGATGGTTTGAAAAGTATTTGCCGGGCGAAAGAAAAGCTTATGATTATTTGCATAGGATAAGTGATGTGGCAAGGGCGCAAGCAAAAGGTGGTCCGGAACATTTGAATATTGATCGTGATGTGGCTAATCGTCTTCAGTCAAGAGCCGCACAACTTAGAGACGATCTTTCTGAGAACGGGTATAGAGATCTGGCTCAGCTAATTAGTCATATGCCTAAGGCCCAAGCTATACAGGCAATTGATGAGGTTGCAAGACTACCTGATGTACAAAAAGAGTTTAGAAATTCTGAGATACATAGTCAAAGAGATTTAATTGATGCAATTAATTTGGCACACGGTATGCGAGGTGCGCGTGCTTGATCGATGTAGCCAAGGTTAAATCTGTTGTTGAGTACTTGTTAAATATAATTAGAGCACAAAGTTTAATTATCGCTAAGACTGTTGATTCTGAGAAAAAACTTGAAGGTTTGCGTAAAAAGATTGCAAAGCATGAAGGTAAGTTAATTCATACTAGAGAAAAAGCTGTTAACGAGTTGTTGAGAGAGGAAGCTGCTGAACAGAGAGATAAGACCAGAGTTGGTGAACTGATAAGAGTAGAATTTGGTAGAGAACTTAAAGATGAAGGGAGAGTTTTGAATACTGAGAGAGCTGAAGAGCATGTAGAGGAAAAACTTATTACTGATACTAAAGAAGAAATTGATTGTGATTTACATATTAAAAAAGATTTGGATATGCAAGAGTCTTTATTGAGAACGATGTTGCAAATGGTTGCGCGGCCGGAATTTAATGCGGATGCTTCTGTGTTAACAAAGTTTGCAAATTCTTGTGATGAGTATGGTAAATTGTTACATGATAAAATATCTCATTTTTCTAAGAAGAAACATGTTGATATTGAAGTGGCTGGTTTGATTAAGAAAGAAAAAGCGTTGCATTCTGAAGAATTGAAAGAAGAAACTGAAGTTAGGAGGGAAACGGACTCTTTTGCTAATGCAATGGGTGATGGTGTTAAAAGATGAAGACTTTGAAATTTTTTGAGAATTTAGTCCCTTTAGTTCTTGATGGTTCCAAGACAACAACTTGGAGATTGTTTGATGATAAAGATTTGCAACAAGGTGATAAGTTAACTTTTATTTGCAAACAAGATGGTAAGGAATTTGCAAATGCGGAGATTGTTGCGATTAGGGAAGTTGCGTTTAGGGATTTAACTGATGATGATTGGGAAGGTCATGAGAAGTTTGAATCTGATGATGAAATGTACGAGGCTTATTCTAAATATTATAGTGCTGAAGTAAATAAGAATACGATTGTAAAAATCGTTAAGTTTAAGCGAATTTGACTTTCTGTCCAATTGCTTGACCAGGCATTCCTTTTTCGAAAAGAATTCTTAAAGCACCTTTATTGCCATGTGCAGATCTAACTTCGCCTTTGATCTCTTTCTTTGCAGGAGTTGTCCATACAACATTTTTACCTACAAGTCCAGTAGCTTTTTCTCTGCTTTCTATGCCAGGTACTGAAACTATCATCTGGTTGCCTGTTTGGCGTGTTACGCTTGATCTAAAGTTTACTATTGTGCCTTCCATTTTCAGAATGATGGATTTTGGGGTCCTTTATAAAGTTTTCTACTTGCTTTGTGTTTGTTTTCAAGCTCTGTATGGCTATATTATGCGTATTTCATCGCTTATTAGTTGATATTCTCCTTTGTGTTTTTGTACTGTGCCTATGACCTCTATTTGTTCGTTTTTGTTTAATGAAAATTTTAATGGTTGAAAGTGTACAACTTGAATTTGATCATTTGTTGATACTTTAATTATGGTTGTGTTGCCGTATTGTTTTACTGATCCTATATTTCCTTGAACTAAAACTTTGTTTCCTAAGTCACTATTTGTTAGAGTGTATGGTTGTACTAGTTCTGGTTGAGAGTATTGCGATAATATGTATAGTAAGAGAATGCCTACTGCTGTAGTTATTAATGAGATTCTTAACAAGGTCTTTTCTTGCATTAATCTTTATAGTGGTTTTGTCTATAAATTATTATTTCGTTAGTTTTCGAAAAGTTTCTAGAATTCTCGGATAATTAAGGCATTGCAAGTCCAAATTCCCATTCGGTTTCTGTTCCCCAGGTGTTTGATACACAGTGTGCTGTTGCATCGAAAGATCCTCTTTGACCTTCGAATGTTTCAGTATTTGATCCTAGATCGCATTTGAACCAATGGTTGCCTTTAGAGTAGTCTCGACATAACCATGACGGATTGTCGAAGTATGTGCTGAATGCTGGTTTGCACTCACCATCGAGGTTTACACATTCATCTGGTTCACAACATGCTATTCTTCTGTCTCCGCCAGATTCTTGTGGTGGATAATAATGTCTTGTGAGGGTTGACATTTGGTAAGATGTGCCTGAATCTCCTTCTCCGCTGTCTTGCCACCATTGATTGTATGATGGATTGTATCTGAAAAGATAACTCCAAGTCCATACTTTTCCTGGAGCGCATGTTTCTCCTACGCAATCTCCATCGTATTCATCTGCTCCTCCATCTCCATCGTTATCAAAGTTATCGTCGCAGCTTGTTTCGAAGAATTGTTCTTGTACGCCCCATCTTGCAGGGTTGCCTCGACATACAAAACTTCCTCCGTCGCTATCTTTATTTGGTGTTTTTATTGAACAAACGTCCCAGTTGTTGTTGTTACCACAGATGTATGTGTCTGAGTATTCTGTATCATAATCTACACATTCTCCATCAATGTTTACACATTCATCGTTACTGCAACATCCAATTCTTCTGTCGCTTCCTGTGGCGGGCGGTGGTAAATCTTGATTTTGACCTGGTAAGTAACTCCAGATCCAAGTTTTTCCAGTTTTACTGCATTGCGTGCCTCTGCAGTCGGAATCTATTTCATCAATTTCGCCATCATTATCATTGTCTAAATTATCATCACATTGAGTTTCAGTATCTTCATAAGAAGTCCATTGGGATCCTGTACACAAATAGTCTCCACCGTCGCTTACTGAGTTTATTTTAGAACTTGTACATTCTTTCCATCTGTTAAAGCTTCCACAAATCCAACCAGGGCTGAGTGGCATATCGAAAGGATAACATGTTCCTGATGCTGTAATACATTCATTGACTTCACAACACCCAATTCTTCTTTCTTCATCTTCATTTTCAGGAGGTGCGGTATCGTAATCTTCTCCTGCTATGTGACTCCAAATCCATACTTTTCCTGTATCGCAATATTGGCCTCTACAATCATCATCTATTGTGTCGAGTAATCCATCTTCATCATTATCTATACTGTCTGTGCATTCTGTTTCTGTATCCGGTGTTTCTTCTGCTGATACTCCGGGTTCTGGATCTGCATCAGGAGCTGGAGTGTCTGGAAGGGGATCTTCGTGTGTGCCTGGCGCATCACTTGTTTCAGGTGTGTCTGGACCAGGAGGTGTTGCTTCTGGTGTGTCCGTTGTCCCAGGTGTGTCGGGATTAGAAGGTGCTCCGAGTGTTGAAGCGGCAGCAGTTCCTGGTGTATCTGTTGTTCCAGGTGTTGAAGTAGTAGTCGTACCGAGTACTTCCCCTTCTGTTTCTACAAGCTGTTGTTTTATGTCTTCAATATCTATTGATTTACCTTCTTTGTTGTAGTATAGTCCACTTTTTTCATCATAATAGAAAGTTTCTTTGCTTTCTTTGTCATAGTATTCTTTGGCTTTTTCGTCAGGAAATGCTTTTCCACTTTCGCTGTCCGCTGAGTTTTCTTGTTCTGAGCCTTGAAAAATATCTCTTGCTTTATCATATAGAACGAGAACTCCAAAAAGAATTGCGATGATAATTAATATTGTTAAGAAGATGTAAAGTAGCTCTTTTACACGGACCACCTCTTTTTGGTCTTGAGCAACCATCTTGAATGTTTACTAAACGGGGGTAAGTTTATAAACATTGTTTTTAGTTTTAATTGATTATATCTTTGTTTCTTTTAGTCGAAACCTTTAAAAAGTGATAGGTGTGTTATTTTAGTATGTTTGGTAGGCACAAGTTTAAGGATACTTCTCAGATTAAAGTTGCAGATAAGATTATTGGGCAAGTGATTGGCCAAGAATCTGCAGTCGAGATAGTTAAAAAAGCTGCATTGCAAAGAAGGCATGTGTTGTTGATTGGTGAACCTGGTACTGGTAAAAGTATGTTGGGTTTGGCTCTTGCAGATTTGTTGCCTAAAGAAAAATTAGTAGACTTAGTTTCATTTCCTAATCCTAATGATGAAAACCAACCATTGATAAGATCTGTGCCTGCAGGTAAAGGTAGGGAGCTGGTTGCAAATGCTAAAATGCAATCAATGGCAAGTTTCAAAAATCAAACTATTTTCTTAATAATTGTTGCAGTTGCTGTGACTTTATTGCCTTATTATTTTTGGAAAACTGGAGCGTTTTCTGATGTTATTTATGCTGCGTCAATGATAACTGGCATGGTGTTTATTGTTGGATTCATGCTGTTTTTGAACTTTGGTAAGAAGATGAGCAATACTAAGGTAAATGCGCCAAAATCCATTGTTGATAATTTTAAGAAGGATAAAATTCCGTTTTTAGATGCAACCGGTGCTCATGCTGGTGCATTGTTAGGTGATGTTTTGCACGATCCATTTCAATCTGGTGGTTTGGGTACGCCTGCGAATGAAAGGGTAGTTGCAGGAATGATTCATAAAGCGCATATGGGTGTATTGTTTGTAGATGAAATTGCAACTTTACAACCGCATACTCAACAAGAGTTACTGACTGCGTTGCAAGAAGGGAAATATTCTATTACTGGTCAGAGTGAGAGAAGTGCTGGTGCAATGGTTAGAACTGAACCGGTGCCTTGTAGTTTTGTTATGGTTGCGGCAGGTAATATTGAAACAATAAAACATATGCATCCTGCTTTGAGATCTAGAATCAGAGGATATGGTTATGAAGTTTTCATGAATGAAACTATGAAGGACACTCTTGAGAATCGTTATAAAATTGCGGTTTTTGTAGCGCAGGAAGTTAATAAAGACAAAAAAACTCCTCATTTCAGTCGAGCAGCAGTAGAGTATATGATTATTCAAGCACAAAAAATGGCTAATCGTAAAAAACATTTAACTGTTAGATTGAGAGAGCTGGGTGGTTTGGTTAGAGCTGCGGGAGATGTTGCAAAAGAAATGAATGCTAAGTTGGTTGAGAAGGAGCATGTGATTAAAGCAAAAAAGATTGCTCGACCATTGGAACAGCAAATTGCTGATAAACATATTGAACGAAAAAAAGAGTATGAAGTTATTGTTACTAAAGGTCATAAGGTTGGTAGAGTTAATGGATTGGCCGTTATTGGTGGTGGAAGTGCATTTTCAGGAATATTGTTACCTATTGAATCTGCGGTTGCGCCTGGTGGTAAAGAAAATAATATTATTGCTACAGGTAAATTAGGGGACATTGCTAAAGAAGCGGTTACAAATGTTTCTGCAATTATTAAGAAATACTTTGGTGAAGATATTAAAGAAAAATATGATATTTATGTTCAGTTCTTGCAGACTTATGAAGGTGTTGAAGGTGATTCGGCATCGGTGGCAATTGCTACTACAGTTATTTCTGCCTTTAAGAATATTCCAATTAAGCAGAACATTGCTATGACTGGTAGTTTATCTGTTAGAGGAGAAGTTTTACCTGTAGGTGGTGTGAGTGCTAAAGTTGATGCGGCAATTGATGCTGGTATTGAGATAGTTATTGTTCCTAAATCTAATATGGCTGATATTGTGATTGATAAAGATGATTTAAAGAAGATTAAACTGGTTCCGGTAACTAATATAGTTGAAGTGCTTAAAGTAGCATTAGACTGGAAAGGTAATCAGAAGATCTATCGTCAGATTTTGAAAGCTAACGGTATTTAAAGTGAGTAGTAAGGTATTTTTTATTGGGTTGTTGATTGTTCTTTGTTCTTTTGTAGTTTGTGCTGCGGATTTTGATATTGATATACCTGATTCTGAAGATTATTGTAACTGTGATGCGGATTGTGAGGATGCTGACTACTATGAGTCTTGTTTAGTTGAAGGTCATGAGTGGTTAGCTGCTACTAACACTAAGTCTGGTGAGTATATGGATGAGGCGCATGATGCTGGCTATAACGGCGTTTGTGTTATTGTTAAGTTAGGTAAAGAGATAATAAGAAAACCAATCTCTAATGATTGTGAGTTTACTTATGAGGCTTCTGAGGATGAAGATGAAGAAGAGCTTGAAGATGAAACAGATGCGGATGACGGTCTGGAAATTGAGATTGATACTGCTGAAGATGATGATGAGTCTGTTGTTGAAGATGAAGAGGATGAGGCGGAAACAGAAGTAGTTACTGAAGAAGAGGAAGATAAGAAAAATCTGACTGTGAAAACTTTCTTTGGTGTTGATGTGTTCAAGGATGGTGAGGGTGTGTCTGGTCCTATGAATAATGCTACTAGGATTGCGATTGCTGTTGTTGCTATAGGTTTCTTTGTTTTAATTGGTTGGCTGGCTTACTTGTTTAAGAGTAAATAATTCTAAAGTTTTTCCCAGAGAACGTCAAAGTCTTTTTTGTATCCTTCGTATATTTCTTTACTGGCTATTTTTATTGCGAATGGATTTGGTCCTTTTAGCACCTGAATAACTACTATGTCATCAAAGATGAATGTTGTTGCACAGTTTTCTGCTTCTTCGGGAAGGTACTTTATCTTGAATTTTTTGAATTTAGCTAGAGGAGTTTTCTTTGCGGATTGTGTGGCTATGATCTTTGCATTTGGACTTTGAGAAATTTCTTTTACAATGTGTTTTCCGCTAAATGGTAAGAATTCATATATGAATCCTGTTGCGTTTATTGCTCTAAAGTCTTTTGTTTTTCTTAATTCATCATGTACGAATCTTATTCCATCGCTACCTTCAAATATCTCAATTCTTTTTTCAGTTATTGGGTTGATGTTAATTTTGTTGATTTCTTTTATTAGATCTTTAGCTATGAGTTCTTTTTCTTTTATTTCGCTAAGCAAAGAGTCTGGTTTTGATATTGAATAGTATCTTTTCTTTTCTTTATTGATGTATGTGACTAAACTTTTCTCTGATAACTGTTGTAGGATGTTGTATGTTGCAGTTCTGTTTGAGTTAGTTCTTTTAGCTATGGTGTTGGCCGTAGCTTCGCCTGTTTTTGCAAGAGCTAAATATATGTGTGACTCTTTTTCTGAGAGGCCAATTTGCTGTAATTTCTCTATCATGGGGCTTTTATTGCTGTTTTGCTATATAAATGTTGTCATATTATGTGACAACTTATTCTTAAATATGTTTTCGTGTTTGGTGTTATTGGTGGTTTAGAATGATGTCGCGAAAGCAGATATGGGTATTGTTGGCAGTGTGTTTTTTGTTGTTAGCTTTGCTTTTGCAAGGTTGTAGGATGATTGATGGTGATGTGATAACTGGTGAAGTAGTTTCTAGAGCAGCAGTTGATAATGTTAAGATTGGTGTGATAACCGGATTGTCAGGTGAAAATTCTTTGTATGGTGAGTATGCTATGAGAGGATTAGAGTTGGCTTTAGAGAAAGTTAATGCCGAAGGTGGTGTTGATGGTAAAAAAGTCGAATTGTTGTATGAAGATAATCAGTTTAATCCGAAGTTGGCAATAAATGCTGCGAGGAAATTAGTTGAGATAAATAAAGTGGATGCATTGATAACTTTTGGTGGTGCGTCTTCTACTTTGGCGGTTATGCCTTATGCTAATGAAAAAAAGATTGTTCAACTGGAGGCAGTGTGTTTAATTCCTGCTTGTCATACTAAAGATGATTATTTGTTTAGGGTGTCTGGACCTGGTGAGTTGCAGATGAGATTTTTGTCTGAGTATTTAGTAGATGAGATTAATGTTTCTAATGTTGGTTTGTTGTGGGTAAATAATGATTACGGATTGGCGCAGAAGAATGAGTTCGTGAGTGTTTTTCCTGGAAGAGTTGTGGACGATAGTTTTGATCAAGGTGAAACGAACTTTCAATCACATCTGGTGAAGATGTTATCTGCAGATGTTGAGTTGATTGTGGTGGTATCTTATGCCGAGATTGGTTCTATCTTGAAACATGCCGGTGAACTTGAGATTGGTTTGCAAATTGTTGGTACTACTGGATCTCAATCTGCTGATGTTTTGCGTGTTGCAGGTGAATATGCTGAAGGACACGAGTTCTCTTACTTTAGTTTAGATTTAGATAACGCGGTTGCTCAAAAGTATGCTGAGAAGTACAGGGAATTGTATGATGAATCTGCTGAGATCTATGGTGCTAAAGGTTTTGATGCTTTGTTGGTTCTGGTAGAAGGGATGAGAGGTTGTACGGATACTGATTGTGTGATGAATTCTCTTTACTCTATTCGGAACTTTCCCGGAGCCTCAAACTGGATTACTATCGATGAGTATGGTGATTTGGTCGATGAGAAGTATGATATGAAATTGGTTCACGATGGGGAGTTTGTTTTACTTCATTAGTGAATAAAAATATTTATTATACTTCTCTTGTTTCTTTCTTGTATGCCACACATACATGATGCAGTTGATTTTTGTTCTGAAGTGTTTGTAGTTAATGGCGGTAAAGTCTTATTGAGAAAACATGATAAACTAGGTATTTGGCTTAGTGTTGGTGGTCATATTGAATTAGGAGAAGATCCTGATGAAGCTGCTGTAAGAGAAGTTAAAGAAGAAGTTGGTTTAGATGTAAAACTATATTCTGATCATGATTACTCTTTTCTTAATGATGAACATCAGACTTTGTTGACGAATCCTCAATTTGTTTCTCGTCATAGAATTAATGATACTCATGAGCATGTTGCATTTATTTTCTTTGCAACTTCAGATTCTGCTAATCTTGAGCTCTCGGAAACTGAGGTGACTGATGATTGTAAATGGTTTACTTCAGAAGAATTAGATGATCCTAAGTATGGTGTGAGAGATGATGTTAAATGTTATGCTAAAGAAGCGTTAAAGAAATTATCTCCATAGAACTTCTACTTCGTCTGTTCTTAAGTAAGGTTGTATTGTTGCAGTTTCTGCTTCGTCAGATTTTCGTCCAGCTTGAAATTCAATTAAACCTTGCCATGCGATCATTGCTGCATTGTCAACTAAAAACTGGTTTTCTGGAACAAACAATTTTGCACCACGTTCTTCGCACATTGTTCTGGCCATTTCTTGTAATCTTTTATTACATGCGACTCCTCCACCTAGAAGAAGTTCATTTTTATCGCAATGTGCCATGGCTCTTTCTGCTGTTTCAATCATCATCGCAAAAACAGTTTCTTGTAGTGAGTAACATAAATCTTCAACCTTGTATTCTTTTGAGTTGTATTTTGTTTTCAGATTGGTTAATATTCCTCCAAAAACAACATCCATTCCTTTAACACAGTAAGGTAAGTCAATTAATTCTTCTTTATTTCCTTCTAGAGC
The DNA here is from genome assembly GCA_018646625.1 of Candidatus Woesearchaeota archaeon. Classification (GTDB taxonomy): domain Archaea; phylum Nanobdellota; class Nanobdellia; order Woesearchaeales; family JABGUJ01; genus JABGUJ01. The sequence goes on along the minus strand of JABGUJ010000003.1, from coordinate 187,156 downwards.
TAGTTTTTCTATCTTTGGTCCGCCAGGAAATCCTAGTTTAATGTATCTGGCGAATGAATCAATGAAATTTCCTATGCCGATATCTAGTGTTTCTCCGAAAATTCTATACTTTCCACCATCGTATGCGATTACTTGCGTGTTTGCGCCGGAGCAGTATAGTAATACAGGATCTTTTGAGCCTGTAGTCATGTCACCAATTTCTAAATGTGCTATGCAATGATTAACTCCGACAAAAGGAATGTTGTGTAGTGCATGTAGTGATTTAGCAACCATGTTTCCTATTCTTAATGTGTGTCCAATGCCTGGAGAAGAAGAATAACTAATTAGATCAACATTTTTGATTGATACGTTAGCCTTGTCTAAAGCTTTTTTGATGATTTCATCACAGCATGCAACATGGTGTTGTGCAACTTCAAAAGGCTTCATTCCGCCTTCTTCTGTAGTAAAGAGGTCTCTCTCATTAGAAAGTACGTCTCTGTCCTTAATTATTGCAGCTCCGAATGTATGTGCTGTGCTTTCAATACCTAATACTATCATTTTCAATGCCTTTGGTTAGGAAAAACTATATATATTATATTTAAACTTTAGTGATTAGTCTTTGTTTATGTGAGGCACGAAATATGAGTAAAGAAGGTAGCGTAATACCGAAAAATGAACTTATAGAGGCTATTAATGGTTATAACCCTAATGCTGATATCAAATTGATAGAGGAAGCTTATGATTTTGCAAGTGAAATGCATAAAGAGCAGAAAAGAGCTTCCGGTGAGCCTTATTTTCTTCATCCTGTTCAAGTTGCTGGCTTGCTTACGCAATTAAATGCTGATTCTGCAACTATTTGTGCGGCTTTGCTTCATGATGTTGTTGAAGATACGAATGTTTCAATTGAGGAAATAAAAGAACAGTTCGGTGAAGAGGTTGCTGGGTTAGTTGAAGGGCTAACTAAGATTGAAAGTATTCATTTTGAATCTAGAGATGATTATACTGCGGAGAATTTGAGAAAAGTTCTTTTTGCGACTACTAAAGATATTAGGGTTATGTTGGTTAAGTTGGCAGATAGATTGCATAACATGAGAACGTTGAAGTTTAAATCTCCTGAAAAACAGAAACTTATTGCTGAAGAAACTATGAATATCTATGCACCTATTGCGCATAAGTTGGGGATACCTACTTTCAAAGGGGAATTGGAAGATTTGAGTATGAAATTTATTCTGCCGAAAGAGTATGAGGCATTAAAAAATAATATTGATACAAAACGAGGTGCGAGAGAGCACGCTACAACTGAATTTATTGATATAATTAAAACTAATCTTTCTCAGCACAATGTTGATGCTGAAGTTTATGGTCGGGCGAAGTATTTCTATAGTATTTATCGTAAGATGAAGAGAGATAGTAAAGATTTTAATGAAATTTATGATTTAATTGCTATACGAATAATTGTTAAAACAATTCCAGAATGTTATACCGCATTAGGTGTTGTACATGATTTGTTTAAGCCAATGCCTGGCAGGTTTAAAGATTATGTTTCTGTTCCTAAAGCTAATGGATATCAGTCATTGCATACCTCAGTCGTCGGAAACCATGGAAAGGTTCTTGAGGTGCAGATTAGATCTGAGGATATGGAACATCTTGCAGAGGAAGGTGTGGCTGCGCATTGGAGATACCATAATGTTGAAAGAGATAAGAAGTTTGATAAAAAGATTGAATGGTTGAAGCAACTGTTGCAATGGAAATCTGATGCGAATGCAAAAGATTTCATTGAAACTTTGAAGATTGATTTGTTTGAGAAGGAAATTGTTGTGTTCACTCCAAAAGGGACACCTATTTCTCTGCCTGAAGGATCGACTCCAGTTGACTTTGCGTTTGAAGTGCATACTAATGTTGGTTTACATTGTTCTAAGACTGAGATTAATGGTAAGATGGTTCCTTTAGATACTTTGTTGCAGAGTGGGGATATAGTTAATGTGGTTACTCAGAATAATGCATCGCCTTCAAGACAGTGGTTGAAGTTCATTAAAACAAGTAAATCAAGGAGTAAGATTAGGAAAGCACTGAATATTGAGTATGATCATGATCACAAAGCTGCAAGGAAATCTGAGTTGGATGATAATGAAATGTCTGAGGCAGCACTCTTAGATTTAATTAAAACGGATGTTAAAAAAAAATCTCAGATGAAGCTTTCTAAGTGTTGTGGTCCTGTGCATGGTGATGATATTGTTGCATTTTATACTAAAGATGGTAAGGTTACTGTGCATAAAGCGGATTGCCCCAATATTCATGCGTTAGATGAGAATAAAAAGGTTGAAGTTAGTTGGAGACTTAAGGGGGATGAAGGCATAGTTAAGATTAGAGCTATGATTGATGATAGGGTAGGAATATTAAGTGAGATTTTGGGAATGATTTCTCAAGATGGCATTAGTGTTTGTTCTATTAACTCCAATACTCACAAGGAGAGGGTTTCTGTTACATTTGCTTTAAGACTTCCCGAGAATCTTGAACCTGAACAGTTGGTGATTAAAATAAGGAATATTAGTGACGTGGTGGCTGTAGAGATTGTTAACTAGCTCTGTATAGTCTGAAGAATTCTTGTACTGTTGATGTTAATCTCTGTCTTACCTCTGGTGATTCTAATATTCTTTTAACCTCGTCGTGATTTGCAGGATTGTCTCCTGATGCCGAGATCTCGTTGGTTATGCATGACATACCGACTGCTCTCATTCCTCTTCCTCTGGCTACTATGACTTCTCCAGTTGTTGACATACCAACTGCGTCTGCATTATCTCTGAATGATCTTGCTTCTGCTTCTGCTTCGTATGTTGGTCCTGTGACTCCCATGTAAACTCCTTGGTGAAGATGGTCTCTGTGCTCTTGACCCGCTGCATGGAGTACTTTTCTTAATTCTGGATCGTAAGTTGGACTGACTGGTGGGAATCTTTCAACTCTTTCTCCATTGTCCACTCTTTTGAATTGTCTATGTTCGCCAAGTAATGGGTTTGGCTGATTATGAATGTGTGAGTGTAGTACCATCATATCTCCCACTTTGAATTTCTGATTTAGACCGCCTGCGGCGTTTGTAACAAAGTAGTTTGCAATTCCTAAGTCTGCTAAGACATTAACTGCGAACGTTGTTCTTAACATACCATAGTTGAATGGTAGATCTCCATATTCGTAGTAATGTGTTCTTCCAGATAGTCCTATTACAGGAATACCTTCTAGATTTCCAAATATGAGATTACCTTCGTGTCCTTCTACTGTTGGTACAAGAAAATTAGGAATGTCTGCATATGAGATTGTAGTTGCATCTTCTATGGCATCTGCAATGTCTCCCAGTCCTGAGCCTAGAGTTATTCCAAATTCTGGTCTGAGAGATCCAAGTTGTGCTCTTATGTGGTCTGCTGTCTCTGCAACTTTTGCTTCATAGTCTCTATTGAACGTAAAAACTTCTTCTATTGATTGCAATCCCATCTTAATTATGTTTTTTAGCATGGAGTTTATAAAGTTATTGTGGTTCTGGCTGAGTAAACTTTAAATAATATCTACTCTCAAGTGTGTTAAAATGATGGAATCTAAGGTATATGAGGTAACGGCTAAGTCCGTAATGATTGGCAGAAAGCCAAGAGCTAATGATGGTGAGTTTAAGACTCTTTCAGTATCATTTTTTGATGTTAATAATCCTCATAAGACTGGTGAGTTTCCTACGAAGGTTCTAGAATTTCCTAATATGGAGAAAGTGCGCATATTGGGGCTTAACATGTCTTATTATCTTGAAGGTAATGATATAGTTATTAATGATCTTAAGGGTATCAAAATTCAAGTTTCAGGTTCAAAAGCTTTGATCACTGGTGATCAGAAGTTTATTGAGAATAGAGATATTTGAGAATGGAGAACGATTTATGTGAGGATCATGCATGTAATGGTTGTCTTAAATTTGATGAGTTTGGTAAGTCTTGTTGGGTTTTCTGGGAGCGAAAGAAAGAATGTAGTATGAAAGTTGCTACAAATGATGCTTGGGAAACTGAAAAGCGTGTTCTTCAACGTTAATTCTTTTTTATATTGCGAGTAGTGCTAGTGCTGTTTTAGTAACTTGACCAAATAAGAATGCGTTTAGAAATAAGTTTATTGTTGCTCCAGGTATGTCTCTGAAGAATCTTTCTTTGTTTGTAAAGTATGTAATGTTTGAAAGAATTACGCTTCTTGCACTGGCCATTATTACTACGAACCATGTGTGTCCCAGCATCAGAATTAGTGGTGCGATGAAGCAAAGTCCGACGTGAATGGCTAGTTTAATTATTAAAAATGCACAGATTCTTCCATTTATTGATTCTGAAATTAAAATCATTGTTGCTGCAAATAGTGCGCCTGCAAACGGGTTAAATGCTATAGAGAGCATGACTGAGTAGAATGTAATTAATTCTAGCCCTAAATTGATTTCTGTTCTATATCTTAATGTTGCAACAAGAAGTGTGGTTAGAACCATGAATGCTAGTGTTCCTAGCAGTGCAACTCTTTTTCCAAGAACTAGGATAACTATTAGAGCAACGGGTATGTACCAGTATTTGAATGCGAGATCGAGAAAATTGATTTTAGGTTTTGGTTTCTTCTCTCGTTTTAGTTGATCTTGCTTTTCTTCAACTATGTCTGTGTATTGGAATTGCATTTTACTAGCTCTTGAATTTGTTGAATGTCGTCTAAAAGATAGTCTGGAGATGCGTTAGCAAGTCTTTCTGCTGATTGCCATCCATTTGGGATTGCTACAGAGATGAAATTATTCTCTCTTGCGGTTTTGATGTCTATTAACATATCTCCCGCCATTAATACTTCTTCTGGGTTGGTGATGTTTAACTCTTTTACTATCTTTTCGGTGTTTTTTTCGCATTTGGTTCCATCTTGGTATAGGCTGTTTCCGCAACTAATTGAATGGAATAGTTCTGTTATTCCTAGACTGTTTAGTTCTTCTGTTAGATCTTTTTTGTTTCTTACTGTTAATAATCCTATTTTTATTCCTTTATTTCTTAAAAATTCAAGTGTTTCTTTGGTGTGTTGTTGTAGCTTAAGAAATTCTTTTGATAGCATCTTGTGAGATTCTCTGTATATGTCTTGATGTGTTATAATATTGATTTGTTCTTCTTTTACTCCGTTTTCGATGAAAAACTCTTGCCATGGTAGTCGAAATGTGTCTTTGAATCTTTGCATATCGATTTCAGGGGCTTTGTAATGTTTTAGTAGAATATTTGTTGCACGAAATCCAATCTCTGCATCGTTAGTTATTGTGCCGTTGTAGTCGAAGATTACTTGTTTGATTTTAAGTTTCATCTAGCAATACCCATAAGAAATTGATTTTTTATGGTTCTTTCTCCTGATTCTGTGAGTTTAATTGCGCTTTCTCGTCCTTTTCTTGATCTTTCTACTAGTTTAAGTTGTTGTAGTTTTGTTATGTATCTTGTAACTAGTCTAGATTTCTTCTCGTATACTTCGTGAGGAAATAATTCTACTGTGAGACTCTTTAATGTTATATTGTTAGGTCCTATTTCGTTTGAGATCCTTTTTATCATGACTAGAATTCTTTTTTCTGACTCGGTTAATGAGTAATTTATGTGTGCATTGTGCTTTTTTTCTTTTTTACCGACAAGGATCTCTTTTAGCTCATCTAATATTTGTATGAATTCTTTTCCTTTTGAGGATAGGGATACTATGTATTCCTTTTCTACTATGTCTGACTGTATTAGTTTGTGCTTTGTTAATATGAATATTGCTTCAGTTGGTACTTTAAAGGGTATTTTCTTTACTATGTCTCTAAATAGCATCGTATGTTTGCTTTTGGATTGCTGACTATTATCGTATAGAACCTTTAGAATGTTAATTGCTGCTCTATCCCTCAATACCTCAAATAGTGACATTTTTGGATTAAATTAGTTTAGCTTTATATACTTTTCTAGCTTTTAGAATGTGTTGATTATCTTGCCAGGGGGCTTGAGAGGTAAGAAATTCAGTAAAGGAAATAAGGGAAATGAATTTCTGATCGGAAGGTTTATATACTAGTGGAAGCATTGGATATGTTAAGTTATTGGTGAGAATTGATGAAAAAAGGACTAACATTTGCAGGCGTAATCAAGAACAAGATCTTCAAGAAAAGAGACGTTCTATATTCTCTTGTTCCGCCAAATGGTTTTTTGCACAGGGTTGAGCAAAAAAATGACCTTATCATGGAACTTTCTCCTATTCTAATGTCAAGTGCAGTTTCTTGCATATTTGTTTATGGTAATCCTGGTACTGGTAAAACTGGATTGGTTCATGAGCTTATGGATGAATTGCAAACAGAGGCGGAAAATAGCGAAGTTGACCTTAGAACGATTTATGTTAATTGTTCGGAGAATCGAACAGAGACTGCGATTTTACTTGAAATATTGAATTCAGTTAATTCTGCTAAAGAATATCCAAGAATGGGTTGGACAAGAGCAAAAGCCATATCTGAATTTAATAAAATCATGAGTGGTACAAATTCTCAAGTTCTTATCGTGCTTGATGAGGTTGATTACGTACTTAGAGAAGAAGGAGATGACATACTTTACAGATTGAGTAGAATTAATTCAAACACTAAGGCAAGTGTTTCTACTTTGATTATATCTAACGATATTAGAGTTTCAGATTATATTAAACCAAGAACACAATCAAGTATTGGTAGAGTTAAAGTTATTTTTGCTCCTTATGCCGAAGATGAACTTTATGATATACTAAAAGACAGAGCAAAAGTTGCTTTTGAAAAAAGTGTTGTTGCTGATGCGGTAGTGAGAAAGATTGCAGAAATTGAAGCACAAAGAAACGGCGATGCAAGAAGAGCTCTTGAGATGTTGGATAGTTGTGCCAAGATTGCTTTGGCAAAGAAAAGAGATAAGATCTCTTTAGATTTAGTTGATGAAGCAGATTCGAGTTTAGAAAGAGATCAGATTTTGAATATAGCTGCAACATTAACAAAACATCAAAAGTTAGTTTATCTTGGTATTTTAAAGAATATCAAAAACATTCAGGGTGGATCTGATGTTTACAAATACTACTTACAAACTTGCGAATCTTACAACATAAAACCGTTATCTGAAAGACGAGTTAGAAGCTTCGTTGTAAGCCTAACTGATTTGGGGTTGATTCAGAGCGAAGTGGGTTGGTTAAGTGACGAAGGCAAGAAAACCAGAAAAATTGCTGTTGTAATAGACGGCGCTTTAAAGAATAAGGCGATCAAACTATTGAGAGATAGTTTGTAATGCAGGGGGGCCGAACTGTGGGGGTTCGGAAGAAAGCAGAGGAAGCCTAATACAAAAGCTCAAGCTAGCTAATTAGCTTGAGCTCTCTTGAACTTTGTTTGTGATATTTGTTTAATATAAAATGGAATGTGAAATAATTGTTGAGGAAAAAGAGGTGACAACTTTGGCAATTGATAAAAGTGTAATTAGTGGATTGATGGAATACTTTGACGAAGGTGAGTTGAAGTTTTAGTTTCCAATTAAGTTATAATTAAACATAGGTGAGAACTATGAAAGGTGGATTAGAAAAAGCATTGGATGTGGCTGCAAGGGTGTGGTCGTTTGGTAAATCTGGGCAAGGTCCTACTCTTTTTACTGGTGAAGCTAAACCTGCACGTAAACCTAAACAAGCAGATCCTATTGAGGTTAAAGAACTTTATGGTCGGCTAGTTGCTAGTTATGGTGAATCTATTAATGATCTTCAAAGAAGATTTTTGAGTTTGTCTTCTTATTTTAATGACGCACAGGCAAGAAAACTTTTTGGTACTGGCGAAGAAGAAGCTTTAAAGGGGGTGCTTTCTCTTCTTCATCAACCTGTGACTCTTGATCGTGCTTTGGAAGCGGCAATGAGTGCATCACAGGAATTTATACCTGTAGATAGTGCATCTTTGTTTGTTCCGAATTCTGCAGATCAACTTGTTTTTCGTTTGGGTGAAAATACTCCTCAGGCGTTTGTAGATTTGCGAATAAATCCTGGTAGTAATACTCCTATGCGAAGGGCATATGATTCTGGCGAGATGAAGGTTTTGAAAGGAAGTCGTCAAGGTCGTAGATATTCTGCACAATCTTTGGTTGTACCTGTTGTTTCGGTTTTTGAGGGGGCAATATCATCAGAAGGTGTGATGAATTATACAAATCATTCTGCACCAGGTGTAGTGACAAACTATGATTTGGCGATTGCAAAAGTTTTTGCGTATGCGGCAGGTATTGTTTGTTCTGCAAAACGAATTGAGAATCATGTTTTAGATGGACTCAAAGCTATTGTTGGTGAGGATCCTAAAATTAATAATCATTCAGAAAATGTTGCTGAGGTGGCTTATGGTTTGGCGAGATCTATAGGGTTACCTGATGAAGAAGTTCAATCTCTTCTCTTGGCGTGTAGTTTACATGATTTTGGATTGGTAGGCAAAAATGTAACTTTGCCTTCTGATAGGGTAAATCATGATGTGTATCGTCATGCAGAACGAGGTGCAAGATTATTGAGTGATTTCAAAAGCTTGCCTAGAGTGCGACAAATCGGAAGTCTTGTAGGTGTTCACCATTCTGGTTTTGGGAACTTAGGTCCTTGTCTTATGGCTGGTGAGGATTTTAATGCGGCGGATGTGTTGCGAGTTTCTGAGTTGTATCAGGAATTAACTGAAGATGGTGTTAAGGGTGCCGATCGTACTGCGTATATGGAGAGTGCGGCGGGAGTGCCGCGAGAATATGTTCAAGCTTTAGAAAGAGCTGCTTAGTTCACTTCATTTTTTGGGGAGTGGTTTAAAACAATCAAGGCAGGTTGTCTTACCGACAGCCTCCTTTTTTTACCTTATGTTGGGGGGTCAATGACAGTTTTTTGTAGATGGAACGAGTATGTATTTTGCTCACCTAATCAAACCTTTATTAACCTTGGTAAGAGGGTGTTATTTCTCACCTCAATGCCCTTTTACTGGTTAATTTTTTTCACGTTTTACGGTGGAGGGTTTCATTTAGGATTATTTGTAGGTGTTATAGTAGCTTCAGTAATTTTATCATCATTTGGTCAAGGATGGGGACTATTAGATTTTTTATCACGGGGGTGAAAGGTAAATGAAATACAATTTTATGAAAATGGACAACGGTTTCTTGCAATGGAGACAAGTTGAAACTCGAGGAGAAAGAGTTTATATGAGATTCAAGAAGAGAGATCGATTTTTCAGAAATCCTATTTTAAGTTAAAAGAAAAAAGATTGGATAAAGTAATTTATCCGATTGCTCTTCTTACGTCAGTAACTTCGACGCCGGCAACGCCTGCGACGTTTCCTATTTTTTCTTCTAATTCGTCTGTTCCGCCAAGTTTTTCGTCTGCGACGTATGTAAGAATTACTGCTTTTAGTCCAAATGCAACTGGTTCGATGTTTTCTTTTCCAACTTCTCCACCGAATTCACTTATGATTTGTTTTGCGTTTGTATTTATTGCTTCTAAATCCTCTTCTGGACTTTCAGGCATGATTTTTAATGTTATTATTGCGTCTGCCATTTGTTATTTTCCTCTTTTAGTTTGGTCCTTCAAATCCGCATTCAGAACATTTGTACTTCGAAACGATGTTTCTGCAGTGACTGCATCTTATAATCTCAGTCTTACCACATTCAGGACACGGAAATCTAGTTGTGCCGCTGTCGTTTGCGATATTCTTTTTGCATGATGAGCATTGAGTGTTTTCCATAATTACCACCTAAATACGACCCTTTCAGGCCTTTTATTGTGTTTATAGCTGCTGGAGATTCGTGTTATTTATAAGTCTTTCTGATGGTTTGTTTTGAAGAATTCGTTGCTTTCGGGCGCTAGATCCACTTTTTTAGCTTAAACAATATGTATAACATTAATACAGATAGTAGCATTAATCCTATTGCGAACGGATATCCGTATACCCAATAAAGTTCGGGCATCTGTCTGAAGTTCATACCGTATATTCCTGAGATTAAGGTTGGTACCATAACAAGTGATGCGTATACTGTTAATTTTTTCATAACTTTGTTTAGATCGTTAGATACATTTGATGCGTGAATTTCTGCAATCGTTGTTAGAATTTCTCTGTTTGTATTTATCATATCCATTAACTGGATAGTATCAACGTAAATGTCTCTGAATCTATTTCTTGTTTCTGGTTTTAGTTCTTTTATTTCTTCTTTATCTACTCTTGCAAGTACATCTCTGTTTGCACTTAATGATTTGTGTAGGTAGATGAGTGTTTTCTTTATTGAGAAGAAATTTTCCATGCTTTCTGCTTGTTCTTCATCTACTGCACTATCTTCTAGCTCATTTATTTTGCTAGTTATTTGTTCAGAAACTGCAAAGTAGTTGTCATTAACTTCATCTAAGATGTAATGAAGGAAATTCCATGCGCCTTTTGACAGAAGTTCGTTAAGTTTAGTGTCGGGAAGGCTTGCTATTTGATTCAATGATACTATTTTGTGATTTCTTAATGTTAATATTGTATTTTTTTTTATGAATATTGCGAATGAAAGGGTTATTACTTCGTCTTTCTTGAAATAAGGTGCTTGATATGCAACATATATTCCGTCTTCAAGGTTTACTACTCTTGATCTTTCTTGTTCATCAAGGCTTCTATCTAAGCGATATCTCGAAATTCCAAATTCTTTTGATATTTTGTTAAGTTCTTCCGGCGTGGGATTTAAAGCATCAATCCATGTGTGATTAGAGTGCTCTATCTTCTTATATCTCTTAATTTTGCCGCTAGAAACGGATACGCTAGTTATCATTGTGTTTTTTTCTGTTTTTTGCTATATAAACTTTGTTTATCACTTGGAAGAGAAAGGTTTAAATGTTGTTCTCTTAGTTGTTTATGTATGAATGTAACCGGTATTCTAGATTGGCTGAAGGCGAATGATCTTTATGAAGATTCTAAGAAATATGTGGATTTGTTTAAGTTAGTTATCGAAAGACATCTGGGTGTGTCTAATGAGAAGATCTTAATAATTGGTGATACTGGATTTAGGAATAAACGAATTTCTCCTATAATTTCTGCGGCTTATTATTTTGCTGCTCAAGAGCTTAGTTTAGATGTAGATTTTGTAATGGAGGGTGTTAAGTTTAGAGGAGATAGTGTTGATCCTGATGTTGATAAGAAGTTATTTGATTTGCCTGAAGAAAGTGTTGTGGTGATGAATCTTTCTGATAAGTTTGGTAAGTCTGAGTTAGTGGGTAAAAGTATTAGAAAGTTTTGTAGATCTCGTGGACATAGATTTGTTTCTACTACCAGTTTGGGTTATTTGTCTACAGATATGATTGATGAGTTTGTTGATGCATACAATATTGATGATGATGATTACTTGGATGTTTATGATAAACTTGAAAAAATATTTAGTGGTGCTAAGATGATACATGTTTTCACTGAGGCCGGAACAAATGTTATGTACGGTGTTGAGGATATGAAAGCGGTGCGTAATGATGGGGCGTTTCAAACTCCTGCTTCAGGTGGAAATCTTCCAATAGGTGAAGTGTATATTCCTTGTAGTAAACGAGCGGTCAATGGGCGGATTGTGATTGATGGTAGTGTGCGTACAAGAAATGATACTATTATAGTTGATGATCCTGTTGTCTTGGAGATTGATAATGGAATTATTGTCAAGATTCTTGGAGGTCGAGAGGCTCAAGCGTTAGAAGAAAGTTTAGTCTGGGCGGAGAGTAAAGCAAAACATCCTTGGGGTATTCGTAGAATTGGTGAGTTGGGTGTTGGTTTGAATCCTCGTGCTAAGATTATGGGGAGTACTATGATTGATGAGAAAACATTAGGTACTTGTCATTTTGCAATTGGTTCTAATGCTTGGTTTGGTGGAGATATTTATGCCATTATTCATTTGGATCAGGTTTTGAATAATCCTACCATTATCGTTGATAATTCCATTAAAGTGATGGATAAGGGCAAATTATTGATCTAGTAAGGCTTATAAATTATTAATTTTTTTTTGTTTCTATGTTAGATAACTTTTTTGAAATAAAGCCATTAGAGGCGTGGGTGGATTCCAAAGAGGGGGATGTATTGTTTCTAGAGAGCATGCTTTTGTGGCTTTGAATGTTGTGCCAAGTGCCTTTGGTCATTCTTTAGTTATTCCTGTTAGACCTGATGTTTATAGGGAATCAGATATGACTCCCGAAGAACTTTGGCATTTTGCTCGTGCTAAGGAACAAGCTTTTGATGTTCTTAGTCATATGATTCGTGCAACTCCTGGATATTTTATTGATTTGTATCGTAAATGGGCGAGTGATGAGGCTTTAAATGCTAAATTGCCTTGTGCTTCTAGAATTGAAGTGATTCTTGAGGATCTTGAGCAAGGTACTTTTGATGGTGCAGGAAATGTCTTTGAGAATCATGGTGCTAAGGCCGGTCAAATGGTTCGGCAATATCATAGGCAAATAGTTCCTCGTTTTCCTGATGGTGTGAAAGGCGGTGGCGAGGCTTTTTATCGACATTTGCATCCAGAATAGCGAAAGTCATTAATATCTAATGTGTAGATTATTTCTTTATGAAGTTTAATGAGTATTTAGCTAAGAAGAAAAAGTTAGTAGATGAAGAGTTGGCTAAATTTCTGCCTCATGAATTTGATTCTAAAAGTTTAGATAGATTTCATGGTTCTGTTTCATTTGAGTACGATGTTGAGAGTTTGAGTAAAGCTCTTTGTGATCCTATCTGGGATCTGTTAGATAGGGGCGGAAAAAGATGGAGACCTGCTTTGATGTTGTTGTTCTATGAATTACTTGGTGGAAAGGATGATGTGTTGAAGTATACAGTTATTCCTGAAATACTTCATAATGGAACTTTGCTAGTGGACGATATAGAAGATAGTTCTGAGTTAAGACGGGGAAAACCGTGTGTGCACAAGAGTTTTGGAGTGGATGTTGCAATAAATGCAGGCAATAGTATGTATTTCTTACCTTTTGATGTTGTGTTGAAATCTGACTTGGATGATTCTACAAAGAATAAAATTTATGAATTAATTTCTACTGAAATGATGAAACTTCATTCTGGACAGGCGTTAGATATTTGGTGGCACAAAACTAGTAAGAATAATGTTTCTGTCGATCAGTATTGTCAAATGTGTGCATTTAAGACTGGTACTTTGGCGAGGTTGTCCGCAAAGTTGGGCGTTGTCTTAGCTAATGGTTCTGTTGAAGATCAAAACGTTTTGAGTAAATTTGCTGAGAGAGTGGGTGTTGCTTTTCAGATAAAAGATGATATTCTTAATATTAAACCATCCGATAAATGGGGCAAGGATCGAGGGGATGATATAACTGAAGGTAAGATGTCTTTGTTGGTGATTAGAACATTAGATGTGGCTTCGGATACAGATAAATCTCGTTTGTTAGAAATATTGGGACTGCACACCAAGGATGTCTCTTTGATAAATGAAGCAATTGAGATAATCTTGAAGTATGATTCTGTTGAGTTTGTAAATAAGTTTGCTAAAGATTTAGTTGAAGAATCTTGGTTGGAAGTTTCGAATAAATATCCTGAATCTTCTGCTAAGACGTTGGTTGGTGAGTTTGCTAGTTATCTGATTGATAGAGATGTTTAGAAAGCTTTAAATAGCGTCTTCTTGTATTGTTTTGTATGGGTTTTATTTCAAAACTGTTTTCAAAAATGAGCGACGAAAAATATAAACAAATTGTTATGGTTCGAGAAGATCTAAAGTTGCCTAAAGGTAAGATGGCGGCTCAAGTAGCTCATGCTTCAGTTGATGCTGTTTTGAAAGCTGATAAATCTGTATTGAGTTCTTGGAGAAATGAAGGAATGATGAAGATAGTTGTTAAAGTAAAAGATCAAGCAGATTTGTATAAACATATTCAGCAAGCTAAAGATTTGGGTTTGACTACTTCTGTTATAACTGATGCTGGTAGAACTGTTGTTGCTCCTGGTACAGTAACCTGTGGTGCTATAGGTCCTGCTTCTGTTACAGATATTGATAAGATAACTGGAGAGTTGTCTATTCAGAATTAGTTCTTTTCAACTTTGAAAATATCGCCGTGACCTGGTACGATGTAATCTGCGACTTCTAGAATCTTGTTTCTGCTTTTGTTAAATTCTTCAACATCCATTAACACAGGATTAGGTTGTTTTTCTATGCTCATGTACTCTTTGCTTGGTATTGCATCTCCTGCAATAACTACAGATCCTTTGTCTGTGTTTACTCTTACAGATATCATGTCTTCAGTATGGCCTGGAGTGTGCATTATGAAAACGTTTTCTGCAATCTCATTACCATCTGATAAATCTGCTCTTTGAAGATTTCCTTTACTTGGTGTGTGCATCTGGCCAGGGTAATCTCCACCTCTGAACTTACACATTATTTGTGCGTTTTTGAATAAGTGTGTATTAACTGTGTGATCTAAATGTAAATGAGTTAGAATTACTATGTCAATATCTTCGGGTGTGAGGTTGTGATCTTTTAGACTACTTATGATACGATCTTGATCTTTGAATGACCCTGTGTCGACTATTATCTTCTTATTACTCTTGATTAAAGTAACTGTAGAACCAATGTCTAGAGTCTTGTCTTCATTCATTGAATGATTTCCTATTGCTAATACATGTACTTCTGCCATTTTAGAGTATCTTCCCATTTACTGCGCTTATTTTAACAAAGCGTTTGTTGTTTCTTGATTTATACACTAGCTCATATATCGGGTAATAAACTGTGTCAATTTCTATATTCTCTGTGTTGTTAAACCAGAGCTCTATTACGTTCTTTAGGTTTTTCTCATCAACTGTGGATTCTATTATACTGCCTTTCATGTCTTCTCTTGAGAAAACTATTGACGGTGATGAGATCTTTCCTATTGTGCTAGGAATTACTACATTATCTGCTGCAACCCACTTTTCGTATTGTTGGTTATAGAGAGCTAGAGCATCTTTTTGTAGTTCTTTAAGGTGTTTCTTAACTTTCTTTGAATCAAGATTAACAAGACTTGCTAAATATGAATGTGTGTATGGTTCTTTTCGTTCGTATAGTGTTTTGAACGTTTCTAGTTTTTCTCTGTTGTATTTTATTAATCTTGAGAATCCAGGAAATGATTTAAAGTTGTTTCTAGAATCGAATTTCAGCAGGTGGCCGTTTTCACCGTCAAAGAAAACTACATATTCTAATGTTTCTTTCTTTAAACCTAGGGTTGCTCTTTCTCTTACTTTGATTCTTGCTCTAAGAACTGGTTCGAAGTTTAGGTTCTTTGCAACAATTTCTTCAGTAGGTTTTCTTGTGATTAAGGTCCTTTTCTGAAGTTTTTCGGAAAGTTCGTTTATTTCATCTTCGCGAACTTGGATTGGGAAGTATAGTATGTTAAATGAGAAGTCTTCTGACTTTTTTTGTCTTTTTCCTTTCTTTTTAGGTTCTGGTACAATTTCTTCTTCTGGTTCTTCTATTTCTTCGATAAGATCGTCTTCTGTGTCTTCTCTTAAGCTTATTGGTTGGATTATGTTGTATTCTGATCTTTGAAGATCTGTGGTGTTTTTCTTAACATCTTCTTCAGTTAATGTGATGTGTTTAGTATATAATCTTCTGACCTTAACATTTTTAATTTCTTGATATGCATCTGGTGAGAAAATGAAAAATTCTCCTGGCTTTAGTTTTGGCAATGTTTCAGTTATTTCTTTAATCTCTGAGCCGGCTACCGACTCGAGAGTATCTTTTATTTTTTGTTTATCTTGTTTTGTGGTTAATCTTCCAATAGCCCAAGTTCCAAATTGTGAGAAGCAAGTGTAATCGATATCTCCTGGGTTTTGGGTGCTGGCTATGCATCCAACACCGTATTTTCTTGCTTGTTTGTATATTAATTTTAGGATTGGTTTTGTTATTGGCTTTAGACTACCTGCAGGAATGTAGGGTGCGACTTCGTCTATGAAGAAAAGTGCTTGAAGATCTTTGCTAGGGTTAGATAACATCCATTGATACATGTTTGTTGCTAGTATTGAAACAAAGAATTCTTTGTCTTTAGGATTTTCTAGTGTGTTTAGATATATTATACTTATTTGGGTTGTATCTTCATCGTTGTTTTTCCCTAATAACATCTCAATATCTAGTGGGACTCCAAATTGGAACAACAATTCTTTTTCTCCTATTGTTAGAAATTTTAGTTTTCTTGTTAATTCGTCTTTTATCTTGATGAATGATTTTGCTTCTCGTTTTATGCTCCACGGTAAGTTGTCTAGAAGTTTGATTAAGTTATTGAATGTGTTTAGATCTTTTTTCTTCTTGTATGCATGATTAAGTGCTAGATATAGTAATGCTTGGGCCGATTTGCCATTATCATCTTCTTTGTATCCTATTAATTTACATATAGAAGATGCAATCTGATTTATGATGCTTATGAGTTCTTCATGATCTAATTTTGTTTTTGGAAGTTTTAATGGATTGATGCTTAAAGGAATTCCTTTGGATGATGTTGGAGTAAATATTGTGATCTTGGCGTTTCTTATGCTTTCGAGTTTGTTTATTGTGTTTAGGTCTTTTACTTTCTTTACTTCTTTAAGATCCATTTGTGTTAAGCTTGCCAGGTCACCTTGCGGATCTACGATGATGGCCGGGATGTTGTTTAAGATTGCTTCCTCGATTAAGACTTTACACATAACGGTTTTTCCAGATCCACTTGAACCTAGTGCGATGAAGTGTTTCTTTAGGTTTTCAAGCGGAAATATGCATTCGCTCTTGCCTAAAGTTATGTCTGTTCCTATCGTTGCATCCATTGAATTTTAAGAGATTGGTGCCCTTATAAAGCTTACTCCTTAGAGGCCCTAATTATGGGATTTTGCCAATCGTAACGTTTAAATATCACCATCTTTTCAGATGGGTTTATCATAATTATTGAAAACGATGTCTATGGGGTGTAAATTATGACAAATAATCAAAATGTTCAACCAATTTTTATTCTGCCTGAAGGTTCTCAAAGAACTACTGGTAAAAGTGCTCAACGAAACAACATAATGGCTGCTAAATTAGTGGCTGAGACTGTTAGAACTACTCTAGGTCCTAAAGGAATGGATAAGATGTTAGTGGATAGTCTGGGTGATGTTGTGGTAACTAATGATGGTGTTACAATTTTAGAAGAAATGGGTGTTGAACATCCAGCTGCTAAAATGATTGTTGAAATTGCTAAGACTCAAGAAGATGAGGTTGGTGATGGAACTACTACTGCTGTTGTTTTTGCAGGTGAATTGTTGAAGAATGCTGAGGAATTGCTTGATAAAAATATTCATCCAACTGTTATTGCAAAAGGATTCAGATTAGCAAACAAAAAAGCACTAGATATCTTAGATGATATTTCTGTTAAAATTGATATTAAAAATTCTGATGTGTTGAAAAAGATCGCAGTTACTGCTATGACTGGTAAAGGCGCTGAGTCTGCTAAAGATTTATTTGCAGGTTTGGTGGTTGGAGCTGTTAAGCAACTAGCTAAAGCAAATGAAGAGTTCTTTGTTAGAGATGACATTAAGATAGAAAAGAAAGTTGGTGGCAAGCTAGAGGATACTCAGATTGTTAAAGGACTTATTATTGATAAAGAACGAGTACATTCTGGAATGCCTGCTTGTATTGAGAAGGCGAAGATTGCATTGGTTGATTCCGCATTAGAAATTAAAAATACGGAGATTGATGCGAAGATTCAGATTACTGATCCTTCACAGATGCAGGCTTTCTTAGATCAAGAAGAGAATATGCTTAAGCAAATGGTGGAGAAAGTGGCTGCTTCTGGTGCAACTATTTTGTTTTGTCAGAAAGGTATTGATGATTTAGCTCAACATTTTTTAGCAAAGAAAGGAATCTATGCTGTTAGAAGAGTTAAAAAATCTGACATGGAAGCTTTAGCAAAGGCAACCAATGCTTCAATTGTTACTAATCTTGATAATTTGACTGCAAAAGAGTTAGGTTATGCTGGTGACGTTGCTGCAAGAAAAGTCGGCGATGAAGAAATGACTTATGTTGAAGAATGTAGAAATCCTAAATCTGTAACAATTCTTGTGCGAGGCGGATCTGAGCACGTTATTGATGAAGTTAAAAGAGCAATGGAAGATGCAATTGGTGATATAGTTGCAGCATTACAGCTTGGAAAGGTTGTTGCTGGCGCTGGTTCTCCTGAGATTGAACTGGGTAAGAGATTGAGAAAATACTCTAATAGTTTGAGCGGTAGAGAACAATTAGCTGTTTTGGCTTTTGCAAATGCTGTTGAAGTTATACCAAGAACTCTTGCTGAGAACGGAGGATTAGATCCTATTGATGTTGTGACTGAGTTAAAATCTGCGCACGACAATAAAAGAATCTGGGCGGGTATTGATGTTTTCAGCGGCAAGGTTATAGATGCTTGGTCAAAAGGAATTATTGAACCCTTGAAGATTAAGACTCAGGCAGTTAACTCCGCAACCGAAGTTGCCATAATGATTCTTAGAATTGATGATGTGATTGCATCTACTGGCGGTGGTCAAGAACCTCCTATGCCTCCTGGCGGAATGGGTGGTATGCCTCCTGGTATGATGTAGTTTTTTGAGTATGAAACTTAAGCATAAATTAACTGCGGATCTTGTAACATTTGTGGTAATATTTGCTGTGATAATTTTGTTGGTTACATTTACTTTCTTTAGATTTAATGTGTCGCTTAATTCTTTGATAAATGAAGCGGAACCAACTTTGAAAGCGATGGATCATATGCTTTTGGATGTGTATCAGGATAATATTTTATTGTTAGATTATCTTAATACGCAGAATTATAATGAAGCGCTCGATTATGATAAAGAGGTTGAGATATCTGATTTGAGGTGTGCAAGGGTTGAAGATGATTTGCAAACTTTGATTGTGCTTGGTGTTATCTCAGATCAGAATACTATTGATCAGTATGGTCTAGCTAATGAGCTACATCATGATGTCGAAGCGGCAAGAAATAAGTTGCTTATTTTGCATAAAAAAGAGTTGGCAACGAACGAAAATCTAACTTTAGAGAAGAATGCGTTGCTTGATGAACATGGGACTCTTTTTAGAGAAGCAGTTAACAAATTTACTGATATTGTAGATAATGTAGATAAAAGAAACAAGGTTTTGAGAACAAAGTTATTGTTTCAATCACGGGTTTATTTTTTCTTTCTGTTTGCTTTGATAGTGATTTTCTTGGTTGTGTTGCTGTTTAGAATCAGAAGTTTCAGCTTGGTGCTTGTTAAACCGATTCGCGAGATGATTGATAAGATTGATACTTTTGTAGATGGGAATTTTAAGATACGAATTAAGTCTTCTGAAGATATATCCGAGATCTCAGATTTACAAACCAATCTTAATAATGTATTTAGTGTGGTTGAGGCGGTAGCAAATAGAAAACCCGCTGAAAGAACTAGTATTGAGTCTAAGCTGCTAAAACAGGAGCATCTTGATGTAATTAACTTAGTTAAGAATAATGCGCTTAAAAAACGAAAAACCACTATGACGGATATAAGGAAAAGCTTGGATATTACTCATCCAACAGCCATTTCAAGAATTAAGATTTTGAAAGAAAAAGGATATATTGAGCTTGAAAAGGATGGAAGGGATAAGCTAGTAAATCTGACGTCTAAAGTTGATTTTTAACTGTTCTTTAACTATTTTTTAACTGTTTTTAATATTTATTTATATCTCTGATTCGGCTCTATATTTCTACAAATTTGATTAATTTTTGTGAGGTAAACTAAAATGAATAAAACTATTTATTGGATTACTGCAGTGGTGGTTGTTGGTCTGCTCTCTTTCTTCAGTGGAATGAGTGTTGGAGGCTATGGATCAAACATTGCAAGTATCGAAGGAAATCTTGTTAAGGAAACTGTTGATTTGGCTGAGGCATATGAATTCTCAATTGAGACTATAGATGGTGATACTGTGAGCTTGACTGAAAATAAGAATCAAGGTTTGCCTACGGTTTTGTACTTCATGTCAAGTACCTGTTCTACTTGTGCAAAAAACTGGGCTGCGTTGAATGATGTATATCCTGACTACAAAAACAAGGTTAATTTTGTTGCGGTTTCGGTAGATCCAACTGATACGGTTGATGTACTTAAAGACTTGCGTGAAGATAGAAACATTATTTTTGATATGTCTCCTGGTAATCCTCAGTTGGCTATTAAGTATGGTGTGAAAAAACAGACTGCGAAGTTTGCGATTGATGAAACAGGAAAAGTCGTAAGTAGGCATGATGGTGCATTGACTGATGATGGGTGGAGGGCTTTTTTTGAGCAACTGTAAAAATGATTGACTCGGTCTTACTAGGCTTTTCCTTTGTACAAGGGGTGCTTGCTTTCTTTGCGCCTTGCGCGGTAGCGTTGCTTCCGGGTTACTTGTCAGCATTCGTAGCTAGGAATCTAGATAAGGGTGAGCAAACTAAAGGACGGCTCCTTAAGAGAGCTCTTCTTCTTTCTTTTTTAACTATTTTAGGAATAGCATCAGTGTATGGTATAGCTAGTTTCGCAATTATGCTTTTTGCAAGTGTTGTAAAGAAAGTTATTGTGTACTTAGGAGTTATCTTGGGCGTTGTTATTGTAGTTCTTGGTTTGTTTATGATTAAAGGTAAGGCTTTGAGTTTCTCTTTTCATGGTTCTAGAACAAAATCTAAGAACCTTCTGATTGAAAGCTATTTGTTCGGTGTGAGTTATGGTATTGGATCTCTGGCTTGCTTGTTTCCGCTTTTTTTAGTTGTTGCAACTTCTGCATTACAATCGGGATCATTTGTTGTTGGACTCTCTTATTTTGTTTCTTATGCTGTAGGTATGAGTATGTTCATGTTGGTTTTCTATCTTCTTGCTGTCTTTGCAAAAGATTTTCTTCGTTCTTCTGTTAGTAAAGTCATGCCTTATTTGAATCGAGTTGGTGGTGTGATAGTAGTGCTGGCTGGTTTGTATATTATATGGTATCAAGGGCGAGTATTGATTTTATGACTGAATTGAACTTGCGACTGGAGTTGCTATGATGATTCTTAGAATTGGTGGTGTTTTTTTATTCTCCGAATGAAAGAACTTCGTAATTTACTTTGTGATTTTCTACATTAAATTCTTGTTCAATAGATTCAACAACTTTTTCTTTATTGTATGGTTTACACGAAAAAATGTCCATAAAAACTTCATTTTCTATGCTGTGCGGTAATAGGAACGTATGAATGGCGATATGAGAAAAGTCTATAACGGCAAAGCCGGTAATGCCTGGATTCTTTGGGCCACCTTCCATCAAGTTAGGTCCGTGAAGGATATTCATATCAAGTGCTTTTATTGTCTTAATTATGAAATCTTTAATGAAGTCTTTATTCGTGATTTTATTTCTATCTTGTGTTTTAAAATCGAAAGTTATATGGAATGCGGGAACAGTCATTTGATTGTATTTTATGTATTTATCTCCAAGAAGAATTCCTGCCAAATTTCTCAATAAATTTCTTATGTTTTCAAATAACATAAACTGTTCTTTATTATCTTTGTAAAATGATTCAAAACGGTAACTTAGATCCGCAATCTTGTTGAATAATAGTTGATCTTTCTCAACTGTGTTGTTTGTAATCTTGTTACTATCTATCTGATCAATAACGAATTGTATTATTTGTGAAAATGAATGCACGAGTTGGTTTCGATTATTAGGTAAAAGCTTTGCTTTAGTAGTTATGGCGGTCATAATCTCGGATTCAACTTTAAGAGTCTTCTCTAGGCCTTCATCGGACACACTAATTTTATGAATTGTATTACTTAATTCTTCGGATTGTGCATTTAACTTTTTTAGTTGTATTTTTAACTCGTTGTTCACTTCACAAATATTCTTTAATCTATAGTTCATGTTGCGATATAGGGTTTGTGTTGTATATAAAGATTTCTAAGAAAATGATCTTCTTTAGAAAAAGAAAAAATAAAAAAATCTAACTCAACCATGAGTTAGTTTCGTCTTCATCCATACATCTTCCTGAGTTACATCCGAATTCACAAGTTATTTGGCTTGCACCAACAACTTCGTTATTACAGCTATATTCTGTAACTGCACTTGATCCAACAATCACTTGACCGTTGGCGAATTCTGTTCCTCCCAGATTAATACATTCATCTGATCTTGTTATGAAGATGTTGTTCTGGCTTAAACCTGTTGTAGTTCCTGATGAGAATTCTTCAATACTATCATCTGAATCATAACAGTCTGGACAGGAATTACCTGAACATGAAGTACATGCGCCTTTTTTACAGTATGTACCGTCACTACAAGATGTTACTATGTATGTTGCAACGTCGTTTCCTGCACAATATGTTTCAATCAGTTTTCCTGCTTGCCATTCATCTTCACCTAAACAATAATCAGTTACGCTTTCATAGGCAACCTTTCCATTTTTGGTTTTCTTATAGTCGTTTGGCAGTATTTTCCAGTAGCCTGTAGTGGTTCCCTTTACTTTGTTTCTATTAGGGTCATCATTGTAAGGGCCATTATCATCTGTATCTGTACATGTTTTCTCTGATGATTCTGTAGATGTGTCTGCTTCGGTTTCAGTATTGTCTGAATCCGGCAAAGGTGGTGGACCCATTGTGGCGCCGTTAACACCTAATTGGCAGGACTCTTTGACTTTTATTACGATTCCAGCACCCACTGCATCGTCATCTGCCAATTCATCTAAATTATCTTGTATGTTGTTTGAGCCAAACGGGTTGTCCCAGTTTTGTTTGGAGCTATCCCAAAAGTGCATCTTTTGAACTTCACAATCCCCTGTTGGGAACTTATTGCTGTTTTTTACATCTTTGTTAAGCACTGTTAGTTCAGGACCTATGGTTAAGAAGTTCCAGCCTTTGTATAGTTCAGGCATTCCTCCACCATTTTCTGCGACATAACTAAGAGTGAACGGTTCAGTTACATAGAACCATGCTGCAGACGATTGTAAATAGTTTTGATTAGATTGTAGTTTCTGAAGATCTTGTCCGCTAAATCCGCTTAATGCTAGAACATATTCCTTGTGTACTGGGAAGTACATGTAATATGCTTTTATTTTTGCGATATTTGCTTCAGACATTTCGCTAGTTATGGACCATGCGCCGTAATCTGCAGGTAATAAGTTCCATCCTTTGTTGATTACTTCTGTATATGTTACTTTATAGTCGCCTGATGATCCTAAGTTTTCATAGTCTGTATAGGCTGCCAATACTAAAGTAGAACATAATATCATTATTCCTAATAGTATGATAATTTTCTTCATCTTTTATTCCTCCGGTAATGCTGGTGGTTGTGGTAATGAATTGCATCTGCAATTTTCACAAATACTTCCTGATGGACATTGTGAATTGTCGCAACCTTCTCCAGATTCTACGCGATTGTTTCCACACACTGCTGGATCTGTACATCCTGTTAATGTGACTAATAATATTATTATTACCATAACACCAATGATTATTTTTTTCATTTTTTAACCTCCGTTTCTTAACTATATAATTACTTTTCTTTGACTTTGAATTGGTTTGAAGTTTTAAATGTTTATGTTGTTCTTAAAAGAATAATATTTTGATTGCAGATATTATTACAATTACAGTGAAGAACGCTTTTACCCACTGATTTCCTTTTTTAACTGCGGTGTGTGCTCCAAGATAACCACCAATCGCCATTCCGAGGCATAATGCGATACCTGAAGAATAATTCACAATTCCATTATACATGAAAACGGAGAGTGCGATGATTGTTCCAATTAGCCAAGGTATTCTGTGTGTTGCATTAGATTCTATGATTGTAACGCCAAAGAAATACATTAAGATGAAGGATCTTATTGCTCCTGCTGCTCCAAAGAATCCGCCGAAGATCATTAATAGGGTGTAAGCTATGTAGCCAAAGAATAGTTTTACTTTGCCAACTTTGATTCTTTTAGTTCCTAGTTCTTTTTTTAAGAAAAATAATGGAAGTAATAGTAATATTAGAATTCCAACAACTTTTGTGATTGCGTCTTTGTTTATTTGTATTAGTAGGCTTGCACCGATGAATGCGCCGAATATGCCTATGATTGTGAAAGGTAATACATACTTCCAAACTATTTGTTTTTCTTTCCAGAATTTTGGAATGACTGCTATGTTTAATCCTAGTGCCCCTAATTTGTTTGTGGCTATTGCAACGTGGGGTGGTAATCCTGTGAATATTAGAAAGGGTATTGAGATTAATCCTCCGCCGCCCGCTATTGCTCCTATGTAACTGGCTGCGATTCCTATCAAGAAAACAGTAATTAATGTGAATATCTCCGGCATTGGTTGATTTAACTCTTGTTGATTAATAATGCTTTCGAAATAATCGATTCATATCTCTCCATACATTTCTTTTAACCATCTCTCTTTAAGTCTTTGATGATCTGTGTATATCTCTGGAGAGAAATCTGGAGATAGATTGAATATATCAACTTCTTTCCATTTTCCTCTGAATGTTAATTCGTGTACTGAACGTTCTATTATTTCTTCAGGTGTGAGCCAGTAACTTGTATCTGCAAAGGGTCTTAGTCTTGATTCATTTAATGTTTTTACTGAGCTTAAATTGAGAAATACACTTCTGATGTTATCATTGTTGTATGCTAAGGTTTGCATGTATTCTCTTAAAGCTCTTTTTGATCTCGAGTATGATCCCCAGAATGGAATGTTGTATTTGTCGCTTATCGAACCAAATCCAACTAATGTGGCGGGTATTTGACTTCTTATTAATGGTCTTGCTACATTCTTAAAGGTTTCAACGTTTGAGGCATATATCTTTGGGTCTATTTCTCTGAATTCATTTTCAAATATGAATCTCCCTACTGGATGAATCACTAAAATATTTGTGATATTTTCGAGCGATATTCTGTTAATTGTTTCTGTGGTGGTTTTTTTATCTAATAGGTCTGCGACTAGGTGGTCAACTGATTCAAGTTTTTGTGATGCGGGTTGTCTTGAGAGTCCTACAACTTTACAATCTTGGGCATGGTAATGTGTAGCATATGCCTGACCTAGAGATCCTGTAACTCCTGAAATAACCACTAATTGTGTTTTTACCATTTGATGGTAAGGTCAATTGTGGTCTAATAATGTGTGGTTCAATTATTATTGAACCAAAAGGTTTAAGTATTTGGTTGAACTATTAGGTTTAATGGCTCTTAAAACTAGTTTACCTTTCGGTAAGAAGAATGGCGTAAAGGATCTTGTTTTTACAATTTTAAGTAGCGAGTACCCTTTGAGAATAATACAATTGACTAATTATATTAAGAAGCGATATGGCCGGTCTGTAACTTTTCAAGCGGTTAGAAAAGCAGTTTTAGAGTTGGTATCTGAATCAGTTTTGATTAAGAAAGATGATGCTTTTTCTATAAATAAAAAATGGGTGAGTGAGACAAAGTTATTATTGGATGATTTATCAAAAAAACTTAATCGCAATCCTGTTTCTCCAAAGAATATACATTCTATTAGTGAAGGTGTGTCCGTTTTTACTTTTAGTTCTCTCAATAAGTTAATGAAATTCTGGCAAGATCTGATAGAGGATTGGTATGTGAATTTTCGTAAAGGTGATTATAATGTTAATTGTTATCAAGCAGCTCATACTTGGGAGGGGCTTTTGCATCTCGATAGAGAGAAAGAGCTCATGGGTCAGTTAAAGAAGAAAAGAATCCGATCCTATATTCTGAGTACGGGGAACACTCCCTTAGATAGAAATATTAGAACTTTTTACAAAGAGATTGGAATGAAGGTTACGATAAGTTCCTCTTCTTCATCATTTGATAAAAGTTATTATGTTGGAACGTATGGTGATCTGATTATTCAAGCTCAGTATCCTGATGAGTTGGTAAAGGATTTGGATTTATTCTTTAAGCGAAATAAGACTATTAAGAATTTTAATTTGAAGGAACTATCTGATTTAGTAGGTAGAAAGGTTGAAGTTAAACTAACTGTGATTAAAAATTTAGAGATGGCTAAACAGATAAATCAATCAATTATTTCTCAAATGTAGGATTATTCTTTTTTATCCCAGTATTCTTCTGCTTCTTCTTCCATTTTTTCTAATCTGTCGTAGTAGTCTGGAAATTCGTTAAGATGCGCTAAGGCAATTTTTCCAGTTGTTAGAGGATCATCATTGGATACGTTAGTATCTGTGTCTATGTTTCCGTGTTCTAATTCAACGTTCATTCCTTTTTTGAATTGTTCAACATTAAATCTATCCCATTTTATATCTAGTTTTTCTCCAATCTCTTTTGCTTCTTCTGTGGTGAACTCTTTCTTGTTTTCCATTTGATGTACCTCTTTAATTTGATTTTTTTGTTATCGGATGTCTATTTGCATAGTTCTATAATTTTTTTGTATATTATGAGATCTTCTTCAGGAAGTTTCTTTGTTCCAAAATTTTTTTTATGTTGATAATCAATTCCATTTTCTTTTTTCCCTTTGTGCTCTATTACTGGTGGTTTCTCATCGGTTATCCATTCTTTGCCGCTTATAGGGAATTGTGAAAAGAATATTCTTGAGGCCCCCGCATTTAAAGCACCTTGAACAACTTCAACCGGATTTTCGGGACGAAACGAGACTTCGGTGATCCATAGTGGTTTGTCTATATTGTATTCATCCATTAATGATTTGTATTCTCGTACATTTAATGTTTCTAGGTCGCCATGATTTACAAAATGGTTATTTGCAATATCAAAATAAGCATCTCCACCTAATTCGAATATGTTTCTCCAATATGTGAGTGTCTCTCTGCTTCCGGCAGCCCCTCCTTGTACAATAAAGCAAGTAGGACATTCTTCTTTAATAACTTCTTTACTTACTTTTAAAATTTCAATGTAATCTTCTGGTGTTCCTTTGAAGAATGTTAAGGATGAACTCTGCATTTCTGGTTCATTCATGATTTCCCAGTATTTGATTGGTATTACTAGATCTGGCATGTCATTTATGCCATCTCCATCATATCTTTCGATAAGTGCTTTAAGAAATGTTTTGTAATCTTCGTAATTACATGGGGCGCATCTTGAACTTGGTAATCCGTGGCCATCCATCGGGTAGAAGACGTCCTTTTTAGATACATCGCAATTATTGTGACATGTTTCTTGATCTTTATTATAATAAGGCCATAATGTGGCCAGCATAGCGACATTGTTTTTTTGTGATTCTTTTACCCACTTGTCAGTTTCTGAATACCCTCTTTCTTCTATGTAACCCCATACAAATGCTCCTATGTGTGGTCTTACCCATGCTCCTCCTGTTGATGAAATTCTCATGGTTTCTTCAGGATCTCCACTCAGAAAACCTATACAGTTGTTTTCGATCTCTGTAGGAATTTCTTTTATTGTGGTTGCTTTAGAAATTATTTCTTCTGCTTTTGTTTCTTCTTTAATTAGTGGTTCTTGTATTCTTTCAGGTATGGTTTTGTTTATTTCTGGTATTGGGGTTTCTATTATATTTTCACTTTTTTGTTCTTCAATCTGTTTGCAGCCAACCAGTGTGAGGATTAATGCTAATGTCAAAATTAAGATTATCTTGTTTTCCATTTGATGTACCTCTTTAATTCAGCACTTCTTTCTTTATGGATGTCAGAAGTACAATTTCTACTAAGACCGCAAAAGCCATGATTGCTATTGCAATTCTCATTTGTTCCATTACCAGGTTTGTTGCGGTTAGTAATACCACAAAGCTCATGATTCTTCCAATACCTATGTTGAACCATTCTCTTATTACTATGTATTCTATTCTGTGGTTCTTAAATTTCTTTAGAGAAAGAATCAAGTTTTCACTTATAACTCGTTTTGGAACTCTGATCAATATGTCTACGATTTTAATTAAGATTCCGAATAATATGTATGTTAGGAATGTTGGGAATGTAATTACTGACATTATTAGCAGGAAGTATGACAGTCCTCCTATGATTAGTAAGAATTTATAATGTTTGTAATCAATTAGTTTACCAAACGAGATTGAACTGATGATTGCGATTACTGAAAACACGGAAAGCCAACCCCCCATGTGGAATTCGTTTTTAAGAACGTCATAAATTAACAAGGGGATTAATAATCTTGCGATAGTTCCTCCTCGACTGAAACTGCTGCATGCGTGACCCCACATAGACTTCATTATGTCTTTGTCTTTGATTATTATTGCAAATGTTTTTCTGATATGAAAATGAGGTGTGTTGTTAACTTTGAATTTTACGTTTCCTATTATGAATGAACACAAGAACAATATTGCGCCCAGCAAAAATAAACTTGAGTATCCCCAGTTGTACCAGTTAGCTACTACTATTGCTCCTCCTAATGAGGGCATGATGATGTTCACAAAAATCTTTGTGCCATTTTCTAATCCTGTATAATTGCCTCTGTTTTTGGTGTTTGTCAGATCGAATCTTAGAATCTGATAACTTATCCAATACATTCCATTACATATTCCAATTAATATTGCGATAGGTATTATGTATTTTATTGCTTCTTCTTTCAACAAATAGATTATGAAATAAACAACTGCAAAACCAATTAATCCAGCTTGTCTTGGTAAATGTACTCTTCCTTTTTTTACAAATCCTGCAAATGCGTGGAATGATACTGTATGCATCAGAAGGTATGCTATGTTAAACCATGCGACAAGATTTAGGTTTTCTGTTTGTTTCCAGATGAATACGTTGATGAATATTTCAAAGAATACTCTGCCTGCTACTAGAAGATTATGTGAAATTAGTAATCTCTTTAGATCTGTTGATGTGATGTTGTTTCTCTTCACATTTTTTTATTCTTTGATTATGTTTAAATAATCTTTCTATTTGTTTTACAACTAGCTCTGAGAAGCTCTTAAATTTGCTTTTGACAGAAACCTTTAAATAGGGCCGAGACTTGATTTTTTAGTATTACTAGTCCTTATTATAAAAAAGAGGTGGCATAATATGAAGGATGATGATTATGCTCTTGTACCTCAACAAGAGGTTGAGAGGCTGAAAGAGCAAGTAGAGGCTTTGAGAAAAAATCCACTTGCGGGAACTGCTTCTGGTCACGATTTGTTGAACAGTGTGAATGCTTTGAACTTATCAATTAATTCTATGTTGGATTTGTTTAAGGAAGCAGCTAAAACTATGAAGACTGAGGCACCTGCTGCGTCATCTGGTGATTTGAAACCGATGTTGAAGCAAGTGATTGAAAAATTAGATGCTGTTGTTGATCAAAATAAAAAGATTGCAAAAGGTATTGTGGCTGTGGCTGATTTAGTAAGAGAAGGTTCTTCGAAAGAAGAAGAGGAAACAGAAGAAACTACAACAACTTCTGCACCTCCGCCTGCACCTCTTCCGCCGCCAGGTATGCCGCCTCCACCTCCAAGTGGACCGGGAATGCCGCCACCAGGTTTTGGTGCTCCGCCTCCGGGTGGACCTCCGCCAATGCCACCTCCTCCGGGAGATATGGGTGGACTGCCTCCGCTAGGTGCGGATGATGGATTTGGTGCGCCGCCACCAGGAATGGGTGCTCCCCCTCCGGGACCGCCGCCTATGCCTCCACCTCCGACAGGAGGACCAGGTGCTCCACCAGGTATGCCGCCGTTAGGGCCGCCACCACCGCCACCACCTAAGAAAGGATTGTTTGGGTAAATAGTATGGCGTTAAGTGATCCTTCTTTGGATTCTGCAAAGTTTCGTTGTTTTCTTTCTGCTTTAGCTAAAGCTCAGAAGAAAGCTGATACGCGAAGAAAAAAGAGTGCACCTGTTGAAAAACATATTAAGAAGGTGAAGGGTCTTCCTTATTCTAATAAATTGGTTAAAACCGCGGTTGTGTCTGAGTTGGACGAATTGCGGAAAAAAATCGATACCGCTTTGAAAGATGAAACTGAGATGAAACAACATCAAGTGGAAGAAGATAAAGTTTTGTTAACTATAAAAAAAGAGATTTCTCATGTTGATAAACGCTTTTCTCAATTTAGAGATCATTTTGAAAGTGTTATTGGGGAGAGAGATCATAAGATTGGTGAAGTTTCTGAATGTGTGGAACGTCTTGATGCTTTATTGAAGGCTGGAATGGGTAAACGCATTATTGCTCTTGAGAAAAAGATTAGGAAAACTGTTGGTGAAGAGGCTGAAGAAGTTGAAGAGCTGTCTAAGAGGATCAAGAAACTTGAGTTGCATTTAGATGTTCTTGAAGGTGCTAAGTCTCATCCTAAAACTGACCTAACTCGAGTGAAGAAAAAGATTGGTTTGTTGAAAAAAAAGTTAGATGATTTAGAGTAATTTAGTATCCATTATTTCTATTACGAAGTTTGAGAACATTTTTGGTAAGTCAAACCAGTATGCTCCTTCGTACCATTCGCCTTGTCTAAATTCTATGTTATTTTCTTTTGCCCATTGTTTTATTTTTTCAATGTCTTCTTGTGGTGTTTGCGAAATGAATGCTATGTGTGTGTTAGTTTTTGTTTCTATGTTTATGGGTGTGTCTTCTGTTTCAATTAATTGGATGATGTTCTTGTCTTGAGAAATCATACACCATCTTTCTTGTCCTTTTCTGTATGATACTTTGCAACCTAGTTTTTCTAGAAGTTTTATTACTGTTTCTAGTGTGTTTGGTTGGATTGTGTATGCGAAGTGATGTAGTTGCGTTTTCATTCTCTTTACTATCTTGTTAGTTTTTATAAATCTTTTGTCCGGATTTTATCGTCGTTGTATTGAATTTCTTTGTTTGAAAAACCAAAGTTATAAATATTAGTTGCGCGTATGCTCATTTACAATGATACAAAGTGATTATGCGTGGCGTGTGTAAATCCTTTTTCTTAGATGTAAATATGTTTAGATGTTCAACTGGTTGTTGGCGTTAGCCCTGTTATTCTATGGATTGTAGTATTTGTTTTTGGGGTTGTAGTTTAACCTGGCTAAAATGTTCGGCTCCAGACCGAAGGCTCCGAGTTCGAATCTCGGCAACCCCATCCGTTATTTGGAGGAGGAAAGAAAAATGAATAAAGAAGTTAGTTTGGAAACTAAAGTGGCTGGGAGAACTCAGTTAGCGTGGCGGTTTAGTTGAAGAAGCGACTGCTGATCTTACTGGGAAAGTAGGTATGTTGGGTATGGGGTTTGAGAGTAATCGTGTACCTTTAGACTTTGTAACTATTTTACTTGCGGGTCAAGAATTTAGTTCTTATCATTTGTTGCTTGTTGATGAGTTTCTGCGTTTTAATGGTGAATCTGAGAGAGATGTTGTTGAGGGTGTTGAGAAGACTAAGTCTGTGCTTTTTGCATTGATGGATATCTATGGTGTGCGCGCTAATATTTTGGTGAGTTCAGATTTTATGCGAGGATCCGAATATGCTGGAATGCGTGTGGAGAATGAGCGAGCAGTTTTTGGTTCGGATTTGGCGGAGAAGCTAAGATTAACTGTGCCTGAACGCTTTAGGGATAGTCCTGATGCTCTAAAGTATGCTATAAATGAAATAACTTGTGTGGATTATTTGTGCGACAATTTTGATATACAAATTAAGCTAGGTCCTAATAAGGAGCGTGCATATGATGAAGTGATGCGTGAGTTGGCTATTGGTGTCGATTTTGGTTACTTGATGGATGCGTTTGCATTTGGAACGCAGTATGTGGAGCCGGTTGTACATTACTTGCCTTCTAATACTGCTGGCGGTGTTCGATTGTTGTTGAGTGATCATCCGCGTAGAACTCGAGATAAATTGTATCAAGGGCCTATTCAAGCGTTGAGAGCTTATGCTAAAGTTGCATCTGTTGCGGGAAAGAGGTTGGGTCAAGATTATCTGGAAGATGATGAGATTGATGGCTTGATTGGTAAAAAACTAAAGAAAGCAACAGTTCGTTTGGTTATGCAGAACATTGTTGAACCCTATAAGGGGGTGATGCAAGATGATTAAACGCGTTGGTGTTTTAGGTGGTATAGGTCCTGAAGCGACAAGTGAATTTTATTCTAAGCTTATTGATCGTCTTCAGAAACGAGGTTATGTTAAGAGTAATGCGGATTTTCCGCAGCTCTTTATTAATAGTGTGCCTGCGCCTGAGTTGATACGTGATGAGATTAGTAGTGATGATCTTGCGATGTATTGTGATGGAGTCAAGGAACTAGATAAGATTGGGGTTGATTTTATTGTTATGATTTGCAATACTATACATTTGTTTCGAGATGAACTTCAATCTTTGGTTAGTACTCCGATTGTAGATCTGAGATTGTTTCTTAAGCAACAGTTAGATGGGAAAAATATAAAATCAACTTTGATAATTGGAACACCACAGACAGTTCGTAAAGGTTTGTATGCTTTTGATGATATTGTTGGTTTTGTTCCTTCGGACTCTGAATTGAAACTGTTGTCGGATGCTGTGTTTAATTTTAATATGGCTAGCGATAAGGATGGACAGACTGGTGTTGTGAAGAATATCTGTGAAAAGTATTTGGCGGATGGTGCGTCTACTGTGATCTTGGGGTGCACTGAGCTGGCTTTAATGCTTGACAATACGAATATTCCGACAATCAATACAGTAGATGTCTTGGTGGAGGCGGTTATTAGCAAGATTATTAAATGATTTGTTGGATTCTTGCTTTATGGTTAAAGGTAGATGTCCTTATTTTGGTAGATGCGGCGGATGTACTGCTCAGCATGTGGATTATGCGGACCAGTTGGAAAACAAAAAGAAACAGTTAGTGCAAGCTATAGACTTTGAAGATGTTAAGGCATTTTCTGGTACTGAGTATGCCTATAGAAATAGAATGGATTTTGTTTTTCATAAAACTGGGGTTGGATTAAGGCAAAGAGGTAAATGGGATAGGATAGTTGATGTTGAAACTTGTGCGATAGCGAATGCTGAATTGAATGTTTTGTTAAAGGAAGTTAGAGACTTCTTTACAGATGTTGACGCATTTGATGTTAGAAAACATTCGGGTACGTTTAAGTATGCTGTTATACGAACTCCGCAGAATGATTCTTCAATCTCTTTTGTTTTGAATGAAGATTCTTCAAGAATTACTGAAGCTACTGAGAAGATAGAGGAGTTTGCAAAGAAAAGTTCGGTGAACAATGTTGTGGTAACTTATGTGTCTTCAAAAACTGATGTTAGTGTTTCTGGAGAGTTTTATGTTGTTAAAGGTAAGGATATGTTGCATGAGAATTATTTGGGTAAAGAGTTTGTTTATTCTGTGCAGGGCTTTTTTCAGAATAATCATAAAATGGCTGAGAATATGAAAAAATATGTTTATGATTTGCTTGCTAAATATGATACTTCTAACGTACATTTACTTGATCTTTATGGTGGTGTGGGTTCTTTTGGTGTGTTGAATGCTGACTTGTTTAATGGTGTTACTGTTGTAGAAAGTGTTAAAGAATGTATTGATGCTGCTGAAATTAATCTTAAGGAGAATAACATTACTAATGGCTCTGCTGTTGTGATGGATGCGAAGAATCTGCGTAAGTTGGATGTTCCTTCTCCTTTGTTTGTTATTACTGATCCGCCTAGATGCGGGATGCATTTGAAAACTATTGCACAATTGAATGAGTTGAATCCCAAGGTTATAATTTATGTTTCTTGCAATGTTGCTCAGTTGGCTAAGGAGTTAGATAAGTTCTTTAAGCATAAAGTAGAGAGTGCTGCTATGTTTGATTTGTTTCCTCAGACGCCTCATAGTGAGGCGGTTGTTGAACTAGTTTTGGATGAAAAGGATTAAATAGTACTTTTTCTCGATAATATGTATGAGTTGGTTAATATTTGCTTTACTTACTGCTTTATTGACAGCAGGTTCTGCGTTGATTCAGAAGAAAACTTTGTTGAAAGCGCACGCTATGGAGTTTTCTGCAACTTTGGCTGTGGTAAATCTGCTTGTTTCGTTACCTTTTTTGTTGGTGATTGATTACAGTGCAATTCATTTTGAGGCTTTAGTTATATTATTTTTTGGTGCGATTCTAGGTTCTGTGGCTTTTTTGCTTGTTGCAAAGAGTACTAGACATATGGAGTTGAGCACGTCTTCTCCTCTTTTAGTTATTGGACCGGGTATAACTGCTTTGTTTGCTTTCATTTTCTTGGGTGAGGCATTAACTGGTTTGCAAATTGGTGGGATATCTTTGTTGATTGTTGGTTCTTATGTTTTAGAAACTAAAAGACATCATGATCTTTTTGAGCCGATAAGGCAGTTTAAGAAATCAAAATATATTCATTACATTTTATTGGCTTTGTTGTTTTATGCGGTCTGTAGTTTGGTTGATAGATATATTATGGTCAGGTATGAAATGGATCCTTTAGCGTATATTGTCTTTGTGCATATTTTCTTGTCTATTCATTTTATCATTATGATGACTTTGTTTCATGATGGTCTCAAGGGTGTGAAGACAGGTCTTAAGACGTATGGTTGGTGGATATTACTTGTTTCTGTGTTTACTGTTGCTTATAGATTATCTCAGATTGTTGCAGTTAGTATGGCTTATGTTGGATTGGTTGTTGCAATAAAGAGAATGGCTGCGCTGTTTGTTACGATAATAGGTGGTGAGTTATTTCATGAAAAGAATTTGTTTAGGAAAGCCGTCGCATGTTTGATAATGGTTGCAGGTGCTTTCCTAATAGTAATCTAGAGCATTACTACTCCTTTTTCTTCAAATTCTTTCTCAACCTCTTTTGGCCATACGCTTGAATGTACTTCTCCAATGTGGGCTTTATGGAGTAATAACATGCATAGCCTTGATTGTCCTATTCCTCCTCCTATAGTTAGTGGTGTTGTTTCTTCTAGTATTCCTTTATGGAATTCTAGTTCTTTTCTTTCTCCCAGGCCTACAAGTTCTAGCTGTTTAATCAATGCGTCTTTATCAACTCTTATTCCCATTGATGATAATTCTATTTCTTTTTTTCTTGTATCGTCCCATACAATTATATCTCCGCATAGGTGCCAGTCGTCATAGTCAGCTGCTCTTAAGTCGTGAGGTTCTCCGCATTTTAGTGCGTGACCAATTCCTATTAAAAATAATGCTTTGTGTTCTTTTGCAGCTTCATATTCTCTTTCTTTAGGGGTTAATTCTGGGTAGAGTTCTTCAAGCTCTTCTGTGTGGAGGAACTTGATGTCCTTTGGTAATCTTTTTTCTAATTTTGGAAATTCTGTGGATACGATTTCTTCTGTTTCTAATAGTGCTTTGTAAATTTTCTTTACTGTACTTTTTAGAAACTCTCTATGTCTTTCTTTTTTGTCAATTACTCTTTCCCAATCCCACTGATCTACGTAGATGCTGTGTATTGGACTTAGTTCTTCATCTTTTCTAATTGCATCCATGTCTGTGTAGATTCCAGATCCATGTTTGAACTTGTGCCTTCCTAATGTGTGTCTTTTCCATTTTGCTAAACTATGGACTACTTCGACTCTTTCTTTTGTATGTTTTATGTCAAAACCTACTGGAACTTGAGTTCCTGCTAGATCATCTTGCAATCCTTTATCGGTTCTAATAAATCTTGGTGCGGATACTCTATGCAGGCTTAGCTTTTCAGCTAGCTTTTTTTCAAATGTATCTTTGGCAAGTTTGATTGCTTTGTGCGTCTCTAGATAACCTAATTCTGTTTTGTATTCTTTTGGTAAACTTGATTTTTTCATTTTTACTACCTCCAACCTGGAATTATCTAGGTGTTGCTGCTTTATATTATTATTCTGATTGTTATGGGGTTTATTGCTAAAAATAGGTAGATTTATATAATATCTGGAACATATGTTCCATTATGGTTTACGATATGGATGATAAGGATCTGGCTATATTGGATGTATTGAAAGAAAACGGGGATTATACTACTAGGCAGATTGCTAAGAAAACTTTGTTGCCTCCTACTACGATTCACAACAGGATTAGGAAATTAAAGTCTGAAGGGATTATTCGTAAGTTTACGGTGGATGTTGATCCTTCTAAGGTGGGTAAAGGTTTTTTATCTTATATTCTGGTTTCTGTTAATCTGGGTGTTTTGAAACGGCAGAAGAAGACTCAATATGATATTGCTGAGAAATTACGTAAATTCTATTTTGTTGAACGGGTAGATATTGTTTCTGGAGGAACGGATATTGTTGCAGTTGTTAGGGTTAAAGATGTTTCTGAGTTTGATGATATTCTGTTAGGTAAATTGCAATTAGTTGAAGGTGTTGAGAAAACTCAATCTTTGATTGCTATACATAGTAGGGATGTTAAGAAACGTAAGTAATTATTCTTCTAGATATTCTTGAAAGGGTTTCGAGGATAGTTCTCAACTTCAGTCGCGTATTGGTATTCTTTTATTACTGAAAAATAATCTTTTGTTATTTCTCTCATTACTTTATGGAATTCTTGTGCGTCTTTTGTTGATATGCTTAGTTCAAAATCCCATGCTCCGATTACTGAGACGACGACGAAGACATTTGGGTGTTGCAGGCAGTAATTGATCAATGATTGTGTCTTTGTTTTGTTTGCCAGGTGTAGTTTGAATAGGACGTGATTGTATTGGTGACCTATTGCTCTTGAATTGATGAAGCAACAGTATCTTCGGATTATTTCTTCTTTTTCTAGTCGTTTTATTCTTTCGGAAGTTGCGTTTGCGGATAAACCTATTTTTTTTGCAATTTCTATTGTGGGTGTTCGTGAATTATTTTCCAGTTCCTTTAGAATTTTGAAGTCTTTTTCGTCTAGTACTTTTGGTTTGTCATCTTCGAATCTATAGTGAGGTGCTTTTTCTGGTTTATATTCTGGATAAAGGTAAGTTGCTGGTTGTACTGAATGGTGTGTTGAAAGTACAATTTCTTTTGCTGCGATGTATTGTCCGTATTTTTCTAACCAGCGAGATATTGTGTTTTCCAGTTCTACGCTGTTTCTTGCACTTAGTCGCATTATTATGTCCCATGGTCCGTTGTAGAATCCGATCCATTGTACGGGCTGTTCTTCTTTAAGAAATTCAAATATTTCTTTTTCTTTTTCTGGTGTTACGTTTTCAAGTTTTAGATATATTCTGTATGTTGAAATGCCTAGTTTTCCAAAATCTACTAACACGAAAGGCCTTGTTGTTATTTTGTTGTTTAGAATTCGTTTTAGTCTGTAGTTTGTAACTTCTTTCGATAGCCCTACATTCTTTGCAATTTGTGATATGGGCTGTCTTGCATCTAATTCTAGCTCTCTGATGATCTTGAGGTCTTTAACGTCTAATTTATGCATTTTGTTTATTATATCTCTGTTTTATTTAAAAGCTTTGTTATTTTGAGTAAAAAACTAGTGAATGGTTTTATTATCTGGTTTCTCTATTAGTCACTATATAGTGAATTAAACTTTAATTATGAGGTGGCTAGAAAATGAAAAAGATGATTATAGCGGTAGCTTTGTTAGTGATTTTACTAACTGGGTGTACTGGTCAATTGACTGGTGAAGTTGTAAAAGAAGATGTGATTAAGATTGGTTTTATTAGTCCAATGACTGGAAGTGCAGCAACTTATGGTTTGCCTGCTGCTAAAGCAGCAATTATGGCTTCAGAACAAATTAATGCAGAAGGCGGCATATTGGGTAGACAGATTGAGTTAATAGTTGAAGATGGCGCATGTAACGCGAAGCTTGCAACAAACGCAGCTAATAAATTAATACATATGGATGATGTTAATGTAATACTTGGCGGGCACTGTAGTACTGAAAGTTTAGCTATTGCGCCTATTGCAAATGATAATAAAATTTTACAGTTTGCATCAATAACTTCTTCGAAGGATTTTACTGACTCTGGAGATTACAGTTTTAGAAATATGCCTTCAAGTGATTACTATGCGTTTAGATTAGCAGAGTATGCTTACAATGTTAAGGGCGTACGGAGTGTTGCTGTGGTTTATGAGCAATTAGACTTTCCAATGTCTGTGTATCTATCTTTTGCAAAAAGTTTTGAAGACCTTGGCGGAGAGATTGTGACTGTGCAGGCATATTATTCGGATGAGACTGATTTTAGATCGAGATTGTTGAAGATAAGTGAGAGTGGGGTGGATGCAATACTTTTTTCATCTCATGGTGAGGATGATGCAATCTTGTACTATAGGCAATTGGCTGAACTGGGAATGTTAGATGAATATGAACTTATAGCTAACGTTGTTGGTGCAAACCAAAAGGTTTTTGATGAAACTAATGGATTGTCTGCGGGTGCATTTACTGTTGGGCCGTATGTTGATCCTGCAAGATGGCAAACTGCGAAGATGCTTCAAGAATATAATACAAAGTATGAACAGAATCCGCAAACTGATTACTTCTTTGTGGCTAGTTCCTATGACGCTTTGTATTTGATTAAAGATGCAATCGAAAGTTGTAGTGGAGATGAAGTAGAGTGCCTTAAGAACTTTCTTTACTCTGTTGAAGACTGGGAGGGTGCTGCGGGTACTGTTAGCTTTGATGAGAATGGCGATGTTCTGTCATCTTTAGGACTGCACTACTTTGATTCTGACGGTGAAGAGATCTGGGAACAGATCTGATTTTTTCTTTTTTAATTAACCTTATTACATGAAGTCTGTGAGTTTTTGACATCTTTTAACAACTGTTGATTCTATGTGATCTTGATCTCTGTATTTTAAAGGCATCATCTGATTCATTAGTTTTACATTTCTTCTTTCTTTAATATATTGAGAGTTGTAGTAGTCTTCCCATAGGCTTTCTTCCATATCTAGATCTGAGAGAAGATCATTAAGTGGTAGTTTTCGTTCTAACTGTTTTATTGTATCATTCATATTGGCTTTTACTATCTGCATTTGGCCTTTGGTGTTAATAACATAGGTTTTGTCTTTGTATTGGATTGCGATGTGAAATATTGGAAATCGTTTGTGGAAGAAGCTAAGAAGCATGTCAACAACTTTGTGTTCTAGTTCTGTCTTACAATATAGTATGCCGTGTTTTGAGAATTCTAAGCGCATGAAGCATCTTTTGAGGTGAAAATACTTTAGTACGCCGCTTTGCATTCTGAATAACTTCTTGGCTTCAGGGGTTGCATTGTTTTTTACTAGATTATAATCTTGTTGCATAACTGAACTTAGAAGTTCTTGAGAATATTCTTTATGTCTGTGTGCTGCATCGAATAGATCTGCGATTTTTGGATTAATATGTTTCATTTTAGTATGCTGTTAGTGTTTGTTGTGAATGTCCGTTTATTTTGATGAATGGTTCTGCTCTCTTGAGCACTATTCCCATAGAATGAAGTTGTATTCTTTTTGTTATTTTTTGTCCTGTATGTTGTAGTGACATTATCTTTTGTGCCCCTTGCGGTCCTATGCCTGGGATTCTGATTACATCTTCGTAGCAAGCTTCGTTAATGTCTATTGGTTTGTCAAACCGTTCTCTTGCAAGATGTACTTTTGGATCGCCTTTTGGTAAATCTCCGTTTGCCATTATGTCTCTGAATTCTCTAAGTTTAATATCGTATTGTCTCATCATGAAATCAACTTGGTAGAGTTTGTGTTCTCTTTGTAATGGGGTCTTGTCTTTGAATTCTAATGGGGTTTTCTGAATTGGGGTGAAGGCCGAATAGTATGCTCGTTTTAATTTCATATTTTCATATTCCCAGTCTATCATTTTCAGAATTTCATAATCTGTTTCATCACTTCCTCCAACTACTAGTTGGGTTGTTTGTCCAGCTACGGGGTTTAGATGTTTAATGTATGATTGTCTTCTTAGAATGTCAATTTTGTAATCTTTAATGTCGCTTATTTCGCTTAGTCTAGAGTGATTAGGTGCTTCTAAGTTTATTGATAATCTGTCTGCTGTTTCATTAGCTTGTTTGATTAAGTCTCGGTTTGTTCCAGGTAATACTTTGAAATGTACATAGCCTTGAAATTTGTATTTGTTTCTTATAAGATTAATAGCTTCAAGCATGTTTTCTGTAGTTTCATCTGGGTTCTTTACAATACCTGATGATAGAAATAATCCTTCTACGTAATTCTTTACGTAAAGATTCATGAATACTTTTGCGAGTTCTTCAGGTTTGTATTGTGTGGTTTTTTTTCTTTCGCAATGTGTTGAGTTTTGGCAGTATTTACAATCGAATTTACAACTGTTTGTCATTAATGTTTTGAATAAGGATATGCATCTTCCGTTTTCTGTGAATGAATGACAGATACCGCATGCGGAGGCATCTCCTATTCTGTCTTTGGTCGTGACTTTTCTATTTGATGCTGAACTGGCACAAGCATCCCATTTTCCTGCATCACCTAGAATCTTTACTTTTTCTAATACGTCCATATAGAATTGAGAGTGTAAATAGTTTAAAAAGCTCACACGGGTTTGTCCAGTGACCAGTGTCTAGAATAAGTTTGGATGTTGAAATGGGATTAATGCGGTAATTATTCCGCCAACATATAGCTCTTTTCTGGTCATTACCCCGTTTGTAAAGAATCCGATTGCTCCTCCTTTTTGTTTGGTGTTAGATTCTTTAGTGATCTCGTCCATGATGATGCCTAGCTCTTCTCGTTGTTGAAGTCTCTTGATTACTTTATCTGGTAGTAGAAAGTGCGGAGATGTACCTTTTCCTTCTTTTCCATCTTTATTTATGATGTGTACTGCACCGAATGAGAACCATGTTCCGCAGATATCTGCAATTCCGCCTTCTATGCCTACGAAAAAGTCTGCATCAGATTGTAGTTTTCTTAATTCTAAAGCTCTGTTTCTTGCGCCTTCAAATGTTTCTTTGTTTAGCGGTTGATCCGGAACGTTAGATTCGACGCTAATGCCTTCTACTTCTATATTCTCGTATAATTTAGCAAATGCTTCCTTAACAGATTCAATCTTTACTGGATTCTTAGAACCTACAAGTATTTTCATG
This sequence comes from Candidatus Woesearchaeota archaeon, assembly GCA_018646625.1. GTDB lineage: Archaea > Nanobdellota > Nanobdellia > Woesearchaeales > JABGUJ01 > JABGUJ01. The sequence goes on along the minus strand of JABGUJ010000003.1, from coordinate 146,454 downwards.
TTGTTAGGTTTTGTAATATTGTTTATATGTGTTTTTGTTAGATAGAACAAGTAATTCTTAAGAAATAGAAAAAAGAAAAGAAAAAAAGACTTAATTACAAGTCTTTAGCCATAACAGTTTTTCTGCCGTTAGCGTCTGCTCTTTCGCAAGCAACTTTTACAAGCCAGTTTGCAACGTTATTTAGAGCTTCTGCAAGATCTCCAGCTACATTTGCGCCTTTGATTGAATCTTTAACTGCAGCTTTAACAACTAGGTTTTCAGCAGCTTTACCAGCACCGAAGAAATGTGCAACATCTTTTGCCATTACAGTTCTTCTACCGTTTCCATCTGCTCTTTTAACAGCGTCATCAATTAAGGACTTTACTTTGTCACTAAGTGCTTCTGCGAAGTCTCCTGCAACATTATGGCCTTTTGCTACGTCTTTTATTTTTGCTTTTACTACTAAACTCATGGTATAACCACCTCATATCTTCTATAACGCATGAATATTACGCGTATGGCCTGTTTAACCATTTGCTACTATATAAACCTTTCTATAATTTAGGGGTTTCAAGCGCTAAAATGCCAGAATTCGTTACTTATGGGTAAACCATAATTTGTAGTGGTTTTGATCAGAAGAATCTAATCTTACAAAGCCGAAACGTTCAAATTGGCAAACTCCGCCGTCTTGGAGCTTCTCGATTTCTCTTTCTACAATTCCTTTAACAGTTGTGTTGTTGTGCATTAATACTTCTGCTTCATGATAGTTTTCTTCTTCAGGTATCCAATGTATTAGCTTCTTTCCTGAGAATTTATCATGTTCGGATGACGTATAGATGAACTCTTCTCCTTGTTTCTTGAAGTTTAAGCAATCTCTTAATCTTACTTCTTCGCCATCTTGTATACAGTTATAATCTTCTTTAGCTATGAAGTATGAATCTTTACAATTGAATGTTCTACCACTTTTCTTATTGTCAGGATGTAGATCCATTTCTACTGTTTTATTTGGTGCGTCTTGTATTGTTATTTTAACAGGATCTGCAACAAAGAAGTATCTGTTAGCGTTAGGATCAATAATCTCTTTGTTAAATGCGTGAATTGTTTTAAAGAACTCATCAATATGTACAGATTTATCGTTTCTTGTTACACCAACTTCTATACAGTATCTTAATAGTGCTTCAGGTTGTATGCCTCTGCGTTTTAATGCAGGTAAGAATGGAATTCTAATGTCATCCCAACCAGAATATGTGCCATCTTCAATTAATGGTTTGGTTTTTGAACATGAAACTGGAAATCCTTCGAAGTTTATTCTTCCAACTGAGATTGCAATTGGAGTCTTGTGATTAAGGTATTCGTGTATAATTGCTTGTCTTTTTGCATTGTCTGCGTGATCTTTACCTCTTAGTGTGTGTGTAACGCCGGATTCTGCATCGTCGATAGCTACTGAGAAATTCATCAAAGGCCAAACTCTAAACTTTTTACCTTGTTTAGGATGTTCTGATTCGTTGATTCTTAATGCGGGGAAGTCTCTCATTGCAGGATTCTTATCTTTGATGTCGGTTTTAATTCTAAAAACTGCATCTCCTTCTGCGTATCCCTCAAACATTTTTCTCCAACGTTTTGATTGTTCTTCTATCGGAAGTTCTCTGCAAGGGCATGGCTCGCATTTCTGTATTAATGATCTGAATTCTTCTGAGTCACACTCACAAATGTATGCGTGTCCTTCTTCTATTAACTTTAAAGCGTAATCGTAGTATAGTTGTAACCTTTCTGATTGAATCATGAACTCTGTAATACTGTGGTTGGTTAACCAAGCACCATCTTCTTTGATTAAGTTGTAAGAAGGTTCGTAAATATTCTCAGGATTAGTATCTGATATTCTTAAGATTAATTTTCCGTTGTATTTTTTTGCATAAAGATAGTTTAAGCCAAATACGTAAGAATGTCCTATGTGCATTGGGCCTGAGGGAGAAGGCTCAAAACGCATCACTACTTTACCATCTTCTGCGTTCTCTAAATCTTTAAGATCCGTTTTCTTTTCTACCGGTTTCTTTTCTAGTAGTTCTGGTGCGATTCTTTTTAGTTCTTCAATTTGTTCTTCTACGGATAATTTGTTTACTTCGTTTACTATGTCTAGAATATCTTGTTTGATATCTTTTAGTTTATCTTTAAACTCTGGATTCTCTCCAATAACTTTGCCAATAATTTTTCCAGGGTTGGCTTTACCGTTGAACTTTGAAGCGTTTTCTAATGCGAATTTTCGTACGATATCTTTGTAAACCATGTTGATTTCTTTTATAGAGTTCTTATATAAATTTTTGTAACTCTTTTTGTTGAATTTTGTTTTGGGGCTTGTTTATTGCTTTTCTTGCTTTTTAGAGGCTAAAGAGCTTGTTTCTCACAGAAAAGTTTATAAAGAGCGTTTCTTGGATGTTTAGTAAAGGTTACAACCGTTATGGGGGTATTATCATGGCAACGAGAAAAGTTGGAGTAGTTCCAAAGGCTCCGGTGGCTAGAATTATTCTAGATGCGGGTGCTAAACGAGTAAGTGCGGATGCAGTAGATGCAATGGTAGATGTAATTCAAGAATTTGCAGAGAATATTGCAACAAAAGCATCAAGGATTGCTAAACATTCTGGAAGGAAAACTGTTCAAGAAGGAGATGTTAAGCTAGCATCTAAGAATTAGTTTTCTTTTTTTATCTTCTTGCTTTTATGTAGTGGTCCATTTGGTTCCACCCTAATGTTTTTAATTCTGTGTTTCTGTAAACTTGTCCGTCTATTTCTTTTGCAAGTGCTAAAGCCATTCCTAGTTTTATCATTACGCCAACTCTTTTTTGACCTTCGTACTTACCTGCGTTATCGTATTGATATCTTTCTGTTTCTCCACCATTTGGATCTAGAGTGGAGAGCATTAATCCTGTGAGTTGTTCATCACTTAGTCCCATGTTCTTTTGTATAACTTCCCATGAGAATGATGAAGGTTCTGTTCTTCCTTGTGCTGTTGGACTGATTATTGCTTCTTGTGCGTGCATTGCATTGTATAAATTTCCAACCATGAATGGTATATCTCGTGGAATTCTGTGAGTAAATATGTAAACTCTTTTTCCTCTGTATTGTTTAAGAAATTCAGGTACTTTTGCTCTGTCTGCATCTTTTAGATCTAATGCGTGTTCGTGAAATCTTATGTTGTTAATACCATTAGCTTCGTATAATTTTCTAACTCTAGTTTCCATGTCTGCTTCATTTGAAACAATTTCTTGTCCCCTATCGAAAAGCAGTCTGAATCTATCAGGTTTAGTTCCTGGTGGAACCCAGAATAAATATTTTGGAAATACTTTGATAATATCGGGTTCTGATTTTGAAACTAATATTACTTTTGAATTAGGTTTTTCTTTTGCTAAATATCCGCCACCTATGTTTCCATAATGACTTCCTATGTCTATTATTACCGTATCTTCTGAGTCGGGAACTCTATTTATCAGATCTTCCATGGTTGCTTCGTAGTCGGTTCTATCCAAGTCTGAGTCTGTTGCGTTAAAATTTTGAGTGTGTGTATCAACATCAACCAATTGCCAAAAAGGGGGTTGCATGTAATATTCTTCCCATTCTCCTTTAGAATTTACGCAAGTCATCTGTGCTTTTATCTCATTAAAAACGGGGTCTCCATCTAAGACACCATAATTTAATAGAAAGCGCTTTACTTTGGCTGTAAGTTCATCTAGATCTTGATACATTTTATCTATCTTAACCGTTTCCGTACTTTATAAATGTTTCTATTTTTATCACTGCGCGGTGACTATTTAAAAACTCGAGAATTATTGTGTTTAAGCTCCTGTGTGTGCTCTTCCGCTTAAATCTTCGGTGTCGTTTGCGGGTTCAATTATATCATCTAGTGTTGGGCTATGGTTTCCAAATAATCCGTTTTTGAAGTCATGTCTTAGTTTGAATGTCGCGGGGATTAATGCAACACCACCATATGCTACAATGAGTGCGGCTAAACTATTTACTCCGTTTGCCATTAATGCATAATGCATTCCTGCTTTAAGTGGCATGTCGATTGCAACTGCTTTAGAATTTGATACGGTTAATGTTTTAAGATGTTCTCCAAGACCTTCTTGTCCTCTGTGCATAAATTTGTATGCAACGACATTTCCTCCCATGAAGCCAACAGTTTTTGCAGCATAAGCAGAGAGTGCGATTGCTTCCGGACTTACTCCAAATTTGTTTGCAAAATAAGTTGTAATAGATGCGAGAACATAACCTGTTCCACCAGCAACTAATAGACTACCTGCGTATTTTGCATTTTCTAGGGTAAAATGATTTTTCATCAGAGTGCTTTCTCTGAATCAGTTATAAAGTTAATGCGATGTTAGAGGTAGATTTATAAATTGTTTAAAAGATTCTTTTTATTAAGGGCCGATAGTTAAATCCGGTTATAACGCCCGGCTGGCAGCCGGGAGGCTTCGGGTTCAAATCCCGATCGGTCCATTATGTTCGGTTTAGTTCTATTCCGTGTCTGTCAAGAATTGGTGCGACGTTATCGTAATTATCTCTTAGTTGTTGTCTTGTTGTTTCATATGCGTGATCTGATGCGAGGGTTCTAGTAAATAAGTTAAGGGGATTCATCATAAAAAATTTGTAATCTTCTTGGTCGGGTTCTACCAATATAACATCTGCGTAAAATTCAGGATCTGATCTGTATTGAGCTACGGCCATGCGAAGTCTGCTTCCAAGTAATACTCTGAACAACTGATAGCCATATTGTATTACGCTGTTGTCCATTATTGCTTTTTGAGCGGTTCCATTTCCTTTCCAAATCTTTCTGTAGTCTATAGCTCTGAATGGATTAAAACAAACAACTAAATCTGCGCCTTTCTCGTTAGCTAATCCTACATTTGCTGTCTTACTTATAGCTCCGTCAACGTATGAATGTGTGCCTTCTGATGTTCTAAGTTGTACTGGTGTGTATACGATAGGTAACGCGGAAGATGCTTGTACTGCTTCTGATATTGTTGTGCCTCTTATTGCGTCATGTCCGAAAGGTGCACTGTATCCTGTGTCGAGATTAGTTGCAACTGCGTAAAACTCTCTGCCTGTAGCGTCAAATAGTTCTGCAAAGTCGTTTGGTTTTCCATTTCTTTCGAGATTTTCTCTAACATATTTCTCTATGCCTGAATTGCTGAACATTCCTAGGGGTATGTATCTTCTTGGAAAATGAAATTCTCTTCCTGCGTCGCTTATTAATTCTTCAATTTTGTCTACTCTTGGTTCATCACTTTGTAGAATCTCAGTCCAACGTTCTGCGACTTTTGGGTGTTTTCTTAAATGTCTGTATACCATGCCCATTATGTCGGTTGGCATGAATAATGGATTAATGAATTCCATGTTGAAACTTAGATAGTCTCCCCATCCAAAGAATGATAGTCTGTCTGATTTTGCGCTGAAGCTTCTTCTAATTTCTTCAACAGGAGTTCCAACAGCTAATGCGCTGCCTACTATTGCTCCTGCGCTTAACCCTACAAATAGCTCAAAATCTGAGACTGTTGTGTCTATGCAATCGTTTGTCGCATTTAGTGCTCCAATCATCTGGCCTGCGCCAGATGCTGCGCCTCCTGCTAGGACTACTGCTTTTTTATCTCGACCTTCCTTAGAATATCTTGATGACCGTCTCTTGTGCGAGTTGTCTATTACCGTAATGGTCATGCTTTTCGAATATGGGTTGTAGGCAGACTATATAATATTTTTGTGTTATAGGGTGAATCTTTAAATAGGTCCTAATGTGACTTGTGTTATAGGGTGGTTGATTTTGAATATAGAAGTTGAAGTAAAGGTTAAGATTTCTGATAAAGCTAAAGCAAAAGAGATTTTGCAGAAAGTTGGTTCTCATGTAAAAACTGTGAGGCAAGTTGATACTTATTTTGTTCCTAGTCATAGAGACTTTTTTGAAAAGCTTCCTGCTAAGGAGTTTTTCAGAATAAGAGTTCAACCAGACAATTCTCAGATTGCATATCACAAAGTGTGTAGTCAAGGGGAGAAGTCGGAGCATTCTGAAGAGTATGAAGTTAAGATTGATGAAGTGGAAAGAATGTTTAGTATTTTAGAGCATTTGAACTTTAAGAAAAGTTGTGTGATTGATAAAACAAGGGAGTACTATAACTGTGGCGAGTTTGAAGTTGTGTTAGATGAAGTTGTGGGATTGGGTACTTTTATTGAAGTTGAGGTTATTAGCTCTACAAAAGAGGTTGCGATAACTAAAGACGATTGTTTAAAATTTTTGGATGATAATAACATAGAATATGGTGAAACGTACATTACTTCATCTTATCCTGAGTTGATGATTGAACATGAAAGACAGATTTGATGAGTTTTATGAAATCTTGAAGATTGATAGGAAGAATTCTGATTTTTCTAGAAAGAGAGATCTATTTGATTTGCATGAGCATTTGGCTGGTGAAGTTGAGGAGTTAAAACAGGCTTTGGACAATGATGATGGTCATAATGTGATGGAAGAGTTGGGAGATGTTTTCTGGAATACTTTAATGATGATGATTATGGCTGAAGAAAAATATGATTTTACTGGTAAAGATGTTATCGAAGATTCTTTGGCTAAGATTAGAAGACGTAAGGATCATATTTTTGATGAGAATAATGGTTTGAGTAGAGAAGAAGAACTTGATAAGTGGAAGAAAGTTAAAGTTAAAGAAAAGAATGGTGAGTTTAATGAGTAAAAGATTATTTTTCATTACTGGTAATGCGAATAAGTTAAAGGAAGCTAAAGAAATTTTGGTTGGTTATGATGTTGATAGTAAGAAAATAGATCTGCCTGAATTGCAGGGAGAGCCTGAGTATATTGCAAGTGAAAAAGCAAAGCTGGCTGCGGAGATGTTGAAAGAGCCGGTGTTTGTGGAAGATGTTTCTTTATGTTTTAATGCATTAAATGGATTGCCTGGTCCGTATATTAAAGATTTCTTGGCTAAGTTGGGAAGAGAGGGATTAGTTAAATTATTAAGTGGCTACGAGGATAAAAGTGCTTACGCTGTTTGCATGGTGGGTTATTGTGAACCTGGTAAAGATTCTGTGGTTCTGAAGGGCCGAGTTGATGGTAAGATTGTTCCAATTAAAGGCGAGAGCGATTTTGGATGGGATCCAATATTCTTGCCGGATGGTTTTGAGAAAACGTTTGCTGAGATGAGTGCTGAACAAAAGAATGAAATAAGTCACAGAAAAAAGGCTTTGTTAAAATTTAAAGAATTCTTGGAGGGGTGTTGATTATGACTGATAAATCTAAAAGACCTAAAGTCGGTGTTGGGGTGATAATAGTTAAAGATGGTAAAGTGCTTTTGCAAAAAAGATGTTCTGAGCATGGTAAAGATACTTGGAGTTTTCCGGGTGGTCATTTAGAAGGTTTTGAAACTTGGGAAGGCTGTGCTATGAGAGAAACAGAAGAAGAAGTTGGGATAACTGTAAAGAATATTAAATTTGCAGGTGTCACTAATGATTTTCATACTTCTGAAGATAAGCATTATGTTACAATCTTTATGAGATGCGAATATGATGCTGGCGAGCCTAAGGTTAATTCAGAAGATGAGTTGACAGAAGTGCACTGGTTTTCTCCTGAAGATTTACCAAGTCCGTTATTCTTGCCTTTAGAGAATTATTTGAAGTTAGGTTATCGGATCGGTTGAGTTTGATTTCTTAATTAACGCTTCTTTCTTTCTCTTCTAAGAAAGTCGCCCCTATCTAATATATTTGTAACAACAACCAAGTCCTTTTTAGTTATGTCTCCTGTGATTTTTGCAAATCCTAAATTTTCATCACGTTTGTTCTGTACAAGAACAAGTCCTCTTTTTACATTAGCTTTAGTTATTGATTTGCCGAAGATATCTCTTCCACAAAGAAATAGCCATTCTGCTTTATCATCTACGAATATTTTTCTATCGCTTGTTTTTGCGATTATTTCTAGTAATGCGACGCTTGGTTTGAATCTTTTATCTTTTTCTTCTCCTAGAAATAGTCCTTCTGCAACTAGGTTTTCTTCTATCTTTTCTGCAAGAGTTTCTATTTCTTTATTAACTAGATAGTATGATCTATGTATTTTCTTTATTGGTGCAATCTCTGCATCGGTGAATTTCTTAATGAAATCAATTATCGGCTTCATCGTCTTTTATTTTGATTTTAGTGTTGAATAAATGTTCTGCATCTTCTGTGATTGAGTTCTTTATGTTTTCTATATCTTTTGCTTCAAGCTTTTTCTCAGTTGTTGCAGTTTTGTCTTCTAGTCTCTTGATTTTATCTCTGAGATGTTCTTTACGATATTCGCATTCGTCAATATCCTTTCCAATTCTGCTGTTTTTCAGAGTTCTTTCGTTCTCTAGCTGAGTTTGTTTAAGTTGTTCTCTACGTGTTTTGTATGATTGTAATTGGGATTTGTCAACTTTTTCTATTGCTTCGAGAGCTTTTTCTTTCTTTTTATCTCTTACATCTATCTGTTCTGTGTTTATAGCATTAGATAGTTTAGTGAGAATTTGCATAATCTTTAATTCTGAATCTTCTTCTAAAGCTGCCGTAGGGTTTGTGGCATATTTTTCTATGAGTGCATTTCCATCTATTGATACTCTTTCGAGTTTCTTTAGAGGGGTTTCTAAAGGTGAGAATATGTTAATAATTGCGTAGTCGTTTTGTTTTAGTTCGTTAAGAATATTATCTTTTTTGTTTTTTAATCTCTCGACGTTTTTGAATTCTTCACTTTTTAACAATTGTTCTAGTTCTTTATCGATTTTTTCAAGACTTTTCTTTGCTTTGTTTAGGTTTGTTTTATCTCCTTCTAGTTCATCGCCTTGTTTGAATTGGGTTCTTATTTCTTTGTTTAGTTGACTTATTTTATCTTCAACTTCAAGTATGGGTTTTAAGTTACCATCAATTTGATCTTCAATTTCGCTTATTACGTTAATTAGTGTGTTTATTTCTTTGGTAACTTTGCTTGCTTCGTTCTCAAAGAAATGCATTAATACACTGTAGCTTCTTTTAGTAGATTCTCTTAAGTTTTTTAGTCCTAATTTGAAATTGTCACAGAAGTCTTTGCATGGTTCGTATGATAATTCTATGTTTGTGTTTAATGATTCTATGAATTGATTTGTTATCTTGATATATGCGTCTTTGTTTCCTTGCATAATTTGAATTTCTCTTACTGGGATGTTTTTGTTTTTGAGTTCTTCTTTTTCTAAGTTGTCAAGTTTTTCTTTAGTATTCTTCTTCTTGACTTCAATTTCCTCAAGATGGCTCTTGATTTTCTGTTTAATTGTTGTTATCTCATTTTTAGAAACAGTTTTGTACCATTCAGCGAGCTCAGATATGTCTAGATCAATGGTTTTAATCTCAACTTTTTCTTTTTTCTTGAATAAACTGCCAAGCCAACTCATGATAATTTCTCTTCTGAATTTTTATATAAATTTAACCTTTTCAGCCTTTTAGGGGAGAATGTTTTAAATATTGAGTAGGTTATTTTGTTTATATGAAGAAACGCTATTCTAGAAAACCAAGGCAGCTAAAGGAGTTTGCAGTAGAACAAGCTAGTCAGTTGTTTGAGAAAGCTGAAAACGTTTATTCTGAAAATCGAGAATTGGCTAATGAATATGTTGGAATAGCTAGAAAACTTTGTATGAAGTACAAGGCGAAAATGCCTTCTGTCCTCAAGAGAAGATACTGTAAGCACTGTAAGTGTTATTTGCGTGTTGGCGATAATTGTAGAATTCGTCTTAATAAAGGGAAAGTAGTTTATCTTTGTCTTAACTGTAAACATTTTACTAGAATGAGATACAGGTAGAAATTGTCCCATTCTTGTGACGACATCTGTTGTTCTGTTTGCTATTCTTTGATAGTGAATTTCGAAACCTTTAAATACATTCTTGGGTTCTGATTGACTATTAACTGCATTAGGGGGATTGGGTGATGATGAAAGCTAATAACGTTTCTGTTAAAGATATCAATGAGGCTCTGAGGAATTCTTTTTCCGCCATTAGGAAAGATATGACTGAGCTGAAGAGAGTTCAAGGGTATCAGAGAGTTTCACATTCTGAATTAAAAACTGAACTTGCCAAGATGAGGGATGGTTTTGATAAGAGGTATGTTTCAGCTGATAAAATGAACCTTGTCAAGATACGACTTGGTGAATTGAACGATAATTTCAAAAGAGTATGGCAGCTAGAGAAAAATGTAACTAAACTTAGTCAAGATTCTCTTAATTATTCTGATTTTGATAAAGAAATCAATAAAATTCATTCTGGTTTGAACGATATGAGGCAAAATCTTGAATTGTTCAAGAAGGATAAAGTTATGCGTCCAGAGATTGATGAGATGCATGATGAATTAACTAAACGGTATGATAATTTATTCGTTAATGTTGAGAAAGTCAGAGATGGCTTCGATAAAGACATGAAAGACGTTGAAGAAAGAAGAAGAAAAGATGGTTTAGGTGTTACTAAACAACTTAAGCAACTTCAAAGGGATATGTCTAGGAGTGTTGATGCTAAACAGATTAACAAAAGTATTTCTGATCTTGATAACAAGATGTTATCCTTGCGGGATGAGATCGGTAAAGTTTCTATTAGAGCTGAAGAAAATATATCTCAGTCTCAAATTGACACTTTGGTTAAAGATGTTAACAAAGAGTTTAATGAGCTTAAAGATAATCTAAAAGTAATTACTGGTTCATTATCTGGAAGAGTAACTTCTAAGCAAGTTTCTAAGATGGTTGCTGATACTAATCTAGAGCTTGAACAACTTAAGAAGTATATAGCAAATATTGATCGTTTTATTTCTTCTACCAAGGTTAAAGATTCGCATATTAAATCTTTAGGACGGAAGATTGAGAAAGAAGCTGCTGAAGCTCGAAACTTTTATGCTTTGACTAGGAAAGAAGTTGCAGAAAGAGTGAGCGATAAGCAAATGAGTGGCTTGCTTAAAGAAATCAACGGCGAGTTTAATCGTTTAAATAAGGAAGTTGGACGAATTCATGGCGAGCTTGATTTTAGAGTGAATGAAAATCAGATTAAGAACTTTGTTGGTGATCTGAATAAGGAGTTCGATACTCTGAAAAAGCAAATTGACGATTATAGAAAGGATATCTTCAGAGCAAGAGAAGGTATGAAAGCAGATATTGGGAAATATAAGAGGAAGATTGATTCTAAAGCTAATGCTGCATCAATAACTGCTAAGATTGAAGATATTAACAAGTCTTTGAAGAAAGCATTTACTCAAATTGATGCTGCAGTTACCAGAAACCAAGCAGAAAAGCTGGTGGAAGATGTTAACAACGAGTTTGATGTTGTTAGAAAAGAGCTTAAGAAGATGGATAAATCTCTTAAGGATAAAGTTTCTAGAAGTAAAGTTGAAGATCTTCTAAGAGATATTAACAGTGAGTTTGTCAAAGTACATGGTGCTGTTGATGACTTGAAGAGGTTGAAGAAAGATTTTGAGGGTCTCAAGAAGGGCAAAGTTAACTCGAAGATTTTTGATGCACAGCTTGATGGTGTTGATAAAAAGTTCAAAATGGTTAACAAAGAATTGTCTAGAATGAAGGCTAACTTTGTGACTGAAGGAGAAGTTGAAGATTATCTTGATGAAATGTCTTCTAAGATCTCAACTAACCTAAAAAAGGCGCCTAAAAAACGACCTCAAACTGCTGATGAGATCTTAGCTAGCGTTTCTAAGAAAAGTCAAATGACTCGAACAACAAAAAAGAACGGTTCCAGAGCTTATAGTGTTGGTAACTTCTTGATAGTTGGAGCTTTTGTGCTTTTAGTGGCAAGCATAGTTTCGTTTGTTTATGGAAACTATCCTGTTATGAATATTCTGGCAGTTGTAGCTATTGTAAGTTTCTTGGTAGGTATACTGATGAGAGTTTACGTAGTATTCAAGAGGTATTAGTACCTCTCTTTGTTTCTTTTTATCTTTTTATAATAAAGTATTTAAATAAGAAGAACTAGTTCTATGATAGGTTTGGAAAAAAGAGGGAGTTTTATGGCTAAAACCATAGGTGTAATATCAATAAAAGGTGGAGTGGGAAAGACTACTACAGTTTCTAACTTAGGTTCTGTGCTTGCTAATGATTTTGGTAAGAGAGTTCTGCTTGTAGATGCTAATTTTTCTGCACCAAATTTGGGTTTGCACTTAGGAATTGTTGAGCCTGAGAAGTCTATGCATCATGTTTTGGCTGGAAAGGCTGATATTCGTTCTGCGATACACAAACATGATAATGGATTTGATGTTTTGCCTTCTTCTTTGATACCTAAAAAAATAGATCCGCTAAAGTTGAGATCTAAATTATCTGCTTTGAAGGATGATTATGATGTTGTATTGTTAGATTCTTCTCCTGCATTAAATGAAGAGATGTTGGCTACAATGATGGCGTCTGATGAGTTGCTTGTTGTGACTACTCCTGATTATCCTACTCTTAGTTGTACTATGAATGCTACTAGAATAGCAAAGAAAAGAGGTACACCTATTACTGGTTTAATACTTAATAAAGTTAGAAATAAAAATTATGAACTTGGTTTGGATCAAGTTGAGGCGGCGGTTGAGCTTCCAGTTTTGGCTGTTTTGCCTGATGAAATTAAAGTTCTTGAAGCTTTGTCTAAGAGTATTCCTGCCTCTGCACATATTCCTAGTGCTGATTTTGCTGTTGAGTACAAAAAGTTAGGGGCTGCTTTGATGGGCGAGAATTTCACAGATGCGAGATTTAAATCTAAGATCAAAGGCGTGTTTACTAGAAATCTTAGTAAAGCAGATGTTAACAAAACTCTTCTAAGAAACGAGCGAATTGGGAAATAGATTTGCATTATCTTTAAATATAATTATTCTACTTGTAGTGTTTACGGGGTTGTGGTCTAGCTTGGCTATGATTTGCGGCTGGGGGCCGTGAGGTCGGGGGTTCGAATCCTCCCAACCCCATTTCTCGATTTGGTTAATCTTAAATATAACTTGCTTTGATGGCAGTCGCCATGATTTCCGCAATAATTGCATACTTGGTGCTTTTGAATCCATTTGCATTATTTTTGTATTTGGAGCCTTTGATGGTGGACTTGTCTAATAGGCAGTTTAATATTGTTCTTGCGAAGGCTACTCTTATTTCTTTTATGATTACTTTGATCTTTTTCTTGCTTGGTGATTTTTTGTTTCAGAAGATTCTAAAGATTGATATTGAATCTATGAGAATACTCGGAGGGATTGTTCTTTTTTCTTTTGCTTATTTTAATATTGTGAAAGGCAGAAAAGGCTACATACAAATGAAAGAAAATCTTAATGATTTAGCATCTGAAATTGCATTACCTTTTATGATTGGTGCGGGCACTTTATCTTTAACTATTATGATGCGCCATCAGTTACCTTTTTGGATCGGTGTTCTATCTTTTTTGATTATCTTCTCTTTTAATCATATTTTTGTTATGTTGCTTAAAGCTTTTAAGGATCAGATTAGTAAACGTAAATTTAAGGTTGCTTACGATAAGAATATGCAAATCTTGTTGAGGTTTAATGGTTTTATTGTGGGTGCTGTAGGTATTGATATGATCGTAACAGGTATTAAAACAATCTTTTTTTCTTAATCATCCTATTACTACTTTTTCTAGTTCTTCTTCAGGCATGTTGGTTCTTATGCCTTCTTTATCGAAATGTGTTCTAGAAGCTTGGTACCCTTTTGCTTTTATTAATTCCATAATCTGATCGAATTTCTTTTCTACTCCTATTTTATGTTTCTTGCAAATCTTTGGGATGTTATAGAATCCTATTGAGTGAATTTTTGATTCATCTTTGATTAGTTTTGTTAGTGTGCATGGATTTAGATTCATTATCTTTTCTGCCAGATCTTCATCCCACAATGGTCCTAACCACAACGGCCCTGCATCGTTAAACATTTTGTGTTGGGAAAGTATTTCGTCGCAATGTTTTTTCCCTTTCTTACATCTAAAAAATACTCGCATGTAGTGTTCATCGGAATATGAATATATTGGGGTGAGCGCTCGTTCGTATTGGACTGCAATTAATTGAATTTTTCTAATAAGTATTCTTAATCCCGTTTCGTGCATCATGTGGTCTTTTTTTGGTTCTGCCCAGTATTTTCTTCTGCAAACTTTGGTGTATGTTCCAGAGAGTGGTGCAGTGTCTGTGGCGGTTACTGCCAAAATTCCATCTCTGCTTAGTTTTTTGCAAGAGGCGTCTAAGAACGGGTTGGGTGAGCCAAAAGGATCAACATCAATATAGTTGAAACCTGCATGTTTTAACATAAATAAACTGGCTTCTGTTTGATTAATTTCTATGTCCTCTTCTGCTATGCTATTTAGCTTGAAATTTTCATTAATAACTTTGATTGCTTCTTCATTACAATCGTTTATGCAGATTTGTTTGATGTTGTCTCTTTTTAATTCTTTGAAAAACCTTATAGCTCTTATTCCTGTGCCTGCGAGCGGAAGAGCTATGTCCAGATCTTCTTTTTCTAATGCATTTAGTAGTGCAATTGAGATGTCTCTGTTTGTTTTCATTATAGGATTATAGAAGACAGGTAAGTCGCCAGAGATTTTCTCTTCTTTTGGTGCGAGGATTGTGGCTTCTCCTTCTTTTACCTTTTTGTATGTCATTATTTTCTCTTGAACTTCTTTTCAAGTTCGTCTGCAGTTATTTTGATGAATATTGGTCTGCCGTGAGGGCAAGTATAAGGTAGTCTGCACTCTGTTAATTCTCTGATTAGCTTTTCCATTTCTTGAATACTTACAGTGTCTCCTGCTTTAATTGAAGCTCTGCAAGCCATTCTGGTTATGATTTCTTCTTTAATTTCTTTTACTTTGTTTCTCTTTCCGGTAGTGGTTATAATATCTTTTAACAGTTCTTTAGTTTGTATCCTTTTGAATATTACTGGGACTGATCTTACTAAGAAGGTGTTGTCTCCGAAGTGTTCAATCTCGAAGCCAAGTTCTTCTATATCTCTTAGGCTGGCATTCAAGAATGTGGTTTCTTCTGGCGTAACTTCTATGATCTCTTTATCCAGTAGAGCTTGTTTTGCAGTTCTTCCTTGGATGTGTTGTGCCATGAATTTTTCATATAATACTCTTTCTTCTACGACATGTTGATCGATTAACATCATACCGTCATCTGTTTCTGCTACGAAGAATGTTTTGTTTATTTGTCCCAATAATTTCATTCTAGGGAATTTTCGGCTAGCTTCTATAACTTTGGCAGCTTTATGCTCTGTTTGTTTATCTTCTGAAAGTAATGTTTGTTTTGAAGGTTCGAATTGGTATTTTGTAGGTTTAACTAAGAAGTCCATATCTTGTACTTGAGACATTTCTGAGAACTTCATTTGTGATTCTTCTGTTTTAATGTCTGAGTCTACGATTAAATTGTTTTCTTCTAGGACTTGTTTAGCGGCCTCTAGAACTGAATTGTAAATTTCATCAGTTTGTTCGAATTTGATTATGCTTTTGTTAGGGTGAACGTTGACATCAATCTGTTCTGGATCAATATCGATGTTTAGTATACATACAGGATGTCGGTTTACGAATAGTAGTGAATGATATGCGTCATAGAGTGCATCACTTACTGTGGTGCTTTTTACATATCTGTTGTTGATATAAATGGATTGCTGAGATTTGTCGGTTCTTGTTTGTGATGGTTTGGATATGTAACCTGCGATCTTTATTTTATTGTCTTTGTAGTCTACTTTTAGAAGATCTTGAGCAATTTCGTTGCCGTATATACTTGCAATGTTGTTCAATAAGTTTTGGTTTCCATCTGATTGTATGATTGTGTTGTTGTTGTGTGTTAATTTGAATGAGGTATCTTTGTTGATTAATGCATATCTTGTGACGATGTCTATGATGTGTCTGAGTTCGTTTGTCTCTGTTTTCATAAACTTCTTTCTAGCGGGAGTGTTGAAGAATAAGTCTTTAACTTCTATGGTGGTTCCAGAAGGACAGCCTCGTTCTTGGCTGTATTTCATTATTCCGCCGATGACGTCCATATGAAATCCTGCGACCGAGTTTCTTTCTTTTGTTATTAAAGTGGTGTGAGATACTGATGCAATGCTTGCTAAGGCTTCACCTCTAAATCCCAGTGTGTTAATGTTAAATAAATCGTCCGAGTGATTAATTTTACTTGTTGTATGTCGTTTGAATGCAAGTAGTGCATCTTCTTTAGGCATTCCGTCTCCATTGTCCGTAACTTTGATTAAATCTTTGCCTGATTTCTTGATTTCTATTATGATTTGGGTTGCGTTTGCATCTAAGGAATTTTCTACTAGTTCTTTTACAACAGATGAGGGTCGCTCTATTACTTCTCCTGCTGCGATCTTGTTTATTGTTGCTTCATCTAGTATGTTTATCTTTGACATTTTATTGGTTGTTTATTTTGTGTGTCATGTTGTCTTCTGATTCTAGTTTTTTCTGTATGTTTCTTGCTCTGTCAACAACTTCTTGAGGCATGCCTGCTAGTTTTGCTACATGAATTCCGTAACTTTTATCTGTGCCGCCTTCCATGATTTGTCTTAGGAAAATTATGTCTTCTTCTGTTTCTTTAACTGCTATGTTGTAGTTTTTTATCTTATCATGTTTATCTGAAAGTTGATTTAGTACGTGGTAGTGTGTTGCAAAGAGTGTTTTTGCTTTAATGTCTTGGTGAATGTGTTCTGCAACGCTCCAAGCGATGCTTACTCCATCAAAAGTTGAAGTTCCCCTTCCTATTTCATCAAGAATAACTAAACTTTTTTCTGTGGCGTTGTTAATGATGTTGGCAGTTTCGTTCATCTCTACCATAAATGTGGACTGGCCCGTGAATAGATCGTCGTGAGCTCCAACTCTTGTGAATATTCTATCTACGATACCAATTTCTGCGATTTCTGCAGGGACGAAGCTTCCAATCTGGGCCATAAGTACTATGAGTGCGATTTGTCTCATATATGTAGATTTGCCTGCCATGTTTGGGCCGGTAATGATCATCATCTCGCCATCATTTAATTTTAAATTATTTGGAACAAAGTTTTCTTCTATTTGTTCAATAACAGGATGCCTTGAATTTATGATGTTTAGATGTTTAGTTTCTCTTATTTCTGGTTTTGAGTATCTATTTTCGAGAGCTATTATTGCGAATGAAACTAAAGTATCTACTATTGCGATTCTGTTTGCTGTTCTTTGTATTGTTTCTGTATTCTCTGATATTTGGTTTACTATTTCTAAGAAAATCTCTTGTTCTAGTGTTTGAATCTTCTCTTGTGCGCCTAAAATTAAACTTTCTTGTTCTTTGAGTTCTTCTGTTATGTACCTTTCAGAGTTAACTCTTGTTTGTTTTCTTATGTAATGTTGAGGGACGAGATGGTAATTTGATTTACTTACTTCGATGAAATATCCGAATACATTGTTGAAGCCGATCTTTAGATTCTTTATTCCCGTTTTGCTTTTTTCTGCTTCTTCGAGACTTTTAATGAATTCTTTACCATTGTTTTTTATGTTGTGTAGTTGTTCTAAATCTTCGTTGTATTCTAATTTTATCACGTTTCCATCTTTCATGGAATTTGGAGGATCGTCTTTGATGGCTTTAGTTATTGTAGATATCGTACGTTGAATTGCGGATGCCTCTTCTTCTTTTGTGTTAGATAGTTCTTTCATCAACTCTGAATCCAGTTTGTTGGTTTCATTGTTTAGCTTTGGAACAAGTTCTAATGAATTTCTTAGCGATATTAGATCTCTTGGAGATGCATTTCCGAAGTTTACTCTGCAGATCAATCGTTCTATGTCGTTTACCTCTTTTAGGAGATCTATTATCTCATTTCGAACCATGGTTTCTTTTGTTAATTGTTCGACTGCTCCGTGTCTTTGTTCTATTTCTTCTTGATTGACTAGCGGTTCTTTAATCCATTTTTTAATTAATCTTGAGCCCATTGAAGTTTTGGTTTTGTCTAGTACTGAGATTAGTGTTCCTTTTTGTGAGTTGTCTCTTATGTTTTTTAGAATTTCTAAGTTGTTTAAGGTGGATCTGTCTAGAATCATTCTATCTGAGGTTGTTATTTTGCAGATTTTGTTTACATGTTGAAGACGGGTCATTTGTGTCTCTGCTAAGTAGCTGATAAGTCCGCCAGCTGCACAAATGCTTAATTGATTTTGTTCTATCCCAAACCCTTCTAGATTGATTGTGTTGAAATGTCGGGTGAGTTGAATGTATGCGTTGTCTTTTCTAAAATGTCTATCGTCATACGTGTTGATGAACATGTCGGTTTTGTTTAACATGCTGATTAGTTCTTGATTTACTTTAAGTGTTAGAGGGATGATGCATTCTTTGGGATTGAATCTTGCAAGTTGTGTTAGGAGTTTGTTGGTGTTGCTGCATTCTAGTGTGTAGAATTCTCCTGTTGATATATCGCAAAGAGCAATAGCGTATTGATCTTCGTTTGCGTATAGAGACATTAAGAAATTATTTTCTTTGTCATCAAGCATTGCACTTTCAATTATTGTTCCAGGTGTTACAATACGTGTTACTCCTCTTTTTACAAGTCCTTTTGCTTTTTTTGGATCTTCAAGTTGTTCTACGATTGCAACTTTGTATCCTTTTTTCACAAGTTTTGCTAAATATGGTTCAAGTGCGTGATAAGGAATGCCGGCTAGTGGTGCTTTTCTTGGTCCTTGACCTCTTGAAGTTAATGTGATCTCTAATTCTCTCGCTGCAGTTTTTGCATCATCGTAGAATGTTTCATAGAAATCGCCCATTCGGAATAGAACTAGACAATCAGGGTGTTGTTCTTTTACACTCCAAAACTGTCTCATGGCGGGGGTTAGATTAGATTTATCTACAAAATTCTTTAGAAAACTATCTGTAGAAGACTGTGTATTCTTGTCTTGATTTGGAAAAGACATCAATTACCCCCTTTGTGGCTCAATAATTTCCGGATATTTAAATAATTTGCGTGTTTTAGCTTCTCTTGCGTGATTTCTGCATGTTTGGCACTTTTTAGTTGCTCATCATTGTTCTGCAGAATATAAATATTTAAATACTTCTGCGAGTTATTACTATTCAGAGACAAAGGCGTTTAGAGGTGGTATTTCTTATCCCCTTGATATCCCCCCTTATCCCTATGATTCAAGCTCTAGGCGCCTACGACTTTTACTTCTATCAAAATTTAATAAAATAAAAGAAAAAAGTATGCTGCCTTATTCAAGCAACAACTGAGCTTTCTTAGGATCGTATTTCCAAGTGTTTGGTAATCTTTCGTTTGATTTGTAGTATCTTACCAATCTTAGAATTTTTGATTCTGTAATCTTAAGTCCACGTTTTGCAGTATTGTCTTGCTTATTTTTTTCAATGTGTTTTCTAACCATAACTGCTTTTCTAATTAATGATATTAGATCTTCTGGTAGTTCTGTTCTAAGATCTTTCTCGTCGAGAATCTGAGTTATTTTCTTCCCGCATACTGTTTTGACATCAGGAATTCCATAAGCGTCTCTTAGATGTAGTCCGATTTGTGATGGTGAGTTTTCAGCTTTAGCCATCTTTACAACTAACATTTCAACTTCTTTAGGTGTATGTCTAATCCATGTAGGAGTTTTCTTTTCAACCGGTTTTTTTGAACCAGATTTACCCCTCTTTCTTGAATATACTCTTGCCATTTTGTATGACCTCGTTTAGTTTATTGAATTGTCAAGAAGGAGAACTTTCTATCTCCAGCATAAGTAAGCTTTTGACCGACTTATCTCTTGATACGTGGAAATACCACTAGGTTATTTATAAAGCTATCTACTCGTGAATTCCTGGGGCGATTTTCTCTACTCTAAAGGCTTTCTGCTCTCTTTCCTTTAATGCTTCGACTTTTTCTTCATCGCTAATCACGTCTTCAACTAGAGTCATATAATCAGTAGCTGCTCTAGATTTTGGAGCATAGCCGAAAATTGATTTCTGTGCTCTTGGAGCTTCCTTGAATTTGGATGAAATTCTTATTGGTTCTGAAACCATTCCTGTAAATTCAGTTTTAATTTCTTCAAGGATTTCTTTACAAATCTTATTTCTCATGTCGAATAAAGTAGGAACGATTTTTGTTATCTTTATTTCATGATCAAATACTTCTCTGATCTTTACAATTGCTTTTACAATCTTTTTTAGGCCTTCATATCCTAAAACATCTGTTGATGTTGGAATGATTGCTTCGTCTGCGTATAAAATTGCATTTTGATTTAGAAGTCCTAATGATGGTGGACAATCAATTAAAAGATAGTCATATCCTTTTACTGTTTTTAATTTTCTTCTAAGATATGTTTCTCTACTAGGTTCTGCAGTTAAGATAGTTTCTGCTTTGGTTAAACTTTCTTTACTTTTTATTATATCTAAATTTGCACCCATTTGCATGATGCACTCTTGCCAATCTGCGTTCTCGACAAGTAAATCGTACATGTCTTTGTATGATTCTGTTCCGAGACAAGTTGCGATACTTCCCTGTGGGTCTATATCAAGAATAAGTACTTTTTTTCCTTTACGTGCAAGTCCTGCACCAAGATTTATGGTCGTAGTTGTCTTTGCTACACCGCCTTTTTGGTTGATAATGCATATCTTTCTCATCACTTCTCACCTACTTTTAACCTTTTGATTAAGATTCTTATTTTATGAAAATCTCTAAACGCCAGCCAGAATTTAATGCTTTTCTTGCTCCTAATATATAAATTTTTGCTCGTCAATGCTGTTTGTTTTATAACGGAGCGTAGAAGATCACTTAATCTTTAAAAATCAATTAATTAAAAGTTCACTTGATGAGGACAATTCTTTAGAGATTCTGTTCAATATTTGAAGGTTATGGGTTATAGTCCGTAAACGCCGACGTGGTCTGATGGTAATTCGTTTTTAACTTCTCTTCGCACTTCATATTCTGATAAGTATGGTTTTCTTAGATGTTTTCTTTCATGGTGTAATACAATTAAGAATCCTTTGTAGTCCAATGAATTCAATACATTTACTTCGCGAGAATTCATGTATGCTAAACCTAATGTTCCTGTGCCAATATCTTGTTGATCTTTTCTTACTACGAAACTTTCAGGAGGTTCGGCGGCGAAAACAATTTTTTCAAGTTCTTCTAGTTCTGCGGCTTCTTCTAGTTCTGTATCTTTGTGGTATGATCTGTCATATGGATCTATTTTAGGTCTGTAGAATTTGCGATACATTCGTTTTTGTTATTGTGGAAACGAATTTAAATTGAGTTGGACAAATTTGTCTTTTAGAATTAAAGAAAAATAGCCCCACCCGGATTCGAACCGAGGTCCCAGGACCCAAAATCCTGAATGATTAACCGCTACACTATGGGGCTGTTGTTCCAGTTAATTACTGGATAAGATGTTTTGGTTAAGAACCTCTTTATAAACTTTTTGAAAGACAAGTTTTAAATATCTAAATACGCTTTATATCACTCTAGAGGTGAGAATTTGAGAAGGTTCCTTTTTATCGCAGTAGTCATTTTGTTATCGGTTCTTATAGGGATGCGTTTAGATTCTGGAATGTTTAATTCTCCTGAGGAAGTGGTTTTAGTTGATTCTGATGGTCCTTCTGTTATTGAGGGTGCTTCTTTAGGAGAAACTATTATTTCTGATGTTGATGATTCTCCAGAGGGTGATGTCGAAGTTGTTCCTAGTGTTGTTGAGACTTATGAAGTGGTTTCTGAACAAGAAGTTGAATGTGATTCTAATCTTGATTGTTTTGGAAAAAGGGAATTGATTAGATCTATGTGTATGAACGGGGCTGCGGTAAAGGAATATACACGGTATACTTGTTTAAATCCTGGTACTTTAGAATCAAATTGTGTCGTTATGGCGAAGAGAGATACTCTTGTCAAAGCATGCGATACTGTTAATGAATATTGTTCAAAAGGGGAATGTGTTGAGTATACTCCGGTTATGCCTGTAAGTGTACATGGTAAGTATTCTTGGGCTGCGAACAATTAATTGTAATTAACCATAAGGTTTATATACATTTGAGAGAGATTTATGATAAGGTGATTGAATGAAAAGAGCTCTACTTTTACTGGTTATATTCTCGCTATTTGTTTCAGGTTGTCAATTAGGTCCTTTGTATTTTGGAAAGACCACTGATTTGAATACTGAACGGATGCAACAACAGAAAGCCATTAATGCTATGCAATCTGATTTAGATGAGTTGAAGGTTCAACTTTCTGATGTTTTAGTGGATTTGAATGAATCTCAAGATGAGATTACTGTGCTTGAAGTTGAGAGAGACGAACTAGAATCTGAGTTGAGTATTGTTCAAGAACAATATGCGCTAGAAAAAGCTGAGTTGGTTGCCGAGCAAGAAGAATTAATTGGTAAATGCGATTCTGATGCTGATTGTAAAAGATTAGATTTTGTTTCTAAGCAATATTGTATGCAAGGTCATTCTTATCGGATATATGATAGATATGGATGTGAAAATGCTGGAACTACTTCTGCAAAATGTGTTGTTGTAAAGCAAGAAACTGATTTTGAAGAGTGTGACTCTGATCGTGTTTGTAAAGCTGGTGCTTGTTTGAAATTATCAAATGTTCCATGTCGGGACACTGATGGTGGGTATAATTATTTTGAAAAAGGAACTGTTGTAGATGCTCTTGGTACGAAGTTGACCGATACTTGTTCTTCAAGTAATAGTGATAGTTTGTATGAAAGATACTGTCATGAAGAAGTTATTGGTGGTCAGAAAGTTCAAGTTGTAAGAACTCAAATATTTTCTTGTTCTTCTTTGTGTAAAGTCGATGAGTATACTTGTCATGAGGCTGGTAAGGAAACTTCCGGAACTAGTCCGTATAAGCCTTCTTGTAGAGATGGGGTATGCATGGATTATTGTCGGATTGATGAATCTGAACCATTGTATGCTCGTGATAATTTGAAAAGATGTATTAGGGAAACTGATGCGATCGATATAACTGTGGGTGCTCAACTTTCTGATGCATCTCAGGATATAGTTATTGGATCTAAGAATGTGATGGGACAATGAAGAAGATGAATTTTATTATGGGTTTACTTTTAGTATTATGTTTATCGTTAGTTGGTTGTTCTCTTTATCCTGATTATGATCAAGATTCTGAGATGGAGACTGAAGTTATTGTTAAGGATGCTCCTGTTGGGGAATCTATAGTTGAGAATGAAGAAGTGGTTGATGAAAATGTTTTACAGAAACCTGCTAATAATAAAGAAGTCGAAATTATATCTCCTAAAGAAGATCTTGATGAATGTGTAGGAGATGCTGACTGTGGTGAACATGAAGTTATTTCTGCATCTTGTTTTCAAGGTAATGTGAATTCTCAGTATAAGGATTATTATTGTGATGATGGTAAGTGTAAAGCGAAAGGTGGATCTACAATTGAATCTTGTGATAGAGGATTAGAGCTTTGCAGAGAAGGTGAGTGTATAGAGATTGCGACTTTGCCCTGCAATGATACTGATGGTGGCAAGAATTATCTTGAAGCTGGAAAGGTTGTTGATGCTAAAGGTAAAGAATTTTTTGATGAGTGTTTAACTGCTTTCAAATTGCAAGAGGCGTTCTGTACTGCTGGTGAGTTTAACAAAGGTGTTGGTGATTATGAGGACGTTAGATGTGAAGATGACGAGGTTTGTTCAGTAAATCATTGTAAAGCCGTTCCTGATGATGAATAGTTTCTTTAATATATTATTTTTAGAAAATCTTTATAGGTTATTCCTTGTAGTGTGATGCCAATAAGTAATCCATCTATTATGTTGTTGTTGTAATTCAATATTGTTAGAACGATTAGTATTGTTAATGATATTATCCAGTGATGTAAGTGTATTGTTTTGTTGTTTATTTTGAATTTTAATGATTTTAGAATTCCTTGTTCTCCTTCTTTTCTTCCTGAGAGTAGTTTTGCGGTTATAAATCCAATTATTGTCCCAATTATTAGTGGTATTAGTTGTAACATTCGCTATTATATTCGTTGTAATGGGTATATTTAACGTTTACTCTCTTTTTTTGGGACCAGAAAGCCTTATATACTTGTAATTCTTCAGTCTTGTAAGCATAGATTATCGATGGGAGAAAGCACTTGCTCTTCGTGAACAGTTCGCTTTTTCTATAGACGAGTGCTGGTGAGAACATAGATGAGGTAATATAGATAGAATGAGATTTGATGAGATTAAACTTAGCGAGCAATTAGCTGCCGCTATAGACCGATTAGGATTTACTGAAGCTACTGAGATTCAAGGTAAGTCCATTCCTGCCATATTAGAGGGTAAGGACGTTGTAGGAGAGTCTGCTACAGGCTCTGGAAAGACTTTAGCATTTGGATGCGGAATTGTTGAGACTGTAATTCCAGGAAAAGGCATTCAATCGTTGGTTATGACACCAACTAGAGAACTTGCTGAACAAGTTATGAGTGAGTTGAAGAAACTTGCTCTCAAGAAAAAGATGAAGATTATTTCCATTTATGGTGGAGTTTCAATGAATCCGCAATTTAGGGGATTGGAGACTGCAGATGTTGTTGTTGCAACACCTGGTAGATTGTTAGATCACATGTCTCGTGGAACAATTGATTTGTCCCAAGTTAAAGTTCTTGTTTTGGATGAAGCAGATAGAATGTTTGATATGGGTTTCATAGATGATGTTGAAACTATAATTAGACAATGTCCTAAGAAAAGACAATCTTTGTTTTTCTCTGCGACAATTTCTTCAAGAGTTAAGAAACTTGCTAATAGACATTTGGTTACTCCAATTTATGCTGAAGCGAAGAACCAAGTTGATCCTTCTAAGTTAACTCAAGTTTATTACGAAATGCAAAGAAATCAAAAGTTATCTTTGCTTATACACTTGTTGAATGAAGAAGAAAACGGGTTGGTTATGGTATTTTGTAATACTCGAAGAACAACTGATTTTGTTACTAAAAACATTAAAGCAAATGGTATGAAGGCTACTGCAATTCATGGTGGTTTGAGTCAAAATAAAAGATCTAACACTCTTGATGTTTTTAACAAGGGTAAGGTTTCTGTTTTGGTTTGTACTGATGTTGCAGCAAGAGGTTTACATATTGATAATGTATCTCATGTATACAACTATGAGATTCCAAATGATTCTACCGACTATGTTCATAGAATTGGTAGAACTGCAAGAGCTGGTGAAGCTGGTAAAGTTATTAATCTATTCTGTGATGCGGACTATGATGGCTTTTCTAGAATTTTTCACGACTATCCTGACTTTTCTATTAAGAAATTATCATTGCCTAAACTTCAAAGAGTTGAAATTGTAAAAGCAGATGATGATAGGAGAGGCGGTTTTAGTAGAGGCGGTTCACGTTTTGGCGGCAGAGGTAGATCTTCTGGCGGTAGAGGCGGTTCATCCTTTAGTCGAGGTAGACCTTCCGGTAACAGAGGCGGTTCTTCTTTTGGTCGTTCTGATCGTGGTGGCTCATCTTTTAGTCGAGGTAGAGATGATTCTATTGTAGATAAAGGTGGTTCATCTTTTGGTCGTTCTGACAGAGAACCTAGATCTAGTGGTAGATCTTCTGGCGATAGAGGCGGTTCTTCTTTTGGTCGTTCTAATAGGGGCGGTTCATCTTTTAGTCGAGGTAGACCTTCTGGCGATAGAGGTGGTTCATCTTTTGGTCGTTCTGATAGAGGCGGTTCATCTTTTAGTCGAGGCAGATCTTCTGGCGATAGAGGTGGTTCATCTTTTGGTCGTTCTGATAGACCTTCTGGTTTTGCTGGTAGACCTTCTAGCGATAGAGGCGGTTCATCTTTCGGTCGTTCTGATAGACCTTCCGGTTTTGCTGGTAGACCTTCTGGCGATAGAGGCGGTTCAAGATTTGGTCGAGGTAGACCTTCCGGTAACAGGGGTAGATCTTCTAACTCAGAAGGACGCTCATCTGATTCGGGCAGAGGACGATCTCGTTTTGGTCGAGGACGTTAATTTTTCTTTTACTTCTTTTTCTTTAATTTCTTAACTTTGTTTTCTAGTTTGTAGTATACAAATGTTTAAATAGTATTATGAATATATATTCATTATTACTTGTTGAGGTGGTAATAATGCCAAACAAAGATGGAACTGGTCCTGCTGGAAAAGGTTCAAAAACCGGAAGACAGTTGGGTAACTGCGAGAATACCAAACCGATTGAAAGAGGTTGTGGTAGGGGTAGAGGTTTTGGAAGACGTTGTAGAACGGATGATGAGTGATTTCAATGCCTAGACCCTGTAAACGAAGGAGAGTAAGAGGAAGGCCTTCTGCTTATTATTTTAAACCCGCGGGAGTGCCTAAGATGGAACTAGAAGAATCTATTATGAGTGTTGAGGAATTTGAGGCAATTAGATTGAAAGATCATTTGTCTTTGGATCAAAGTGAGTGTGCTTTGAAGATGGAAATTTCTCAACCTACGTTCCATCGACTTTTATGTTCTGCGAGAAAAAAAGTTGCTACTGCAATCGTTAATGGTGAAGCGATTAGAATAGACAAATCTAATTAAAAGTTTTCTAAGTATTCTTTTTCCATGAAATGAAGTTTACCTGGTACGATTAAGCAGTGTACTTCTTTACCAAAATCTAATTTTAGAATTTCACTTGCTTTTCCTGCTCTGATTATTTTATCTTTACTACCTAACCTTGCACAACCGATACAGAGTGTATCGTCGTTGAATACGTTTTCTTTTCGTTTATCTTCAATCTTGATTAAAGTTCTAATGGATTCTGCAATTGACATGAATCTTGGTTTTTCATAAACTTTTTTGCCTTCTTTCATGTGTTCTATGCTTTCTTCTTTTACTTTGATGTCTAACAGGCATAATGTGTGTAGGCCGTTTTGTTGATTGAGTTTTATCACATCGTAAGGAGTTTCAGGCAGGTAGTCTCCTTGTTCAAAACAAATTGATGTTGTTTTTCCAAATTTATACAGTTCTAGGCCTGTTTCTCCAATTGCATTAATTACTGAAGCATTATGGATTATGTTAACATCTATTCCTAATTTTTTTGCTCTTTGTGCTAAATCAACGTGAGTTGTTGCAGCCATTGGGTCGCCAATTACTAAGAACGCTGTGTTTGATTCTTTTGCATCTTTTAGAATTGTTTCTTCTGCTTTTTTTTCTACTAGTTCTCTGTCTGCAAGAATTATTGGTTTTCCGTATAGTTCTTCAAGCTCTTCTTTACTTGAATGTAGAATGCAGGTATAATACTCTAAGTAAACGTTGTTACATTCTTTAATAGCTTCAAGACCCTTTAATGAGATGTCTTTCTTATCATTGAGTCCCAATCCGATAAAATGTAGTGTCATTTAGCTTATTTTTGCTTGATTTTATATAAACTTATTCTACTTTGATTAGGCCGTTGTCCCAACAAGATGTTGACATATGTGCCATGTACTAGTTTAGTGTACTGCACTCCAGTATGTATAACCCATTAAATAAGGCTAATCTCGTACTATTATACACATAACCACACTATTATATTCTTTAATATATACTTCTTAATCGAGAAATCTTTATATACTTCACACGGTTACCTTTATATATTAAAAATTTTAGAAGTATAAGGTTTTTTGGCGAAAACCTTAAGGCGATTCATGAGTTTTGGCGGACTCATAAAAATTGGCGTTTTCTATAAAGAAAAGGAAGTATTGCTACTATATAAAGCTTTTGGTAGTTTTAACTTTATACCTTTGATACTCAATAAAAAAAGGGGGCTAATAAAAATGGACTTTTTGGTGAAAAATGCGTTGGATCAGCAGGAGCAAATGACTTCTTCTGGTGCAGAAGTAGGACAGGCTAACATTAAGGTGATTGGTGTTGGTGGAGCCGGTAACAACATGGTTAACTGGCTATATAGGAAGGGTATTCAGGGAGCAGAAATTGTTGCTTGTAATACTGATCAACAACATTTGAATATTACTGAAGCTGATAGGAAGTTCTTAATCGGTAAGGACTTGACTAGAGGATTAGGATGCGGTGGTTTCCCACAAAGAGGAGCTGAAGCAGCTAAAGAAAGTATGACTGCTGTTAAAGATTCTTTAAAGGAATCAGACATGGTATTCGTTTGTGCTGGTATGGGTGGAGGTACTGGAACTGGTGCTGCGCCTGTAGTAGGTAGAGTTGCAAAGGATGCTGGAGCAATTGTTATTGGAACTGTGACAATGCCGTTTAATATCGAGAGAGCAAGAATCGATAAGGCTGAGTTTGGTTTGCAGCAATTGAGAGAAGTGTGTGATACAGTTATTGTAATCGACAATAATAGATTAGTTCAAATTGCAGGTAATCTGCCAGTTCAACAGGCATTTTCCGTAGCAAATGAATTAGTATCAACTATGATAAAAGGAATCGTTGAAACAATTGCAATACCTTCACTTGTAAATCTTGACTATGCAGATGTTAAGGCAATTATGACTGATGGTGGCGTAGCAGCGATTGGTGTTGGAGCTTCCGATACAAATAATAGGGTAGAAGAAGCAGTAAATGGTGCTTTAAGCAATCCATTATTAGATATTAGTTATGAAGGTGCGACTGGTGCTATCATCCATGTTTCGGGTGGCCCTGACTTGACTCTTGACGAAATTTCAAGAATCGGTGAGTTGGTTACAGAAAATATGGACGCAGATGCAAATGTTATCTGGGGCGCAAGAGTTGCTGAGAATCTTAAGGGTAAAGTTACCGTTATGACTATCATAACTGGTGTGAAGAGTCCTTGGATTCTAGGTAAACAAGCTGAAAGGTCAAAAACCGAAAAAGTCCAACAAATTAGTGACGAGTTGGGAATAGAGATCGTGCATTAAAAACTTAAAGCAAGATCGCTAGGGAGAGGTTAGTCCTTTCTTTAGTCCCCCTTTTCATTTTCACGTTCACGTAAGTGAAAGGTTTTCTTGCCTTCATTTTTTAAACCACCCCCAACAATCTAATCAATGAAGGCATACAAAGAAGCCCCAAGCAATTGGGGATTTTCCTTTTTCTTTTCGATTTTAATTTAGTATAGGTTGTATTTTTTTAAGAAGTAGTTGAATAATTATATGTTGATTCTGTCTAGAAGATCGTCTTTGTGTCTTTGTAAATCTGTTTTCTCTAACTTTTCTTTGCCATGTTTTTCTTCAAGATCTTTATGTTCTTCATCTAATGCTTCTTTTTCCTTGTTTTCGTCTTTTTTAGAAATGGCTTTGTTAACGTGATGTTTTATTTTTCCTGTGATTTCTTCAAACATAGACTTAATTTTTTCTATTTTTTCTCTGTTTGCAAGACCATATAATCTTAATGCTTGTGATTCACTAGCAATTCTCCATCCGAATGTTTCTATACTTATTGTTGTGAACATAGAATATTGTGCAGGTCTTGGAGGAACTTCATCTGGGTAACCAACAGTTACTATTGCCTGAGCCCTAGCAGATGGTGGGATGTTTATTATGTCGTTTACTTCATTTTCATCAAATGCACCAACCCAGCAACTTCCAAGTCCTTGTGATGTTGCTGCTAAAAGCATGTTTTCTACCGCTCCTGCACAGTTTTGAATATCATATAATCTTTCTCCTCTCATTCCGTAGAATTGCGATGACTTCTTTGTCATGGAACAAACTACTATGTGTACTGGGGCAGATTCCATCCAGTATTGTTGTAAAGATGCTTCTGCTAGTTGTCTTCTTCTTTGTTTATTTGCGACAACAATGAATCTCCAGTTTTGTAGATTGCCTGCAGAAGGTGCTGACCTGCCTGCTTTCAGGATATTTACAATTTTATCCCATTCTACTGGCACGTCCATGTACTTTCTAATACTACGTCTTTTCTCGATAGCTTCGAATAAGTCCATAGCTTTACTCTGGATATTGAGGTTAATAAAGCTTTCTCTGTTATTTTCCAAAAATTATATATAAGGACCTTAATTCGATTCATCTATGAAATATTTGTATCTGGTTAATCTGTATCAGAGTTTTGAGAGCACTTCCAGGAGGCTTGATAAGACCTATTACCTTTCAAAATTTTTGAAAGAAGTTCCTTCTGAAGATTTGTCGAAAGTTGTTTTGTTGATTCAAGGTAGAGTTTTTCCTTCTTTTGATAATCGGAAAATTGGTGTTGCATCAAAACTTGTATTGAAGGCAATTAATCTTTCTTCAGGTATTGAAGTTTCTAAAGTTGAAGCGGAATGGAGGGAGACTGGTGATTTGGGACAGGCGGCAGCGAATTTGATTAAGAAGAAACAGCAGGCAACGTTGTTTAGTCAGAATCTTACTGTAGATAAAGTGTTTAATAATCTTAGAAAGTTGGCTTTGCAAGAAGGGGCAGGAACTGTTGATATGAAGGTTAAGTTGATATCTGAGTTACTTACTTCTGCTCAACCGGATGAAGCCAAATATATTGTAAGAACTGTTTTGGAAGAAATGAGAGTTGGTGTTGGTGATGGTTCTATAAGGGATGCTGTTGTTTGTGCTTATTTTCCTAAAATCGCAGGCGTGATGTTTAAGTGTGGCTGTGGTGAGTGGAATCTTTCTACTAAATTATGTATGAAATGTGGTGAGAAGTTGGAGACTAGTTTCTCGTCTGCAGTTGAGAAGTGTGATGGCAAGGTTTTGCAAGTTTCTGATATATCTGAAATAAAAGATGTTGAGAATTATGATTGTGTTGTGGCTTCTAATGATAAGATTGCGAGAGAAGTGTATAATTATTTACTAAGTTTAGTTGAGAATGCGTATAATATGCTGAATGATTATGGATTGGTTGCTAAGATTGCTAAGGAAGATGGTCGAGGAGGATTATTGGCTGTTGGTTTAGAAGTTGGAAGGCCGGTTAAAGTTATGTTGTATCCTAAAGCGCAGAATATTGCTGATGCTTTTGAAAGAGTTGGAAAGCCTGCGGCTTTTGAGTATAAGTATGATGGTTTCAGAATGTTGATTCATAAAACAAATGATTCTGTTGCTTTGTTTACTCGTAGGTTGGAAGATGTTACTGCGGCTTTTCCTGAAGTTAAGAAATTTGTTCTTGAAAATGTAGATGCAAAAAACTGTATTATTGATTGTGAAGCTGTAGGTTATTCTTCTGATACTGGAAAATATCTTCCTTTTCAAAGTATTTCTCAGAGAATTCGTAGGAAATATGATATTGCAAGCATGGCGCAGAAGTTTCCTGTTGAGTTGGTTGTGTTTGATGTGTTGCTTTGTGAAGATGAGTCTTTGCTTAATAAGGAGTTTCAGGAACGTCGAGCGGTTTTGAAAAGAATTGTTAAAGTGGATGAGAAGAAAATCGTATTGTCTAAGCAGCTTATTACTTCTGATGATCTTGAAGCACAAACATTTTATGATGATGCATTAAAGGATGGTCAAGAAGGTGTTATGGTTAAGAATTTATCTGGCGTGTACAAACCAGGGGTTAGAGTTGGGCAGGCGGTAAAACTTAAGCCCGTAATGGAAACATTAGATTTGGTTGTTGTTGGTTCTGAATGGGGCGAAGGTAAACGATCTGAATGGATGACTTCTTTTGTTTTAGCATGTAGGGATGAGAATACTGGTGAGTTGTTGGAGATTGGAAAAGTTGGTACTGGATTTAAAGAACTGGATGATGAAGATGGTGTTTCTTTCAAAGAAATGACTGGGTTGTTGAAGCCGTTAACTATCTCCGAATCTGGAAAAGAAGTAAAGGTTAAACCTGAAGTGATTATGGAAGTGAATTATGAAGAGATTCAGAAAAGCACTAATTATGGTTCTGGTTTTGCATTACGTTTTCCTCGAGTTGTTCGTTTAAGAAGCATGGAGAAATCTGTAGAAGATATTTCTTCTTTAGAATTTGTAGAAGAGTTGTATCATACTCAGAAAGGTCGTGGTTAAGAGTTGTATCCTTCTGAATATCCTAAGCTATAACTTTTGTATTTAATGTTCTTTAGAATATCTTTTGTTTTGTCGCCAAAGGCTTTGTTGTTTAAATCATAGATCCATACATGGTTTTCTTCTTTGTCTGCAAGCTTGTCTTGGTATCCTAGAGTATATCCTAACTCGTATGAGTTTAATTCTACTCTGAACTCTGCTTTCTTTTTAACTTGTTCTCCTTTATAGCCTTCTCTGTAACCATTCATATAGTTTATTTTATCAATTGATCCTAAGAATTTTCTAAGCGTATATGGATCTTTTAAGAATGGGGATGAAATTGCGAATATCTCGTATGGATTTGGATTTTTGTTTAGTAACTTATCTCTGTTACCATCTTCATAACCTAGTTGATATGAGTTTGTGAATATTAAATGTTCTGCCACATCTTTTGTAGGGGCATCGGGTGATATTCCAAATCCATCTCTGTATCCTTTGTAGTATGATGTTTTGTATAGTAGATTAGTTGCAACTTGTGTTAGGGGGTGTTTGGAAACTTCTGAAGTTTTATCATAAATTTTGTATGGTTGTGGTGACTTTGGATTTTCCTGGAAATCTTTTATTCCTTGTTCTTTACCAAATTCGTATACTGAATCTTTGGATATGTATTGTACACCTACGTCAACTTGAGTTCTGTCTGCTTGATGTCGGTAGTTAACAATGTCTGGCGTTGAGTATAATCTTTCTATGCCATATAATTTCTGCGTGCTTCTGTATCTTTGTCTCTGTCTACTGAAATCTAAGAAACCTATTCTGTATCCTCTGATGAAGTCGTCAGGATAAAGATCTTCTAAGGCTATTTGTTCTGTGATTGATGTTTGTAATGAATATATTTTACTTGTTTGGGCAGGGTCATAGATCATATATGGGTTTCTTGGTTTCTCGTTGGATGCATCATCGTACCCTGCTAAGTATCCTAGTTTGTATGAGATTGTTTTTCTATCTTCTAGTATGTCTCCTCTTTTGTATTCATAGAAGTACGCATTCGCTAGAGTTGCGCAAAGTAGAAGTGTTAATATTAACAGTATACCTCTTTTTTTCATTATTATCTCTAGTTGGGGTTTTGTGTTTTTAAAGGTTTTTGTAAGATTAAGCAGGAATAGTGACTTCTAGTAATGCTGCAAGGATTATAAGTACTATTGCAATAGCTCCAAATATTAGTGCGTCAGTTATTATGTGGTGAAATTTCTTTGAGAATAGTTTTTCTCTTATTACCGCTTTAGAGACTACTCCTCCAATTATTGCTGCGCAGAAGTATGCGACCGATTCTGCCAGAAAATGTGGTATTGCGGGTAAGAATATCTGACCAAATGCGAAGATTGGATTGGTGCCAGCACCTAGTGCTGAGATCTTTGAAATGTATCCAAAAATTATTCCCCATACTGATGCATTCCACGTTATGAATAAAATTGACCCTGCGCCGTATATTAATGAGAGCACGAAGCAGACCAAAAGCACTATTAAGTTGTTTACTAGTATTGAAAAGAAAGGGCTTGAGATATTTATTGCGCTACCTGTTAACCCTGCAACTGCCAATTGATTACTGAATAAACTTTCTGTTGCGCTGAAGCTTATTATTATTGCTGTTGTTGCAAATGTTAAGAATATACCTATGAATAGAAAAATGTAGATTTCAAAAATGTCTTTGTGATCTTTGAATAATTGTTTTATGTTAAGCTTTTTTTCTCTAATTTCTACATTTTCTTCAGTTTGTAGTAGTTGATTAAGTGATGAAACTAATAGAATTGATGTGAATGCGACACTCATTATTGCTGCGCTTTTTGGAAATATTACTATTGCACTGATAATTCCGATTATAGAATATAGGATGCCCAGCCCAAATGCGTGTCTCGGCTTCTTCTCAAGCCACTTGGTTTTGAATATTTGTTCTAATACCATAATAAAAAGAAAAAATTATGGGCTTATTCACAGAATGCCCATTCGTTTACTGGAATTCCCCAATTGATAGGTTTCATTGTGCAGCTTGTACCTTCTGTACAACTTTCCGTGAACATTTCATGTTCTTGACAATCTTCAGTTATATAGAATATACTAATTGTTTCTGAGTCAAGACACTTTGTTGCGTTTGTGAGTTGGCAAACTTCAGGTTCTGGTGCTGTAGGTGGATATGCTCCACTCAATACGTCTGCTTTACATATCAAAAAGCACTTTCGATAATCTGCATTGTTTTTACGTTTTTCATTGCTATCTACTGGTGCGACGTATTCAGGATGACTTGGTTTAATATACATATCACAAGCGTCCCATTTACATTTTAAATAGTTTTTATGATCTTGTGTAGTTGCAAACCAGCCTTGACCTGCTAAATCTGAAGCTTCTTCTGCTGGTGCTTCGCTTAAAAGCGCAGGAATTTGTGCGTGTGTTTGTTTTCCACACTTACTACTTCCATTATTCATAAACAATAGAACTAATCCTACAATCGCGACAATTGCTACGATTGCAACTATGTACATAGAATTGCAATTTGATTTTTCTTTCATTTAATCACCTCGGGTGTATAATCACTTTGTACTTTATGGACCTTAAAAGCTTTGTGTTTATCTCTTAGAAAATCGTTTAATTAGTGCTTCTACTATTAGATAGATTGTGACTGCTGAGATAGACCCAATAAAAAACCAGAGTGCTATGTTAGGTTCTGTGGGTTGGGGTAGATTGGCTGCCATTGGTGCGGCTCTAACTGCCATGTCGGATTCAAAAACTGCTGCCTCTTTGGCCATTATTGGTGCGGCTCCGAATGCTTGGATTTTTACTTGTGTTAACCAATGGATAATTCCAGCTCCTACTACTGCGATTGATACTACTGGGAGAATTTTCTTGAGTTTTTCTTTGATTGACTCTGTTTTTGGAGTTTCTGGAGCGATGATTACAAATTTGTTTGATAATTTATAGTGATCAACTACTTTGCCTTTCTCGCTGTAGTGAAATTTGTCTACTTTTACTAGATTAACCTCTTTTAGATGTCTTAGATTGTAGTGTACTGTAGATGCTGGTAGACTGAGTGCTTTTGCTATTTGTGTTTCAGTTGCTTCTTTATTAGTTAAATATTCTAATATCTTTCTAGATGTTGCATTAGAAATTACCTGAGCCATTTTCTTGGCTTTGGAATCTTTGAGATTGAGTAGTATGAATGATTCTTCTGTCATGATGATTGTCTGGTGGTTTTTCTATATATAACTATCTAAGACTTCAAAACAAATAAAAGTTAAAGAAAAAAGAAAATAATTATTGAGTATAGTACTTACCTTGACCGCCAGTTGCTAATGCGATTTGGTCAAGAACTCCTTTGTAACTGTCTGATAATCCTAAGCCTAAGAAGTTGATTTTGACATCTCTTGCTTTTGCTTCTCGGATTATGTCATCGGCTAAACCGTTCTCGCTTGCTTGACCATCTGTTAGCACAGTTATTGAAGTGTTTTTACTCTCGCTAACTACTTTGTACAATGATTCGAACAAAGGTGTTCCACCGTCAGGTCCTTCTTGAGATAAATCTCCCGTACATGTTCTGCTTCTATTGCCGGAGAATGACCATATTTTTGAATCGTCAGGGAATTGGTATGCTTGGATTGCTTCCCATTTGGTCATTTCTGAATTAACCAGATCTTTCATAGATCCTGATTGATCAAGTAAATAGTTTCTTGCAGGAAGTTCATCTAGTCCTATTTGGATTACATTTCTTTCAGGAATAACTCTTGCTCTACGTCTTTGTCTTTTTGTGTTTGGTGAGTCTTCTACTCCTGGTGGGAGTTTACTCTCTCCTAGAGAGACAACTGTGATGTCGATATTATCTCTTACACTTCTAGGTAAGTATGCTCTTACATATTTTTCAACACTCTCTGCTCTTTTTCTAGCTAGTGCTTCATTGTCCGCATCTGATCCAATCGGACCTGCGTAACCTTCAATTACTAAACTTGAAAGATTATCTGTGTCTAATGCTCTTATGTATTGTTTAAGATCTCTAAGATCGTTATCGTATAATGTGTCGCTGTTAAGAGTGTAGAAAATTGATAATACTGAACCATCAACGCTATTTCTTAAGTGAGCTGGACCGCGACTTTTTGTGTCTTCGGTTCTTACAGGTTTAGTTAAAACTCCTGCGCTAGTTCCTGGTTGTGCGCTTCCTGTTTTTGGAGTATATTGGCCGAAGCCTTCAACCATTTGACAAAGATCGGCTTTTGAACCAATTCCATTTTGAAAGTCTGCTAGAACTTCGTTTGGTTGTGCTTGCGTTGGGTTCCTTGATGTGGAATCTTCATCTTCTGTGCAACCTACTGTGCCCAGTAATAGGGCGGTCATAACTGCTGCACCTGTTAATATTCTTGATATTCTCATTTTACCTCTAAAATCGTTTCTAGATCTTGAAGCCCAGTTAGTATATAAATCTATGTATATATTACTACTAATTAGTGACAAAGATGGAAAGATTTATAAACCTGGGTTTGGTTGTATCTTCTGTTTTAATGGTTTAAAATGACTTTAGGTGGTCTTAATACAGTATCTTGGGCACTTATCCTTTCTTTGCTAGGTTCGCCTTTACCCGGTTCTGTGGTTGAGGGAAAGCCTGAGATGAAGTTTTCTAGAAGTTTGCCTGCTGAAGCAACTCTTGAAGAAAAGTTAGAGGTTTTGGGGAAGTATGGTGAGGTGTTTGATGCGCATGATGGTAATCCTTGTGCTGCTAATTATATTTTTGCTAATCGTTCTTGGTATGCGAGTTTTTGGAATCAAGGTTTTGGTGTTGAAGGGAGTGATGCAATTAGTTGTGGTAATCCTTATGGTATTTGTGCATGCAAACCTTCTTTAGATGAAATTGCGGGTAAGTATGATGATCCTTCTGCGCGTGCATTGTTGGAAAGGGCTATGGAAGAAGATAGTGGTTGGGGTATACAAAAATCTTACTTGTATGTTACTGATTTAGATGCAAATAAATTAGCTCTGTTTACTGATATTGCTGAGGTGTATGTTAATGGCGATATGAACTTTTCTGATGCGTTGAGAGAAGCTTATGCAAATTTTGATTGGGTCAGAGAAATACATTGGGATTTGATGCCTGATGATGTTGAAACACAACTTAAAGGTTGGTCGGATAGTGGTTTTATGATTCATGCGTATCAAGATTTTGAAGGTGTGATTGATTCTTACTTGGCTGCTGAAGATGCTGATGAACGGAGTAATGATCCTGGTGAAGTTTTGAAATCATTAAAGCAAAGATTAGATTTAGTTAGGGCTGATAGAAAATTAATTACTCGGTTTGCAGAGAAGGAAGGTATTCCTGTTGGCTTGTTGTTTTATTCTTTAGGAGATTATTCAAGAACTGTAACTCCTAGTATGCGTACTTCTCCTCAAGAGCGAAGACGAGAAGATGCTCATAAATATTTGGATGCTAGACAATTAGCTATTGCATCTATTCCTTTTATTCATACTTTGATGACAGATGATTTGCGTTATGGGGTTTTTGTTGCTAGAGGTGGCATACCTGGTAAGTGGGCTGTTGAAGAAATGAGGTCTGAGTTTGGTTTGGATATTAAACCAGAGCTTACTGTGTTTAAGGTTTCTAGTATGGAAAAAATGTTGCAGGCTTATGCTTTTACTGGTGAAGCTGAGGCTGAGTACTCTGGTGATATTTCTGAAGTTAGATTGGTTGCTAAAAGAATTATGGAATTAAGAGATAAACGAATTGAATATAGGAAAAGTGATGATGATGTTTTAATTACTTTGGCTGAAAGTCAAATAAGTGATCAAATGAAAGAGTTGTCTGGTCGGTTAAGTGACTTTTATTCTCAATTTGAAGGCCGAATTAGAGAATTGCATTTAGATGCTTTTAAGAAAAAACATCCTAGTGTTGGTGGTGAGAGGGTTGCGTTCTTTGATGATTTTGTTATGGGTGGTGGTACTCGAGATTATGCTTTAGAACTTGCACGTAGTGCTGGTGCTGTTGATGTTAGTGAAGGTGATTTTCATACTTTTGTTTTAACTGAGGCTAGTAGAGGGAAGCATTTGCTTGCTGTAAAAGATGCAGTAGGTGCTAAAGCTAAAACTCATAAGTCTTGGACTGACAAGGTGATGCAATGGCATGATAATCAAGCAGTAATTGGGTTGAATGCTGGGATGGATGACTTGGTTGAAGATGCTGAGCAGCTGTTTGCTATGAGGCGAATTACTTGTGGCGAGGGTGCTTATGAGCTTTCTGAGCCTGCTGATGTTTATTACTCCGATGCTGAGAAGGGGGAGATTGTTAGAGAGGTTATGTTTACTTATTTGGGTGTGGATAAACAAACTAATATTGATTTGGTTGGTGAGATTGAACATGGTTTGGGTGAAATATTATCTTCTTATAATGTTAGAGAGAAATCTCATGAAGCTGTTGGTGTAAGAGTGAATTTGTTTATTGCAAAGTCTTTTAGACAAATGGTTAAGCAGGGTGTTAGAGATCTTGCTGAGTATTTAGATGAGAATGGTGTTACGCGAGATGATTTTGCTAATTATTTATCTGGTGAGATGCCTGAGCAACAACAGTTGAGAGTAGATATGACTTTAACTGATTTTTATCAAGGTGTTAAAGATGCTTATTTACGTTATCATGCTTTGAGTTATGTAGAAGGTGTGTTGGCTGACAATCTAAGATTTGTCGCTTAAAATCATTTCTAAATATGCTTCTCCCATTTCGTAAATTTTTACTGAGATATTCATTAAGTGGTGTATTACTAATTTTTCTTTATTGTCTACTTTAAAGAATAGTTGTTTTGCTAATGTGTTTATTTCTTCTCTGTTTTTAGATAATTCATAAACTTGTTCCATGCTGAACTTGTAGAATCCTGAGTTGAAGTTTTCTATTTCTTTTGTGATTAATTCATATAGTTTTACTGTGTTTTTTGTTAGATGAATTTTGTTTTCTGCTAAATAGTCGAAAATGTATTTGAACTCGTCTACGAGTCTTTCGTTTTCTGCAGTTAATGCATATATGTATTTTGTTTTCTTTGGTTCTTTGTAGTCTTTTACTGCTAGAAGTTTCTTGCAAAAGTCTGTGATCTTGTTGTTGGTTTGTTCTAATGAATTTAAGTTGGTTAACTCTTTGTGTTTGTTTCTCTTAATTAATTCTAAACTTTCTTTTCCTATTCTGTTTGTTATTAAGAATGCTCTTCTGAATACTGTGTCAAATTCTTCATCTAATCCTGCAACTAGATTTTTTATTAAACAATAATTTTCTCCTCTGTCTACTACTTCTATTCCCATAAAATAATTTATTCTTTTTTCTATGTAGTCTAGAACTGGTGGATGATCGGTTGTAATTTTTATTGAATCGAATCCTGCTTTGTATGCTGCAGCTATTACTCTTTGTACATGTCTGTGTTTTAATCCTGGAATGTTGAATTCTTTTTTAGTAAAATGGAATTCTGTTGCTTTCTCTATTCTTTTCTGTTTTCCTGATGGTGTTAGTGTGAGTTTATGTTGAGATTCTTCTATTTCTAATTCTGATTCTTTGTCTAGATTGAGTTGTCTTATCCACTTTATTGGAAGAGTCAATGTGTATGAGTTGTTTCCTTGTTTAATGATTTTTCTTCGCATGTCTTTTGTTGTATTTTTCTAATATTTAAAGATTGCTATTCTTCGGCGTTTTTAATATAAAACATATTCTTAATATCGAATAAATATATATCTGTTTGTTGGTTTTATTTGTCTGGGGTTTTAGTCACGGAGGATGTTACAATGGTTAGATTGTTAAATTTCATGGTTTTAGTGCTTCTAGTGCTATCTTTAGTAGGCTGCGGGTCTACTGGTAATGTGGTTGTTTCTGAAAAAGTAGGGGAAATTGAAATTGGTGTTGTGTTGCCGCGAACTGGAGATCTAAAGCATTTCGGGGATTATGTTATGCAAGGTTTAGAGTTGGCTATGTTGCACAGAAATAATACTGTTGCAGGTAAGAATATTAAATTGATAGTTGAAGATACGAAGTGTTTGCCAAAACCAACTGCTAATGGTTTGATGAAGTTGCATAATGTTGATAAAGTTGCGGCAGTGTTTGGTCCGTTTTGTGGATCTTCATCTAAAACTGCGGGTGCGTTTGCTCAACAACATGATTTTGTTGTAGTAACTCCTTCAGATAATTTTGGAAGAATATATGATTATCAGTTTCATGTATCTCACTTGGTGAAGGAAGAGCCGATTGTTGCTGCAAATTATTTATATGATCAAGGTGTTCGGAAGGCGGGAATTCTTTATTATAATAATGACTGGGGTGAGGAATTTAAGAATCACTTTAAGTTAGAGTTTGAGAGAATTGGCGGTGAGATTGTTGGTATGGAAGGTTTTGTTTATTCTGATGGGGATTATAGAACTATAATTTCTAAGTTGGATGAAGCTGGTGCTGAAGCTATTTACTTTAACACCGATATTACAGGTAATATGCTTGCGCAGTTTAAAGAGTTGGGTTACGAAGGACGTATTGTTAGTAACTTTGAGATGGAAGCTCCTGCTGTGTTTGATGTTGTTGAACCGTATGCTGAAGGATTAATTTATACGGGGATGTATATTCGTGAAGGACCTGGTTATGATCGTGTTGTAGAGGATTATAAAGAGATTTATGGGTTTGATCATGTGTCTTCTTATACAGTATATTCTTACGATGCTGCTAACATTTTGTTTGATGCCTTAGAGGAGTGTGCTGTTGGAGATCAAGAGTGTTTGTATGATGAGCTTGATGGCGTTAGTGGATATCAAG
This sequence comes from Candidatus Woesearchaeota archaeon, assembly GCA_018646625.1. Taxonomy (GTDB): domain Archaea; phylum Nanobdellota; class Nanobdellia; order Woesearchaeales; family JABGUJ01; genus JABGUJ01. Next base: position 105,921 of record JABGUJ010000003.1, on the reverse strand, counting down.
GAGTGTCTGGTCCTTTGTACTTTAATGAAGAGTATTATGGTGTTAAAGTAGATTTTAGAATGAAGCAAGTTGTTAATGGTGAATTGGTATTGCTTGAGTAAGCTTTATTAATTTATTATTATTTTATTTTAATTATGGACTTCAAAATGTTGTTGGAATTTATTGCAAAAGCGCATAGGCATACTTATGCTGCTCCGGATGATGTTAGGGCTAAACATAAATGTGATTCTGTTTTAGATGGTCATAAGGATTATGCTTTTGTTGATGGTGAGTATAGCTATCATGATTCTTATGCTGGTGCTGTTTGGGCACCTGGTAGAGAAGTTGTGTTTCTTCGTGGTGTGCCTGTTTGGTGTATGTCTTATCAAGGTCAGCATAATTCTGCTTTTGATTCTGATTTTTTTGAGAATGAGGCTTTTCCTTTTTTGAAGAAGGCTTTGATGAATTTTGATGATGCTATGCCTTTTAGAGGTCCTTCTGAGTTTAGTTCTGGTGATTTTAAGTATGTATTTACTCTTGATGGGGATTATGCTTACTTTAAAGGTCTTGAGGAAGTTTTTTACAAAAGTGAGCGAGTATTTTTTCAAGATGTTATGGGTTCTTTGATAAAATAGTTTTTTATAGTCTAGATTCTTGTTTTTTGTTATGTGGCTTGAGATTATTGTTTTAACTATCTTATTTGTTCTGGTTAATTGTGTGTGTAGATTAATCTTTGGTTCTGGGCGGAGTTTTTGGTCGCACAGGTTTCCTCTGAGGATTCATCATGGTTATGTTGGATTGTTGTTGGTTATAATTGATCTGCTTTATTCTGTTGAATTACTTTTTGTATTTGGTATGGCTTTGTTTTTGTCAGATGCTGTGCAGCACTTTATTGTTTTGCCTATTTGGGTTGGTAGAACTGAGTTTCCTTAGAGGGTGCATTCTTCGCAATTAGAGTTTTCGCATGTTTTGTTCTTGACTTTCCATTTAAGCGACCATTGTTTTATTTCTTGGATTACTTTGAAGAAATCTTTTCCTGGTGGTGTTAAGGAGTAAAAGGTTTTGATTGGGAATTCTGTTGTGTCTATTCTCTTTTTGATTAATCCTTCATGTTCTAGTTCTTTTAATCTTGTTGATAGTATTTTTGGCGTTATCTTGGGTAAAGCTTTTTTTAGATCGCTGTGTCGTTTTATTCTTTCTCCTTTGTACAGTTCAAAAAGTATTAGGAGGGTCCATTTCTTACCAATAAAATCTGTTGTTCTAAATATTGTACATTTCTCGTGCATAGTATCTTTATAGATACTCTTGAGTATTTATATAAGTATCTTTTTACTACTAAGTATCTTATTTATACTTGATGTGTGAGGTTGTGTTATTATGGCTAAAAGAGATATTATTGAAATTGATGAAGACAAATGTACTGGTTGTGGGGATTGCGTTCCTAACTGCCATGAAGGTGCTCTACAGATAATTGATGGTAAGGCTCGTTTGATTAGTGATTTGTTTTGTGATGGTTTAGGTGCTTGTATTGGGCATTGTCCAACCGGTGCGATGAAGATTGTTGAACGTGAAGCTGAAGATTATGATGAACGAAGAGTGATGGAAGAAAATATTGTACCAAAGGGTGATAATACAATTCGTGCTCATGTTAATCATTTGAAAGATCATGGCGCTACTAAATATTATAATGAAGCTATGGCGTATTTAGATGAAAAAGGAATTAAAGTAGATTTGGAGGAGAAGAAGATGGGAGAAAAATTAGCTTGTGGTTGTCCAGGGACTGCAATGAGAGAAGTTAATTCAGGATGTGGTTCTGAAGGTGAAATTAGTAATAATGTGTCTGCGTTAAAACAGTGGCCTGTACAGTTGAGCTTGTTGCCACCGCATGCACCGTTCTTTGATAATTCGCATTTATTAGTTGCGGCTGATTGTGTTGGTTTTGCGAATCCTAATTTTCATAGTGAACTTTTACACGGTAAGAGTATAGTTATTGGTTGTCCTAAGTTGGATAATCTTGCAGAGTATACTCAAAAGTTAACTGAGATCTTTAAACAGAATAACATTAAGTCAGTTACTGTTGCCATAATGGAAGTGCCTTGTTGTTTTGGGATGTGTGCTGCTGTTGAAGAAGCTGTTAAAGCATCTGGTAAAAATGTTCCAATTATCAAAGAAATTGTTGGCGTTGATGGTGCTATAAAATAAAAGGGGTGTATTGAAATGGAAAACAAATGGGAGTCAATGAGGGATCACATTAGTTATTCGACTGGTGGTATAATGAGTAAAGTTATTAAGAAAGATGAGGTTGGAGATGTGACCTTGTTTAGTATGTCTAAAGATACGGACATATCTACTCATACTTCAACAAAGGCAGGGTATGTTTATATTATTGAAGGTTCTGGCGTGTTTAATCTTGAAGGTGAAGATATTCATATGAAACCTGGCGTGTTTATATTCATGGATGCGAATGCAAAACATTCATTGAGTGCTGCTGAGAATTTGTCATTTATACTTATCTTAAGGAATGTCTAATAAACTAGTTGCGTCTCTGTCTTGTGTGTTTAAGTTAGCGGTAAAGTTATTAAACAGTGAATTTCTCTGTATAAGTATGCAGCCTATAACCATCAAAGAGGCATTGAAGCTTGATGCTATCTATGTAGATACTCGTAGTCCCGCAGAGTTTGAAAAGGATCATATTCCTAATTCTCTTAATATTCCTATTTTTGATAACAAGGAACGTGCTGAAATAGGAACTATTTACAAGCAGAATCAAGACAAAGCATACGAAGTGGGGTTTGGTCTTTACGAAGGTAAGTTAGCTGATCTAAAAAAACAGCTAAACAAACTAGATAAAAATACAAAGATTGTTGTTTATTGTTGGAGAGGGGGACTTAGGTCTAAAACAATCTCCGAACTAACAGAAAAATTAGGCTATGAAGTAAATCAACTTGAGGGCGGATACAAAAGTTATAGAGCATATATGAGGAAGTGGTATGAAAATTATAAATTGCCATTCAAGTTTATCATGTTGCAAGGTCTTGCCGGTTGTGGTAAAACCGATCTTCTAAAAGCACTTCATAAAAAAGGAATTCCAATAATTGATTTAGAAGGTCTTGCAAGACACAGAAGTTCTCTTTTTGGCGCAATAGGTTTAGAACCTAGAGAGCAAAAAGCGTTTGAGACTGAGTTATACACAAAGATTAATGAGCTTTCAAATGAAAAATTAGTTTTCATAGAAGGAGAAGCACATAAAGTTGGTAAAATCTTTGTGCCTAACCTTATTTTTTCAGAAATGGAAAAATCTGTCAAAATAAGAATAAATTGTTCAATTGAAAATAGATCTGAACGTATTGTAAAAGATTACTTTTCTCATGGTGAAGATGAAAAAATTAAAGAAATAATTAAAACTCTCAAGAAATATTTTTCAAACAAGAATTATCAAGAGATGTTGAAATGTCTTGGTGAAAAAAACTATTATGAGGTTTCTAGAATTTTGTTAGAGAATTATTATGATCCTAGATATGGTCGTATTGTAGATGAGTTAAAGTATGATCGTACTATTGATAACGATGATTTTGAGAATTGTGTTGGTGAGTTAGTAAAATTCTATGAAGACTTGAATTAAGTCTTTGGGTTAAATAAAACGCTGCCGCCCGGATTTGAACCGGGATATCCGTGAGGAAACCGGTTTTCGAGACCGGCGCAGTACCAGATTGTGCCACAGCAGCATACTGTTGCTTCTTGAGTATTTGTTTTATAAAGTTTTGTATAGAATTATCTTAGCTATTTAAGTGCCTTTGCAACTACTTCAGCAGTCTTTTTAGTCACTGCAGTACCTATTTTTCCAACGTTACCTGCAATCTTTGCGCCTTCTTCTGCCGCCTTTGCGGCTTCGGATGTGAGTTTCATGAGTGCGGTCATAAGTTTGTTTGCGCCTGTACCAAGACCGCTTACACTTCTGAAAAATCTTTTTCTTGCAATTGCGTTCTCTTTCTTTTCAACTTTAAGACTTTGTTTCATTAATTCTAATGCTTTTTTCTTATCTTCTCTATCTTGAACTGTTTTTCCAAAGGCTTTTCTTTCTGCATCTCTTGCGAGTTTTTCTTCTTCTTCTGTTATTCTCGCCATTTGAGCTTTTTTTGTATTCTCGAGGTTACCTATCCTTCTTGTTAATTGATCAATAACATAAAGATACTTTTTTAGTCTTGTTCGAATTGCTTCAACATCTTTTGATTCAATTAGCGATACAACTTGCTTTTCGATTCTTGCTAAGTAGTTCAAAATTTGTTCTTCTGTTCTGTTTTCTGCAATGACTTTATCTACTGCTGCTTTTTCAGTAGGGTCTAATTTTTCAGCAGAGGTTAGAAGATGATTTTCTAATTCAGAAAGTCGTATCATTTTTTTTTCTTCAGCGAAAAGATGTTTTGTAGTGTGTAGAAGATTCCGCTTTCTTTTCTTAACTGCGGAGATAAATTTATCCATCTCGCTTCTGTGAAAAAAACCAAATAAGCTCATATGCTAGTGTTGGCTTATTTACTATATAAATTTATTTGCTTATTTCACTGGCTTTGGCAATTATTTTATAAATGAGTTGAGTTTGTCATGTTTTTATGAAACAGATAGCACAAGGTGCGGAAGCTAAGGTATATGAGAATGGGGATGTTATAGTTAAAGAGAGATTTGTAAAAACCTATAGGCATTCTGTGATTGATTCTAATCTAAGAAAATCAAGAACTAAGAGAGAAGCAAAAGTTCTTGACAGATTAAAGGAGAAAGGTTTTCCTGTGCCAAAGACTTTGAGAGTTGAAGGGAAAGATGGTATCTTGCACATGGAAAAGATCTCTGGTGAGAAGCTAAGAGATGTATTTGATGTTGAATATTCTAAATATGCTTCAGAAGTTGGTAAGTTAGTTGCGAGATTGCATAATGAAGGAATAATCCATGGAGATTTAACTACTTCTAACATGATGGTGAGTGAAGGTGAAGTTTTTCTGATTGATTTTGGATTGAGTTTCTTTTCTGATAAAGTTGAGGATAAAGCTGTTGATTTGCATTTGTTAAGGCAAGCAATAGAGTCTAAGCATCACACAGTATATGAAACAGCTTTTGCTGAAGTTCTGAAGAGTTATGAAGAAAATTGTGAGAATTCTAAGGAAGTTTTAAAAAGATTTGAGATTGTAGAGTCTAGAGGGAGAAACAAGGCAAAATACTAAAGATGGCCCGTAAAAAAGTCTCAATAAAAACTGTTAGAAAGTTATTCTTTGTTATTGTGTTGTTGTTGATTGCTTTAATGTTTCTTGTGACGTTCTCTGTAATGATTGATAAGCCTGAGCCTAATGTTGATAGATCTCTTATAAAGAATGATCCTGCGGTTATTGCTCATAGGGGTGCTATGGATTATGCTCCTGAGAGTTCTCTTAACTCATTTAAGTTGGCAAAAGAAAAAGGTGCTGACATTTTAGAAACTGATCTGCATCTAACTAAAGATGGTAAGATTGTTTTGTTTCATGATTATGACATTTCTCGTTTTTCTGATAGTGGTAGGCTTGTTAAAGATATGACGTTGGATGAACTCAGAGAAGTACGTATAGGCAGAAATTATACTGATTATTCTGATGATCGAATGATTGTTTTGGATGAATTATTTGATGAGTTTGGTAAAGATACTTTGTATTTGTTAGAGGTAAAGAATGAAGATTATGCTTCTACGGGTATTGAACCTGTGTTGGTCAAGATGATTAAAGACCGTGATCTGTACGAGAATGTGTTTGTGAGTGCTTTTAATCCTCTGGTCTTGATGAGGTTAAAACGGTTAGATTCTAATATTAACGTTGGTTTGAATCTTAGAGCTGACTTGGCAGTTTACCTTAGAGAAACTTGGTTCAAAGAGTTGGCGAATGTTTGTTTCTTGGTTCCTAGACTGGATATGATTGATGAATCTTTTATGAATCGTTATAAGAATTATTTCATTTTTGCTTGGGATATTCATACTCAAGAAGATTATAAACGTGCCAAGAGTTTAGGAGTGGATGGTGTTGTGGTAGATGCTCCTGACAGATTTACAAGTAATTAACTGGTGTTTTAAGTCTATTTCTGGGTTACATCTTGGAATTATAGACTTTAGAGAGATATTCTTCAATCTGTTTCTTATCAGAGTTTAAAGTTCTCTTAAATCTAGGTTTAGTTGTGTATGGATTTAGAATGTTGTTCCAGTAATCTGTATCTCTCTTGTTTTTCTTAGAAATTCCATTTAATCTTTCTCTAAATTTCCGAAAAAGTACTATTTTCTTCACCAAAGTCACCCCCATTGGTTTAGATAAAAGAAAGGGCGGAAACAGAAGGCTTGGTTGGAGCTAGAGATTGGACGTCGAACAGAATATCGAGTATTATCTGTTTCCTACCCCCCAAGTACTATATATGTTATTTGAGTATTTAAATTTTACTTCGATTTGTAAGTACTCTTGAGTGGTTTTCTTACTTTGTTAGAACTAGTGGGTCTTCGTCAACGATGATTGTATGTTCAAATTGGCTAACCATTCCTTTGTTTCTATCGTTTAACGGCGGATGCTCTACAATGATTCCGTTCATTTTTAAATCTTTTAATGCAAGTCTAACTTGCGGCTCTGAGAATTTTTTAGTTAGCCATCTTGTTGTGAATGGAAGTGAATTGTATTTTATTATTTCGTTTAAAACTTTTCTAGTGATTATACTTCTTACTGGTTTTCTGGAAATTGCTTGAAATATTTCTGCTTTATCTCCTTGTTCAACCATGCCTGCTCCGTCGGTGGCGAATGGTTCGATTGCTATTACCATGTCTGGTTCAAGTTCTGTGTTGTCTGCATTGTCAAAATTAGGAATGCTTGGCGGGCCGTGTATGATATACTTACCTACTCCGTGCCCTGATAGATTTTTAATTGGTTTGAATCCTTGTTCAGTAATTGTTTTGTAAATTTCTTTTCCAATATCTCTAACTTCAATTCCGATTTGTACTTTTTTTATTGCGTTATTTAGTGCATCTTGAGATGCCTTTAGAAGTGCTGCGTTGTTGCCTAAATCTACAGTGACTGCGCTGTCTGTGACGCATCCTTCAATATGGACGCCCATATCAAGCTTTGCAACGTCTCCTTTCTTAAACTCTGTAGGGTCGTTTTCTGTAGGACAGAAGTGTGCTGCCGTATGATTTAGTGAAATTTGAGCGGGAAATGCAGGAATAACTCCCGCTTGTTCGGTTAATTCTTCGATCTTATCTAGTACATCTACTACTTTGCTACCTGCTTTGATTAGGGTTGCACCTTTATCTCTGAGACTTTTTAGAACCTTTCCAGACTCTATGTAGTTGGTTAGATCTGTTTCATTCATTGTTTTCTTTGATCTGAAGGGATTATATAAAATTAACCTTTGGCAACATTTAAATATTTATGATTGATAAGGCGGGTAGATGAAGAAAAAGGTAATTTATACATATGTGCCATCGATCTTGGCATTGTTGTTCTTGATTTTATTGGTGGTTTCTTGGAGTTCTGGTAAAGTTGAGAGTGAAAAACTAAAAGCGCAACTTGACGTGTGTGATGATATTATTGTAAAGTCTAATGAAGTGGTTGAAGGTAAAGATGATGTTATTTCTCAATTACAAGACTCTTTATCTAATACTGAACTTGATATTTATCGATTGGAAAAAGAAATTAAACGAGTTAACAAGGGCGAAAGAGATGCTGAGCAAACTTTGTTGATCGTTGATGAGTATATCAATAAAAGTATAGAATTAGCTGGACTTTTTCAGGAGACTGAGAATTGGAAGTATGCTTTTCAAACAATGTATGTCTGGGATATGATTATTGAGAAAGAACTTGAGATAATTCATGATCCTTATTTGTATAATGAAACTGTTATTGAGAAACATACTGCTTTAAAAACTAAGATAGAAGGTCACAATGAATTTCTTAGGAATGTAACAACTGATTTGTTTTGTACTCCGTTTTCTACATTATATCCGAATATTGATGATAGTAAGAAGATAGTTGATATTTCTTAATTAGATAGCATTCCGCATGCTGCGTTAATATCTTGACCGTGACTTTCTCGTATGAATACTTTAAATTTCTTGTTTCTTAATGTTTCTTTGAATAACTCTACTTGTTTCTTGTTTGGTGCTTTGAATTTTGAGTGTGGATGTTCGTTGAATGGTATTAAATTTATTGCGCAGTGGAATCCTTGTAGTAGTTTAGTTAGTTTATTTGCGTCTTCTAATGAGTCGTTTAGATCTTTGAAAAGGATGTATTCAATCATGATTCTTCGTCTTGGAGTGGTTTTGGCATTTTTGCATGCATTAAGTATGCTTCTGATTCCATACTTATTGTTAATCGGCATGAGTTGGCTTCTTAATTTGTTGTTTGTTGCGTTTAAGGATATTGCTAAGTTTGCAGTAGTATCTTTATAGAAATCTACTATCTTCTTTGGAATTCCTGATGTTGACACAGTTATGTGTTTTTGGCCAAAGTTAAAACCAAAATGATTGTTTAGAATGTGAATTGCTTTGATTATGTTTTTGTAGTTGTGGAATGGTTCTCCGCTTCCCATGAATACTATGCTGTATATGGGTTTTTCTTTGTTTAATGTGATGACCTGTTCTATTATTTCATATGTTTCTAAGTTTCTTTTTAATCCGTTTCTTCCCGAAATGCAGAATTTGCATCTTAATGCGCATCCTACTTGAGTGGAGATGCATGCGCAATATTTATTTCTTTGAGGAATAAGTACACTTTCTATTTTGTTTTTATCTGCTAGTTGAAATAAGAATTTAGTTGTTTTATCTTTTGATTTGATTTTTTTGATTACTCTTAGATTCTTTGTTTCTATTTTGTTTAATAGTCTGTCTTTATCTGGTAAGTTGGTGGTTTCTATGTTTTCTTGTTTATGATATATGTGTTTGAATATTTTATTAGCGTTGAATGGATTAATGTTTAATTTTTTTAGAAGTGATTGTAGCTCTTTGTGTGTTAGAGATTTTAGTTGGAGCTTTGTCATAAAGTGTATAATCTATGTATTGTTTAAAAAATTATAGAAAAAAGAAGGAAATTATTCTTTCTCTTCGACTTTGATAGCGCCAGTAGGACAGTTAACTTCACAAGCCTTACATCCAATGCAGTCTTTTGCTCTGACTGGTTCTGATTTACCGTCTTTAAGCTCAAAAACGTTGACCGGGCAGATGTTTATGCAAGTTCCGCATCCAGTGCATTTTTCTTTATCTACGATTGGATTAAATGCCATTTAGTTTACCTCTTTTAAGATTTAAGCAGAAGGTTTCTCTTCTTCTTTCTTGTCACTGTCAGACTCTCCTTCAGGTTCCGCTTCTTTTTCTTCTTCAGCTTCTTCTGTTTTCTCTTCAGTCTTTAGTTCAAGTTCTTCGCCAGCGTCTTCAGTTTCTTCTTCTATCTCTTCTTCTGCGTCTTCCTCAGATTCGTCGAACTCTTCTTCATCAGCATCATCTTCTGTTTCTTCTTCCACTGTTTCTTCGTTCTTAGGTTGTGTCTTTCTTGATGCTCGTCTAGTTCTTTTTCTGACTTCTTCTCTTTTGATGGCTTCTTCGCTTAAGAGTACGAATGCTCTAACTTCGCAAATCCTTAGAGGATATACTTTGCTTAGAGTTTCTCTTAATGCTTTTTGAAACTTCTTTGTAATCACTTCTTGACAGAATGCATCGTAGTTGATCTTTGCTACTTTTTTCTTGTAGAACTCGACCATCTTCTTTCTCATTGCTGTCTGAACTGGTTTAGTAGTACTATTGTTAGTAATTATAAGTGGTTTAATTCTTACATGCTTACTATCTGCAGTAAGGCATACAAATGAATCGTCCAATCTGTTCTTTCCTCTTTTTACTACTCTTTTAACAGATGCTGGAACCATTTGGAGTTGCTTTATTTGAGTTGAAGCAGTATCTCCGGTTAGTTTAGTAACTTCAAAAGTAACGTTAATATTCTGATCTTTCATATTCCTTGTAATGTTCATAAGGTTGACTTTTGTAGTCTTACCAACTAGGTTCTCTGGTTCTGCAGTTGGTGTTTCGCCTATGAATGTGGATCTTAGAAATTCAGGAGCAACAATCTTGTGCCATTTCTTTTTTCTCCAGGTGCTTTGTCCCGGTATCTTTTTTGTTTTCTTTGCCATTTATTATGCCTACAATATCTATTATTTGTATTTTTTCACGGAGAAACGAGGTATTTATAAATCTTACTAAAATTGCCCATTCTGCAGGATATTGGTATTTGGGCTTTCCTGGGGATTGCGAAACCTTTATAAAGGAGCGCCTGATTCGGGCATCTAGGGTTTAGAGTTCAGTAAAGCAATCATAATCGATGATTGTAAATGATTAGCTTCTGGAATCAAGATTAAGGGAGGTTATCAAATGGTAACTTTTAACGATGTACCAATAAATGATGTAATAGAAAAAAGTGCTGAAGAACTGAAGAAGGTTAATACTATTCAGCCACCGGCTTGGGCAGCTTATGCGAAAACTGGTTGCCACAAGGAGAGACCTCCTGCAAATGAGGACTGGTGGTATATGAGATGTGCTGCTGTACTTCAGTCAGTAAGAAAACTAGGTCCGATTGGAACTAACAAATTAAGGGTAAAGTATGGCGGTAGAAAAAATCGAGGCCACAAACCTGATAAGTTTGTTAGAGGTTCAGGTAATGTTATTCGAAAAGTACTTCAGCAATTAGAAGCTTCAGAGCTTATTGCAAAAGCAGAGAAAGGCGTACACAAAGGACGAGTAGTCGCTCCTAAGGGTGTTTCTCTATTGGATAAAGCTGCAAAAGCTGTTAGAGATGATCTAAAGCAAAATGCAAATTGATCAAGGTAATCTCAATCAGTTAAACGAAGCACAACAACAACGAGAACAATTAGCTCAACTCGAGCAAACTGTTAAACAAAAGCTTTCGAAGAGTGCACTTGAAAGGTTTGGCAATATCAAAGTTGCTTATCCTGATAAGGCGGTCCAAGTAACGCTGATGCTTGCAAAGTTGATATCGGAACATGGCGTTGATGTCATTGAAGATTATCATTTGAAAGAGTTGTTGAAAAAACTTTCAGAAAAACGAGAAATCAAGATCAAGAGGAGATAATTATGGCAAGATATACACATCCGTCGAAAAAAGCAAGACTTGCAAAAGCAGGTAGGCAAACACGATGGGCACCTTTTTGGACTGTTCCTAAGAAGTATGGTCTAGGAAGAAGAGTTCATCCTGGTAGGCATACTGCTGTTAAGAGATCTTGGAGACGAACTAACATTAAAGCTTAATTGATTTAATGTATAACTAGTATAGGTGACACTTATGGCAAGATTAGAAAGAACTTACACAATTCCATTAAGACAGGAGTATAGAAAAGCTCCTAGATACAAAAGAGCTGCAAGAGCTATGTCTGCATTACAGGCTTTTTTGCTTAAGCACATGAAAGGTACTGATGTTAAGATCGGTAAGTATCTTAATGAGGAAGTCTGGAAAGACGGAATAAAAAATCCACCTCATAAAGTCAAAGTTACTGCTTTCAAAGAAGATGACTCTGTTGTTAAAGCTGAGTTGTTTGGTAAGGAGTATGTTGAGAAAAAGGTCGAGAAAAAAGACGACAAACCTCAAGGCAAACTTCAAGAAAAGCTAGCTGAGTTGAAAGAAACAGCAAAAGACGAGAAGAAAGAAGAAAAACCTTCTAAGCCTTCAGCAGATGCTGATGTGAAGGATGAGTTGAAGAAACTGAAGGAAAATGCAAAGACCGCTGTTGAGGACAAAGCTAAGGAAGTTGTTGAAAAGGTAGAGAAAGAAGAAAAACCTAAAGCAGCTCCTGCTAAGAAGGAAGAATAAAACTTCCTTTAACTTTTTTATTATGACAGGCAAACTTCCATTCGAGAAGATTGAGAGAACTCTTATAGATAAGAGGCCTGCTAAAACTGATTCTAAATTTGGTGGTGATCCGTATAAACGTTCCACTGAAGATTTGATTAAGTATGGCGTTGTTAATGTTGATAAACCTAAAGGTCCAACGTCGCATTTAGTAAGTGCGTATACGAAGCAGATTCTTGGTTTGACTAAGTGTGGTCATTCAGGTACATTAGATCCTGGCGTTACTGGTGTGTTGGCTGTGGCATTAGATCGTGCAACTAGAGTTGTGCAGTCACTTCTAACTGCAGGTAAGGAATATGTTTGTGTTATGCATTTACATTCTGCTGTCGATGAGGCTAAGATTCGCGAAGTATGTGATTCTTTTGTTGGTAGGATGAAGCAATTACCTCCTGTTAAGTCTGCGGTAAAACGTCAATGGCGATATAGGAAAATTTACTATTTTGATATTCTTGAAATAACTGAACAAGATGTTTTGTTTGTTGTTGGTTGTCAAGCAGGAACTTACATTAGAAAGCTTTGCCACGATATCGGGGAAAAGCTAGGTGTTGGTGGACATATGTCTGAGTTGAGAAGAACTAAGGCTGGGCCGTTTGATGAATCTACTTGTCATTCTTTGCAAGAGTTGCAAGATGCTTTTGCATTTTGGAAGACTGAAGGGAATGATGCTTACATTCGTAAAATAATTCAGCCGATGGAAAGTGCTGTTGAGCATCTTGGTAAAGTTTATGTTTTAGATTCTACTGTTGGTACTTTGTGTCATGGTGCGGACTTGAAAACTCCAGGCATTGCTAAAGTTGATAGTGATATTCAAGCGGAAGAACCTATTGCTATAATGACACTTAAGGGTGAGCTGGTTGCTTTAGGTACTGCTATGATGATTTCTAAGGAAATGATTGATGAAGATAAAGGACTTGCAGTGAGAGTTGATAAGGTATTCATGGATGCTGGTACTTATCCTAAAATACCTCCTAAGGCTTCTTTGTGATGTTTAGTTTTTGATGCTACTTTTTGGTTGTTACTAATGTTTTTAAGCATAAGTTCTAGTTTATTTATATATGGGACTTATAGGTTTTGGGCATGAGGTAGGTTTACTTGCGTTTCTTGCGTTAGTTCCTTTAATCGTTCTTTATTTGATTAAACCAAGGCCTAAATTAATTAAAATTCCTAGCTTGATGTTTTTTCTAGGTCAATCTGGTTCTTCAAGCAGACATTCTTTCTTGAGAAAATTTGTTAGGGATTATCTTTTTGTTATTCAGTTGTTATGTTTGATTCTTTTGGCATTAGCTGTTGCTGCACCTTTTTTGAATTTAAGTCAAAAGTTGGTTGCTGAGCATACAGTTATTATTCTGGATGTTTCTGCTTCTATGCAGACGAAAGAAGGCACTTATAGTAGATTTGAAATGGCAAAGTCTGAAGCAGAAGATTTTCTTGGCGGGAAGAATACTATTATTCTTGCAAAAAATGTACCTTTGGTTGCACTTGAATCTGTAAGTAAAACAGAGGCTCTTAGTTATCTTAAGAGTTTAAAACCCTTGGATACTGATTCTAAAATCGGCGATGCTATTCTACTTTCCTCTGAAGTCTTGGCCGGGAGTGAAGGTACTGTTTTTGTTCTGAGTGATTTTATTAACACAGAAGGTATGGATCCTGAGACTGCAAAGAATGTTCTTAAGACTAAAGGGGTTACTGCTGAGTTTGTTCCTATTGGTAAAAATAGTCGGAATGTCGGGATAATTAATCTTGAGGTTTCCGATGACTCGTCTATTGTGTATGTTAAGAATTTTAATGACGATAAACAAGATGTTACTTTGAAAATAGGGAATTTTACTAAAGACTTGTCTATTGCTGGAGAGTCTGTCGAGACTTTTGCTTTTCAAACACCTCGAGGAGTGACTAAGATTGAAGTTAAGGCTAATGACTTCTTAAAAACTGATAATGTTGGTTATATTAGTGCACCTAGTGGGGATAAAGTTAAAGTTTTGTTGATAACTAATTCTCAAAGTAAATTTATCGAGTATGCTTTGAAGTCGAGTGATATGGTCGAAGTAACTAGAGCTGAGCCGCCTATTGTTCCAATGAAGGATGACTTTGATGTGTATATTTCGTATGGTATTGACCCTGATGAAATTTTGTCTGGGACTTTTGATGATATTGGGAAAAAAGTTAAGTCTGGTAAGGGGTTGGTGATAGTTGCTCAGGTTGAGATTAATGAATTAGGTTACGGTAAATTATTGCCTGTGTTGCATGAGGGTTTAGGAAGTGGGGCTAATGTTATTGTCGAGCAAGTTACAGAGTTTACAAAAAATATTGATTTTGGATTTGTTAATAATTATATTAAGGCAAAAAGTAAAGCGAATACTTTGAGTATTGCTGGCTTTCCAAATAATTATTCTGCTATTTCATTTATGAAACATGGCGATGGTAAGGTTATTTTTAATGGAATGATGGATGACGAGTCGGATTTCAAGTTGTCTCCATCTTACCCAATTTTCTGGGTAAATCTTATTAAGTTCTTAACCGATCAAAAATCTATCAAAAGTCTTAATGTTCAAACAGGTTCAACTTTGATTCTAGAGGATAAAACAAAAATCTCTACGCCTACAGGCGTGCAAAACACTAATGCTTTGATGTATGAGAATGTTGGATTGTATACTTTGCCTGACAGGGTGGTGGTTGCAAATTTATTGAATGATAAAGAATCTAATATTGATATAGAGCAGAGCAAAGATATTGCTTCTAATTCTAGACGTGGATCTTTGATAGATGAAACAGTTGAGTATCAGATTGTTAATCACATTCTTATTGCATTGTTAATATTATTATTCTTAGAAGTGTTGTATGTTAAGTTTAGAGGTGATCTATAGATGATGATCTCTGATTTCTTCAAATTTATTGTGTCTCACACAGATTATCCTTGGGTTGTGTTTGTGATAATTCCATTGTTTTTTGTGTTGTGGTTTATAATTAAGAAGAAGTTTGTTAGATTTGATGAGGCTATATCTTCTAAGAAACGGCCTTTGCAGTTCTGGTTGTTGTGGTCAAGAACTTTGGTATTTTTATTCTTGTTAATCGCTGTTGCGTCACCTTATGCTGTGATGCATACTACGATCAAAGGTGATCCTTTCGTAAAGGTTTTGGTTGATAATTCAACTTCTTTTAGTTTATTTGATACTTCTAAGGTGGACCGGATAAAGAAACAGTTAGAAAAAGAGATTGGGGTTCAGGTTGCATTTGCGGGGACTGCCTATTCTAGTGCGATAGGTGATGCAGTTTTAGATAATATGAAAGAGAATGAGAATCTTTTGTTGATTACTGATGGTAATAATAATGTTGGATCGGATTTAGGTGATGTGGCATTGTATGCTAATAGACTGAATGCTACTATTAACTCGCTTTTACTCTCTCCTGATAAAAATGATGCTAGTGTTAAGGTGTTTGGTCCGTCGAAAACTGTTGCAGGCATTGATAATCAATTTAGGATTGAGGTGGATAAAGTAGGTAAGTTGACAGAGGTTAAAGTTGTTGTTACAGTCGATGGTGAGACGGTGCTTGATGAAACTACTGGCGAAAGTGTGTTGACTTTTTCTAAACAATTAACTGATGGTTATCATGAGATTGTGGCTAATATTAGAACTAAAGATCATTTTTCTCAGAACAATGTTTTTTACAAAACTGTTAAAGTGGTTCCAAAGCCAAATATTTTATTCTTAACGGAGAAATCTTCGCCTCTTGTTCAATTATTAAAGCAGTTGTATAACGTGACTGTGGCTAATAGTTTGAATAAAGATTTGTCTGCGTATTCTGCGGTGCTTGTGAATGATTTTGCTGTTAAAAAATTGAATGATAAAGTAACTGACTTAACTTCTTATATTTCTGAAGGTAATGGATTGGTTGTGGTTGGTGGAAAGAACTCATACGACCTTGGTAATTATAAAGACTCTAGATTTGAGACTTTGTTGCCGGTTTATGTCGCTACACCTGGTAAGTCTAAAGGTGATCAGAACATTGTTGTTGTGGTTGATGTTTCAGGAAGTACTAGTCAGACAACGTATAAGGATTACAAAGGTATTGATGTGCAGAAAGCTATTGCGCTTGATATAATTAAAGATCTTAAGTTTGATAATAAATTAGCGGTTGTTGCGTTTAATACTAATGCTTATGAGATAGATAGTATGTCTTATGTTTCTGAGAAAACAGATCTTGAGGAAACAGTTCGTACTTTGACAAATGGTGGTGGTACTTTAGCTGAGACTGCATTTATCATGGCTAATCAGATTCTACGTAATACTAAAGGTAATAAAAATATTATTTTCATTTCTGATGGTGTCACGCAGAGAATTACACCCGCATTAGAGGCTGCTAAGAATGCCGGTGCCAACGGGATTAAGATTTATACGGTTGGTGTTGGTAAGACGACCAATGAGGATTTCATGAAGAAAGCTGCCTTTTATGGTACTGGTATATATTTTAAAATAACTCAGGCGGAAAAGATTAAGATCTTGTTTGGTGATGAAGATGATGACACTGGTGGCAAGGACTTTGGAGTTGTGTTGTTGAATGAGAATCATTTTATTACTCGAGGTTTGGATGTACCTGCTACAATTAAAGGATACAATACTATTACTCCCAAGTCGAGTGCTAATTTGTTGATAACTACATCGGGAGCGGATCCGTTGTTGACTGTGTGGCGATTTGGTCTTGGTAGGGTGGCTGCATTATCTACTGATGATGGAAGTGTTTGGGCTGGTTCTTTATTGAGTAGAGATAGTTCAAAGTTGATATCTAGAACTATTAATTATGCCGTTGGCGATCCTGATAGAAATAATAAAAACTTTGTTGACATTTCTGATACTCATTTAAATCAATCTACGGTCTTAACTGTTAGATCTGAGAAAATGCCTGTGTCTGCTGGGATGACTTTCTATAAAAAATCGGAAGATATGTTTGAGAGTGCTATAACTCCATCATCTTTGGGTTTTCAAGATATATTGGGTGCGAAGTTTGCAGTTAATTATAATGTTGAGTTTGGCGATGTTGGTATGAATAAAGAACTTAAGAATATTGTTGAGAGTACAAATGGTAGAACTTTTGTTGAAGATCAAGTTGATGAGATAATTGAGACTATTAAAGCCAATTCTGTTAGGACAATTAACAAGAAAAGGTATGTTCAATGGCCATTTATTTTGATTGCATTGTTTATCTTCCTTTTGGAAGTGGCATACAGAACAATTGCTAGAAACAAGGAATTGTCACAGATGAGATGAAAACAGTTAAAAAGATGAATTCAATTATAGGTATTGGAAAAGAAGGTGAGTGTACATGGATTTCATAAATAAGAATGCAAATTTTTTCCTAATTTTGCTTATTTTGATTAGTGTTTGTTGTTTGATTATAGTGACTGTATACTATCAGCAAAGTTTCTCTAGATTGAATACTCAATATGTTAAGAAGGTTCAGAAGTTAGAAGATTTGTCTGCTGATCTGCAAAAGAAAGAACTGCAGCTTAATAGGACTGTTTCTGAGTTGAGTCTTAAAGAACGAAGAGAAGATGATTTTACTGTAAAATATAGTGATATCAAAGATGATAAAGAAGAATTGCAGGAAGAAAAGAATAGTTTAGAATCAACTAAAGCATCTTTGGAGAAACAGCTAAGGAATACCAGAGACGAGTTAACGAGATCTATGAAGTCTTTACAGGATTCGCAAAGAGAGCTTGCAACATTGAATACTAAATATAATTCTCTTGATACTTTGAAAAAGCAAGTTGAAAAGGATTTGGCTGCTGCAAGAAAGAGTAGAGATACTTATGAGGATAAGTGTGAGGATCTTGAGTCTCAGGTTGAACAATTAGGTGGATCGCCTGTAGCCAGTTGTTAATATGAAAACTGTTGAGAAAGCACTAATAGAGTTGAACAAGGCTTTGTTAGTTGTTACTTTGTTTACTTGTTTTCTTGACTCTTTGATTGTTTTCATGTTGGCATACATTATGATTTTGTTCTTTCCAATATCTTGGATATTTGCTTTGTTTCCATTCTTGTTTTTCTTTCTGGGACACGCCACTAATAGTGTAAAAAATATATCTTATACGCGTGTTGAGAAATTGGTTCCTTCGTTACATGAAAAGCTGAGAACTGTTGCAGATAATCTTGATAAGCATAATGAATTAGTTGAGAGCTTAAATTATGATGTGGTTAAGAAGATGAGGGAGATCAAGACCTCTTATTTCATTAACTTTAAAAAAATAGGAAAAAGAATAGTCGTACTGGGTGTAATGGCTTTTGTGATTATTCTTGTGTCGTCTTATAATGTTAAATTTGTTGAGATCCGGGAAAGATTTGTTGAGGATCTCAAAGAGATTCCTTTAGAGGATCTTAAGCCAAGGATTGGTGCTAGCTCTTTTTCAGGTAAGGGTTTTGATGATCCTAATATTTTTGGAGAAGAGAGTATTGCGGAATTGTCTAATTTGGAATTAGATCTTAAGTTGAATCCTTCGCGAACAGAGATTGACATAAAGAATGTTGATGAGAATGTCGAGAAGAAAGAATTTGAGGAGAATGCATTTCCTGTAGATATTGAGGGTGTGGCAGATGCAACATTTGAAGAGTCTATTCCTAAAGAGCACGAGAAAATTGTAAAGAATTATTTTAGTCAAATATCACAATCAACTTAGATCAAAATATTATGGTTAAGAGGTGGAGAATAAAATGAAATCAATTGAGCAAATAAGAGCAACGTTTGACCAAATCTTTAAGGAGATTGGTAAAGTTGTGGTGGGCCAAGAAGAGATGCTTAAACACACTTTAGTATCAATAATGTGTAATTCTAACGCTTTATTGGAGAGTTATCCGGGGTTGGCAAAAACTTTGTCGATAAGTACTCTTGCTAGGATTATGGATCTGAAGTTCTCTAGAATTCAGAGTACTCCCGATTTGTTACCTTCCGATATTACTGGTACTTACATTATTGAGGAAAGTAATTCTGGTAAGAAAAGTTTTAAGTTTCAACCGGGACCTATCTTTTCTAATATTGTACTCGCGGATGAGATTAACAGAGCAACGCCTAAAACGCAGTCTGCTTTGTTAGAGGCGATGCAGGAGAAACAAGTTACAGTGGGTAATACAACTTATCCTTTGGAGCAACCTTTTTTTGTGTTGGCAACTCAGAACCCGATTGAGCAAGAAGGTACATATCCTTTGCCTGAAGCACAAAGTGATAGATTCTTGTTGAAGATCAAGGTAGGATATCCTTCTGTTGACGAGGAGCTTGAGATTGTTAATCGATACGCTGAAGCATTGAAGAATATTAACTTGAAACCTGTGTTGAAAAAAGATCATATACTCTATTTGCAAAATCTTACTAGGCAAGTGCCTGTTGCAAATGACTTGAAGAAGTATGCGGTTGATATTGTTACCAAAACAAGAAATAAAAAAGGAATGATTGAGTATGGTGCATCTCCGAGGGCTTCGATTGGTTTGATTTTAGCGTCTAAAGCATTGGCTTTGATTGAAGGTAGGAAGCATGTTAGTAAAGAAGATATTAACAGAATGGCATTTCCTATTTTGCGTCATAGAATTTTGTTGAGCTTTGAGGCAGAGAGAAATAATCTTGATGAGGATTCTGTTATTAAGCAGATGTTGAGATGAGGTTTGTATGGAAATAGATCTTGAATTCCTAAATCACTTGAAAAGACTGAGTGTTATTCTTAATAAGAATGTCACTACCAGTTTTATCGGGGAGAGACAAAGTCCTGCAATAGGTAGGGGGTTAATCTTTAAAGATCATGCGCCTTATACGCCTGGGGATGATTTTAGGACGATAGATTGGAGAGTCTATGCGAGAACTGACAAACTGTTTGTTAAAAGATATGAAGAAGAGCGAAATTTAACAATTCATATCTTATTGGATTTAAGTGCGAGTATGGATTATGGTAAAAGTGTAAAGAAATCAAATTATGCGGCGATGGTTGCGATTGGTTTTGCGTTTATGGCTTTATCAAAAAATGAACGTTTTGTGTTGTCAACTTTTTCTGATAGATTAGATCTGTTTAAGCCAAAGAAAGGTAGAAAGCAATTAATGGATATGGTGAGTTTCTTGAATAGTAGAAAACCGTCTGGTAAAACTGATATTGCTAAGGCTTTAGTTGAATATAGAAAAAAAGTAACTTCTAAATCTTTGATTGTGGTGATATCTGATTTTCTTTATGACGCTGAGGAATTGACTCATGGTTTGTATGCCTATAAAGATCATACTATTAAATTAGTTCAAGTCTTAGATAAAGAGGAACTTGATTTGAATCTTGAGGGTGATTTTAGATTGCAAGATTTGGAAACAAATACTATTATGAAAACTTTTATTAGTCCTTTTTTAAAGAAAAAGTATGGTCAAGAAATGCAAAATCATATTGCTAATATTCAACGAGTTGCTGATTCTGTTAGAGCTAAGTTTCATACAGCGAATACTTCTACTCCTGTTTTCGAAACCTTTTATAACATTCTAGGTTAATGTCATACTCATGTTGTGACGACACAATTATTATATAGTATCTAGGTCGTACTAAATATTAGATTGTTAGTGATTGAGGGGGATTGAGGTGATTGTCTTTCCTTTTTCGTTCTCTTTTTATATGATTTATTTGTATGCTTGGTGTGTTAGAAGATGTTTCTTTTGGGTTAAATTTAAATATGAATTATTTGATTCCTGTTGTTATGGACGATATTAATGAAGTACCGTCAAATCCTGATGAGGAAACTTACGTTTTTGCTCTGCGGATTCTGAAGACTGTGAATCACAAGACTAAGCAAGTTCAGTTTGAAGTTAAATCTCAAAATAGGGGTTTGAGTGATCCTGAGGTTATAGTTTTTGTTGAAGAATGGCTGAAGAAGGTTAGAGGCGGGTTTGCTGCGAAGGCATTTGGAAATTCTCAACCTACTTTGGAGAGCAAATAGATGTCTGGTTTGCGTATAACTCCTAGTGGTTTAGTTGGTTGTTTATCTATAGAGGAGCATTCTGTGTATTTGGATCAAATGTTGTTGGTTCTTGAGGCTGCGTCAAAACTTTCAAATGGTATTTCCGAGGAGTTAGGGGATTGTGTTTTAGCGATTGCAGGGGTTGTTAGAGATTCTGGTTATGATTACTTAATTGAGCAATACTTTCCACGTTTTAGGGAGTATGGGTTGCCTCTATAGTTGAATTCTTTTTGGGAAACATTTAAAAATGGCTATTATTCTGTACTTTGACTATGTTAATAAGCGAAAATTTGAAGACTATTTTTAAATCAGAAGGTCCTGTTTTTGATGATGTATTGGGCCAAAAAAGCATTAAGGAGCAAATTAAATCTGCCTTACTAATGGATAGACACGTTCTAATTGTTGGTCCTCCAGGTATTGGAAAGACTACTATTGCAAAGAATATTGCTAAGATATTGCCTTCTGCTGAGATTAAGATTGATGGTGAGATGAAAACTCTTAGTGGTGAAGAAAGGTTTGTTAGAATTCAAGGAAGTCCTGATCTGACTGTTGAAGATATTTTAGGTGATATTGATCCTGTTAAAGCTTTGAAGTTCGGACCAATGTCTGTTGATGCATTTACTCCTGGTAAAATCTTTAAAGCCAATCACGGAGTTTTGTTCTTTGATGAATTAAATAGATGTCCTGAAAAATTGCAGAATGCTTTGTTGCAAGTTTTACAAGAAAGAAAAGCTACAATAGGTAGTTATGATGTTGATTTTGATACTGATTTTGTTTTGATTGCAACAATGAATCCTGAAGATAGTAGCACTGAGAAGTTGAGTGATGTATTGTTGGATCGATTTGATGTTGTGTATATGGATTATCCTGATACTCTTGCGATAGAACAGAATATTGTTCTGAAACACGGTAAAAAGATTTCCGATGTTGAAATGCCTGATGAGTTGGTTACATTAGCTGTGAAGTTTGTGAGAGGATTACGAAATTCTGATAAGTTGTTGAAATTTCCAAGTGTTAGAGCGACTTTAGGTTTGTATGAACGAGCACAATCAAATGCTTTTTTGAGAAACAAAGATGTTGTTGAGTTTGTTGATTTGATGGATGCTGTTGAATCTGTTATATCTCATAGAATAGAACTAAAACCTAGTGTGAAGTATTTAGAAGATCCTTTGACTTTTGTTAAGCAAGAGTTTGAGAAGTTTATGAATAAGAATCAAATTAAACTTCCTAAGCTCGATGACGGGAAAGACGGTGGTTGCCCGTGACGACAAAAAAGTAGATCTGGAAGAAACTGAAGAAACGGAAGAATTACAAGGTAGACTTGACAGGAATCCTGCTGACGATAAATTGATGCATTCTGTGATGGAAAACGATGCTGAAGAGATTGATAAAGGTAAGATGTTGGAGAGTGCGTTTAATCAAGGTATAGGTTCTTTTATGCCTGATGCGATGTTCGAACAGTTAGTGAATAATTTCTCTGTTGCTAAAAATTTGTATGGTGAAAAAATTCTGCGTGAAGCATTTGGTTATGATCCTAATTATATTGAAAAGAATTTACAAATTCCTGAGTTTCAGCGTGAACTCAAAAGACGAGTTAAAGATAAGATGGCTTCTATGAGAAAAGAAGGTTTATTAGACAAAGAAGGAGATATTACAGATAAAGGATTAGAGTTGGCTTCTTTGGTTTCTTATATTACTGAGTTAGATAATATTTTGCCTAAAGGTGTTAGAGGTGAGAGAGTTCACAAAAAACATTTTATTTATGGTGATAATGATGAAACGAAGCCTTACAGTAAAGGTGACAGGTATAGAGATATTGAAATGAAGAAATCTATTAAGACTGCAATTCGGCGAGGGCATGATAAATTAGAGTTTATTGATCTTAAAGTTAATGAAAAGCAAGCCAAAGGTCAGTGTTATCTTGTTTATGCAATTGATTCTTCTGGAAGTATGAGGGGAGATAAAATTGGTACTTGCAAAAGGGCGGGTATTTCTTTAGCGTTTAATGCGATACAAAATAGAGATAAAGTTGGCATGATAGTTTTTGGTGATGAAGTTAAAGAGGTTGTTGAACCTACTGATGATTTTATGAGTTTGCTTAGGGCATTAGTTCAGATTAAAGCAAGTAAGGAAACTAATATGGTTGATACAGTGCAAAGATCTATTGAAGTTTTTCCTAAAGGCAATGTTACTAAACATCTTATATTGTTGACTGATGCTATTCCTACTGTAGGCAAAAATCCCGAGTATGAGACTCTTGAAGCGTGTGGTCAGGCCGCATCTAACGGGATTACAATATCTGTTGTTGGTATTAACTTGGATGAGAAAGGTAAGAAATTAGCGCGTCAAATGGCTGATATTGGCCAAGGAAGGGTTTATTTGGTGCGTGATTTGCAGGAAATAAACAAGATTGTGTTGGAAGATTATCATCATTTATCCTGATTCTATCTTAACGATTGAAAAGATTTATATATTAGTTGTGTCTTATTATTAACAATGGTTATTTTTAGGGGATAAGGCGACTCATTCTGGAGTGCTTTAATTGTATATTTGGAGGGATAGTTATGGCTAGAATAATTTGTGGCGATAAAGAAGTCGAAGTAAAAGACGGCGATAACATTTATAATGCTTGTAGAGAATGTGGTGTGCCTTTTGGTTGCATGGCGGGTGCATGTGGTGTTTGTAAGGTTGACGTTCTTGAAGGTGAAGAGAATCTAGATGAGATAACTCCTGAAGAAAGAAGATGGGGTTTTGATGGTAAACAAAGACTCGCTTGTAGATGTAAGATTAAGCATGGCGAGGTAAAGATAACATTATGAGGTGATTACAGTGAAACATGTAAGATTAATTTTTGACGATAATTTTTGAGGTGATATGATTGAATGAAATAAAATCAAAAGGTAAGGCGCCTGCTTTTTCTTTGAAAGATAAAGAAGGTGTTAGGCATTCTCTGAAAGATTTTGATTCGGAGTTTATTGTGTTGTATTTTTATCCTAAAGATAATACGCCTGGCTGTACAATTGAAGCAAACATGTTTAGTAAAGATTCTGCTAAATATTCTGCACTCAATACTACGGTTGTTGGTGTTTCTGGAGGGGATGAGAAAACAAAGAGCAAATTTTGTGAACGCAATAGACTAAAAATCTTATTACTTTCTGACACTGACTTTTCAGTTGCTACTAAGTATGGCGTTTATGGTGAGAAATCATTTATGGGTCGAAAATATATGGGTGTGTCTAGAGTAACATTTATTCTTGATAATTCTCGTAAGATCGTTAAGGTTTTTGATAAGGTAAAACCTGCAATTCATTCTAAAGAAGTTTTAGAATTCTTGAAATTAAATGGAGGTAAGTAAAATGGTTAAAATAAATGAAATGGCGCCTGAGTTTACTGCGAAAGCATTTCAGGCAGATGAGATTAAAACGTTAAGTTTGTCAGATTATAAAG
The DNA here is from genome assembly GCA_018646625.1 of Candidatus Woesearchaeota archaeon. Lineage (GTDB taxonomy): Archaea > Nanobdellota > Nanobdellia > Woesearchaeales > JABGUJ01 > JABGUJ01. The sequence continues at coordinate 81,638 of JABGUJ010000003.1, read as the reverse complement.
GTAAGTGGGTTGTATTATTTTTCTATCCTGCTGATTTTACTTTTATTTGTCCGACAGAACTTGGTGAGATGGCTGACAAGTATGAAGAACTTAAGGGATTAGGTGCTGAGGTTATTAGCGTAAGTACGGATACTGAATTTGTACATAAAGCTTGGTACGATAACTCTCCTACTATTGGGAAGATTAAGTTTCCAATGTTGGCGGACCCAACTGGTAAAGTTTGTAGGGACTATGGCACTTATATTGAAGATGAAGGTTTGAGTTTACGTGGTACTTTTGTGATTGATCCTCAAGGTGTTTTGAAAGCTTATGAGATTCATGACAATAGTATTGGTCGTAGTGCGGATGAGATTATTCGTAAGATTCAAGCAGCGAAGTTTGTTGAAGAACACAATGGTGAGGTTTGTCCGATGAATTGGAAACCTGGTGAGAAAACTCTTAAGCCTGGTTTGGACTTAGTAGGTAAGATCTAGGAAAATGGGGATCTATACTTGTGAACTTTTGGCTGTAGTGGATGAAACTCCTACTGTTAGGACTATCCGATTGAGAAGACCTGCTGATCTGGATTTTGTTCCTGGTCAGTTTTGTCTTATTTCTTTTGTTGGTGAGTCTGATTTTGTTGGGGTTAAGAAGCCATTTACTTTTAGTAGTTCACCAACGACTGCGGAGACTTTTGATTTGACAATTAAGAAAATGGAGGGGTTTACGACCGCTTTGTTTTCTTTAGATGTTGGTCAAGAACTTTTGATTGAAGGGCCATACGGCGAATTGTTGAATTTTGATGGATCTAGCAAGAAAGATCTAGTTTTGATTGCTGGTGGATCTGGTGTGGCGCCTTTTATGAGTTTTATTGATTTTGTTGTTGACAAAAAGTTAACTAATAAGGTTCTTCTGTTTAATAGTAATCGTACTGCTGGTGAGATCATCTTTCGAGATCGTCTTGCTAAGGTTGCTGAGATGAACAAGAATGTTGATGTTGTTACTCTGTTGACTCGTGAAAAAACCTGCACTGGGAAGGATGTGTGTGGTAGGATCGATGTTGAGTTATTGAAAAAGTATATTGGTGATTTGTCTAACAAAGAATGGTATGTTTGTGGACCTACAAGTCTTGTAAGGGGTTTGAGGGACGTAATACTTGAAATAGGTGTGGCACCAAATGATATTCATTATGAAGTTTGGCAATTGCCTGGGAAGTCTGATTTGGAGGTTGAAAAATGACTGAGTTGAAAGAAGTGTATAAGTGTAGTGTGTGCGGTAATATTGTTGAGGTCTTGCATTCAGGTGTTGGTGAGTTGGTTTGTTGCGGTCAGCCAATGAACTTATTAAAAGAAAATACCGAAGATGCTGCTCAAGAAAAGCATGTACCTGTAGTTGAGAGAACTGAAACGGGGTATAAAGTCAAAGTTGGTTCTGTGGCTCACCCTATGGAAGATACACATTTTATTGAGTGGATTGAGTTGATAGCTGATGGTATTGTTTATAGAAAACATCTTAAGCCAGGAGATGCACCTGAAGCGGAATTTTGCACAGGTGTTGCAGAGCATGTAATTGCTAGAGAATTCTGTAATCTTCATGGTCATTGGAAAGCCGATAACTAAGCTACAACATTTTTTATTTTTTTATTCTTGAAACCAGATATGTTAAGTATTGTTGTGTCTAGTATTCTTTCTAGTGCTTCTTTGCTGTAAAATGCAATGTGAGGAGTAAAAACAACATTGTCTTTGCTTAACAGAATGTGATCTTTTACTAGTTCTCCCAGTGCTTCGGTTTTATGATTTTCATGCAGCAGTTGTTTTTCTTCTTTGATTAACTTCTCACCTTCAAGTACATCTAGTCCTGCGCCTGCCAGAATTTTTTTATCTAGTGCGTCTATTAATGCGTCTGTGTCGATTACTCCACCTCTTGCTGTGTTTATGAGGATGGATCCTTTTTTCATTAAACTAAATGTTTTTTTATTCATTAAGTGATGAGTGTGTTTGTTGTAAGGTACATGTAGTGTGACGATATCAGATTTCTTTAATAGATCATCAAAGTCTGTATATTCAAAATCTAGAACTTCGCTTAAGAAATTGTTTTTGTTTGTATCGTGGACTAAAACTTCCATGCCGAAGCCTTTAGCCATTCTTGCCACATGCATACCAATATGGCCTCCGCCTATTAATCCTAGCGTTTTGCCTTTTAGATCAAAACCTATCAGTCCATCTATTGTAAAATCATTTCTTAATGTTCTTACGTAAGATTTGTGGATGTTTCTTGATATTGATAGAACTAATGCGAATGTGTGTTCTGCAACTGTGTTTTCTCCATAAAATGGGACATTGCAAACTGTGATCTTTTTCTTTTTGCATTCTTTTAAGTCGATATGGTCAAATCCTGTTGATCTCGTCGCTATGAGCTTTAGTTTTGGTAGTTTTGAAATTATCTTCTTATCAACTTGCGAGTATATGAATACTGAGATTGCATCGAAACTTTTGAGTTTCTTAATGTTGTCTTCTGATATTGGTGTTGAGAAGAACTCTAGTGTGTGGCCTTTTAGTTTTCTTTTCATGTGGGCTTTTTCCCATTTTTTAATTTCAAATATTGCAATCTTCATATTAGCTCTCCTTTATCTTCTCAACAAATTCTTGTGTCTTGTTTATGTGTTGTTCTTTGCTAACTTCTTTTGTTAACAGAAATAATGTGGTTATTGGTTTCTTTTTAGTTAGCTCTTCCATGTCTTTGAATGTCTTTTCGTGGCCTGATCCGCCTTCAGTGCAAAAGAATGCTACCTTCTTGAATCTATCTTTGTTTTGGTTGATGTACGTTCTTATTGCTGGAGCCATGGTGAATGCCCAGACAGGTGTTCCGATGATTACGCAATCGTATCTTGATGGATCTTTGTCTGAGATGGATATATCCGTCTCAACTTTTTTCATGGCGTCTTTGCCTGCTTTTAGGTAACCTATTGCGCCAGATCTATCTTTTAGATCGATTATTTCTTCTATATCGCAATTTATGTTTTCAGAAATGGTTTGTGCTACTTTCTCTGTTATTTTAGTTCTTGAGTAGTATACAACTAAAGTTTTCATATGGGTTTAATTGAATCTACGTCTTATAATTGTTTCTCTTTTTTTGGTTAGATTTATATATTTCACGTCGTTAATGTGGTTAATGAAAAAAAGGGTACCTAAATCTTTAAGGAATTGGTTTTTTGTACATTTTGTGGCAGATATGCTATTTGCTATTCCTTTGATATTCTTTCCTAACTGGTTTCTCTCTGTAATGGGATTCACTGTTGTTGATCCTGTGATGTCTGGAATAGTTGGGGCTGCTTTGGTAGGTATTGGTGGTACGTCATTTTTAGTGTACAACAAAGGAGTTGAGACGTTTGATGCCTTAGTTACTCTGAAGATTGTTTGGTCTTGGGTAGCTATATTGGTATTGTTTTATTATGTAGTTACTGGTGGGCCTTGGTCGTTACTATTCATTCTTTTGGTATTTGTTGTGTTTTCTATTGTGTGGATGTATTATAAACGGAGGCTTTTGAATGCCTAAAAGTAAATTAGATTATTTTGCTGAACATTCGTTACCTCCTTTATTGATATTATTGCTTTTAGTGGCTGTGCTTGATCTGACTATTGAATTGGGTAGTTATGCTATTCTTGTTGATTTCTTGGATCTGCTTGTTATGACTATATTTGGTATTGATTTGTATTTTAGATGGCTAGAGATTAAAGTGGCTAAGAAATTTTTTAAGAGATATTTATTTGATTTTATTGCATTTATTCCATTTCATTTTATCTTTTATGGTGTGCCAGGTATGTCTTTGATAAGAGGTCTTAGAATATTGCGTTGGTTATGGGAATTCTCTCGTTATGGTCGTGTTCTTAGATATGGTAAAGTGTTTTTTAAAACTGAATCTGATGTTCTTAAGAAAAGGCATTAAATTGTGACTATTTTTCCGAATGGTCCAGGATTTATGACTTTTGTTCCTTTTATGTTGTCTTCTGTACCAAATGTATCGTGAATGTGTCCACTGATTCCAATGATAACTTTTGTTCTTTCTAAGAACTTTCTAATGCTTTTGCATCCACAGTGATGACCTGTTATGTTATCTAGGTTAGTTTTGTGTGGAGGTCCGTGAGTTATTAATACGATTTTTTTCTTTTTGTCAAGTTTTTCATATTTCTTTGTGAACTTTTCAAAATCTTTGTTTGTTAATGCGAATCCTCCTCCTCCGTATCCTAAAAAGAGATATTCTCCAATCTCGAATTTGTTTTTGTGTATGAATAGAATATTGTCAAGATCTTTAACACGATTTCTCACTATTGATGCTTCTTCATGATTTCCGTGTATGATGAGCAATGGTTTCCCTATGTTGTTTAATTCAAAAAGAATATCGTCAATATCATTTTCAAATGTAGTGAAGTCGCCTGCGCAGATGATTATGTCTGCTTTTTTGGCTTTTTTCTTGATTTCTTTGATTGCTGACCAATCTCCGTGAGTGTCTGCAAAGGCTAATATCTTCATGTTTAGGCTTTTTGATCTATAATTTATAAATATATCTCTTGTGAGAACCCTTAAATATTAGTTTTTGGCGCGCTGGGGGGATGTTAAATTTACCAAACATGTTGTGGGGCTGGGACCTTGGTTATGTGCAAGCAAAAGTTAGAGAAATCTCTGCTGATTTGAGAACTATGGGAAAATGTGTGCATGATGGTTCTTTGTCGGATACGGTGAAAGGTCGTCGCAATGATACTCTTTCTGATGAAGCTCTGAAGTCTATGTTTGGATATGTTGTTTTGGATTCTCCTTGGCAGGAATTTTTTGAATATGAGGAGCCTGTTTATGGTCTTGAAACTTATAAAGATGAAATTGATGATGGTGAAACTGAAGTAACTCCCTTTGATCCGTTCTCTGCCTCTACTTCTACTGGTTTAGTTAGCTATGAACCTTGTGTTGAACTTATTGATTTGGGTGTATTGGAGCATCAAGGTGTTATATTAGCTTCTGATTTAGAGTATAGAGTTTCTGATCTTCGATCTCATATAGGTGGAAGACATGCTGCGGTTTATGTAGAGATGATGCCTGAATATACTTCTCTTCGTTTGAGAGCTGCGGTTGTTCCCTTTAAAGGTCAATATGCATTTTTAGGTCTAATAGATGATGGTGATCTGAATTTTTTTGGTGGTGCGAGAGTTAGTAATAACACTAGTTGTGTGTGTGAGTTAGAAAGATTTGTTTTTGCACAGGGTTTTTCATATTTAGCTGGTTGTACAGACATAAGACATATACGAGATACTTATCGTGAGCATCTTCTATAAGAATTAGTGTGTTCGATAAATGCCTAAGCAATCTATTACTTGGGTACATAAATCATCTAAGCTAGATTGTGCTGTGTATGCTTTTTCAAGATCATCGTGAGAGAGTGTTGTGTCATCAGTTGCGTTTAACGTTCTTAGATCTAATGTTCTTTTCCTTTCAAAGTATATTGCTCTAGCGTCTGGGTTGTATCTTCCGATTGCGTGTATGCATTCGTCTTCTGATAATAAATAAATTCCAGGTCTTGCATTCTCGTTATCTTCTGTTTCGTTTCTAATCATTCCTGGAAAAATAAGTGAAAATACACTATTTCCTCTATAAAGCATACCTGCTCTTTGCAAATAATCTGGAAATGTTTGTGTGAGGAATACATCGACTCTTGCGTCTGCTTCCGACATGGCTACTCGCAGATCTACGCCTATTCCTCTTATAACTGTATTAACTAGTAGTTCTCTATATTCTAATACTAGCGAGGATGCTAATCTGTCGTCTCTATCTGTTATTGCCATTCTATTTTTCTCATTTCAGGATTGTCTTTCATTAATAACAGTACTCTTGATTCTTCTTGTTCGTCAATTATTTTATAATCTGATATCTCGCAAAGTTTTTCTGCGAATGTTTTTACTTCGGGATGTCTAGGCATCTTATCGATGCTCAATCTATTTTGACTTGCTCCCACAAACATGTATGCTTTGACTTCTATAAAATGTGGATCTGCTTTCTCGAATAGCTTAACATAATTCTCAGGTTCAATATCGTTCATTCCTTTGATGATTGTAAGTCTCAGAGCGGTTCTTGTTTTGTTTTTTATTTTGTTTAATATTTCTAATGATTTAGTTAATCTTTGCCAACTATCCTTATTTGTTGGGTTGCATATTTGTTTGTGAAGTGCTTCATTAGGTGCATCTAATGATATGTAAATTTGTGTTGGTAGTTCGAGTTTTTCTAATACTTCTGGCAGTTGACCGTTGCTAACAACAAAGGTGGAATGGCTTTGATCTTTTAATATCTTAATGAACTCGCTTAGTTTTGGATAGTATAATGTTTCTCCAGTTAAGGAAATGGCAAACTGTGTCGGGTTTTGTGCTTCTTCTAGTTTCTTTTTGTTGGCTTTCTCGTTTCCACCAAATCCTGTGAGGAGTTTTCTTTGTGCAGTTATACAGTTTTCTGCAAGTTTTTCTGGATTATCTAAAGTGTCGAATGGTATTGCTAATTTATTTCTCCAACAGTATACGCAATCTTGGTCACAGTAATTTACTGTTAATGATAATTGACAGCATCTATGTGATTCAATTCCGTAGAATTTCTGTTTGTAGCACACACCTTCATCTCTAATAGATTTTTTAGTCCAAGTGCAGATCTTGACTGCACTATGTTCTCCTATGAACTCATATTGCTGATTTTCTAACAGCTTCTTGTATTCTGAAGGTATACCCATCTTTTCTTATTTTCACAACTCTTTTAAAAATCTTTTCCTAGGCGAAGCTTTATAAAGAGGTGCTGAAATCTTCCAGTTCCTTAAAATAAGGAGGGAAAATAGAAAATGATTGATAGAATGTATAGTGGAATTCAGCATATGTGTAATGCTGCTAAAATTGCTGTGGTTATGACTGCGGCTGTGGTTGTGATGGCTGCTTGTTCAGATTCGGTTGCTTTGGAAGATAGACTTTCTGATGCACCTAAAGCACCTGAGGCTGTAATGACTTCTGGTGAGCCTACTATTATTAGTATTAGGCCCGATCCTGATGGAAATCTTATGGAAATAGATGGGGATGGTTATGTTAATTGTGTAGTTTCTCCTAAGGTTTATGCTAATGAGCGTCTTAGCTCTGCTGCAGGCTGTGAAAGTTTTGGATCGTTTAGCGATCCTTCGCTTACTGATTATGGATCTCTTTAGATCCTTTTCTTTTCTTTTTATTGTTAAATAGATAATTTATTAAACAAATTGTAGATTTATTGATGGTATGAATATTGTAGAGACATTTGATAGATTAGAGCAAAGTTCTTTGTATAAAGATTGGCTTAAGGATCATTCTGATTTTAAGCTTACGAGTGCATTTTACATGTCTGGAACAAAAGATGATTTCTGGCAGTTAGGATATGCCAATGAAGAGTGTAGTAAGATGTTTGTTTTTGAGATGAGGCCTGAGATTGTAATGCAAGAACACGGCGAAATGTTAAAAACTCCAGATTCTAAAATTGGATTCTTAGATCTGTGTGCGGCTAAAGTTGATTTGATTAATATACTTGATTCTGTTGAAGAGTTGCGTAAGAAAGAATACTCGACGATGTTGCCTATGAAGAAAATGATTATTCTTCAAAATGTTAACGACGAGTTTTCATGGAATATTACTCTTGTATGTGAGTCTTTTAAGACGATAAACTTCAATATTGATCCGGTTAGTGGTGAGATTAGGTCCCACAAAATTGTTTCAATTATTGAAGGAATGTAGGGAGTACTGTTGAGTGATCTCTTCCAGTAAACATATATCTCTGAGTCTATATTTCTAAGCTCAACATTATTTATATAGTATCTATGTTTACCTATAATTATTAAGGTGAGGCAAGTCAGCTTCTGATTTTTAATGCATTTTTTGGGAAAAATTAGTTGGAGCTAGCTTTGCTTATGTTAAAGAAGAGGTGGACGTTGTGAAGAGTGTGAGTTTTGAAACCATAAAGAAGACAAAGAATTTAGACGAGTTCTTTAACGTATATGAGGAAGAAGAGGAAGAGGAACAGTAGTTCTCTTCGTTTTTGCTTTTTCTGTAATTATTTCGCGCTTTCACGTTCTGTTCGATGATTTTCTGGTGTTTTTGAAATTTGTTCGTCTTTTCTGAAATTCCTTTGGGTTCTGTTAGGTAATGTATATAATGTTTAATTTAGTTCTAGATCTGATGTTATCAAAGGAGGAATTGTATATTGTTGGTAGGTTTAGGGAGAACTCAAGACTAAAGGCAAATAGCTTGACGGGTTTTGTAGGCCGTTCTCCTGCTACTGTTGGTAAGATGGTTTCTACGTTGGGTACTGTTATGAGAAGATTTTATTCTGTGTTGGACTATTCTCGTTTAGGTTATTCTGTTAGGGTATTAGTTTTTCTAAAGCCTAGAATTAATTCTCGTGATGAATTGATAACTCATTTATCTTCAAGCATAAATATTAACTGTTTGCAAAGAACAACTTCTGGCTTTTTTATTGAAGGATTATTTAGAAATGTTGCCGATTCTCATGATTTTCTTGAAACTCTGAATTGTTACTGTAGCAAAGTTGAGATTTATTACCAAGTTGATGAATTGAAAAGCGAGGGTTTTTTTTGTGATTTGAGTGAGGATGATCTTGATAATATTTCTGAAAATTCGTAGATTGTTTAGTTATTGTCTTGTTTTTGCATTGTTTTCGTTTTCTCTGTGTATCTTTCGTCTTTGCTGATGTTTCTTCCTGTTTTCGTTGCAATATGCATATTTAACTTTGTTTATTCTTTCTCTTTATGGTTGAGACTGAGATTAAGGTTGATGATTTAAGGTTAGAGAGAATATTATCTAATCTGGGGGGTGCGTTACCTTCTACACATTCTGATTCTGTATATGCGAGTTTGGTGGAGAAAGTAAGGTCTAGTTCTGTTTCTAGGGGTACATCGAGTTCTTTGTTACATTATTCTGCTCTTCAAACAGATGTAGAAGAGTTGGTTAGGATTGAAGATCAAATTGAGAAAGTAGTAAATTCTCAAAGAAGTTGGTACTCGAAAGCAGGATATTACCTGCGTTCTTGGATTTTCAAATTAATGGGCAAACCTGCTTATACTGTAGAACAATTGTTTGATGTTCAGTTAGATCATATTGGTAAGATTAATACTTCTTTGAGAAAAATAAATGTTTCTGCACGAGACGAGTTGGTTGGTCTAGAGGGTTATTCTGTTGAAGTTATGGATAATTATGAACAACTTGCAGGGCGTCGTGGTGAATTAAAGACTGGGATGCGTGAAACTCTAGATGATCTTGCGGTTGTTGAGAAGGCGTTAACTGGTGCTTCTGGTGAAGATCGTTTTCAGTATGTTAAAGCCAGAGCGACTCTTTGTAGGCGTGTTTTGGAATATAAGCATGATTATGAAATGGGTAATGAGGCGATAGTGGATTTGGAACGGGAGAGCAAGTTCTTGGATGTAATTGAAACAACAACCAGGTTATCTTTGCATATGTGTGAGTCATTATATGAAAAGACTGAGAGACTAAGTAGGCACGTTAAGCACACTAAGCGTATTTATGAGCAGCTTAATCGTCAACAAAGTACTGCTGCATCACTCTTTGAAGCTTTAGATACTTTGGGGAGATATACAGTTCAAATTCATACCATCTTGGGGGAAGGTGTTGAACGGTTGAGTACTACTACTCAGAATTTCAATCTGGGAGATTTCTATAGCGGTAGGGCTGAACAATTTTCTGATGTTAATGCAGACGTGTTTTCTAATGAATCTGAGGTGAATCATCGACTGGATGAAGAGGTTGAATGCATATTGGCTGGTGAGCAAAATTAGGAGGTTTAAAATGGAAGAAAAAGTGTATTATTGTATTGATTGCAATAGAAAAATAAAGCAGAAAGGACGATGTTTGGTGTGTAATAGAACTGCTAAGCGTAGAAGAGAAGCCCAGGATAAGAAATATCCTTGAATTTATTCTTTAGGATCGACAGTAAATAAAACGTTGTCTCCGTCTACGTCAAATATTCCCAGTCTTGCGCCCGCGTCGAGCCAGCCGTGGGCGTAATTTAAGGCTGCGAAGGCAAGTACTTTGTCGCCTTTTTCTTGGAAATGTTTGGCATCTTGATAATATCTTGTAGCCATGTCTAGGAAGTCTTCACCGGCTTCTTTGAAATTTACTTCTCCTTTTTCTACAATTTTAACTTTGTTTAGAGCCTTACCAGTAACTTCAAAATATTTATCCAGTTTTTCTTGTGTGACTTCGTTCATTTTAAGAAAATAAAATTAAATAAAAAAAGAAAAAGTTAAGCTTCTTCTTTTACACTAGACATTGGAAGAGTTCTAGCTATGATTAGAGGCAGAACACCTTTGCCCATTTCGATCTTTGCGATCTCTAACGGGTTGTAGTGAATGTTCTCTAAATCTTTTTTACTAAGCTTAACTAGCATTGGAGCTCCCATTGATAATTGTAGAGCTCGACTACCAAGTACTCTTGCTTTTTCATATTTGGTAAGTCTATCTTTTGTAGTTACTTCTTCAAATACTTTCACTTGGATTTACCTCCTAGCTTGCTTCGTAGATCTTTAGCTTTTGCTATAGCAAGGTCTGTCATCTTGTCAACATCTTCTACTGTTAGTGTTGCGTCTCCGCCTTTTTGAAGTGCGCAGATAACGCCATCAGAAAGTGATGCGATTGTTAATCTTGCATCTGTTGATTTCTCTTCCTCGTTGATAGGGTCAACAATCAAATCATTTCCTATTCTCCATACAGTTATTGGAATAGGTCTTTTCTTGATTGGGAGGGGAGTTTTAGTCCTTTCCTTGTAGTTGACTGTTCCATCTTTTTCAACTTTTGGGAACTTTGCATCCATGATAGCTGCAATTGCTGCTAATCCTGCTGCATCAAATAAGTTTCCTTCATCGTTGATAGGGCAGATGTCTACGCTAACTATCCAAATCTTTTCGCCTTTTTCAATGCAAAGAGCTTTGTTATCAATAGCGCCTGCTTCTCTGATGCCTCTGTCAACAACTCTTGCTAATTCAATAGAGTCAATTGATGGTGGTCCTGCTTCAAACTCTGGACTTGCTAAGGGGTATAATTCTACGCCAACCATTAGTGTTCCTTCATCGGGTCTATCTGAGTAAGGAGTACCGATGTTTAGTTTCACACCAGCAATAACTTCAGTTCCGCCAATTTTTACTCTTGCAGAACCTTCTGCATTTTTGGAAACTCCATATTCAACACTGACTTCTCTAAACTCATCTAGTTTTCTGCCGTCAAGCCTAAGACCTTTCTTTAGATATTCAGTAATGTGTTTTCTTGATTCACTCATCATCATCACCGCCTGCAGGGTATTTATCTTTCAATGCATTTTTCTGGACCTCGTAAATCTCATTCATAGATTCTTTTACAAGTTTTAATGCTTCCATTAAGTCCTTCTTTGAGATCTCTCCATCCATTTGAAGTAGAGTTAATTCTCCTGTGCTAGGAATCATAGCAACTGGTATGTCGGAAACTGGTCCGTCTGAGTATGCTTCTTCTGCATAATCTAAGTCAACAACAACTTTGTCACCAACTTGTCCAGTCGATACTGCACAGATTAAGTCTTTCATTGGAACTCCTGCATCCGCTAGAGCGATTGAAGCTGCACATATACCTGCGCATCTGCTTCCTGCATCTGTTTCTGGTAAGCAGATAAATACATCAACTACTGCATTAGGATAATCTTGTAGATCTAAAACAGGATCTAATGCTTTTTGTGTGACCATTGAGATTTCCTTAGCTCTTCTGTTAGGGCCAGGTCTTACTCTGTCTCCCATTCCTGAGAATGGCATCATAACGTAATCGCATCTTAGAAGTCCTCTTGTAGGGATTTGTTTGTTTCTAGGATGTAATTCTCTTGGTCCGTAAACTGCTGCGTATGCTGCAGTGTTACCAATCTTGAAGTAAGCAGAACCGTCTGCTCTTGCTATCACTCCCGCTTTTGCAGTGATTGGCCTAAGTTCGGTGAAACTTTTTCTTCCGTCTACTCTTTTAGTGTAACTCATTGTTGTTCACCTTCAGGTTCACTTTTTTCTTCTGCCTTTGTTTCAAGTTTCTTTCCTGTTTTTTCTTCAAGAAATACTTTTATTGTGTCAGTTAAGCCGCTTACATGGGATTCTTTTTCTACTTTCTTTATGGTTTCTATTGCTAGAATTTCCATTTCAGGTTCTCCTGATACCCATACAACTCCGTTTTGACCTACTAGGATTCTACAGCCAGTTGCATTTTTCACCATGCTAACCATACTGCCTTGTTTTCCAATAATTCTTGGAACTTTGTGGCTGTTTACTCTTATGAATCTGCCATTGTCTAACTTTCTCAAGCCAGGACCTTTCATTGTAACGTCGATCAATCTCTGAGATGTAACGTTTACAACTTTACACATTATGTAATCTCCAATCTGGTGGTACTTAGTTAAGTTAGCACCCTTCATGATGAACTCGTTAGTGCCATCTTTCATAGAAAGCATTGCAGAGTATGGAGTAAATGTGTTAACTCTCCATCCTGACATCAGTACGTCAAACACTTTACAAATGATAACGTCATTTCTTCTTGGAGAATAAACTCCAGATAATGGAATTATTTTGATAACTTTTCCATCAATTCTTGCTAGGCCTAATTTTCCTGCCCTTATTGTGTCGTCTAATCGGTAAGTTCCGTGTGAAGGTAGGTAATCCATACCTTCTGCCAGAACTTCTCCCGGTACAACAACATCTTTGTCATTTATTGTTAATCCGCTCATTCTTGCTTCACCTTTCAATTATCTTAGATTCGACTCCGCCTTTTGTTGCGCCGTTTAGTTCGTCTAGGAATTCGCTTACTAATCCTGCGGGAAGTTCTACATCTCCAGTCCAGGATCCATCGTTAAGCCAAGCTTCGTTTGTTGGCTTACCGTATTTTGTCACGTTGTTGTAAGCTTTTCCTGCGAATTGCGCCGGAATTCTAATCTGAATCTTTCTTTGTTCGAATTTAATAGGTAATATTGGTCGAAGTTTGCTTACTACGTCTTCAAGTTGATCTTCGACTGTTTTAAATTCGTTTAGCTTAATCTTTGCTTCATCCATTGCGTTCTGAATTCTTACAGGAGGATGTGGAAGATTTGTTTTAGGATCAATTGCATTTCTTGCAATTAGTGCCACCAACTGTTTCATTTTATCTTCTCTAACTTTATTCCTGTATTCTGAAGTTAACTGGATTTCACCTTCTTTGATGATTGACTCTGCAACTTTGACTGCGTCATCAGTTCCAAATAGTTCTTGAACTTTTGTTTCTGGTGCGTGCAATCCTCTGTTAGCGTCGCTCATGATTTTTTCACCCATAAGGATGTCTTTCATGTCTATGTCTTTGCCTTCTTTGAATGCTATTGCTTTGTCTGCATCAATGATTATTTCGAAAGTGTCTCCACCTTTCTTTAATCTTGCAATGTTAAATGAAACTCTTTCTTTGTCGTATGTTTGAGTTCCAAGCCTTGACATTTTTGTTTACCTCTTATTTTGTTTTGAATACATTCTCGATCTCAGCTTTAGTATATTTTGTAAACTTCTTGTTTTCTGTGTTTACGTATGCTGCATCGATTCTTTTGATGTCGAACTCTCCGTCTAGAACTTTCTTTAAACTTTTTATGCAAAGTTTAAGTCCTTCTGCTAGAGTCATCTTTTCTTTGTAGTCCTTGATTAGTATTTCTTCGATCTCTTCATCGTTTTCTCCAATAACTGCTGCTTTGTATTGGAAGTAGATTCCTGTTGGGTCTGTAACGTATAGTTTTGGACCTGTGATGTCTACACCACCTGCAATTACTGAAACACCGAACGGTCTTAGTCCGCCACTTTGTGTGCAAATTTGTTTTAGTGCACAAATGCTTCTTACGATGGATAGTGTGTCAACTGGACTGTCGTATGATACTTTGTGTTGCTGTGCTTTGACTTGTCCGTGTTCAATAAGAACTCTTGCGTCAGAAATAATACCTGATGCTGTAGCTCCGATGTGAGAGTCAATCTCCCAAATTTTTTCAACAGACTCTGCTACAACTAACTTGTCAACTATTCTTCTGTCTGAAACTAATAGTACCCCATCTTTACACACAAGACCTATTGCTGTACTGCCTTGTTTAACAGTTTTTTTAGCATACTCTACTTGAAGTAGTCTTCCGTCAGGACTGAACATTGTGATTGCCCTGTCGTATCCCATCATTTGATGTTGCATTGGTTGCATATCTTTTCACCTCATGTTAAAAGTTTATTATGATTTACTTGTCATAAATTTATCGCAGGCTTTTTTGAGTATTCCGCTCACACCTACGCTTTTGATTATTACGTTTTGTTTGTCAATGTTTCTTATTAGAGATAGTGCCATTTTGAGTTTGTCTACGTGTTTATTGTTTACGCGGATTACTGTTCTTTGAAGCTTAGGGTTCCATTTTTCTCCAAGTATAACAATTCCTGCCTCGGCAACTCCAAATTCTCCGAGATATTTCAGTGCTCCACCCCATATAGCGTCTGAGACGGCTTTAAAGTCGTTTATTTGGCTATCGGACACTACTTCTAGCACTAGATAGCGCTTCTTTTCCCTTAAACTTGGTAAAAGGCCTTTAATTGGACTCATTTGCCTTTTCTGCCTCATTACGACTCTTATTAGTCGAGAAAGCTCGTAATTCTCCTTATCTTAGCTTTCCTTTTCTCTGGTTTGTTAATTAGTGTGATTTATAAATATGTTGTTTTTAGAATTCTTTCTTTGTGGGGGCTGTGGTTGGTGAATTTGGCCTTAGAATGCTCTCAAATAGTGCTCTGTTGTGGATACGATCTTTACTGTTGTTTTCTTACCTAGATTTATTGGAGTGTTGACGATAACTTGTTTGTAATTGTCGTTTCTTCCAATCATTGTGTTGTCTTTTCCTGTTTCGTCAATAATTATTGTGACTTCTTGGTTTATGTAATCCTTGTTTTCTTCTTTGTTGATGTCTGTGAATAATTTTTTTATTTTTTTTGATCGTTCCATTACAATCTGGCTAGTTATTGGTTTAAGATTTGCTGCGTCGGTTTTTGGTCTTGGCCAATATCTTGATAGGTTCATAACACTAGGTTTTGTTTCTTGAATTAGTTTTAGTGATAGTTCGAAATCTTTATCGGTTTCTGTTGGGTAACCAACAATAATGTCTGTTGCTATTGTTATGTCGGGTATTTCTTTTTTGATTGTTTCAATTATTTCATAGTATTCTTCTTGTGTGTATTTTCGTCTCATGTGTTTTAGTACATTGTTTGATCCTGATTGGATTGGGATATGTATAAATTTAAACATGTTCTTGTGTTTTAAAATTTTGATTATTTCTTTAAGATGTTCTTTAATGTAGTTTGGATTGCACATACCCATTCTTACTTTGAAATCTCCTTCAATTTCTATTATTTTGTTTAGTAGGTCGACTATGTTAGTGTCTATATCTTTTCCGTATGTTCCCGTATCTTGTGCAGTGATCCAGATTTCTTTTACGCCGTCTTTTAGTGCGTCCTTTATTTGTGTGATGATCTTTTCTGTGTTGTAGGAGAATAAATCACCTCTTGCTTGTTTTGTTTTACAGTAACTGCAGTTACCTAAACATCCTTCGCAGATTGGAACAATTTCAATTATTGGGTTCTTTCTTATTTTAGGAAGATTGAGTCTTTGATTTTTTTCATCCTTAATATCTTGGAATACGTGACCGCTTAAGGTTTCAACAACTGCTTCTAATATTTTGTTTAATTGTTTTGTTCCGATAACGGAGATGTTCTTAAGTTCATTATTTAGAAGTTCATGATCTGCTTGAGGAATACATCCTGCGACCACTACTTTTTTATTTTCTTCTTCTGCTTTTTTTAATGCTCTGAAGAATTTTGTTTCTGAGTTTTGTTTGACTGTGCAAGTGTTAATTATTGTCAGGGTGCATTCTTCTAGGTTATTTGCGATTTCAAATCCTGCGTCTTTTAGAAGTCCTGCCATTAGTTCTGAGTCTGAGTTGTTCAGGGCGCAGCCGTATGTTTGAATGAATATCTTAGTCATTTTTTCTTGTTTTTATATAGGATTAATAAATATTTAGTGCCTTTTGTTTATAAACAAAAGATTTATAAACGAATACTAATATACATATTCGTATAGTGATATATAGTATAGAGGTGAGCAGATATGGATGAAGATAGTCTCAATTTAGGTGGAGATATTCAGTTAGTTGGCTTTAAACAAGTCGATAGGGCTTCTATGGTTATTGTTAAAAAAATGGTTGGAAACTATGTTAAGAAATTTGGTGACCTTTGTGAAAAGTTTGAAGGCGTTAAATTAACTTTGAAAATTGTACATCCAACTGAAAAATCTGAGAAGTATGAAATTCATACTATTTTGATGAACGGTGGTAGTCCTGTTGCTTCGGAGTTCACTGATCGAAATCTCTTTGTAACTTTAGATAAAGTTCTAGGGAAAGTTGAAAGCTTATTGCAAAAATGATTAATTTGTACCTTAAGGATTGTGGAGTTAATTTTAAAGACAGAACTCTTTTGTCTAAACTTAAGTCTCTAAACTTTGAAGTTCCTTCTTTTGCATCTTACACTCCTGATTTTGAATGGATTGATTCCGTAGCGAAGAAGTTGAAAAAATATAAACGGATGATTGTGATTGGACGTGGTGGATCAATAACTGGGTTCAAAGCAATGTATACTGCATTAGGTGTTGAGAGTAGTAAAGATGTTTATCAGATCGATACTTTGGATCCTGATTTGTTGGAACTTGTAAAGGAGAATACTAGCGTTAAAGATACTGTTGTAGTGGTTGTTAGTAAATCAGGAAATACTGTTGATGCTTTGGAGAATATGTTTTTCTTTGAAGGTTATGATGTTTTGGCGATTACTGAGAATAATAATGGTGCCTTGAAACAGATTGTTGATAAAAGAGATTTACTTTGGTTAGAACATCCTCCTATTGGTGGTAGATTTTCTTCGGGGACTGAGTGTGCCTTAGGGCCGTTGGCATTTTGTTATTCTGATTATAAAAAAGTATTTACTGGTATGAAAAGTATGTTTAAGAAATGTGATCCTTCTGTTGGGATTAAGAAGAATCCTGCTTTGCAGTTGGCTGCGTTCTTTTATTTAGTTGAGCGTAAAGGATATTCGAATGTTTTTATGCCGATCTATTCTCCGTTTTTGTCTGGATTTTTGGAATTGTTTATGCAATTAATACACGAAAGTTCTGGTAAGAAGGGTAAAGGTTTGGTTTTATTTGGTGCTGAAGCTCCGGAAAGTCAACATCATACAAACCAACGATTGTTTGGTGGTAAGAAAAATGTGTGTGCGTGTTTTTTGAGAGAAAAGAGTGCTCATAGCGGTGCTAAAATAAAAGTTCCTAGGGATCTTCGTTCTGTTAAGATTCGGAATGGGACTTTAGGGACATCGAACGGTGTTAGCTATTCTTATGGTTTGCAGTATGAGTTTATTGGAACACAAAAGAATGCAACTAAGTTGAAAATTCCTAACTCTGTGTTAACTCTTGATGCGCGATCTCCTGCTGCTGTTGGAGAGCTGATAGCATTGTTTGAGTACGCTACTTATTATTATTGTAAATTATTAGGTGTAGATCCATTTAATCAACCTCATGTTGAGGGAAGTAAACAAATAAGTTTTGAATTGCGTAAAAAGCATTCAAAGCTAAAAAGAGATAAATATTGTTGATGCTTCATGTTGTCAAGAAAAAAGGTGTATAAACAAAAGGGATGGAACATAAATCCATCAATTGAGCAGTTTATTAGAACTGTGGCTAGATCATTTAACCCTCGTTCTTACAAAGATTTGAGTGTTGCTATTGTTGGTAATTCTGTTAAACATTTTTTTACGTTGTTACTCTGGGTTTTTGTAATTTCTTTAATATTATTTATTCCTGCTTTGTTTGGATTATCTGAGTATGTAGAAGGTAAGTTAGATAATTTTGATAGTATAGGTGTAGATTTTCATTTTTCTTCTGCTGAGCCTGTAGTGTTTGGTGAAAAAGAAGCATTAGTTACTTTTGGTGAGGGCAATGAATCTGAAGCGGATGGATTACTGGTTTTTGATGGCACCAACTTTATGTACGACAAATTGTTTGGTTATAAGAAAATAAGTATGTCTTTGTTTAATGATTTTAAGGCAAATAAAAGTGAAGTCTCAAGCTTTGTTTCAAAAGTGTTATTGCTTATGTCGCCTTTGTTGGCTCTTTTGGCTTTTGTTTACTTTTCTTTGAAGTATTTGATATTTGTATTGCTTGGAACAGTTATAATCTTAGTTTTATCACGATTGTTTAGGTTTGAAATTAATTTTAATGAACTTTTTAATATTGGAATTTATGCTTTGACTCCTATGATTCTTTTGGAGTTGTTGACTTTGCCTTTATCTGGAGTTAACTTGCCATATATTCCATTTGTATTATTTGTGTTGTACTTTTTGTTAGGAACTATTCTTGTGGGTAGTTTTCAAGAAGGGCATCACTCAAAACCTGTGAGGAAGAAATCAACATCGGCTGGTTCGCCTCACTATATTGACGTTCATAGAATCAAATAAGTTGCAGTAAGGAGGAACAAAAATGGATGTAGATAAACTACAAAAAATAAACAAGCTCGCTATGGAATTAAAAAACCACGGTATGGCTGAAGATATGACTCAAGCTGTGAGTCAAGCAGAGCAAATGATTAGAAATGATGGTGAAGTGTCATCTGTAACTAGTACGTCGGATTCTGGTGTTATAAAGATTGAGAAAGACTCTCCAGAGACATCTACAACTAGTGCTGTTAATATACCTGGTAAGGCGCCTGAGCATGAACTACATGTTAGATCTTTGCAGAATCAAATGAAACGGCAAGAAGAAACTATTGTAGAAATGCAGCAAAAAATGAATGAAATGATTGAGATGATGAATCAGTTAGAGCAGAAACAAAAAAGCGTAAAAGTGTTTGCTTCAGATTCTCCTGTAACTGCTGATAATCCTGAACATCCTAAAGTTGAAAGACAATCTCAGTTCAAAGAGCCTGAGCCTCCAAAATCATCGCCAAGATGTGGAAGCTATAATTCAGAAGACGTGGAAATCGAGAAGTTCTTTTATTATGGAAATAAATAGATGGGTTTTATTCGATATCCATCTTCTTGATTTTTATTTCATCTTTCTTAGCACTTATTGTAACTTCATCAGCAGTGCTAAGTTTACTTAGTGCGGATGCCATTTCTGGTAGAAGTATTCTAGTTCCTCTAAAATCAAGATTAGATACAATTTCTTGAGCTGGCGTGCTTTTGCCAATACCTAAATCGTTTAAGATTCTGTTTGTTTTGTTGTCTCCTTTGTTTTGTTTGAATATTAGTGTTTGTTCGTAAAGAAACCTTGCAATCTTGCTCGCTACATTAATTTTTGTGCAGTCAGTGATTCCTTGTAGTCCTGGACTTAGGTTGGCTTCAATTACTAGAGGTCCTTTTGGTCCTAGTAAGATATCTACTGCGCAGATATCGATGCCTAATCTTTTAGCAGTTTCTACTGCGATCTTTTCTGTTTTGTAATCTACTACTATTGCTTCGCAAACTCCGCCTGCATGAACGTTAGCTCTATGTTCTCCTTTTTTTGCAACTCTTTGCATTGCTGCTACTACTTTATTACCTACAACGATTGCTCTGATGTCCTTGCCTCCTGTGTCGACGAATTCTTGAATGATGAATGGTTGCTTTAAAGCTATTAGTGCATCAAGCATAGATGATGCCGATGTATAACTTTCTGCTATCAAGACTCCTTTACCGTGAGTACCTTGTGGAAATTTAATTATTATTGGATAATTCATTCTCTCTAGAATCTCTTTACCTGCTTGAGGTGTAGAAGATATGTAGGTAGCAGGCATAGGTATTTTTGCTTGCTGCATTTTAAGATGTGTTAATAGTTTATCATGTCCGTTAGTGAATGATGATGGTGATGTTGGCATGTAACATTTTCCTTGAAGAACTGAGCAAATAGATGATAGTAAATTTGCATATTTGAATGATCCTTTTAGATAAATACAATCATAGTCTGGTATTTTTTTACCTTTGTAAAGGACTTCTGCACCGTCTGATCCTAAATCAACTTCAAATTCTTTTACATTTAATGAGTCAACTTCTGAGAAATACTTTTCCATTTCTTCTAATGTCCATTTAGATGAAACGCTACCTAGACTTACGAGAGCTGCCCTTAGCTTTGGTTCTTCAGCTGCCATTTTACCCCAAGTTTAATCTATTTGTGACTTGGTGGGATCTATTAAGAATCCACCGTCTTTTAGAATGTTCTGACCAATTAATACTCTGTATTTCATGTGTGTTCGGTCTGCAAGATTGAATTCGCATTCTTTATCTTGGTTTTCCATAACCATTATTGCTTTTACAACAGCTCTCATTCCTGAGCCAGATGCACTTTTGATAAGTTTGCTCTTGATGACTGGTCCTAGGCCTAACTCGGCTGCTAATCCGACATCTACTGAACTAGTTGTTGCACCAGTGTCAATTCTTGCAAGAACTTCTTTTTCTTTTCCATCTAAACTTTTGATGATTACTTTCTCAGTTAGTCCTATAACTGTTCTTTCACCAAATCTGATGGTTACATCTTTGCCGTTACTTGAAAACATTCCCATTTTTATCTCTACTTTGATTTATAAACTAGAATTTAAAGCTTTCGGTGTGCTTGATTCATTGCTTAGAGCTCTCTAATCCTGTGGTTTCATGGTTGGGAAGAGAATTACATCCCTAATACTAGGACTATCTGTTAGAATCATAACTAATCTGTCAACACCAATACCAATGCCTCCAGTAGGTGGCATACCTGTTTCGATAGCTTCAACAAAGTCTTCATCCATTGGATGTGCTTCATCATCAACAGCTCTGCTAGCTTCTTGTTCTTCTAATCTGTTTTTCTGATCAATCGGATCATTCAATTCAGAATATGCGTTGGCTAGTTCCATTTTGTTGATGAATAACTCAAATCTTTCTACGAAACCCTTGTCAGTTCTATGAATTTTAGTTAGTGGTGAAACTTCAACTGGATGATCTATGATGAACGTTGGTTGAATAAGTTTATCTTCAGCTAGTTCTTCAAATAAAACTTGTACAATTCCACCTCTTGTTACATCTCCGTGATATTCTAAATTGTATGTATCGATTAGTTCTTTGATTTGTTCATCATCGTAGTCATCAATATCAATATCAGCATATTCTTTGATTGCATCTTTCATCTTTAGTCTTCTCCATGGCATGGTGAAGTCTAATTCTGTTCCTTGGTACGTTAGCTTAGTTGAACCGTGAAGTTCTTTTACTAATCCACTTACTAACTCTTCCGTCATTCTCATCATGTCGTTGTAGTCTGCGTAAGCTTCATACCATTCGATCATTGTAAACTCTGGATTGTGATTAGTATCAGTACCTTCATTTCTGAAATTATAACTGATGTCGTAAACTTTGTCGAATCCTCCTACAATGAGTCTCTTTAAGTAGAGTTCTGGAGAAATCTTCAGGTATAACGGCATGTCTAGATCGTTGTGATGTGTTTTGAAAGGTCTTGCTGCTGCTCCACCGTAGATTGGTTGAAGCATTGGTACTTGAACTTCCACATATCCTCTGTCATCTAAATAATTTCTAATGCCTTTTATGATCTTACTTCTTGTAACAAAGGTATCTCTTATATTTGGATTAGTGATTAAATCTAAGTATCTCTTTCTGTATCTTATCTCTACATCTTGTAGGCCGTGATACTTTTCTGGTAGAGGTCTTAGTGATTTGCACAGTACTTCAAAATTTTTTGTGTATACTGTAACTTCGCCCATCTTCGTTTTGAAGATGTGACCTTCTGCTCCAATAAAGTCGCCAAGATCTAATTTCTTAAGAAGTTTGTAGTTATCTCCTAAATCTTCTTTTCGTAAATATAATTGAACTTTTCCTGTGGAGTCCATTAAATGGATAAAACAGATTTTACCCATGTTTCTTAGCTGCATGATTCTTCCTGCAACCTTAACATTGTCTTTAGTTTCTTCTTCTGCTTTCAGTCCTGCGTATTTTTCATTGATATCTTTAGCCTTGTGTGTAGGCTGATAAGAATAAGGATATGGATTAACGTTGAGTTCCCTTAGATCGTTTAACTTTCTAAGTCTGTCCTGGATTAACTTGTTAGGATTTTCTTTTTCATTTGTTTTTTCCATGCGTTTGGCAATTAGAGTATTATTTATAAAGATTATGGAGAATTTGTCGTCTAGTTCGTATAATTTACGAATTTTCTATAGAAGTATTCGAGTTATCTTAAAATGATCTTCAAGTCTTTGCATTGCTTCAGGGAACATTTCAGTTTCTGCGCATTCTACTAATGCAGTTAGATTCACCCCTACCATTGTTGAGTCGGCTCTTGTATAAACTCCTTTTACTGGTCGGGGTAGAGTTAGTTGATAAATCCAATCATCAATTGGAACTCCTTTTATTCTGCCTTCTGCATCAATGGTATCTTTTGTTGTGCCACCTTGAAGTCCGCTGTTGAAACAATGTACTTCTGTTCTGTTTCCAGGTATTGCTAAGAATGGAAATCCAAATCCTGGATATTGTGCTCTAACATGTTCTGCAAATACATCGTATTGTTCACGTCTTTTTCCCATGTCTGCAACTACTGGTCTAGTTTCATTCATGATGGATCTAAGAAATACAGGATCAACTCCAACATTAACGATGTAAAGTTCTTTTTGTTCTGTGATGTTTATCTCCCCCTAAATGCGTCCTTATGCTGAATTATTGATGTTTCATTTAAATAGCTTGTGTTTTTAGTACTGCGTGGTGGGAACAAAAGCGAAAGCTTTAAAAATGAAGTATTGAATAGCTCTTCCGGTGGAAAATGAGAGCTGAACTAGCGGTTTTGGCATTAATATTGCTTTGTTTTGGTCTGGGATGGGCCTCTTCTAGCTTGTATTCTGGTATTACATCAATGTCTGTAGTAGATACTCAGAATGAATTGCCAACTCTAACTCTAGATGATGTTTTTGTTGAGAAAAATCCAGAGATGGCTTCGCCTTCTGATAGAGTGAGTGAAGATATGATTCATGTTTATTCAGATAATATTGAGTTGGATATTCAAAATGCAACTTGGGCAAGATTTTTAGATACAAATTCTATGGATCCAATATTGGATAAAGGTACTAATGGTATTGAAATTATGCCGGACAGTGCTGATGAAATTACTGTTGGTGATATTATTTCTTATAATTCAGAATTTGCTGATGGTTTAATTGTACATAGAGTTGTTGAGAAAGGTTTTGATCAGGAAGGTTTTTATTTTAGAGTGAAAGGCGATAACAATCCTGGATTAGATCCGGGAAAGATTAGGTTTAACCAAGTTAATGGCGTGGTTGTTGCTTTGATATACTAAAATGAATGAAGATCAAATTTCTAAATTCTTACATCTTGATCAGAAGTATCATGGTACTGAGTTTGCAGAACAGATTGCTTCTTATCTTAGGGATAATGATCATGCTCGTTTTCATGATGTTGTTAAAGTATCTTTTCTGGAGATGTTAGTAACTTCTCTTAATCCTTTGGCAAGTTGTATGGCGGATGTGAATTTGGCGATGAATAGATTTGCAAGAGATTATGCTCCTTTGTTTGAAGGCGCACGTGTTCTAGAGATCGGAAGTGGCATGTATTTGGATCAGAATGTTGTTGATGCTTCTGAACATTATACTGGTGTTGATCCTGTTTATCAAAAGTTATTGATGGATCCTGATCTGGCAGGTTATTTGCAGTTTAGAAGATTGCTTGAGAAAGCTCATAAGGGTAAAGGTTTGTTGTGTGAAACGCCTAAAAGTACTTCTCAAACTAGGATGGATGAATGGTTCTTGCAAGAGGGTAAAGTAACTTTGATTCCTGGACTGTTTGAAGATATTTCTATGGATGTAACGTATGATGTGGTTGTGAACAATGGGTTGGTGGTGACTGAAGATGCGATGGCTGAGATATCTCGTTTATTGACGCCTGAAGGGCATTATGTTGATGTTAGTTATCCTGTTATGTGGACTTTAAATGATAGAGCTCAACCACATGAGCATTTTGAATCTGTGAAAGAATATTGGTTAGAATTAGTCGCACCTTTTAAAAGTCAGAACACTTTACTTGTTGTTGGAGTTTATTCGGGTGTTTTAGATGATTAAAGATATTGAAAAAATAGTTGAGCTTCATATTCTTAATTGGGGGGCTGCAGGGTATGAGCAGCTTGCTGAGTATTTATTGGCTTCTAAGGTTCCGCGAAGGATTCTTGAAGTTGATGTTGGTCATGATCGAGCTCTTGCAACATTGGAGGAAAGATCTCAAACTTCTTTGTTGAGGTTGGCAACTGCTTTGCATCTTGAAGGAAATCCTGAGTACTATGCTGGCCAGGATGTTCTTGAAATTGGTAGTGGTCATCATGTTTATGAAGGTGTTGTTGGCATGTGTAATAGCTATACTAGTGTTGATCCTCTTTATTTAGAGTTTGATTCCAGAGCTTCAGCTGATGAAAGGGCAAAATTAGTGGAGTTACTTAGGAGAGTTAATGAATGTCCTGACGATCTTATTTGTCATTCAAGTTCTGATTCTGAAGAATCATTTACAGGTTTACATGAGTTTGGTTTTGATGGTTGTAGTTTTCTTATGGCTGCAGGTAATTATCAGGATATGAAACGTGGTGTGTTTTCTATGGTGATCAATGGCGGTGTTAAAATGCAGGGGCCTTCTGATGCTGAAGCTGTTAAAAGAATTATGGGGCCTGATGCTGTTTTTGTTTGTTCAGATTCTCCTTTAGGACTTCTTGCAAGTCAGGCTGGTGAGAAACTTGAAGATCATTTTTCAGATGCTAGAGAAACTTGGGTTTCACTAAAGCATCCTACGATAAGGAATCGGGGCTTGTATGTTGTGAGAGAATATAGACAAGACCAGTAAATTTATAAGTCTCAGACGTTCTATTTGTTTTTATGGTTAAAAAGATAGCGGTGATTGGTGCACATTGTACAGGTAAGACTACTATTTGTAATAAGTTAGTTCTTTATCTTCAAGCGAGAGGATTAAAGGTAACTCAGATTACAGAAATGGCAAGAAAATGTCCTTTTCCGGTTAATGAAGAGTCTACTTTGAAAGCGCAGGAATGGATTTTGCCTCACCAGATTAGGGAAGAAAATAATTCTGCTGATTTTGATGTTGTAGTGTGTGATAGAAGTGTGTTGGATAATTATGCTTACTTGTATAGAGCAAACGGTAAACAACATCATGAGCTTAAAGATTTGATGTTAACGCATTTGAAAGGGTATGATTTATTGTTGGTTACTAAAATAAAAGAAGAGCCAATGTTGGCTGATGGTTTTCGATCTACTAATAGCGAGTTTAGGCAAGAGATTGAAGAGTTAGTTTATTCTATGGTTAATGAGTTTAGAGCAAACTTGATAGCTAATGATGTTAGAGTTTTGAAAGTTAATAACTTTGAAGATGCTAAAACTGGTTTTGATAAGTTTTGTGGTAATAAGATTTAGAGTTTAAAGTCAGGATTTCTTTTGAATAGGTCAGTTAACCCGCCTTCTTTGTTTTCAATTTGTTTTAGTTCTTCAAGCGTTACCCACTTGTGTTCTTCACATTCGTCTGGGTCTAATTGTGGTTCTTCGTTTGTCTTTACGTGAAAGAACATTAATAATCTTGAAGTTTCTCTTTGTGCTTTTACGTGGAATTGTTGATCTTGACCAAAGCCAATGAATTTTGGATCTTTGAATTCTATTCTTGTTTCTTCTTGCATTTCTCTTATTAGAGTTTCTTCTAATCTTTCTCCATGTTCTGCTCTTCCGCCTGGGACTCGCCACACTTTGAATCTGGGACACATTACTGTTAGAAATTTATTATCTTTTTCAATAAATGCGCTGCAAATAACTTGATGTCCTCTAATCTTTGATCTTTCCATTTTATTCTATGAACTCTTCTGTTATTATAAGTTTTCCGTCTTTGATTTCTCCTTGAACTCCTATAGGAGTTGTTGTGCAGGGGCATCTATGCCCGAATGAATGTGTCTTGAGAATTGGGAAATTATATTCTTCTGTTAATTCTTTGAATATTTCTTCAAAGTGTAGTCTATTTCCGCTAGTGTCTTTTTTCTCTTCTGTATCGAAGCCAAATACATCTCCTATGACTACACCTTTTACTTTGTTGAAATCTTTTTGTTGTTTTAACTGTGCGATTAAATGGAGTGCTCTTCTTACTTCCATTCTGTAGCCTTCGATCAGGATAATTGTGTCTTTAAAATCTGGTGCGTATTCTGTACCTGTGAGTTTCAGAAAACAGTTTAAGTTGGCTCCTATAATTTTCCCTTTTGCGTTGCCTTCTCTAATAACTTTATATTCTGCATCAATATCTTTATTTGCATTCATTAATCTTTCTCTAAATTCTGTTTGCGAATATTTTGAATCAAAATGTGCATCCTCACTACCTGCTTTTGCATCTGGCGCTTGAAATGTGACTAATCCTGTTTTTTTGTAGATTGCGTTTAGTAGTACTGTATTGTCTGAGAATCCCATAAATATCTTAGGATTATGTTTTATTGCTTCATAATCTAAATATGGGAGAATTTCGTTTACTGTATCTCCTCCTTGCAGACACCATATTGCATTTATTTCTGGATTTTTGAAATATTTGTTAATACTCTCAGCTCTTTCTTTAGCAGTTCCGCATGATATACCATACTTATCAATAACTTTTGTATTATCTTCGAATATTGATTCTAAACCCATATTTTTTAGAATTTTAACTGCGTTCTCTATTAACGGTTGTTTTTCTTTATCAGTTGCACTTGAAGGCGATACGAATCCTATTGTATCCCCTTCTTTGAGTCTTTTTGGTATCATATGTTTGATAGATGGTTTTTGTGTTATAAAGTTATCTATGTATTAAGATCGTAAATATTATATATGTCTAGTTAGGTTATTGTTCTATGCTTGAATTTAATCCAGATGGGAGTATTAAGATGCCTGATAAGTTTGTTAAGAAGGCGTCAAATGATAATCGTAGAATGCAAACGCAAAGATGTGTTAAGATTCGTAAAGAGATTGTTAATGATAGATCTCCTAAGAAGTGTGCTTTAAGGATTGAGCTGTCTTCTTCTTTACAGCCTGGCTTTGTAGAGAAAGTTCATGGTTATTTTGTTAATGAATCTGAAGTGCCTTCTAAAGTGATTAAGGTTTCAGATAAAGAATATGATGTTGAGATTGGAACTTGTTTTCGAAGATGTTCTGATTGTAATGCTTTAGTTGCTAAGTTTAGACATTTCTTAAATGGTAATGTTATTTTAGATATAGGTAGCTGCACATACAAAGGTGTGGCGCAGAATTTTTGTTATGAAGATCATTTTGATTAGTACATAAAATCAAGTTCGTCAGATCTTACAACGATTTCTTTTCTTTCTTTAACAGGTGCTTGTTGTTTTACGTTAGGATTCATTTCCATTGCTTTTCTGAAGTTGATGTTACCGCAGTTTATGCATCGAAAGTATGGGCCCCATTTACCGACACCTAAATCTAGATATTCTCCGCAAACGCATTTTAAGTTCTCTACAAGTTTATCTTTGTGATCTTTGCAAGTAGAAACTCCTTGGCTGTTCTTTGTTACCCCTATCTTTCCGCAGAAAGGGCAGTTGTCTATTCTTGATTGTCCGTATCTTTTTGGTATGTACATTTTAGTCTTCTCATGTCGTTGTTTGATTAACGCCCACGCGAGGATTTGAACCCCGGTCAACCGGACCGCAACCAGCCATACTATCCATGCTATACTACGTGGGCATATTGTTGCGAGGTTTATTAGAATTTAAAAGGCTTATTGTTTAGTTGCGATAGTAGAAGGTGATTTTCGTCCAATGCAAGGTCCATCTTCAACTTTGAAGCCTGCTTCTTTTAGATTGTCTCTAACAGATTTTGCACAACTGTAGGTTGCGAGAATTCCGCCAGGTGCTGTGACGTTGTAAATATCTTGCATGAACTCTTTTGTCCAAAGCTCTGGACATTTTTTCGGAGAGAATGGGTCCAGGAATATGCAATCAAATTTATTTTTTAATTTTTTAATTTCGTCTCTTGCATCTCCAAGAATTAATTTGATGTTTACTTGATCTGTACTTAATTTCCATGCGTGAGTTCTAGGTTTTGTACGTACTAATTCTTTTAATAATGAGTAATTCTCAAATTGTGGATCAACTTCTTTGATGCGGTGTATTATTTCTTCATCATTTTCTAAAGCTGTAATGAATATCTTGCATTCTGCTGCATCAATTGCTGCGCAGCTGTTATAGCCTAGTCCAAAGCAAATGTCTAGAACCTTTATTGAGTCTTTTTCTTTAGAACGTTCTTCAATTTTGCAAGGTTTTACGAATTTTTCACATGCTTCTTCTACAGCTCCAGAAGTAGAGTGATAAGTTTCATCGTATTTAGGATTGTGATAGGTGACTGAATCGTCACCAGTCTTTACTTGTTTCATCCTCTTCGCTTGTATGCTCCCATTACTTCGTAAATCTGTCTTGGTCTTATGTCTCTCCAGATTCGGTTTTGTTCTGCCATTTTTACTTTTACTGTGGTGTCTGTGGCGTATTTTCTCTGTGGTTTATATCCGTTTCCGTTGTTATAACTCATGCAATCAAGCCTCCTTACTCTATTTTTCCCTATGATAAGGCATTGAGTTTGTATGCCATCCATACAATCACAAGGCCCGCTATCAATATTACTATGAACGCTATTATGCCAATTTGCATAATCATGCTCTTTTCAAAGTCTTTTGTATTCACTTTAACTTGAAGTATACTCTTCTATTATTTTTACCTTTGTTTTCTACTTTGAGAAATTCGAGTTCTCCTACTTCTTCAGTGCTTTTTACGTGAGTACCGCCATCTGCTTGCGTGTCAATGTCTTCGATTTCTATGATTCTGAATTCTTGTAGATCTGGTAGACCTTTTGCTAATTTTGAGATGTCTGGTAGTTTAAGTGCATCTTCTCTTGATAGATAAAATGATTTTATTGGTTTGTTTAGGTTGATTAACTCATTTGCTTTACCTAGGTATGCAATCATTTTCTCTTTGTCCATGTTGTCTAAGCTAAAGTCTATTCTAGTTTTTTCTATGCCTAGTTGATTACCAGTTATTAGGGCGCCAGCGTCTTTTGAGTATATAGAACATAATACATGAGCTGCGGTATGCATTCTCATCATGGTGTAACGTCTTTCCCAATCAAGTTTACCTTTAACTTTATCTCCAACTTTTAATCCTGGTTTGTCCGTTTCGTGACTTATTTTTCCAGAGAATTTACCTGTAAAGACTACTTTGAATTCTTCTCCTGCTTCGTTTGTCAAGGTACCTTCATCGTTTAGCTGTCCACCACTTTTAGGATAGAATGCTGTTTGATTTAATACTACAAACTTATCATCTGTTACAGATGTTACTTCGGCTTCGAATTCTTTCAAATAACTGTCTTCAAGATATAATGCTTCTTTCATGAAAAATCACCCTTCTGGGCAGTTGTTGCACGCTGATTTTTTAATCTTGTGGTGCGCTAGTTTTATATATTGCGTATATAAACTATATAGAATGGCTGAAGAGAGAGTTCAGAAGATAATTGCGAATGCCGGCATATGTGCTAGAAGGAAGGCTGAGGACTTAATATATAAAGGTAAAGTGAAGGTAAATGGCCGAGTGATTACTTTAGGAGATAAAGCCGATTTAGAAAAAGATGATATTCGAGTGTTTAATAAAAAACTTGAGCCTGTGACTGAAAAAAAGTATATTCTTTTGAACAAACCTGCTGGCTTTTTGGTTACTTGTGATGATCCTAGGGGTAGAAAAACAGTATTTGATTTGATAAGGATCAGGGAGAAGTTAATACCTGTTGGCAGATTAGATATGAATACTGAAGGACTAATTATTCTTACTAATGATGGCGATTTTGCTAATCAAGTTATACATCCTAGATATGGTGTGGATAAAACATACAAGGTTAGAGTTGATAGAAATCTTAATCCTCAAGTTATCAATAAGATCAAAAATGGTTTTATGTTGGATGATGGCTATAGAACTAGACCTGCTAAGGTTAGTAAGTTCAGTCAGACTTTGTTAGAGGTTACACTTCATGAAGGTAAGAATCGAATTATCAAAAGAATGATGGAATCTTTAGGTTATAGAGTTGTAGAACTGGAAAGAGTTAGAATTGGTAGAGTTGGTATTGGTAAACTTAGAAGAGGTAAGTTTAGAAATCTGACTGAGACGGAGAAGGCTGGTCTTCTGAAGAATTCTCTTGCGTAATTGTTTGTTTTAGTATTAAGTTCTTAGCAAAAGCGTGTATTGCATCAACATGTTTACTTACTAAATCTTGTTTTTCTTCAGTATGTTCTTGAATAAGTTCTTTATGTTGTTCTAGAGTTTTAGTTTGTTTTATTCCTGCTGAAATCTTATCCATTGCATCGACTTCGTTAACTAATGTATCTATTTTCTCTTTTAGTGCTTCATCTTCTTCAATAATTTGTTCAGGAGTTTCAATTATTGTTGGTCGAGGTTGGTGGAAGTGTAACCCTAGGTGATGGCTTCGTACTAGATTACCTAATATTGACATTAATACAATTGCTAACCCTGCCAAAAGTATTAGAAGTATGCTATCAATGACTGTAGAAGATGTATCTTTGACTACTAATTGGCTTACTTTGGCTGTGACTTCGTTATGCGTCATGCCTGAGCCAAATATGAATGCAATTGAAAATATCATCAATACTAGCAACAATGCAATTCCTTTCTTCTTTATTTTCACTAATTAATCACCTATAGCTTGTGATGTGTGTTTTTTGTTTATAAATATTTTCAAATAGAACCAAGTATTTGTATTGATATTGTAAATTATTACTGCACCATACCATATTTTTTATTCTTTGCAGTCATCTTAAGAAAATATTCTAGTCTCTTCTTAAACAGATCAGGGCGAGTTCTGGCTCCTTCTATCCATCCTATGCGAATACGTTTGTATGATTCAGGGAATTTTTGGAAATTCTCCCAAGTTGTTTTTTCTTCCTTTAATAATCTGAGAATATCATCTTTAATTATACATTTTGAATTTTTTGATGAAGCATCAAACGCATGTTTAACAGCATTGAGACCTTTAGTGGTCATTTTCTTTTTTTCAATAAGTCTATGGATGCGTTCTTTGTTGGTTGGGGAAAGCACACTATTTGATCTTCTTGGAGTGAATCTCTGAGCAAAACTTTTTTCATCTATACGTTTTATTGTGCTGTCTATCCAACCATAACAAAGTGCTTCTTCAACTGCATCATTGTAAGGAATCCTTTTTTCGCCAGAAGATTTTCTATAATAAACAAGCCAAATTTCTTTTTCTTTTTTATGATTTTTAGCGAGCCATGAACGCCATTGTTTTCTATTAGTTACGTATAGTGTTTTTCCTAATTCCATATTTTATTAAGATATTATTACCTATATATACTATTCCATAAGCTTGCTTTCTTCACTGGTCACTGGACTTTTCCTCGTGTGAGCTATATAAACCCTGTTTTTCTCTCTTTTTTCATGTGGACACAATTGATGCGATATGATCCTTTAGTGAAGTTGAATAGTAGTAAGTTTAGACGAAAGTTTCAATTATCTGCACTAGATAAAAAAATGTTTTATGATTTGGGGGAGTATAAGATTAAAGAGCATGCTGAGAAAATAGTTAGAAGTAAATTAATTGTGCCAACAAATAATGAAAAGATAACTCCTTATAGGGGGCATCCTGTTTTTGTTGCACAGCATGCAACTGCAACATGTTGTAGAACTTGTTTGCAGCGTTGGCATAGGATTCCTAAATATAAACATCTAAACGAACGTGAAGTTTCTGCAGTGGTTAATCTTATTGTTAGATGGATCCGAAAAAAGTCGTCAAGTAGTAGGGACAACTATCGATTTGCGTAAACTATATATTTGTGTCAGGAATCTTAGTAGTTATATCGCTTTTCAGGGGGTTTTTTAATGGTTAATTTGCCAAAATTGGTTCTAGTTCCAGGCTCAGGTGAGAGTCATTCTCTAGTTGATAGAGTTAGGAATTCTTTAATGCATGATTTCAGACTAGATCCTGAATTGGTTGGAATTGTTTCGACTCATGGCCAAGGTATGGGAAAAGAAAAAACTCGTAGAGATCCGCTTAAAGTTGGTGCTTTCGGTGGTGGTGGTGAACGAGAGATAAGATCGGGTCTTGATCTTCTTTGGAATCAGTTTGCAAATAATCATGTTGCTTTTGTTCAATATTCTTTTCAGCCAACTGAAGAATTATCTCAGATTGATTCTTTGCATATGGAGGTGAGAGGTTTTTTCAGGTGGCTTAAACAAGTTCCCGGTCTTCCGATTCATCGTAGGACTTTGGCGTTACCTTATGGTCCTTACTTGAGATCTCATAGTGTGGAGAAGTATGCCGCTCAAGGTCACATCGAATTGGATGCTTTAAGGATGATTATTGAAGACTATCATAATGAATCTATTGATGATTTGATGTGGTTGGATCCTCATTCAATGAAAGGAGAGGAGCTTGCAAGGTCTTTTGGTCTTGATGTTCATTCTCTTGATCCTTTTGATTCTGCAAAAAATATTATTTGGGCAAAGTTGGGATTCGGTAGAGAGGAAGAGGATGTTGCTCATAAAGTAACGCATCAAATGCAACCTTTTGTTAATAGGTATAATGATATTAAAGGTAAGTATGATGAAGTTATTATGGTCTGTCCCGATGCTGGGGCTGAGCGTAGAGTTGAAACGTTTGTTGGTAACTGTAGAGCCAAGAAAAAAGATATGGCTTATATCTTGAAACGAAGAATTCGTGATGGTGAAGTCGAGATTCAGGGTTTCAAATCATTTAGTCCAATTCAGGAAAGACATATTATTGAGATGGCCAAATCAGGTAAGAAGATTCTTTATATTCTTCCAGATGATATGGTTAGTAGCGGCGGAACTGTTGATGATATTGCTAAGTACATCAAAGATATTGTTAGAGAACATGCGCCTGATCACGTAGATAATGTGAGAATAGAATCCTGGACAACACATCCTCTTTGTGAGAATATCGGTAAATTTAATACTCGTACTGAGATTGATGAGTTTGTGTGTTTGGATACTGTTGTGCAAAATCCTAATAATATATCTGTGCCTATCACTTATTTGCCTGCAACTCATATATTGTTGGCATCTGCTTTATACAAAAGTTATTATCATGGGGTTGAGAAACTAGTTGGTCCTGATGAGTTGTTGAAAGCTCTTAGACCTGCTGTTTAGTTATCTAAAGTCATTAAGATTAATTTGTCCTTTTCTTTTGTTTTCTTTTATTGGTGTTACTTTTTGACCTAGTTGTTCTTTTATCTTATAAGAAATTGCTCGTCCGATTAATTGTGCGAGTTTAGTGAGATCGCATGTTTTGGCGTCTTTCAAATCTTTTATTCCGTTGTTGAACATTTTTCTTGCTCTGATTCTACCAACGCCTTTTAGTCTTAGTAATGAGAGTAGTTCTTCTTTTACTCCTGACTTTAACCGCATTCTTGTTTTGGTAATGTCTTTGTTCACTTTTGTTAATCCAATTATTTTGGATAACTCTACACATGCGTAGAGTAACCAGTCTGCTCTGTCTAATTTTGCTTTAATTTCTCCTGGACGGATGTCGAAGGTTTCTAACAAATATTCTTCACCTTTTTCTTCGATCCAGTCGTACATGAATAATGATGTTTTAATGGAGTCCATGAAGTCGGAGTAGTGATCTTCAAACATTTCAGGTTCATCTGCGAGTATTTCGTCTGCGAATTCTGCATAACGTTCTTCGATCTTGTCTACTTCTTTTGCCTTTATTCTTAAGTAAGGTCTTAACTCTAATGTTGAACAAACCATGTGTAGTACAGAGAATGCGGTTAGATCTTGTTCCGCTGATGCTTTCATATCTTCAATCAATTTGTTTGCAGTTAGTGGATCTATGTATAATTGTGCAACTCTTTCTCCTAGCTTTGTAGCTTTGACTTTTCGTTCTGCCATTTCTTGTGCTGATACAAAATCGTCAGTTGTTTCTGACATTTCTATGAATTCAAAGTCAACAAGAAGTTTTAGCATTTTATTTATGATGCTTTCTAGTCGGTTCATGTCTTCAAATTGGTATGCCCAAAATGTTTTTGAAAAGAATGTTATGATGTCATCATAAGTTCTTACGAAGTGTGATGCGATTAATGATAATAAGTATGTTCTTAACACTGGTTCAACTGCGAGTTTTGAATAAATACATTCAGGTTCTCCTTCAATATATTTCTGTTCAATAAAGTCTTTATCTGATTCTGTTTGTGCAATGCAGATTGCTTCTCCGTAATCTTCTTTACCTGGACGTCCTGCTCGGCCTGCCATTTGCATGTATTCTAATACTGGAATGTCCGTCATTCCCCATGATGTCCCAACAGAGAATCTTTTTAGATCTCTGATAACTGCACGGAATGCAGGCATATCAAGACCAAATGCTAATGTTGGTGTGCAGCAAATAACTTTTATTACACCCTCTCTAAATTTATCTTCAATTAACTCTCTTTGTTTTGAAACTAAACCTGCGTGATGAAATGCAACGCCTTTCTCCACGATCTTAGATAATCTTCTACATTGTTTTGTTGGCGAGGAAACTGCTTTTAATATTGAAGCCGATAGTGTTGGAAGAGAGATATGTTTTATTTTTTTAGAAATGTCTTCTGATAATTTTTCTGCAGAACGTTTTGTGTTAACAAATATTAATGCTTGTTTGCCTATTTGTATTGTGTCGAGAGCTATGTTTATCGATTGATTGTTTGTTTTTAATGGGATGTGGACGGTTTTAGACATGAGAGTTGAAACTTCAGACTATTATATTAATTTGATTGATGTTTTGGAGATTATCACGTTACAGTGTCTACAAAATATGATGCGTTTTGGGGTTTTCTTTACACTTTCAGGGTATTTTGGCATAATCTTTGTTACCATTAAGTGACTAAAAAAGAAAACTATAAATAGTAGTAATGAATACTAACGTTGTTAAAAATTATTTAGGTGTAAAAATGCAAATCAAGCAAACAACTCAAGGATGCAAAGTGGAAAGCCCTATCTTTGTTAGAGTGACCTATGATATTATTCTTGCAGGGGCATCATTTAACATTTAATCCATAGCGCAAGCCGGATTCTTGTTTACAACATTTCTTCTTGAAGTGATTCTGTTCCAGGAAAAAGCTATGTTCTGCGTTGTGGGTTCTCTATGCTCCTTGACTGGAGTCTATACAAATGTGATTTCATGATCATACCAACGCCAAAATGATCCATTGGTGAAAAAATGACAAAAAATGTATTGAGGATAAAAAACGTGTCCAAAAGTTTCGTGGACGAGAACCACAAGGTGAGTTTGTTGCCTTGGAAGAGCAAGAAGATGTTTAGAGCGATCTCTGGAATCACTCTAGATGTGAAGCAAGGAGAAACCTACGGTGTACTGGGTCACAACGGTTGTGGTAAAAGTACTCTGATTAGGATGATTGCGACTTTGCTGATTCCTGATAAGGGAGAAATAAGAGTTTTCGGCAAAGACGTGTACAAGTCTAGAGCTGCAGTGAAGAAGCTCATAAACAGAGTTTCGGTAGAGGCATCTTTTTTCAAAAGACTTTCGGCTAGAGAGAATTTGATCTATGCTGCTCGTCTTTATGGGATGGACGTTGCTGATGCGGAAAAGAAAGCTAAAGCGATTTTGAAGCAGATCGGTTTTCCTATGAAAAAGTACGATGAGCCGGTTGAGAAGTATAGTAGAGGTTTGCAGCAAAAGGTTGCGATAACTCGAGGCTTCTTGACTACTCCTAGATTACTTTTGTTAGATGAACCTACTACTGGGTTAGATCCTAAATCGAAGAAAGAAGTTCAGATGTTTATTCGTAGTATACGAAAAAAACATGATGTGACTCTTATGTTGTCTTCGCATGATATGGATGAAGTTGATGCACTTTGTGACAGAATTGCTATAATGAACTCTGGTAGGATTGTGGCAGAAGGCACTGGGGAAGAGCTGAAGAAACTTGTTCAGGAAAATGACAAGTACGAAATCGTAACTTCACAGTTGAAGGATGTCTACTTGGCTTTGAAGGATGTCGAAGGAGTTTTGGACATTAAGGTGGCAGATAAGAAGGTTGTTTTCGAGTCGAAGAAGAAAATATTGCCTAAGGTTGTGCAGAAATTGAACGGTTTAGATTTTGAACAGATCAATACCGTTAAGCCAACGCTTGAGGATGTTTTCTTGCATTTGACCGGAAAATCATTGTCAGACCAAGAGGAATGAAGATGAAGAAGAAAAGTAATTTGTGGTTTGAGATTAAGAAGGGCTACGCATTCATCTATCGTCAGCTTCGTATGTATGTTAGATTTTACATGTGGGAGTTGGTTTGGTTAGTGTACACGATTGCGTTAGCTCTTTCGGTTGGTTTCATAGGTGCAGGAATGCAGAAACTCTCTGGCAGTGCGAACATTAATGTGAGTGAAGTAACATTGTTCCTGGTAACTGGAAGTTTGCTTTGGGGATATCTGTCAATGATTGTCTTGGAAACAAACTTTTTGGTGACTATTGAAAGATGGGAAGGAACAATCGAGTATACATTCATGGCGCCAGTTTCAAGGGTGGTTCATATTTTGGGTATGACTCTGTTTTCGGTTTTGTACGGATTAATTAGAACTGCTTTGGTGTTGGTAGTGGTGGCGTTAGTGCTTAAGTTGGATCTTAGCAATGCGAATGTTGGCTCGGCTTTGCTGGTTTTGATGTTGGCAAGTTTGTCGTTTGTCGGTTTTGGTGCTTTGACTGCGATATTTCCAATTATTGCTCCTGAGAAAGGTTTCCAAGTAGTGCATATCTTTGATGCTGTATTGCTTATGGTTAGTGGAATCTTTTATCCGATTAGCGTATTACCTGGATGGCTTCAAGTGTTTTCAAAGTTTAGTCCTGCGACATACACTTTGCAAGGTATGAGGGAAGCAATAATTCATGGGACGGGCGTTGCTGAATTGTTTGTTCCTGTGCTGTTACCTTTGATAGTTTGTGGAGTTGTATTGATTCCGGTAGGAATCTGGGGCTTTACTAAAGCTGAAGAGTATGCTATGAGAACGGGTAAGCTGAAGAGAGACGGCTAAGAATATTTTTTTTATTTCTTTTTTTTATGAAAGCTTTTTATAGTACGACCGCTGTTTTTAGGTTATCTTAATCAAGAGGTGATATTTCATGAGATTTATTGGATTTCTTCTACTAAGCGTGTTTGTACTTTCTTTAGGTGTTTTTGCTGCAGGAACTGTGGAAAAAGATTTACTTTATGATATGGGTTATCAGACTGGTGTAGGAGATGCCGAGACTGGTGATACTATGAATCTTTATGGGATGAATCATCCGCGTTATCGATTACAAGTTTTTAAGGAACTTAATGTTGAAGGAATGAATCCTTTGAACTTTGATATGTTTTATTATCTTAAGGGTTATAGATTTGGTTATTATTCTACTAAGAATGGTGCTAGTTTGAGTCGTTCTAAAGGGTTCTTGGATGAAGATAATCTTAAAGTTGCAAAAAGCAAGCCTGGCGTAATAGGAACTAATGTTAGGAGAAGATATACTGATTTAAACTTGTATTCTTTGTCTCCTGAACGAGGTCCACATAGTCGTGATCTGGGTTATAGGATAGGGTTTGAAGATGGTAGGTCTAGAAGTTACAAAAATCCTTATTCTTTGTATCGGACTGCGTTGCAA
Organism: Candidatus Woesearchaeota archaeon; assembly: GCA_018646625.1. GTDB lineage: Archaea > Nanobdellota > Nanobdellia > Woesearchaeales > JABGUJ01 > JABGUJ01. The sequence goes on along the minus strand of JABGUJ010000003.1, from coordinate 43,827 downwards.
TTGAAATCACCTAATGGTCGAACTTATGAAGAGATTAGAGGATTAGAAAAAAAGAAGTTTATTCAAGGGTATGGTAAAGGTTATAGTGCTGGAACTAGATTGAATAAAGTAACTACTGAACGGAATATTGTTGAAGTGTTAGATCCTTCTAGAAGTGTTAACACGGATAAAGAAGTTTTTGTTTTTAATGTTCGTGGCAAGTATAATTAAAAAATCGGCGAAACATCATCTTGGATACGGTGATCTGGGTTGGGTTATGTAGATCACTTGAATCTTTCGATGAAGTTTGCCGAAGTAATATGATTTGTGAGTTATCTTTTACTGTCTATTGCTCTACCTATTTCTGACACTCTATTTGATATTTCTGCTTGTTGTGTAAGATATGGAGCAATTATTCTCCAATTCATTCTGTCCACGTCATAAGTTCCTTTGAATGAATTGGATTGTATTTGTTTTTGGTATTCTTCAACAGTTAATCTTCCTGATTCTAAGTGTGAATTTGCTCTCTGCATTCTGTGATAATCTGGGTCTGATAATTTTCTGATGTGCAGTGTAGGGTTACGTGCAACCTGTCTTTCTAAGTTTTCTATGAACTCTGAAGTTTGTGTTGTGTCTAGTCTTCGTTCTGCTGCAGCTTTCTCCAATCTTTTAATAGCTCTTGTGTAGAAAAATGATGCTGTGTCTGCCACTACTTGCTTCTCTCTTCCATGTAATTCTATTGAGTTGTAACATGAATTGCAAGTCATTGCGTATCTTAGATCTCCATGTATGAATCCTTTCTCGCATACTTCTTTGAATGCTTCGTATGTATCCTGGAATCCATATCTTATTTTTGCAATGTTGTGAGCTTCTTTCAAGTATACTTCTTCTTTTCGATCTCTGAATACATTCGCTGCCATGAATACTCTGTGTAAATCCGAAGATAAGTGTCCTATTCTTGCCATTCCAAAATCTATTAAGTGGTATTCATCTAGTTCTCTGCCATTTGCACTCGCTCTTATGTTATCAAAGTGTAGATCATTATGTATGATCCCATTGTCTTGCTCTAACGGATTTGCGATATTTGTTGTATAAAATTCTCTAATTCTTTCGGTAAGTGTATCTGGTTTTGATCTTTGTCTTGTTGTAAGATACTTTGTCTCAAAATCATTTTGATATGCTTTATCGGGGATGGTGCTCTTAACTTTCTCTTGCTTTCCATTTCCTTTATCTCTTGTTCTGTGGTTTATATCGACAATATCTGAGACTATGGCTCTTACTGTTTGATCTCTTGCTCTGGGAGTTAAAGTGTAGTATACTTCTGACATGTTATTTCCACTAGAGAATGAGTCCATGATGAAGCATCGATCTATGCCTAATAGTTTGCTAAAAAATCGTGTTATTGGATTATCTAGACCTTCCGACATTCTTCTTGGTTCTAGAACAGATCCTACTCCGTAGTCTGACAGTAGTCTTTGTATGTTGTATGATCTTCTTACGTCATCTTTATCTTTTGTAACTTTAATTACTGCGCTCATGTTTGGAACACTAAAACTTCTAGAAGCTCTGTCGCATGCTTGTGTAATTTGATATGCTGCATGTCTTTGTGCATCTCCTGCACCTAAAGTTGTAGTTCTTATTCTTGTGAGTTCTCTTTGAATTTTTGCGGTTGGTAGTTTAGCCCTCTCGCAAAGTTCTTCTATGGTTTGAACTGCTCCTGAAACACGTTCTGGAACTTGGTAACCTTTTTTTCTTTCAAGTTCACTTAGAATTTTATTGATTGTGACAACTTCTCTTTGTAAAGTTCCGTGTGATGTTGATAAATATGCAATGAAACCTTGTTTATTTGTGTAAGTTGCAGATGATTCTCCAATAAATACTGCACCAACTGGAGTTCTTTCCTTTGATCTTAAATGTTGAACAATTTGATCAAGTCTTTGTCTTCTTTCGGGAAATGATCTTGTTTCTTCTTTTGCAGCATCAGCTAGAAATGATAACATAATCTTATCAAAATTTCCTCCGAAATATTGTCTTACTGCTTCTATTGCTGTTGTCATTTGTTCAGAATTAGGTTATTTTTAGCAGATAAGGCTACGCCTCTTTTATCTGTATTTCCAACCCAACTTGCCTATATCTGTTCTACTATCTATATTTAAAGCTTTCGCTTTTGCCACTACTTGTCAGTGGTGTTTTAGAATTCTATACCTATTCTTGCTTCTGCGATGTATAATGTGGTGAATAGTATATCTGTGAGTCTTCCAATCATTAGGAAGTCTATATTCTTTGTTGTTTTGTCTGTTTTTGCTTTGTTTACTACGTCGAATGCTTCTCTTCGTTTTTTAATTAATTCTAAACATTTTTTTGATGAGAATTTGTAGAATAACTCATATGTGGTTCTTAAACATTCGTTTGTTAGTTCTAAAATTTTTTCTGTATTTTCTGATGGTTGTGTTTTCAGTTCAGTTATGTCGTTTGCAACTGCTTCATATGCGTCGACGATCTCTTTTATCTTTTCTATAATTATGTAGTAGAATGAAACGTTCTTGTAGTCTGTGTGACCTTTTATGTTTAGTAGTCTGTGACAGTAGTTTGTGAATCTGAATATGTTCTCTTTATTTGATCTTAGTCTTATGTTTTTGTCTTTTGATCTTACTAATTCTAAGCAAGTTTCTCCCATTGATTGTGTTAATAAGAATATTCTTCTCTGAATGTTTTCTAGTTCATTATCTGTGTGACCCGTTATATCTTTGATTGTACAGCTGTTGTTCCTCTGTTCTATGATTTCCATGCCTATTAAGAGTGAGTTGACAGTTTTCTGAATTATGTCTACAGTTGGATGTGTCTTTCCTGTCTTTAGTTCTTTTACTTCTTGATTTTGAAATACTACTCTTATTTCGCTAAATCCTTTTATGTATGCTCCCCGAATGAATCTGTCGACGAGCTTTGTGTCTAGATCTGTTATGTTTATTTCTGTAGCTCCAGTCTCTGCAGATTTTGTTGTGCTAACTCTTAGACTTTTACCTTCTTCTTCTAGAACTATTTCATCTCCTTGTTTGAGGGAGTGTTCTTTAATCCATCTTGACGGTAGGGATGTCACTAAGGTTGATGTTCCTAATCGTATAATCTTTCTAATCATTTTAAATCGTATATGGTAAGTCGTGTCTGATATATATACTTTTCTATTATATATGTGTATATACTTAGTTATATACTATATGAATTAAGTATATATCTTTTCTGAGCTTTTTCTCTCTAGGTGGTAAAATATGAGTTGTGAATTGCTAGAGGAAATGTTGACGGAGACTTTTGATATACCTGCAGATAGGGCATCAAAGGCTGCGTCAAAGAAAACATTAGATGAATTTGATGATGAGTTTACAAAACTTGAGAATTTTGTAGGTTTTGATAACGCTGTTACCATTATACAGAATGGTGAGTTTCTAAATTATAGGAATGGTTACATGGAATCATATCTTTCATTAGTTCAGCAAGCGCATGTTAAGTTTATTCAAGAAAGTGATAATGGTTGGGTTGAGGCAACTGATATTACTCCTTATGTTGACAGTTTCTACAGTTTAGATAGTTTAAGGGATTTTATTAATCCTGAAGATCCGTTTGCTGTAAAAACTGTTCCTGAAGAAGTTGCAAAGAAAGTTCTTGGTAGATGTGCATTGTTTCAGAAAAGTTCTACTCAATCTAGAAATTATCTTAGTTCTTTGATTGAAAGAGGTAGAGTAGATATTGGAAAGAATGAACATTGGGCTAAGAGAAATGATTCTGGAACTCTTAATGGTCCAAGAGGTAGAGATATTCTTGTTAGGTTAAGTTATGAGATGAAAACTTCATTTCATGGTGTGGGCTATGAGCCGCCTAAAGTTAAGATTGATTTTTCTAAAGATCAAATCACTGTTTGTGATTATTCTAAAGATGTTTTGAAAGAAATGAGAGATATTGCTTACAGAAATCAGAAGTAATGGGAGGAAAATAGAATGAAAGTAATTGATGGATTGAAAGGTTTGGGAGTTGCGGCAGGATTATCTGTTTTATTATTGGGAGCGCCTGTGCAGGGTGAAGAAATGGATAGTTTGGATGCTTTGATAGATCCTGCGTCTGTTGTGCAAGTTGCGCCTGTGGCAGATCAAGGTGAAGGTCTTTTGGATTTTCTAAGTCCGGGTGAAGTAAAAAAGTTTGTTGATAAAGTTGGTGAACCTAGATGTAATGATGGTTCTGTGGCTAAGTATTCTGAATTTGTTCATGATTATGTTGCTAAGAACGGTACGCTGGTTGATGGTGAGCGTACTCTTGATATTAATCTTGGTGATATGTATCTAAATATTAGAGTTAAAGGTGACGATCTTGAGTTGATGGTGACTGCGCGAGATAGTGACAATCCGCAAAGTTTAGTATCTTCTTATTTTGTTGACAAAAAAGCAGATGGCGTTGCTGAGCAAGCTGTTGCCTCAGTTTCTACGTTCAGAGATGGTGACCTGGTTTCGATGACTTCACAGCTTTATGCTCTTAATCCGCAAGAGGGAAGAGAACTTTTGTCCGATGATTGTGTTGATCCGTCGAGTGTGCAATTGTTTGATACTCCTGAGGGTAAAGTAGTAGGGTGTATGTATGATCTGATTACTGGACTTGCTGCGTCTGTGCTATATGTTCAAGATTGTTGTTCAGAAATGCCTGTGTTACCTGAGAGTGTTAAACCTGAGGTAAAACCAACAGGTACTTGGCTTTAGGAGGAATATAAAATGGGATTAGGAAAAATTGTTACAACTGGTGCTTTGCTTTTAGCATTAGGTGCTGGTTGTGCGAGTACGGGTCAAAAAGTTGGTGATTGTTTAGGTGATAGACCTGGAGCTAGTAGTTCTATGCTTTATGAAAGGACGCTTGAACCTGATACGCGTGCTGATCTTGATTTGGAATCGACTTTAGACGATGCTATTAGTGGTGTTGTTAATGAAGATGATCCTAGATCGATGGAGGTAATTCGTAAGCTTTACTCGGATGGTTATCTTGCTGCGATTGATACTTATGACGAAAGTCATGTTTTGGGTTTAGCGCTGATGGCAAAAGACTCTCACAGACAAGATAACTCTCTTCAAGCGGTTCAACATTTACTTGAGTTGGTACAATATCAGGCAGATCATGATGTTGTGGATGGTCATACCGTGAAGGCATTAAGAATGGGTGCGCAGTTGATGGGATCTTACGATGGTGGAATTGCGGAAAGCTTGTTGCAAGCATCAGATATGGCGAGACGTAAAGTGTTTTCTGATAATGCACAAGCGTTAGATGGTCATGAAGTGTTTGGCGATCTTTGTAGTGAGGGAAGACCTGCGGTGATAATGGTTGCTGCCGATTGGTGTCCTGCATGTACGCATGCGGAAGATAGTGCTGAATTTAGTTCTCTCATTGAAAAGTATGGTCGAGATGTTGATTTTGTTAAATACGACATAGAAAGGCGTGATGGTCGGAGGGTTGCAGAGGCTTTAGATGCACCTGGTGTGCCTGCGTTTGTATATCTTAATGGGGACTGTGAAGTGAAATTTGCACAACTGGGATTTGATCCAAAATCAATAGAACACGCAATTCAAACTTACACTCCGTAAGTTTCTTTTTCTTTTTTTATATTCCTAAATTATCTAGAATTATGTTTTTGTCAAACTTTTTCATGTCTTCATAGTCTTGGCCAGTTCCTATGTATAAAATTGGTTTGCCAGTTACATGTGATACGGAAATTGCTGCGCCGCCTTTGTCATCAACATCGACTTTGCTGAGAATTATTCCGTCAATTCCTACGGCTTCATTGAATTTTGTGGCTTGTTCTACGCAATCATTTCCTGTTATGCTTTCTCCTATGAATAGTTTCATATCTGGTGTGCAAACTCTGATGATTTTCTTCATTTCATCCATTAAGTTTGCATTTGAATGTAATCTTCCTGCTGTGTCAATTAATACAACATCGTATCCTTTGGCTTTTGCAAATTTTATTGCGTCAAATCCGACTGCTGCAGGGTCTGAGCCGTAGTCATGTTTTATCATCTTGACATCTAATCTTTTTGCATGCTCTTCTAGTTGTTGTATTGCTGCTGCTCTGAATGTATCTGCTGCCGCCATTACTGGTTTTAGTCCGTTGTTCTGGCATAGTTTTGCAAATTTACCTATTGTTGTAGTCTTACCTGAACCGTTGATTCCAATAAATGCTATAACGAATGGATCTTTGCTTTCTTTTATCTTCTCTATAACGTCTATAGGCTCAACTTTGAATAGTTCTGCAATAGAATTTGATAGTGTGTTTGCTATAATCTCTTGTATTTGACCTCTTAGTACTTTAGTGTCTACTAATTCTTTCTTAAGGTCTTCTTTTATTTTTTCTATGACTTCTAGCGCTACATTGTTTTCTAACATTGCAACCTCTAGATCGAAAAATAGTTCTTCGAATTTCTCTTCAGAAACTGCTTTCTTTGTTACAACATCTTTTAACTTGCCAAAAATACTAGAATCTTCTTTTTCTTCAACAGGTTCTTCTGGTAATTCTTCTTCTTTAGGCTCTTCTTTTTTCTTTCCAAAGAGTTTTCCTAGGAAACCTTTCTTTTCTTCTTTGGGTTCTTCTTTTTCTTCAATGTCTTCGGAGTATTCTGGTGCTTCGGGAACTTTGACTTTTTCTTCTATAAAATAATCCCAACCAGGTTGCCATGCTTTTTTAAGTCTCCAGTCTTCTGCAATCGCTTGATTCCATGTTCTTTTTTTCAGGAGGACGTCCAGTGCTAATTGTGGTGCTTGATGTGCGACAATTGCTATGTGTTGTCCGTAGTATTTATCGTAAAGGTGATTTAAGAATTCTGCAATTCGAATTTCTACATCTATATAACTCTCGCCATTAGGGAACTGTTTCTCGACATACTTTGGCATGTCTTGTTTGAATTCGCTGCAGGGTTTTTGAGTGAGATCTCCGTAGTCTGCTTCTCTTAGTCTTACGTCTTGTATTATCTTGTATTGATCTTTGAATCCTAATTCTGCAGAATCAATTGCTCTTTTCAGATCTGAACAGAATACAACGTTGAATGTTTTGTCTTTGGCAAATTCTTTTAGATTCTCTGCTTGTTCTTTTCCAAGTTCTGATAACTCACCAGGTGCGTGTCCTGTTGCTAGGTGTTCTTCGTTATCTGTTGTTGTGCCGTGAACATAATATGTTATCTTAACGCCTTTGATTTCTTCTTCTTCTTTTGTTTCTGTGAGTTCTGGTTCTTTAACAACTTCTTTCTTTGGCTTTTCTTTTTTAGCTTTAGGTTTCTTTACTTTTGGTTTTACTTCTTTGTCTTTTTTCTCAATCTCTTCCTGTATTTTCTCGTCTTTAAGTTCTTCCTCTGTAAATTCTTCTGTTTCTTCGTCTACTTCCTTAGAGAACTTCTCTACAGTTTCCTTGAGTTTCTTTTTTAAGAAGCCAAACATTTTTATTTTGCTCTACTTTGAATCTCTTTTTCAATAAGCCCTGATTGTTCTTGGATCTGGGACATTTGTTGGTTGATCTCTTCTTTGTATTGGTTTATTTCTTCAATTTGATCTACAATCATTTTTTGAACTGATTTGTTATCTTTCTTAACAGTTACATCGCTTCCAACGTTTACGAATAGTTCGTTAGTATCTTGTATCTTTGCTTTTACAAAGACTCCTGAACATATTGGTAGTAGAATTTCATTTCCAGCTTCAACTTTACTTAACTCGCCAACACTTTCTTCCATGTTCTTAAGTTCCATCATTTGCTGGTCCATTTTCTGTAGCTGTTGTTGGACTTGTTGCATATGCTGTTGCATCATTTGAAGTTCCATATACTTTTGTTGCATTTCTTTTTCGTTTTCTTCTGCCATTTTGTCCCTCTTATAATTATAATTCTTCATCTAAGAAGCCTAATGATTCATCTAGTTGTGCTATTTCAGGTCCTCCTGAACTTTCGCCAACAATGAATCCGTTACTATTGCAAATTATTCCTGATCTCAAGTATGGGCTTCCCATGTTTACTGTGCCTAGTTCTACTTCTAAGTTTAGAAGTTCACTTATGATTTCCATATCTTCTTTATCTGCGTCTCTATGAATTACGCATTTTGATTGATGTGAAATTGATAATGATCCTACATTATGCATTCGTGCAATTGTGCCTGGTTTTAATTGTACATTAAGTGCTTGTCTGATTCTTTTTTTAACAGTGGCTGGAAAGTCTGGATTAACTAATGCGCCATTATCGTTGCAAAGAATGTTGTTGCCTAAAGCAGTTAATTTTGTTTCAATAACTTCATAATCAATTTTTAATTTTTCTAGGACTTTAAGTTCGCTTTCAAATGCGATACTTGGAACGAGAAGTTTATTTGTATTTCCAGTTACAAAAACTCCAACTAAAGATGTTCCACAAATATTTATTCTGTGTGTTGGAACTTTCAGTACTTTAGATATTTCTTCAGCTTTTTCTTCACTGACATCTTTACCAAGTAGGCAATATTCATCAGTTGCAAAGCCGTAAAGCCCTACATTTGGGTTTCCTTGGAAATCTGTTATTAATATATGCATGATTTCTTGGAAATGTGGCCTATTTAAATAGTTTAGGGTGAGGCTTTCTCCCATATAGAATCAAAGTATTTCTGGTAGTTTTCGGCTACTTGAGGGTTTGTAATCATAAATGACATAGGTTCTAGGCCATCCCATACATGAATGACTACGTTATCTTTCCAGATTGTGACCCCGGAGGGTATTGTTTCTTTTGTGTACTTTAGTTCTTGTTGACCTTCCAAGAATCTTGAGCCGTACATTTCTTTGAAGATTTTTCTTGAACTTTCTTCTGATAACAGTTTTAGTTTAATGCCTTTTTTCTTTAGTTCTCTATTGTGTTGTTGAAAAAATAACTGGAGTGCTTTGTTTTCTTCTGTTTTTTGACCTATGGCAAATGCACAAAATGTTTCTCCTTTGTTTAAGTTTTGTCTTAGGTTATTGAAGATTGTTTTGAGTCCGTTGAATCCTTCGTAGACGACAGCAAGACTCTTTTTCTTTGCGAAGTTTTGTTTTAGTTTTAACTTTGGTACCAAAGAATTAATCTTTTTCTTTTGTTGTTCTAGTTTCTTTATGTTTTCATTGATTATTTCGGGAATGCTATCGGGATCATTTGCTTCAAAATTTTTTCTGTTTGCTTTTATTACGTAACTTACAAAACCTTTGTTGATCAATGAGTTGAGACAATAGTATACACTTGATGCTTGCATTCTTGTTTTGTTCGCAATGGGTGAATTGGTTGATGGACCTAGTTCTAGTAATGCTAAGTAGACTTTTATCTCTCCATCTGTTAATCCTATTTCTTTTAATTCTTGCATTTTAAAGCCTATATTGTGCTTTTTCTATTTAAATGTTTGTATTATTCAACAGTAACTGCTGAATGATGTTTTATATGCTTCTTTTCTTATTATTTGGTTGTGTTTGGGCGGAGGTAGTTAGAATGAATAAGATGTTAGCGTTAGCTTTGTTACTTTTGATAGTTGGTTGTGGGGTTTCAGGTGAGGTTGTCAGAAGTGAGAAGATTAAGATTGGTGGTTTGTTTCATCTAACTGGTGCAGGTGCTTTTTGGGGTGAGAGTGAAATGCTTGGTGCTCAATTGTCTTTAGTTGAGAGAAATATAAGTTATGTTGATTTTGTGGTTGAAGATTGTGAAACTAGTTTTCCTAAAACTGTAACTGCAGTTAAGAAGTTAGTTTCTTTTGATGATGTAGACTTTATTATAGGGCCTACTTGGTTTGGACAGATTGCTAGCGGGTTGGCAAAAGATTATTCTACTGTTTTTGTTTCTCCATCTTCTGGTTTAGTGACTATCCCGTCTAAGTATTATTTTAATTTATGGTCGACAACTGATCAAGAAGTTAAACCTGTTGTTAATCATATGGGTTTGGTTAATCTTAGTAGAGTTGTGATCGTGTATAATCAGAATGATTGGGCTGAGGAGATTAAAAATTCTTTTGTGAAATTTTCTTTAGAGAATAATGTTACTGTTGTTGAAGTGTTTGCAGTTGACACCTATGAAAATGATTATAGGTCTGTCGTGACGAAAATTAAATCATTAAATGTTGATGCTGTGTTTGGTGCGTTTGCTTATTATCCTCCTCAAGGTCAGTTTACTCGTCAAGCTAAAGAATTGGGTTTGTTAGATTCTGTTGTGTTGTATGCAACATCAAATACTGAAACTCCTATCTTATTAGATGAATTTCCTGAGATTGAAGGTACGTATTATCCATATCCTGTTGTTGAGAATTCTTCTTTAGAATTTAATTACCATTTTGAAGAATATTATTCTAAGAAACCATCGCCTTCTGCGGCATATGCATATGATGCTATGAATTTATTATTGGATGCGATTGAGTTTGGTTGTGTTGAGTCGGAGTGTGTTTCTGAGTATTTGTCTACTGTTTCATATTCTGGAGTTACTGGGGAGATAAGTTTTGAGAATAGTAATAGAGAAGAAAAAGAATTTGAGATGAAAAGAATCTCTTAAGGTTCTTTTCTCAACATAGTTCTTGGGAATGGTATTGCATCTTTGATGTTTTCCAATCCGCAAATCCATGCGATAACTCTTTCTACACCAACACCATAACCTGAGTGTGGAACACTGCCGTACAGTCTTGTGTCAAAATAGAATTGATAATTGGCCACATCTTCGCCATCAGCTTCTAGTGCTTTCTTTAGTTCGTCGATGTCTGTATCTCTTTCACTTCCGCCAACTATTTCTCCATAACCTTCGGGCGCAATAACATCAAAACATTTTGCAACTGGTCCTGGTGCGTCAGTTTGAGTGTCGTCAGTAGGTTTGTAGAATGCCATTATTTCTTTAGGATAATGTGTTACGACAACGGGTGTGTCGAATAAAGTTGCCAATTTATCTTCTTCAACAGTTCTAAGATCTTTACCCCATTCAACATCCAGGTCGCATTTTTCTTTTAACATTTTCAATGCTTCAGTATATGTTATTGTAGGTAGTTTGTTTTCTGCTGTTGGAGTTAATTTACTAACATCTCGCTCTAGCACTTTTAATTCTGCTTGATTCTTTTCTAGAACTTGTTGAACAATGAATTTTAGTTCTGCTTTTGCAACTTCTGAACATTCTTTGTAATCCATCCATGCGGCTTCCATCTCTGCCATCCAGAATTCGCTTAAGTGTCGAGATGTTTTTGATTTCTCTGCTCTGAATGTTGGAGACATGTCGTATACTTTTTCTAATGCGAAGATTGCTGCCTCTGCATATAGTTGCCATGTTTGTGATAGGTATGTTTTATCTTTGTAGTATTTAACTTCGAATAAAGTTGAACCACCTTCACATTGATTTGGTTGCAAAATAGGTGGAGTAAACTCAAAGTATCCTCTTTGTCTAAAGAAATCGTGGATTGCTCCTGTGACTGTAGATCTGATTTTCATCATTGCAGTCATTTTTCGAGATCTCAACCATAGATGTCTTTTATCTAGTAAAAATTCTGGTGATTGATCTCTAGTTATTGGGAATGTATCTGACTTGCCTATGATTGCAAAGTCTGTTACATTTATTTCGTAGCCAGTAGGTGCTCTTTCATCTTTTCTAATGTTACCGTGTATTGCTGCTGAAGCTTCCATCTTGAATAGGCTAGTTTCTGCCCATTTTTCTTCTCCAAGAACTTCTTTCTCTACAACACATTGTATTACGTTGGTAGAATCTCTTAATGAAATAAACTTGATTTTATTTGATCCTCTTTCTCTGTGGACCCATCCTCTTATGGAAACTTCTCCGTCTCCTTTGTTCATAGCTTCTTGTATACTTGTAAATGTCATTGTGAAGAACGTGGTGGGTATGTTATTTAAATAGATTTTGTTGTTCTATCTTATTCTGTATACGTTTCCGGTTTTTACGAGTGATTCTGGTACTGGGTATAAAGCCATGCGTCTTGAGCCAACTATCCACCCTGTGCTCATATATCTAACTCCTCTATCTTGTGTGGCATAAGCTTCTCTGTGATGACCTGCGGTTATTAATCTTGCAGGCTCGTCTCTGAACTCGTCGGTTAATGCTTCGTCTACTCTTATTTCTTCAAAGCTGTTTATTCCGCCATCTTTGTCAATCATAATTCTACTGCCGGGAACTATTTGGTCTAAGCTTGTTATTCTTGTTACACCAAAAACATTTGCTGGTCCTCTGCCTTCTGTAAAGTAGAATTGCATGATTGCATTTTCTGGTAGTAAAGACTCAAATACTTTTCCTGATGTTATCAATTCTTCAGGGATTGTGTATATTCTGCCTTCTTCTAGTAAATTTCTTTCTTTTCCTTCATCTACTATTGCTGAGTCTTTAACTATAACTCTTTGAAGTGATCCGCTTCTTACTATTGCTCCTCTGAATTTTGGATATCTTTCAAGTCCTTCTCGCCAAAGAGTTGTTCCTCTAACTATGTCAACAGTTGTGGCAGTATCATCTTCTTTTCTAAATACCATTAGTTCTAGGTCACTTTCATCTAACTCTGCTAGTTCAACTTTTCTGACAAGTTCTATTCCGTCAGGTTTAAGCTCTCGCGCATGTAGTCTTAGAATTAACTCTTTTAGATCCATTATAGAATTATTTTTTGGCCAAGACATATAAAAATGTTTGGGTGTTTTGCTATTTTGAAGTAGTTGTTGTATTCTTGTAGAAATTCTTTCCTTTCTTTTTTATTTCTATGAGTCTTTTTTTGCCAATTCTTAATGCCGTTCTAACTGCGTCTTCAGGAGTCTCTGCTATGTAGAACTCTGTTCTTTCTCTCACGTCTAAATATTTTCCTTTATGTAATAGTGGTATTATGTTATCTACCCATCCACCATATCCTTTTAGTAAAACTACGGGGATCTTGTTTCGGTACGCCATACATAGTTCGTTAAGTGTTCCTGAGCATCCTCCTATTGCAATCATTATATCTGAGAACATGGTTAGAAGATTTTCTAATGCTCCTTCTTTCATTCCTGTATTTAATCCTACAGTATATTCTTCACTTGCTCCTCTTTGTTCTAAGTGATTAAACAAACCAACAGTTATACTTTCTCCTTTGATTGCTTCTGTTGATACTGTACTCATGATTCCTTGTGCTCCGCCCGTTAATACTGTTGCACCTGCTTTTCCTAAGAGTTGTCCTATTGTTTTGACAGTTCTTAGTTCATCTTTATGGGGCTTCCAGTTTTTTGGATATTCTTCTTTACCTGCGTTTCCTATAACTCCTACTTGTAGAATTAGTTTGCCTGGACCTATGCTCTTTTTTTGTTTATTTATTGTACTCATTATGCTTCTGCTGGTTTCTCTTCTTCTTTAGATTCTTCTTTTTCTTCTACAAATTTGTTAAGCATGATTTCTATTTCGCCAAAATGTTCTTTTTGATCTAAATCGACTTTTCTTTGATTAGTTAAATGTAGTAGTGGGATGAATGTTAGAACTTTTGCTTCTCTATTAGTGTCTTTTACTAGCTGTTGGAACGTTAATTTCTCTGTGAGATTTTTTTCAAAGTGTTCATAAATATCTGATAGAAGTTCTTGCATTAATTGACTAATGTCTGTTTGTTTCTCTGGAATCTCCATAGGTTCTTCTTCATATCTTCTTACTCTTCTGTTTCTTACTTCTAATGCTTGTTGAAGTGCATCAACTAGATCGTAAATAGAAACTTGTCTTTTTCTTGGTTGAGGAGTTCTTGGAATGAGTTCTGCGTTCTGATAATCTTTCAATCTATCAGGGGTTACTTTTACTAGTTCACCATCTACTTCTTCCCAGATCTCTTCCTCTTGTTCAGATTGTGCAAATAGTCCATCAAGGTTGTTTATTCCTTGGCTTAACAAGTGATTAGATTTGAATTTTAATAGTATGGCTGCAGCCAACAGAACTTTACCTGACATTTTAAGATCCATCTCTCTAAGTTTTTTAACCATGTCAAGGTATTTTTTAGAGATCTCAGAAACGTCAATATCCCATGGATCCATACCTTCTGATTTTACAAGATCATATAGAAGTCCTTTCCAATTTATCTCATCTTCATCAAACAGAATGCTAAAAATCTTCTCTTGCATAGTGTTTAGAGCTTGTATGTGCGGTATTTAAATGTATCTGATGTTTTTTTGAGATTATTTATTTGGGGTTGTTTTTTAAGAATTTTGGCTTTTCAGGCGCTGAGTCCTAGGTTTTTGTATTCTGCAATCCAAACATTTAAATATAGAACTTCGGTATAGAAGCATAGATCATAATTAAAATAAGTTTTTTAGGAGGGTCACAAACATGGCTAAGAAACATAAAGCGGGATCACACCCGAAAAAAAAAACACATCACAAAAAAAAAGAGAAAAGTTCTGATTTGTCTTATGCTATTGGCATTATTGCTGTAATTGTAATTATTATTGCAATCGTAGCGATCAAAGGATGTCAAGACGCAGGGCCGGAAGCTATGCCAGTGGTTGATGAGCCAGTGGTTGATTCAGTTCCAGCTCAAGAAGAAGTTAAAGAAGAAGTTAAAGATGTTGAACCAGTAGTTGCTGACACTGACGTTGTTACTAATCTCGAAGAGACTAGTGCAGGTTACTGTGGTGACGGCGTTTGTCAAAACATCGAAGGACTTTATGAAGATTCTGAAAAGTTGGTATGTACTCAGTTTGAGTGTAATATCGACGGTAAAAGAACCGAAAACAATTTCATTTGTCCAGGAGACTGCGGTCACAAGTGTGACGAAACTATCAGTCTAGGTTACAAAGGTTGTGAAGTTACTGGTGACGGAGATGTTATCTTAACTATCAAAAGCTCCGGTAGAGGAGATGTTGATGGTGGATTACTATTCTACATCAATGCTGACAACGGTGAAACTGGATTTGATGTAAGCAAAGAGCCTCTTGCGTCTGGTGACGAGAAAGAGTACAAGGTGGAAGTTTCTGATTGGGAAGATAAGTTCGGATCAATTAAGAAAATTATTGCTTTACCAAGAACTCTTCAAGATGACGAGACAAAGGCTTGTGTAAATCAAAGAATCGCTTACACAATGAGAAATTGTAAGGCTTAATTGCCTTTTTCTTTTTTCTTTTCTTTCTAATTTACCATAAACTTTAAAAATAGACACTTAGTTTGCATTGCTATCAATGGGCCCGTGGTCTAGTGGCTATGACAGTGCCCTTACAAGGCATTGATCCCCGGTTCGAGTCCGGGCGGGCCCATTTCATTTTTAATGCGGCGGTGGTTGAATGGTACAATGGGGCGTTGCCAACGCTCTGGCCCGGGTTCAATTCCCGGTCGCCGCATCCAATCGTGGGGTTACATTCTTTTTATTACAACAGCTAAGTTGTGTGCTAAAATGCTTTTATACAATTCTGGATCTTGCTCTGTCACAGAAAACGATTTATTTATAAAGGTCCGATCGCCACTTGAGTAGTATGGGTAAAAAAATTGTTACTCTTGGGATGAATCTTAAAGATGAGCACAAACAAAGACTTGAATCAATCGGAGAGTTAATTATTCAAGAAAGTCCTGAATCAGTTGAAGATTTCTTATCCAAAACTGAAGGCGCTGATGTTATATTTAGTAATGGTGATTTCTTGCTTGATGTTCTTCCAAAATTAAAAAATGTTTTTGTTGTTTATCCTTATGTTGAGTTAGGTGTTTTCAATACTGAAGAACTTGAAAAAAATGGTGTGCAAGTTGCTAATTCTCAAGGCGGAAATAAGGACTCTATTGTTGAATGGACAATGTTTATGATTTTGTCGTTGTTTAGAAAGTTTTCTCCTATGGTGAGAGCAACAGAGAATTTTCCAGTTGAGCTTCAAGAAAGTTTGGTTGGAAAAAATATTTTAATCGTTGGTCGTGGTAGTATTGGTAGTCAAGTGGGTAACCTTTGTGAAGCCTTTGGTATGAAAATTAACTTTTTTAATAGAGGAGATGATCTAGCCACAAAAGCAGAAGACGCCGATCTGGTCGTTAATTCTCTCAACTGTAATACCAGCAGTAAGAATCTTCTTGATGAAACATTTTTTATGGGTATGAAAAAAGGATCATTTTATCTTACTTTTTCAAGACCTTACACATACGAGATTGAAGGATTAATAAGATCCATTGACGCGGGAATCGTTGCTAATGCTGCAATTGATTGTGATCCTGAGAAATTTGGAGATACTACGAATGATTTTTATCAAAAATGTCTAAGTTGTGAAAAAATATTGGTTACGCCACATATTGCATTTTCAACTAAACAAGCTGTGGCAAACGGCGGCGAGATTGCTATTCAAAATA
Organism: Candidatus Woesearchaeota archaeon; assembly: GCA_018646625.1. GTDB lineage: Archaea > Nanobdellota > Nanobdellia > Woesearchaeales > JABGUJ01 > JABGUJ01. The sequence goes on along the minus strand of JABGUJ010000003.1, from coordinate 27,573 downwards.
TTAAAACATTTATTGGTGGTTCTCCGCAGAATATTCTAAAAAAGAAATAATGGTACCTATTTGCTAAATTCTAGTAGCTGGCGAAGGATTCAAGAGAGGATTTTGGCAAATGTAGCATTTTTTGCTAAAATTCTTGAAACCAACAGAAATATTATTATTATTATTTGATTTTTGATTGTTTTGTTTAAGACTCTCTTTCTTAAGAATTGATAGAAACTTTTATAAACTAAAAATTCTTGACTTTATAAATAACTTAATTGTTAGGGGTATAAAAAGAGGCGATCAAGTGATAGCTAGGTTAGTCTTTTTTCTAGCTGAAAAAAGGGGTGGATGCCAGTGAATCTGGGTAGAGTGATCTTGTTACTATTTATACTCTATTCTATGTCCGTACAGCCTGTGAATGTTGTTTCTGCTCTTGATGATAATGTGTCTAATTCTAGTTTTTATGGTTTTAATGTTCCTATAGAAGAACCCTTAGTTGATGTTTGTTCTAGTAATGATGATTGTAGTGAGTCGTTTTATTGTTCTGATAATAATGTTTGTGAAGAGTGTAGTTTATGGGCGGATGATGGTATCTGTTGTAATGGTGAACGTGGTGGAGATTGTGGATTAGATGTTGAGACTAACTGTCAAGACGGAACTGATAATGATAACGATTACTTTACAGACTGTGAAGATGCTGATTGTATTTTGAATGAAGAGTGTCAGTGTAGTGCTAGAGATGATTGTTGGGATGGAACTTATTGTTCTGATAGTTTGTGTGTGCCTTGCGACGAAGATGAAGATGATTGGATTTGTTGTCAAGGAGAAGATTTGAAAAGTGCAGATTGTCAATCTGAAGATGAAGTTGAAAGAATTTGTGATGATTTAAGAGATAATGATTTTGATGGCGAGGAAGATTGTGATGATGATGATTGTGTTGGTGATATAAATTGTTTTGAGTTACCTGTGCTTTATCAAGTTGCTTCCTCTTCTGCTAATCCTTTGATTGAGTTTGTTTCTCCAACTCCTGATGATGGTGATAGTCAATCTGTAACAACTGTTGAAGTTAATGTTTCCATTATTGAGGAGGATTTAGATTCTTTGATTTATAATTGGAATGGAACTAATCATACAATGTATAATGATTCATTGGTTTTAATGATGAATTTAGATGACTCTGATGAGCAGGAAGTCATCAATGCTTCATTTTCTATGACTAATAATGCTAATGCGTACCATTATGAAGATTTGAGCAGCGTTACGGATTATGTTATTCAGTCTGGGGATTATGTTGAGTATGATATTTATTGGACTAGTTCGAGTGATGAGATTGCTTTTGATTATACTAATTCTGATGCTACTGAGTTGAGATCTTCTGGTGTTGATCAGAATGGTTTAAGTTCTCATCCTAGTACGGATATTTCTGCTTATGCCCTCAATAAATGGTATCATAGAACTATTGCACTTCCGGTTAGTCATGTTGGTAAAACTATTCAATATTATGATGTTGTTTGCGAGGCAGATTCTACAGGGACTTATACAGGATATTTGGATAATATTGTTATAACAGATGGTGCGGGTACTGTTAGAAAAGAGATCTACACTTCAGGTGATTTTACAAACGCAGTTCATCTACAGACTTCTGGTTCTTTGAATAGTATTGGTAATGTTTCTGCTGCGCCTTTGATGGTGGTTGATAATTCAATATCTGATCTTAGAGGTACCGTTATTGGAGCTAGTTTTAATTCTTCTGGCAAGTATAGTGGTGGATATGATTTTGATGGTGTTGATGATGTCATCTTTAACTCAGATGCGGGTTTAGATTTTGGTGCGGGAGATGATTATACAATTTCTGTGTGGATTTCAACAAGGCAGAATGATACTGGTCGTTATATACTTGGTTTAGGAAATGATGGGAGTTCTTCAGGCACGTATACTTTGGAGACTAGTGTGTCTGTGGGGGGTAATATTTCTTTTGCGATGAGACAAGGTTCTGTGGGTGATTGGTTCGCTACAGCTTCTTCTGTATCTATAAGTGAAGATGACTGGCATTATGTTGTGTGGGTGAATGATGGTTCGCAGGTTAAGACTTATATTGATGGTTTGTTGTCCAAGACAGATTCTCTTGGTTCTTTTGTAAGTCACAGTTTGGTTGATAATTATTTGCGTGTTGGTACAACTATTTGGCAGAATGCTTATTTTAATGGTTCAATTGATGAAGTGAGAATTTGGGATGTGGCTTTGTCTTCTGAAGATGTTTATCAACAATATGTTTCTAATCTGAATAAGTTTAATTCTAGTCAATGGTATCTGTATGTTAATCAGAGTAAAAATGCAACTGATGATTTGAATTATGGGGGTTATACCTATCAGGTGTTTGTTGAGGACGGTTCTAGTAATTCTAATGAAACTGATGTGAGGAGTGTTTCTCTCTTAGATTCTTCTGTTGAGTTTGTTTCTCCAACTTTATCGAATGGGTCTTCTACAATAAATACTTCTGTTGAGGTAAATGTTTCGATTGTTGAGGGTGGGTTGTCTTCTGTTGTTTATAATTGGAATGGTACTAACTATACTATGTATGATGATTCTTTGATTTTGATGTATAACTTTGATAATGTTAGTTCTCTTGGAGAAAACAATACTAATATTTTGGATTTGAGTGGGAATGAAAATAATGGGACTTTTAGTGTTTTACCTGATTCCGATTCTGGTCCTGATTTAAGTGGGAAGCATGATGGTGGATTTGAGTTTGATGCTAGTGGTGATTATGTTGATTGTGGAAATGATGTGAGTTTAAGATTAACAGATCCTATGACAATTGAGCTTTGGTTTAATTGGGATGGTTCTTCTAGCAATTCTTACATATTATCCAAAGGTTCGGCAGGAAGTGGGGGAGATGGTTACCATATCTGGCTTGATAGTACGCTTGGTGAGTATTTATTAACAACTCAAATAGGTAATAGAATGAACAAATATGATGAACCAACACCAAATGTATGGCATAATGTTGTAGTAGTAGATAATGGTACAAATAAAATAACTTATTATGATGGGGATTTTTTAGGTTCTGCAGCAACTGATAGCGATGACGATATAAATGATAATCTTATTATAGGGGCATCTAGTACTTCGCAATCTAATGGTTTTGATGGTCACATAGATGAAGTTAGAATTTGGAACCGAAGTCTAACTGCTAATGAAGTTTATCAACAATATGTTTCAAATCTAAACAAATTTAGCTCGACGCAATGGTATTTGTATGTTAATCAGAGTAAGAATGCTACAGATGAATTAGCAACTGGTGACTATACTTATCAGGTTTTTGTTGAGGGCGTATCTAATTTATCTACCGAAGAAAGATCTTTGTCTGTTATTGAACCTGTTAATTCCAGTGTTTCTGTCTCTTTTGTGACTCCATCTTCTAATGCTAACGCTACTCGAGCGAGAATGTATCGTATGGCTTTTAATGTAACTTGCACAGGGCAGGAAGATTGCGGTGATGTTAATGTTACTTTAGATTCTGACAATTTCTATTTCTTTGATAATTTTGATACTGGCGCATTTGTAGGTGATGACTGGACCACGTATAGTAGTGATGGTAATGGTTATATTGATGTGAATGATACGACTGCATATTCTGGAGGGTACTCTGTCTTGGCTAATGTGGCTGATGGGAGTACAAGTGTGAATGAGTTAATAACTGGTTATGATTTTACAGGACATGATTATGTTTATCTTGATTTTTATTGGAGAGAGTCCGATGATGGTGATGAGTTAAATCTGGGTGGAGATCACTCTGGACAGAGCCATACATCGGATGCGGTTTATTATACCTGCGATGGTACTTTATGGTATCATTTGATGAATGCTCCTGAGAGTTTTACTAGTTGGACTCAACAAACAATTAATGTTACTGTTGATCCTGATTTTTGTGGTACTCTTGATGAGAATTTTAAGATTAAGTTTACTCAATATGATAATACTGCTTGGCCTAACGATGGTATGGCTTGGGATGACATTAGAATAGATTATACTCCTAGAAGCGATGGTGTGTTGTCTACTACTAATTCATCTCCATTTTGGACAAATAGTTCGACTAATCCAGTCACTTTATCTTCTATGAGTGCTGGTGAGAGTAGAGAAATTGAGTTCTGGGTGAATGTTACAGGTTCTTCGGACGATGTGTATAAGTTCTTTGCTCATGCCAATATCACTTATGATGAATCTCAATCAAATACTAGCGAGATTCTTAATATTACGATTGTTGAAGGTGACTATGTTGCTCCGACTTGGAGTTTGAATAAAACTAATTTATCTGATTCAACTTCTTATGGTGATACCGTTTACTTTAATATTACTGTGAATGAAAGTAGTTCTAGTCAGTATATTTTTAGCTTCTATAATGGTACTGGTTGGGTGAATGATTCTGCTGTTAATTATACCGATGGTGAGGAGTTATCTGTTCTGAAAAATATTACGGGGAGTATGATTAATTGGACTTGGTACTTTAATGATACTGAAGGTAATAGTAATCAATCAGATGTCTGGGGTTTATTGTTGGATGCTGTAATTGGTGTTGAAGTTATTTCTCCATCAGGGAATGTTAATGTGACTCAGAACTTAGGTTTTGATGTTGTTGTTAATGTTAGCTGTAGTGTTGGGTTTGATTGTGGTGACTTGAATGTTACTCTAGATCCTGAGTCTACTACTGTTTATAATTTTACAACTTGTACTTCGACTGGGAGGAGTGGACCATCGCAAGGAAATTGTGACTCTGAGTACTCTAATACTACTTTAGAAAGTTTAGTTACTGTGTCGAGTGGTATTCAAAATTGGACTGTGCCTTTTACTGGCAGTTATACCATTGTTGCTGTAGGTGCTGCAGGTGGTGGTAATAGTTATCCTGGAAGAGGTGCCTTGGTAAATGGAACTTTTTATTTAAACGCAGGTCAGGTCGTTCAGATTCTCGTGGGTCAGAGGGGTGACTCTGCGACTTATGGTTCTGGTGGTGGCGGTGGAACTTATGTGGTCTATTCTAATAATACTCCGTTAGTTGTTGCTGGTGCTGGCGGTGGTGCTTATTCATCATCTAATGATCGTTCCGGTTACAGTGATGCGTCTAATGAAACTGCTGGTAGGGCTGGAGAAGGAACTAGTTCGGGAGGTACTTCAGGTTCTGGAGGTTCTGCCGGGGCAAGTGGTAATGGTGGTTCTGGCGGCGGTGGCTTGACAACTGATGGTGATGATGGACGTTCTCCTTCAACCGGGGGTTTGGCATTTGTTAATGGTGGAACAGGAGGTACTGAGTGTACTACTAATAGTGGAGATGGTGGCTTTGGTGGTGGCGCAGGTGGTGAACATTGCTATTATGGTTCTGCTGGTGGTGGCGGTGGCTACTCTGGCGGCGGTGGTGGCGGCACGAGTAGTGCTGGTGCTGGTGGCGGTGGTTCGTATAATGGTGGGGCTGGCCAATATAATGTTGGCGGATATAATACTGGTCAAGGTTATGTAACTATTATATTGACTGCTCCAATTAAAACAGGAGTTGTTTCAACTAATACTTCTGCAACGCCTTTCTATACAAATAAATCATCTAATCCATATAATATTAGTTTAAGTGATGGCGAAAGTGAACTTGTGACTTTTTGGGTTAATGCTACAGGTTATATCGAAACTACACATGAATTCTTTGTTTATGTTAATAGAACGGAAAAGATGTCTAATTCAGAAACTTCTTCAAGATGGAATGTAACTATTAAACCAGTCGGTGCTCCTCTTTGGTATGATAATAAAACTAATTTGACAAGTAGTTTTGATCTTGGACAGGATGCTTATTTCAATATTAGTGCAAATGATACTTCTCCTAGCGAATACATCTTTAGTTTTTATAATGGGACCGATTGGATAAATGATACTTCTCAAGGCTTTAGTAGTGGGGAGGAACTTAGTGTTGTTAAGAACATAACTTCGAGCCCGATATCTTGGACTTGGTACTTTAATGATACTGAAGGGAACTCAAATCAATCAGAAGTTTGGACTGTTGTGTTGGATTCTAGAATTGGTTTATCTTTGATTTATCCTACGAACCATACTAATGTGACGCAAAATGAGTTCTTTAATGTTACAGTTAATGTTTCATGTGATAGTTTGGTTCCTTGTCGAGAGATTAATGTTAGTTTAGATCCGCTTGGTACTCCAGTTTCTTGTAAGGAGATACTGGACATAGGTCAAAGTCAAGGGGATGGTATCTATACTATATATCCATTCGATGAAAATTCATCTTCGATTGAAGTATATTGCGACATGACTACAGATTCTGGCGGATGGACAATGGTATTTGCAAGTCAAGGATCATCAAGCACGCATAAATCAACATGGGCTGGTTGGTTCACTGAAGGTTACACGACTGCTTCGGTAAACCAAACATCTCAAGGAAAAAGTGCGGCATATGATTCTGTGCCAGTAGATGATTTAATGCTAGAGTCAACTTATTCAACAGATGGCATGATTCTGGCTCATCTTAATGTGACTTATGATGCACTTATTAATCTTACAGGTCCTAATCCAGGGCCTAATACAGGTGGTGCTTGGAACACTGGCTTGCGGGGTAGTTATGATAGTTATAATCGTTCAGGCAGTTACTTTACAAATGATTGGATTAAGATCTGGCATGGTGATGGTGATCCTGAAGCAAATGATAGGGCTGTATTTTCTACATATAATCCTGCTGGTGACTGGAATAACGATATAGGTTGTATTGGTGGTGAAAATTACTTGGCAGGGCCTGCGGATTCTGAATGGTATTATATTTATGTGAGAGAAAACGTTACTTATGAAGCAGGTAAAGGTGGTTTGATCTCAACAAATATTTCAGAAACTCCGTTCTATACTAATAAATCATCTAACCCATATAATATTAGTTTGTTATCTGGTGAGAGTCAGATTGTGACTTTTTATGTTAATGCTACTGGTGATGGTACTGATGAATATGAATTTTTTGTATTTGCTAATAAAACTTCGAGATTGTCAAATAGTAATATAACATCTACTTGGAATGTTACAATTGATGATGATACGACTCCTTCTCTTGATTATGAATCTCCAACATTGAGTAATGGAACTTATCCTAATGATTGGATTGCAGTGAACGTAAGTTCTTCAGATTCACATCTTGCGAATATTGTTGTGGGAATTTATAACACTACTGGTGGTCTGGTGACTTCTTCAAGTGATTCTTCTTCACCGTTCTTTGTTAATTTCACTAACTTAACTGATGCTACTTATTATGTCAATGCTACCGCGATCGATACGGCAGATAATACTAATTCAACCGAAACTAGACAAATTACTCTTGATACAACTCCTCCTGCGATGAGCTTTGTCTCACCAACGCCTGCAAATAATACTAGGCAACCTGAAAGATCTTTCTTAGTTAATGCTTCGATTAATGAATTCGTATTGGATTATATTTACTATGATTGGAATGGTACAAACCATACTTTTTGGAATGATTCTCTGGTCTTAATGTATAATTTTGATAATGTTTCTGCACTAGGTGAGAATGATAGTTATGTTGTTGATGTTAGTGATTATGGTAATGATGGTGTTGTTAATGGATCTGTTTTTAATCTATCTGGTGGAAAGTATGGTGGTGCATTTGATTTTGATGGTGTTGACGATTCTGTTGAAATCGAGAGTAGCTCGAGTTTGAATATTTCTGGCAATATTACTCTAAGTGTCTGGGTAAATATTAACAATCTTTCTAATGATTTTTCTTTCTTATCCAAAGAGGATGCTTTTGCGTTTCATACTAGCACTGTTAGTCTTGATGAGTTGAGATTTACAATTCCTGGATTGTGGGATTCTGATTCTACTGATGCTGACTTGGAGATTGGAAGATGGCATCATCTTACTGTGACTTATGATCGAACAAATGTTAGGTTTTATTCCAATGGGGTGCTTGTTGGTGTTTCATCCAAAACCGATGCTATTCCTTCTAACTCAAATCCTATAGTTATAGGCGAAGATCAATGGGTGGGTGCTGGCTCTTCTTATTTTAATGGAACTATAGATGAAGTTCGAATTTGGAATAGAAGTTTAACTGCCGATGAGGTTTATATTCAATATGTTTCTAATCTGAATAAATATGGTGCAAATGATTGGTATTTCTATGTTAATCAGAGTTTGAATGCTACTGATGATCTGGTGGAGGGTAATTATACTTATAATTTGTATGCTTCTGATATTTATGGTAATTTGAATAATACTATCGAGAGGTTGATTATTGTTGACTGGACTGAGCCAGAGTTTACTAACTTCTCAAATCAAACTGTGGAGCATGCTTATGGTATTTCTTATGATATTAATGCGAGCGACGAGAATGATGTAAGTTGTTTTGCTGTTAATAACACTAATTTTAGTATAACTTGTTCTGGTGTGTTGACTAATGCAACTGAATTGAGTAATGGTGTATATTGGTTGAATATTACAATTAATGATACTGCGAATAACAATTTCTCAAATGTTATGTGGGTAAATGTAACGGATACAATTCCTCCATACTTTGTGAATATAACTAACTCATCATATATTGCAAATGTGACTCACGAGTATGGTGAGTTGTTTACTTTTGATGTTAATGCGACAGACTCAAACAACGTTAGTTGTTTTACTGTTGATGATACTACTAATTTCACAATAAATTGTTCGGGTTATTTGCAGAATAATACTTGGTTGGCCGTTGGGTTCTATTTGTTAAATATTACTTCTAATGATACAGTTAATAATGTTAATTGGAGTCTGATGTGGGTTAATATTACGGATACTACTGCTCCGGCTTTGAACATCACTTACCCTTTGAACAATACTTTCTCAAATGATGGCGGGTTAGATATTAATTATAGTGTGTATGACTTGAACTTGGATAGTTGTTGGTATAGGAATAATACTGGTGAAGAGAATATAACTCTTGTTGGTTGTGAAAATATTACATCTATATTGTGGCCCGAGTCTTATCGTAATATTACTGTTTGGGCTAATGATACTTATGGAAATGTGAATACCAGTATGATTTATTTGACATTAGATAGAACTTCTCCCGTGTTTATTAATTTTACAAACCAAACCATATATGAAGATGATTTCTATGGTTATCAAATTAATTCAAGTGATTATGTTAGTGTGAGTTGTTTTAGTTTGAATGATACATCTGTGTTTGATGTTAACTGTTCTGGTTTTATTAGCAATGTTACTGAAATGAATCAAAGTATTGTTGGATTGTATTGGTTAAATGTTACTATTAATGATTCCTCTGGAAATGAGAATTATACACTTATCTGGATTAATGTTACAGATAAAGGTCGATTGAACTTAGAAGTGTTGTATCCGACTACTCACATGAATGCTTCTCAGTTTGAGATGTTTAATGTCACTATTAATGTGAGCTGTATCGATAATGAGTGTGGTAATGTTAATGTTACTTTAGATCCTGAGTCAGGAACAATTTATAATTTTACATCTTGTGGTGTGACGGGGCGAACGGGACCTTTACAGGCTAGTTGCGATTCTGTTTATGCTGATACTTTGTTAGATGGTGACGTTCAGGTCTATAGTGGTATTCAGAATTGGACTGTACCGCAATCTGGAACATATATTATTGAAGCTGCGGGTGCAAAAGGTGGTTGTACTGATGGTGGTGATGGTGCAGTAATTTCGGGTGAGTTTGATTTTGTTGGTGGAGAGGTTTTACAAATTCTTGTTGGTCAGAAAGGTGTGTGTACTAGTTATGGTGGCGGCGGTGGTGGAACTTTTGTTGCTGCCGGTACTCATTATTCCGACGCAACTCCTTTAGTAGTGGCTGGTGGCGGTGGCGGTGATTCTAGTGGTTCGAGTTCAACCCAATATGGTAAGGATGGTGTGACTGGTATTAACGGTACTGATGGTTGGAATTCTGCAGGTAATGCGGGGACTAATGGTAATGGTGCTGGTAAGGGTACTGGAAGTTTTAGTGGTTCAGGTGGTGCAGGATATTATGGTAGTGGTGTTGCTGGCTCTCGTAGTACTGGAGGTGTTGCATTTATATTAGGTGGTGCTGGTGGTACTGCTTCAACTAATGGTCCTGGTGGCTTTGGCGGCGGTGGCGGCAATGGTTGGCATGGCGGTGGTGGTGCTGGTGGTTATTCTGGTGGCGGTGGCGGCTATAGTGACAATTATGCTGGTGGCGGTGGCGGTTCTTATAACAATGGAACAAATCAGAATAATTCTGAAGGAGCTAATTCGGATGATGGCTATGTTACCATATCTCGTGCATCAGGTAAAGGTACTGTTTCTATGAATACTAGTGCGACGCCATTCTATACTACTGTGCAAAATCCTTATATGGTTAATTTGAGTCAAGGCGACTCGCAAGTCATTACTTGGTATGTAAATACTACCGGCGGAATTGAAACTGAGCATGAATTCTTTGTTTATGCTGATAGATTGGATGATTTGACTATAAGAAATACTTCTGAAATCTGGAATGTTACTATAATCGATACTACTTCTCCAGTATTTAATTATACAGATAACTTAACTTTAGAATATAATTATACTTGGTCTTATGATGTTAATGCATCTGATTATAACGACTTAAGTTGTTTTACTGTAGATGATGGTAATTTTACAATCAATTGCTCAGGTGTGTTGACGAATAATACTTTCTTGGAACTAGGTATGTATATTTTGAATATTACTGTGAATGATACTTCGAATAATCTTGTTTCGGAGTTTGTTACTGTGAATGTAACGAATACAACCTTACCTGTCTTTACCGATCTTGAGAATTTAACAAAACAGTATGGACCGCCATGGAGTAATGACTTTGATGCTTATGACATTAGTGGTATAGATTGTTTTAGTGTGAATGATACAGCGCAGTTTACTATCAATTGTACGGGTTATTTAACGAATGCATCCTCTTTGAATGAAAGTATTTACTGGATTAATCTAACAGTTAATGATACTATAGGTAATGAGAATTATGCACAGATCTATGTTAATATTACAAATCAAGATGTTACTGTACCGAATGTTACTATAGATGCGCCTTCGCGAGATGCGTTATTTAATTACTCTACAACTTTAGTTCAGTTAAATGTAACAACTGATGAGAATACTACTTGTTATTATAGTCTAGATAATGGTACTACGAACTATACCATGTCTGTTGTTGTTTCTAATACTAGTTTTACTTCAAATCTAAGTGTTGAAGCGGGAAATGATTATACTGCTAATGTTTATTGCTTTGATTGGCAAGATAATTGGAACAATTCGGAGTATGTTGATTTTACTGTAGATGCTCCTGAGATTAGTTTGGAAATTATTACTCCATCTTCTTCGGAAATTAACGTTTCTGCAGGTCAGATGTTTGAGGTTGTTGTAAACGTTAGTTGTGTGGAAATGGATTGTGGTGCGATAAATGTTAGTTTAGATCCTGTTACGTTTGATGCAGTGACTAATGGTGACTTTGAAACTAATGACTTTACTGGCTGGAGTAGAAGCGGGGATGCTAATTGGTCATTGCAAGGGACTGTAGTTAGTTCTGGTAACTATTCTGCGGAGACTGGTGCGATAGGTCATAGTGAGTATTCTTTGTTGACTCAAGATGTGACTATATATGAAGATACTAATTTGAGTTTTATGTGGAAGGTTTCTAGTGAGTCTTCATATGATTATTTAGGATTTTGTGTGGACTTAAGTTATGGGGTTGCTGGGTGTAGAAGGTTTGGTGATACTGGTTATGGTACTGTTTCAGGCATATCTGGAACTGTAGACTGGACGCAAGTAACTTATGAGTTAAGTGCAGGCACGCATACTCTGCTTTGGTATTATGCTAAAGATTCTGGTTCGGTTGGAGGTAGTGATCAAGGTTGGGTTGATAACGTTACTTTAGTTTCGAACGCTCCTGTTAAAAGTGGATTAATATCTATGGATAGTTCTGCAGTACCTTTCTTTACTAATACTACAAATCCGTATAATATCAGTTTGAGTGAGAATGAGAGTACTCTGGTGAGTTACTGGGTTAATGCTACGGGTTATTTGAGTAGTGAACATGAATTCTTTGTTTATGCAAATACTACTGATTTTCCAATTCCTATATCTGACGTTAGTTCTACGTGGAATGTCACTATATTGGATTTAACTAATCCTAGTTTGGAATTTGGGAATGATACGACTGATGCTGGAATGAATAACTTAGTTACTACAATCACTGTGAATGTGAGTGCCTCTGATTTATATCTTGATACTCTTTTAGTTAATGTGTATAATTCTACTGGTTTGATGAATAGCACAAGTGATTCTTACATACAATTAACTGACTTGCCATATGGGACTTATTATGTTAATGTGACGGCAACTGACACATCAGGAAATGTTAATATTACGTCTAGAACTATTGTTTTGGCAAGACCTTATGTTGGTATATCTGTGGTGTATCCTCCTGGAAGTACTTCTGTTTCACAATATTATTGGTTTAATGTTACTCTGAATGTTAGTTGTACTGGTGCGGATTGTGGTGATGTGAATGTTACTTTGGATCCTTTAAGTGGTATTGATTGTGGTCCTATATCTAATTGTGATTTTAGTTTGACTGGGGATTGTAGTGGTGCGGACGGAACTTGTACAGATATTCCTGGTTGGACCTATTATGAAGTTGCCGATGGCACGTATGAGCGTGCCGAGGTTAGTACTGCGACTAATCCTTTTGGTGATAAGGGTAATTGGTTGGATTTTAAATCAACCTATGGTGGTTCTAGAAATACTTTGTGGAAGTCATATATTTATTCGGATGCGTTTTTAGCAAATGCTGACTATGTTACTTACAATTTCAAAGCGTATGAGTATGATGAGTGGGGATATGGTTTGATGCTTTATGAAGACGGTAATGAGAGTGAGAATTATCAATTGTTAGAATATAGGTGTCCTTACACTGGTAGTTGGGGTGCGTCAGATGAGGTTTGGGGTGGATGTGAAGATAATAACATCTATCAGCTAGGTACTTTAACAGATAAGACTGTGGCGCTGAATGATAGTTTAAAGAATAAAAATTTGAGAATTAAAGTTTGGACAGGTGATGGTGGTACCGGTGATCATGGAGAAGCGATATTAGATGATGTTTGTTTATCCTATTCAAATGGTGTTTGTGTGAGTTCTGACAAGGGTACAATATCTACTGTTGCAGGTACTGTTCCATTCTACACTAATATGTCAACTAATCCTTATACTATTAATCTGAATGAGTCTGAGAGTCAGATAGTGACCTTCTTTGTTAATGCGACTGGCAGATTAAATACTTCTTACGATTTCTTTGCTTATGCTGAAGTTGGTCAAGATACTTCAATCAGAAATGATACTGAACATTGGAATGTTACAATTCTAGATTTGACTGCGCCTGTATTGCACTTTGTTTCTCCGTCTCATAGTGCGGGTTATTCTAATGGCTCAGTAATTTTAGCTAATGTCACTGCGACTGATTATTATTATGTGAATATGACTGTGTTCTTGTATAATGATAGTGGTGTATTGTATTCTAATTTTACTACGGATGATCAAATTTATCTTGAGTTTACAAATTTAAGCGATGGCGTATATTATCTTAATGCATCCTCTGCAGTTGATGAGAGTGGTAATGTTGGATTTTCAGAGACTAGGACAATTTATTTAGATAATGATGAGCCTGGTATAACTCTTTATGCTCCTGATGATGAATATATTACTGGATCTTCTTCAATTGATTTTGTATTTAATCTAACTGAAGATTCGACTGCTAACTGTAGTGTTTATAGGGATGTTGAGGCATCTGTTACGTATGAGCTGGCAGCTTTGAATGAGTCTGTTCAGCCTGATGTTAATACGACTGTAACTGCTACTAACTTTTCGGGAAGAGAATACTCTTGGTATGTATCTTGTATTGATGAGGCTGGCAATACTAATGTTAGTGAGACTAGAACTTTAACTGTAGATACGGTTGGTCCTGTGATATCTATTGAGTCTCCCGCATATAACGAGACTGTAGGTTATCAAATTTATGTGACTACGGATATTGTGGATGCGTTGTCTAATGTTAGTTCTGGTTGGTATTTTGTTTACAATGGTACGGATACTAGTCAACAGTTAGCTAATGGTACTTTGAATGATTCTTCGGACTGGGATTCATTATGGGATTCTTCAGGTTATCCTGGTGTTGCGTGGGATATTCTTTTAGTTGTGTATGCAAATGATACTTTGGGTAATGTTGCTACAAATAATGTTTCATTTAATCTTGATAATGCGAGACCTGTAATGCAGTATGTTGAACCTACGTCAGCTCTTAAGTTTTATAACTCGAACTTTACAATGAATGTTATTGTTCAGGATAACTCTTTTAACTATACATATTACAATATAACGAGCGAGTCTTCGGGCGCCACAATACAGTATAATTCTTCAGCTTATGGTAGTCCTGTTGAAGAACATATTTGGAACGACAGTTTTGATGTTGATGGTAATGATGATGGGTATTATAATCTGACAGTTTATGGTAGAGATATTGTTCCTAATGCTGTCTCAACTTCTGTTCAATTTGTTTTAGATCAGACATCTCCTGTGGTGGTTGTATATTCTCCTGAGTCTGGACAATTTATTGATAATTCTTCTGTAGTATTTAATTGGACTGTAAGTGATAACATATCTACATCATTGCTTTGTAATGTTACTGTTGGTCAAGTGGTGCAGCAAGTTATTTGTGATAATGGTTCTGGCTGTGATTATACATTTACTAATTTTGGCGAGGATTTCTATAACTTTAGTGTTGTTTGTAGGGATAATGCTTCAAATGCTATTACTGAATCAGGCAACTTTACAATTGATAGAACAAGTCCTGTGATTTCGTTTGTTTCTCCTTCAACTTCTGCGGATAATTTATCGCAAGATTATATTTCTATGAATGTGACTGCCAGTGATCTTTATTTGGATGCTATCGTGTTGGATTTCTATAATTCAAGTCTTGATTTGATTAATACCACTAATACAACTTCTGGGGTGTTGTCGTTGAATGTATCTGGTCTTTCTGAAGGTCTTTATTATGTTAATGCGACTGCTAATGATTCTTATGGTCATGTTAGTGCAACTGGGACTAGGGCGATGTTCTTAGATGTAACAAATCCTTTGGTTTCTGTATGGAGAAATGCATCTAGTCTAGAGTTTGGTGAAGATTATGTTATGATTAATTGGAGTGTGGCTGAAAATAATGTTAATAATGTTGTGATGAATGTTACTTTGGCAAGTGGCTATGTGATTTATAATTCTTCATCTTCATCTGGAACTGTTAATTTGACTGATGTGGAATTAATTGCTTTAGGGACATATACTATTTCATTGTATGCTGAAGATGATGCTGGTAATAGTAATATAACTACAACTACATTTGCAGTTGACGATACGAGATATCCTGATGTTAACTTTATGAGTCCTGATACTGGTAATTATTCGAGGGATTGGGTTTATGCGAGAGTTAACTCTTCGGATAGTGGTGTGACAACTTTAATTGTCAGATTGTATAATTCAACAGGTGGATTGGTGAATACTTCTGAAGGCGGTGAGAATCCTTATTCTGCTAACTTTACATCATTAGTCGATGGTGTGTATTATTATAATGCGACTGCTTGTGATGATACTAGATGTAATTCTTCAAATACTTTGAGCTTAGAGATAGATGATACTGCACCTTTAGTTGCGTTTGAGTCTGATACAACTTCATCCGGAGACTATGCTGTTGATTATGTTTACGCTAATGTTAGTGCATCTGACATGAGGTTTGACTCTATTGCTGTATACTTGTATAATTCTAGTGGTGATTTGATAAATTCTACTCTTGCTCAATCATCTTCATTAACTTATAATTTTAGCTCTTTGTTGGATGGGGATTATTTCATGAATGCAAGTGCGAATGATACTTTGTCTAATAAAAATTATACTGAGACTCGTAATTATACTATAGATTCAACTACGCCTTCTATTGATTATGCATCTGGCGCGGAGGCTGATGGTGTTTATAGGATACAGTCCTGGATATATGTTAATGTTAGTGCGAGTGATGCTAATGAAGCAAATATTACATTTTCACTTTATAATTCTAGTGAAGATGTGTTGAGTTCTCAAACTAAAAAGGCAGGCATTAGGACTATTAATTTTAGTTCTTTGTCTGATGGGTTGTATTATTATAATGTTTCAGTTCTAGATACTGTTGGTAATTTGAACTATACTTCTACTAGATCAATTATTTTGGATTCTGTTAATCCTTCTTTGAGTATTGTGTCTCCGTCTGGTGGTGCGAATGTTGTTGATTCTGGATTGGATGTTGAGTTTAATGTTTCTGATACTAACTTAGATAGTTGTTGGTATTCTAATGATACTATGCAAAGCAATTATACTTTGACTAATTGTTCTAATATTACTTCTGTGGTCTGGGGTGAGGGCAATCATAATGTAACTGTGTGGGTGAATGATAGTGCTGGTGCTGTTAATAGTTCGACAGTGTCATTTACTCTGGATTCTATTGTTCCTGCGTTTACCGATATAGGTAATGTTACTATTGAATATGAAACTGCTTTAGGATATGATATTAATGCAACTGATGCGAATGGTATTGGTTGCTTCTCTGTAGATGATACTTCTAATTTTGCTATTAATTGCTCTGGTTATTTGATAAATAATACTCTTGTATCTTCTGGACAGCATTGGATCAATGTTACTGTGAATGATACTTTTGGTAATACCGCATCTAACTTGATGTGGGTGAATGTTTCTGGTACAGTTGTCACAGTTAATGTTTTATATCCTTTGACTACGTCTTATACAAGTAATGTTGCTGTTTTGAATTATTCTGTGAGTGGTGATGAAATTCGGGATAAATGTTGGTATAGTTTAGATAATGGAAGTACTAATTCTTCATTAATTAGTGCTGGAGTCAATTTTACTTCGTTGACTAGTTCTGAAGGTTCTAATACTTGGACTGTGTATTGTAATGATACTTATGATAATCAAGGAACTGACTTTGTAACTTTCTTTAAAGATTCTGTTGCTCCTGCTTTCACTGCTATGGGAAATCAAACAATTGAGGTTGGATCTTCATTAAGTTATGATATTAATGCTTCAGATGTTAATGGTGTAAGCTGTTTTGTAGTGAATGATTCTGATTTTAGTATTAATTGTTCTGGTTACTTGAGTAATGCTACTGGATTGTCTCTTGGAACCTATTGGTTGGATGTGACTATAAATGATAGTTATGGGAATGAGAATACCAATACTATGTCTGTAACTGTTGAGGATTCTGTTGCTCCGGTAATTACTGTGATTGAGAATCAAACTGTTGAATATGGTGTTGGTTTGGGTTATGATTTGAATGCTACCGATGCACAAGGTGTGAGTTGCTTTGCTGTGAATGATTCTGACTTTAGTATTAATTGTTCTGGTTACTTGAGTAATGCTACTTTGTTGGGTGTTGGATTGTATTGGTTAAATGTTACGGTTAATGATACTTCTGATAATGAAGCTTATGGTTTGATGTGGGTTAATGTAACTGATACTACTGCTCCTGTGTTTACTGCTATCGATAACCAAACTGTTGAAGTTGGTTCTATTTTCAATTATGATGTTAATGCCACTGATGCCAATGCTGTGAGCTGTTTTGCGGTTGATGATGGTAACTTTAGTATTAATTGTTCTGGCTATTTGAGTAATGCTACTGGCCTGGTTACTGGGGTTTATACTCTGAATATAAGTGTGAACGATACTTCGAGTAATGATGCGTATGGTGCTGTGTGGGTTAATGTAACTGATACAGTTTCTCCTTCAATTAGTGTTGTTTATCCCTTGAACAATACAATGTATTTGGTTAATGTTACGCAATTTAATTATTCTGTTTCTGATCTAGGTACTTTGGACAGTTGTTGGTATGATAATGGATCTGTTAATTCTTCAGCAGTGAGTGCTGGTCAGAACTTTACTAATGTATCTAATTTGCAAGGTTGGAATAATTTAACTATATATTGTAATGATAGTTTGAATAACTTTGGTAATGATTCTGTTAGGTTCTTAATGGATACTGTTGCGCCAAATGTGACTTTGAATAGTCCTGCGGACAGTTATTACAATGGTTCTGCACCGAGAGTTAATTTAACATTTAATTGTTCTGTAGAAGATAATTATCAACTTTCTAATGTTAGTTTGTATATCACAAATGCTCTTAATACTAGTTTTGGGTTGAATAATGAAACGACAGTTGGTGGTGCAGTTAATGAATCTACTTGGAACTTAACTTTAACACATGGTAATTATACTTGGGCTTGTTTTGTCGAAGACTTTGCAGGTAATAGTAATTGGTCGGAGAATAGAAGCATTATGATTAATTTTACTGATGTTGATAACGATGATATTAAAGATGATGTTGATAATCTGATTGGTACTGAAATTAATGTTAATACAACGGGTGTTGATGATTTGAACATTACTGTGGATGGCAATGCAACTAATGGTACTTATGGTGGCTTGAGAGAGGTTGTGTTTTATGATGAATCTGATGCTGTGATTAATTTCACTCATAATTTTACAAATTCAACTCTTGATTTGAGGGATGTAACTCTGATTGTTACTGATACTTATGTGATTATTAATATGTCTGGTCAGTTGCAGGCAAATAAAACTCTTTATATTACTGATAATAGTTTCATTAGTTTATGTGTGAAGGATGAAGAGGTTGCTGCAATAAGTGCGATGAGTTCTGGCTGTGCTGGTTCAAATGAAACTGACTTTACAGATTGTTTAGGTGCTAATCTAACTACTGGTAATCTTACTTGTACTGATTTGGGTTCTACAATTATGATTGAAGGGTTAGAGAATAGTGCGGTTAGAGGTACTCAAGCTGCTCCTTCTTCACCGGCTGCTTCTAGTGATACTAGTAGTGGTAGTAGTGGTAAGTCTCAGAGAAGGTTAGTGTGTGGAGATGGTTTGTGTAGTGATTATGTGAATGAGAGTTGTTCGAATTGTCCGAATGATTGTGGTGTGTGCAAACTTGATAAATCAGCGTCTGATGATTTGGTTGCTGGAGTTGAAGGTGAAATTTCTCAATCTGGTTCGTCAGATTTAGAACCTGGTGATGTTGATGTGTATGATGATTCTTTGGATATAAAGAATGATGATGGTTTAATTGCAATTAGTGTGATTGGTGGTGTTTGTAAGTCGTCTATAGGATGGTTTGTATTGTTATTGTTATTAACTTTGATTGCATTACTTACGTTGCTTGGTTATTTATTGCGTAATCATCATCGTGTTGCTAAGTTGATTGGTGTTGTTAGGACATTTGTTGGGAAGTATCATGTTCTTGATAATTCATCTCATGCTGGACGTTATGTTGTCGAGAGAAAGAGCATTAGAGCGAAGTCAAACAAGAAGAAAATTGTGAAAAAGCCAAAGCGTAAATCTGCTCGAAAGAAAACTAAGAAAAAAACTTCTAAGAAGAAATAGTTATGAAACGTATCGTTCAGATGGTTCTAGTTGTTTAATGTGTTCTTGAAAATCAGGTCTCAGTGCAACAACAGTATCTGGTAATGTTTCTAGTGCGTCAATGAGTGCAACATATTCTTGCATTCTTTGGTAGAATAATAATCCGTCTATCTCTTTGCTATCGTACATTTGTCCTCTGAATTCAAAGCGATGTGGTTGTATGTTTGCGAATAACATCATTCCCTGTGGTATGTGATCGGAAATATCGTTTAAGGCGATTGCTTCTGATAACTTCCAGCGGTATCCTCCAACATCTTCCCAGTATGGGTGACGTTTTAAGTAAAAATGATGTTCAAGTAATGCTAAATCTGTGTCTGCTATTGCTCTTTCTATCTCTTTTCTGGATCCGTTCTTTGTTCTAGATACTATATCTTCTTTTTGTAAATCTGTTAGTGCTGTAATTACTCTTTCAGTTAGATTTGGATAATGTATTACAGTTTCTGGAGTGAAGTGATCTGTTTCTTCAAACTCATGTACGCTACTTTCTCTGCTGAAATGTACTAAAGTTCTGGTTATGTCTGGAAACCAAGGTACTTGTTTTCGTTCATAAAATACCTTGTGCCAGTATGCATTTAGGCTTGATCTTCCTCTTCTTAACTGGCCACATTTGCCATATGGTTGTCTTCCTATCTCAATGACGCCAATGTGTAGTCTACCTTCTCCTTCTTGGATGGGGATTCCTAATGAATGTCCTGGTAGGCTGAATAATTGTGCACCGTCTTCGTCGTTCGCTGCTGTAGCTCCGTCTTGTGTAATTGTAATCCCCCTAACTCACTGTTAATTATCGTTTAGTTAAATACTATATAAAGTTAATTGCGTTGTTTAGAGCTTATAACCTCTGTTTTGGGACGAATTATGCGATAGAATTATTAATCTCTGTTTATTAGGGCTTATTATGAGATTTGTAAGAGTGTCGGATTCTGTGGATGATATTGTAGATCCTGAGTTTAGAAAGAAGTTACTTGAGATTGCTGCTAGAGAACACGCTAAAGCACATAAAAAAACTGAGCATTTTGATATGTTTGTTGAAGAAAATAGAGATAAAGATGGTTTGGGGAAAGAAGTAGATGAAGGTGTTGACAGATCAAAAGATTTTGAGAGTAAACATAGTGATAAATATGGTGATGTTGGTGAAGCATTAGGTAACAATGTGCGAGTTTGTTGTGGGTGTGGTTGGCATAAAACTGCTGGTGAATTAATTGGTGAAGAAGAAAAAAGTGAATATACTAGTTCAAAAGAATCTGTTGGGTATTCCAGTTCTGAGGAGTCGGGATACCAGGCAGACAAATCTAAGTATCAAAATTAACAGTTTCTCCTTCTTGCTTCATTGCTTTTCTATATGCTATGTCTAATATTCTATCATAACATTCTACTGCGAATCTGAATGCTTCTGGATCTCTTGGATCGAAGATCCCTGGTTTTTTATAATCTTTTAGTTCTTCATCTCTTGGTAAATGCAATCCGCCAATGTCGAATCTTCTTATTGTGTTGTCGTCTATTGCTGATAATATTTGTGCTACTGTTTGATCTAATGTTAGGCCTCTCACATCTCTGTATCCATCTTGTGCTTTGTCGTGTTGCCAACATGGGAGTGCTGGAAATCCTGAGACTATATCAAGGTCTACAGAGACATGTATTTTTTTATTACATCTTGTGTAGATTCCGGTTTTTCTGTTTATTGTTTCTGCATGTTTTAGATTTTTGTTTGCTCTTCTTTCTGCAGTTAACCATGCTCCTTCTCTTGAAGGTATGTGTCCCATCATTATGTATTGTTCATTTATCTTTGCATCGTCAAAGTGTCTGTCCCATACTACTTTGTCATACTCTATTCTTCTTGGTGATATGTATGGACTAACCCAGTGCGCTTCTCCTGAACCCCATAATAGAAATATTGTTTCTTTATCAGGAAATCTATTTATTCCTTTAAGCTGTTCTCCGCAACATGATTCTACTAATTTTCTTACGATTCCAGGCTTGTTGCCTCTTAGTGAACTTCTAATATCTTCTAAGAATGCTTCATCAGAATATAGTTTCTCATCGCTAATTGGATATTTGGCGGCGAGAGTTTCAACTAATTGAAGTCCCAACTGGTTAGGTTCGCCCTTTTCAGTCAGGGTTAGTGACTGATGTACTAGAATTTTCACCATGCTAGATCGCAGGAATTGGGCGCTAATTATAAGTTTTTCGGTAGTTAGTACCTGGCAGAGACTAAACAAATAGCTTTAAATATGTGTGATTTGTTGTGCATCTAATGACTTTTGGAAATTATTTTGATCGAGCATTATCTGCATTAGCTTTGTTAGCTTTGTTAGGTGTTGCGGGTTGTAAATGTTCTAATGATGATGAACCTAGGAGTGTTGTTTCTCCTGCAGTTACATCTGCTGGTGCGCAAGTTGTTGCTGAGCCGGAACCAAAACCTGTGATTGTTCCTCCAACTCCAATTGATTTGGATGCGATTGTTTTTGATTCTAGTATTAGTGTTTTAGCAAAAAAGTATGATGCGAATAATAATAAAACTGTTGCGGTGATTCTTGAATCTCACTCTCTTGATTCCGAAAAAAGGGTTAGTGAAGATCCTAATAACTTACAAGCTAAATTGTATGATGCTGGTTTGCAATTAGTGGGTGCTGGTTTTGATAAAGTATATGCTGAAAGTTTAGCGCCATATATGAATCTTCGTCATATGTTGACTGCTTTGTCTGAGCATGATCCTTCTTTAGACTTTAGATCTGTTATATATGCTTCTTCCGATAAGCGTGCAGGCATTGTGAGGTCATCTTTATTTGGAAGGGGTGTGGATACATCGTTGTTGTTAGCTTTAACAAATCATGAGGATATTACTTTTTTTGGTGCTGAGACTGAAGAGTCTGTTAGAAAACAAATGCGTTATGCTAAACTACTGACTGCATTGGCTAGCGCAACTACTGTTTTTCCTGGAGAAAAAGAGTCTCAATTTGATGAGTTAACTAGATTGTATAGGCGAGCTAAGAAAAAAGGTGACCTGGTTTTACCAGATGGTGCAACTATGCGAGACTTGGTTTTATATTTCAAAGAGTTTAACAATTATGCAGATTATGTTAAAGACGAATTTGATTGGTGGATTTCTGGAAGAAGTAGAGAGATGATTGATTATATGTTAGAATCAGGCGATAATGGGATTCTATTTTCGGGTGGAAATCATGGTCCTAGTGTGATTGAACATCTAGATACTAAAGGTGTTAATTACGTAGTTCTTTGTGCTGATTGTGATTTGAGTGATGTTGATAGTACTCTTCGACAAACTAAAGATGTTGTTTTAAGTTTTCAACAATATAAAAAAGAAGTTGAGTGATTATAGGCGTGTATCTAAACTTTCACTTATTCCACCAATTTCGTTGTCTCTAACTGGTCTGTAGCTTTGGTCTCCGTTTGCTGATTCTATTCTCACTAGACCTGCACTATGTTGTCTTATAAACTCTCTGCTTAGATGTCTTTCATATGCATCAGCAATTTTATGTAATCCTTCTAGTACTCCTCTTCCAATATAACGTAAGTATTTCATAATTGTCACTAGTTGGTGGTGTTATTTAAACTTTTTGTTTATCTAGTGTTAATTTAGGGGAAACCTTTTTATATCAAGATTTTGCGATTTTATAGATGGACGACTTATATGCAGAGATTATGGGGTCTAGAGCAGGTTATGGTGCTTTGAGATCTTCTTTAGGTGCAGTTACTGAGAGATTAGCTGGTGATTTACCTGAAGCTGATTTGTTGAGAAGATATGAACCTAGAAGTGAATGGTTTTCTCGTGAAGAATCAAGGCGAGGTGTTCATGGAATTCCTCATGAAGCTCGAGTTCTTGTTTTATCTGAGGTGTTAAGTAGACTTGAGGTATTAGCGGGAGCATCATTAGATCAAGATGTTGTTAGATGGTCTGCAGTTACTCATGATTTGCGAAGGCATGGTGAAGGTTTTGATTATCAACATGGTGAGCGTTCTGCTGCGTGGGTAATGGACACCGATTTTGGTACTAATGGTACTGATAAAGATGCAATTGCTTATTGTAATTTTTGGCATGTACCTCAGGATTGTGAGGCTCCTTCTATTCCGCCAGAGCTTAGAGTTTTAAAGGATGCGGATGCAGTCGATAGATTCAGAGCGCAAGAGATAATTTTGAATGCAGAAGGTTTTGCTAAACCTCCTACTATGGATGATGTTTTTGATCATAATTTTCTTAGAACTAATTATGCACACTTGTTAGTTCCTGTTGGTAGATTTTTTTATAGACTAAGTGCGTACATAAAAGCAAAGTCAAGATCTAATGGAGAACTTAGCGGATTTGATTCTGTGTTAGAAGCTGGACGAGTATTAGGTTTAGTCAGATAATTTTTTTCTAATAAAGTATAAACTACAATGTTTTTTTTGATAGTTGAAACTCTGTAGAGTTCAAACTACTTCTCATGGTAAATTAAAAAAAGAAAAAAAAGATGATGAAAAAACCATGACATAAATGGAGTATAAGAATTATTGGAAACTGCGCGCTTAATATCTCGCCGAAGCTCGATGCGTACACGCCAGTCCCATCAAACGGATCTTCTTTCCGTATTCTACGATGTCTCTTTTCAAGTCAGGCTTCGTGCTTAGATGCATTCAGCACTTATCCCTTAATGCGTAGCTGCTGGGCCTACCTTGTCAGATAACCCATTGACCAGTGGCATCGAGTCTCCGTTCCTCTCGTACTAGGAGATCCTTACTCTCAGACATCAACAATTCCAGTAGATATTAAACAAACTGCCTCACAGCGTTCTGAACCCAGCTCACGATCCCTTTTAATGGGTGAACACCCCCACCCTTGGCCGCTTCTGCACGGCCAGGATAGGAAGAGCCGACATCGATGTAGCAAGCCGCGCCGTCGATATGAGCTCTCGGGCGCGACAACTCTGTTATCCCCGGAGTAACTTTTCAGTCAGCCCCGACCCCCAACAAGGAGGTACGGGGGTTCGCTAGACCCGACTTTCGTCCTTGGATTTAGGTTTATTGTAAATCCAATCAGACCAGCTTTTGCTCTTGCACTCTACTCTGGATTTCTGACCCAGATGAGCTGATCTTAGGGCGCTATTGATATCTTTTCAACAGCGTGCCACCCCAGCCAAACTGTCCACCTGCAGATGTCCAAAACCAAAGTTTTGTTAGTGGCGCATATTTCATAGGATGGTGTTACATGTTCGTCTACACTTAATCTGGCGACCAAGCTTTAACAACTCCCATCTACGCTATACAATGAAACACACGTCACAACCACAAGCTACAGTAAAGTTTCACGGGGTCTTCACTTCCCACTGGAATTCTCCGGCTTTTGCACCGGAAAAGAGTGTTCAGGGGCTTCTATTTGGGGACAGCGGTGATCTCGTTACACCATTCATGCAAGTCGTCAATCAAACGACAAGGTATTACGCTACCTTAAGAGAGTTATAGTTACCCCCGCCGTTTACCTGTCCTTAGCTCCCTTGAAAAGGAGTTTGAGATACAGGCACTGGGCAGATGTCGCCTTCTGTACGCACCATTACTGGCTAGCAGAAAGCTAAGTTTTTGTTAAACAGTCGGACCACCTTTGCCATTGAACCCTGCAATCGCATCCATACGAATACAAATGCAGGGACCCCTTAAACCGAAGTCACAGGGCTAATTTGCCGAATTCCCTCAAATAGATTAAACCCTCACACCTTAGGTTACTCGCCCAGGGGCACCTGTGCCGGTTCTGGGTATAGATTATCTTGATTTTTCATGATTGTCTTTTCACGGACACCAGAAATCAGCTGAATACTCCATGGGAGTACTATTCTCAAGTTTAATCGAGTTCTCATCATTACGATACTTCCTCGATTTATCTTGATTAATACAAACGACGGTTCGTATCAACCTATTCCGATGCGTCAACAATAATGCTTGTGTTGCCACGCATACAAGATAAGTACAGGAATATTAACCTGTTTCCCTTTCCCGATAACTCAACTTAAGAGCTCGGTTAGGACTAACTAACCCTTGACTGAACTGCATTGTCAAGGAACCCTTGCCCCTTCGGCGGTAGTGATTCTCACACTACTCTGTTCCTACTCTCACCAGGATTCTCATTTCTTATCGGTCCACAATTCCTTTCAGAATCGCTTCTACCCAATAAGAACGCCTGCCTACCTTACATCTTTTAGATGAAATGTGGTATCGGTAATCAATTTAGCCCCGTCCATTTTCGAGGCACACACTCTTGACAAGTAAGCTGTTACGCACTTTTTAAAGGGTGGCTGCTTCTAAGCCAACCTCCTCGCTGTCTGGGAGCATGCACACTCTTCACCCGTTAACACTTAATTGATATTTAGGGACCTTAACCACACTCTGGGTTGTTCCCCTCTCGCATTATGGGCTTACCCCACAACGCCGTCTCCTCCGGTCTAAAACAACACAACATTTAGAGTTGGACAAGGAACCGAGGAATTTCTTCCCCTAAATCCCCAATCCGTAGCTTTACAATTGTGATCGTCTCGCGGAAGGCTTGACTACGGCCAACTTCGGCAGGAACCAGCTATCACCGTTCTCGATTGGCTTTTCACCCCTAGCCCCAGGTTAGAAGAGCACTTGCACGTAGCACCTCTGCAGGCCTCCACGACATGTTACTGCCGCTTCACCTTACCCAGGGTTAGATCGAACGGCTTCGGGTCGTATCCATGTGACTCCAGGCACTTTCATACCTCGTCCCTCGTAAACTGTGGACCAATTGCTTTCGCTGCGGGTACTTCTTGACGAATTACCCTTGCCACATAAATACACTCCCTGGCTCGTTATTCAAAACGGACGACAGAACTCCTAAGAGCCCTGTCTCTCCATAGCTATTAGGTTTCAGGGTCTTTTAACTCCCCGCTAGGGGTTCTTTTCAACTTTCCCTCACGGTACTTGTTTGCTATCGGACTTGCGATGTGTTTAATATTGGAGGTTGTTGGCCCCCAAGTTCCTACCTAGTATCCAGTAGATAGTACTCAAGAAATTGTCACATTCCTTCTCGTTTTCTCGTACGGGACTGTCACCCTCTGAGGTATCTCATTCCAGAGAACTTCTGATCAACGAGTTAGGAAAAAAGACACTCTTACAACACCACATTTCCAACACATTACTGTGCCGGATTCAGTTTGTATTTCACTGTTTTCAGTCGCCCTTACTAACAGCATCTCATTTGATTTCTTTTCCTGCAGGTACTAAGACGTTTCAATTCCCTGCGTTCCCCAACCTTTCGGTTTCAAGAAGAAGTCTTATTCAGGAATCTTTGGTTCAACGTGTACGTGCCACTCGCCAAAGCATATAGTAGCTTGTCACTCCCTTCCTCGGCATCGCAAGCCAAGTCATCCACCTAATAGCGTAATTTACTCCATTTATGCATGGTATCATCAACATGAATTTGAAGGACAAATCATATCTCGTCCACCCATTCCCAACGTTCGTTAAGGAATGAGTCCACTTTCGTGGGTAATAATTGATGTGAGTGTGATTTAATGAATAAAAGGATGGACCCGACGGGACTTTCGGACCTCACCATAAATTATGATGCGATTTTCGAACCCGTGGCCCCCGCCTTGCAAGGGCGATGCTCTACCAGACTGAGCTACAGGCCCATCGTGTGAAAGTAAAAAAAATATTGGTAAACACGTATTGAATAAAGTGATAAAAAAAATAAGGAGGTGATCCAGCCGCAGGTTCCCCTACGGCTACCTTGTGACGACTTAACCCATCTCACTGAGCTTAGGTTCGATTTAATCAATGAAGACTAAAGCTCACCTAAACCCTGCTCGAGTGGTTTGACGGGCGGTGTGTACAAGGAGCAGGGACATATTCACTGGACGCTGATAACATCCAATTACTAGGGATTCCAACGTCATGAGGGTGAGTTACAACCCTCAATCTGGACTTGGATAGGGTTTAGAGGATTAGCTTCTCCTTTCGGAGTGGCATCCCATTGTCCCTACCATTGTTGCGCGCGTGTAGCCC
>JABGUJ010000004.1 GCA_018646625.1 Candidatus Woesearchaeota archaeon | reverse complement strand
TTCTTCCAGTGGTTGTTCTTCTATTGATAATGTATATTCTATGTTGTCTATGCTGTTTGTGTTTACTACAGTGATTAGGAATAAACTACCTGGCGTGTCGATTATACTAATAGATTCTTCAGTGCCAATTAATGAAGCAGAATGTGCAATATCTTCAATTGAGAAGTAATCGTATACGTATAAATCAAGATCTGCTTCGTTTTGCCATTCTAAATTAACATCAAATGGCGTGTCAGAGTATCTTTCATAAAGATAAATGTCTCTATTTTCTGGTATGTAAGTTAGAGAACCAGTAATGTTGGCTTCACGATGTATTGGAACGGAGATCTTTAATGGTAAAGTGGTGTTGTGTGCAGAGCTTTCTATCATTAATTCAGCAGTATGAGTGGAAGGCTCCGCTGTAACTGGGAGGTTGAAGAATAATGGCACGGTGTTTGACTGTAATGCGTCTAGTTCTATGTATTGATCAAAGATAAAATCTGTCGGTAAGATGAATTCTTTTCCTACGGGAGATTCAATGTTGTCAATGTAAAGTGTGAGTGATAGATTGTTGTTTAGTTCATTTGTTAGGTATAAGTTTGCAGCAGTTGATTCACCAGGATCTCCAACAATATGCCATGATGAAGCACCTTCGATGGTTGTTAACACATTTGGTTCTCTAGTGTAGTAAGTTGTTTCTAAATCATTGTTCTCAAGAGTAACTGAGGTGTTAGGACCATCAACATAAATACTGTATTCATAGTTATCTATGTTACAGTTTCTTATTGTGATGTTAGTAAAGCCTGGGTTAAAAATAGCGATGCCATTACCGTCGCCATTGAGAGTAGAGTTGTCGCAGTTTAGATAAACGTTGCTTGCGTTAAAGATGATTAAGCTTTCGTTATCTTCTACATTAATCTCATAATTATTTTGTTGTAGGAAAGTGTTGCCGTTAATGTAAAGAGGTGAGTCTTGCTCTAAGGAATAAGTAGCTAAAGTGGTTAGCTTAAGATCCAAAGTAGCAGTGACTAATATGAAAGCAAACAAAGTCAGAACTAGTGCAACCCTTGTTTTTTCCCAGTTCCAATTACCTCTTTTATTATTCACTCGAAAGGTCACCTTCCTTTTCTAGCACTCTCTTGTAAACAGTTGTTAGAGCACTTGGGTTTTTGTTGAGAAGCTTAGCTACTTTGTATGCAGTATAGCCGTAGCTGTCAACGAGATATTTTACTAAAGCTTCAAGAACGCTAAGATTACGAACTTTGAAGATGTCAATAGGAAGAAGAATTTCTTTGTTAATTGGAAGTTCTCCCTCAAGTTTCTTCAAAGATCTTTGGTAGGTTGTCCAGATTCCTCGCTCATCTCTGTTGATTAAGTGAGCAATTTGTCGGTAGGTTAATCCAGAGTAATCTTTTAGATATCTGCACAAGCTTTCCAATGGACTCAACGCGGATGAGAATATCGACAATGGAATTGCTTGTTTAGATTCTGTTTGTGCGCCTTTGTAAAGATCAATAGTGTCTTGCAAAGTTAGATCTTGCTGTTCTTTCATTAAGTTCATTAAAGATTTGAGCAATGATAAGGAATCAGAAGGGTAGACGGCAGCTTGTTGAGTATGCGCGCTGGGGGGTTGCATAGGAAGCTCAACTTTGTCCAGATTTTTTTTAGAAACTGGTTCATGATCGACGGAGAGAGGTTTATCTGCTTTGGACTTAGCACTACTATCTACCCTTTTTTTTAACCTTATCCGCGTTGCCATGAAATAGCAAGAAATAGTGTATTTTGCTTTATAAAGGTTTTGAAAAAATACGCACAATGTGTACTAAAATACATACAATAAGTGTCTAAATACCTACTTCGTAGCATATTTTGGCAGAAAATACCTAATTTGTAGTAGATTATACCTACAATGTATAACATACAAGAAAACAAGTGAAAGATATAAATATAGCTTAATTCTAATGAATTATTAATGGAAACAGAAAATGTGGTGAAAATCTTGAAAATGCTTCAAAATGAGTATTCTGAGGCAAAATACTACTTAGATTTTAGAAATCCAGTTGATTTAGTGTGTGCCACGATACTTTCTGCGCAATGTAGGGACGAAGTTGTGAATGCAACAACTAAAAAGATTTATTTAGATTTCAAAAGTGCTAAAGATTATGCAGAAGCAAGCGTAGAAGAGTTAGAGAAGTACACGAGTTCTATTACTTTTTATAAAAACAAGGCAAAGAACATCAAAAAAGCCATGGAGATCTTGGATTCAGAATATAATGGTAAAGTTCCAGAGAGTACTAAGGAATTAATTAAGCTTCCAGGTATTGGAAAGAAGACAGCGAACGCAATAATGCAGAATGCTTTTGGTGTTGTAGAAGGAGTTATAGTTGACACACACGTTATTAGGATAAGTCAAAGACTTCATTGGACTAATGAAAAGAATCCAGAGAAGATTGAGAAGGATTTAATGACATTGTTACCTAAAGAATACTGGAAAGAGCTACCTCATTTTTTAAAGAGTTTAGGAAGAGACGTTTGTAAAGCACCGACGGCAAATTGCAAAGAATGTGTTTTGAGTAAGGTTTGTCCAAGTTTTATTTCTTAGAAACAGCTTTCTTTTTAGTTACTTTTTTCTTAGTTGTCTTCTTCTTGGTTGTTTTCTTTTTAGTTACTTTTTTCTTAGTTGTCTTCTTCTTAGCTTTACTAACTACAATCTCACCAGTTAGCTTCATCATGGTTCTACACTTAGGATAACCAGAACAACCATAGAATTTACCATATAAGGATGATCTTAATACAAAAGGTTTACCACAATTAGGGCAATCTTTTGAACCCCCATTTGCCTTCAGTTTAGCCTCAAGCTCTGCCGCTTGTTTCTTTTCAATCTCAGCTTCAAGCGCTTTAGATTTACAATCAGGATTTATGCAAAGTTCTTGCGGTCTTCGTCTAGCTTTTATTACCAAAACCATAGGATGGTTGCAGTGCTCGCACATTTTCTTTGCAGGTTTGATTAAAGCATTACCTGGCAGAGAGAATGTAGTTTTACAATCAGGATATTTGTTACAAGCCGCAAATTGACCAAACTTTCCCCTTCTTAGTCCCAGAAGACCGTCCTTACAATTAGGACACTTACCAAGCTCGTTTAGTTCATCTCTGGTTTCTTTTGTCGCAGTAGCCAGTTCTTCACCAATTTGCTTTTCTTTAGATTTGAATTTATCAAGTATTTTAGTTAATATCTTTCTTGCTTCATCAAGAACATTTTCTCCTTCTTTCTTGTCTTCTCGGATTAAATCCATTTCTTCTTCGAAATGTCTAGTTAATTCTTCATCAAGAATGTCGGGACAGTATTTTTCTAAAGTTTCGCAAGTTCTTATTCCTAGTTCTGTAGCGCTCATACTTTTACCGTCAACATATCCTCTGTTGTAGAGATTTTCAACAATAGTTGCACGAGTAGCTTTAGTACCTAAGTTTTTAGAATCTAATATCTTAATAATAGTGGCAGGAGTATATCTCTTAGGAGGAGATGTCTCTTTTTCTAGATGATCTATCTTCACAATTGGAAATTTGTCATCTTTAACTACAGTTGGTAGCTCGTTTTCATCCATCTTGACATGATGTCCATAAAATTCGTGCCATCCTTTCTCTACAGTCCTGGTGCCTTTTGATGAGAACTTTTCAGAATTAACATCAAAGATGATCTTCATAGTTTCTCTAGTTGCCGGATCAGAGAATGTAGCTAAGAATCTTCTTACAATAATATCATATACTTTTGCTTGACGCTCATCATCAATCTTGCTAATTTGTCCAGTAGGATAGATTGCTGGGTGAGCTGGATCTGTTTTTTTACCATTATTTGGTTTGAGATCTTTCTTTGCAAGCAGCTTTTCTGCCAATGCTTTATAGTAATCTTGCTTTTTTAGTGCTTCCAACAGTTTCTTGAATCCAATTTCAGGTGGAAGTTGTTGAGATGAAGTTCTGGGATAAGAAATTAATCCCGCAGTGTAAAGTTCTTGAGCTGCAGCAAGAGTATCTTTAGGTTGTATCCTCATACTTCTATAAGTTTCAGTCTGTAATGTAGTTAAGTCGAAAGGACATGGTGGCGTTTGTTGAAATTGTTTTCTATCAATACTGTCGACAGTAGTTTCTTTTTGGCCTTTAACATTGTTCATCACCGATTCAGATTCTTCTTTTTTCCAGAATTTATCAGTTTCATGTAATGCAACTAAAGGCGCGTCTTTAATCGTAGTGTGTAATTCAACTTGCCAGTAAGGATCAGGAACAAATGCTTTGATTTCCTTTTCTTTATCAACTAGAACCTTTAGTGCAGGTCCTTGAACTCTACCCGAACTTAGTAATTGAAAAGTGCCGGTGGTTTTTACCGCAAGGGTTAGTGCTCGGCTTAAATTGATACCATAATACCAATCAAGTTCATGTCGTGTAACGCCGGCGATTGCTTGGCCCCAATCAAGTGTTTTAGATTTATTTTCATAAGCTTTTATCAAGTCAGGTTTGGTAACGGTACTGTATTTCATTCTGTTACCGTCTTTCTTTTTACAAGCAAATTTTAGAATATTAAGTCCTATGACTTCTCCTTCGATATCATAGTCAGTTGCAATCGTGAATTCGTCAGCTTCTTTAGCTAACTTTTTGATTGTGGTTACATATTTAGAAGTGTAAGCTGAGTTTTTATCTACTTTGGAGGATTGTTCCCATTTAACATCAAAAACAGGGTAGGTCCACTTGCCTTTTTCTGCTTCAGTTACAGTATATAGATGACCAACCGCACTGGCAACCATAATGTCTCTGTTACCGCGAGTTACATCGTAATATGGAACACCATTATTACTCTTCTTTATTGGCTTGCCATCCGCTAAACTTTCAGCAACTTTCTTTGCAGCAGAAGGTTTTTCGGTGATAATTAACTCATATGCCATAGGAAGTGGAATTTAGAAACTCTATTTAAATCTTTAGCAAACTCTCTCTAAGGGCTTTTATGGACAAGATAAGGGTTAGACGGGCTCTATTTGCGGAAAAAGGGCAGATTGAAGATAATTTTATATAGTAGTGCTACTCGAGAATACGTAAGGGGGGACTAATGGTTGCAAAGAAAGCACTTTTTAGTATAATATTAGTAATTCTAGTAGTTGTTTCTCTTAGTTATTTAGCTAATGCCGTTAGTTTGAGTGGCGTAAAGAAAGAAGGAATGTTGTTGTTGGCAGTAGCCGAGACAGCAGAAGGTGAATACAAAGGTCAATTGGCTAAGTTAGAACTGGAGATTCGTCCAGGTGTTGGCGAGATTTTTCTTAACACATTCCCTTCAACTAAATTAGACACTCAAATTTCTACAAGGTTTGCAAAAGAGATGGCATGTAAGTATGCCGATGCAGATTGTAATAATCATGATTTTTTATACGCAATAACTAGTTCATCAACGTTAGTTGGCGGACCAAGTGCTAGTGCAGCTATTGGTGTGTTGACAGTTGCAATGTTAGAAGGCTTGCCAATTGATAAGACTGTGGCTCTTACTGGTACTATTAATTCAGGGTTTTTGATTGGTCCTGTTTCAGGCATAAAAGAAAAGATGGAAGTAGCTAGCAAAAATGGCATCAAAAAGGTTTTGATTCCTGTCGGCACCATGACTTATGTTGACAAAGATAACAGCACAGTTGATTTGTCTATTGTAGGGGAAGAGTTAGGTATTGAAGTAGTAGAAATAGGAGATATCGACGAAGCATTGTTTCATTTTACAGGCGTTTCGAAAGAAAGAGGAGATAAAGTATTGGAAGTTAATGAGAATTATGACAGAATAATGCAGAAACTTTCTTCTGATCTGTGCGAGAGAAGTAATATATTGTTTGAGAAGATAGAAGGGTTTGAGTTGAACGATGGTTTTCAGGTTTTGATGGATGCTGCAGTTAATTCTACTAATCAAGCAAAGTTGGAGAAAGAACAAGGAGATCATTATTCATCTGCAAGTTTGTGTTTTGGTGCAAATGTTAATTTGAATACATTATATTTATCAGTTTATGAATTTAATTTTAGTGAAGTTAATTCTCAAGCATCTTCTATCCGTGAAGATCAAAAGAAGTTGTTTGATTTCTTGAATGAAAACCCAATTGAAACTATTGCAGACTTGCAAGCGTATAATATTGTAATGGATAGATTATTAGAAGTAGATGAGAATTTAGAAACTTTACGAGAAGCAATTGAGGCAGATCAGTTGAATAAAACATATTATGTGTTGGCATTTTCTACTGAGAGATTGTATAGCGCATATGCTTGGTCAGAATTCTATAATCACCAAGGTCAAAAGTTTGATTTTGAAAAAGGCAGGCTGAAAGCAAGTTGTTTGAGTAAAATTTACGAAGCAGAGGAGAGATACAACTATGTTAATTTGTTTTTTCCAAATCTGTTGAAGAATCTTAGAGAAGATATCAACTCAATCTACAAGGATTATGAAGATGGAAATAATGCCCGATGTTTGTTTAGAGCGAGTAAAACTAAAGCTAAAAGTAATTTAATTTTGAGTACAATGAATCTTGCAATGGAGAAAGTTGATAAGTCCGTTACTCGTAAAATTGAGGCTGCGAGAAGAAGTTTAATTGATCAAATAGAGGATGGAACTTTTCCTATAATGGCATATAGTTATTATGAATATGCACAAACATTACAACAAAGAGGAGATCAATTCTCCGCGTTACTTTATCTAGAATATGCACTAGAGTTGAGTAATCTAGATATTTATTTTAGTAAAGAAGTCATTAATGTCGGAGGGGCTGTTCTAGTTAGTGAGGCAGAACCGTTCGACTATCAAATAGTGTACAATATTCTTTATGGTTTGATTGGGTTAGTTTGCTTAGTTCTTATTGTTCTAATTCTGACGAAAATTGGAAAGAAAGTTCTACTCTATAAGAGCAGATTCAAAAGAACAAAATTAAAGTTAAGAAACGATTAACTTGGTCGCTCTTGCCGAGATTTTCTCATTTTGTAGAAAAAATGTTCAGTATCTTCTCCAGAAGCTAAAACATCCTCTACAACATCTAAAGGATCTTGTCTTCTTATCAGGTCAATATATCCTTTTGCGCCTTGATCGTATGCAACAGTTCTTGCATCTCTACCTTCATATGACATAACAATTACAGGTGTTTCTCTTGCAGCACCAATAAGCGCAGGTGTTTGCCCGTTCGTGTAGTCTCCTTGAACTATTAGAATATCTGCTCTAGCCAGTAAAGTTTCTGGCGTTGTAAGTTGGGTGTTGCCAAATGTAAACCGGTATCTTCCGTTGTTGCCGTCTGCAGTTAATGCTTTGTGCACTTGTTGCGCTGCAAGAACCTCTGCGTTTACCAATGTGACGTTTACAACGTCACCTAAATTTCCGTCACTACTCATGTTTCCCTCACCTCTTAAAGTTAAATTAAAGAATAGAATTAGATTCTAATGTGCTTGGTCATAACGTATTCTTCCTGCGTCTTTACCTACAGTAAGAACATCTTGAAGTGTTTGTGCCATTAGTTCTGAATTTGCAGGCAAAGCAATATATCCGTTGGCGCCCCTACCATAAGCAGTAGCACTATTTCCGCCACCAGACATAACTATGGTTTTAGTTCCTTGCTCAACAAGATCATCTAGTTGAGCATAGCTTTTGTCTTGTAAAGCGGGAACATTGCCTATACTCATTATAACTAAATCAACACCTTCTAGCTGACCATCAAGTGATTCTACAGATCTTCCTGTTTGAGTTGGAAACTCATATGTTCGATCAAGTACCTTCTTCGTAGCTCTTTGCATAACTCGTCCTACCGCAGGATCTATATTAAGCAAAAGAATTCTAGCTTGTAGTGGTAAGTCAGTTCCTCCCATTTTCCCTATTTTCAAGATTTTTTGATTTATTTAAAAATGTTTCTATGAAACTTGTTTTGATTTTGTAGATGTTAGATGATGTAAAACCCAAGCAAAGCACTCCGAAGAGCACTTTGTTGGGAAAAAGAGGTGATTGTGATAAAAAGTAGAACCTTTCCCCCGTTCTTACTTATCAGTGGTTCTCTTCATATTTAAATATTTCGGATTCGGGAGCACTCTGGAGTAGTGACGACATTTATAAAACTTACAAAAATGATATAAAGAGCATTATAAAAGGGCAATATATGGTGGAAAAACGATCAGCAGAAAGCTTTGAAAGGAAGTTAAGGAAAGCAATAAAGCTAAATCCGATTAAGAAAGATGAGCTAGTTCTGGTAGAAGATAAAATTGTAGAGTTTTGTTTAAAGAAAGCAGTAAAAGGATTACCGCACAAGGTTGTGAAGAGCGGAAAGCACGATAAAAAAGTAGTTTTATGGACATTAGATGATGAAGATAAAGAATTACTGCGTTGTGTACTGAATAATAAAAAGTTGAAGAAAGAAAATTCTAAAATTATTAAGTTGTTTAAGTTTGTTAGTGATGAAGAATTGTTGCAGTATGCTAAAGCAAACAAGATTTCTTTGAAAATTAAAAAGGACGAAATAAAAGATTTAGTTGCGAAGTTGTCAGAGAAATATCCTCAGACGAGATATAGCTTGTTGAAGAGTTATGATGCAATTAAGAAGTTGATTGACCAGTAAGTTGGCATTTATCTTCACACCATTTTGCTTTGAATGTATATACGCCTAAATCTGCGTCAGTATATGGTCGCACTTTTACAATATATTTTCCCGGATCGTATTTTATGTTTTCTGAGAAGGAATCATCATCTTCTGCGTAATCCCAGTCAACAGGTGGATCACTTAAGAATTGATATATTTCAGTTGTAAGTCTTCCAGTTCCTTTCCCCCAGTATGCGGTTTCGGTTAGAACATAACCGGGTTCTTTTACTGTAAAAGAGTGCAGATCTTCTTGGTCTTTGTCAGTTATTCTACCGTTGAAGTCGTAAAGAATATTTTCATCTTTTTGTATGAAATCTTTATTGGTGTATTTAGGTTTAGGAGGTTGTGTTGGATCGTCACTCTCCTCGTATTCAATCTCTTTTACTGGCTTTTCAGGAATTTGGTATTCATGAAGATCGGGGCCATCGAAAAGTTCCGTGATGTTTAATGTAGTATTTTCTATCTTGATGGTTTTTGCTATGTTCTTGAAGCCATGAAGATAATCATCATAACTGTCTGAATCTGTTAGAAATTCAACAGTATAGTAATAATCTTCAGAGATTATGTATAGTCTCTTTGATAAACGATATTTGTCTGCAAGTTCATCTTTATAGCTGAAGCGTATCGCGTAGTGATCTAGAGTTGCAAATTCTCTCTTCTGAAAACCGTTCATAAATTCAAGGTCTTCTTCTACTTTGTTCTGAATTGACCAGACTGTATGATCTTTCTTGTTAGAATATCTAGATACAATGAGAGCTTCGTCAAACTTGTCTTCAGTTGTTGGATCGTGAGCGAAGAAGAGTATTCTGCTTGATACGGATAAGTTGACCTCCCAATCTTCAGGGTATGTGAATTCTATCCCGTTGTCGTTGTATTGTCCAGCAATGATTGGTTGAGTTTCTAATTCAGTAGTTTCAAGCGATGAAGTGTTTGTTTCATTAGTCGTTTCATTAATGTTTGCAGTAGATCCACAACCTATACAGAAGAGCATGATAACAATCGCAATAAATGATAGTTTGCCGTACATTGTGTTAATAGGCGAACGAGGCTATTTAAAGATTTCTGAGGGTTTTGAAAATATTACGAGAATAATGGAAGAGTTTCGAGATCTATTGGAATGAAGTTATAATTGGTTCTGGAATGGTTTTAGTATGAGGATATTCTTTTTGTTGATGGTTCTTGTGTTGTTTGGTTGTGCAGAAAATATTAGTGAAGAAGATACGCACACCATTGTGTTGTTTTGCCCTAGAGATGATTGCGGCAAGAACTTAATTTATTTGATTAATCAAAGTGAAGAAGTAAAGTGTGCTTTGTTCGATGTTGATAGAGAGGGAATAATTTCAATATTGAAAATAAAGAATGCTTCGGTCGTCGTTGATAACATAAATTATGATCAACGCTTAAACTTTACAATCAAAGACACTAAGTTTCAATATATGCACAATAAGTTTTGCGTATTTGATTCTTCTATGGTTTGGACAGGTAGTTTTAATCCCACCCATCGCGGAGATTCTGTTAATAACAACAATGTTGTGCTCGTTAGGTCTCGCTTGTTAGCAGAGAACTATTTGAAAGAGTTTTATGAACTACAAGTAGGAGTGTATGGAGGAGGTCTTAAGACAAAAAGATCAAAGATGACTCTCAATGGTAAATTGTATGAGAATTATTTCTGCCCAGAAGATTGGTGTGCCAATAAAATAATAGATGTTCTTGATTCTGCAGAAAAGTCAATACATTTTATGGTCTTTTCGTTTACGCATCGAAAGGTTGCTGAAGTTTTGATTGAGAAATCAGGAAAAATTGAAGTAAAAGGTGTGATGGAGAAAAGTCAGAATAGCAAATACAGTCAATTTGATATAATGAATAAAAGTTTAGATGTTAAGTGGGATAATAATGGAGCAAATATGCATCATAAAGTGTTTATTGTCGATAGTGAAATTATTGTGACAGGAAGTTTTAACCCAAGTATAAATGGGGATGTGAATAATGATGAAAATGTGTTAATAATACATGACTCTGTAATTGCAACTAAGTTTGAAGAAGAGTTTTTGCGTATTTCTAATTCGTCCCAAGACGGTTAATAACGTTCTTGTTGAATTAGCGAATCTTTTTTATATGCAATAGATATTTGGGTTACAATGAGAGGAGCATTTACAGGAATTCTATCGGCCGCTGCCTTGGCTTTGTTGCTTGCGGCATCTCCAGCTAAAGCAGATGATGGAGATGGATTAATAATACAACCAGCAGGCCACGAGCTTGTTCTACCAGTAGCTGCTAGTGAACCCTTAGAAGATAGAGTAGCTCCAGCAGATGATGAAGGAAATGCTGCTCCAACACTATGGTTACCAAAGAAAAAAAGAATCCGAGTTATGCCCTACATAGGTGCAGGCGTTGGTGGTGTTCTACATCCAAGCTATGGCGGCGATATGGAAAGATACACGCAGGAAGCAATTGACTATTACAAATCTATGCCCGGTGTTGCAGATCAGTTAACATTCGATACAATAGTTCCAATGATCAATCTGGGTGTGATGTTAGATTTAGGATTGATACCAGAGCAGTATGGTAAGTTAAAGTTATTTGGTGAATTTGATTTTGCATCTTCATTCGGAAAGAAAACTATTGATAGTCGCGTTCACGATTCAAACATTGAGATTCTAGAAGGGAGCTTTTTACCAATAGGTGATGTGGCTTTTGATTGGACTCAAGAATTAATATTTTCTGGAAATTTAACTTTAGGAGCAATGTACTATGTTCCTGAATTGAAAGCAGGTTGTTTTGATTGGGCGCCAGGAATTGGTGCAGGTGTTGGACCATCCTATCACAACAGTCATACGAGCATCGATATGCAGATGTTAAATGAAGATACTTTAGCAATGTTTCCTCCGTTAAGGGCATTTGAGATATATTCTAACGAAAGTATTGATGTTAATACCGAAGGATGGGGTGTTGCGTTCGATGCAAGACTACAATTAGATTTTAGAATCTATGATTTCCACATAATTTTAGACGGCGCATACAGAGTAAATAGAGTGTGGGTTAATGTTCATGAAAGACATGGTTTTGATGAAGGCGTTTTAGCAACAGATGCCGATCCAGGTGGAAAAGTTGAAACTCGAGATTTAAGTAAAGTTCTTAAGAAAGATATGTGGCGTGCAATGTTAATGCTAGGTTATGAGTTCTAAACTTTCTTTAATTTTAATGAAATAATAGAAGTTGCTAGCATTGCAAGTGCTAAGAAAATAAATATTGCATTGAATGGTAAGAAGAGTATTACAAGTGCAAATCCAAATCTGCCTACTAATCTTCCAACTTCCATAGAAGACATGTATGGTCCGTAGTAGCTTTTTTCATCTTTTTGAGGTACTAGTTCAAAGAAATATGATTCTCGCGTTGGTTCAATTAGAGAAGCGGCAATGCTTCCGAAAATGAACAATCCTAAGATCCAATATATGTTTGGTGCAAAGAATGCGGCTACTGAGATTACTGCCAACATCGCGTATCCGATTACAAAGAACTTTCGGGCACTGAACTTTTTCTCATACTTGCCGACCATGTACTCTAACATAACCATAGGAATAGGAATTGCAAATAAGAAATAACCAACCCAGACCGCACTAAGATGTTTCATTATCAATAAAGGCATGTAAATGTAGACCGCAGCCCACCAGATGTTTAGACCCATACTTACTAAGTATGCTTTTCTTAGATACTTGTGAGTGGCAAGGTGTTTTAGTGTTTTCCAAGTACTGCTATCTATCTTAACTTTCTTATGATTTTTATCTTCGATTTTGAAAAATGCAAATGCAATGATTGCCAAGAACATGAACAGTCCTGCGAACAAGTATACATGACGTACATCATAGTTTGCTGCAATGAGTCCCGCAATTAATGGACCAAGAACCCAACCAATGTTACTCATCGTGTAAAGAAACCCTTCGTTTTTTGCAATGGTTTTTCTGCTGGAATTATCTCTTAGTAAAATACCAAACGATTCTCTTCGTAATACTCTGGCTATGATTACTCCCATCGTTACGAGTAAAAATACCCATACGTTTCGGGTGATGAAATATACTAAATATCCAAGCATTAATGAAATTAAACAGTAGACATAGAGTTTGGCCTCATCTGACTTTTGCACTAAAGGTACAAAATAGAAATGTGCGAATAATGATACTAAAGTAAACACACCAGTAGCCAAACCAACTAGATAATCTTCATGTAGAAATGATTTTAGGAAAACTGCCCAGAATGTAAATGCTAAAGACACACCTATGCAAGTGATAACATTGACAGCAGACATGTCTGCAATGCTATGTACCTTTCTGTGACGTGACTTGATTATGCCGTGGTGCATGTGTTTTTTGCGGTTTAAGGGGTTTAAAAAGCTATTGAATGGAAATGGTCAAAGGATAACTATATAAATCAAGGATTGGTCGTTTAAAGTAGAATATGAGATATAAAAATTTTGAGCTGGACAAGTTTCAGGAAGATTCTATTCATTCTATAGAAAAAAATAATTCTGTAGTTGTTAGTGCAGCTACAGGTACAGGAAAAACCTTGATTGCGGATTACATAATTAATAAAGCAATTAAGGAAGATAAAAGAGTAGTATATACAGCACCTATTAAGGCTTTATCTAATCAGAAATTTCGAGAGTTTAAGGAAGATTACGGGGATAAGATCGGATTGTTGACAGGAGATGTTACCATTAACGATAGAGCCCAGATCTTGATAATGACAACAGAGATCTATAGAAATATGTTGTTGAGTCATGATCCTGTTGTAGATGAAATAACTTATGTGATATTTGATGAAATTCATTTCTTAAGTGATATAGAACGAGGAACAGTATGGGAAGAATCTATTATCTTTTCTCCAGAAAATGTAAGATTTCTTTGCTTGAGTGCAACCATTCCTAACGCTAAACAGTTTGGGCAATGGATTCAAGAAGTAAAAGGACACACAGTTGACTTGGTTACTTACATGAAAAGAGCGGTTCCGTTGAATCATTATGTATTTGATATTAATGAAGGCATTACTACAGCAAAGGAACTTAAGCCGATCTTAAAATATGATAACTCGTTCCCTAGCTATGAAAAGGTTATGAGTGCTGGTGGGAAGAAGAGAAAAAAACGAATCAGAATTCCAGTTCCGAGTCATATTGACTTAATAGAAGAGTTGGAAGAAAAAGGGCAATTGCCTGCATTTTTCTTTTGTTTCTCAAGAAAAGCATGTCAAACAAATGCATTAGCCTTAGTTGATGCTAAACTTGATTTCACAACAGACGAAGAAAAAGCGGAGATAATTAGTTTCATAAACAAGAACGTTACAGATGGAATAAAACATCTTAGTTCTGTGAGTGTCTTGAAAAAAGTATTAACTAAAGGAATTGGTATACATCATGCAGGTTTGTTGCCAATTTTAAAAGAAATAGTTGAAAAATTGTTTAACAAAGGAATAATTAAAGTTCTTTATACTACAGAAACGTTTGCAGTTGGTATAAACATGCCTGCAAAGACTGTTTGCTTTGGTAGCATGGAGAAATATGATGGTATTAGCTTTCGTTACTTAAATTCTAAAGAATATTTTCAGATTGCAGGAAGAGCGGGAAGAAGAGGTATAGATGAGTTTGGTAGAGCAATAGTGATTATAGATCGAAACAACGTGGATCTGGACAAAGTTATTAAGATAACATCTAAGGATGTAGATCCGATGGTGAGCAGGTTTGATACCTCTTACAATACAGTTGTTAACTTAATAAGTGCTCATGATCCTGATAAGATTGAAAGAATATTAAGAAGTAACTTTGGTTTCTTCGTAAAAAGACAGTCAGCTAAACAAAGTAGAATTATTACAAGTTATAAGAATAAAGTTCGACAGTTGAAAAAGCTCGGACATGTGGACAAGGAAGGGAAATTAACCCCTAAAGGAAAGTTCACCACGATGATTTATTCTCATGAGCTCGAGATTGGAGAGATGGTATTCAACGGTGTGTTGGATGGTTTGAGCGATGTTGATGTGCTTATATTGATTGCCGCTCTCGAATATGAACCAAGAATGAGCGATAAATTTAATTTCCAGAATATTGATAAAGATTTTAACAGAATATTAAAGTCGGTTTCTAAGAATAAGATCTTGTCTAAAAGAGTAAAAAGACTTAATGTAAAAAGAATGGTTAAACTGTTTAAGTCGTGGGCTAATGGTGCGACGTTTGAAAGTTTGATGAAGAATACAAACTTGTTAGAGGGAGATATTATTAGATTATTCAGAAGAGTGATTGATGTATTGAAGCAAATAGCTAAAGCAACTGACAATTATGAATTAAAGGACAGAATGCTAGATTGTATCCATAAACTCGATCGTGATGTTGTAAAAGTAGAATTCTAAAAAATAAAAAATTAAGTTTGGAAGTCTACACTCTCAAACTCGTTGTTATGTATTGTGTTGATGAATTGTGGTCTGCTAGCCAAGCCTCGCTCATCAAAGTCAATCACCCCTATGAAACCTTGATGTGGTTCCATGTGAGCCAAAGCGTCTTTGACTTCTTCCGATGTTTTTGCGTGTTTTAATATTTTAGAGAGCATAACCACATTGTCGTAGGCCATTCCAACATAAAGCAGATTGAAAGGTTCTTTTCCAAACTTTGCAAGATACTTCTGTCTTAGAGTTTCTAGCTTGTCTTCAGTTTCTTGGTTGTAAGGTAATTGATAAGAAAAGAATGTTCCTTCCGCAGCAGGTCCTGCACCTTCAATTACACTTTCGATTCCAAACGAATCCGCACCCAAGAACGTTTGCGTTAGCTTTAGCTCTCTTGCCTGCCTTAATATTGTGCCGTCAAGAGTAAGA
Source organism: Candidatus Woesearchaeota archaeon (assembly GCA_018646625.1). Classification (GTDB taxonomy): domain Archaea; phylum Nanobdellota; class Nanobdellia; order Woesearchaeales; family JABGUJ01; genus JABGUJ01. Next base: position 114,519 of record JABGUJ010000004.1, on the reverse strand, counting down.
GGAATGGTATATAGAACATCAGGGTTGGAGTGTTTCATCTTAAGAAGCTCAGTTCTATAATCTTTAGATGAAATATCATGATGTAAATGGTCTAACACAGTTCCTCCAAGCATCTCAAACTCTTGTTTAAAGCTCTCAGTTAAAACTTGAGCCCAATCGTCTGTGTCGTACAACAACGAAGCAGTTCTTGCATCTAGTTCAGTATATGCGAAGTTTGCCATCAACTTCGCACCATCTTCTACAGAAAATCCTGCCGAGAAAACATACTCACCCGCTTTTCCAATATCCTCACTGGAATCTACAGTTCCAATAATAGGAATTTTGTAATGATTAGCCAAAGGTGCAACAGGTAAGATAGATGTTGTACACGCAGGCCCGATGATTGCAATTACTTTGTCGACCGTCATTAACTTTTGTGCTGCGTTTACTGCTGGCTTTGGTTGGCATTGTCCATCTTCAATTATGATCTTTAGTCTTGGATCATTAACATCATCTAGTGCTAGCTCTACACCGTTGCGCATTTCTTCTCCGACTTCTGCAAGAACAGTTAGCGGAGCAATGAATCCTACTTTGATTGTTTGTTCTCGTTCTATAACTTTACCAGTAATAGTTTGTGAGCCACAGCCCATAATTATCAAACACATGAAAATAGCTAACGCTATCTTGGTTATTGAGTTCATTTTATCTTAGACCTCCTTCTATCAACTATATTGCTCAGAACACCCTTGAAATGGAAAAAGGCGAGAAAGTATATAAGCCTCTGTTGTGAATAATTAACAACATTTAAATAATGGCCCGTGTATTAATAATATCATGGATACAGATGTTTTAGAAAAATTAGGTCTGGAAGGAAAAGAGATTAAGATATACCTGGCTTTGCTTAAATTGGGAGCTATAACAGCCACACAGATTTCAAAAGAGACGAGAATAGAACGAACTCTGTGTTATAGTATTATTGAGAAGTTGATTGACAAAGGGCTAGTGAGTTTTTTTACAAAGAAAAATGTTCGATACTTTAATGCGGCATCTCCAAACAAATTAATGGAAGATGTTGATGAAAGAAAAAGAGAATTAAATCAATTAATGCCGCAGCTGTTAGGTTTGCAAAAACTTGCTAAAGAAGAAACTAAAATTGAAGTGTACAAAGGTAAAGAAGGATTGCGTTCTTTGATTAAAAACTTGTTTGAGTCTAAAACTCCGTACAAGGTCGTCGGTGCGGCAAGAGAGTTCGAAACACTTTTCCCGCACATGATGGAATATTACTTGAGCGTGTATGAAAAGAATAAAATCCCTGGTAAAGTTTTGATATGTCAAGGTGAGGAAGATATAACTCCGCAGAAATATGAAGAGTGGAGGAAGGTTCCAGAAGATATACAACTACCTACTAGTTTATTGTTGTTTGGAGACCGAGTAACTCAATTTATTTGGGAAGAACCTTATTTTGCAATTGTAATGGAGAATAAAAATATAGTTGCGACTTATGATGCGTATTTCGACTGGCTTTGGAGAAGTTCTAAAGTTATTAAACCAGAAGGAAAAGACTTGTAAGTACTTAATTTGTTTATTTGCTAATTTCTGAGGTGAATAATGTCACCACACTTATTCATATATTTGTTTTGACTAATAACCACCAATAGAGAAAAACAACCTATGGTGGTGAAATACATGAATAAGAAATTAGCGAGAGCTCTACCAAGAATTGGAACATTTATTCCAACAATGCAACCAATGTATGCAGATTACAAAGAAGTAATGGAAGCGCATGGCGGTAAAACATTTTCAGAAATAAAGTATGACGGATATAGAGTTCAGATTCACAAGAGCGGAAGAGGATTAAAAGTTTTTACAAGGAATGGTAACGAGTTAAACTATGCTTGCTATCCTGAGATTGTAAAGATCGCAGAATCTTTACCACAATGCATTTTAGAAGCAGAGTTGGTTGGAGAAGGTAATGGACATAAAGAAGTTTTTGACAATGTAAAGAAAAGATTTAGACGTGCAGGAATAAGCGACAAAAGTTTAGAAAAGTATCTTACAAGCGGAGTTGTTGAAGGTACACCATTATCTCTAAGAGTATTTGATACAATCAGATTTGAGAAAAGAGGTACGCTGTATCTTCCTTTAAGTGAACGACGAGCATACACCGAGAGATTTGATTCAACAGGAATTGTTCCTTCAGAGATTGAAGTTGTTGAAGGAGTAGACGCACTAGAAGAACTGGTTGTGTCAAGTTTTGGAGAGAAGCAAGAAGGTAGAGTTTGTAAAAATCCATCTTCACAGTATGTTCCAGGAGGGAATACAATTGATTGGGTTAAGTTCAAACGTTCTGAGCCACTAGACTTAGTAGTGATTGGTGTTTACACGGCAGATTATGGAAGAGATTTACCGTTTACTTCAGTATTGTGTGCTACTTACAATGATGAAACTGGAAAGTATGAAACAATCGGTAAGATAGGAGCAACAAGAAACGGATTGGCTAATGAAATTAATGCTTTGATTGGCGATAAATTACAAAATGCTCGTCCAGGTAATGTGGTTGTCTCTGAAAAGCTTGACAGAGATGCATTTTCCAAATATGTTCCAGACTTGTATGTTGATCCTGAGAGTTCTGCAGTGTTGGAAGTTAAGGCAATGAACTTGAACTATTCAAATAATTGGCAAACTTGCGGATTAGATGAGGGAAGAGCATTTTCTATGAGAATTGGGTTTGCTAATCAAGTACGATATGACAAAGGTCCTAGGCAAGCCACCAAGACTAGCGCAGTCAGAACATTATACAGATTGCAGGAGGGTTCAAAATGAGTTTAGTAGATAAAGTAGAAGAAAATAAAGCTAACATAATCTCATTACTACAAGAAACTGGCAGAGAAGGAATAGATGGATTGGTTGGTTGGTTAGAGCAGAGTGATTACTTCACTGCTCCAGCATCATCTCGTCCAGATTTTCATGGATGTCACGAAGGAGGATTGGCAGAGCACTCGCTAAATGTTTATCAATTATTTAGAGGAAAAGTTGCTATGTATGGTCTGGAAGTTGGTGATGATGAAATGGCTATCGCTGCGTTGCTACATGACTTGTGCAAAGTTAACACCTATAAACCAAATGTGTTGAAGTCGGGTAAAGTTTCAGAAGCAAAGCCGTATGTTGTTAAAGATGAAATGCCATTAGGTCATGGCGAAAAATCAGTAATGATGGCAGGAAAGCATATAGAATTAACACCGAATGAAGCATTATTAATGCGATGGCATATGGCTCAATTTGATGGTGCGTGGGAAGTGTATGAACATAAGGTTGCGAAATCGTGTCCTGCGGTGTATGCATTCCAGTTTTCAGATCACGAAGCTAGCAAGTATGTGGATGCTAAAGTTGTAAGGTAGAATGAGTTTATTCCTCTTCGTCGTCTACAGGTTCGAACAGATCGTAGCTTGTGGCCATGCATCTGAAGCATCGCTTTGATTCATAATCTGAATCATCTTTGCCTTCAGTCTCATCACCCACTACAATACCAAACTTGCAGTAATCGTTTTTTCTGCATATTGCCATAGTTTTGATGAATGTGGTTTTGGGTTTATAAATTTTTAGTATGGAGGTACTTCTCCTTTCCAACAAACATCATAGAAATCACACCATCTGCATAATTTTGATGGTTTTCGATCATAATCCACTATTTCTTTGGTTTTTACCTTTTCAGAAACAAATTTTACTTCGCCTTCGGCCCAAGTTACTAATTCGGGAGTGACTTCTACAAAGAAAACTTCACCGTATCTTAGATAATGTATACCGACAAGTTGCGGAAGGTGGCCTTCTTCTTTTTGATATAGTAAAGCATAAATTGCCAATTGTCTTTTATAGTCTGGATTTAGAACATTCTTGTATTTTTGCGATGTTTTGTAGTCAATTAAAGTGATGTTACCATCGAAATCTTTTTCTATTGAATCAACGTAACCGTGAATATTTAAGTGATCATCTGAGTAGTATTTCTCTTTTAGTTTTGGTTTAATTAAGTTAAATGCATGATTAGGATCTACTGCTTTTTTCGATTCTATAAGCATATCAATCTGATTAATAAATCTGGCAATAAAATTATTAACCATGCGCGTTGCTTGGCTCCTATAAAGTGCTTGTTCCTCTTCAGGAAGCTTTAATTCAGATATGTCCCAATAGTTCTCAAGCAAAATAGTTATTGCTTGTTTTAGGTTCTCTCGGTAGGAACCAGTCATGTTGTGTTTTCGATTGAAGAATTCCTCTAAAACCTTGTGAACTATGCTACCCATCAGAAGATGTATCGAAGGTTTGGTTGGGAGTTGTTCTATGTAATGATAGTAATATTTCTTAGGGCATTGCATGTACGTATTTATGCTGCTCGGAGAAAGTTTTCTATCAGTCATTTTTCTTTGGAATTAAGAGAGCGTTAAATAGTTTTGGGTGGATGATCTGGAAGGATTCCAGAATCTTTATAAAGGGGACAAGTAGTTTCTGAGTTATGGAAAAAGAATTTGATGTGTTTGGCATTGGAAATCCGTTGATTGATATTCTTATCAAAGTTGAATCTGATAAACTTATTGAACTAGATTTAAAGAAAGGTACTATGCATCTTATCGATAAAGAAAGAGCTAATCAGCTTTATGATGAAGTGTCTAAACAAGACATTAAAATAACTCCAGCCGGGGCTTGCCCTAATACCGTAATGGGTGTGGCTAATCTAGGAGGAAAATGTGTGTTGTGTGGTAAGATTGGAAGTGATGATCGAGGAGACATCTATGAAGATGTTATTACTAAAGATAATATAAAATCGTGCTTGGTTCGAACAAGTGCACAAAGTACTGGTCAGGTGATTAGTTTTATCACGCCAGATTCAGAGAGAACAATGGCAACTCATTTGGGTGCCGCAATCACTTTGCAAAAACAAGATGTGTTTGAAGAAGATATTGTGAAAAGTAAAGTTATTTATTTGACTGGTTATGTTTTGGAAGCTCCAAATCTTCGCGAGGCTGCTTTACATGCAATTTCAATTGCTAAAGAAAATAATGTTAAAGTAGCTATAGACTTAGCGGATCCTGAGTTGATTAGAAGAAATATTGACGATTTGCGTAAGATTGTTAATGAGCATGCAGATATTCTATTCTTGAATGAAAGTGAAGCAGAAGTTTTCTCAGGTGTTGGTGCGGAAGAAGCTGTGCATAAAGTTGCAGAAAACGTTGAGATTGCAATTGTTAAATTAGGTAAGAAAGGAGCACTAGTTAAAAGTGGATCTGATGTGTATAATGTTCAAGGGCATGTTGTTGACGCTGTTGATACGACAGGTGCTGGCGACTTGTTTGCGGCAGGATTCTTATATGCATTTACTCAAGGTAAAAGTTTAGATAAGTGTGCAGCGTCAGGAAATTTGGTTGCGTCTAAGATTGTACAACAGATTGGCGCCAAATTAGAATATTCTATTAAAGAAGAAATTGATAAGATTTAGACTAAGTCTAGTATTTCTTTAATATCGTCAATCATAATGTCTGGATTAGATGCAGTTAGTGGTTCTTTGGCTTGCATACCCCAAGTTATGGCTATAGTTTTAACACCACAGGTTTTCCCAGCAATAATATCGCCATCCGTATCACCGACGTAAGCTGTTTTTTCAGGATCAAGATTGTGTTTAGCGATAACCTCTTTTATCGACTCTTCTTTTTCGTGTACATCCGCGATGACTTCAGTAAATAAATCAAGCAGGTTCCCTCTTTTTGCTTCAGGTAAAAGTGTGAAAGACATTTCCGAACTTACCACAAACAATTTGATGCCTTTTTGCGATAAGTGTTCAAGAGTCTCCTTCACCCCATCATATAATTGAGATTTATCCAAAGAGATGATTGTTTCCGCATAAAGTTTATTCTGTTTTTCAAGAGTCATGTCTGGGAAGTATTTATTCCAGAAGTTCATATACGGAATAGTAATGTTTTGTCTTATCTCTTCCTTGCTAATAGGTGTTTTTCCTAATTTCTTAAAGATAACACCGCACAGTTCTACATAAACATCGATGTTATTCTGTAAAGTGCCAGCCCAGTCGAAGATTAAAGCATTTATCATTCTCTATATTAATCCTGCAAATAAATGGATAAGAAGTATTATCGCTAGAAGTGATAAGTGTATTACCAAGTAAACACTAAAGATAACAAAGCCAAGGAATCCGCTTTTCTTTCCGATCCATGCAAAACCGCATGCGAAGAAATAAGCAAAGAATAGCCATACGATATCTAAAGGAACCATTAACAATCCAAAGATGATTTGTACGCCCAATTGACTTACTAACTTAATATTTGCAACCCATAAACAAACAGGTACAACCATTAACAATAGAAACCAAAGTAGTTTAGCGAAAGTTAATGCAAAGAAACCTCGTTTGTAGCGTTCTTTTTTGACTTCGTCAAATACTACTCGAGCTTTCACCCTCTTTTTTTTAGTTGCCATTTAACTGTACAATTTAAGGAATTCTTCGAAATCTTCGGGAACGTCTCCAGTGTTCTTACAAACGTCTTCTGAAAATTTCAAAAATTCTTGATAAAAGTTTGATACTCTGTTAATATGAGCATTGTATACCCATTTTCTACTGTCGAAGCCTCGTGAAAATGCTCCGTTTGCCGAGTATGCTCTTTCTCTACCATCTTCTTCAGTGAAATAGAGGTATTTATTCTTTACGAAATAAATCACAGAATCTTTAGTACATTTCAAGGTACCATTTAATTCGGCCACTTCAGCCGGTTTATCAACCGTTGAATCACACTCGCCTTTGTACCTTACACCCGAACCTAGGCATCTAGCGTGACAAGCGTTGTAGTATGTTAATCCATCAGTACCGCAAGCAGGGTTAAGTTGTTGAGTACAAACACAATCTCCTTTGATAAGATCTACAGTAACTTCATTAAGCTGAGAAGTTTCTATTGTTGTAGTTGTAGTGTTGACAATCTCTTCAGATGATGACATTTCTTCACCATCTTCTAGAATGATTTCTTCAACAATCTCTGCACAAACACCTTCATAACAACCAGAGTCACAAATGTGTTTTCTACCAACCTTCGCATCATCTTTACAATAATACTCTATGACAGTATCATCATCATAACATCTATCATGAAAATCTTCTCCTTCGAAGATAACATAACTTTTAACATCATATGCTAATCCTTTATCGTTATCTACACACATAGAAGCTACTGCTAAACCAGTTACTTCCTTCTCAGATGATAGAATACTATTGCCGGCACAACCGGAAATCAGAATAATCAATGTTAATAAACTTGCAATCACCAATCCTTTGCTCATGAAATAACCCCCTAACGAGAGTGAGAAATTGGGTGTATTTAAAGGTTTTGAAAATCATATATCTTCCTTTATATTGGCTGTAACCACCATAGATAAGGTTTGTTTGATGTTGTATAGCTTTCTCAAAGCCAGAACAAAATCGTTGAACTCAGAAACACCTTTGAATTTGGCCTTCATTAATATGTCATACTCACCAGTTATCCCAAATATTTCTTTTACTTGTTTGTTTGAGATCACTTTAGGATCAAGATTGTCAGTGTTTAGCAGAATAATGGCAATAAAACCTTCATCCATCAACTCGTTATTCAGCTTTAGAGTGAACTTGTCTATTACACCTTCGGCAACTAGTTTTCTTATTCTAACATGAACTGTGCTTGGACGTAGTTTTGTTTTTTTGGCGATCTCTCTGATTGGTTCTCGAGAATTCTTTTTTAGTACGTTTATAATTTTGTGATCTTTATCATCTAATCTCATTTAGATAACCTCGTGTTTTCTTAGGAATATTATTGCTACTCCGCCAAAGACTAATGCAAATGCGGCAGAGAGAGATAGCGCGACAGGTATTGTGTATACATCCGCGAACCAACCAATAAATGGAGAGAATATTACAAAGATAATTCTTCCAACTAAATTCTTGAGTGACATTACTGTAGCTCGCTTATCGGAGTATGTTACTTGGTTGATGTAATCTTGCATAACCGGATTTGATAATCCCCGTACAAATGCAAAGATGATTACACAAAGTATTGAGGGTAGGAATACTACATTACCCATGATTAAGTAGGCTACAACAATTAATGGGATGAGTATAAGGAATGAATTTCTTTTTCCTAACTTTTTCTCTATGTCGTACGCATATTTTGAGAATATCCCTACAGAAAAGTTAATCGCCGCCCAAGTTATTCCAAAGTATACTAAAGGTAAGCCAACTAACTGGAAGTATGGTTGATAAAACCAGACAGCTACAAGAGTACATGTTGAAATGATCGAGCTATAGATTATTAACCACTTCACATTCTTGTTTTTGTAGAGGGCAAATCTCAATATTTTGTATAAACCATACGCATAACCTTTTTTGTGACTGAAACGTTTCCTTTTCGGCTCTGTTATCATGAATGCCAAAGGAATACAAAAGAACATAATGCATGATTCTATTACAAAAGGAAGTCTTAAGCTTACAATGGCCAATAATCCTCCAATGATTGCAGCAGTTGCTTCAGCAAAGCCTCTGAACATCATTGCTTTACCTTCAATTTCTTTGTACTTCTTCTCTTTCTTTATTTCTATTAGAGTATCATACATTAATGCGGAGTCAGTACCGGAAATGAAACTAGACCCAAAGCCTAAAACAATTTCCGCAATTAAAAAACCCAAGAAACTGTATGAGAGAGAATATGATAAGAATCCAAGGAAGCTTAAGATGAAACCAATGATTAAAGTTGTTTTTCTAGTTAAAACATCTGCTAAGAAACCAGAAGGCAGTTCCATTATTGCAACAGTAACAGAAAATGCCGCTTGAAGAATCATAACTTCTGCCATGTTTAAGCCATTTTCTTGAAAGAAAATAACTATGATTGGCATAATTAACATAAACATCCGTATGAAACCTAAAGCGTAGTATTTCCAGATGTTAGCTTCAAGAGCTTTTTTTCTCAAGGTCATTTGCGTTCGTTAAATTTTGTTCTCTGAACTCAATTCCTTTGTAGATAAATTCTAGAAATAACTCTGCATCTCTTGGTTCCATGTTGAATTCATCGCAGAAATCTTTTAGAGAAAAGTGTTTAGTGTCTTTACTAGTAACATAATGCGCAACCGCATCTGCCTTCTTTTCATCGTTTAAGCCGTATTTTTCTACTATGGTTTTGAATGATTTTGCTAGCTTCTCCATAACAGGAGGGGATGTCCTATTTATATATAAAGATGCCTATATTTGTCTACCTTTTCGTATATTTATTGGACAAATGGTATATTCATTTGCGAAATATATAATAATATGTACAATGGCTGAAGGTCTATCAAATAGATTAAATGGGTGAATAGTATGGATGAAACTGAAAATTACAAAGTAAGAGACATTTCTTTAGCAGAATTTGGAAGAAAAGAAATTGATATGGCAGAAAAAGAAATGCCAGGTTTAATGGCAATAAGAAAGAAGCATGCAAGTGAAAAACCATTTGCAGGTGCAAAGATTATGGGTTCATTGCACATGACTATACAAACAGCAGTACTAATTGAAACACTGGTCGATTTAGGTGCAGAAGTTAGATGGGTATCATGTAACATTTATTCTACGCAAGATCATGCGGCGGCGGCAATTGCAAAAACAGGAGTTGCAGTATTTGCATGGAAAGGCGAAACATTAGAAGAGTATTGGGAATGTACTAAGAAAGCTTTAACTTTCTCAGATGGTTCCGGACCTGACTTGATAGTAGATGATGGCGGAGACGCAACAATGATGGTTCATAAAGGCGTGGAAGCAGAAAAAGATCCTTCAATTCTAGAAAAAGATACAGGAAATAAAGAGTTAAACGTTGTTATGCAAACTTTGAAAGAAGGTTTTGATGCTAGTTCTCAGAAATGGACAAAGATGGCAGAGAAAATCAAAGGAGTTTCTGAAGAAACAACTACCGGCGTTCATAGATTGTATCAAATGATGGAAGATAAATCACTTTTGTTTCCAGCAATCAATGTTAACGATTCTGTAACTAAGTCAAAGTTCGATAACTTATATGGGTGTAGAGAGAGTCTTGCAGACGGTATAAAGAGAGGAACTGATGTTATGATCGCAGGTAAAACTGTGGTTGTATGTGGTTATGGTGACGTAGGTAAAGGTTGTGCGCAATCTATGAAAGGATTTGGTGCAAACGTAATTGTAACTGAAATTGATCCAATTTGTGCTTTACAAGCTGCAATGGAAGGATATCGAGTAATGACGGTTGAAGATGCTTTAGCAGAAGGAAATATCTTTGTTACTGCAACAGGCAATAAAGATGTTATCACTGCAGATCACATGTCAAAGATGAAAGATGAGACAATTGTTTGTAACATAGGTCACTTTGACAATGAGATTCAAATAGAACAGCTTGAAGAATATCCAGGCGTTAAAGAACTAAACATTAAACCGCAAGTTGACAAGTTTATCTTTGAAGACGGACATTCAATTATCATGCTTTCTCGTGGTAGACTAGTGAATCTAGGTAATGCAACAGGACATCCAAGTTTTGTAATGAGTAACTCGTTTAGTAATCAAGTGTTGGCACAGATCGAATTGTGGCAGAATGAGTATGAAGTTGGTGTTTACATGCTACCAAAGAAACTTGATGAAGAAGTTGCTAGATTGCATTTGGCTAAGTTAGGTGTTAAGTTAACTACCTTGAGCGATGATCAGGCATCTTACTTAGGTTATCCTAAAGAAGGACCATATAAGCCAGAGCATTATAAGTATTGAAAATATTTATATATGCTTTAAAGATTATCTAGAGTATGGAGTATTTGATAATCTTACTTGTTTTGTTGGCCGTCGGTCTATTTATCGAGTGGAAGTATCGGGTGCATTTGTATCACTCTCGAAAAGAAAGAATCATTGTTACTTTAGTTTTCTTTGTGATAGGGATTCTATGGGATTCATTCGCTATTTTTAGAGGACATTGGGACTTTCCAGGGCCTGGTTTAATAGGAATAAAGATTGGTTTGATGCCCATCGAAGAGTATTTGTTCATTTTGATTATCCCTTTCTGGATTATTACCATGTATAAAATTCTTGATAAGAAAATAAAGTAAAGGGCGCTGGAGGCGGGAATTTCACCCGCAATCCAAATTCGTATAGCGAGATTTGAACCCGCGAGACGTGGTGTCGTCGCCGGTCCTTGAGGCCGGCGCATTAACCAGGCTCTGCTACTCCAGCATACAAAAATTTAAATATTTTGTTTGTATTATGTTCTTTGACGTGGTGTGTCGGCGAACTTTTGTTCGTTGCTTGCTGGGCTCTGTTACTCCAGCATTCTTTCTTTTTATTAATCTCACACGAGTAGAAGTCTAGTGACCAGTGTGCTTTAGCGATTCTATGTGATAGATATCTGTTGTATAGGCTTATTCGAAAATAATTTGGATGTCCAGTGAAAAAATTTAGAAAATACGAAAGAAATTTAATTGGCGCTTGTTGAACTAATGATATGATACGAAAACCGATAGTTTCAGGACAGTTTTACTCTTCAGATAAAGAAGAATTGCTTAATTCTATTAAGGAATGTTTTACTTCTTCTTTTGGACCTGGTTCTTTGCCTGGCTCAGCTGGTTCTTTAAGGATATATGGCGGAATAGTTCCTCACGCGGGATATCCTTACTCAGGTATGTGTGCTGCTTGGTTCTACAAGGCTTTGGCAGAGAGTAAAAAGCCAGATTTAGTTTTGATATTAGGTACAAATCATAGATATAAAGGTAAACCATGTACGATGAAAGGCGGGTGGGAGACTCCGTTAGGCGTAGCTGAGTGTGATGATGAGTTTGTGGACTTGTTGGTTAAGCATGGTGCCATCGAGAGTTCTGAGAATCATCAAAATGAACATTCAATTGAAGTTCAGATTCCTTTCTTGCAGTTTATTTATCCAGACTTTAAGTTCGTTCCATTGTTAATTGGTGATAGTGAGTTTGAGAATAATTCTGCTTTGATTCAGAAAGCAATCTCCGAAAGTGGTAAAGAAGTTATTGTGATCGCTTCTTCCGACTTCACACATTATGGTGTTAATTATGGTTATGTTCCATTCACCTCGGATGTTAAAAAGAATGTTTATGAGTTAGATAAAGGCGCAATCGATTTTATTCTTAAGAATGATGCAATTGGTTTTAACTTCTATGTTTCGGAGAAGGAAGCCACAATTTGTGGTCGAAATAATATTCCTGTTTTAGTTTCTTTATTGAAAGATAAGAATTCTTCGCTGTTAAAGTATTATACTTCAGGAGATGTTAGTGGAGATTATTCTTGCTGTGTTGGTTATGGTTGTTTGCTGTTTAAGTGACTAGGAAAGGCCGTAGCTGAGATTATAACTTCTCGTTACTGGTTTAAATTCATATGCAACTCCGGGCTCAAAACAGTCAAAATCACCAAACCAACCAAACCCGTCGAAGAATTGCGTGCTTTGGTAGTTTTGGCTTTGCGTATTGTAGCGATAAATTATATCACTATTAGATGCGTTATCAATTATGGCACTTATATTGCACACGGTTTGAGGGCTGTGCCAGCCGATTAAATTTAAATCTATTCCGCTGCCCGGCACCCCTGTTGCGTTTTTGATAGCCACAGTTAGATTGCTCGAAGGCACAATTCCTAGTACTGTGAAATTATAAGAAGCTGCAACTGGTTTGAAAGCATAACCCACCCCAGGTTCAAATTCGTCAAAATCACCAAACCAACCAAATCCTTCAAAAAATTGCGTGCTTTGGTAATTCTGGGTGTCCGTATTGTATCTGTAAATCAAGTCATTGTCGGATGATTGATTAAGTATCGCATTTATGCTATAATTGTTAGGTATTAAAGGAACGGATATCAAGTTAAGATCTACGCCGCTTCCAGGTATTCCTGTCGCCTCAACAACTTCTATGTCGTACTTACCAATCGTATCAGTTGTTAAATTACCATCACCCGACCTAATTGCGGCAACTCTATAATATCTTTCTGTTACAGATCCGGAACTTGTGTCAGTCCAGTTAAGTATCGGTATTCCAGTTACGTTTGTTACAGCAGCACCTAAATTGCTAATGTTCAGGTTTAGTATTTGTGTTACATTTGTACTGTAATAAACCGTGTAACTATCTGCATCTACAACATTTGTCCAATTCAAGTACAATGCCGAATCGTTTATGTTTGTGATGAATAACGCAGTAGGTGCTTCAACAGATGATCCCAAAGTAATTGTAACATTAACTGTGTTCGAAGTATTAGAAATCACATAACTTGAATTAACTGTTGATTCGTATATTGAAAAGAAGTTCCAGGTTGTGCCTACATTTCCCGTGGGCGTCACATACCAGGTTTGATTACAAGTTTCTCCTCCCCGCATATTCAATAAACAAGAATATTCTGAAGAGTTGGCAGGATTACTTGATGCATTTGTCCAGAATGGAGTTGCGCCTTCCGTTGTTGATATTAATCCTTTAGACTCGCTGCTGTTTTGAACAATTATGTCATCTGACAAACTTAGTGGTTCGTAATCAGTACCGTTACATGAGATAATGTAAGTATATGTAGTATTTGAAGAAAAGGTTCTACTATATTCATATTCTCCTGTTGCAGCATTATATGTCATGGTGTGAGTAGGAGAACTCTCAAAAGTAATAGTACATTGTCCAACCGAGTTATTTATTGGAGAGTTGTCAGTTATATTGGTGTAGTTCGCATAGAAATATATTTCTTGATTAGGATAAGCAGTAATTCCATCATCAGTGTCGTCATTAATAGCAAGTTGTGCACTAACACTTGTCGTATAGTTGCTGAATCCAGTCACATTAAATGATAAGTTCCCATTAGTGTAAGTTATGTCACTACAATCTGAACATACTGAGCCGTCTTTGTATATTAGCGGCGTCCAAGAATAAGATAGATCAAAAATACTTAGCCTTGCAGACGTATTTAGCAGTGGTAGGTTGTCCGCATCTAAACTAATTAAGTTATCATCTATTGTTATGTATTTATTCAAATCGGCCCCAGAGACATTAACTCCTTGCAAACCATAATTTATTTGACCTTTGTTTGCAATTCCAATTGTTAAATTGGTTACGTTTTGTATCGCTGTATTGTTTAGAGATTCTAAATCAGTCGATAATACGTCATCAAATTTATCTGATGCGGCCAGCCTTATTCCGCCATAGAAAATTAATGCATAAGGTTGAGGTCCTTGAGGAATGTTGTACCCTGTTATGTTAACTGTGAACGTTCCTGTTTCTGGATCGCTAATTCTTACAATCTCAACGTTGTTTATGGAATCATTTTCATCATCAGGCGTTGCATCGAAATCATTTCCTCTGTATAAACTGGCGTTTGGTGTTTGTACTAACAGATTTAAATCATTGATTAGTGTAGGATCGGCGCCAGCGGATGCTTCATAGTCCATCCAGACTAATGTTACTTTTACAGGAACCGAAGTGTCAGTTACATCAAAAGTGTAAGATGCAGTATTTCCTGTTGTTAAACCAGTTTTGTTATCTATGTAGTCAAAACCTGCAGGAGGTGGCGGATTAATGGTTCTTGTTAGATTCACTCTGCCCCACCCTGTCGCAGTGCTTGGAAAGCCGTAACTTGTTTCATCTGCACCACTGATTATTGCCGCCTTAACTAAAACTCCCGAAACATTTGTTTCGTCTTGCCATTCTTGAAAATATTCTCTAGTTAGAGTAGCCATACCTGCAACTAAAGGTGTCGCCATACTAGTTCCTTGACATGATGAATAGTATGATCCCCCCAGTCCTCCAGTATTACATGCCGGTGTTGCGGAATCAATTTGACTAGATTTAGTTGAATATATTGCAGTCCCAGGTGCGACCACGTCTGGTTTAACTCTACCATCATCTGTTTGTCCTCTTGAACTAAAACTAGCAATAGTATCTATATTTCCCGATCTTGAATTGTATGAGGCACCAACAGTCAACGTATTTTTTGAAGTTCCAGGTGCGTCAATAGTATTAGTTCCAGATCCTTCATTGCCTGCTGCAAAAAGGATTAATAATTCAGGATAATCATACAAAAACGCATCAACCGCAGTACAATCGCTGTAGTAATAGCCATTACCGCCGCCGCCCCAACTATTTGTATGTATTCTCGCACCAGCGTTGTATGCTTGCGAGAATAATTCAGCCAAAGTAGGAGGAGGATATACACTTCTCGATCCATCGTCATCACCTATGGCTTGAAAGATTATGTTTGACTCATATGCAGACCCTCTATATTGGTTAGTCGATCTGTTACCATCTCCCGCAACCGAACCAGTCACATGAGTTCCATGCCCGTTCTTATCATCAGGATCAGTACAACTCTCACCGTAAACTGTGCAATTCCAATTATAAATAGTCGCCCGATTATCAAAATCCCTGTGAATATCATCATCAACCGAGAAGTTATCTACACCCGTATCTAATCCAGAATCAGCAACTGCGACAGTCATGTTATTTCCGGACAAACCATAAGCTAACCAACCTACCTGGTCAATTTCCATAGTGTCAGTAGCTAAATCATTCTTTATGGTATATTGAATCACGTCTTCAACATATTCAACTTCAGGTAAAGATACAATTGAGTCTACTTCTTGTGTGCTTGCAATGAATGTGATCTTATCATCAGTAACTGTTAAGATCTCTATTGAATTATTATTCAGATTAGTAATCACATCATCTCTATCCCCTTCATCAAATATCCCCAAAGAAAATCGGGTTCGTTTGTTAACAGATGCTTTGTAACTTTGCCTTCTGGCTTTCTTTCTTTCCGCACCAACAATCTTACGTTCCTTGGGTAAATCACCAATGGATTCAACATAAGGTAAAGATGTAACAGAACCTATGTCTGTTATTCTTGCAACAAAGGAGTTTTCAGGACGATAATTATAGAGAACTACACCAAGACTAGTTAGTTCTTCTTTCCATTCATCTTGAATAATAGACTTGAAGTGTATTATTTTTATTTGGCCTGGTTTACGCTCTTTTTTGTTCTCTCTGAATCGTTTTGGTAAATTCTCTGCTTTTCTCAAACTGCGACCTGCAACTTTTGCCTTAATCTTCTTTACGACGGGCATTGGATCTAGGGCAGCAGTTACATTAGGACATTCTCCTCCAACACAGAGTACGCCTGTTGTCATATTGAAAAATTCGGATCGAGTAACATTGAAGCCATCTAGCGAATACACTAGATCACCAGTAGAATTCACGTAATATGGTTGTAAAGTGCCCCAATCTACAAACCAAGTTGTGTTATAGTCATCTGTGTTGTTTTGTAAGTCTGTGCATATTGTCTCAATCAACATATTTCCTGAATCTTGAAATGAGAAGTTTGTGTTAATAATCCAACGATCTCCTAAGGACTGCGTAGAGTTTGTTTGGTTCAGTACATTGTTATCATCATATTCGTTATAAACTCTAAAACTCGCATAGGAAACATCGCCGTTAGGATCTGTGCAATTAATAGATAGATTGGTTATTTCCCCCCCATACGTAACAGAGGAACATGTTGACCAGTTGGTGCCATTATCAACACTACATTCTATGTTATTAATCGTCGGATTAAATGCACCAGATGTTCCAAAAGGAGCAAAGATGGAAAAATTAATTATTTCTCCTGAATAAACAACATTGTTTAATGTATCAACTCCAGAAGTAGATACCAAAGTCCAGTTTGATCCGTTATACTCATATAAGCGTATGCTGCTCTCAGATACATTAGTAACATCGACTGTTGTATAACTTAAGTTGAGATCAATATGCGCGCCATCTCCTTGACTATTTATAGTTAGATAGTCTGACATGTTGCTTAGATTATCAACATCTGGCGGAATCGCAACCACCCCGCCGATCGATATGTTATCCATTGAACTACTAGAGATGTTCGGGCCATTATTTATTATCACATCGTCGAGTGTCGTTCCCGCGGCGTTCTGATATATGTAGAAACTTGCGTTGTTAACTACGTTGACAGTATCAGAATGGAATTCATTATCATCCGAATCTACTCGCACCATAACCCCAATAGATGTCAATACAGTAATATTATTACTGTTGAAATAATTGTTTGAAGAATCACGATATATGTAAATCCCATACGCATCTTCTCCTTCAGTTACTATTTGATTCATAGAAATGTTAGTATTATTTGTCCCATCGTCCAAATATATCCCTTCCGCACCATAATACAAAGTATTGATGAAGTTAGAATATAATTTGTTGTTGGTACTGTTAGAAATATCTATCCCGTTTGTTGAAGTACTTGTTCCGTTGATATTATTTGCAAATATTGTGTTATTGTCTGCATTATTCAGTCTAAAACCATAACCACTTGTTTGTGTTGCAGTTACATTATTGTACTCAAATAGGTTATTGTCAGAGTTCTCAACTCGTATTCCATGAGAGCCCACATCAGATGTTGTTATTATATTCGTTGATATGTTGTTATTCTCAGATCCTACATTAAGATACATAACAGGTTCTCCGGTTGAGGCCACATCAACAATGTTATGATAGATGGTATTATCATCTCCGTTAACCAGATATATCGAGTGAGATACTAAACTACCAGTAACATTGTTATACGAAACCATGTTATTGTAAGGACCTGATAAAAGTATAATACCATATCCTCCAGAAGATACTTCAATGTTGTTGTTAGTTATTGTATTGTTAGTTACGGCCCCATTCAACTCAATAGCCCTACCACCCGATAGAGTTATCGTATTATGTTCTATAATTGCATTATCTGAAGCCACGATATAGATTGCTTCGTTATTTACGGATGTATCAGTTATCGTATTACTAGATATATAAGCAGAATCAGAAGAACCAGTTAAATAGACTCCATGTGCAGTGTTTCCGTTTAAACTAATTGTGTTTGAAGATATATTATTGAAACTAGATGAGTCCCCTAAACGAATCGCATGCGCATTGTTACCATTTGCGCTTTGTATGGTATTGTTATATATTGTAGAATTTTGCATGCCTTCTGCGTATATGCCATTTGAGAAATTATTGATTCCAGTAAAGTTTATTATTGTGATATTATCGAAGCCTGCCGAGTTGTTTATACCATATCCCGATCCATCACCTGTGATCGTGTAACCATTTCCGTTGATGACTATATTCGAGGAATTTATTGTAAAACAACTCCCATTTGTATCGAGATTAATATCTAGTAGGAGATCAGAGTTGAGTGTTTGACACATTGAGCTAGATTGACCTAAAGGGGCAAAAACTTCTAAAGAAGACAAAGAAATATTCCCTGATGAAATAACATTATTCTCCACATCAATGCTTGAATTTGGTAAGACCGCCCAATCAGTACCATTATACCAATAAATTCTAAGTGAGGATTCATCAATGCTTGTAATATCAACCCCATCATAACTCAAATTGAAATCTATGTATGCTTCGTCTGTTACACCGAGAATTTGTAAGAAGGTGGAAAGGTTTCGTAGCTCACTTGAATGCGACTCAGGAGAGGACTCAATGTCTACAGCCACCCTTTTTAGATAGTTGGTTGTTATGTTCACACTTTCCGGCATAACTAGTCCATTCACTAATGTATTTTCGACATCATAAATATAAAATGCCCATTTGCCTGTCCCGGGTTGATAATCCGCGAGATTAGACAAAATAATATTATTATCTGATGCGTTAATGTAAATGCCTTGAAATACTTCATTACCCGAATAGCTTAAAGTGTTGTTGGCGATTGTATAATTATTAGAAAAACCAAGCAATGTAATGCCTGTTGTGGCGTTTCCACTTACATCAACATAATTATTTTCTATTCTATTCTGAGAAGCGTTATAATTGCTATATATCCCGTGTCCTTGATCTCCGTACGTGGTAATATTATTAGATGTTATGTTGTTGAGAGATGAAAGATTCGCCAAGTAAATACCTGAAGAAAGGTTATACGTTATTATTTCATTATCGCTAATAAGACTGTGATGCGTTCGCTCAAGTACAATTGGGTGACTATTATTACCATCCGATATAAAGTAATTCCCAATAACTTGAGAATTGTTTGAAGTTATCAAGTACACATCAAACACAGAGTCTCTTTCAACACTCGCAGTATTATTGGAAAGGTTTGCTCTTTGTGAAGTTACAATCAACATAGCGTTACCCGATTCTCCAGTAATAGATATATTATTGTTGTTGGCAGTTGTGTTTGGAGATCCCACAAAATAAATACCATCGGCGTCGTTTCCTTGAGTCGTAACTGTATTGTAAGATATCGTGTCTCGTTCACAATTTGAATTAGTAATACCTATTGCATCATCTCCATTCGTAACTATTATGTTGTTTGTAAACCAGTTGTCGTTAGAGTTATCGTGCATTATGCCTCTGGCTAGTGCCGATTCTGTCGTTATGTTGTTGTACGATATGTTAGTGCTCTCTATGTTTGAACTCCAAGTTCCGTGACTAGAATTTCCTGTTGTGTTTATTATGTTGTTACTCGCAGTAGAATTAAAAGAGGTTGAATGCGTCAAGCAATGACTTGAGTTTCCATTGGATATTAATATGTTATTTTGGCTTGAGGTGTGATTAGATAAACTATATCTTAACACAATACTAGAATTCCCATTAGTTGTTATTCTGTTTGATGTCACATTAGCGTAATGAGCATAATATAGCCACATTCCTTCTGCGAGATATCCTTCAGTAGTGATGTTGTTGTTGAAAAACGTCATAGAAGGATAATCTGGAGTTGAAGCCATCTGAATGCCTCGCCCATATTGACTTTGGGTGTTTATAGTATTCGAAATCAAAGTGCAATTTGTAGATCCTGATGATATATAGACGCCATTTGCATCATAACCGTATGTCGTAATAATATTTTCTGAAACAATGTTATGATCTGCGTTTACTAATAATAAGGAGTCGCTTTCAGATCCGTATGTGGTGGCAGTATTTAATTCAACGACGTTGCTATTTGAATTAGAGAAGGTTATTGCACCAAAGTTGTCCCCTGTTGTTGTAATATTGTTTTCGGCGATGTGAGAATCAGATACTGTTGCTAAATCTATACCATACCCTCCACTGCCTTCACCTGTTGTGTAGATTGTATTTGAGGTAAGAGTCATATTTGTTACTCCGACTAAATTGATTCCATCCGCAGAGTTGCCTGTGGTGTTAATGGTGTTTGAGATGACAAATGAATGGCTAGCGCTTAAGTAGAGTCCCATGCTTGTAGAGTTAAGAGAGAATAGAGTGTTGTTTGAGATGTTATAGCTACTTCCTCCAGATATTCTTACCGCGTCCGTGCCCACTCCCGATGATGAGATTGTATTGCCAAATAATGTATTTGAGCTAGAGCTTGTGTAGAATTGAATTCCATAACCTGTGCCCCCAGTTGTTGAGATTGTATTATAAAAGATGTCGTTGTTATCTGCTCCAGGACCTTCTATCCCTGTGCTAGAACTTTGGGTTGTTATATTGTTCAGAGAGATATTGTTGTTGTCTGAATATTTTAAGTATACTCCTGAACCTCCACCTATGGCTGGTATGTCAATGGTATTGTTATAAATGACTGAGTCAGTCATGAAATATGTGTAAATCGGAAACTTGAAGTTTGAAATGTTTCCAAAGTTTCTGATTATTAGATTGTCAAACTGTCCAGAGTTGTTTATCCCATAGCCAGTGCCGTCTCCTGTTAGCGAATAGCCAGCACCATCAATAGTTATGTCAGAAGCGTTTATGTGGAAGCAGGTTCCTGAAGTTGTTATGTCTCTTACTAAAGTGTAATCTCCGTTCAAGACCGCACAGTCGTTGGTTAAAGTTAGTTGAACAGTAGTTGACTCTGTTTGAGTGAGATTTACTGAAGACGAATCGTCAGCATATCCTTGAAGTGAAGCGATCACGCTATGTGGCGTCGCGTATGTTGTGTGGGAGGAGTTTTGAGTGAATTCTGTGAGAGTTAAAGTGGCTTGCCCGTTTGCATCCGTTAAAGCGGAATCTTCAACCTGACTAGTGACATTGTATCCTGAGACGTTTACAGATGAGATGGGAGAACTTAGTTCGTCGGTTACATTCACCTGTACATACCACCTTACAATTATTGATCCTGAAGTACCTTCAAAACCAACATCGCTCTTGTTGAATGATACGTTGAGGAACACGTTGTTGTTCCCACCATTTTCTAATATTACATCTGAAAAGAGTGTTGCATTTAATATTCCGTTTATTATTGTATTGTTGTAAGCATAATCACAAATATCTATTCCCGCGCTATCGGTGCCTGTTATTTGAACTATGTTGTTCGAGAGCGTGTTGTTAGTCGCGTATTCACACAATTCCAGAGCAGCACTATCATCTCCAGAATGTGTTATAACGTTGTTGCTAATGGTGTTGTGGGAAGAATTGTATACTATATCTATACCTCCTGCTTCTCCGTAGATTGTTATGTTGTTGTTGCTAATTGTGTTACCATATGAGCTAGGAGCATCCATTCCATCAGAGGTGTTCCCATAGGTAACTATGGTGTTGCTATCTATGACGTTGTTGTAAGAGAGTGCAGGGAATATTCCGTAACTCCAATTAGCGTAAGTTGTTAATGTGTTCTGACTTACGTTACTGTAATTAATTCCAGGATTGAAATACAGTGCACTTCCTTGATATCCACTAGTAGTTATTGTGTTATTGAAGATTGTAGAATTCTGTGAAACTATTAAATAAAGCCCATATCCAGACTCACCATATGTGTTTATTGTGTTGTTCTGAAAAGTGTAATAGGTATTAAGATCATAACCATCTTTGCTAATTCCACGACTAAAGTTGTTAACAATACAATTTTCAATGGTAACGTTATCTACATTAGTGATGTTAACCCCGTAGCCTGAGCCGTTACCAGTGATTGTGTATCCTGCGCAGTCTAGCACTACGTTGGATGAGTTTATTGTGAAACAAGTTTCACTTGAGGTGAGATCATAGCTCAAATTGAAGTTAGAGTTTATAATTCCACAAGGCACATCTGCTGTTGTCGTGTAGTTGCTGAACTCGCTTACGTTGGCGTAAAGTATCCCTGTAACATTGTTATAGCTTATGTTGCAAGAGTCCGTATGATCACACCTTGCCCCATCTTTAAGTAAAACTGGTGTTTCATTGTAGCTTAAGTTGTAAAAAGATATTGTAGCTATTTGATCATATACTTCAGTGAATGTATCAGAATCAAAGCTAATAAAGTTTTGAGAAATATTTAATCCTTCTCCGTGGTCAAGCGTGGCTGCATCACTTGTATCTAAAGAGAGACCTTCTCCAGACCATCGTATCTCTCCAAATGAATTGTTGTAAACTAGAACATTAGAATGAGAGAAACTATACAATGAAACTAAGTACCCTATATTTAGTGATGTAGCAAATCTGTTGTTAAGGAAAGTATTTTGATCTGGGTCGGCGGATTGAGAGAATAGTGCTGGCCCGTTAGCTTGCACTCTGTTATCGTAAACAGTATTGTTGCTCCCTTCTAAATAGAATGTTTTTTGACCAGTAGCTGAGATGTTATTGTTGGCAACAGTATTATTGTCCCCAATTAACGAAAAGGCATACCATCCATTGGAGGCATTCATCACGTTGTTGGTAACTACACCATTAGAAGCACCAAAGCTCACTATCCAACCTTGTCCTAGAATTGTATTATTTGTCAGTACAACACCGCTTGATGTGCTGCTAATCATAAGCACGTTGAAGTCCGCAGCTTCGATGTGATTATCCGTAATTGTAAGATTGAAAAGCCTGTTATGCACCCATATCGCAGTATTATTTCCCGCGTAAATTGTGTTGTTGAATAAGTTACTGTTGCTCTTGTTGTCGTATGTATAATATATAGCATAGTTGCTGCTCGTTCCGTTAAAGGATATATTACAATTTTGTAGTGTGAAGTTATTTGCATCAACATATATTCCGTAGGAACCATCTCCCTGTATTGTGTAGCCGTTACAATCCAAGGTAACGTTATCTGATGAAATATTTATTGCGTAACTACCACACCCTAAAAGATCAGAATCTAGAGTTGTTGAACTGGCTAGATTCGCACCACATTCTAGTGGAATAAGAGTGTAATTAAGATTATCAAAAGTTATGTTTACATCTCCACCAATGTTATCAGGTGTACCAATTGCCGATAACCCTCCAGTTATAACTAGACCGTGATCTTCATTTGCAATATATGGATAGTATGCAGATATAGACTCACCTCCAAACTCGCAAGTAATGTTGTTTGTTTCACTGTTATATCCCATACTGAGCAAGCCGGTGCCGTTTGTTAACAAAGCTTTATCTGCAGCCTCACCATAAGAATCGTTGTATATAAGTAGACGATAGTGAGTGGTGTTTAAATCTATTTCACATGTGACATATTGACCTGAAGTGTTTGACAATACAAAACCTCCATATAATTCCGCACTAACTAATGAACCACCTGTGTCAGTTATGTTAATATCAACTGTAGCAAGAAAATCTCCGTCAGAGATGTTGCTTATTGTTTTAATATCAACATAAGGATATAATTCAAGCTCGTGATCAAAGCTACCGTTTACCAACACCATTCCGTTATAAGAATTAATAGTTAGATCAGTTCCATTCGAGATTATGTAAAAAGAAGAATTTATTCCCAAATTAAAGTCATCAAAAAAACTACTGGCAGGCTCTGAAGAGGATATTGTATAAATTTCGTTTGTGCTATATGAAAAGCATTGCCAATTATCTTTGCAATCAGAATCTTCGCAGTCTTTGTTGCCGTCAAAATCATTATCTCTTAAATCATCACAGATTCTCTCAACATTATCTTCGGATTGGCAATCTGCGCTCTTTAGATCTTCCCCTTGGCAACAAACCCAATCATCTTCATTCTTATCACAAGGAATACATAAACCGTCAAAGCAGTAAGTATTATCCCAACAATCATCTCTAGCACTACAACGACATTCCTCATTCAATATACAATCAGCATCTTCACAGTCAACAAAGTAATCATCGTCATTATCAGTTCCATCTTGGCAATTTGTTTCTTCTTCCAATCCACAATCACCGCCTCGTTCACCATTACAACAGATGTCATCATCCTCCCAAAGACTACATTCTGCACAAAGACTTTCATTAGAACAGTGATAACTTTCATCGCAGTCATCATTAGTAAGACAATCATCTAACGTAGTATCATCTACAGGCAAATTAAAAGAGTATGAGGGATTAATTTGCGAAGTTGCAGCCAAAGGTTGAATTAGAAGAAAGTAGACTACAAAGATCGCTAGAAACAGTCTAGAGGTGTTCACAAATCATCACCTCGAAAAAAGATAAATCTAGAAGAATCTAATAAAAATACCCCTCTTGGTAGAGAAGATACTCCACTTGAATTAGTGTACAATCAATCTACCTCTTTTGTGGAATAGTCTTCACAGAAGGCCACCCCTTTAATTATAGTAATTTAAGAGAGCTACAGCTTATAAAGCTTTCTTATATAAAGAAAAAAAGAATTAAGGAAAATTGCCAGGTTTCATTCTAGCTTTGAAGTTGTTTTTTGGTGTCGTTGCTTTCTTGAACATGCCTTTGATTGGACGTATAACAACGTCTTTGAAAGCGTGCCAAGCAGTATCTGTTTCTTTTGCTACAGTTTGTTGAACAACCGCGGCATCCCTGTTAAACTCACTTTTCATTTGTTGTAACATGTCAGGTTGGCCTGGTTTTGAAGGTTGAGTCGGAGGTTTTGATGAGCTTCCCCCTAATCCTCCTTTTCCAAACCCTAAGTAGATTAACACACCAGCAACAACTAGTAACACTATTGCCGCGAATACCCAGAGTATTGCGTTTCCACCCTCTTCTTCAGCTTCAGCAATGATTTCTTCAGGAGTTTTCTCTTCCTGTTGTGTTGTCGCACCATCTGAAGGAGTGGTTGTTACGTCTTCAGTTGTTGGTTCCGCATCTACTGTTGGTTCTTCAGGAGGTGCTGCTTGTAACTTAAACATCTTGATCTGAGCATAGTTCATCACTATATTCTTTAACAAGACAGTAAAGTCATTCTCGCCATCTCCATTAACATCAAAGTCTATTGGTGCGTCTTTGTATATTTGTGACTGCACACCTGCGATAGTCACCTTAACAGAATCAAGGTATACGCTGTCAATGCTCAACTCATATGATTTTGAACCATATTGGAATGTGTATATTTCGCCTTTTCTCCCTTTAGCTATCTCCCCAACATCATCTTCAAAGCTAACTGCGAATCCTCCTACGTCAGCACCATCCTCACCGTAGCCAACAATAACTCGGCTGCTGCTGCCACCGCCACCACCACCCGTTGTGGTAGTTGTTGTAGTTACAGAGATAGTAAAAGTAATAGTCTCAGAAGCGTTCATTGTGTTGTTTAGCAAGTCAGCACACCGTACGTAGTATGTTTTAGCACCGTTTGACAAACTAGTCAGACTTTGTGTGTGTGTTGTTGAATTAGTAGTTGTAAAATTATTCGTCATATTGGCGTATGCCAAATCTGTCGTAGAATATCTACATAACGCAGTCTCATCCGTTGTTACAGTCAGTGTTTGAGATCTAGATGACTTTGTTCCAGATGGTCCCGTCGCAGTCACATTTGGTGCAGTCGTATCATTTATTGTAAAGGATACATTCTCTTGCGCAGTTAACCCTGCCTGATCTGTACAGTTCACAGTTACGTTGTGTGCGCCGTTTGTTACTACACTAAATGTTGTATAATGTGATGTTGCATTAGTACCAAATGCTGTGAAGCTCGCACCATCAATGGAATAATTACAAGTTGTGATCTCAGATGTTGTAACATTCAAATCCATATTATAACTATCCGTGTAAGATCCACTTGGTGACGTAATTGTTACCGTTGGAGCAAATACATCAGTTACTGTAATATTTAGTGTGTCTGTCGCACTCGCAGTTCCATCACTACAAGTTACCACAAACTGATATAATCCTCTGTGAGATAAATTCGTTGTCCAGTTGACCAACCCTGTAGATGCATTTATGTTAAAGTAAGTTGTATCATCTAGCGAATAAGTTAAAGTGTCAACGCTGTCATCCTCATCAAGATCTGAACAGTTTATATCATAAGTTGTCGTTTCATTTTGATTTACAGTAAGAGCAGATAAGTCATGATCAAGAGTCGGAGCTAAGTTAGATATTGTAATTCCACTTGAGTTGGCTGCAGTTCCATTATCATAACTATCGCTTGGAGTATATTCACAAATTATTGTGTCACCTTTTGAAAAGTTGTTTCCTGCAATTGTTTGACTGGTTACCCCAGTGATTAGTCCTGTTTGATTATACCATCTCCAACTGCTTCCAGATTCTGAGTCGCCAGTGTCTGTATCGTTGAATGTTCCAGTACAATTTAGAGTTGTATTAGTGTAAGCAGTTGTTGGTGAAATTGCAACACTCAAAACAGAAGGTGCTGTGTTAGTTATTGCAACAGCAGCAGTTCCAGTATCAGGAATCTCAGTAGATGTTCCTTCCATTAATGAAGTTACATTTGCTGTGTTAGTACAACTAAATCCTGCGCAAACAGATCTTGCATCAGCATCTATTGTAGCGTTTACTGTGATTAGTTGTGTTTGTCCTGATGTGAAGTTACCTAAAGTCCAAACAATTACACCTCCAGCAGAACTATCTGGTGTTGTATTTGATGTTACGTAAGTTAGTCCATCTGGTAAGTAATCAGTTAATGTAACATTAGTTAGATTTAATGCGCCAACGCTAGTTACGTTAATTGTAAATTGTGTTCCGTCTCCAACAGCACCTGAAGAAGGCGAAGCAGATTTAGTTACACTAATGGATGCATTTTGAATTCCAACAGAAGCAATGTCGCTAGTTGT
Organism: Candidatus Woesearchaeota archaeon; assembly: GCA_018646625.1. Classification (GTDB taxonomy): domain Archaea; phylum Nanobdellota; class Nanobdellia; order Woesearchaeales; family JABGUJ01; genus JABGUJ01. The sequence continues at coordinate 87,667 of JABGUJ010000004.1, read as the reverse complement.
TGCGTTTAATCCCGTTGTAGATAACACATAAACACTGGCTGTGTTGTTTGTTTGAGTAGTCAAATTACTTAAAGCTGTGAAGTTCACAATGAATGATATTTCCCCATTTTCTGTAACATTCCCTAGCTGAGAAGTAATATCTCCAAATTCTATATTACCATCATCAACCGCACTAGCGGGTATTATTGAAGAGGCATTATAGCTCAAGTATCCTGTATCGTAAGTATCATTTACAGTTACATTAGTTAAATTTCCATCTTGTACGTGACTTATTGTTATGTTGAAAGACACTATTGCCTCAGGTAAAGCCACAGCGGATGTTACTAATGTTTTGCTAACTGAGAAAGATAGTATAGGCACGTCAGTTACATTAACGTTCCATAGTGTGGATGCTGTTGCAGCCCCATCGGTACAAGTTATGTTATAGTAGTATTCTCCTTCCTGGTTGAAGGTGGGAGTTCCAGATACAACACCAGTTGAAGAATTGATTGTGAAGACAGATGTGTCATTTAGAGCGTACGTTATGCTATCCTCATCAACATCAGTACAATTGAAATCATATGAGAAACTTTCATTCTCGTTTGTTTCATGGTTAGTTACTGTATGATTAATGTAAGGCGCCAAGTTAGATATTACAACACCAGAGGAATTCACAGCATCTCCCGCAGTAGTTCCATCGTTAGGGGTATACTCACAAATCATAGTGTGTGTTTTATTGAAGAACGTACTTGCAAGAGTTTGAGTTGTTTGACCAGATATCTGAGTTCCGCCTTTAAACCACTTAAATGTACTTCCAGATTCAGCGTCTAGTTCAACGTCAGAGTAAGTTCCAGTACAGTTTAAAGTTGAGTTAGTATACGCAGTTGCAGGTGAAATCGCAACACTAGATATTACCGGAGCATCATTTACTGCAGTCACATTAACTATAAATGTATCATTTGCAATGTATTCGCCATCTGAAACGTTACAACTTACATTAATATATCCTGTAAAGTTGTTTGAGGCTGAGATGGTCATTGTAGTGGATGCTACAGATACAGAAAGATTTCCTGTGTTGTTGCTAGTACAAGTCCAAGTAAAGGACGAAGTATCAATATCAGTTACTGTTGCGCTCACATCAATTGAGCTATTCGTAGTATCTTCGGCTAAAGCAAAATTATCTAAGCTGCTCAGATCAACCGTTGGTGCATCGTTTACGTTTGAAACAGCAACGGTGAATGTTTGTATGTCTGTCGCACCATCTGTATCGTAAAGCGTACAGTTAACTAGAACAGAACCATAAAAGTTGTTAGATGCTGTTAAATTAATTAGTTTAGAGGAATTATCAACGGAGACAGTAAAGTCTGTTTCATTATCAGTACAGGTATAGTTTAAAGCCGCATCTGCGTCTTCCACATCTACTGCATAAGCAGACAAGTTAGTGGATGCATTTGTTGAATCTTCATCCATGCTATATGGACTTAATCCAGATAAACTATCTAACACTGGCGCATTATTAGTCACAGTTATATTATCCAGCTCAGAGAACCAATTGACTAACGATCCATCACTAACATTACAAGCAATATCTACTGTTGATATCCAAGCATCAGATGTACCCGCAGTTATGTTAACATACCACCAGTCATCTCCTGAAGAATATGTAGCTCCAGGCACGTATACCCAACTACCCGTCTCAAGTCTATAAGATATGTTAACAATTAGTCCAGAATTGTCGTTATCGACATCTTCAGCATAACATCTCGCTTGGACTTGTTGTCCTCTAGTTATTGCAGTATCATTGTTAGAAATATCAGGTATGAATGGTTGATCGTTTACGTTAGATACATTAGCTAAGAAGCTATCTGTAGCGCTTCCAGAGTTAGTATCATATACTATACAAGTAATATTCGCATAACCATAAAAGTTACTCGATGCACTAACATTAAGGAATTTTGTTGTGTTGCTTGCAGAAGCAGTTACATAAGATTCATTAGATGAACAACTCCAGTTTAAATCTGCAATTGCATCTTCCGTATCGCTAGTGTATAAGCTTAAGTTAATCGAATTATTGAAGCTATCTTCTAAAACATTTAGATATCCAATCGTACTGACGTTGTTTGTCGGATCTACGTTTGCAGGGATATTGACACTTACATTGTCGTAAGCAAATTCATCTTCACTCGAGTTTTCTACATGTATCTCGTTGAAAGTGGTTCCTACTTGTAGTGTAGTAAAGTTAACTAAAATCAATCTAGACTCGTTTACTGCTAAACTAAGAGTCCACTCTATCTCTCCAGATGCTTGTGTTACTGTTATTCCAGAAGTGTCGTTTGCTGCAGTGTAGTCTAAATAAGTATGGTCATAATCGTCATACAAAGTAAATCCAGAGATTGCGTAATCTCCTATGTTCGTTGCATTAATCAAGAACTGTGCAGTTGTCCCAACCAAATGAGGGCCTGAAGATTCTAGCGTCTTTGTGACATTTGCTTCATAAACAGGAAGTTCTAGCTCCGCAACAGCGGTAGCATTTCCAAAGTCATAGTCGCTATCATTTATTACTGACGCAACGTTAGTCGTGTTTACTTCATCTAATGCTGTGAAGTTGATTAATATGCTCAAAGTTTCGCCAACATTTAGTTCTAAATCCCACTCAACTTCACCTGAAATTATTGTGAGTCCATTAGAATAATTAGTTGCATTGTACGCCAATTCAGATGCACTAAACATATCTAAAACATATAAGTCAGTTATGTTAAATGAACCATTATTTTCAACATCTATTCTAAATTGTACGATATCTCCAACTGCGTGAGGATCTGCAGATAAAAGCGTTTTTGTAACATTAACATTGTAAGTTGGAGCGGTGTAGTTAACAGATAGTGTTCTGTTTGTTCCCCAATCTGTTTGTGATGCATTGTCTGTTGCAAGACAGTTCCAAGTATAATCCCCACCAAGTAATTCTATAGTCCAGGTAGTTGAATTAGATGTGCCCGAGGCAGAATATGTTTGATTTAGTGCAAAACTAGAATTTGTTTCATCTGTTAAATATAATTTAATGCTTGCCAATTGATGCGTATCAGTTGCGTTACATTCAAATGTCACATTGTAAGGTTGAGTATATGTATTGTAATTTTGTGCATCTGTAGGTAATGATGGTGTTGACGTTGGTGCGGTGTCCGGCACGGGACGATCGTCAACAGTCACATTCATAGAAGTAGAAGATGCTGACATGGTTGTAGAATTTTCACCAACGTGAGTAGAGTTGTATCCTGCAACAGTAACAGTATCGCTGCCAATCACATCACAATTCATAGAACACTTATATTGGTGATAGTATGCAAGAACTGGAGGAAACCCCGCTCCCGTCGTAGTAGTATAATTTTCATTATTACCGTTATTTCTAAAAAGAGAACAATTAACCGCAGTTCCAAGTGCAACTTCAGTTCCGGAAGAATCTTTAATTTCTCCTTGAATTGTACATGCTGCTGCATAAACTCCATAAGACATAATAACTAAAAGTAAAATCGCGGTCAATATTTTTCTTGTAATACTACTTCACCTCTTTCATGTTCTTTCATAACTATAATCATAATCACTCGAAACTGGTTTGAATTCGTAAGCCACCCCAGATTCTAAGCAATCAAAATCACCAAACCAACCAAATCCTTCGAAGTACTGGGTGCTTTGATAGTTTTGAGTTTGAGTATTGTAACGATATATTATGTCGTTATCCGATGCACCTGTTATAAACGACCCCAAGTCGCACTTAGCTATTGGACTGTGCCAACCTATAAGATTCAAATCAATTCCACTACCTGGAATACCGGTTGCGTTTTTAACTGTTACGGTTAAATTCCCCGCAGGAACCGTACCTAGTACTGTAAAGTTGTAAGAGGCAGCTACAGGTTTAAAGGCATATCCAACGCCAGGCTCGAATTCATCAAAGTCCCCAAACCAGCCAAAGCCAGCAAAAAACTGAGTACTTTGATAGTTTTGCGTATCTGTGTTGTATCTATATATCAAGTCACTATTAGATGACTGATTGATTATCGTATTTATGCTATAATCGTTAGGAATTAGAGGAATAGATATTAGGTTCAAATCCACATCACTTCCTGGTATTCCCGTCGCCTCAACTACCTCTATGTCATATTTACCAACTGTCGAATTTGTTACATTATCATTACTTAATCTAATTGCAGCAACTCTATAATATCTCTCAGTTACAGAACCTGAACTTGTGTCAGTCCAATTTAGTATTGATATTCCAGTTACATTTGTTACCGCGTCACCTAAGTTGCTAGTGTTTAAGTTTAATATTTGACTTACATTTGTACTGTAGTACACAGTGTAGCTATCTGCATCAGTAACGTTAGTCCAATTCAAGTACAATGCCGAATCGTTTATGTTTGTGATGGATAACGCAGTAGGAGCATCTATTGCAGTTATTTCAACTATTTCTAAAGTATAATTTCCTTGTTGGCTCCAGTCGCCGTTAGTTGAATTATCAAATCCTAAGCAGTTCCAAGTGTAGTTTATTGCAGTTGGTAATGTGTAAGGGAATGATGATTCGTTTTGCGTGCCTGTTATAGTTGTGTTTGTTGTGTTGTAGATTAAATTTGAACCGTTCCAGATGTATAGAGTTAAATTCTCTACCCCGATATTGTCAGTAATATTACATGAGAAAGTATGATCTAAGTTCTCATAAGGTGTTGCATTCAGTGGACCAATAAGATTTATCACAGGATCTGTTGTGTCTGGCGTTGCAGAACCTTCTGCTGAGAAGCTGCTGAAGCTCGTTGTGTTGAATACCAGTACTTTTGTTGCATTATCAAAACTTAGATTTACACATGTGCCGCCTAAGCAGTCTGCGCCGTTCGCTTGTACGTATGCTGCACTCGTACTGTAATTGTCTAGTCTTTTTATTGCTGAGACGTCTGTTAGTTCTAGTTGTCGCATTGTTATGTTTGCGCTTGAGTTAATTCCTAATTCACTAAATGCGGTTGTGTTTAGTGCTACGATGTTCTCTCCTATGTATAGGTTAGTTCCTAAGCCGATATCTGCATCTATATCCATTTCGTTAAGGAATGACGTGTCTGTCCAAGTTATCTCACCGTATGCGTTGCTATAAACTAAATTGTTTTGACCGCCCGTAAAATCAAAGATTGCTTTAGATCCACCAGAGATATCGTTATTTCTGAATGTGTTTCCTGCAGAGCTACCTTCAATCTCAACACCATACCAGTTTGTCGAAGTTATAGAGTTGTCTGCAATTTCAGAGTTATTTGAACCAAATTTAAGATATAATCCGACACAGCTCCCAGTACAGCTTATGGTATTAGTACTTATGTTTAGAGAATCGTGTCCGTATAAATAAATTCCAGCACCCCACACTGTAGAAATTGTGTTGTTCGTTATTGTTCCACTTAGCTGTAATACTGCTGCGTTGTAATATACCGCATAACGCGTAGGTTCGTTACCTTGATCGGATTCAGTGATTTGGCAATTCCGTATAGTAACGTTGTTGTAGTTCCCCACATAGACACCATATTTGTTCGCACCAGAAGAAGTACCGTAAGTTATTGAATTACCTGCGCAGTCTATTGTGATGTCGCTCGCAGTTACATTCAAGCAAGTTCCTGCAGAGGATATGCTTTGATTTAATGTGTAGTCGGATGCAACAATACCGCAGTCAACGACATTTTGGGTTGTATAATTACTGAAGCTTGAAACTTCTGCAGTTAGAACTCCATTCGCATAACTAGAAATGTTACATGCAGAAGTATTATCACATCTTACTCCATTCTTTAGCAAGTAAGGAGATAAACCGCTTGATAGTTGTCTTATTTGGATGGTTGCAAAACTGTTTAAATTTGCTAACCCTGCGTGATCTAGTAAGCCTAAGTTGTTGCTCTCAAGGAACGTAGTGCTTGGAGATATGTTTTGATCTGTTGTAAGGTCATTTTTTGTCCAAGATATCTGACCATAAGAGTTGTTTAGTGTTAAAGTATTTGCGTCAGATGCAGATGATTTGATTGCACCGCCGTCAGCCAAAACATTTGTATTGATTAATGAATTATTATCCGAACTTACTAAATACACACCATAAGCGTTCTGGCCTGTCATTGAAATATCCAAAGAATTCAAAGTTACATTAATCGAGTCGTATAGATATAATCCGTTTGATACCACAGTTCCTGTTATGTCGCTTACGTCAGAATAGGATGAACTAAATAAAGCAATTCCTGCTCCGGCCAGAGTTAAATTAGAGTACGATACATTAGTACATGATGCACAAGTTATTTGCCCATACGTACTAGATAAATCTTGATTTTCAAATATAATCTGGTTTTCTAAAGAAGTATTGTACAACAGAGGTAACCCGTGCACATTATTTGTAATTGGAAGACTGTGATTATAGTATAACGAACTTACACCTTGCACCCTCACACCAATTCCCGAATTTGGAGTGAAATTGTTATAAGATATATTGTGCGGATCGGCGATTGCGATATACATGGCATTACTATGAACTCCAAAAGTGGTTATTCTGTTGTTCTCAATAGCGTTTCCTTTGGTTCGTCCTATATATATTCCATCAGTAGAAGGCCCATAAGTGGTTATGTCGTTGTCAAGTATAGAATTTCCTTGTATTCCCGTACCCAGTCCTGAAGCATATAAGTTAATGCCATTAGATCCCGAAGAAGTATTGTATGTAGTAATGTTATTACCCTGTATTGTGTTTGAATCAGCCCCGAATCTCGCATGTAACCCATCACTAAATCTTCCGTTCATAATTATTGTGTTGCTGAAGAATTCATTACTGTCCGAGTTATTAACATAAATACCATGGCCATAATCTCCAGATGTTATTATTGTTGTTGTGTTGAACTGGTTGCTGTCAGAATTATCATCTAAGAAAACACCGTAAGCGTATTGTCCAGAAGTTGTTACGTTGTTACCTACGAAATCATTGTTCGCATTATAGTATGGCAGATATATTCCGAAGCTGTTGCTTCCGTTCGTTAGTATAACGTTGTTGTTCAGATCGTTATTATCTGCAGCGCCGTTAGCAAAGTATATACCATATATGTCATCGTTGTAAGTTGTTATTCTGTTTCCGTTAAATGTATTCGTCCCGGATTGAACTTCTATTGCACTCGGGTTGTTAGTCGATCCGGCTGCAGTGACGGTGATATTATTGTCTGTTAGCGTATTACTTGCAGCAAGTATGGATACTCCCGCATCGTTGTATAGTCCGGTGGCAATAATTACGTTGTTTGATAATGTGTTCCCAGTAGAGGATCCCGTTAATTCAACGACATCTTCTGCAAATGAAAATAGATTGTTGCCGGTTATTAGACTATTTGTTGTTGAGCTAAATAATATGGCAGTTGCCACATTGCTTGTTGTAACATTAATGGTGTTGGATCTTAGCGTTATGTTGTTTGCATTTGCTATGTAAATACTATCATCAGCTGAGAATCCTGTTGAAGTTATGATACAACTTCTCGCTTCTAAATTATCATAATTGTCAGATGTTATACCAAATCCTGCACCACTGGTCGAATAATTAATTGTATATCCATCACAATCTATGGTAACGTTATTCGATGTTATTGTGAAACAGGTCCCTGTTGAGTTAACTGATGCGTTCAGATAGTATACACCTTCCGAACTTAAAGTTGTACAATTGTCAATGTATGATTTAGTTAGAGATATTGTGTAATTGTTTTGTTCACTCCAGACAGCATTACCTGCAGCGTCAGAACCTAAGCAGTTCCATGTGTAATTTCCTTCAGTAGGTAAATCGTATAGGAAGGACGTTTCATTACTTATTCCGGTTAAAGTTGTAGTTGGATTGTAGATTAATGAATTAGATTGATTCCATAAATATAATGACAAGTTTCCTATAGCTCGGTTATCTATGATATTACAAGTAAATGTTTGTAATGAATCTCCTGTTGCCGTTTCATTTGCTGGAGAAACTAAATTAACTTCCGGATCAAGTAAATCTGATAAGAAAACAGTATATCCCGAGAATGAATCTACAGAGAATGTTGAGATATTGTTTGCACATGATGTGTATGATGGTGTGAATTGTGTTCCTGATGCTAGAACTTCCGTTCTGTTTTCAGGGAAACCTGATGCATTGTAGTAATCAATCGTACAAGTTGATGTGTTAATTGTAATGTTAGCAGGTTGACTGAATTGTGCCGCGCTGGCGTTAGATGAATCTAATGACACAAAACTTTGATTAAGTATTAAGTTGTTGTTATCTAATTCTGCAAAAGTAATATTTAGGGATGGCCATTCTATGCATCCTAGTTCTAAGGAATTTAAGCAGATCTTTAGATCTGTGAAATTATTCTCCGAAGGTAATACTGCGCTAGTTAACATGAAATCGGTTTCACCATATATAGTCAGATTGTTAAATATATTTCTAACAGGATATTCTCCAGCATACTGGTAGAAAGTTAATGCCACATACTCGGTCACTCCCGAAATAATTGTGTTGTTAATTGTATTGTTATTAGTTATTCCCCTGAAGTAAAATCCATAAGACACATCAGTTAATGTGTTGTCTACCAAAGTGTTGTTATAGGAATCAGTAAACCAAAATGCTAACCCAGCAGAGGAAAAGGAATTGTTAATAAATTGGTTATTATATCCCCCATCCGTGGCTATTTCATTACCTGATGCTCCAGAGAAAAAATTATGAGCAATTAGACTATTACTTACATCTATAGGTGCATTTATTGAATTGGTATTCTGGCTTATCGTATTCGCAGTTACTGTAAGGTTTGTTGAGTATCTGGCATGCAGTCCGTCGCTATTATTAAAGATATTATTTTGATCTACCGTGATGTTGTTGGAAAGGTAAATGTATAACCCATAACCATCATTATTGCTAAAGTTGCTGCCCGTCACAGTAATTTCGTCTCCTTGACGAAGATATGCGCCACGATAATTTCCAGACGAGGTGGAATTTACAATCGATAAATTATCACTAAATTTCGAATATAGTTCATTATTATCAAGCGTATCAGAACCGCTAACAGTCATGTTAGTTAAAGAAGACCCGTCAGCATTACAAAGAATTATCTGAGATGCAACTTGATTACTCCAAGTGACTTGGCTGTTGGCATATAAGATATCCCTGCCACCTGATCCTGTATTATTATATATGCTATGAACGCAGCCTCCGCCTGAGTTAACAGAAAGATCTATGTCCAGTACTGTATTTTCATGTATGGTGTTATTACTGATGTTACCGCTCCCAACATAAATTTCCAGCCCTTTCGAAAAATTAGTAATTATACAGTTCAATATATTAACGTTCGATTTAACCGATATATCCACACCAGTGTCTGATCCTGCACCGTCCCCCATAAGTGTTGCACCATTACAGTCTAAAGTTATACTGCTAGCATTTATGTCTATCAGATCTCCAGTTGTATTATATGTTCCTGGACAAAGAGTTACATCATCATTGACATAGAATACTCCTGATGAATTTACAACTCTGCCATAATATGTTGATTCGTTGTTTAAATCCACACAAGATTCTTCTTGTACCGTGTAACCAGAGAATGAATCTACAGAGAATGTTGATATGTTATTTGCGCATGTTGAATATGAAGGCGTAAATATTGTTTCCGAAGATATTATGTCAGCTCTTGTTTGTGGGAAGCCTGATGCGATAAAGTAATCTATTTCACAAGTTGATGTGTTGATTGTTATGTTTGCAGATCTGTTGAATTGTGTTGCGCCAGTGTCTGATGAGTTTAAGGATACAAAGTCTTGAGCTAATTTTAAGTTTGTATTATCAAGGTCTGCGCTGCTAATGTTTAGTGAAGGCCAAGTTATACATCCCAAGCCTGAAGAGTTGTAACAGATGTTCAAGTTTGTGAAGTTGTTTTCTCCAGATAATGCCGTAGACGTGTAAATAAAGTTATCATCTTGATATATTGTCAAGTTGTTAAATGTGTTCCCTATAGGATCCCCTCCACTAGCATAGAAGTAAACAGCATAGTTGGCTGCGTTGTAGATTGTGTTGTTATCAAATACATTGTTTATTGTATCTCTATCAAGATAGATTGCGGAATCTGCATTATGTATTGTGTTTCCTGAAATAATGTTATCTGTTATGTAATAGCTGCTTGTTTCAACAAAATTGATACCATCATTAGACGCGGCGTAAATTACGTTATCAATTATTTGATAGTTTGAAATGTTTTGTCCTAAAGTATATATCTCGAATGCCCGAGATGTTGAAGCAGAAATTGTGTTGTTAGATATAAGACAACCTAACACAGAATCAGCGGCTTTCCATATTTTTACACCGTATGTGTTGTTCGATATTGTGTTTCCAGATATAGAACAATTCCCTGGCTGACCATTAATGAATATTCCCTCATCATTATTTGAAATGTTGTTCTGTAAAATGCTGAAGTTGCGGTGATTATTGTTCAGATCTATTCCCACGTCTGAATTATTAAAAATTGTGTTGTTGATGATTGTGAAATTATTACTTACATAAGGAACAATACCATTATAACAATCCGAGATTGTTGAATTAGCTATAACAACATTGTCAGCATATCTGAGAGATAACATATTATTTCCAACACCTCGTACAGTTACATTGTCTAAAACCGACCCATTTGCGCCACACAATATTATCAAAGAGGATTCAAAATCTCTCCAAGTAACTTGGCTGTTGGTATAATTTATCGGACGATTACCAGAACCAGTATTGTTTTCAAATACCAATGTAGGACACTCACTAGTCACAAAATCGTAACGAGAACTATTAATTAAAGTATTGTTAACTAATACACCACCCACAGAGCTAGAAATCCGCAAACCATCGGTACCACTATCTTGAGATCGAGAGTTAGTTAAAGTTGTATTCTCTCCGCCCAAAAGAAGACCATAAACACCAGCATCATATGCTGAAATGTTGTCTAGTACGATGTTATCCCCATATAGGATAAATCCATAAGAAAAGTTACGGGTGATACAGTTTCTAAGAACATAATCATCAATGTTTGATTCATAAAATCCATAGTCGCTTGAGCCGCTGCTATCCCCTTGTAGTGTTGCACCATTGCAATCAATAGTTATGCCCGAGTTATTAATCCGAATCATAGTTATGTTAGTAGTATAAGTATCCTGACAAAGAGTTAGACTATCATTGATGTAATAACCATCGCTTGTGTTTACGACTTTACTCTGATATGTAGATGCGTCTGATAAGTTAACACAGACTTCAGGTGCTTCGCTTGTTGTATAATTACTAAAGCTTGAGACGTTTGCGATTAGTGTTGAGCCATCCCAAGAAGATATGTTACAAATGTCCAAATCATCGCATTGTACTCCGTTCTTAAGTAGCTGCGGTTGTGTGGGGTAGCTTAAACCGTGTAATGAAATAACTGCAGAGCCATTCAAGTATAAGGCTTGTGAGTCATCTACCAATCCTAAGTTATTATCTTCTAGGAATATTGTATTGTGTAGTTGTAATGTTAGGTTTGTTGTTAGGTTTGTTGAGGTCCAGTTTATTTGACCAAATGAGTTGTTGTAAAAGAGAGTATTACTAGCATCAGCCAAGTCATAGATTATTCGATCCGTAGAACTTACAAAATTATTTGAAAATAAATTGCCGGATGATCCCTGTGTAAAATATAAAGAATAGACCTCTTCGTCAGATGCGGATAAATTGTTTTCATCAATAATATTATTATGAGAATTTACTAAATATAAAGCAGCACCTGGCATCATCATTGCCATACCGTCTGCATATAAATTATTGAATGAAATTATAGATTCGTTTGAATTGTACAGATATATAGCATCATAGGCCGACGCTCCGGCAGATGTTGATATGTTGTTGTAAAATAGGTTATTGTTATTCGAATTCAAGATACTTAATCCTTGTGAATCAGAAAGAGTTATGACATTATTTTGTATTGTATTATTCTCAGATCCCTGTTGCACGTATATTCCCTTCCCTTCCATCGCTGAACCAGACACACTATTGTTGGCGATCAAATTATCACTCGATCCAGCAGTTAAAAACACAAAATAATAACCCATCATCATAGGGAGTGAACCTATTACTGTGTTGTTGATTATTTGACTGTCATTGGAGTTGCTCAGATATACAGCATAATTCACATCCATATCCATTTCATTAGATTCAAAAATACAATTCCGCACAGTAATGTTGTTATAATTGCTAATGTCGACCCCCTTACCAAGTTGCATATCATCTCTAGAGTAATTGATGATATATCCTGCACAATCTATTGTGATATCATCCGCTGCAACGGTTAAACAAGTTGCATTCGAAAATAGATTCTCAGTTAAAGTCATATCAGAAGATATGTTTCCGCAACCCGAAGCGCTTGGATCTTCTGTTGTTGTATAATTACTAAAACTAGAGACGTTTGCAATTAATGTGTTGCCAGCCCAATCAGAAATATTACATGAGCTAGTATTATCGCATCTTACGCCGTTCTTCAGTAACCAAGGTTGTGAGTCATATCCTAAACCGTGTAATGAAATAACTGCGGAGCCATTCAAGTATAAGGCTTGTGAGTCATCTACCAATCCTAAGTTATTATCTTCTAGGAATATTGTATTGTGTAGTTGTAATGTTATGTTTGTTGATAGGTTTGTTGATGTCCAATTTATTTGTCCGAAAGAGTTGTTGTAAAGAAGAGTATTCTCAGCACCAGCCAAGTCATATATTACTCGATCCGTAGAACTTACGAAATTATTTGAAAATAAATTGCCGGATGATCCCTGGTCAAGATATAAAGAATAGGCCTCATCATCAGATGCAGATAAGTTGTTTTCACCAATAACATTGTTATGACTGTCACTCAAACGTAAAGCCGAACCTTCTAAAAACATTGCATTAGCATCAGCATATAAATTGTTGAATGAAATTGTAGATTCATTTGAATTGTACAAATATATAGCATCGTAATCCATCGTGTCAGGATCTGTTGATAGATTGTTGTAAAGTATGTTGTTGTAGTTTGAATTCAAAATGCTTATTCCCCTTGAATCAGAAAGAGTCACAACATTATTTTGTATCGTGTTATTCTCAGAGCTTTGTTGTACATATATACCATTTCCTGCCATTAGTGAACCAGACACACTATTATTTGCTATTAAATTATCATTTGATCCCGCAGTTAAGAATATGAAATAATAACTCGTTTCGGGAAGTGCACCTGTTACGGTGTTGTTGATTATTTCACTATCGGTGGAGTTGCTTAAATATATAGCATAATTCACATCCATATCATCAAAAGCAGTTTCAAATATGCAATTCTTTACAGTAATGTTGTTATAATTGCTAATGTCAACTCCCTTACCAAGTTGCATCATATCTCTAGAGTAATTGATTGTATATCCAGCACAATCTATTGTAATATCATCTGCAGCCACAGTTAAGCAAGTCGCATTTGAAAATAAATTCTCGGTTAAAGTTATATTAGAAGATACGTTTCCGCAACTTGAAGCACCTGGATCTTCCGAAGGCGTAATAGTGTAGTTTAGATCATCAAATGTTACGTTTAATGATGCGTTCGGATCAACTGCTCCGACCGAACCAAGTCTACTGTAGAGTGCAAGAGAGTAGTTTGTATCGGCAAAGTAGTCTGAAGTTTCAGCAAGAGATATTCCGTCTAAGGAACAGTTAAAAATTCCACTGCTTGCGTTGTACGTTAGAGTCAATAACCCTTGCGAATCTGGGATAGACGTAGTATAAGGCATTCCCTCTATGCTTCCATTTTGCAACCCTAACATCGCATTTCCTGGACTGAATGCAGCGTACGCGGCCACACAACCCATGCTAGATGAGAAATCCGCTTCATTATACAAAAAAATACCTGAGTCAATTAAATAATCGCCTTCTGCTGTGCTAGTTGTATTGGTCAAATTTATGATAACACTTACATTGAATGATTCACCAGTCATGTTTTGATGTGTGTAAAAAATTCCAATTTCATCAACACCAGTATCCTGTACTGAACCATTCATATATATTTGTCCAGACACCTCACCGATAGTTATGTTTGATTCACTTTGTCCAAAGAAGCTTGTGTTTATTCCGCTTGCAAAATCATCAAAGAAGGAACTCAAGTTTCCTGATGCGGTTGGTATTGCTTGAGTTATGTTGACCTCAACATAATCTTCTATATAATTCTCCCCAGTTAAAGTCTCAGTGGATGTGTTGTAGAATTCATCTTGCTTGAATGTGCCCGCGTAGAAATCAAGAGTAGTATCTTCTCCAATTGCAGTACCGTTCATGAATAAAGTAAAAGTATGATTATAAGTTTCTCCTGCTGAGATATTAACGGTGGTTTCATCATCATCAACATCTTCAGTTCCTTCAGCATATACGCTAACAATCCAATTGGTTAAATTCACATCTCCTAAATTAGTTACTGAAACATTCACAGTAGCATTTGAATCTTCATTATATGTTGAAGAGTTTGTTTGCATTGCAACAAAAATGTCATACACCGTTGCGTTTACTTCTTGGTTGCCGGCAGTTAGATTCACAAAATAGTCTTGACCACCTATATCGCCAGGCACAAGCGTAGTTAAGTTTTCAAGTCCCGGTAAAGCTTTGTTTATGCGCACTTCATATAATCCTGAACTAATGTTTTGGAATTCAAAGAAACCAGAACCATTGGTTGTTGTGTTATCGGCATCGGATGTAACGGAGTGTATTATTCTTGCCGAAACACCAGATCTTCCAGAACCATTTGGTGCTAAAACCCATCCAGTCATGTTGTATGTTGGCTCAGTTCCGTTAGTAGAATAATTACTGAAGTGAGTTACGTTTACTGTTAGTACACCAGTTCCGGAATTGTAAGTACAATTGTTTCCAGAATTACAAGTAAAGCAAGATGCACCAGATTCACACACTTCTGCAGTCCCTTCCCAGGTTAATCCATAGAAAGATAATTGCGCAGTTGTGTTTATCTGAGTAAATTGAGACCTATCCTGTATACCTAACAAGTTGTTTTCTAAAAAGATTGTAGTGCCAGGTATTAAGCCTAGGATTCCGTCTATGTACCCTATTGAAAGATTTGATTTATTTGACCAAACAATTTGTCCATATTCATTGTTGTATATTAACGTATTAGATCCAGTTGAATTATAATCACTCAGTGACCCACTTATTATGTTGTTCTCCAGCGTACAATTAACGGAAGGTTCACCAGATTCGCTACCTGTTGATGAAAGAGAAAAACCATTAGAAGTAATGTTGTTATCCCTAATAATACAATTGATACAACCCCGCGCAGTTGCACCATTATTGAATGTGTTGCCAACGAAGTAAGAATCTTCAAGTGTAAAATCGGCTCCTGATGAGGTTAGATAAAGACTACAAGTTGATAAAAAATTGTTATAACTTATGTTTACATTTGATGATCCGCCACCCAGGTATAACGAACCGACGCCACAATCATCAAAAGTGTTATTATATATTACAGTATTGCTGCTCGATGCTAGTTGACAAGTCTGCGGACCATCAGATGAAACACACATCGATGACATGTTGCTGTTTAATATTTTCTGATTTACTATTTCCTCAAATTCCAGAGTGTAATAATACGATCCGTTGGAACTTATTGTTGAATGATTAATTATTAACCAGTTCAAATCAAAAGCAGAAAGATTTGCACTCTCATTGTCAGTCATTTGGAATTCTATGGTTGAATCCTGAATAGTTAAGTTAGTATTCGCGTTAGCGTCCAGATTACCAGAAAGTTCGAGAGTCACGTTGTTTAGAGTTAACGCACCAATCATCGGATCAAGTAACTCAGAGTTTTTGAATGTGGTAAAGTATTCAGGATAATCACCAGGTCCCCCATAGAACAGAGCAACCGGTTTATCAGTCCATGCTCCAGTCATGTTAATCATTACTTCATATTTGTAATTACTAGTATCGTTTATGAAATTAACTGTGTAATTCTCAGTCAGACCAGAATCATAATCGGCAGTCACAGTCATACCATTAGTTGCGTTCTGAAACCATCCTGACGGCCATTCAGGATTAGGTGGCGAAATGGATCTATTAAATACAGCCACATGAGTTAAATTAAAATCAGGGAAGTAACCAATAAATAAGTCATAGCCGCGAGTTTCAGATTTATCTAAACCCACCCCTGAATTAGAACTGCTATCAACATCAATAAAGTAAGCATAGCTTAAATTATTATTATCAACATACATTTGTATTATGTGCTCAGATCCATTAATTCGAGTGTAAAATTCGGAGATGGTTGTATCATCCCAGTCATCAGTATATGAAGTATCATCTGCAACTAAATCTATGTCGGACAAACTAATTGTCGAAGAATTTGATCTTGCATCGTAAGATGATAAGCTATTAGTACTAAAATTAGTAGTAGGCACATCTCCTTGAGATGAAATTGTCAGGCCCCCGGTAACAGTAATATTTTCATTAGAACAAGTAGTTGCGTTTAAAATAGTCCAATCACCTGAACCAGAGTACGCACCACCACAATAAGTACTGCTCACATTAACGTAAACAGTTGTTGAAACATTGCTAGTATTTCCATCATCAGCAATTACATCCACTAAAGCACCAATAGGTATGTCGTTTTGCCCACTGGAAGTATTAAAGGTCCAATTAATTATGTATGATTGTCCAGGCTCTAATGGGACACTATCAGTTACATTATCCCAGTACCCCCATTCAGTTGGTCCGTCTTGACCATAATCTGAAGGCATACCGTCGCTAGAGTATGTAAAGTCCAAGTATCCTGCAAGGAAAGAACCATTAACATTAATTATGCTTAAGTTTCTACTATCAGTATTGGTGATATTCAATTGAACTTCAATGTCTTGACCTTCATCTACAGATTCGTTAAATAAAGTTGCATTAATTGTAAAGTTAACGTCACCAGTGCTTTGGTTAGATCTATATGTAGAGAAACCTAAATTCACATTAACTCTCCATAAACTGTATGCTGTGTCTCCAGAACCACCATAATTAATTAGCTCCGCACTAAAATCATCAACAGTCTCACAATTAGTACCGTTATCAGCACATTTTAATAGATCATTGCCCTCTTCAGGTATTCGCACCTTTATAAATTCACAACCGAGCTTCTGAGTTATTTCATTCCAAAGTCCAATGTCCATACCAAGGAAGTTATTATCTCCCGAGAAGTTAATTAACATAGCGTCCCTTAAGTCTAAGTCCGCGGCCCTAACAAGATCTGCATCAACACAAGTAATTTCCCAACCATTATCTAAAACCGAAGAGTTCTTCGGACCATAAAACGTTAAGTTTACATCTCTCGTTAGATTGTATTCCTGTACTTGACCAAAGGTTATGTTTTGATCATTAATTCTCACCGATACATTGTTACTTGCAGTAGGTGTGAAATTAAACAAAATAGAAATAATACCCGGAGCACTGGTTGTTGTGAAGTTAAGACATTTACTTTGAGCAACGTTGTCTGCACGATCTATGTCTTGTAGTTTGTAGTAGTATGTGGTTGATGTAGATAATGAGTAACCTAAATTATAATCATCCACCATTACGCTGTGCCATGGTTTGAATGGATTAAGAATTTGGAAATCTTGTGGAAGAGGTTCTGTTAAGGTTTCATTATGTTCTGTACAAGTTGAGTCATTATGAAAGAATAACAAACTGCTGTTAGTTGGTTCATTAGTTGACCACACAATGGATGCACCCACATCAAATTCTTCAGTCGTCCCCATAGAAACCCTTGACGCATCATTATCCTCAGATGCATTATAATTATCAGAGCAGCTAGGAAGGTAACTACAGTCAGGGTCATCACAGCCTTCAAGTCCATCAAGATCGTAGTCCCCAGGCTCAGGACAATCTTCAAAAGGCATAGATCTACCCTCTCCGACCAAACTAAACGCACCGCATCGAGTTGGTTCTGCAAAGCAATCTATTGGTTCAAAGTCAACAGATCCAGGAGTGTAGTACTCATTATATTGATCAAGCACAGTTAGATTCGACAGGTTCCACCAAGATGTGTTCATGGTTACTGTATGAATCTCCATTGTATCAGTTGGATTACCTATGTCGGCTTTTTGCACTAGAAGAACTACTTCAGGAATAGTATTACACATTGCATTTTTAACAGAAGAAAGTCTGATCGGAACCAATCTCCAGGTATCGTTAATACATTTTAATGCACTTCCCAAAATATCCCCGCCAGATACATCATTTCGCAGAGTAAACTCATAACCGGTATAAATTTGAGAGTTTATTGTTATGTTACAACCGCTGGTCTCATTATCATCAATATCTAAAAAATCAATAATCTTTATGTTTTCCGTACCGTTAAGTTGGCACATATCATCATTCATTTGAAGTTCAGATACATTGAGCAACTCAGTTCCAAAGAAGATTGCCTTCGGACCGTCTTTGATACTAATTGCAGTTATATCGGCATATTCTATTGCAGTTTCCCCAACAGAATCAGTTCCAATTACAAAAGGAGGTGCAGGATCAAACCCTTGCTGCATAAATTCATCCATTACTTCAAAAGGGTTTTGTGTGGCGTAGTCACCAGTGATGGTTTCAATTGTGCCACCACAGACAAAATCAGCATAACAATCAGTGTCTCGACAATCTGTCTGACCATCTCCATCATTATCTATAGTATCATAACATATCTCCGAGCCGGATGTTTCAGAACATATTCGATAAGGGGCATCCCAGTACCAGCCGTTATCTTCGCAAGCACTCTGGGTTGTACAGCCCGTCCAAGCACCCACACTATCAGAAGCTTGATTTCTACATTCAGGCATTCGGACTCCGAAAACTTCACAGAACTGATCTCCATTGAATGCATCAACAAACCAAGTACAACCACCGTAACCTGTACCGCCACCATTGGCTAGGCTGTTTGAACAGGAATTTTCGGTAAAACAACCATAACAATCATTATCGCAGTCACTACCACCCAAATCTTGGAAACCTATCTCCTCTCTACAAATACCATCTTGTCCTTCAGGAATATGGGGATTATCTGTATCCCATTCACAAATTCCTTCTTCGCTGTTAGTACAATCGTTTTCTGTCGAACAAGCAAAACAAGCTTCATCACAATCGTCGAAATTTTGCGGATCCGGTCCACATTGTTGAATACCATGATTGTATCTACAAAAAAACTCATCACCATCATCATCACATTTGCTTTGGTTATCACTAAACTGTCCACATGCCATAGGATCTTCTCCCTGTCCCGCTCCAAAGAATTGATCAAAATCGTCTCCGCCTCTGTGCATATCTATTGGTCCACCACCATTGTATACATCTGTTGCGGGGAATGAATTGGCTTCAAAATTCATTTCAGTAATATTCATAATAGTATTCTTTCTCACAGCGACTGTTATCTCTGATTTACTATGCTTACACGAACCATCGGGGTTCTCGGTAATGTTAACATAAACAGGCATGCTGCTGTTGTAAGTAAAACAATAACATTCTCCTGCAGATCCATTAATAGGATCATAACAAGATTGATTATCAGGAGTGTGATTACAATAAGTTCCATTTCTATCATACTCCCACATTTCACCATAACCGTCTAGATTAACTTTAAATTGATAGTCAGATCCAGGGTAAGAACCATCATTAGGTATACCATTTCTACTCCCTGTAGACATGTTGTCATCTGCGTTAAATTCAACATACAATCTTACTTCATTTGTTCCGCCACAGAACTTTGCACCAGTTATGTTAGCTGAAGCAAACTTCCAGTATACAAACTCGTAGTCTTGATCTACCCATACTGCTGCAACATCAAAAGCAGGATCTCCATTGTTCGGACAGTTAACTCCAGGAGAATTTCCTTCACTTGTTTCTTCACCTACTTGGTGACAACCATTTCCATTCGCAGCGTAAGGCGCTTTTTGGAATCCAATTCCTGACCAATCAGGATACGACTGACCACCACAAACTAAATCATCACTATCAACTAACCAATTACAATTATTATCTACACCATCAGTACAATTTTCTTCAGTTCCTGGATAGATTGAAACATTATAGTCATTACAATCTTGTAAACCGCATCCAACCAAACCAGAAGAGTTGAAACCATCTCCATCAAAATCAGTACATGAAATATTTTCAGAAGGCGCTTCACTGCTAATAGTATAATTTATATCACTGTCCAAACCATCAAGTAATCCTAGCTCTATACCAACTTGCCAAGTAATTCCAGGTTGCAAAGTCACAGTCTTTCCTTCTTGAGTTCCAAGATCAGCATAAGACATCCCTAAATCAATCGTATCAGATTCACACGAATAATTGTAACGCACAACCGATATGACATCGGTAACGTAATCAGTCCCATTGTATTTTAAAACATAAGAAGTAATGGAAGGAGTGTCATCAATACTAATTCCAAATCTTTTATCTCCATCTTCTAATCCGCCCGGCCCAGAATAACCTCCGGTGCCATTGTTATCAACATCAATATTATATGATGTAACGTTTGCAGGTTCAGGATAACTGCCACCGCAAATTGCTAAATTAGATAAATCAGTTACATTAAATCTAGCAAAAAACATTGAACCGTTGTCAGTAGCGTAGAATTCTAAAATATCTGAAGCAGCGTCTGCACCATTATTGTCTGAAGCGAAATCTGTTGCTTCTATATCTCCAGGAACAAACGGATATAATTCGCCACCCGCAGGAGGCGCTTCTTGTTCGCTCATATTTATCATCTGAATTCCTTCACTTCCTGCAACTATTCCAGTAAATGATTGTCCGTTAGAGATTGAAACTAAGCTGTTATTGTTTTGAACGATCAAAACGTTTGCAGATACAGTGTATGGTGTGTTTAAAGTCCCCATCGTGGTAGAGTTTAAGAAGAAGCTATAGTTAACTATCTGCTGCCCTTGGGTTAAAATAGTTATATTATTTCCCATAGACAGGTATAAGTCTTCGGTTTCACGATCTCCTTCGTTTTCTTCCACCGTTGCCTCAAGTATAGGAACCATATCTATTAAATCATAATTACCTGAGTTGTTTATTGTAACGTTTATGTATACTGTATCATTTAGTGAATAAGTTTCTTTATCAGTCTCAAAAGTAAAATAAACATCTCCGTAGATTGATGCATTTAACTCAGTGTCTTCAGATATAATAATCCAATCATTAAATTCAAAGTCGTTTGCAATCATTCCAACTCCAGGAAAGTCTAAATCATAGTCGGCGTACATCGTATAATTGCCTTCAGATAAACCAGTTATTTCGTAATAACCTGACGCATTAGTTATGTTGCTTTGATACTGACCTTGACCACCTTTCTGAACTTCCATCCCCATACTTTCTATAGGTGTTCCGTTGATGAAAGTTAAATAACCTGATAAAGTGTAAGTTGGACCTTCAGGAGGTGGACCTTGTGGTTGTGGGTAACTAAAGTTAAGAGTATCATATCTCGCTTCAACATAATGTGGACCGTCTTCGTTGGTTGCTATAAGTATTATGGAAAATCTATTTTCGGTATCTAAAGAAGTACCATTAGTGACATTAGCGTAAGCATCTTCGAAGGAGCAATGAGTGTATCCAGTTTCGTTATCAAAATGAGCAGTTAGTGTACCGTTAAGTGAAGTTATGTTTTCAGAATTGCCTCCGTAACCCATGTTTGAAGCTTCCAATTGCATCGAACCATCCGCCCCTATTTGTATTTCGCAATTACTTAACATTTGAAATGCATTCATATCCATAAATCCTAAGAATAATTGGCTTTCGTTGTAAGGTCCCGGTATTTCACTTGTGTTGATCAATTCAACGTATGCAGATGCTGTGAAATGATTAGAGTGATCGACAAAGTCATTAGTATACAAACCGCCTTTTCCTGGGGATCCATTAATAATCAAAACATTGTTCTGCGAAGTATTTAATCCGCCATTAAACACAGAATACCTATCATTAATTGTTGGACCTGTAAAATCATCAAAGAACTTTAGTAGTGGTAAGTCGGGTAAGTCAGGCAGCTCAGTAACATTAACTAACCTTTCATTGCTAAACTCGTAAACTTGGTCTAAATTCTGGCCGTTGGAAACAGAAAATCCGCTGTCGTTTTGTTTTAGAAGATCGCACCCTGCATAAACTTCAAAAGGTTCGGATAAATTTATTCCGTTTCCAATCATTTCAGTAGAATTTATTGTAAAATTGAAACTAAAATTAAATTGTTGTCCGGATGATAAAGTAAGATTGGCCCCGGTTACGTCATAGAAGTATCTATCATTGGTATTGTCATCTTCAGCGTAACCATACAACGTAGGAGTCCAATTAACTAAGTTATAAGGTCCAACGTTATCTATAATAATGTTAACTAATACTATACTATCTAATGAATATTGTTCCTTATTTAACGTTACATTAATGTAAAGGCCACTATAGTGAGATGAGTTTAACTCAGTATCTTCAGAAATAATTAGCCAATCAGATTCATCAGATTCTAGATTCCAATTACTAGCACCAGCAAGACCCATTCGGTGACGGCCAATCTCAACATCATATCCGCCAATTCCTGAAAGGTTAGTGACTTCGTAATAACCCGTGGCGTTTGTGAGTTCTTCATACGATATGAAAGAAATGTTGTTTTGCATCCAAACTTCTGCTCCATCAATAGGAGTTCCGTTCAAGTATCTCGCATAACCAGATAAAGTGTTACTTCCGAACTCAGAGATGTTTATTTTAATCTCTGCACCAAAGATCCCTGCAACAGTCAGGTCTTGTCCTGTTGAGACGGAAATCAAACTATTGTTCAATGTTATTGCGGCGGATTCAAGATACACTTCAGGTGATTCAATTTGGTTAATGATTGATGAATTTAAAAATACGTCTAAGGTATAGCTCAAGTTTTGACCAGACAATAAACTTATGTTGTCCCCCTCGCTTTCGTAAAGTTCACCACAGCAGTAAGTGTCGTTTTCTATATATGCCTCGGAGAAAGGAATCCAGTTTAAGATATCATACTCTCCATTGTTGTATACGGTTACGTTGGCGAAAACCGTAGCATTGAGCTGATACACGTCTGTATTTGTCATTAAGGTCACTATTATGTCAGGATACAAAGATGCGTTCACTTCAATATCTTCCAATATCTCTAAGTACTCCTCGTTGTCGCCAAAGTCAGTGGTCACTCCACTGTATCCCATCTCTTCGTTGTCAGGTTCAACATCATAGTTATATCCTCCCGCAGGTACGTTATGGATTTCATAATAACCAGAAGCGTCTGTGGTGTTATAGTATTCAGAATAAGTGAAGTTGTGTTCAAGATAAACATCGATATCATAGACAGGTGTACCGTTAAGATATTTCACGTAACCAGATAAAGTATAACTAGGAGGTCCTACATTTGTTCCGTTTGTAGTATAGTTACTGAAGTGAGTTACATTCACAACGAGAACCCTAGCATCATAATTATATGTGCAGTTGTTTGTTGAATTACAATCGAAGCAAGATGCACCAGATTCGCATACTTCTGCCGTGTCAGACTCCCAAAATAAACCTCTGAATGTTAGAGTTGCGGAATCGTTTAAGTTAGAGAATCTTGAATGATCGCTCAGTCCAATGGTGTTATTCTCTACGTATACATTTTCTCCGATAGAGAAATTAAGTGTGTTACCGAATGAAGAATTTATTGTAAGGTTTGATAAGTACCAGCTAACTTCCCCAAAAGAGTTGTTGTAGATTAAATAGTTTGAGTTTGTTGTGTTACTAATGTCAAAAAACCGTGCATTCTCAAGATTATTATTCACAAAGATATTGTCAGCCGTTTCTCCATTTGAACTCACGCTTAGGGAATAAGTGATTTTATTGTTAGAGATCAGACAGTTACTAGGCCCGTTCATCAGAGAAAGGGAGCTCAGGTGACTATCTCTTACGGTGTATGATCCCCCTCCGTTCAAATAAAGCGAGCAACTGTTCTCGCTAGTATTTAAGTTCGACAACACCGCACCAGCAGATTGAACATAAAAGCAATTCCAACCCGAAAAATCTGTTAGTGTGACATTAGTTATGAGTGCATCACCTTCTTCAAGATGGATACCACTGGATGTTTCCTCACTCCCCCAATCATAATCCTGAATAAGACTAGAGAATTCTGTGTTTTGTAATGTTAATGAAGGAGAGTATGATTTAAATCCAAATGCAAAGTCCGAGTTATTTGCGCCTATCAACGAATTATTTATCAGCACAACCGAGCCAGATCCACATACAAAATCGGTTGAATTATCTATTACTTGGAATTCAATTTCGGAGTTGTTTATGATTAGAGTGCCATCAGCAGAGATGTTTCCTTCAATCTCAAGCGTAATGTTTTCAAGACTTAGTTGCCCACCCTCTTCAAGTGATGAGTTCATAAATGTTGTATATCCAGAATCATCTCCTTCTCCAAAAACCGCCATAAATACCGTCTTATCAGCCCACTCTTCTGTTGAGTACATGTCGATTATTAATTCTATCGTAAAGTTGTCATCGGATTTATTCATGTATACTGTGTAATTTAAATTCCAGTCTGAACTTGTAGAAGTGTTCATTACATCTCCATCTTCTGCGTTTTGGAACCAGCCAAAATCACCTTCATCCTCAAGAGTAGAGTTAGAGACACCAACACCATATACTCCCATATCAGGCATATTTCCCAGCCAAAGGTCATATCCTCTTCCATCCTCAATAACAAACCCTGTGCTCGCGTCTTGATCAAGATCAATTATATAAATAGCGCCAGGGGATAAGTTCACTAATATTTGTATTCTGTTCGAGGTTTCATTCATTGCAATGTAAAAATCCATTCCGCTTCCTGATTGATCCCAATCATCTGTGTAACCAGCTTCATTAGCTAAAAGATCTAATTCAGAATTTTCACCAATATCTGTTGAGTTACCTCTTAAGTCATATGCGGCAGTCGATGCTGCGCTGAAACTAGTCGTCGCTAAGTCGCCCGCCACGATGGTGATATCTCCGTCCACATAAATCTCTTCATCAGAACAGTTAATTGGAGTTGTAATATTCCAATCTCCGCCAGAATAACCACAGACAGGTTCTTCTGTAATGTTAAGTTGCTTATCATACCAGAAAATTCCCGCAACATCCATATCTTGACCTGAAGAAATGGAAACAAGACTATTGTTCTGTTTCAGAGCTACAGGAGAAATGTAAACTTCAGCATCAGTTACAGAAGAGATTGCAGTCTCATTCAAGAAAACACTAAAGTTGAAACTGATGTTTTCTCCTTGTAAGATTGTAACGTCCTCACTAATGAGATTCTCAAAGAATGTTTCATCGTTAGAGTCGTTCTCAGCATAACCTTCTGTAAAAATGGTCCAATTGTGCAAATCAAATTCTCCGTAATTATAAACAGTGATATTAACATAAGCAGTATCATCAAGCGCATAACTTCCTTTATCAGTCAAGATATTAAAAAATAAACCAGCAGGAAGAGAAGCGTTAAGTTCAATATTCTCTGAGATAACTAAAGAATCAATTTCATCAAGATCATTAGATACAGAGCCAATTGATTCGTCATCTGATTCGACATCAAACCTGTATCCACCAAATGGTAAGTTATTTATTGTATAATAGCCAGAAGCATCAGTATTATTTTCATAATATTCATAAGTCTCGTTATGACGCAAATAAACACTCACATTATCAATAGGCGTACCGTTGAGATATTTTATGTAACCAGATAAAGTGTGGTTTTGATCGCCGCCTCCAGTAACGTTAACTTCCTGTTCGCCTCTGAACTCAGCAGTTATAGTTATGTCTTGTCCTGTTGATAGAGAGACTAAACTGTTGTTTTGTTTTACAAGATTGCACTCCGCATATATTTCGTATGGTTCGGTGATGTTGTTATCAGCCATTTGTGATGAGTTAATCATAAAACTTAAACTGAAATTCACTTGTTCTCCAGGAAGTAAAGTGATGTTGCTCTCTATCGACTCATAGAAGTATGCATCATCATCATCATCATCTTCAACATAACCTTGAAGCATGGGTGTCCAGTTTACGATATTATACGGACCATAATTATCGATAGTAATATTTGCAGATACCCAATCATCTAAAGAATAGAATTCTTGATCTAAAGTTACGTTAATTACAACTCCATCGAAAATAGATGCATTAAATTCTACGTCCTCTGTGATTATTAACCAGTCAGATTCGTATGATCCTATTTCGTAGTTGCTTAGTCTAGCAAACACACCTGAAGTTGCTAGTTCAATATCATAACCACCGGAAGTTAAGTTGCTTACTTCATAGTATCCTGAAGCGTTCGTAACTTGATAATCACTATCATAAGTTACGTTGTTTTCTATCCAAACTCCAGCCCCATTTATTGGCGTTCCGTTTAGGTATTTTAAGTAACCAGATAAATTGTAAGTTTGATTGCCACCTTGTTGAGATATATTCAATTGGTTAAAGAATCCAATTTGATTTGAACCCGTTAGATTTTCTCCAGTTGATAATTCAAAAAAACTGTTGTCTTGTTTGTAAAATGCACTATAAATGAAAACTTGAGAATCCATACCTATTGCAGTAGAGTTTAGGTATGTTGAGAATAAAGAATAATTACTCTCCATAAAACTTAAGTTTACGGTCAAACCATCTTCCACTCCAAGGAAGCTGTAGCTTTGAGATAATAAAACGTTTCTAAAAGCCCACTCGTTTAATTCTCCATCGTAATTGTTGGTTGCAGTCATATTGACGGTAACATTATCTTCTAGGTAGTATGGGCCGGATTCGATCTGAATTCCACCTGAAATGGTGAACAAAGTTGCATTCAACTCTAAACTGGAAGTTATATTAAGAAGGTCTTCTGATCCAAATCCGCCTACTTCTAAGTTGGTGTGACCTGCTATTGAACTAAAACCATCGTTAAAATTTAGTGAATATTCATTTTCAGATAGCTCCTGGAATTTAAAAAAGCCACTACCATCAGTAGTTGTTGATGCAAGGGGCGACCCAAAAGAATCTTCTAAATCTATAGGAACATTTGCAATTATTGTTCCATTAGGATATTTTACGTAACCAGATAAAGTGTTTCCTCCCGGAGGGCCTTGTTGTGTTAAATTAAAATCATACCATTCGCCGTTTTCAACATCAGGTGCAAAGTCGGTTGGCCCACCATAACTATCATTGCTAGCAATGAATACAGTTTGAATGGTTTGCCCCGGAGCAAAGTTAGTATTACTTAGATTGAATCCTAGTTCAATTACATTACTCGGACAATTTACATAATACGCTGCGCTTGCATTGTATTCCCAATCAGAGCCATTCCAAATGTAAAATCCAATATCTGAAACTCCTCCCGTTTCGTTAAATTCAATATAGATATCATAATCTGCGTCTAGTACACCCTCGCTGCCGTCGCAACCTCCCGAAGTATAGTTAAGTTCCCACTCGTAATAGGCAGATGAAGATCCACCACAATAAGATAAATCAGATAGATCATCAAATTTCATTGATGTAAATAACATTGTTCCATTATCAGCCACCAGCACTTCAGTTATATTTGCAACAGCAGGAGTAGCGTTGTCTTGTAAATCTTCACCTAGCGAATGCTGAGGACCGAACATGTATAGTCCTTGGCCACCTGGTTGTTCCTGGGATTTTGTTGTGTATTGTGTGTAGATAGGATTACTGCCTGGCCAATCATCTAAAGGCGCAGAGCCATTAAAAGTATAGTATACTAAATCTATTGTTGTACCTGGAGAAACATTCAATCCCCTAACATCGAAGGCAATATCAATTGCATTCATGTCACAAAGAACTGCATAATCATCAAGAGAGTTATTAAAGTTGCCAGAGTCCCAATCAGATCCATTCCACTCCCCTATATAAGGTCCGTTTGTGCTGGTAGCATTTAACACTAAAATAATGTCAAATTCAGCACCTTCATAGCCTTGACCACCTGGGACACCACCAGGTGTTGTATTGATTTCTAAGCCAACAGAAGTATAAATAGAACCTTGTGGTTCCAGACCACCACACACATCTAGATCAGATAGGTCATCAAAGACAACTCGAGTAAAGAATTGGTTTCCATCATCTCTGGCGTAAGCAGCAGTTATGTTTTGATATGCATAAACTGCAGAGTCGTCAGTAGTATCATTACCTAGTAAATCCGGAAACATAAATGTTGTTAACGGTTGATCTTCTTGATCACTATATTGATATTCATAAAATGGATCATTAGCTGGCCAGTCATCTATTGGCCCCATCAGGGGTGTAAAGTTGTAAACAAAAGGGTTTAATCCAATTCCATTTTCTTCTGATGCATTAATTTGACTTAGATTAACCATAAAGTCAATACCATAACCACAAACAATTGTTGCATTTGCGTCTCCCAGGTTTGTAGGTTCCATCTCGGAACCGTTCCAGAAACTAAATGATTTTTGAGTTGCTGTTTCATTAATGTAAATTGTAACTTGGTAGTCAGTGCCAATTTCACCCATATCATCTAATCCGCCAGGGGTTGTGTTAAAAACAAAACCATAAGCCGTTTGTTCAGAACCAGATGGATAAGACCCACCACATTCATCAAGAGAGTCTGTGTCATTCAAAACAATTCTTCCAAAAAAATGAGTGCCGTTATCCGCACCGTAAACTGAAGTTATATTGTGATGAGCAAATAGTCCTACATAAGTGTCATTTACATCGGACCCTAAAAAGTGTGATGAATTAAAATTAAATGAAGAAGGGGCTTCTTCAGGTTCTGCTTCAGTAGTGTAATTAAAGTATAAATCATCAAAAGTTGCATTGACTTCAACACCCCCTCCATTACTCCCCTCATTTTGCGTCATTAGCATTAAAGAAAATCTTAATTCAGTGTCTAAGTTAGAACCATTAGTTACGCTAAGAGTCTCATGATCAAAACTACAATAAGTCATGCCAGTAGAATTATCAAAGTACATAGTAAGTTCTCCAGAACTTGCTGATACAGGAGTACTGACGTATCCCTGTTCGCTCTGTTCGCCATTCGAAGCAGCCAACACAGGCCCGTAGTCTCTTAGGTCAATCGAGCAACCTGCAAGCATTGCGTCACCACCAAGATCATATGCAACCAATCTTGCCGAAGTATCGTTTTGTCCAACAATCGAAGTAAAGTTTTCAATACTAACATTCACACTTGCACTAAAATAACTGTGATGATCTATTTCATCTTCAGTAATAAAGACGCCCATACTACTATCCCCAGAGCCGTTCATTATTATCATATCGTCTTGATCGACAGAAAGACCCATAGGCATTGCAGAGTAACGATTAAGATCAATAAAGGTTCCAGTAAAATCATCGAAGAAAGGTTCAAGAGGATGATCTTCTCCAAACGTGTAATTAAATAAGTTAGTATCGTCTATAGGTGGACCTTCTTCTGATGTAATAAATGAAAATTCAAAGTAGCTCTCGTTAAATCCTAAATCGTCCAAAGAAATTCCCAGATCTATTGTATTATTATTACATGAAAAGTTGTAAAGAAGTGTTGCCGACTCATTTTCAACAAACTCAGAACCATTCCAATTTTCCAAGCCCCAGGAATCTACGCCAGTATCATTAAATCCCAAAATAATGAGTGCGTCGCTGTCGGGCATGCAAAACTGATCACAACCACCAGAACCATTCAGATCTAAATACACAGTATAATCTGCAAAGGTAGTGGGAAATGTGCCTCCGTCGCAAACGTGCGTTAAGTTTGATAGATTTGCAAGCGTCATTCTGAAAAACAAATGAGAAGAGTTGTCAGACGCATAAAGTGCAGTCAAATCAAGCGCAGAATCATTGTTACTGACGTCTTCGAAAGTGTCATTACCTAACCAGTCAAATTGCTCAAAATCATATAATTCACCATTCACAGCAGATGTAGAGTAAGGGACATCTTCAGTGGTATAAGGAGAAATAATTTCTTCAACACAACCCGCGTCTTCAGAACAATCAGAATCATCACAATCTACAAGAGAATCTCCGTCGTTGTCAAAGTTATCGTAACATAAATCTTCAACATCATAATTACAATAAGCATTAGATTCGGATAAATAAATCCAATCACAATCCTCGTCGAGACAATCTGTTAAAGAATCGAAGTCATTATCAATATTATCTTGGCAGTTATCTTCAGTAGAAGGACTACAATCACCGGCCAACTCACCATTACAACAAATACCATCAGAATCATCAAAAGGATTGCATTCTAAGCAAGATCCTTCAGAACAATAAGAATCATCAGAACAATCATTATTATCTAAACACAATATAGCTGGTTCTTCAACAGGATAATTTAATCCATAGAAATAACCAGGATTTGAAACATTACCAACATCAGTTGCAGAGGCAATGTCCACAGGTGTTACGCATAGTGAATAAAGGATAAGGAAAAGAAGGGTTAACCTGCCAATATTCACTGACAGTCACCCCCAACATTTTTTCTAGTTAAACTTTCCGCAAAGATAGAACTAGTGTAAGTAGTGAAAGAGGCAAAGCCTCTAGTAAGAATGTAATAATCACCTCTTATTTCTCTCAAGTCTAATCAAACCCCTTTTTTATCATTGTTCAATCTATATTTTCTCGATCGAACGCCAAAAATAAACATAATCTTTACGGATTCTTATAAGAAGAAACAAAACCGTATTTAAACCTTGTTATTTTTTTTAATGAAGTGTTAAATTAACGTTGGAGTTAAATATTAGTTGTTTATTGCTACCATAATGATTGAATGTAGCAAATGCAAAAGTCCTGATGTGAAAAGACATGCGGTTAGGAAAAACAATTCAGGAGAAAAAGAAGTTTTCAAATGCAATGAATGTAGCAAATTCTTTACCCCAGATGACGGATTCAATCGTTTCAGGCATTCTCGAGATGAAATTGAAATTGCATTAAAGATGCGGGAAAACAATTATAGTCTGGCAGAAGTTGTTGAGTACCTCAAAGATTTGTATGGATTAGAAGTCACAAGACAGAGTATCCTCTATTGGGAAAGAAAATTTAAAGAAAAAAATCAACGATAATTTAACAATTACTTGAACTCGTACTTGCCTTTTTTACCTTTCTTGATGCCTTTCTTGTTCTTATCCACAATCTTATGTTGTGCTAGAACCTTATTGACTTCAGAAAGTTGAGACCTTAAGTCAGTCAATTCTTCTTTCAAGGAAGAATTTTCTCGTTTTAAGGAGTCTATCTCTACATTATAATCAAGCTTGTACTTCTTGATGTACTTCTTGATATTAGCATCTGTAGGCATTTTATTCTTTAACTTGTCAAATTCTACGTTTATATCAGATAAAATTGATTCAACTTGCTCTTCAACTACGAACGGTTCAAGAGTAACCTTGACTTCTTCTTTAGAAACCAGCTTTCTGCTAGCTTGTAAGATAAGTGCTTGGATTTCTTCTTGAGTTAGAAGAGTTTTTCTAAGCTCAGCCAGTTCTTTCAAAGTAGCGTATGTTCTACCAAGTTTAGCCATTGCAAGTTTGATTTCATGTATGTCTTTAGCGTTATCATTAACCCTCTTGATCTTATTTGAGAAGTTATTGCTAACGTTAGTAACGTACTTTTTAGAATCTTCAATGCTTTGTAATTGCTTATTTAAATCATTTAGTCTCTTGTTCATGTTCTTAACAAGATCATCAAAGCTTTTTCGAATGTCCTTAACGTCGTCCTGAAAAGCAAGATCTTTTGGATCAACATCCTTTACTTTCATGCCTTCTATGTTCTTGACAAGACGATTTACATCCTTTTCACTAGCTTTTTTGTCTAGTGTTCGAAGAGCTGATTGTAATTCTCTGACTTCTTTTTGAAAAGCCTTGTTATCTACAAACTTAGTCTTCAAAAGATCGATTTCTCTGGACAGTTCATTAGTTCCAGAAAGCTGTTCTCTTTGCGAGCTCTTAAGCTCCATCATGTCCTTTTTGATGTTTGCAAAACTATTACCAAGTATGTCGTTTAGTTCAGAAAGATTTGATATATTAACCATATTATGCAACCCCCTAATTATGTAGAAAGGATGGTTCTCTCGTATATAAATCTTTCGAAGCACTAGCTACTATATAATAGTTAAAAAGATGCACAAAAAAGACAATTCGCATGATTTATTAATAGGGAGAGCTTAAAAGTAAAGAAAAAAGAAATCAAGATAGCCTAATAACGGAGCCATCAACCACTTTAGCAAAACGTAACGGAAAGCTCATTTCGCCATCTTGATCTACAGACATTTCACCCATTAGAGACTTGTAGCCACTGATTCCTTGCAACCCTGCTTTGATGTCTCCAGATTTATGAGCAAACGCCAACATTTTCACAGCATCATATCCTAAAGCAGCATAAGCATCAGGATAATGACCATGTTTGTTGAAAAAACGTTCTTTGAACTCAACAACTTCTTTCCGAGTATCAACATAAAAATCAGGAGTTGTTATGTATACATCATCAACCGCACCTTTTGCGTTTTCTAAGATTAAAGGCGAAGCTAAAACCCAGTTACTCATGAATGTTGTGTCGAGCTCTAGCTCTTTTGCTTGACGCACTACGTTAACTATGTGGTTGTCATAACCAATAACATAAAGCACATCAGAGTCTAGAGCTTTTGCTTTTAACAATTGACTTCTAAAATCTGCATCCGATCTTTCAAAGCCAAATGTTTTGACAGCACCTCCAAATTCAGTAGTAAATGCATCGGAGTAAGACTTACCGTAGTCGTCGAAGATGTATAAAATAACCGCAGTTGTTGCATTAAGATGATCTCTAGCAAATTTTGCACTTAATCCAGCATCTTGTTTAGAGTTTGTAAAATCTCTGAACACAAAATCTCGCTCATCTTCTACCGAATCAAGAGATACTGTTGTTAGCAAGAGAGGAATTTCATGTTGTTGTGCAAGAGGTGCAACAACCTCAGCAACAGGAGTTAAGATTGCAATGGCAGCATCAATATCTTGAAAAGTTACCAAAGTAGTAAACTGGTTAATTGCATTCTTAGGGTTGGCAGCGGAATCTTCGTAGATAATTTCAATGCCCGAATCAACAGCTAGTTCCATACCTTTAAGATGTTCTTGACCTACAAAAGACGCAGGACCAGTCAATGGCAAAATAGCACCAATTGTTAGCAAATCTTCAGTTTTTACAACCTCTCCAGATACGCCACAGCCCGTAATTATTAATAAAGCTAAAGCTATAACCAATATTCTCATTTTAGTACCTCCAAACCGTTACTACCTATAAGATACGCAAAATATATAAAGATAATCCCCCCACCATAAGGGGATAATGATAGAAGAACTAGAATCGTTAGGTTTAACGAAAGGAGAGAGTAAGGTATATTGGGCATTACTAGAAATAGGAGAGTGCACAGTAGGAGCATTGCTTAAGGAAGCTAAAGTATCTCATTCTAAGATATATGACATTCTCGAGAGATTAAGTGACAAAGGACTAGTTACAATCATCAAGAAACATAATACTCAGCACTTCTTAGCAAATAAACCTGAGAGTTTGAAGGATCTGTTGAATGAAAAAAGAAAAGAAATAGATGAACGAGAAAAAATATTAGACAACATAATGCCGGAGCTGCAAACTAAGTTAGAGTATGCAGGTACAAAAGATGAAATAACAATCTTTGAGGGTAAGTCAGGAGTAAAAAGATTCTCTGAGTTGATATTCGAGTTGATGAAACCAGATGATACATTCTATCTTATTGGAACACCAAAGTCAACTTACAAAGTAATGGGTGAATACTTCACAGGATGGCAAGCAAGAAGAGTGCAAAAAAAAATAGCAGCAAGGATGTTATTTAGTGAAGAAGCCAGAGATCGAGGAGAGAAAAGAAAAGACCTACCCAAAACAAAAATAAAATTTATACCTAACGATTTAGCTCCTGAAGCACTAACGGAAATGTTTGGCGACTACTTTGCTATAATGGTCATAGTTGGTAAGCCAATGGTTATCATGATTAAGAATAAGATTATTGCTAATAGTTACAAAAAACAATTTGAGTATTTATGGAAAATAGCAAAAGAATAAAGTAAAAGAGAAAAAAGAAAAAAATTAGTAATATGTTTGACCAGCGTCTAAGTCTTCGTCATCTTCGCCATCTCTGCCAGATTTCATTTTCTTGAAACCAACAAGGAGTGCAACTAAAACGATTAGCACTATCAAAACAATTACTGCAACCCATAAGCCTTTAGTAGTAGCTTCACTGTCTGCGTCAGCTGATGCAGCTGAATCAACAACGTCTGCTGCAAGAGTCATAGCTTGTAATAACTCGCCGCCAGATGTTACAGTTACAGTGAAAGTTTTTGCGCCAGCAGCTGCAGCTTCGTTAGCGGCAACAAACACAAATACTTGTTCAGACTTGTAAGGTTCAACAACAACTACGTTGCTTGGACTAACTCTTACTGTTCCAAAAGTTTCAACGCCAGAGATACTTAGAGTGTATGTCTTTGCAGTTGCACCTTGGTTAGTTAAAGTTACAGGATAGATTGCTCCACCTTCTCCTTTAGTCAACACATTAGTTTGAGTTCCCAAATTAATTATGGTCTTTTCCTCAGTAACAGGAGGTTGAGGTTGTGTTGATGGAGTGGAAGGTTGTGTAGGAACACCTGCTTCCATAGCACATGCAGCGTCATCTTCGACAACATTGATGTAGTAATCCTTGCTTTCTTTTTCGAATCCATCATCGTATGAGACAGTTACAGTAGCATCATATCTACCATTTGCTGTACATCTTGGAATTCTTAGGAATAGCTCCTCACTTGAAATCTCGTCGTCTTCATCAAGTTCGTCAATGTAGTCAACAGCGGATACGCCAAGCTCAGGTATAGCTAGTTCAACTTTTAGACCTTCTTCTCTTTCTTCACCAAAGTTTTCAAGTCTTACAGTTGCTAGAAGAGCTCTCCCTGCCTGTACATCATTTGATGGAGTAAAGACAACATCTTCAATAGAAACTTTATTTTTCTCAGTAGATATTTGCAAGTTGTAGTTAAAGATACTTAATGCAGAATATCTATCAGAAACTAAAATTCTTAGCTTGTAATCGTCCCTGTCAACTAAGTCAGGAATTTG
Source organism: Candidatus Woesearchaeota archaeon (assembly GCA_018646625.1). GTDB lineage: Archaea > Nanobdellota > Nanobdellia > Woesearchaeales > JABGUJ01 > JABGUJ01. The sequence goes on along the minus strand of JABGUJ010000004.1, from coordinate 52,569 downwards.
AAGCCTCATTTTCTCAGTGTATACTACACCGGGTTCGATGTCAAAAGTGTCAGAAGAATCAGATATATCAAAGTGATCATCACCATATATCTTTGCTTCGATTTGAACATCTCTTGCAACCTCAGTTAAATTGGACTGAACAGTTACTCTAATTTCAAGTTCTTGTCCTCTGTCGAACTGAGTTCTAATTACTTGGTCGTTTGTTACAACAACGTCATTTACTTCTACCCTAGTGATATCTACACCAAGGGATGAACCAAAATTCTCCGCGCTTACGGAGACTGATGCTAGCAATAAGCCAACAATCAAAACCATTAAGGTTAATGCTTTTATTTTCATATTATTCAACCTCCTCAGGATTGTGAATAGTGTATCTAGAAGAGCAACTTACCTACGGTACCCCCCTAACAACCTCTAAGAAACTGGGCCAGATATTTAAATGTTTCTGTTTATTTGCTATAGCGAAGTAGCAAAAAAAAGTGATACCTGTGCAGAGGCTACAACCCCGACACAGACGTTAATTGCACTGAATTCGCAAACATATTAAGGTGTTTTGACGTTACTAAATGATAGTAAACTTTTTATATTTGTTGTGTATTTTTGATTTAGGGGGTATTAGAAGTGGTTAATGAATTAACAATTTCGAATGTTGTTTTGCTGTTAGGTTTTCTTATTTGTTTTGTTGCAATAGGATACTATGGATTAGATGTATATCTTAAGCAAGAAAAGGAAAAGAAAAGACGTAAAGATTATGTTAGCAAAATGAGAGGGTATGTTAGAGGTCTCCTGAGTTTAGGATATAGTAAAGAGCAAGTTGAGCACCAATTAATATGCCACAGAGTTCATCCAAGGTTTGTTAGAAAGCTTTTAGGATGATTTTCTTTTTGTTTAACGATTTCTTTAAATAGCTTTTAATTATCTTTTTTCTAATGGTTCAAACAGGAACAATAGTTGTAAATGTTGTAATACAGTTGAGTATTCTAATAGTTGTAGCAGCCATAGCAATTTACTTCCTAGATAAAAGAAAAAAAGAGAAAGAAGGAAAGAAACTAGTAGGTAGAAAAAAAGAGATTAAGAAACATTTTGATTATTTTGTTTCACAAGGACACAAAATAGATCACATTAAGAAATGGTTAAAGGACTATCAGTATGAACATGATTTAGTGGAAGATACAATCGATGTTTTGGTTAATGATGAGATCAAAAAAACCATAGAGATTGTAAAGGAATTAAAACATCTATCTCCTGAAGATAAGTATAAGTATTTGATCGAGGAGAAAGGACTAAGTAAGGAAGTAGTAGGATATTCTATATATTATGTGCATTTTAAGGATAAAAAATGATTTCAATTATTGGCGGCGGGCCAACGGGGAGTTATTGCGCAGAGTTGCTAGCTAAAGCTGGAAAGACTATTGAAGTTTATGATGCAAGAGCTAAGATTGGAGAACCAGTACAATGCACAGGCATAGTTACTAAATCTATTAACGACGTAATTAAAATAAAAAAAGATCTGGTTATTAACAAAGTAAAAAGAGTAAAGGTTGTAGCACCGAATGGTTCTGAATTAATAATCAAAAATGATGATCTAGTTATAGATAGATGCGGTTTCGATAACTGGTTAAAGGAGAGAGCAGAAGATTGTGGAGCAAAGTATATTCTTAGAAGTAAATTTGAAAGATTAAGTAACAATAAAGCAATAATTAATGGAAAAAGTGTTGGGTTTGATAAGCTAATAGGTGCGGATGGTCCTGCAAGCGCGGTTGCGAAGAGCATTGGTGTTGATAACAGAAGATATTGCGTTGGAGCACAGGCAAGAGTAAAGATGAATGTAGATGTTGATGAGTATTCTGTTTATTTGGGCAACGAAGTCGCGCCAGGATTTTTTGGTTGGATTGTTCCAGAAGATGATAACTATGCGAAAGTTGGAGTGGCTAGTGAAAAGAATACCGGTTTGCTGTTTGATTCTTTTTTGAAACGATTGAATGTCAAGAAAAGTCAGATAACTAGCAAACAAGGGGGATTGATTCCTATATTCAATCCAAAGCAGAAGATTGAGCAAGATAATGTATACCTTGTGGGCGATAGCGCAGGACAAGTAAAAGCCACAACGGGCGGCGGATTAGTACCAGGATTGAAGTGCGTAGAAGGATTAGCAGATTCTATTGTTAATAATAAGAGTTATTCTAGTAATATCAAGGCAACGATCAGAAAGCTAAAATTAGATCTTAGAATAAGGAAAGCTTTGAATAAGTTTAGTGATGAAGATTATAATGGATTAGTGGATTACTTCTGTAAAGGGAGAGAAAATATTCTGGGTAAGTATTCAAGAGATGAGCCACTGTTGTTGGCAACTTATGTTTTGTTCCATAAACCCTTATTGCTTAGGTTTACTAAAAAATTCGTATAGTTTTTTTGAAATTATTAAAGAAGAGAATAAACCAATGAAGTTACTTTATCTGTTGCGTCTCCATCTACCACAAAACCTTTCTTGTGTCCTTTAATGGATAGCTCTCGTAAATACGATTCATCTGAAAGTACTTTCTGAACAACCACATCTAAATCTTCAGAAGTATAGATTGGAACAGTCACACCGAGTTCGTTCGTTACAAGCAAGTCTTTTTGTCTCAATCCTGGTTGTAAACTAATCGAGGGTTTATGCAAATAAGTTGATTCAATAAGAACAGTCGAGAATGGTGAAAATACCACATCCGATGCAAGAACCGTGGGTCTTGTGGGGTAGTCTTGATCAAATAAAACATGTACTCCACTATATTTTTCAGCAACTTCTTCAAGATCTGGGATATTTTCTCTAGGATGTACTTTAACAAGAAGAGACACTTCCCTCCCAGTTCGAGTTTTATTTAATGAAGATAAAAGTGCGTCCAATGCAGTTTTCTCCGTGTATCCTAGACTGTCACCATAGTGATGTTCAATTGGTTGCGAAGCATACAATAAAAGCAAAGCATCGGCAGATACTCCAAGATCTGCCCTGACTTCTTCACGATTGGATGATCCAAATCTTCGTCCAACCTCCACTAGATCATCAAAAAAAGGGTTGCCCGTTACAACCAAGCGATCTATTGGGAATCCTTCTGCAACCATAGTGCTTCTTGCAAGCTCATCCATAACAGCAACTTTGTCCGGCAGAAACCTTAAGTGCCCCTCTTCTAAGTTTAAGGGATCACTAAATCTTAGAGAATAGTTTGCCCAAACGTCTAAAACAGACAGGGAAGTTATTCCTGCATTTCTTGCAGCACTCACAATTGTTTGCTCTATTACCTTTTTACCGTCTCGATCACTATCTCCCGTACCTGTTAATACAATATTAGGCGATACTCGTTCGATCAAAAGTTCCAATTCTTCTTCAGAAGTTGTGCCAACTCCGTAGCTAGAGAGTGTTCGATAACTAATTCCGGCAGCAGCCAACATTTTCTCAGAGGATTCATGACCAATAGAAATCACATTTACCTGTCCTTCTTGATTCAATTGTCTAATTACAGGCAATATTGCGTTAATTCCACCAGGATGCGATGATGTTGCTAAAACTCGTTTCATAATGAATGACCCTCACAATAAAAAATAAATATCAAGCCCACTTATAAATCTTGCTATTTGTACCCACTCATCAGTAGTTAGATCTGCTCAAACCAGGGAGAAGTAAGTTTTATAAAGAGTTCAGGGTTCTGGAGAGCTATATTCTTAACGAGGGATGTTAAATGAGCAAACACGAAAAAAAGAAGGATAACCATCAAGAAAAAGAAGAGAGCGAAGATATTTCTTTTAATGTATCAAAAGTTAAAGACTTCATAAAAAGAAAAAGAACCAAGAAAACGCATCATGAAAGCAAAAGTGATGAAGTAGATATTGGTCTTAAGTCCATATGGAATTTCTTTTACAAGTATAGAACTATATTCTTAATAATCATCCCTATTGCGTTAAGTATATTTCTTAGAGCTCAACCATTTTATCTGCCTATAACTGATAATTGGGCAGAACAAACTGTAGAGGGTTATTATCAAAATCAAATTGAAGGTCAGATAAATCAACAATATCCTAATCTGCCTCCAGCGAATAAAGCGGCGTTGGTTGATGAACAATTTCAACAACTGCTAATTGACAATAGTGATAATATTCAAAAACAGATTGAAGATACCTCTGAATCTTTTAAGTCGCGTTTGCAAAATGATGATGGCCAGACGTATTTGTTGGCAATAGATCCGTATCTTTGGTATGGTTACGCTAAGAATTATGTTGATCATGGAAATTTTGGTAATGGTATTAATGAAGAAACTGGTGAAGCTTGGGATTATCGAAGAAATGGAAGGATTGGTCAGAAAAGAGGAGTTAAATTTGCAGCATTCATGGAAGTTCTATTGTATAAATTTGTAAACTTGTTTGGGAAAAATATTTCGCTGTTAAGTGTCGCATTCGTCTTGCCATTAATTATGATAACATTGGCAGTGATTCCAATATACTTATTTACAAAAAGACTAGTCGGAGATTTTGGTGCACTGATTGGTTCTTCGCTGTTTGCGGTGCATAGCGCACTTATGACACGAACGGTTGCAGGATTCTCTGATACAGACCCATACAATGCTTTGTTCCCCGCATTAATTGTTTGTTTTATCGGATTTGCATGCCTAGAAAATCACAAGATAAAGAAAGCAATCTATTCAGTTCTGGCAGGTTTGTCTACTATATTATTTTCGATGGCTTGGACAGGTTGGTGGCACATACTTGGTTTTATTCTCGGTGCGTTCGGAATATACTTCCTGTTTGTGGTAATAAAAGAATTTACAAATTTCAAAAACCTATTCAAAAATCTTAAGAATAACGAATTAGTTCTACGCGTATATCAACCATTAGGATATTATTTTGCGTCGTTCGTGGTTTTCTCATTCGTAAGTGCAATGATATATGGATGGCATAAAAATGTTTTAACATTACTTTATCAAGCACTGTTGTCCGGGCCACTTGGATTCTTAACTCTTAAAGAAGTAGCCATTACAACTATTTGGCCGAATGTACTAACTACAGTTGCGGAACTAAATCCATCATCATGGTTAAAAGCAATTGGTGACACAGGTTCTATATTTTTGTTTATTATTGCACTAGTAGGAATTATCTTCTGTTTTAAGAAGGACACTTCAGGAAATAAATCATTTCACGGAATACTTCTTTTGTTGTGGTTGGGAGGAACAACATTTGCAGCAGCAAGCAGTTTGAGATTTAGTGCACTAATGGTTCCCGCATTTGCGGTTAGTTTTGGTTTAGGTGCAGGATTTTTGGTTAAGTATCTGCCTAAATTAGTTAATAAAAGTCTGGATGTTAATTATAAAATTACAAGAATAGTTTTGATCATCGTCTTTATTCTTGTGTTGATTCAACCAATAAAAGCAGGATATAATGTGTCTATAAATGAAGTACCTAGTTTTAACGATGACTGGTATAATTCACTACAGAGAATTCAGGAAGGTTCAAATGATGCAATCATATCCTCATGGTGGGATTTTGGTCATTGGTTTGTTGCAATGGGTGAAAGAAGAGTTACACATGATGGCGGTAATCAAGGTAAAAGAATCCATTGGATTGGCAGAAGTTTACAAACATCATCTGAGAAGGAATCGGTTGATATAATTAAGATGCTGAACTGTGGTCAAGAAGAATCTTACAAAAAACTCGAGAACTACACTAGTGAGACAGAGATTAAGGATAGTTATCTTGCAATAACAACTTTAAAATCAATAATTGGAAAAGAAAGATCTGTTGCGAAAGATGAATTATTAAACATTGGTTTGACAAATAAACAAGCCGAAGATGTTCTTCAATACTCTCATTGTGATGATTTAATTGATAATTACATGATTGCTTCCGAAGATATGGTCGGAAAGGCAGGCGTGTGGGGTCACTTTGGTAGTTGGGATTTTACAAAGGGTGCAATGTACCAAGCAGTAAAAGGTCAAAAGAAAGCAGACGGTGTTGATATTCTTATCACCAGATTTGGATTAGATGAAGAAAAGGCAGTTGACATCTATTTTGATGTACAGAATAACAACGCAGATAGATGGGTAAGTGGATGGCCTGGTTATATATCTAATCCGCGAAGTTGTAGTAACAAAGAGAATTCGTTGGAATGTACAAATAATGTTCAAGGCAACGCCATTAGTGTCAATGTTGATTTACAGAGTATGACTGCAACAGTAAATACAAATAATGGACAGAAAGTTGTTCCTGATTCGATTGTTTACGCTGATGCTTCAGGTTTACATGAAAAGAAACTCCAAGGCGAAGCGAAAACAGGATTTAGTCTGGCATTAATTCCTCGAACAAACGGAGGATATAACTCTATGTTTATTTCTCCCGAGCTGGCAGCGAGCATGTTTACAAGTATGTTCTTCTACGAAGGACATGGATTGTGGTGCTATGATGCTTTCGGCCATGATGTAGATGTAACTGGTTTAGATATTTACACTTACAAACTTGATTGGGATTGTAAAGACATGACAATCATGCCAGCAATTCAAGCGCAAATTGATGCCAACATCGAAGTAAGAGCAAGCCACATATTAGTTAATACAACTGAGGAGGCTGAAGCAATTATTGCACGCCTTGATTCAGGAGATGACTTTTCAGAACTTGCAAAAGAGAAATCAGTTGGTCCAACTGGACCTAACGGTGGAGACCTAGGCTTTTTTACTAGGGGGCGAATGGTTCCCGAGTTTGAGAAAGCAGTATTTTCTCTAGAAGCGATTGGAGATTATACTCCCGAACCAGTTAAATCTGATTTTGGATATCACATAATAAAATTAACAGACAAAAAAGATAATAATCAATACTCATTAAACAATGCAAAAGAATCAACTAATTTGGGATAATGTCGGAAAAGAGTTTGTGGGTAATAATACCTGCGTACAATGAAGAGAAACACATAACTAAAGTAATTAGGAATACGAAGAAATACTGTTCTAATATTGTTGTTGTTGATGATGGTTCTAGAGATAAAACTTATTCTTCAGCGGTAAAGGGAGGCGCAATAGCTCTAAAACATGTTGTCAATTTGGGTAAAGGCGCCGCAGTGAAAACTGGTGCAGACTATGCTGTTGCTAATGGTGCCAAAACACTAATATTCATGGATTCTGATGGTCAACACGAACCTAAAGAGATTCCAAATTTTGTTAAAGCGCTAAAAGGAGTTGATATCATTTATGGTTCTAGACGTAGAAGCAAGAAAATGCCTGTTGTGTTTAGATTTGGTAATTATGTATTGAATGGTCTAATGAACCTCATTTATGGTATGAACATATCAGACACACAATCAGGTTACAGAGCACTAACATCTTCGGCATACCAGAAAGTTCGATGGTCCTCAAATGACTACAGAATGGAATCTGAGATGATAGTTAATGCAGGTAAGAATAACTTAAAATACAAAGAAATCTTTATAAGAACCCTTTATTCAGACGATTATAAAGGTACCACTGCAGTTGACGGCGTCAAGATAGCACTCCACATACTATGGTGGAAAATAAGTAGGTGATGGGTATGATTTTTGGTTTACAATTTATTGGCATTCTTTTTGCGTTGGTTATGATATATTTTACATTTCTATATTACAAACGTGAACAGTACGATAAGAGGGGCTTTATTGTTTGGCTGATTATTTGGGTAGGTTTCATGATCATGGTTACAATTCCTCAAACAATTTATGGAGTTATGGAAGCTTTGCAAATAAAAAGGACAGTAGATTTCTTTGTTATTGGTGGTTTCCTCATATTCTCGGTCATATTGTTTAGGATGTACATTATTACTAAGCAAACTCAAAAGAAGGTTGAAGATCTTGTAAGAGATGTTGCAATTAAAGGTGTTAAAATTGGGAAAAAGACTAATAAGTAATCTTCTTAGTTTTAGGAGAGTTTTTACAGAGAGTAAGGTCAATATAAATAGGTCGATGTCTTATATTTCTCTTCTGAATTCTGGAATGATATTATTCTTGATGCTTTCCAAACTTCAAGAGTATGGGTTAAATGTCCATATAACCAAATGGTTCTTCCCTATTTTTGTAATCTCAATTGCCATCTTATCTCTTTTAGGTTATGCAGACTACAAGTTCGGATTTCATAAAGAAGAAGCAAGAGTAAGTGGCAGTAGAAATCCTTACTTTAAAGAGATAATTGAGCGTCTTGATCGCGTAGAGAAAAAGTTGGAAAAAATTAAAAAATGAAAATATTAATGGTGTGTCCGGATTGGTTTCCATTTTCAGCGGGACTTGCAGAATCTTGTTATAATACTTGTAAGCAATTGGAGAAACATGGACATTCAGTGCGGGTAATAGTGGCCAAAGACGAGAATGTTGATCATAAAGATCTTGAAGTCATTGAAATTCCTTACGCCATTAGGCTTTTAGGACGTAATCCTATTGCATTGAATCTATGGCACAAAGTAAAAAGTCATGTTGAATGGGGCGATGTTGTTTGTTTATTTAGCTATATGTATGAAATGAATAGTCGCTTGGTTTGGTTTAGAAAAATAGGTAAGTTCCAAAAACCCATAGTTCATTTCTATAGAGGTAGCCTAGAATCAGATGCGTCAGCATCTCTCGGACCAGTCACAAAGCTAGCCAAGATTATCTATGACCGTACTTGTGGTGCATTGATGTTTAAACATGTTGATCACACCATCTCGAACTCAGGACCTACTCTCGAAGTTATCAAAAAACAGTATGGAGTTCCTGCCGAAAAACTATCTTATGTTAAAAATGCGTTAAACAGCGACAAGTATCCTAAATGGCGCAAAGAAAATAAAAATATTATATTTGTTGGAAGATTAATAGAAAATAAAGGCGTTAAACTATTTGAAAATATAATAAAAGTCATCCCACCCAGTTGGAATTTTATTATCGTAGGTGATGGACCTATGGAAGATGAGGTAAACGAGTTGGCATCTAGGTATAAGAATATCATTGTAAAAGGAAAAGTATCTCATAAAGAGTGTATGAAACTTGTATCTGAATCGGATATAAACATCTTGCCTACGTATGCAGAGGGTTCTCCTAGAACGGTAATGGAAGCATCTGCTAGCGGCATACCATCCATAAGTTTCGCAGTAGGAGATGTTATCAATACAATTCCAAAAGAGTGCGGCTACGCTATAAAACCCTTTGATATTGATGATTTTTGTGATAAGTTGAAAAAACTTATAGAGAATAAAAGTCTAAGACAGAGAATGGGGAAAAAGGCAAAAACTTTTGCAGAGAAAGAATTAGGTTGGAATAATATTTATCCTAAAATTGAAAAAGTATTGCAGAAATACTTCAACGACAACTCAAGAGGTGCTTAGAGATGAAAATACTAGTGTGTACTCAAGAATATTATCCAAAAGGAAGTGGAATTGCTAACGTCGCATATTATATTGTAGAGAATTTGAAGAAAAAAGGCCATTCTTGTACAGTCATTAGTTCTAATTCAGGAGATATACAATTCAATTTTGATTCTAAAATTGTTAAATTTGCTGGACTGGCACTGTTGTTTTTCTGGAATAAAGCTCGGACATATATTAATAATCATGAGCAAGAATATGACCTAATCTGGGTCCATAATCCTTTGTTTACTCGGAAGGTGGAGTCAAGTAAAATATATAGTACAGTTCATACAACATATGTTAAACGTTCTGGGACATACATAAAGGAAAATTTTTCTCTTTTTGTAAGAACATATTATCAATTCATGAAAATCATTGAGCATTATTGCTATAAAAGAAACAAATTCACATCCAATGTAATAAGCCCCGCTGTCAAGTCAGAGCTTGTTTCATTAGGCATAAAAGATAATGACGTTGTTTACATACCTAACGGTGTTGATACTTCAAAATTCAAACCAATTCCGAATCAGAAATGCCCTACCAAGATACCTAAAGGATCAAAAGTCATCTTATGTGTTGGACGTATTGCATATCAAAAGAATCCTTTTGGCCTTGTTGAAACTGTTGAAGAAATTAACAAACAAGGATTCAAAATAACTCTTTTATGGGCAGGAGATGGAGAACTTATGAATGAATTAAAAGAGTTTATTAAAGAAAAAAATGCAAAACACATAACTCTTCTCGGCAGAGTTCCTCACGAAGATCTTCCAAAATATTATAGCTCCGCAGACGCATTTATTCTAGCGAGTTTTTATGAAGGACAACCTCTTACTCTTTTAGAAGCAATGAGTCAAGGCCTTCCTTGTATTGTGTCAGATATCTATAATATGAGCCACATAGTAGATGAGTCAAAGTGCGGTAAAGTTATTAATTTTAAGAATAAAGAGAAGGCTGCAAAAGATATAATCTCGTATTTTAAGTCTCCAAAGTTTAAGAAAGATAAATCCAATATCCGAAAATTTACTGTGAAAAATAAGGACTGGAAAGTCATTAGTGAAGAATACCTTACTGAATGGAGAAAATTAAGAAAAACGAAAGTTCTTAGAATTGGGCTTAGATAAACAAGAATACTAGTCCATAGCTAAATTCAGTTATTTTGACGCACACACTCAATAAGCAATGTTTTACCTATCGGGCTTGGCTTAATTACATAATGAAATCTTGCTTTTTCTAACCTGGCAAGTATCTCAGATAAACTATTATTTTCACAAGGGTGGTATTCTAAATTAATTATCTTAATCTTTTCTAATAAATTATGTTCTGCCAGATCTTTTATAACTTCCCCTTCTCCGCCTTCAATATCTAATTTTAAATAATCAATATCAAACTTGAATGAACTTAATTTCACCATACCCGTCTTAATTTTTTTGTGTTTAGCTAAATTAACTTTGGTTTTATTAGTAGAATTGCCAGTACAACTTTTGCATTTTGTTGAAAAATAAAAATCCACGTCACCAGTCTTATTTCCTACCGCTTTGTTGTGTATTTGTACATTACTTATTTTATTGCGGTCCATATTTCTTCGCAATGTTATAAATGAGTCAGGAGATGGTTCAAAACATTTTATAACCGAACCAGGATATAAATATTTGAAATAGAGCGATGACATTCCTATATTCGCACCACAGTCAACAATCAAAGGTCGTTCTGTTTTGGATTCAAAATAATACGAATGGTGAATGAAAATCTCCACAAATTGCGCGTAGAAGGCATTTAAACTATCATAATATGCAGTAAAACCAAACATATTAAATTTTTTTGTTGGTATATGAAATATCTTAGTGCATAATAAATTCTTTAAGCAAATCTTGTGATATAAACAGAATAATCTTAAGTCTTTCTGCTTGATTATTGCTTTTATATCTTTTGTGTACTGCGCTTTCATTCTTCTTCTATTGTATTATCAGAGTCTATCTTGTTTTTTAATACATAGCTCAAAAAATCAAATTTTATGATTATTTTTTGTTGCATTCTTTGTCCCTACATATCTATGATCGCAGGCACTGTGTTTAATATTAGGTTTTACGGCTATTATACCCTGCCAAGTGTTTATAAATGTTTCTCTTGCTGCTTCAATGATTTACATTCAAACATCGAGAAAATACCGCGTTCTTGTTACAAATCAATTACAAAGGAAAATATTTATAAAAGGCATATAGGTTTATCGATTACAATGAACTTAAAATATTTGATAACGGAGAATTATTACAAGAAAATTGCTTTGTTGAAGTTTATTTTTCTAGGGCCAAAGCTAAAGAAAGAAAAATATTATAGGGTTCTAGACGAAGGTGAATTGTTGAAGAGCAAAAAGTCAGATACAGTAGTTATCTTTGGTTGCGGTTATTCAATCAATAACATAAAGAAAAAGGAGTGGAAGCAACTAGAAAAATTCGATACTATGGCTTTTAATAACTTTTATAATTGCGAATCCATAAGAATTGACTACCACGTAGTAAGAGAAATGACCGTATATGTCCGGAAAAACTTTGAGAAAAGTAGAGAGATGGCCACCTATATACGAGGCATATCAGAGAATGTTAAATACAAAAATACAACCTTCCTAATATGTAAAAATATGATTGCTCCTTATTATTTATTAAATAATCGTCTTTTGAAAAAAAAATCTAAAATATTTTTGTTCGAAAATTCGCACATAAAAGGATTTCTATCTAACAAATTAGGAGAAAATTTCAATTCTGTGAGTCATAAGTTCACAACATTAGAAGAATCAATAAATATCGCTTATTTAATGGGGTATAAAAAAATTATTCTGGCAGGAATAGATTTGTATGATAGCAGATATTTTTGGCTTAAAAAAGATGAAAGCTTTCCACCTTGGACTCCTAACTATTCAGATTCGCCGCAGATAGAAAATGGCACCCTTATTAAAGGAGAATCGTGTAAAGAAGAACATCAAACCGCCAATGTTGCTATTAAAATAATATTGGAATGGTTACCTACATTTAAGAAAAAAGGCGTAAAAATGTATGTATTAAATCCTAAATCATTATTAAATAAGGTTCTTGATATCTGGCGATTTAGTTAAATTATTTTCTTATCATACAATAACTCTTTTATTTCTTTTTTGTCCAATAATTTCACATTATTTGAAGTTACTATTTGTTTAACCGCATTACCAGTGAATTTGCTATGCGGATCTGGATATATAACAAACATATTGTCTTTTTCTTCAGTAATAGAACATTCTTCTTCGGTAAGAAGAGATTCGTATAACTTTTCTCCAGCTCTAACCCCTATGTATTGCACTTTTATATCTTCAGGCTTAAAGTTATATCTTGGCGCTAATTCCTCGATCATAACTTCCGCAAGATCGCTTATTTTTACCGAAGGCATTTTCAATACAAAAATCTCACTGCCTTTCATGTTCTTTGTTGATTCTAGTACGAGTTCAACAGCTTCAGGAATAGTCATAAAGAATCTGGTCATGTTCTCATCAGTTAAAGTTAATGGTCCACCCTTCTTAATCTGTTCTCTGAATATAGGTATAACAGATCCAACAGAATTAAGAACGTTTCCAAATCTGACTGATGAAAATAGACAATCATACTCACCCGGTGGATTAACAAGAAGTTTCTCAGCAAGCATTTTTGTAGCACCCATTGTGTTAATTGGATTTACCGCCTTATCAGTTGATATAGCTACAATTTTTTTAACATTGTTCTCTATCGCAGCAGATATTATGTTCTTTGTTCCAAGCACATTAGTGCTTACAGCTTCAAAGGGATTATATTCACAAAATGGTACATGTTTCAATGCTGCGGCGTGGAATACTATATCTACCCCCTGCATAGCGACACTCAATCGATCACCATCTCTCACATCTCCAATTAAATGTCTAACCTTGTCAGACTTAACATCTTGTTGTAAAAAAAAGTGTCCCGGTTCACTATTATCAAAAACCCTTATCCTCTTAACATCATAATTCAATAGTTGCTCAACTATATTAGATCCTATTGAACCACAACCCCCTGTAATTAAAATATCCTTATCTTTGAATGTATCATTCATTTTTAACTTCCTCCTCACGACCTAAAGTACCTTATTCAAGTGGATGTTTAAGCTTCCACTCACCTTTAAATTCCGTCCAGATTTCTTTGTTTCTGAACTTTTCCACCACTTCCCAAAATTCTTCTTGGGTTATACTATGAAAATCCAAAAAGTCTTGAAAATACTCTATAGGAAATTCATCCTGAAGTTGGTTTACGATCTTCACTGCATCTTTACGATCCAGTCTTCCATTCCAGATGTGGTAACAACATTGATCTGTAGGCCTCCAAAAGCCAAACTTAATGTATTTTAACCAAATATTTATCTCACATAGTTTTTCATCCATGTTGTCGTAATCTAGATAATTCCCAGACAGAGGTCCTGCTCGTCTTGGTTGAAAACCCGCCACATCCTTGGCCTTAAGATAATTTGTATATCCATCCCACTCAACATAATATCCTAAATATATGCTTTTCAATTTGTGTTTTTTTAACTCATCGAATGGAGGAAAGTGATAAAAAAATGTAAATTTCTTCTGTACATTTTCATCGTCATACCACCTATCTACACCCATTCCCTTAACTAAATCATTATCCCTTAAACCGTCTGCCGAAGAAACTCTTTTGTTTGATGTTCTCCCACCAAATTCAACTGCAATATCTTCCCCCCACACAGTAAGCGGAACTTTATAGGCATACGCAATTCTTGCAACGCCTGCAAATACAGTACAATGATCAGTCCAATTAGGCTCACCAATTTCTTTGAATGCTTTTCTTCTCACACTCTTGAACGTTTTAGGTTTAAGAGTTATTGATATTGTATCTACCCCTAATTCGCTCATCATGTTGTTAAAATTCTCAATCCCTTCTCTAGTACGTAGATGTGGCATAACGCAGACCGCCAACACTTTCATTTTGCAGATCTCCTTCATATACCAAACTTGAAAAATGCTATCCTTACCGCCACTCACAGCCACAACACAATCATAAAGTTCTTTGTTTTCTTTTTTTATGTTCTCACACATTTCTATAAGTGTTTTTTTTCTTTGTTCCCAATCAATCGACTTTCGATTCTCCATGTTATTACAAGCAACACAGACTCCATTTTCATCTAACTTTACACCTGGTTTGGTGTCAGGCATTACACATTTATTGCAATATTTCATTATAGGCACCTCTAATCAGTCACAGCTCTAAAGTTACGTTTATCTAGGTAGCCACGTCCTAGAAGATATGGCTTATCATCTTTCTCATCAGACTCGGGTGATACTGTTAGAATATACTTTCGTTCCTCGATCTTTTGAAGTCTAACATCATCAATACCTTCCTCTTTGACATGATCTATAATTGGGTCTTTGAGTTTCCATTTACCTTCGACTTTTTCCCAAGCCTTTGGGTCCCTGAAAGGATCTACACAACCATAAAATTCCGTTTCGCTCATCCCAATCCAGTCTAAAAATATTTTCAGATCTTCCGGCTTTTTGTAATCATACTTCTGGATTAATTCAATTGCCTTTTCACGCGTCATTCTTTTTAATCTTATGTCGCGACATGCATGATCAGTTGCTCGCCCAAAACCGAATTTTAAGAATTTTAAGTAATCATGAACACCATCAGAATAAAGACAGTGCACATTTTCATAAGGATTAAAGGTGCGCTCTTGCTCACCAGATTCATAACCATATAATCTTATCATGTCTTCGTGTTGTTTCTGAGAATCCCATCTGAAAAAATTATTCAAGTATATGCCTCTAACACCTACTTTTTCAATCTCCTCATCTGAGGGGTATTCAAAAATCTTCATATCTTTTTCTGTAATATTATATTCATCATCTATAAGCTGCTCATGTCCTCTGACATAATGTTCCTTTCTTGTTTTTCGGCTCATTTCTACGAAATCATGATGAGAAAACATACCAACAGATTCAACAAGAGGATGAGCTCCCCAGATAATGAGCGGAATATTAAACTTTACCGCCATTTGAACAGGAAAGACGTTTGAACCCGCATTACAATGCCAATACATATCTGCATTTTTTTTCATCGAAGCCTTAACTATTCTTTTTGCAAACCCAGGATCAATTGTATATTGAATGTGATCACAATCAAACTTAGTAAGAAGATTAGCAAGATTACGGATTCCTTTCTTTGTATTGTATTGTTCGTTGAATGTTACCAGTAAAGGATTAAGTTTCAAAATTTTCGTTACAATATGCATTATAAAATAACTATCTTTTCCACCTACCACAGGTACAACACAATCATAATTACTGCCATCTTTATTTCTATACCTCTCAGCAAGTTTTTTTAAACTTTCTAGCCGCTCGTTCCAATCAATAACATCTTTTTCTTCATGTGTTCTACATCCGCTACAAACCCCTTCCGTGTCAAAAGTCATGTTGTGTGGGTGTGTTTCAGGATACACACATCTTTTACAGTATTTCATTAATACCACCTCGCTTCTTCAATTTTGGGAGATTTCAAGACTCTCCCCAACTCATCAAACTCAAAATCATCATAGTTAGCTTTTGATATGAGCCTTACATCAATGCCTGCCTTTTTCATAAACGCTTTTGCAATGATTGTGCTCTGTTCAATATGTTGAAATATGTTTGCTGCAGAGACTGCCGATACACGACCATCTATTATTCCTTCTGCAAAATGTTGCATTTTCCCAACCCCGCCACAAGCAATTACAGGTATATTTACCGCAGCACTTATCATCCTTAGCAGATCTAGATCATATCCGTTTTTCATACCATCTCTATCAATTGAGTTGACAAATATTTCTCCAGCACCAAGCGATGCCGCTTTTTTTGCAAAATCTACAGGATCAAGGCCTGTCGGCTTTTTTCCAGAGTCAATATAAATTTCATGTTTATTCTCTGAATTCTTCTTAATATCCATAGAAACTATTATCGCTTGACTCCCAAAGACTCTTGCGCCTTGTTGGATTATTTCAGGGTTTGTTATTGCAGCAGTGTTTATTGCCACCTTATCTGCTCCCGCTTTAATTGTGTTACGAATGTCTTCAAGGGAATTTATTCCCCCTCCAACGGTAAGCGGCAGGAAGCATTTTTCTGTGAAAAAATTTATAAGATCAATATTAGGTTTTCTACCGTCTCTTGTTGCAGTGATGTCCAAAACAATAATCTCATCTACGTCCCATTTCATGAAAAACTCAACAGCAACCTCAACCTTCCCAACAGGAAGATATCGACTGAAACCAATACTTTGAACAATAATGTTATCGCGAATTACTATACAAGGTATTAATCTTTTCTTCAACATTTCGTTTCACCACGATATTCTATGAAATTTTTCAGTACTCTTAGTCCGCTTGCGTGGCTTTTCTCTGGATGAAATTGAGTACCAATAATGTTTTCTTTTTGAAATGACGCCACAAAATCTACTCCATGGCTGCACACAGAAGTTTTTATTTTCATAGTTGTATCAATATAACCATATGAATGTACAAAGTAAAAATTATCATCTGGAATTTGTTCAAATAAGCAAGATTCGTTGGTCACTTTAATATTATTCCACCCTACGTGAGGTATTCTAAACTCGGGACCCACGTTAAGTTTCTTTACGGTACTGTCAATCCATCCTAATCCTTCAAACAGTCCATTTTCCTCAGATTCCTTTGCAAAAAGTTGAAAACCCAAGCAAATACCCAATATTGGTTTTTTCTTCACTAAAACTTCTTCGTCCATAACTTTTTTCAATCCCAAATCATTAATATTTTTCATAGCTTCTCCAAAAGCACCAACACCAGGGAGTATTAGTTTGTCAGCGCTAGCAATATCCTCGGGATTTTGCGAGATAATTGCGTTGGCCCCGAGAAACTTAAGCGCATTAAGAACAGAGTTCAAATTACATAAACCATAGTCAATTATAACTATCTTATCTTTCGGGATCATTCAGTTGCCTCTGCTGTGACAAACCACCTTGCACTTTTACCTAATGGCTCATTATTCTGACCATATGCTTCCTCAGTGGAATGCCTCAAATCTATTATTTTGAAGCCATCCAATAATTCACGTATTTCTTCAAGATCAAAGTAATGTTGTATCTCGCCCTTTTCGTGTCCTTCTTCAAGAACATACGTATGTCTCTCAGTTTTCTCTCCCCGCCCAAAAGGTGTTGCCCTGGTTGAGCAGAGTGTTATAAAAAATAATCCACCGTTGGTCAATGTCCTTTTTACTTCTTTTATTGTACCAATAGCTAGATTCATATCAACATGATCCAATACACCAAAACAAGTAATTACATCAAATGTGTTATTCTCAAAAGGTAAATTATCGCAACTGCAAATTTCAAATTTTGCTGTGAGACTTTCTTTTTTCAGATAATCCTCTGCAACAAATATTGCTGCTTTACTTATGTCAATACCGTGGGCTTCGAATCCCTGCTTAGCAAAGAAGTGAACTGCGCCCCCGTTCCCGCACCCTAGATCTAAAATTTTATTTGCATTTCTTTTTACTTCATACTTATCATAGCCTATCCTTTTTTTTACAAATCTGGCTGTGAATTGCACAATGGATTGCTGTGGCTCCCATAAAGTCATGTTCTGTTTAGCATAAACTTCATCCCAATTCTTTTGATGAGTATCGATTTCTTTGCTTGTTTCTTCATTTTCCTCTTTCATTTTATATCCTCCTTGTTTTGTAGGCTTTACGTGTTCTTTAAGCCTAAGGCCTTTTCTGGATTGTTTATTATGACTTCATCAATATTGTTTCTTTGGTCAGTTATATAACAAAAAGTATATCCTTTGCAAGCTAAGTTCTCATTTTGACGTCCCTCAACTATTCTGCGACGAAATGAAAGGTATCCTTCCCCTTCCCAGATATTAAGGAGTGATTCGTTTTTAATGTTTCCAACAATTGTTTTCCACATGTAATCAGAACAGCAAACCAGAACCGATCCATCCCACACAATAGACATCACGTACCATGGTTGACTGCAGTATTTTATGTGTGACTCTTTTGAAGGAGAAATAAAATTTCCAGTCTTCTTAGTATAATGTTCATTCCAATTAAATGGTTCTTCAAATATTATCTTATCGCAACAATTCATTAATCTATCTCTTAGTCCCTCTATTTTTTCACTATTTTTAAAAAATTTCAAACAAATCTTTGGAGTGTCCATCCCTCTTTGTTCACGAAGATCTAATAACATCTTAGCATTTTCTAGAACTTTATCAAATGAACAGGATTCGCTTACTTTTCTATAGTCTTCGTTGGACTCCCCATACATAGAAATAACCATAGTATCTAAACCAGAATCTAAAATCTCTGGAGCCAAATCCTTGCTTAGCAACGACCCATTTGTTGTTAATAAAAGTGTTTCAGCCACAGAAGCTTCTTTAGCAATTTTTATCATGTTAATACAATTCTTGTTCAAAAATGGTTCACCCATCATAAACAATCCTAGAACCTTAATCTTTTTCTTTTTTTTCGTTGTAAACTCCTTCATATCAGAGATTGTTTTGCTAAAAATGCTTGAATTCATTATACCGTTGTTTTCACAATATTTCGTCTGTAAACCATTTCCGGTGGGA
Source organism: Candidatus Woesearchaeota archaeon (assembly GCA_018646625.1). Taxonomy (GTDB): domain Archaea; phylum Nanobdellota; class Nanobdellia; order Woesearchaeales; family JABGUJ01; genus JABGUJ01. The sequence continues at coordinate 33,582 of JABGUJ010000004.1, read as the reverse complement.
CACCAAGGACAAGTAAAGTTGCATATGTTTGTCAAATCAACGTAAACACATAACGGGATATCTAAGGGTATCATATTCTTCAGCATACTTCTTTCCAGGTGTGATTCATCAAAATATTCATTTTTTTCTTTTTGCATCTGTTATCACCTAGTGTTGTAATTTTTTGATCACATTGCAGATCCTAACTATATCATTTGTTTTAAGAGCAGTAAAAAAAGGAAGATTCAAAATATTATCAGAAATGAAGTTAGTATTTGGTAGGGCGTCTCCCCTGTTGTTCATATTTCCATATGCCGTCTCCCTATGAAGAGGAGGATAAAAATATTTTCTCCAACCTATTTTTTCTTCAGTAAGAGCTTCAGCAAGCTCGTCTCTATCAATGCCGAAAAGATTCTTATCAATGATTATCGCGAAATCTTTTATCGAACAATGAGCCGAGGAGTTTATTTTCTGAAAACTAATCCCTTTAACATCTTCTAATTCTGATTTATAAAAATCATATAACTTCTTTCTTCTTTTTATATTCTCGTCAAGCTTAGCAAGATTATGTATTCCTAGAATTGCATTAAATTCGCCCATTCTGGCGCTGATTCCTATCGTCTTACAATCATAATTAGGTTGTTTTCCATACTCTCTATCCAGCACTACTTGTTCATAGGTCTCCCTATTATTTGTAGTTACAACACCACCTTCTGCAGCAGTTAAAACTTTAGTGGGAGTTAAACTGAAAATCTCCGCATCTCCAAAACCACCTACTTTCTTTCCATTGAATGACGTGCCAAACGCGTGAGCGGAGTCAAATAAAAGTTTTAAATTATTTTCTTTTGAAAGCTTTTCAAGTTCATCAATCTTACAAGGATTTCCAAAAACATGTACAGGAACAATTGCAGAAGTTCTCGGAGTGATTGCTTCTTTTACCTTTTCTATATCTATATTAAATGTATCTCTTTCGGCATCAACAAAAATTGGTTTAAGTCCGCACCACACTAATGCATGTGCTGTTGCTGAGAATGTAAAGCTAGGTACGATAACTTCACCCTTTAAGTCAAGGGCTTTTGCTGCTAACATTAGCGCACTAGTGCCACTCGAAACACAAGCAGCATATTTTACATTAAGAAATTCAGCTATTTTCTTCTCAAATCGTCTTACAAATTCGTAATTCGTTATCATCCCTGACTTAAGTATTGTCTCAATATCTTCTTTAATATCCCCCATATCAGGCAAATCAGGTCTTGCAATGGGTATAAATTTGTCTTTTTCTGTCTTAGATGATTCAACCATTTTTCTTCTTTACCTCTGCAGGTATCCCAACCGCGAGTACACCATCAGGAATATTTTTCAATACTACCGCACCTGCTCCTATAATGCTATTTTTACCAATTTTCAAATCTTCGATTATGCAAGCTCCAAGTCCTATAAATGTTTTTTCCCCAATATTAATGGTGCTGGCTAGTTTAGCTCCGGGTGCAACATTAACAAAATCATCTAGAACGCAGTCATGCTCAATAATGGCACCGTCATTAATTATATTATGCTCCCCAATTTTTGTATTTGTACAAACCATGGCACCTATGCCAATTATAGATCCGTCCCCTATTGACGCCCTTTTTGAAACAAATGCTGTTGGATGAATTATCGATGCAAATTTAATTTCTGGCAGCAGTTCTTTAACAAGACTTACAGTTTCACATCTTAATTTATTATCGCCGAAAGATACCATACATTCATCAAATTCAGTCTTAAATTTCACTATGTCTCTTATTGCACCCAACACGCTTATTCCATTTACTTTTTGTCCTTTCAGAGAAACATCATCATCTAACAAACCAATAACTTGGCTTTTGCTAGATTCTAAGTAATCCAATGTTACTTTTGCTTGCCCCCCGGCCCCGATCACCATAATACGCGTCATAATAAACACTTCCTTTTCTTTAATATATCTCCATCAAGATTCTCGTTCATTAGTATTTGTACTATTTTTTCTGAAGTCGATCCATCACCATAAGGATTATTAGTCTCAGGATAACTGAAGGACCCATCTAATATTTGATTGATTTCTTTTTTTATGCATGCGGAATCAGATTTAATAAATTTCACGTAACCAAAATATTCTCTTCCAGTTTGTCGTTCCCCCACATTTATGACGGGAATATTTAAGGATGGAGCCTCGATTATGCCAGATGTTGAGTTTCCAATCAAAAATGCAGCATATTTAAGTAGATTTAAAAAATCATTGTGAGGTATATTTTTGTGTATTTTAAAAGTGGATACGTCCTCATAAGAATCAATCAAATTTATCATTCTTTCTGAACCACGATCCGCATTTGGATATATTATAACAGCTTGAATATCCATCTTAGACAAAGTATCAAGTTCAACTTTTAAATCTTCAAAAGATCCCTCAGGATCTATTGTAACCGGGTTATGTATCAATACGGTGAATTTTTTGTTTGCATCTAAATTAAACTTATCCATGATCTCTTCCCGCGACATATAATTAATAGAATTAATTGCGTCTATAGCTGGAGATCCGGTCACATGTATCCTCCATTGCTCCTCACCTACTTTTTTCAATCTTTCGGCACTTTTTTCTGTTGCCGCAAAATGTATATGACTGAAATCAGTAATGGCATATCTTATTGATTCGTCAATGGTACCACTGTTCGTCAAGTCCCCTCCGTGAATGTGAGCCACAGGAATCATCAATTGTGATGCAGTTATAGCCGCTGCAAGAGCTTCATTTCTATCTCCCAGAACTAATACAATATCAGGCTTTATCCTTGCTAACACTTCAACTAACTTTTCTATTCCTATCCCGAGTGATCTAATCAAAGTTTGTGCTTGGTCGTCTGCCATCCCCATATCAACTTCAGCCCCAATTGAAAAATCCTTCTTAATTTCGTCAATGGTATTGCCCTTAGATCTCATCATATGCATACCTGTCGCTATCACAACTAGTTCAGCGTCGTGGTGTTCTTTAATTCTAAGCATGACAGGTTTTAATAACCCATACTCCGCTCTAGAACCGGTTACTACAACAATTTTTCTCATCATTTTATCTCTCTGAAAATCCTAAATGCCTCTGCAAGAGATGTGTTGATCTCACAACCCCTGAAGGCCGCTAGTTTTCGTATCGTCTCTAAGGATCTTGTTTGTGCATCTACCTCTGTTTCATATTTTGATAAGGCAGTTAGTTTTTTATCAAAATCATCTGTTAAATCTACATAATAATTTGGATTAAACTGTTTGGTGGATCCAAAAATCTCGTAAAATAATATTTTTTTAATAAATTTGGCTCGTAAAGGTCTGCATGCAACAAGAGTTGAATTAGATACAATTTGGTGATCAGAATTCAAATCATTACCATCATGAGTATATACAATATCCGGCTTTACTTGCTGAATTACAGACTCAATTGTTTTGTTAATCTCCAATTGAGGTATTGTGTCTAGTTTAACATCAGGAAAATCAAAGAAAAAGTATTTCTTTATATTCAGTAACTTCTGCACCTCATTGGCATGTTTTCTTCGTTCTTCTATCATCCCTTCATGATCATATTGTCCAGAGACCCCTTCACTAACTATGCACACATATACCTCATCTCCATCTTTGGTGTGCTTGGCAATTGTTCCCCCGCATCCAATTACTTCATCATCAGGATGCGCACATATTACTAAAACTTTCATTAGGATCCCCTCCCCGAATTTTTAATTATTTCAATACTCTTATGGCCTTTGTTGAAAAGCAAATCAATCGCCGACATAAACTGTTCAAAATCTCCAAATCTTTGATCATAGATAGGATGTTCAAAATCTTGATAAAAGAGTTCAATTTTGTTCTCTTTGAAAAGTTCATCTTTCATATAATTCTTAGCGCCTGTTCCTGAAATGTAAGTATCGGCATCGAGTTTTTTACATATATCTATCAATCTCTCGGTCTTAGTAGATAATACACCCAGGCTAGAAGATCTTATGAATTTAATGGAAATCTCCAACTGTTCACAAATGTAATTAATTATTCCCATATTTAAGTCAGTCAAATCCGACCATTCTTTTTTATACAAACTCTCAAAGAAATTTATGTGTTCATCAAAGAAGGGTGCTTTTTTATAGTTTGACAATATAGATTTAAAATGTTTTTCTCTCCAGCTCATGCTGTTGTTTATTTTCACATCTTTTATCAGAGTAGTATTCTTAGCAACCACAGGTATTGTCAGCCAGCACCACCCCTGAGCCGTTTTTATTTTATTTCTATTAAAAAAGTCATTTTTGCTATATTGTACATCATCCAGAATGACACAAGTATCGCTGAGCATTAATTTGTGAAAAAAACCAATGTAGGGCATATACTGAGGTTGTTGCATACATACTTTCATCGTAATCCCCTCTTAAAATTCAGCATGTCTTTTAAACCCCGTTCAAAATCTACTTGTGGTCTCCAATCAAAATCTCGCTCAGCTTTTGATATATCCAACCATAAGTCTGCCAACGTAGGCAATTCATTCATTTTCATAATAATGTTCTTTTTGTAATCTAGATTATTATTTCTCGCAAGTTCTATAATTAATTCGGCCAGATTTAGTATGGAAATGGGTGAACCACCCCCTAGATTGTAAACATTATTATCCAACTCCCCGTTAATGGCTTTTTCAAATGGAATTATCAAATCGGATATATTGAGATAGTCAATTATGTTTGTCCCTTTGTTAAATACCGTAATATCTGAGTTGTCCACAACGGCATTAACAAAATTTCCAACCGCACCCCCAACTCGAGTATGATTCTTATTTCCCACACCATAAATATTCGCGAGTCTAAATATAACATAATTAACTTCCGAGTTTAGCAGCATTTCCTCACAAGAAGCCTTTATACTACCATAAAATGTATCGGGTTCTAGTTTGTCCTTCTCTTTAAGAGGTAAGTTTTTCTCTTTACAGGTAGTATACGCATATATGCTTGAAGGAAATATTATTCTGGATACTTTGTTGAGTTTTGCATATTTTATAAGTAGTTGTGTTCCGAGCAGATTGACTTTAACAGACATCCCAGGATCTTTCAAACAACTGGCCTCGCCGCCACCACCCGCTAAGTGAAGTATTACATCTATATTCTCCGTGGCTTTTCTTAATATGTCTTCGTTAAGTATACTCCCATCAATAAACTCAGCATTCAACTCAGTTTTTACATTTCCATTATCCAAACTTAATGAAATGAAATCATACTTCACTCCCAATTCTTTCATCAAGAAACTCCCTATAAACCCTGCGCCCCCGGTGATCAAAACTCTTTTCTTTAATTGAGATTTACTTATTAATTCCCCTTCAGAAATAGTTGTTAGTGCTTCTCGCCCTAATATGTTCTTTAATTCTTTTGGAGCCAATCCGGTTCCAGGTCTTTTTATCTCGAACATATCTTCAGTGAGTCTGACCCCGCTGCGAATATTTTGTTTTGCTACTATACTTTTTCTAACAATTTTTCTAAGGTTAATTTCATATTCAGTTGGCTTTTTATCTTTTGATCCCATAACCACCTCATCATCTTCTGGAAAAACGTTGTTTCTTATTTTTTCAACCATTTCTTTTAATTCAGAAGGATCTAAAGATATTTTATGATCTGGACCGTCCATGTTTTTATCTAAAGTAAAATGCTTTTCAATGACTGTAGCCCCTAATTTAACGGCCATCAGAGGAATATTTATTCCTTCTGTATGGTCGGAATAACCTGTCGGAATCTCGAACTTTTGATGCATAGTCGTCATTGCTCTCAAGTTCACATCTTCTCGTTTACAAGGATAGCTAACAGTGCAATGTAATAAAATAAGGTTGGAATTTGATTTACTAATTAAATCAACAGCTTCTTCCACCTCATCAAGCGTTGATGCACCCGTACTTAGCAGTATTGGCTTATTCTTCTTCGCGAGTTTCTCTAAATAGGGCAGATTTGTTAAGTCTCCGGAGCTAATTTTGTAAGCAGGCATAATTGTATCCAGAAAGTCAACCACATCTTCTGTATGGGGTGTGGATAGAAAGATAATATTCTTTCCATCACAGTATTGTTTAAGTCTCTTGAAATCATCTAAACTCAATTCCAAATTTTTGAGCATCTCTACTTGTTTACCATCTGTTTTCAAATTCTCTTTTTGATAATCCGCCATTTCAACATTCTTTGTAACTAGTTTCTCAGTAGTATATGTTTGAAATTTTACGGCATCTGCTCCCGCGTCTGCGGCCGCATCAACTAATTTCTTTGCAGTTGCAAAACTTCCGTTGTGATTAACACCCGCTTCCGCTATTATAAAACAAGAATTCATCTCTCCAATTTTTTTCGATTCGATAGTAATTTCTTTTTTCATTTTATGATCTTTTGTTACGTTTCATCAATGCTTCGGCAATTAAAAAATCGTCCATATCATCTATATCTACTGCTTCCAGTTTACCTATACATATAGGAAATACTTTATCCCCCCACCCATAATTTTTCGAGTTAAGAATCACATCTCTCGAAAAAAGGTGAATGGACCCATTTATCTCATAAGTCTCATCTTGATCTTGGGATCTTATTTTATCAAAATTGTTCTCAAACTTGAATTTGAGCTGGTTCTGATCTTTTTTCAAAATCCACTCAGTACCTATGTGCCTTTTGGTAACGGACAACACCCGATCAGCCCCATTATCGACAAATATCTTAATTGCATCATCAACTTTTTCTGACGTTCTTAAAGGCGACGTGGGCTGTAATAAGATAACAATGTCAGGGTTGTTGTTCTCTTCAGTTTGTATATATGATAATACATGTTTCATAACATCAATGCTTTTTGCTTTATCGGTAGCATATTCGGGTGGCCTCTTTATGATACCCACTTCAAAATGTTTACTTATGTTTAGAACATCTTCACTATCCGAAGATACATAGGTTTTGTCAATATATTTTGAACAAAGAGCACACTTAATTGTATAGGAGATAAGAGGTTCCCCGCACAATAATTTAACGTTCTTTTTAGGAATTCTTTTTGATCCGCCTCTTGCAGGTATTATGGCGATTATCTTCTTTCCATTGTACATCTTAATTCACCCGTCTTATTGGTGTCCCTTTAACTTAAGGACATCATATGCCTCAAATTTGTATGCTTTTTTGGTTAATGACTCAGACCATTCTGTAATGATCGCTCCAAACTTATTTCTTATCTCATCAGTAATTTCTCCCAAATCTTCGTGATCCTTAGAAATAATCACTAAAGTAAAATCCCATTCTCCTGAAAGCGAGAATACTTCAGCTATACGCGGATGACTAACAGTATAATCAATAAATTGTTTGAGTTTTTTGTCATCATAGTCACGCAGCTTTATCTTCACATCCACAATATTGGGAAAACCAAGCATCCTAGGCCTTATCTGTACTTTAGGGTAAAAATAAATTTGTTCCTCCAGTTTTTTCAGCCGTTTTCTAACAGAATCTACAGAAAGATTCACACGCCTTGCCATGTCAGTCAGGGACATCCTACAATCCTCTTGCAGGAGGTTGAGGATCATACAGTTTTTTTCATCTAAGATCGCCATAATCTTAAAAAAGACCGCATAATATTTAAATATTTTGGTTTTTTAAGGCAATTATCGCGTATCGTCTTAAAATTTAAGATCGATTAAGATATCTTAATGATTTAAATAGTGGCTTTAATATCACCCAACTACTTATAAATTATAGTTGTAGCAATTTTTTAATACCAGAAAAAAATTATTTCCTCAATAGGTGATGATTTGTGAACTCCAAGCAAATGAATAGGAATAATAAAGCGGAACTGATTAAGAGAATAAAAGAATTACTTAGAATTAAAGATGAAGATATTGTGACGTTTAAACTTCATCACGAAGGTTACGCCGCAGACTCATATACTCTGACAACAAAAAACAAGAAGTATTTCATAAAGAAGTTTATTGTTAAAAAAAATATGAATTATCAATGGAAGTTCACCGCCAAGAGTAGATTTATCGAAGAAACAAAAACTATAGACTTATTAAACAAGATTAGAAGTAAAGAAATCACTACTCCAAATGTAATAGCCAAGGATTTGAAAGAAAAAATACTCATCCAGAAATATGTTGAGGGAACTTCGTTTTGCAAACATCTTGTAGAGAACTGTAACAAGTTTTACTTTAATAAGTCGCTTAAAAGAACATTTTTCGAACTTGGAGAATTTCTTGCAGCATTCCACACAAAATATCGGCATAAAACTGTCAAAGAAGAAACCATTACTCAGTTATTCGGAGATCTGTGCGGCCACAATATGATGTTCGTTGAAAAAGATAAGATGTTTCTCTTTGATCCCGCATTTCAGAAAGGAAGTATCTATTTTGACTTAGCAGTGTTTGCCCGTAATTTTTATCCATATAACTTCATCTTAAGAATCATATTATCAAAAAAAGGGCTAAAAGCTCTTGAGACATCGTTCTTCAAAGGCTATGTTGCTAATTCAAAGTTTCCAGTAAGTAAGGCCAGGATGAAAAACAAATTAATTGAAATATTAAAAAAAGAAAGAACGTATAAGACTCGTAAATTAATTTATGTTCTTAAGAAATTCCCCGTTAATATTTACTTAACTATATTAATTAAGCGAATTAAGAGTGAAAAGATAAAAGTGTATGAATAAATTAGTTCATAATGGCAGCAAGAGGATTAAGAAAATGAAATACAGTACCAATCTCGTTTTAAAGGTAAATGAAATCTTTCACGACATAGAAGGTAGTAAGTATCATAATAAACATCCAGAAATACTAGAAGATGAACAAAAGCGCTGGGGAAAAATTGGAAAAACACTGTTTGGAAAATTAACCAGAAAAATAACGGTGTTAGATTTGGGTTCAGGCACTGGTTTTGTGCCTCTTCAAATTGCTAAATTTTTTAAGAAAAAGGATCTTTTTATCTGTTCAGATCTATCTCAAACAATATTAGATGCCTGCGAAATCAATGTATCCGAGAAGAAATTCAAATGCAATTTTGAATATCTTAAACTTAACGGCACTAAGATTGATCTTAAAGCCGAATCCACAGACTATGTAATGATGAACGCAGTAGTTCATCACATACCTAATTTCAATGTATTCTTTAGAGAAATTGATCGCGTCTTAAAGGTTGGTGGAAAACTTATTATTGGACATGAACCAAATAAACCGTTCTACAATCATAGAGTTTTGTGGAATAATTTTAGATTCATCTATTCTCTCTTTTATCCTGTTCAAACTGTTGCGGCAATATTAAGAAAAATAGGATTATATGAATTTGCAAGAAGATGTTACGGGTTGTTAAGCAGCGGACTTAAAGAAGAAAATAAATTGTACGATCAAGTGAATAAAAAACTAGTCGAAAAAGGAATAATAGAAAATCCTCTCTCTGTCAAGCAATTAATTGAAATCATAGATATTCAGTCTCCAACCGCAGGCGGACATCATAAAGAACGAGGTGTTGATGTTAATGAACTTATTTCTAAATATTTGCACAATTATACGATCGATCACCTAGAAACCTATAATCATTTATGTGATGTACGTAAAAAGAACAAATTTATAAATTGGTATTCCTCTTTTCTCAAACAAAAGTATCCTACCAAGGGTGCGACTCTTTTTGTGATTATGAAAAAGATAAAATGAAAATAATGCGAGAAAAAAATGAACAAAAGAAAATTTATGAACAAAGGGATGATAACGGGCGAGTTAAAGAAAGCAACAGATGTAATTTTAAAAAATAAAAATATAGAAAAGATATTCTTTCTTATGGAACCTCACCTAAAAGGAAAAAATAATCCCTGTAGTGTTGCCGTGAAAACCAACAAAAAAGTAATTTACCCATATTATTCAAGCCTTTCAATGAATTGTGGTATGGGTCTTATGCGTACAAATATTAAATTCAGTGAATTGAAAGACAAACAATATGATCTTTTTAAGGAGATAGATAGAGTAACGACCCTTTCTCAGTTGGGTAGATTAATAGGCAAGGATGAAATAACTCGCGAAGAACTTGATGAAATTCTACTGAAAGGCATAGATGCAATTCCAGAAAGATACTTTAAATTAGAAAAAAAAGCTTTTGAAAGGGAAGGAAATCTTTTTAGGAACAAGAATATAGATCGTAGAGTTATTTTAGATACCATTCCTAAATCATTATATGGTGGAACTTATAGAGAAATTGGGAAAAATGGCGGAGGCAATCACTTTGTTGAGATGCAAATTGTTGATGAAATATATGATAAATCATCTGACCTGAAGAAAAATGATGTGTTATTTATGGTTCATTTAGGCACGGGATATTTGGGCGATAATGTATCTAGTTTTTACTGTAATATTAATTACAAACTCTTAAAGATATTGTACTCTACTGTGGTTGGACCAAGATTTGTTTTCTTGAAAAAGGTCGCATTTAATCTAAAAAGATATGGTTTGAGGTTCTTAATAAAAAATTCAAACTTATTATTTAGAAACAAAGACTACCAGATAGGACTAGAATATAATTCAAAGAACGGTAGAGATTTTCTGATGGCTGAGACGGCTGCGCTGAATCTAGGTTATTCCTGGAGATATATTACTTATGATAAGATAATAAGATCTTTAAAGAAAGTTATAAAAACCGACTTTCAATATGATTTGGTGCTGGACAAATCTCATAATTCAATATTGGATGAAAAGGATGGACTTTATTACACAAAAAATGCTTGTTGGCTTAAAGGTGAAGGAGATCTATTTATACTTCCAGGAAACTATACTAATTATTCATACCTTTGTAAGGCGGGAAAGAAGCTAAGTGAATTTGACTATTTTATGGATCACGGGTTAGGTATTCTTCTCAAGGAGGACGATAGTAAACTACAATTAAAAGAGACTATGATGAAATTTCGCAGAAGAAGATGGATAAAAACTAAAGAAATTCAATATAGTTACGAAACGCTTGAGAATTCAGAGATCACTCACAAAAAACTAAAAGAATATGAGAAAAAAGGATATTTCAAAATTGTTGCTAGATTCAAACCAAAAGCGAGTTTAAAGTGATATCGAGACAAAAGATATTGAATGACTTTAAGAATAATAGATTCAGATTACTCGAGTCTTGTCCTCATTCTAAAATTTTTGTGAATAATAATATTCTAATCAAAAAATATGATGAGAAAGTTGATGTGAAATCAGAATACGATAACCAATGTTTAAATTACAATTTGTTAAAAAAGAATAAGACTCTGGGGTGTCCCAAAGCATTCTTTTTTGACGAGAAAACAAACATATTATGTATGGAATATGTTGATGGAGTTAATCTAATTAAATATATGAGAGAGAGAAACATTCTGTTGTCGAACAAAAACAATTTGGTTGAAGTATTTGATATGCTATTCAAAGGTTTGAGAGATTATTACAATGAATTAAAAAGAGTTAAATCTACAAATTTTACAGATTATGACTTTGTGATGCGCAAGTTCTTTGATAAAAATAACGATATGCTACTAAGATTTAATCCCAAAGAAAAGCAGATTAAAGATAAGCAAGTCATACACGGAAATCTTAAGCTTGAAAATATACTTATAGATAAAAAAAAGAGATTGTACCTTATAGATTATTCATATAATTTAAAGAGCTCGATATACCTTGATCTTGGTAAACTGATAGAATCGATGTTCAGTTGCGGAATTATGAGGTTTTATAAGTATGATTTTTTCTTCCTCAAAAAAATTAAAAATCTTCTTTTACAAAGTTTTCCAAATGAAGAATTATTGAAATATTATATGAAAAAATACAGAATATATGATCTTTTGAATTGCAGGGAAAAAAGCCTAAAATATCAATTACTAAAGGCCATATATGTTCTAAGATGGACTTTATTTAGATAATAAGAACGTCTCCACAATACAATGAAAGTATTTATAAATGGTTGTTAAGTATTTAAGCTCATAACAAAAAAGCACAATGAATCTCTAGAAAATGGTCTCAAACAATCATAAAATAACTAAAAAAGTTGCATGGATAGTTCAATTTCCTAATATAATCTATGTTAATATTTTTAATTCACTCACCAAATTGTACCCTGAAATTGAATTTACTATGATCGTAGGTAACGAACAAAAAGAAAGAATGAAGGGGGTAAAATTCAAAGTCCAGTATTTGAAAAAATATCAGAAAATCTTCCGCCTCATTTTTGTTCCTATTGTCATATTAAGATTTCTCATAGGTAAGAGAGATACAGAGATAACATCATTAACCTATTTTAAAGGAATGGGGAAGTTTCTAAAAAAATATGATCCCGATGTTGTTGCTGCCAATGTATATTATCGCCCAGCTACATGGCAAGCCGCTTGGCACTGCAAGAAAACTAACACGCCATTAATTCTGAATACAGAAATAAAACAATTCCCCAAAGATCCTTTTGCAAAGTTTCTTGTGAAACTTACATTCAAAATTCTCAAGAAAATGTTTGAGCAATCAAGGTTTATTCTTTCTTGGACACGCAAAGGTGAGGAATTTGGAAAACAATATTTCCCCGTTACTAATAAATCAAAAATCCATACTCTCCTGGCTGGTGTCGATACCGAGATTTTTAAGAAAGTAAAAGTAAAGAGAGACAGAAATAAGATAATTAAGTTACTAATCGTTGCTCGTTTAATCTCATATAAAAGACATAATGATTTGCTTAATGCGTTGCATCACCTCAAAACTAATTATCCGGATGTTAAATTTGAATTGGGGATTTTAGGCTCTGGACCTCTTAAAGAAAATATTGAGTCTAGTATTATATCGTTAAATTTGACAAATGAAGTTAAATTTTTGAACAGAGTTCCATATTCTGAGATAAATAAAGTCTACTGTTCTCACGACATACTTGTTCTTCCTAGTTATAATGAAGCAATTGGTATGGTAGTTCCTGAAGCGATGGCTTGTGGCCTACCAGTTATTGTCTCAGACACTTGCGGTGCTGTTGATTACGTCGATAATAACAAAAATGGGTATATATTTAAAACTGCGGACCACATAGATCTTGCAAAAAAAATATTGCAACTACGTGAAAAGAAGAAAAGAGACCTTTTTGGAAAACTATCTCAGAAACTTATCCAAGAAAAGTATGGTGTTGATTCAATCGCTAAACAGTTTTATGGATTTATAGAAAAATCTTTTTGTGAGAAAGATTCAAAATGAAAAAAGACAAAATTAATATTGTGATATCGGCGCCCGATAAGGGTATTGGCGGAGGAAACCGAAAATATGGTATTTGGTATAGAAATCTAGATTCTAAATATTTTAATAAATGCTTTGTGTATATTGATGAAGAATCTAAAGGGATTAAGAAAGATAAATCCGGAAATTATAGAATCAAGAAAAATGATCTTTCTCAGTTCATAAAATCTAAAGATATTGATTTCTTTTATCCCGGAAAGCTAAATCAAGAATCATGTGAAATTATTAAGAGTCAGACACATCTGCTATCTAATGTTGTCTTTACTAGAAAACTTACTGAAGATCCTCGCGTTTCCAATCTTATAATTAGTAAAACTGAATTTGTAAGAATTTCTCAACTCTATAAAGAAAATGCAAATTCTCATGTTGTTTACAACCCTATAGATTTTAAATTGTGGAAAGATCTTAAAAAGAGTTCTCCCGCATCCTATAGAAAATTCTTTGAAAAAAAAGGAATAAAAACAATAATTGGGCGTATTGCAAGAAGCGAACCATCAAAATGGGATTATCTTATCATCCGTACGATACAAATCCTTCAAAGGAAAAAGAAATATGAGTACGGATTCATATTTGTTGGAATGCCTCTATTACATAGATATTTTCTAAAAATTATCCTATCTAAAAAAATGCTAAGTAATATTTTATTCTTACCGGAAATGTCAGATCTCCACGATATTGCGTCGTTCTATAAATCTATTGATGTTTTCTGGCAAACCTCAGAATTAGGTGAAACTTTTGGTAACGTGATTGCCGAATCTTTTTGCTTTAATATTCCAGTAATCTCCGATTATAAGAAGTCTATAAGGAAGAAGAAAATTCTGAAATATATTGGCGATTCTCAAATAGAATTAGTCGATCATGAAAAAAATGGCGCATATTGCATATATCCGTCATCAGTTATTTCGTTTCTAGATAGTAAGAGTAAGAAAGATCTCAAATCTCTTGGAGAAAATGGTTCTGAAAAAGTTAAAACACTATACGATGCGAAGATTGGTGCAAAAACAATGGCCAAAATATTCTATAATATATTAAGAAAAGAAAAAAGAATATCTAAGCTACAAAAGTTTGAAGATTTGAAGATACTTCCTTCAAAGAAAGAATCTAGAGAATATATCTCGGAATATTGGAAAAGAGCACAGATTGCTTTGGAAGCCAATAAAGTGGGTTTTTTTGAACATACCAATTATAAAATTCGAGAAACATTGTGGAAAGGTTTAGAAAAGGGCTATCTGTTGCTCAGAAAAAGTTTGAAATATATTAATATTAAGCTTGAAAAGTATTAATACGTGATTATGCCGGTGAAAAATGAGTCTCAAAAAGAAGATTGTTGGTATCTACAAAAAATTTCTTGCGTTTTTAATAGTTTGTGTATCAAGAAGAGTAGAGTGTATGATTCTGAAATTTAAATATTCTGAATGCAGTATATTCAATAAAGGTAGTGGATCGCTTAACAAATATCTAATAAAGATCGATAATAGGATGTATTTCTTAAAAAAAAGTAATTTTCTTATCGAACACAGGCAGAACGTAATAAACTCACTAAAGCCTGACCAGACGATTCCTCTTAATAGAAGATTTATGCATATTGAACACGTTATCCAAAACAATTTGTTAGGTGAATTCAACTTGTGTATAAAGGCAACAAAGGATTATGTTATGTATAAATATATTGAAGGCACTGAATCATTAGACATAAGTAACTTTAATAAAGAAGCCATTGTCAAACTCATAGAAACCATAAGAGAACTGCATAAGAAAGGATATCATTGCCGTGACTTTGCTTGCCGTAATATTATTGTGAAAAATAATAAATATTACCTAATCGATATAGGTGGAATCCAGCCGTTGCAGGATATAAAAGATGGAGAAAAAGACTTCGAAAAATTAATCTTATCTGCAAAAGATAAAGATTTAAAGGCGAAGATTAGCCAATTGGTGAGAAGATTAAAATGAATGATCTCAATACAAAAATTTCCAAGATATTCAAAGAATTGAACAAAGACGTTAAGTACATATATCCTAGAAGTAAAGAGTACCTCTTTGATATTGTTCTTCCAGGAAAGCGTAAAAAGAATGACGATATTGATTTAGTGGTGCCTAGAACTGATATTAAAAAGTTGAGTAAATTACTCTACCGACATGGGTACATCACTCTTAATAAAATATTAAAGCGAACAAGAAAAATCACTTACTTTAATTATTTGAACCCAGAGTATCCTATTTTTGATGTTCAGATAGATCGCTTTGAAAGATCAAGATATATTGATACAAAGGATATGTTCTCAGCTAGAGTTAAAATAAATGGGATTTATGTTATGGATCCGCGCCATCAGCTTCTGATAATGATTTACAAAGATCTATTCCTACACGGAATACTGGGGGGGAAAACTTATTCTGAATACAAAATATCTGAAGTTAAAGATCTCTGGAAGAACAATGATGCTAAAGATTACTTTTGTAATAGAAGCAAAGAGATTCTTGGTAGAAAATCTAATAAAATGGTTAAACTGATTGAAAAAGGTTCTTTTGGAAAGATCGCCGAACTAAGAAGATGGTGGACCTTTGCTGCACTGATTAAACATCCATCTTTTGTCTTCCATATACTCGGACACGTTTTTTATAAAACAGTGTATAAAAGATTCTCTCGACCTCATCAACTAATAACATTCATAGGAGTAGATGGTAGTGGGAAAACTACGATCGTCGATGCCACGTATAACGCTCTAAAAAAGAACAAAAAGTGTGTTAAAGTCTATATGGGTCGATGGGTAAATATCAAAGTGATTAAGAAAGTCTGTAAAGGAAGTAAGTCTCTTATCAGAAGAAAAAGCTTTTCCGGCAGACTGTTGAATAAGATCAAGATTGTTCCAAGAGATGTTATGTATATATTCCGTTATTATTGTATGTTGTTTACAAAATTAATACCTAAAAAGTTTAAATATAATTATCTTTTAACTGATAGATACATTTGGGATATCAAAGTTCAGAAAAAATGGTTTAAACCTATGATGCTTTTTACTGATTACCTATACATGAAACCCGACATACTCTTTTTTCTTCATAATGATCCTAAAAAAATATATGCAAGAAAGCAAGATCATTTAACTCCTGACGAGCTTAAGAGAGATCAAGATATATTTAGAAAGCAGGTAGCCAAATTTGGAGGACACCCAATCAGAACCGACAGTATCGATGGAGTGTTTAGAGAAGTTATGAGGGTAATTGCTAAGAAGAATAATCCAGAACATTACAACTAATTTATTTTTTCTAAGAATTTTGTGTTCAATAGAACTTCTTAACTATCTTTTTCAGGGGATCCAGATTTATCTTAAACTTCTTTTCCATCCAGAGTAGCATTTGAAAATCTTCCTTTTTAAAAGTTCTGAACATCAATAGCAAAATCAAATATAAGACAACGTAAGACACTCCCGATAAAAATAGAAGAACTATTTCGTTAATGGGCAATAATGACAATCTACTAGCCAGAAAAACAGAAACTATACCTGCAATTATAAATTTAAAATTAGATACTAGATCTAGGTTAAGTTTCTCATATCTTCTCGCCACCCATAAAAATGAAAGATTTATCAGAGCCAGAGTAGTAGCGCTAGCTATCGCAGCACCCACAATACCCATAATTGGTATTAATATAATGTTCAAAGCAATGTTAAACAGTGCAAAGAAGCAATTAATCAAAAACAAATACATTGTTTTTTTATGAAGTATTAGTATTTTGCTACCTAACCCAGTCCCTAGATTTATCAGCATACCAAACGCAATTATAATTAATGGTAATGCCCCACCAACATAATCGGCACCATATAGCAAATTTAGTATCTGTTTAGAAAATACAACCATAACTAGAAAGATAGGAAAACTCAAACCAAAGATCCATGCCGCAGACTTCTTAAAAAGAAAAGAAATCTCATCGTCTTTCTTTTTGGCCTTTGCTTCTGAAATCAAAGGAATAAAAAGAAGTGAAAAGGATTGTTGAAAAAATGTTAAGAATGCCGCTAGAGAAAATGCTACACTGTATATGCCTAAGTCGGTTGGGTCCATAAACTTACCAATCATTAAGTTATCAGACCATCTAACAAAATAAGCAAAAATCCCTGAGAAAAGTAATGGAAGAGAAAAGTATAACCAGGATTTGAGTTCATATTTTCTCTTAGCAGGCAAGTTCCATTTTACCCTGATTTTATACTCATAACCACAATAGGCCGTCGTTAACAAAATAGAAAATAACATGGCCACTATAAGCCAGAGTATAGATAGTTTGAAAAACATAATTACTAGAATACTAAGAAAGAGAAAACCTACTTCAACCACGCTGTAAGATATGAGCTTATATATTACTAATTTTCTAGCCACAAAAATCTTTCTTAGCAAACTCATGATTATTTTGAAAGGCAACGCGATTGCGATGATCTTCAGTATAGTCTCAAATATGACAGGGTAACCCAAGAATATAGTGATCTGTTTAGAATAAATCCAGATAAAAAATGCAACAATAAAAGAAAAAATAAGAGGAATTGATACTATAAAATACAAATAACCTTTCAGTTTTCCTAATTCCTTTTTGTACAAATAATGAGGAATATACCTTGCAATACCGCTAGGAATTCCCAATGAAACAAATAAAACAACAACTAATAGTATTGTCTCCGCTAAAGAAAATAAACCAAAATCTTCAGCTCCGAAATATCTTGCAGCTAAAAGTCTAAAGAAAAATAAAATAAAGTAACTCACAACTGAGAAAATGAGAAAAACGCCTGCAGCCTGAGTAAGCTCCTTCAGACTTTTCAAATTTCTATTCTTTTTTTTCATTTTCAATGACTAAAATAATGCTTAAATATACAATTTATAAATTGCTCGTTGAATATAGATAATACAGATAAGAAAGTTATAAATATGAGTTGTTAAATCTCTGACTCTGTGAACGGCCAGAGTGGCCTGGTCCTACCCGTTCCCATTTCGAACACGGAAGTCAAGCAGGTCTGCGTCGTGCTGTGGTACTGCACTTATGTGCGGGAAGCTCATGAAGCCGTTCCTTTCTTTTTTAATTCCACTATACTAGTTTCTTAAGCTTTGCTAGAAAGAATCCTTCAGTTTTATCCTTATTTGGCCAAAAACGAAGGCATTTAGAGGTTTTCTGCGTCAATCCTGGACTTCCTGCATCTAATTCAACGGGCAATAGTTCTATACCAAGAGTCTCTAATGCCCATTCTATCACTTCTTCGTTCTCTTCAGGTTCTAGCGAGCATGTTGAATAAACCAACTCTCCTGCAGGTTTTAGAGCAGATACGGCCGCTTTAAGCAAGTCTTTTTGCTGCTTAGCCTTTTGCTTAACACCTTCAATAGTACGCTTGCCAAACCAATTTCTGTCTGTACAGAAGTTTCCAGAGCAAGGCGCATCAAGCAAAATCTTGTCAAACTTTACATCTAGAGAATCAATATATTTTGCATCAAGATTATAGATTAATGTATTAGCAATACCCAATCGTTCTAGGTTGTTCTTCAAAGATGCCAATCTTGGCTTGTTATTATCTAATGCAATCAAAGTTCCTTTATTATCCATATACTGTGCAAGTTGACATGTCTTTCCTCCAGGTGCGGCACACATGTCTAAGACAACATCATCTTTATCAGGATTAAGAATCATTGCAGGTACTTGCGCAGCAGCTTCTTGAACATAGTAGTATCCTTGTAGATATTCTTGTGTTGACCCCGCAGAGAATTCAGATTCAGAATAATACCCATGATCTAGCCAAGGGATTTTGGCGAGCGTTATCTTTCGTTGTTTTAATCTTTTTACTAGGGTTTTGTCATCAATCTTAAGATTGTTCACTCTAATTGAAGTTTTAAGTTGACATTCTTCGGGATCAATAGTTTGCCCAAACTCTTTGTATCTATTTAGGAAAAAATTCATCTTGTTAAATTCTAAATATTATATCCTCTAGGATGAGATTTATGCCATTTCCAAGAAGAAGATATTATTTTTCTTAAATTGTATTTTTGTTCCCAACCTAATTCTTTTTTTAGTAACGAAGGATCAGCAACAAGAATTGGAGCATCCCCTGCCCTTCTAGGAGCCTCTTCAGTATTGATAGGCATACCAACTACTTCTTCACACATCGCAATTACTTCGTTCACGGAATATCCGTTGCCAGAACCCAAATTATATTCACAGTTAACTTTAGCATCCAGTATCTTCTCCAGTACCAGAATATGTGCATCCGCCAGATCATTTACATGGATGTAATCTCGTATGCAAGTCCCATCTTTAGTTGGATAGTCTCGTCCAAATACAAATATCTTATCCCTTTGCTTTAGGGGAACTTGTAGTATTAACGGAATTAAATGTGTTTCAGGATCATGATCTTCACCTATGTCCCCACTATCATCTGCACCAGCAGCATTGAAGTATCTTAAAATACCATAATTAAGGTTACCTACGCTCGCCAAATCTTTAATAATGGTTTCCATCATTAATTTTGTTCGGCCATAAACGTTTGTCGGTGCTTTTTTAGAATCTTCCTTCATAGGAACTTCTTCAGGATCACCAAAAACTGCGGCAGTAGATGAGAAAATAATTTTATTAACTCCTGCTCGAGTCATTGCAAGAAGTAAATTAATTGTATTTCGGACATTGTTTTCATAAAAATGAATGGGGTCCTTCATAGATTCACCAACTTCAATGGAAGCAGAAAAGTGCATTACTGCATCAACTTTTTCTATGCTCAGAATATCATAAATCTTTTCTTGATTTTTCAAGTCTTCTACATATAATTTACATTCAGAAGGAAGAGCAACCTTGTGGCCCTTAGATAAATTATCTATAACAACGACTTCGAAACCCGCAGTTACTAATCTCCTAACAGCATGACTCCCTATATATCCCGCGCCTCCAGTTACTAGAATCTTCATTTTAATTTCTTCTAAGGATCAGAATTTATAAAGATTGTTGTTTAATAGGAAGCATATGAAAACCCTAGATCTCTCGCGTTTTTTCGGTCATATAAACCTTTAATATCCACAAGTACAGGATCGCTTACGCATACTTCTTTTAACTGTTCTAATGATATCTCTTTAAACTCATCGTGTGCGGTGACCAATATAATACCATCAATATCTTTCTTTATGCGTTCGAAAGGGATGTTTTCTACTTTGAACTCTTTCATCACCAATTCATCATTTAGCCAAGGATCACACGCAACAATATCTACCTCATAATCTTTCAGCTCTTCAATAAGTTGTTTAGCTCTAGAATTTCTAGGATCAGTTATATTCTCTTTAAATGTTAAGCCCAATATTAATATTTTTGAGTTTTTTACAGCCTTACCTGCTTTAATTAATCCTTTAATTATTAGCTCTGCAACATTTTTATGCATATTATCATTTATTGACCTTCCCGCAGTAATTATTTGTGGATGATAGCCAAGTTCTTCTGCTTTGTAAACAAGATAATAAGGATCTACACCAATACAGTGTCCGCCAACTAAACCAGGTTTATACTTGTGAAAATTCCATTTTGTTGATGCAGCTTCAATCACATCAAATGTGCTAATGCCAACTTTTTGGAATATTAATGCAAGCTCGTTTACTAAACCGATGTTTAAATCTCTTTGAATATTCTCGATTACTTTTGCAGCCTCTGCAGTCTTAATGTTAGGTGCTTTGTGAACTCCCGCAGTTACTATTGTTTCATATACATCCGCAACAATGTTGAGCGTTTCTTCATCTTGGCCGGAGACAATTTTTATTATCTTATCAATAGTGTGTTCTTTATCCCCAGGATTTATTCTTTCAGGAGAATACCCAACCTTAAAATCGTCGCCACATTTCAAATTTGAATGTTTCTCTAAAACAGGAACGCAAATCTCTTCCGTCACTCCAGGATAAACCGTGCTTTCAAATACAACAATTGAGCCTTTTGCTAAGTTTTTCGCAATAGTTTCTGACGCCTTTATCATTGGAGTTAAATCAGGTTTATTATGTGCATCAATAGGTGTTGGCACTGCGACAATAATGAAGTCTGTGTTTCTTATATCCTCAGGATTCGCGGTGTAAGTGATGTCGGTTTGTTTTAGTTCTTGTTCCTCTACTTCACCCATAGAATCATGATCTTGTTTTAGTTCTTGGATTTTCTTTTCGTTAATATCAAAACCCATAACTCTCGTTTTCCTTCCGAATGCCACAGCTAACGGCAGCCCTACATATCCTAGACCCACAATACAAATTTTTCTATTCGTTGCCATCTGCATACCACCTTATTGTTTTCTTTAAACCATCTTCAAAATTAACTAAAACATCATAGTTTAGTAATTCTTTTGCTTTGTTGATGTCTGCAAGAGAATGTTTTATGTCACCTGCACGCTCTTCTTCAAATATTGGTTGAACATCTTTGCCAAGTTCTTTGTTTATGAGTTTTAGTAAATCAATCAAGTTTATTGCTTGAGCTGTTGCGATGTTGATTGTTTCACCCATCTTAATATCTGGATTTTCTGCTGCCAAAATATTGGCTTCGACATTATTTGCGATGAAAGTAAAGTCTCTACTTTGCAAACCATCACCGTATATTGTTGGTTGTTTGTCATCTAAAACCGCTTTTATGAATAAAGGGATAACGGCAGAATAATGAGATGTTGGATCTTGTCTTGGGCCGAAAACATTAAAATATCTTAAGCAAACTGTTGGCAACCCATAAACTTGCGCAAAAGATTGACAAAGATGTTCAGATGCAACTTTTGCAGCAGCATAAGGAGACATTGGCAGAGGCATCATTGTTTCAACTTTATACTTTCCTTCTCTGTCACCATAAGCAGAAGATGAAGCAGCATAAACAACTTTTTTCACGTTGTTGTCTCTTGCAGCTATTAGTACATTTAATGTGCCCGTTGCATTTACATTAAAAGAATCTTGAGGATTCTCCACAGATTTTTGTACAGAAGGTATGGCTGCTTGGTGTAAAACATAATCGACTCCTTTGAAAGTTTCCTTGAGAAGTTTAAGATCTATGATGCTTCCTTGTACAAATGTTATTTTGTCAAGAAAGGGTTTTAAGTTGCACATTCGGCCTGTTGCCAAGTTATCTATTACAACGACTTCGTGTTTTCTTTTTAGAAGTTCTTCAACCAAGTTCGATCCAAGAAATCCTGCTCCTCCAGTTATACAATATTTAGCCATGCTATTATCACCAGGCATTGATTTGTTGTTGAATTATATAAATAAATTGGTTGAATTTTCCTTAAAAACAAAAATATTTATATATTCAGTCAGTTTTTCAAGCATTATGAAGCTAGATATTAAGGATAAGAAGCTCTTATTTCTTCTTAGTAAGAATGCAAGACTAAACATAGCGGAGCTTGCAAAGCTTACAAAGCTATCAAGAGATGTTGTAGCATATAGATTAGATAAACTAGAGAAATCAGGAATAATTAAAGGATTCAAAACCGGAATAAATTATAGACTCTTAGGAATTAAGGAATACGATATCTACTTGAGATTGTTTCATGTGAATGAAGAAAGTTTAGCAGAAATTGTAAATCATCTTTGCGAAAATAGGTTCGTTACATGGGTTGGAACGACTTTTGGAAATTATGATGTGCGCATTTCAATTCTTGCCAGAGATAATGAACACTTGAATTCTCTTATGTTGTTGTTGGAAAAGGAGTTCGGCAATAAAATACAAGATTATGAAATTTGTCCTTTGATTAAGAAATTTAAGGTTCATCCGGAATTTTTGGTTTCTTCAATTTTCAAAGAAATCAAAGGCTTCAAGATTCCAGATAAGTTTTTGTTTCGTGTTGACAGCAGTTCGCATTCTCCAGTTAAACTAGATAGCCAAGATAGAAAAATAATATCCATATTGGGAAAGAATTGCCGTACTCGTCTTGTGGAGATTGCATCGTCTGTCAACATGACCCCCGAAGGAGTTAAGTATAAGATTAAAAGATTAGAACAGTCGGGAGTAATAATGCACTATACAACCGCAATAGATGGACCAAAACTAGGGAAGCTGTGGTGTGTGTTCTTGTTTAAGATGGTTAATATGTCAGAGGAGAAAGAGAAAGCGTTGGAGAGTTATATTGCAAACCACAAAAATGCGACCGCGTCTGTTAAAATAATGGGAAAATGGAATCTTGGTTTGACGGTTTATGCAAATGATATGAGAGAGATACAAAGTTTGTTGATGGATTTTAGAAATAACTTCACAGAGAATGTTAAAGAATATGATTCACTGCTAATATTTGACACATTTAAGTACCCCGCATTAGCAGAAGGTGCTCTTGATTAAATCTCGATAGAAATCTTGCCGTGTTTCTCGTCAATGTTCTTAATGATTTTATGATCTTTCAACTTTTCTTTAATCTCTTTCCAAGACATAGTTTCTCTAGCTTTTAGTATTTGATTAAGAATGTCATCAATTTGTTTGTAGTTATTGTAGATTAGTTCTCCCTTCTCTTGATTTTCAGTAATGGATTTATTTAGTTGCTTAATTATCTTGTTTTGAGAGTCTATAATCTTTTGTACTTTGGATAGTCCTTTTGTAGATTCTTTATGTGCTTCTTTCTCAGCTCTTTCAATTTTAATATCTGTTAATATTGAATCTAGGGCTTCGTTAAATGTTGCTTTGAATTCTTTTTCATCCTTGTCGTGTTGTTTCAGATCAATAGGAAGAATATCAATTACTTTCTCTCCTTTTCTAACTATGTTAGGCTTTAGTTCTTGACCTAATAAGAGTTGTATAGCTTTAGTTAATTCAACCTCGTCTGCATCGCCAGGTTTTATTGTCTTATCTATGCTAGATATTAAACAAACCTCTTCCGCCCACGTTCCGCCCAATCCAAAATCAGTCGCCAAACACTTTACTAATGATTCTTGTTTAGATTCTTTCATAATTGTTTTTGTTTGTTTAGTTGTTAGTGTTTTGAGGTTTATTCGCTCATCAAACACGTAATCCACTTTAGGTCTAATCGTTCTATCAGCCCATCTCTGAAGTTCTAATGGAGACAAAATTAGATTTTCTTCAGTCATTAGTATGATATTTCCTTTGTTGAAGAATTCTAGGATTAGTTTATATTTTTCTTCCCTAGATTCAAAGAGAAGTTCTACGATTCGTTCAGTTCCGATTTGTTTAATTTCCCTTAACCGCATACCTTTGATCTTTTTTCTCAAATATGTACAATAGCCGGGCGGTCTTTCAGGATTAACTCCTTTGTGTTCTGTCAAGTAAAGATATTTTCCTCTTATTATTCTCAAGATTACTTTACCTTTGCCTGTTTTGTGAAACTGCAAGATTAGTTCCTCTTTCTCTGGCTGATATATCTGGTCTACTTTGGCATCTACCAAGAACTGTAATTCGTTAATCAAGTAGTGAAGTTCCACAGAGGATATTTCGGATATCATAACCTTGCCTTAATCTATAATAATATTTAAATATAGAGTAAAGTTGATGGTATCTATGAAGAAGGTAGCGGTCGTAATTTGCGCATATAATGAAGAAAAGACCATTTCTGCAGTAGTTACTAGGAGTAAAAAGTATTCTAATGAAGTAATAGTGGTAGATGATGGTAGTACCGATAAAACGTATCCTCTGGTTAAAGGCAAATGCACTGTGTTGCGAAATCGCGTTAATAAGGGAAAAGGATTTACTTTACGGCGTGGATTGGCTTATGCAGCTAAAAAAGGGTTCAAATATGTAATTATGCATGATGCGGATGGTGAAGATGATCCCAAATATATTCCAAAAATGATTAAACTGCTTTCAAAATATGATATTGTGGTTGCCAGTAGAAGTATTAGGCGAAGTGAGACGCGTCGTAAACTGAATAACTTCACTAATTGGTGGTTGAGAGTTGCAACAGAGTATAAGATTGATGATCCTTGTTCGGGGTATAATGCATTTAATTTGTCTGCTTTGAAATCTCTTAATTTGATTTCCAATAATTTCGAGTGTGAAACAGAAATTGTGTTGGAAGCTAAACGAAATGAATTATCGGTTGGTCAGATGAATGTTGTAATGCCTTATGTATCATATTCTCATTTGAAGGCAATTCATTCTTTGCAAATTAACAATTTTTACGATGTTTGGATCTTACGTCACGTGTATGGTCTTAGCATTAGTTTTTCTAAGAAAATGTTTCTGTTTTTTGCCGCGTTAGGTGGTGTGGTTGTTGGTAAACCTCTCGAATGGATGTTTATGTTTTTTAGGAGAGTGTTTTGATGGAAACCGTTATGAGTATTTTGATTTATACTCACATCCCTTATCTGGTTCTTTCAATTGTAGGGATTGTATTTTTTAGAGTATTACGTTTACGTTTAAAGCAGATTAGCGAGGGATTATAATGGATACAGTACAAGCAATATTTTGGACACAAGTACCTATAGCGATTGCCATCTTAATTGGAGCATATGAGTTGTATAGAGTTCGTAAAGAATTGCTTACTTTGTTAAGTAAACTAGCAGAGAAAAAGATAAAGAAAAAATAATAAAAAATTAGTTTGACAGTCTAGCCAATAGCTCTTCTGCGTCAACTAAAATTTCTATATCTGCTGATTCCCAAAGAGATTCAGAGTACTGTTGCATCGCTTCGGTTTGCTTTCCTGTCAATACCGTTTGTTCAAGATGTTCCTTTACCTCTTCAAAAGGTGTAGTTAATGGAGTTCTCTTGACAACATGGAATCCATATTGGGTTTGCACAGGAGTGCTTGTGTACTCGTTTATTTCTAAAGAGAAAACAGCATTTTCGAACTCAGGAACCATTTGGCCTTTACCAAAATTACCCAGTTCTCCTCCTCGTTCAGCAGAAGGTCCAATCGACTTTTCTTTAGCAAGTTCTGCAAAGTCTCCACCGTTATCAAGAAGAACAACAATATCTAATGCTTCTTGCTCAGTCTCAACCAAAATGTGACTTGCGCTTACTTGTTCATTGTAAACAGCCAATAGTTCTTCTTCAGTGACTTCTAACTTTGATAGCACAGTTTCGTTAAGAAGTTTCATAGTTATAAGCTCGTCTTTGTATACTTGAACTAAAAAGTCCATGTCGATATTATTCTCAGCAAGCTTTTCCACTATTTCTTCTTCACTCAAACCAGTTCTCTCGTAAAGTTGTTGCATGAATAAATCAAGTTCTTCCTGTGAAACACCTATTCCGCGTCTTTCTGCTTCATTAAGCATCAAAACTTCAAGAACGGATTGGTTAAGGAATGCTTCAGCGGGAACCATAGCTCTCATCTGTTCAGGAATTTTAACTAAATTCTTCTTGAAACGCATCATCTCAACAGGTTGTCCGTTGACTGTAGCAATAACTTCCTTATCATCTAAAGAAAGTTCTTGATCAATTAATTGTGTTTGTTGTTGTGTCTCTTGTTGAGTATCTTGTTCTTGTGAAAAATTGGATTGAATAAACTTTAATCCAACTGCAACTATCAGTATCACAACTATTACAACAAGTACAGATGTGTAGCTTTTCTTTGCAGGCTTCTTAGCCCTAACAGGAATAGCCCTTTTATGAATATTTACTGCAGATTTTTTTCTCTTTGTTGTTTTCTTTTTAACCGCAGGTTTCTTTGTAGAATTTTTCTTTGCTTTCTTGACTGGAGCCTTTCTAGCTTTAGCCTTTCTAGCAGGTTTTTTTGTAGTCTTTTTTGGCAATTTAACACCCCCTTTCGAATATGAAATCGTATCCTTTTGCTGATTTAATAGTATTTAAAGCTTTCATTGTATCTCCCCTCATAATTGTATTAGTGCTACTTTTGAGTTTAGAACAAGGTTTATAATGGCAAATTTGGTGGATAAAAGCAATGAGAGAGATAATAATAGGTCGAAAGGAAAAAGAGTTTAAAAAATTCGGCATGGAAGGTACTGTTTTAGTTGGTAAGCAGTATGTAACTATGGGAAGAAACATTTCTCTCTCAAATCCGGTTTATCTTGATATTTCTAAAGCACACGTTGTTTTTATTTGTGGTAAAAGAGGTGGCGGTAAATCGTACACTATGGGTGTTATAGCAGAAGGTATGGCAGATCTTCCGCGCCACATTAATCAAAACTTGAGTTTCATTCTACTAGATACCATGGGAGTATATTGGACCATGAAGTATCCAAACAAAAAAGATGAAGATTTGTTAGCTGAATGGGGTTTAAGAGGAAAAGGACTAGACGTTCAGATCTTTACTCCAACTAAATATTATCATGAATACAAAGAACAAGGAATTCCTACTGATTATCCATTTGCAATCAAACCATCAGAGATGGATGCCACAGATTGGTGTAATACTTTTGAAGTTTTGGAAACTAGTCCGATAGGTGTTTTAATAGAACGGACAGTGCATGCTTTGCGTAGAGTTAAAGGCGACGGATATACGATTAAAGATATGATTGAGATGGTACAATCAGATACCAGATCAGAACAGACGGTTAAAGATGCCGCAGAGAATATGTTTTTGGGTACAGAGTCTTGGGGAGTGTTTGATGAAAATGGAACTCCGTTAAGTGATTTAGCTCGCTCAGGTCAAGTTACAATCTTAGATGTTAGTTGTTATGCAACTATGCCTGGTGGATGGAAGATTAAGTATATGATTGTTGGGTTGGTTGCACAGAAACTGTTTGTGCAAAGAATGCTTGCAAGGAAACAAGAAGAGTTTAAGCAAGTTCATGAGACAATACATTATTTTTCTGCGGAAGATAGTAGTAAAGATAAATTAGATATGCCGCTAGTTTGGTTAGTTATAGATGAAGCTCATGAGTTCTTGCCAAAAGATCGCCTAGATAGAAACATGGCTACTAAGCCTTTGATGACTATTATGAGAGAAGGTCGTCAACCAGGAATTAGTTTAATATTGGCCACCCAACAACCAGGAAAGATTCATACAGACGTTATGACACAGAGCGATACAGTTATCTCACATAGAATAACTGCAAGAATGGATGTTGAAGCATTAAGTTTGTTGACACAAAGTTACATGAGGGAGGGTATGGCTTTAGCAATAGACCATATGCCGCGAGTTCAAGGATCAGCTATAGTGTTTGATGATTCCAACGAGAAATTATATTCTATGCAAATACGTCCAAGATTTACTTGGCATGGTGGTGAAGCACCGGTAGCAGTACATAAGAAAAAAGAGATTAAATACTAGTTCTAGTAAAAAAAGATAAATAAAAAAATAAGAAATTAATGACAGCAGAATGCTTTCATTTTACACTTTGCACCAAGCATCAATAATACTAGGCCTATAAAGTATTTTAGAAAAACCCACCAAAGGGATCCAGCTTTCACTTGGAATAGAACTCCTCCTACAACAAGTAATAAACCTAATGCAGATAATGCTGCTCCAAAAAGTGCCCACAATGATTTCATACCACAACAACATCCTCCTTTAGTACTACAGGAAGCGGCAGGTGCAGCTTTTTTAGCTCGTTTTTTTGCCATTAGACATTCACCTCAATTCTTGATTATAACGTTTTTGTATATAAAATTATAGTAAAAATAAAGAAAAAGTGAGGAATTATCTCCTCTTCTTAGCCCTTCTGATAGGCTTTTTCTTAGTTGCAGCTTTTCTAACCGGTTTTTTCCT
Source organism: Candidatus Woesearchaeota archaeon (assembly GCA_018646625.1). Lineage (GTDB taxonomy): Archaea > Nanobdellota > Nanobdellia > Woesearchaeales > JABGUJ01 > JABGUJ01. The sequence continues at coordinate 4,803 of JABGUJ010000004.1, read as the reverse complement.
AGTGACTTTTTTCTTCACAGGTTTTCTCTTCACAGCCTTTTTTCTTGTTGCTTTCTTCTTAACAACTCTTTTAGCTGGCTTTCGTTTTGCCGGTTTTTTCTTAGCTACTTTCTTTTTAGTAGGAGCTCTTCTTTTAACTGGCTTCCTTCTTGTAGCCTTTTTCTTGGTAGTTCTCTTTACCGGCTTTCGCTTTGGTGCTTTCTTAGCTGGTTTTTTTCTGACTACTTTCTTTTTAGCTGGTTTCTTTTTAGCAGGAGCCTTTCTCTTAACTGGCTTCTTCTTCACAGCAACTTTTCTTTTCTTGATTGGCTTTGGAGCTTTCCGAGTTACTTTCTTCTTCTTCTCCAGAGCATAATTAGAATCTGTCAGATAATCTGCGGCTTCTTCTTCATACTTGAAGTCGTCCATAGGAATAGGTCCTTTCTTTCTTCTAGATCTTAATTTTCTTTGATAATCAAAGAAATTATCCAGATAAAGTTCTTCTTCCACTGGTGCAGCCGTCATAGATATGACTGACGCAATAAACATAATTGCGAATACTAAGAGGAAGGTTACTCCCCAAGTTAAATCTACAGTTCCAAAATATGTGTAGATTATAGTTACTAGAAAACCTAAAATGCTTACGAGCGTAAAACCACTTGATAAAGGTGCGGCTCTAAAGTTTTTCATCATTATTCAATCACCCCTACATGACTATCTTTAAATCTATAAACTTGATTTAAATAGTTTTCTGTTTAAAACTTGACGAAGTTGAGCTTGTCTACGTTATTTCTAGCTGTTTCAATGCCTTTCTCAAAGTCTTTCATGAATTTTTCCATTAAATCACAGCAATGCTTCTTATCATCACCACAAGTTAACTTCCCAGCCTTACAGTCATCATAGATTTTCTGTAGTTCTTTATCATCTTCTATCAAATGTTGTTTGTATAATTCAAAGATCATGCACTTTTCAGGCGTTCCGCCCTTTTCTTTTTGTTCTTCAACAGTATCTCGTCCGCCTGTTTTAGCTCTCATTAGTTTCTTTTTTACTTTGCTAAATTCTTCAGGCAACTCAATGCAACTTTCAGGCTTTGATTTTGACATCTTCGCCTCTCCATTCAAAGATGGAGTGTATTTATGGTATAATCCTGATGGTTTAAAGAATTTTTTTGCTTTAGTTCTGTCAACTACATCTCTTGTTAACCTCATGTGAGGATCTTGATCTACGCCGACAGGTATAATTCCAGGCATTCGTTCTTCTAACTGAGGATAAAGAATATCTCCCACTTGAGTTACGGCAGACATTATCCGTCCAGGATCTGCACTTCCGTATATTGCTTTGAATTCATTTAACGTTATCTTCTTTGCAAACTCATAACCCATGTGTAAAACATCTTTGTTTTCAGATTGAAAGTAGAATATTGTTTTTTTAGGATCTAATCCTAAAGCAATGTAAGCAGGAATGTGAAAATTCATTGCTCTTTGCTTCGCTTCGTCTAGTGGAACTCCTCTTGCTGCTGCCGCTTCCATGTCTGCAACTAAGATGTATGCTTTTGCGCCTTGGTCTTGAAAGTATCTTATGTTTTCTACAACCATTTTGTTTCCAAAGTGTATACGTTCTGCACTAGGCATAATTCCACTAAGAACATAGAATGGTTTTTTCTCTAGAATTGATTTTGATATTTGTTTTAGATCTCTTCCTGCAAAAACTACGCCTCTTCGCATAATTCTATTAGGTTTTGGAAATAAATTAGGATCAAAAGTTTCTAATCCAAAGTCTTTTATGATTTTTATGTAGTCTTCGATTAGTTCGCTTCCCCAAGGATCAATTATTTTTGTCATGAATGAGATGGTTGGATTTGGCTATTTAAAGGTTTCTACTGTTTGAACAGAGAGTTTACGGTTTCAAGTGCCGCGTCCCGTTTCTTTGGAAATGCTGCAATTAGAATCTTTATATGGAAACAGTTTCCATCGTCCGTTAATTGATATTTATCATTTAATAGTGCTTCTTTATCCAATCTTAAGAAGAAACAAAGATCATTATCCAATCTTGATTCTTTTTGTTCCAGTAGTTGATTAATTGATTCTTTGTCTAAGTTAGTTCTTAGATGCTCTATGAATAATTTAGTATGTTTTTCTTTTATTAGCTTCAGTTCTATGATTTTTATTTTATTTTCCGAGAGACCTGTGACTTCAGTTTTTGTTGGTTTTAATTTTTCTTTATTTAAATCTAAAGGTATGAGTTTTAGAAATGATTGTTCTAACTGTTCTTTATTGTCTTCTTCTTTTATGAACACAGATATTGCAATGTTATGGATTTGTTTCATGGAATTCTATGAAAACAACAGATTTATATATCTTATTAGGGGATTCTGGGTTTATGAAGCATTCATTGAAAATAACCCTTATTCTGGTGTTATTATTTCTTGTTACACAGCTTTTTGGATTAGCTACAGTTACAAAGTATATTTCTGTTGGTGAAAAAGATGGTGATACGTTTATAGATCATTCGGCTACAATGTTGGGAGAACCTCCCGAGATAGAGAATAAATCTACAACTTTTATTTGGATTACTTTAGCGGTTGTTGTCGGTACTCTTTTGATGTTGTTGTTTGTTAAATATAATCTTTCTCGTGCATGGAAGGTTTGGTTTTTTCTAGCAATATGGATGACAATAGGTACATCGTTGAGTGTTTATTTGAATGATTATTCTGCTGCTGCAATTGCGTTTTTATTGGCTCTCTATAGAATATTTAGACAAAATGTTTTTGTGCACAATATAACAGAGGTTTTTGTGTATACAGGTATTGTTGTTGTGTTTTTGCCAATAATTAATCTAATGTCGGCATTTGTTCTGTTGTTAATCATCTCATTGTATGATATGTATGCGGTGTGGAAATCGAAGCATATGGTTAAAATGGCAAAGTTTCAAACTCAGTCTAAGATGTTTGCAGGTTTGTTTGTTCCTTACAAAATAGGTCGTAAACCAAAGAAAGGAGAAAAGACTAAAAAGGTTAAAGTTAAGCACGCAATACTTGGCGGAGGAGATATGGCATTTCCTTTGATATTTACTGCGACAGTAATTGAATATTTGATCTTGTCTTTCGGATTTAGTAAGTTGACTGCATTTCTTTATTCGTTGATTGTAGTCGGATGTTGTACTGCGACGTTACTTGGTTTGTTTATGAAAGCTAAGAAAGATAAGTTTTATCCAGCAATGCCTTTTATTTCTGCAGGATGTTATGTTGGTTTTGGAATTGTGTATTTACTAACTTTTATATGATATTCTGATGAAGAAAAATACAAAGAAAAAAGAAAAAAATTAGTGGACTCTCTGTTGAGCCACATACATTGCAATTTCTGACCCCTTTGCTGCAAAATCTACTAATTGCTGAACTGCAATTCTCTCGTCTGCAACATGGAAATATTTGTCTTCTCCAGGACCCCAACCAACAGCGGTTAACCCGGCTTTTGCCAGAGCTCCGCAAACTGTTCTTCCCCCAATACCAATTGCATCGGCTCCAGAGTATTGAACAATTGCTTTAACCAAATCATCATCAGGATCAACTGAATGTGATTCCATATGCATTTTGACAACAGGTCTGAAAGTTGCTCCGCCTTTTTCGTAAGTTCTTCTCAGGTTTCTTAGTTCTCTTAGAACTTGTCGTCTTGTTCTGCCAGGAAGATATCGCATATCTAATGATGCTTTTGCAGATCCAGGAACAGTATTAGGCGCACTTCCACCATTCAACATGCCAACATTTATTGTCGGTCCGTCTGAAAATCTAGGATCTGCTTCGTGTCTTAGAACATAATTATCGAGTGCAGCCATATAACCCGCAAGTGCAACTACAGCATTAATGCCATTTTGTGGTGTTGAACCATGAGCCTCTTTGCCTTTTGCAATAACGTCAAGCATCATTATCTCTTTTTCCGCAATGATGACTCTCGCCATTTCTTCTCCCACATCAGGAATAATTGCATCAGTAGCATCAATAGATCCTGATTTTACAAGTTCAGTTAGTCCTGCACTCATTCCAACTTCTTCATCGTGAACCGCAGCAAAAATGATCGCACCAGGAATTTGATCTTCATATTGTTTTAGCATTCTCGCCATAGCGATTGTTGCAGCCATCGGCCCTTTGTTATCAAATGATCCTCTTCCAAAGATATATCCGTCTTTCACAACAGGTTTAAAGGGATCTGCCATTTCTGTCCAGGCTTCTTCACCAGATGGAACTGTATCAGAATGTGTCGGAAGTAAAAGTTTTCTGTAGCCAGGTTCTTGTCTGCCTATAACTCCTACAACATCTTGTCTAGGGTGTTCTCCAAAAAATTGTGGTTCAATACCCATCGCTCTGAATTCATCTGCAATCACTTCTGCAACTTTTGATTCTTCTCCAGGACTTTCCATCCCATCAGGACCACCATTTGGAAAATTAGTCGTATCGTAGTTTACCGTTCTAATGGCAACCAAGCGTTGCGTTAAGTCAACAATATCATCAGCTCTTGCCCTAGCTAGTTCTTCAAAGTTTATACTCATAGTATCCCTCCATTAACCTCAGAATTATTGAGGATTATTCACCTCTTAACGGCAGTGGGTTGATAGAGGAGTATAAATACTTTTCTTGATTTGACAGATGAGGGCAATTGTCGGGCATCTTGCCTAAATGAACAGAATTCTTAATTCTTAGGGGTTTAAATGGGGAAACCTTTAAAAAAAGCACATTCATACTCTCAAACGGGCAGACTAGACTGGCGGGATAGCTCTCCGCTGATTGCTAGCGAGCTTTAAGCAAGTTGTGAGGGGGGGAGTGATAAAAGT
>JABGUJ010000001.1 GCA_018646625.1 Candidatus Woesearchaeota archaeon | reverse complement strand
GAAACGGACTTTATGCAGGGGTCGAAGCTCTAGGAGAGGCATCTTTAAGGAATATTGGTCTTGACCTGGACGGTGAAATTCTGTCCTCGGGGATCGGTTCTTTGGGGAACTGGGTCAGGATGGGAACATAGCAGCCCTAACCCATTGGATGGGTGCTCCGAGGGTAGCGGAATGGAGGAAAGGCCAAGATTAAGCCAGTATCTTTATTGGTATCCATCTTAGTGCGTGCCTGCCCACTTTTTTCAAAATGGTAGAATTAAGTTCTGAACAAAAAGAGGCTCTTGAACAGCAGAAAGATAATTGTCCTTTTTGTAAGATTGTAAAAGGTGAAATTCCTGCAAAGAAAGTTTTTGAAAATGATAAATTAATCGGAGTTCTAGATATTAATCCATCTACTAATGGTCATATTTTACTAATGCCAAAAGAACATTATCCTATTATGCCTTTAATTCCTCCAGAAACATTTGTTGATTTAGTTAAAACTTCAAAAGAATTATCTGGATGTGTTAAGAGTTCATTACTTTCTCAAGGCACTACAATATTTGTTGCTAATGGTTATGCAGCCGGACAACAAAGTACGCATTTTATGTTACATATTATTCCAAGGGAAGAAGGTGATGGTTTAGATAATTTTAGTATTAAACCTGGTGAGCTTCCTGAAGAAGAGATCGAGAAAGTTAGAGGCGCATTAAAACAAAATATCAGTATCATGATGAGAAATCATTTCCAAAGAATCGGAAAGCCTTTGCCAGATAATATGATGCCTCCGCAGAAAGTAACTAAAGATCAAATATTACAAATTCTTGAAGCAAATCCACAAGTTAAAACATTATTACTTGAAGACACTGAGAAATTCAAGTCTATGATTCCAACTAATCCTCAACTGCAGTCCTTATTTGCTGAAGTTGATATTGATGAACTAGTTGCAGAACTAGGTGGCGGAAAGAAAGAAGCTCCTAAAGCCGAGCAAGGTTCAGAGAAGAAGGAAGAGCCTGTTGTCGAGGAGAAAAAAGAAGAACCAAAGCAAGAGCCTAAGAAAACCAAACTCGAAGTGTTAAGTGAAATTATTGAAAAGAATCCTGAGTTGGTTGCTACAATTGAATCTAATCCAGAAGGCGCTTTGGAAATGTTGAGAAAATCCAAGTACAAAGACATGTTAGCAGATTTAACATTAGAAGATCTTACAGCATTAATTCCTAAGAAGAAGGAAGTACAGGAAAAGAAAGAAGATAGTGGCGCAGATCTAGATACAATAGAGAATTTATTCAAATGAGCGACGAATTTATTGATGGACTGAAAAAGGAAAACATCATGTTCAAAGATGATGATATAATTATTTACCTTCCTGAAAAACCTGCAGCCAATGGTCACCTCAAAGTCTTTACAAAAAAACAATATGATTGTCTAGAAGATGTAGAAGAAGAAGTATCAGAAGAAATGTTTTATGCAGCATCTTATGCCGCAACTGCGTTATTTGAAATGTTTGGTGGACAAGTTGGAACAAACATCATATGTAATAATGCTTTGTTTATGAATAAACGTCCGACAATGGATGTTCTGGCTCGACGAGAAAAAGATGGCTTAGATTTTCAATGGAAACCTAAACAGATGAAACCAGAGGATATGGATTCTGTGTCTAAAAAGATCAAAGACAAAGCAGATCTTATTGGTGTGAAGATTGAGAAAAAAGAACCTGAGAATTTAGATGAAGGCAATGCTGAAAAAATAGAAGCAAAAAGTGATGAAGAGGACTATACAGTTAGTAGCTTAACAAGAATTCCTTAATCTTTCTTTATAATCTTTAATTCTTCAATGTGATTATCACAAGTTCGTTCTATGATTAAATCAAATTTATCAAATGCGATTCTTTCGCCATTCATAGGTATGTGCCCTATCTTTTTTAGAATGAAGCCTCCGATGGTGTTGTAATCGTTTCCTTCTTTTATTGATAATCCCAACTTTTTATTTACTTTTATAATATCTGCATTTCCGCCCACGATTGCTAATTTATCATTAACTTTGATAACATCATGTTCAATCTCATCAAATTCGTCATAGATATCTCCAACAATTTCTTCCAAGAGATCTTCGAGAGTAATTATTCCGGTTATGGACCCATATTCATCTACAACAACCGCTAAATGTTCTTTTCGTCTTTGAAACTCTCTTAGTAAAGAATCAATCATCCTGGTTTCAGGAACAATAAATGGTTTGGTTATTAATTTCACTAAATTTATCTCGTTCTTATTGTTAACGAAATCAAGTAGATCCTTAGATCGTAGGATTCCTTTAATGTGATCTAATTCATCTTTGTAAACGGGAATTCGAGTTACTTTGGTTTGAGAGAGGGTTTTTACAATCTCCTCAGTTGTCGAATCAATGTCGATAGCAACTATGTCCTTCCGCGGAGTCATAATATCCTTTACCGCAATTTCATCAAACTTGAATACATTATGAATAAGTTCTTTCTCAATCTTCTTTATCTCTCCTTGCTCTTCACCAACAGTAACGATGTTTCTGATTTCGTCTTCAGTAACTAGTGGAGAATCAGATGGTTTTGATATTAATCCAGTTAGAAGTTTGTTTATTCCATTAAGTAAGAAAATTAATGGATATAATATTATTTGAATGATTCTCATAGGTGGAGAAAGCATTAGAGCTATTTTCTCTGCGTGTTGGGTTGAAAATGCTTTAGGAGTTATCTCTCCAAAAATTAATATTAAGAATGTCATTACTCCAGTTGCAACACCCACACCCATATTGTTGAATCTTTCAATAGCAATAACTGTTGCCATCGCTGATGCTAGTATGTTAACAACGTTGTTTCCAATGAGTATAGTTATTAGAAGATGTTCTGGTTTAGCCTTTAACCTTTGTAAGGCGTTTGCCCCTTTAACATTCTTTTCAATAAGAAATCTAACTCTCAGGTGGCTTAATGAAAAGAATGCGATCTCAGATCCAGAAAATAGTGCCGACAAAGCCAGTAGCACTACGAGTATTATTACCTCGTTCATTTACACCCCTTATTTTGATAGAGTCTTAATCTTATCTTTGATGTCAGACTCCTTGAGCAATTCTCTCTTATTTATTTCTCTTTCTAAGTGAGGTGCAACACCTTCAGCTAAGTCAAGAGAATCTAAAAGATTAGAATGCGCCTTCAAGAACTCAGTACCATGTTCAGGTTCTTTGAGTAGATCACTCTTTGGCATCAATTTCTTAGTATTTAGCTCGTTTATCATTATAATTCTCCAGAATTGTTAATTTATAAAGGTTTTGCTCATTCGACAAGAATAGCGGGTTTTGATGGCATTGATTGCCGAGCTTTGGCTTCCTTTGACTCTAATTCTTTCACTATGTTAACTTCGCATTTGAACTCAGATTCAATAGCTTCCTTGGCTTCAACCAATGCAGCATATTCTTTTTCCAAAGTTAGCACGGTAGCAGGAATCTTACTAGGATCTTTAACATACTTGGGAACCATTTTTGAAATTTGTTGTCCTTGTTTCTTTAGATCTGTAGCCATGATCTTTCCAAGTATTTCTCCAGGATTTCTTGTTTCTTCTAAAATCGTTTTTAATGTTGACATGAAATTGTATTTCCAAGTGTCTGCAACAAAAAGAGTGACTTTTTTTGCAGATTCTTTATTTGTAAGTTTAAGAACGGACGCAATATCAGATATTGTTTGTGAAACCATTTCTTCAGCCGCTTCTGCTTCTTCATCAATCATGGTTTTATCAAATTCAGGCCATGAAGATTTAGATAACATTTCTTTTTCGCCAATCATTTCCCACATCTCTTCACAAACATGTGGTGCAAACGGTGAAAGAAGTTGAATTATTGCTTTGACTGCATTATCGTATACTTCTTTGTTAATCTGACCATCACGATATTTGTATAATTTGTTAGTGTAATCCATCAACACACCAATAGCAAGGCTTAACTTAAATTCTTCAATCAAGTCAGTAACTTTCTTTATTGTTCTGTGCATCTTGCCAACCATATGTTTATCTCGATTAGCAAGTTCTTTAGTAGTAGGAGAATCTATATCATCTTCAACCAATCTTAAAACTCTGTTGAGGAATTTGTATATTGCTGCAACACCTTCGTCGCTCCAGTCCAGCTCTTTTTCAGGTAAAGCTGCAAAAAGAATGAACACTCTTGCAGTATCTGCACCATACTTACCAATAATTTCCATAGGATCAACAGTGTTACCAATGGACTTAGACATTTTAGCACCATCTTTGATAACCATTCCTTGGCAAAGTAATCTTTTGAACGGTTCATCGAATTCTATTAAACCCAGATCTTTTACAAATTTAGTAAAGAATCTAGCATAAAGTAAGTGTAAGATTGCGTGTTCTATCCCACCGATGTACTGATCAACAGGCATCCAATATTGTGCATCTTCTTTCTTGAAAGGCAGTCTATCTTCATGAGGAGAACAGTATCTTAAGAAATACCACGAACTGTCTACAAAAGTATCCATGGTGTCTGTTTCTCGCGTTGCAGGTTTTTTACAATTAGGACAAGTTGTATGAATGAATTCTTCACAAGTTTCCAGAGGATTGCCTTCGCCAGTAAATTTAACATTCTTTGGCAGAATGACAGGTAATTGATCTTCAGGTACTGGAACAATACCACAATCTTTACAGTATATTATAGGAATTGGAGTGCCCCAATATCTTTGCCTAGAGATAAGCCAATCTCTTATCTTGTAATTAACCGTGCGTTTACCCCATCCTTTTTCTTCTAAGAATTTTGAGATTTTATCTATTGCTTCTCTGTTATTAATACCATCAAAGTCTTCGGAGTTGACCAAAACACCTTCTTCTACATATGCTCGAGCCATCTTTTCAACGTTGATATCGTAAGCTTCAGGAGAAATAACTAATTTCATAGGTAAGTCGTATTTTTTTGCAAAATCAAAATCTCTTTGATCGTGAGTTGGAACTGCCATTACTGCGCCAGTACCATAGTCCATTAATGCATAGTCTGCAACCCAAATAGGAAATTCTTCACCATTCACAGGATTAACAAAATATCTTCCAGTAAAAACCCCGTGTTTTTCTTTTCCTTCTGCAGTTCTTTCTATGTTACTTTGTTTCTTTACTTTTTTGATAAACTCATTAACGTTATCTTCATGTTTTGTGCCTTTGATTAATTTCTGTACGATTGAATGTTCAGGTGCAAAAACGAGATACGTTATTCCATATACAGTATCAGGACGAGTAGTAAATGTTGAAATCGTAAGATCCATGTCTTTAACTTTAAAGAAGATTTCAGTACCGTAGCTTCGACCTATCCAGTTCTTCTGCATGATCTTTACTCTATCCGGCCAGTCATCTAACTTATCAATATCATCTAAAAGTCGGTCAGCATAATCTTGAATTTTAAAGAACCATTGTTCAAGATCTCTCTGTTGGACTTCGTGTTTACATCTCCAACATCTCCCATCTTCAACTTGTTCATTAGCAAGAACGGTGTTACAATCAGGGCACCAATTAACTTCAGCACCTTTTCGGTAAGCCAAACCTTTTTCCATTAATTTAAGAAAAAACCACTGGTTCCATTTGTAATATTCAGGATCACAAGTGTTTACTTGGCGGTTCCAATCATAGCTTAAACCCATTAGTTTTTGTTGTTCTTTAATACCATCAATATTTTTGTAAGTCCAGTCTCCAGGATCTACTTTTGACTTTATTGCAGCGTTTTCTGCTGGCAAACCCATTGCATCATAACCCATTGGGTAAAGTACGCTGAATCCACGCATTCTTTTGAATCTGGCAAAAGAATCTCCGATAGAATAGTTTCTAACATGACCCATGTGAAGACAACCGCTAGGATATGGAAACATCTCTAGGCAATAGAACTTTTTTTTATCTGGTTCTTCCTTGGCTTCAAAAACCTTGGATTCTTCCCATTTTTTTTGCCATTTCTCTTGAATCTTTACAAAATCAGCCATAGAAGAAACTTTGAATAATTAATATTTAAAGGTTATTGAGAAGATTCGTGCCATTAGAATTATTGGTTTTAAAGAGATGCGAAAACAATAAAAAAAGTGAATTATTTTAGCGAATCATGGATCCGATAATTGTTGGATTGGCAGGGGGAACTGGTTCTGGAAAGACCACTTGTGCGAAGACAATAGGTAGTGTTATTGTTGTTGACATAGCGGCCAAATTAGGGATTGATTTAACTTTCTTGAGAATTTCTATGGATAGTTACTATAGAGATCGTAGTGACTTAACCCCTATTGAGAGAACTAGAGTTAACTATGATGAACTAGATGCAATAGAGGATCCTCTTCTTCTTGAACATCTTGAAGCATTACGAAGCGGACAATCTGTTATGAGGCCTGTTTATTGTTTTAATACCCATAGCAGAAGTCATCGCACTGAAGCCATGCACCCCACAGACATAATCGTAGTTGAAGGGTTATTCCCATTTTGTTATGATGGATTGAGAGATACATTTGACTTGAGGCTTTATTTAGATACAGATCTTGATACTTCTTTAGCTAGACGTAAACGCAGAGATCAGAATGAAAGAGGAAGGATGGTGGAAGATATTGAAAGACAATTTGAAGAAACAGTTATTCCAGGCCATCATTTGTATGTAGCACCCTCTGCGCGGTATGCTCATTTACCCCTAGTATGGGATGGAGATGTTACTGATGCAGTAGCACAAATCCAAGGTAGGTTAGAAGAATTAGTTGTACGTAGAGCTGCTTGAATTCTAAAAAAATAAAAAATGCTTGGGGACTGGCCCGCAAGCTTAAACTTTTCCAATGTTAACGAATGTTCCAGAGGTTAGTTCAAGAATATCATATTCTTTGTCAACTGGATCGCCATCTGCATTGAAGACTATTACCCCAGATGCACCAACAAATCTAGTCTGATAAAGTTCATCTTTTATCTTCTCACCAGATCCGTCAGTTTTCTTTAATGCGTCAGCAATAAGGAATACTGCATCATAGCTTTCAGCTGTATATGCTTCAGGATCTCTTCCAAACTTCGTATTGTAGGATGATTTGAAGTCCGCGTATACACTTCCAGTTCCTGCGGCAGGCACAGTAATCTTTAAACCGTCTGCAGCATTTCCTGCAACTTCTACAAGAGAGCCATCATTTAGTACTTCAGTTCCAAACACAGGAACGTCCATTCCAATTTCAGCAGATTGTTTTAAAGTAAGACCCGCCTCTTTAGGGAAGGCCGCCAAATAAAATGCATCAGGCTCAGAATCTTTAACTTTCATCAACTCAGTTCTGTAGTCCTTGCCTTCTTTTTCTAGAGTTACAGTCGTAGTTACTGTTCCACCTAACTTTTCAAAGTGTGATACAAATGCATCTCTGATTCCTATACCGTAATCGTCGTTGACAACTAGGACAGCAACTTCTCTTAATCCTGCATCATACATCATCTTTGCACCAACAGTTGCTTGAGCAAGATCTGATGCAATATCTCTAAAGATGAAATCTCCAGCTTTAGTTATTGCAGGACTAGTGGATGAAGGAGATAATAATGTTACATGTGCTGCTTCAACTATAGGGGCAACTGCTAATGTTTCAGAAGAACATAATCCTCCTAAAATAACTTCTACTTTGTCCATGTTTACTAATTTTTGTGCTGCGTTTGCCGCAGGAGTGGGTTGACATTGTCCGTCTTCGACCACAAACTCTATTGCTCTTCCGTCAATTCCACCTTTGCTGTTGATTTCTTCAGCTGCAAGAGTCATTGCATCAAGCATAGGGTTACCATACATTGCGGCACCACCAGTCAAAGCCAAAATAACGCCAACTTTGATTGGTTGTTTTGTTTCTTTTACTACCTCAGCACTAGAAGCAATGGTTTTTGAACCACAACCTGCGATCACCATAACTATAACTAGCAAAGCCAAGATTGCTAAAATTGAATTTTGTTCTTTCATTCTGCATTTCACCTCAACGGTCATTACAGAGCTAACGCTAATTGCCTAGCTCTGGATCTAATTCACAATATGCCAACCACCAACAAGAAGTAAAATGCAGTTTTTAGATATAAAACATAAGGTGAGTTATTTTTAACTTTAAAGGTAATATTTAAATAGGTATACGCAGTATTTAAAAACATGCAGCTAGATTCATACGATCAACGAATTCTATATGAGGTAGATAGGGACTCTCATATAGGTTTAACACAGCTTTCGCGGAAATTAAGCAGGTCAAAACCGTTTGTGTTAAATCGAATGAGGCGGTTGGAAAAAGAAGGAATCATTACAGGGTATCATGCGATTGTTGACATGGCGAAGTTAGGTTATTTCTCATTTAGGGTGTATATTAAATTTAGAAACATGACAGAGAAAGATGGAAAATTGTTTGTAGAGTTTCTGAAAAAAGAGTATCCACAGGTTTGGACAATTACATCGATGCACGGTAAATGGGACTACGCATTATTCTTGGGTGTAAAGAACATAATGGAGTTTCATAACATATGGGATGGAATGATGTTAAAGTATAAAGGAAATATAAAACAGTATAATGTGGCAGTGTATGCTCCAGTCTATAATTTTAATAGAACTTTTTTTGTAGAGACGAATGAAGAAGTTGTGATGAGAATTTACGGTGACGGTTCTGCAGAAGACGTTGATGATCTTGATTGGGAGATAATACAAGAGTATGCACCGGCGGTAAGAAAATCAAGCATGGAAATCTCAAAAGCGGTTGGTGTGAGTGCAGATACTGTTAGAGCGAGAATCAAGAAGCTCGAGGAAAGAAAGATTATTTGCGGATATAAAATCGGATTGAATCAAGGAAAATTAGGTTATGAAGGATACAGAGTAGATTTAGAGTTAAGTTCAACAAAAGATAATAAGAGATTATTTGAGTTCTGTCGACAACACAAGAATATATATCAAATTAACAAATCTATAGGCGGTGCCAACTTCGAGATGGAAGTGATAGTAAAAGATCTACAACACTTGTTGAAACTGATTGATGAGATAAAGATGGAGTTTAAAGAAGCAGTAGATGATGTTGATTACTTCGGATTCTCAACATTCCACATTCTAAACTATATACCTGATTAAAATTCTAATAAGATTGATTACTTAGCCCATGTGGGCGACTTTCTTTGTAACCCATAGAAGTCATTTCAATAAACTCGGCATTTTTATGACACTCTTCGACGTTCGACGCACCACAATAACTCATGCCGGATCTTAGACCACCTAGAAGATATTTTATTGTTTCACTAACCGGTCCCTTGTATGGTTTGTACATTTCGACACCTTCGGGAATGTAATCAGAAATTTTAGTGTTGTTCTTCTCACGCATTTTACGCGATATGTTGGCGGCGACAGATGCAGATCCTCTATATTGTTTAAAACGCCGTCCATCTCGAAGAATAATTCTTCCAGGGGTTTCTGCCGTGCCCGCAAAAAAAGCTCCAGACATTATCGAATGTGCACCCGCAGCAACTGCTTTAGCAATATCTCCCGATTCCTTCAGACCACCGTCCGCACATATTGGTATATTGTATTCTCTCGCAACTTTAAAGCAATCTATTATTGCAGTTATTTGTGGCACTCCCGCTCCAGCAACAACCCTAGTTTTGCAAGATGCGCCTGGACCAACTCCAATCTTTAAACCATCCGCGCCCGCTTCAATGAGCTCTCTCGCTGCGTCGCCAGTTGCAATATTACCTGCAAGTATCTCGGCATTAGGAAAGTGACTTTTTATTTCTGTAATAGTATTTATAGCTAAGTCACTGTGACCATGTGCAATATCTACCACAATAACATCCGCACCCGCTTCTAAAAGCATTTCGGCTCGTTCTAGAAATCCTGATTTCACCCCGACTGCAGCTGCGACCATCAATCTTCCGCCTTCATCTCTTAAAGCACTAGGGTAGAGCTCTTGTTTTTTCATATCAGCAAGAGTAATTAAACCCACAATTCTATCTTCGCCATCTACCAAAGGTAATTTTTCTATCTTCTGTTGTTTAAATATTTTCTTCGCATCTTCCACAGTTGTTGTTTTTGAACCGGTAATCAACTTTTCTCTTGATGTCATTACTTCAGCAACTGTTTTTGTTAAATCTTCTTGGAATAATAAGTCCCGACTCGTCAATATTCCCGATAGCTTGAAATTAGAATTTACAACAAGAATCCCGGAGATTTGTTTAGTCTCCATAAGATCTAACGCATCTTTTAGCGTATTTGTCTCAGGAACGGAATAAGGAGTATCAATAATATTGTTCATACTTCGCTTAACTTTTCTTACTTCACTTGCCTGATCTAATTTTGACATGAATTGATGAATCACACCAATACCTCCGTGAAGTGCTAAGGCAATAGCTAGCTTGTGTTCGGTGACAGTATCCATATTTGCAGAAACAAGTGGCACGTTTAGACGTATGTTTTTTGTAAGTTTGGTTCTTAAATCAACGTGTGATCTAGATCTTAATCTAGTTCTTTTAGGTACAAGAAGAACATCGTCGTAAGATAGTCCCTTTCGGATTATTAGGCACACCCCCTAAGTATGATAAAATAATAAAATTAAAATTTCTTGAACTTTGAAGTTGTATCGATTAAGTCAACATGACCTAAGAACAAAGCTCTACAGCAATATCGTTTCATACCGAGGCTATCCATAACTTTACCTCGATCTTCGCCTTTGTTAACTCTTTCGTTGAATTCTGCCCAAAGGTGTGCTACTGGTTTTCCGCAGCTGAAGCATCTTACTGGTATAATCATTTTTTATTCCTCTATCTGTATGATTTCTGCCTTTTTGCTCTCGCTTTCGAGTCGTTAGGTTTACACTTCTCTTTTCTTCTTACGTCAGCAACTAATAGATTTCTGTCGTAATCTTGGAAGCATCCTTTAAGTTTTGGCTCAAATTCAGCAAGCGCTCTTGAGATTGCCACTCTAGCAGCATCAGATTGTGATACAGAACCACCGCCGTGCACTTTAACAGTTATGTTAACAGTTTTTGCAACATCTCCTGCAAGTATTAACGGTTCTTTGATTTTCATTTGACAAAAGTGAGGCTCTACGAAGTCTAGGCTTTTATCGTTAATTCGAATCATACCAGTACCTTTCTTTAAGGAGGCTCTAGCTATTGCTCTCTTTCTTGTACCGGATGTTGTAATTACGTCTTTCTTCTTACTCATGTTTAGCACCTAGTAATTTGCAGATTTCTCCAACTTTAATATATTTAAGATTAGGAAGTTTTGAAATGTTTGCCTCTTTAACTGTTTCGAAAGTTTTACCCTCAAATTCTTCAGGAACTCCAATGTAGCACATGATTCTTTTGTATGCATCAGAACCTTTGTTTAGTTTGTATGGCAACATACCTCTAATTACTCTTCTTACGAATCTATCAGGCATTTTTGGAAAAAATGGACCTTTTGCAGGAGTACCCATGCTTCTTTTTCTCTGATATTTAGCAAGAACATTAGCTTTAGTTCCAGTTAAAACAGCTTTATCACAATTGACAATGTCTATTTTTTCTCCTAGTAAAGCTTTCTTCGCAACTACTGTTGCAAATCTTCCCACTATTAAATCAGATGCGTCTACAATCATTTTTATCCCATTATCCTAATTTTTTCGCCTTTAGGATTCTTTTTCATTAATTCGAAAATAGTCATGCATGATCCGTTTGAACTTTTGATCATGTCTTTAGCTTGGCCTGAGAAATCCCAAGCAGCAACAACAACTTTTTTGTCTAAAGCACCAGCACCAAGAACTTTTCCTGGAACTACAATAGTCTCGTTCTCTTTTACGTAACGATTTATTTTCGAAAGGTTAACAACTCGTCTTTGCCTAGTTGGCTTTTCAAGATCTTTTGCAATCCTTTTCCAAATAGCCACGTCTTGTTCAAGAGACTGCTTCTTAAGCATGTCAATTAATCCTTTCAAATGGATATTTGTTGTTCCGGTTCTTTTTACCATCTTTCTGTTGTTTTGATTTTTGTGAATGTAATGTGGGGGACGAGGTTTGAACTCGCGCAGGCACTAAGCCACACGGCCCTCAACCGTGCCCGTTTGACCACTCCGGCACCCCCACGTTGTGGGTTCTATGCCTTGAGAGTCTCAGCAAAATCATCGAGCTTTTTGTCGAAGATATCTATTGCCTGGGACACCATTTCTGTCGGTTTGAGTTGTCCCCAAGACTCGACATTAAATATGAAATCAGTATTTGACTCGTTTAGTTTTGCTACGCCTTCGGATACATCAACACATGCTCCACAAAGTGTGCAATCATTTTCTTTTTTTGGGTCAACTGAAAGTTTTCCTGATTTGTGAACAAGTACATTAACTGGGCATGATTTTGCCACGTCTTCTGCGTTGTCTGAAACTTTTGAAACATCAACTTTAGGTTGGTACTTGAAAGTTACATGACCTGGCGCCCACTTCATATGTTGCTTTCCTTTTCCTAGTTTAGCAACAGCTGTGAACTCAAGTTCTTGATTATCTTTACCTTTTGCAAGTCTTACAATTGGAAGATTGTCGAAGACCGGAACGATCTTGGGATCATCTGATTTCATTTCGCCAGATAATACATCCCCAACGTTTTTTGACTTTAAGTGAAGTTTAACGTGAAATTGTGCTCTGAACTCGCCATCTTCTGATTGCTCGTCAGGCATTGAATATGATTTAAGGTCAGTCTTTAATGGAACTAGTCCAAGTCTGTGAGCGACCATTTCGTCGTAAAGGATAGATGAGTTTTGTTGAAACTCAACTGTGTCAATAGCCATAGTTGGAACTTCGTCAACAATTGTTCTCCTAAGTGCATTTACAAATGCAGGAGTGCTACCCTTAATAGATAAGGATAAAACGTTTTGTTTTTTGTTTTCTTCAAGCACAGAGACTTCCATTTTCTACCTCTTTATACTCTCCTTCCTCTTTTACCGCCTTTCTTACGACAGCTATCGTGAGGGATAGGAGTAACATCTTCTATGATGCCGATTCTCATGCCCATTCGGGACAATGCTCTAACCGCTGCTTGAGCTCCAGGCCCTGGATTGTTAGGTCCGTTATGACCTCCAGGTGCTTTAATTTTAACGTGAATACCGTTGATACCTTTTTCTTTTGCAATTTCAGCTGCTTTTTTGGCTGCTGCCATAGCCGCAGTAGGAGAACTTTCTAGTCTGTGTGCTTTAACAACTTGTCCTCCTGAAGTTCTTGCAATACTTTCAGTTCCAGTAACGTCAGTAATGTGAATTATAGTATTATTATATGATGCAAAGATGTGAGCTACGCCCCACTTAATGTTTTGTCTTTGATTCATGTGTTCATTTCGACCATATCTTGAACCTGATGATCTGTTATTAGGTTTTCCACGATAGCCACCTTGGCCTCCTGATGATCTACCAGCGTATGCAGGTCTTGGACCTGAAGGTCTACCAGCGTATGCAGGTCTTGGTGTGCTTGGTCTTGGTGCACTTGTTGAAGGTGCGCCAGGTTTAGGAGCAGTAGTTGTTGAAGCAGGTTTAGTTTCAGTTTTAGGAGCTGCCTCAGTAGTAGTTTTCTTAACTTCTTCTTTCGGAGCAGTAGTTGTTGGAGCCGGCTTAGTTTCAGTTTTAGGAGCTGCCTCAGTAGTAGTTTTCTTAACTTCCTCTTTTGGAGCTTCTTTTTGTTCTTCAGCCATTTTTATTTTTTCTCCTCAGCTTTTGCTTCTGGTTCTTTCTTAGTTTCTTCTTTGACTTCTTCTTTTTTCTCTGCTTTCTTGACTTTAGGAGCTTCTTTTTTCTCTGCAGCTTTCTTTTCTTCTCGCTTCTCTGTTGCTTTAGCTCTTTTTTCGTCTTTAACTTCTTCTTTTTTCTCGTCAGTTAGTCTTTCTGGATGTTCAGGGTCTACAAAATTAGAATTGTTTGCAAAACCTAGTGCAACATCTTCACTAACAGTAACTAAGTATGAAGGTGATGTGATTGTTTTACCACTAACAGTAATGTGACCGTGTGTGATCATTTGTCTTGCTTGTTTTACACTTCTTGCAAGATTTTGTCTTAAGAGTCTTGTTTGTAATCTTCTTTCCATTAGATCTTTTAGCTCTAAAGATAGAACATCATCAGTTTGTGCTCCAGCGTTAATGATTCCTAGTGATTGTAATCTAGACATAAGTTGTTCTCTTTCAACATCTGCCTGCCCAGTATTAGATGCAATTAATTTCTTTGCAGTATTTTTGAATCTAGATAGTAGAGATCGTGATCTGTATACTTCGGTTTTGTTTTTCAAGCCAAATTCTTTTACAAGACCAGACTCTTCTTCAAGTCTATCCTTATTCCAAGGATGGCTTGGTCCTGAATACTGTTTCCTAAATTTTCTTGGATCTCCCATTTTTCAATTAGTGTTTCATTACCTTTCTTTTGTTAGCAATTGAAACTTTACCTTTGTTCTTTCTAAAGTTTGATTGTGTTCTTTGGCCTCGCACAGGTAATCTCCATGCGTGTCTTAAACCAATGTTACACTTTACACTTTGTAATAATTTGATATCGTTAGATTGAATGAATGTAAGGTCACTTGTTAGAATGTGCATATCCTCACCAGTTTCCATGTCTTTTCTTCTGTTAACCATCCAGCTAGGAAGATTGTGATCAAGAGGCTTTTTGATTGCAGCTTCTAATCTCTTAACTTCATCATCAGAAAGAGATCCTGCTTTTCGGTTCTTATCGATACCTGCAGCACTGCAAACAGCGTTTGCATAGCACATACCAATTCCTTTTATTTTTCTAAGAGCATCTGCTAGCTTTTTATCTCCCTTGATATCTGTGCTAACAACTCGAATAATTGGTTTTAGTTTTTCCTCGGACATAAATGTGACCTCTGATAGTAAATATTGGACATATAGAAGTTGAAAAGTGCTTTTCCAACCCTATCGACGCTCACGAATGAACTCGGGCCAATGTTAGATGCTTGGATTTTGAGGTCATTTATAAAGGTTTTGGTGGGTAGAAAAACGAAGGACGGCTACCGGGAGTTGAACCCGGCCCTAAGGTTCCACAGACCTCAATGCTAGCCGATACACCATAGCCGTCAAAAACGTGTTTGAGAATAAATAGGGGATTAATAAGCTTTGCCTTGTAAGTGATTATTTGGCGTGCTGGAAGAGTTGTCTTACCCTGAGCACCCCAGTTAATAGTTCAGCGCGATGATTCTTTAGAAGATCAGTAGTTTTGTAAGCAATGTAGGGTATGATGAAACCAATCACATAAATTATTGTAATAAGGATAGGGCTTTGGTGTATGATTCCATTTCCAGAGAACAATGTACTAAAAACATTATCATTCAATGTGTTTGCCAAATTTACAATTACATATACATTGATGAAAGCAATTGCTGGAATAAATACACCACCCATTATATGGTGTTTGTAATCTACATGTTCAATGTCTTTTAGTAATAAATTGAAAAATGCACCAAAAGATATTGCTAGAATAAATATTACCGTGTAAAGTTGAAACTTTGTTAAAAACAACATTATAGGAATTAATACAACAGACGCTATGAAGTTTCCAATAATTGCTACAACCAGTAAAGACCAATATACTAATGGTGATGAGAATTCTGTGAAAACTGCGTGTTTCTCTTGTTTCTCAGGAGAGTAGATTATGTTTAACGCATTATCTACTTCGTCATCAGACCAACCTTTTTCTTTTAACCTTTGTTGTAGTGTTGCAGGCATTTTATTTGTTTAACCCCAGTTTTTTTAGAACTTGATGAAGTTTACTAGGAGTATCTTTACTATCTTTTATTGAATGAACATATTTTTGACCTGAAAGTTTTGCAGCAAGTTCTTTGAATGCAACAGAAGCTTTTGAATCAGGATGAGTGTATACAACAGGATGTCTTACAGCAATAGATTTTCTAACATTGTCATCTTCAGGCACTACGCCTATGATGGGTTTGTTGAGCAAGTCTCGTATGTTATCTAAACTCATATCAAAAGAATCATTCTTGAATCTATTTACTATTACTCCAACCACATTTACTCCGACTTTGTCTGCAAGTCTTATTGCTTTCAAAGCATCAGTTACGGAAGGTAGATCAGGATTAGTTACAACAATGGCCTCATCGGCTGCACGAATAGCGTGTTCTACATCTTCATCAATTCCTGTTTTGGTATCTAAGAATACTGCTTCACAAGCGCCTTCTAAGTCTAAAAGAATTTCTGCAAGTTTTGCAGGTTCAACAGAATCAACTTTTTCCAAAGCCAAAGATGCAGGTATAACTTTTAATCCAGACGGATGAAGATACGCCGCGTCAGTAACATGATATTTTCCTTGAAGAGCATCGTGTAAAGTTATAGGTGTGTTGGGCGAACCCAAATGAAGATTCACATTAGGAGTTTTTAAGTTTGCATCAAGAACAAGAACATCTCTTCCAAAACTAGAGAGAGCAGTTGCAAGATTAATTGCAGAAGTTGTTTTTCCAACGCCACCTTTGCCAGATATGATGGCAACGAACTTAGTCATTAGACACCCCTTTTGAGTTATGTTTGTTCGAACTTCTGTTCGACATATTCCATGAACTCTTTCATCTTTTTAAAATAATCTGTTATAATGTCAATATTAATCTCAATCTTCTCCTCGGAATCAAGGTGTGCGGTCATTTTAACGTGCCTTCTAAATTCTTGATCTCGTTCAAAAGAAGCTCTGTTAATCAATCTAAGTTTAAGATAGAAATTAGCCATTCCAACTAGAAAAGAATCATCGTGAAATTGTTTTTTTATTAAATTGGCTCTCGCAGCAGGCGCGGCAGGAATATCTGGAATTTTATTCTCTTCTTGTTCCATTGTAAGAATCGCTTCAAAAAGAATATCTATGAAATTGATGAATCTCTCGATAATATGTTTTATGATGTCAACAGTTCTCGTGTACTTTAGACTCACGTAGATTAAGTGATCAGCGCGCTTTAGTTCTTCCTTGGCGTCTTTGATAAAGTCTTCATCCATGCTGTTTTACCCCGGGATTATCTATGAGGAAGAATACATCTTCTATAAATAGTTTTGCCTTCGATATTTGGCCTTTCAGAAGCTCTGGCGTCAGTTTTTCTATGTTTTTATAGCCATCAGAACACATCACAAATTCAGCTTTTTTTCTAAATTCAACAGGACTTTCTTTGTGAAATTCAATCAACTTCTTTAATCCGTTTATGAACATAAGATGTTGTTTCAGGTCGTCAGTGATGTTTGCTTCAAAGACTCTGTGCTTCGATTCAAAGTTGTCTTGAAATGGTTCAACTTTGTGGTTTTTGCGTTTGAATAAGAGATATGCAGTCATTGTACTGGCAGCACAGTTGAATATGTCTTCTAAGGCACTAACTAATATCTTAGGATCTTTGAAAACAGAGAAATTCTGTGAGAGTAAATAATCCGCAGCTCTAAGGCTTTTTAATGCTCTTTCACGCTGTTCTAGGATTTTATCCATTAATATACTATTAGATTTCAAGGTTTATAAATGTTTAGCTATCATCGGTTAATCCCATGATCGCTTCAGCAATATCGCCCTTTGTAAGCTCTAATGCTTTTCTAGCAATTTCTTCAGAAACATTCGCTTGCTCCATCAGTGTTTTAATATCATCTTCGCTCAACTCAGGAGTTGTGTCTTTTTCCTCTTCTCTAATTTGTCCAGATACTTGTAATGTTTCTTGACCCATCATGTTAACTTTAGCAACTTGAGGTTCATCAATGATTAGGTTTTTTTCGGGAGTTTCGATGATTACTCTCGTAGCCTCTATGTCTTGCTGGGCTACACCCATCTTCTTCATCATCTGTTGCATCTTCCTCGGATTCATTCCTGGTATCATTGTAGGTTGTTGATTAGTGTAGTTGTATAAAAAGATTTCTTAGATAACTTAGATTCCTAGAATGCTATTACCTTGCCAGTGAAGTAGAAGTTCAATTACAACAAGTATAGCCACCATAATTATAACATAACCTGGCTTTAGTCTTATTTTAGATACGGATTCGTCGAAGTATCTAACTAAGCCACCGCCGCTTGAAGGCATTGATATCTTGTTGTCTTTTGCCATAAGGGTCTCTGAAAGTTTAGAATATAAAAAGCTTACTATCTAGAAAATAACCTATTCTGGCCCACATTGAGAATTTACTAAGCTTCCGGCCGCAATATTTGAATCTCTTGCGGAGTTTTGGGTATTGTACATCGATCCAGCTACAGATCTCACATTCGCAAAAAATATCTTAATATAATCCTTTGGAGTGTATTCAGGATTATTTGCGTATGCTTCACAGATTGCATCGGCGGCAGTTTTTGCAAATTCTGTTCTTGCTTTTTGATATTGTGCTATTGCCTTTTCAATATCGCCACCATTGGTTGCAGTTGTTGCAATAGCCCCTTCTAGTTTTGCAACATCCATCACACTAAATGCTAGTCCTAAAAAATCAGGACCGTTCGGATCTTGATTAACATAATCAACCGCCTCAGCAAATTCGTAAGGTAGTTCACCGAGAATATTTCTACAAAGAAATCCTTTTGAAGTATGATCTTCAGTAAATTCTTGCAAAACTCCATCAAGCTCAATAGTATCTGTTGTATAGGGCTCTGTAAATATTAGAGGATATTGGTTACATGCTTCACGTATTGCGTGCCTTTGTGTTTCAGGATCAAGTTGTTTAACAATGTCTGTTAGTAATCCGCTGAAGTTTTCACCAAAATTCGCAGGTAATTCTCCCTCATCTCGAATTATCTCATCGACGTGAATATCCCATCTTTCCTCAGGTGTAAAACATTTTGTTAAAGAAAATAATTTTCTAGTATGATTAAAGTATGCACCCGCAGATATGCGTTCTTCTCCCGCAGCCATAAAAGTATCATAAACTTGTCTTGCAACATCAGAACCAAGTGTGTCATGGATTCCACAAATCTGTTCTCCGACATAATCTAAAAGGGATTCACTTGCAAAAGAATCATTATCAGGATCCCAGGCTTCATTGAAAAGATCTCTACCGTAATCTGTTTTCAAATATTCTAATCCGAGTTCTTCAGTTACATTTAGAAAATCAATAAATCTTGCAACACCTGCATCTGGTTTTGGTTCAGATACTACAACACCTTTCAAAGGATTGCCAGAACAGCCTGAAGAAATTCTTGCAAGATCTTCTAGTTTTGGTTCTTGCGCCACAGTTGTATCTTCATCTTTCTTAGAACCACCCATTGCAGCAGCTAATGCCAAAGTCACCAAAACTCCTGCAGCCAACGTACGATTTCTAGTAATCATATACTAAAAAGAAAGAGAGGTTGCTTATAAAGTTTTGCTCTTTTGTCACTTATAAGTGACTATCTCGACAGGAGCTAATTCGCCACTTTTATGAATTCTCCGGCTCTGTAACTCTTAACAACCATGTTTCTTCTTATATCTCCTGAAGATAAATCTATGTTGCCAGAAGCACCAGAGTAGTTGCTAATGGAGTTGAAGAAATTGCTCTGACATTGCATGTTTGAACCACATTCCTTTAGTGCATCAACAGCCAGATGTAACGCATCGTAAGCATTAGCTTCAACGAATCCAGTTAGCCGATAATTATTTTGTTTTAACCTAGAGTAAAATTCTATTTGTTTTTCTGTTAAGTTGGTGTCATCGTTGAATGCAAAGGTTAAATTTTCAGCTGCTTGTCCTGCGATGTCAATTATTTTTACACTTTGAGAATTAACTGTACTGTAAATCGGAATGCTAAACTGTTGTTCTCTAACTTGTTTAATGAATTGTGCTGCCTGAAAATCGGAACTCACAAAAAATATCGCATCAGCTTCAGATGCTTTTATTTTTGTTATTGTAGTTCGGAAGTCAGAATCTAATAATTCGTAGCCTTCCTCAAATATGATTTTTCCATTGTTCTCGTCGACAAGTTCATTAAAAACATCACGATATTCAAAACCAAAGTTGTTGTTTAAATAAACTATGACAAAGTTTCTGTGTTGTGTTTTGTCGAAGATATAGTTAACTAATGTTTGTATCTCAACTTCATTTGATGGTTGTAATCTGAAGAACGTTTCACCTAAACCAGCATGTTGTCTGCTAACACCAACCGGAGAAAGCATCACTTTATTATGATATTCTTCAGACTGAGATGCGACCAAGTTAGTACCATCACAATATGGACCTAAAAGAATGTCAACTTTATCTAATGCAATTAGTTTTTCTGCAGCGGTTTTTGCGTATTTATTATCGCAGTGAGAATCTTCATAGATTAATTTGAAGTTGATTCCAGAATCTTTAAGATCTTCAAGAGCCAATTGATAACCGGCATCCATTGCTTCACCATACCTTGCAGTTGGTCCTGCAAATGGTCCGAGAATACCAATCTTGTAAACTGGTTCTTTAGTAACTTGTGCAGTGATTTGTTGTGAGCCACAGCCTGTGATTAATAGAGCTAAAGCTATAATAATTAATAAATACCTCATCTTAGCGCCTCCTGCCTAAATACCCAATATGCTAAAATCATCAGATAAATTTAAATAATAACTCTCCAGTATTGGAGAGTATGATTGATGAGGCGTTGTTTGAAGAAATTGGTTTGTCGAAAGGAGAAACTAAAGTCTACTTGACATTATTGGAAATTGGAACATCAAAGGTTGGCAGAGTGATTGAGAAATCTAAGTTACAAAGCTCCACCGTACATACTTGCTTGAATACTTTGTTGGAGAAAGGACTAATTAAGTTTGTAAAAAAAGGAAAAATAAAACATTACACCGCAACGGATCCAAAGTTTTTATTAGAAATTCTAAAAGACAGAGAGAGAAGAGTAGAAAATATTCTTCCAGAACTTGAATTAAAGAGAAGGCTAGCAGAAGATAAAGAAGAGTCGGAAGTGTATAAAGGATTAAGCGGAATAAAGTCAATGTTGCAAGCATTTATCTCTGACGGAGAAAAAGGTGATGAGTTTTTGTTTTTTGGTGGAGAAGAAAAAGAGTATGATGAAGCAGTAGGTAAAATTTACTTGCAATATGATAAGAAAAGACAAGAGATGGGACTAAAAGTGTACGGGGTTGTGCCGTCGTACAAACGAGGATTATATGGAGAATTTGATTATATTGAACCAAGGTATGCAGATTTTCCTTTACCACCTAATATGGGAATATTTAGAAACAAAATACTAATAATTTCTTGGAATGATGCGCCAACAGGATTTCTGATAGAGTCCAAAGTTATAGCAGAACAGTATCGACAGATGTTCTGGAATATTTGGAAAGTTTCAAAGAAATGATTTGAAGTAAGGTCGCGCGTGATAAACTCTGATTGTTCTTACCTGATCAACTATTTGTTCTATGCGTTGTGCAACTTCTGGTTGTTCAACATAGAAAGGTATTGCGTTGTCATCTGTGCAAACTAAAAGATTTGTATTTGAGTTGAATCCTCTTCTGAAATCTAATTCTTTTATCGCAACTCTCCCTTGTCGCATAAGTTTTCGTTTGAAAACAGTAACATCATCATCCGTTGATAGTTCATCCACACAAACATCATAATTGCGAAGTAAACCTTCCATCCATGGGGTTACATCCAATCCAGAATTCCGTCTTACAACCCCTGCAACTTCATCATAGAGTTCTCGATTATCGGCTTCAAGTAACCACTCAACCCCTTTCTTCTCATAGATGTGCTCGCAGAAAGGTGAAAGAAAAACTTCAGATATATGAGCAAAAGCGTCCATGTAAAGATCGCGATGCATTACTGCTCTTAGTTCTAAGAATTTACCTAAAGAATCAGGGTCTTGGCAACAAATCCCTTCATCGGTAACTCTAAATGAAAAAATGAAGTCAAATAAATTAGGATTTGCGTACATAATGTCGGCGGCGGCTTTTCCTTTGGTATGATAGTGACGGATGTGTTCAGGCCATTCAGATACAGCTTCATCTTCTAAGTCATACAAATCACAAAAATGAAATGAATCTAGTGCAGTGTAAGATAATCTATCAACTAAGTCCAACACTTTACCAAGTAGACCTTCATTCTTAATTATTGCAAGTATCTCATCAGGATCAAGTTTTTCTTCTTGTAAAAAAGGCAAAACAGGATCTCGTTTTAGAACTCGTTCTGCAAGCATCTCTTCATCAAGTTCCTTTGGCGCAACCATTTTCATAGCGTCACCACCCGCAACAGTTGCAACGTCGTGAAGTAAAGCCGCAACCACCACTTTCTTTGTATCATCATCAGATCTACCGCTAAGACGCATCATTGTTTCTGCGTAAGCCGCAGCTAGTTGGCTATGTTCTTCTCTAGTGTGTGTAAAAATCAAATCATGACAACATTGTTCAGTTGGAGCCAACATAGGATTTGCAAGAATGCTAAGTTGTTTTATTCTTTGTAATCTCATCAAACCGGGTGCTTTCGCATATACTGTTTCGTGATCTTTAGAAACACAAACCCAATTGAAAGTTGATCCACGGGTATTAACAAATGGACCTGAAAACTCGCTCCAATTGTACCCGCCAGTTTGAAGTGGATGAAGAAGCCTTCTTTTTTCTTCTTCCAGACCTGGAAGTTTAATGTAATGTATGTCCCCACAACGTATTGGGTGTTGTTTGGCATGTTCTCCTAGAAGATCGCTTATGCTAATATCAGCAGGTTTTCGTTCTAATAGTTCCCCCAAATCATGCGTTTGCATGTTCTGGAAAGTTGATAATTAATATTTAAATCTTACTTTAAATCGCCACTGGGCGGTTGTAAATAGGAAGTTATTTAAACCCCTTGATTAGCAAAGAAGGCGGTGTAGTGGTTAGAGTTGACTCCCGGCTTGTGCTGAGGAAAGTCCACCCACTATCGTAGCAACTTTCGGAAGGAAGGTCCTGAAAGGGACGGCAACCACTCAGAAACGAGACCACCATGATTTAGGATGATGGATGCGAAGAAACAGGCGACTGTTTTGAGTTAACCTCCTGACGTTTTTCATGGAATGGATGAAACGGTGAGCCCTTGCTTGTGCAAGTCCTTTGAGACGCTAAGTAGAATGTCAACAACTACCATCGACATTACAGGATAATGTTTTGGGTAGCACAGAAGGTGGCTTATCTAACTCTACACCATTTTTTTAATAGAAATCACAGCCTTTTCTTTTTTGCAATGCTCTTGAGGAGTTTGATCTCTTTTTCGTTGAGAGTTAGATCTTTCTTTTCTTCTCTCGCAAGCAACTTAAGTTCTTGAAGTTGATATTGAGAAATTAAGATTAGCTCTTCTTTCATGTTTTCATTAACCGCCAAAAGTATGATTACGGCGATAAGGAATAACCACATAAGAATTGTTTGGATAGCGTCCCAATTAAAGCCTGTGCTGATAACCTCTTGATGAATCATCAAGTAACCTATGAAGATAATGAATATACCTACAACAAGAATTATCTTTTCAAATGCATTTGGTACTCTGGCCTTTAAAGACAAGCTATGATCACCCCTTTTAATGAATTCAGAGAAAATAGGTATTTAAGCTTTATGATTTTTTAAACTTAAGAGCAAAGTGCTTTTGTTTTCCTTGGTAATATTCTTGTTTTAGTTCTAGTTTGAAGTTGTGTTTCTCGGCTTTTTCTACCACTTTATCAGTAGAATGTAAGGATAAAACAACACATCCGTCTTTGTTCAAAACATAAGCACATTGATAGAAAAATTCATCCAAAATCTTCTCAGCATCTTTGGGATTTACCTGTCTAGATACTTGAGGCGGATCGGTTACAATCATATCTACTTGGCCTTTCTTGAACTTCGCGTCAAGCCATTCAGTGCTAACTTTTGAAATGTAGACTGTTTTAAGAATTCCTGCAATCTTGGCATTCTTTTTAGCTGCAGTAACATGACGTAAAAGATGATCATATCCAAAGATCGTTTGTTTTTCTGGAAGTTTTGATTCTTTATCAAGATTTTCTAGAAAATCTTCATCCACACCATCAATAATCTTAGAAAATTTGAATTTGTCTTTTTGAAAATGATTAACCGAGAATTTTGATGCATGAAGTGCAGCTTCAATTGGAATAGTACCACAGCCAACAAAAGGATCAAGTAATGTATCTCCTTTTTTGAAACCCGCAAGTACGTTTAAACAAAAAGCTACAGGTCCAGCCATAGCACTTGAGTGAGTAAATATTCTGTATTCTCTTCTCCCAAGATCTCCGCTGAAATCTACACCGATGTAACAACGATCTTCACAAATATATGCTAAAATTGGAATATCCGGTTTGTCAAGATTCACTTTGCCATTTATGTGGGATCCAATAAGATGTTCAATCTCTCTGGAAGAAGGAACTTCAGTTACATGTTTACATCTGACTGCAAATGTTTTGTTTGGTTTAACAAACTCAGAGAAATCTATCTCTTTTGCTTTTTCTTCAAGATCTTTTAGGTTTTTAAATTTGAATTCCCCTAAATAGAATAATACTCTGTATGCGGATTGCGATAAGTAACTTAGTTTACAAAGTTCTTTTAGATCTTTAATTGGAAATTTGACAACACCATCACCAATTGGCTCAGAAGTCGTATTTAGAATACTGTCTACCTCAGTCTTAGCTTGAGGTTCTAGCTTTCTTGGTACAATTGTGAATCCATACATAGAATTGCGAGATTTTAAGGGATTTATAAATACTCTGTTTAGGGGTAGAGAGGCCATAATGGCAAATTTTAAATAAATCAAGGGTTATAATAGTTCCATGATCAGCATTAGGAAACTTAAATGGCAGAATATTTTCAAGAACTATGAGTTTGCAACTCTTTTAACAGATAAAGAAAGAGGATGGGTAAATCATTTAGTTGAGAAGTATAACTATGGAGACAGACTTCCAGAAGATATACTAATCAATAGATCCGTTCTTCAGTTGTTGTATGTTTTGCATTGTGATGTGAGTAGATTTCAAAAAATAACTAAACCATTAGTTGATGATTTAGATGAAACCATATACAAAATGCAAAATGACCGAGATCATGAAACAGTAAGACATTATACTGAAATCTTAGGATCATTAGCTAAGTTAAGAGATGCAGGAGATATCATTGATGAAAATATTGATGTTGTGTTGAAATTTCATGCAAAAGAAAGTAGAGATAAAACTTATGCGTTTGATGAGATGGCAAGAACAGTATTGCATCAATTAAACGATAAACATTCTATTTTGGTAGGCAGAATTAGAGATATTAGTTAATCATCTGTTACAATAATTGCGGAAGCAACTACCTTATCATCAGATCCAAGTTTCATTAATCGTACTCCTTGAGTGTTTCTTCCAATTGTTGAAATTCCTTGTACTGGTGTTCGGATCATGATTCCGTTTTGGCTTATGAACATAACATCATCTGCGTCGTTTACTGCTTTCACTGCAACAACATCGCCGTTTCTATCGGAACATTGTATATTTATCACACCTTTTCCGGCTCTGCCGATAATTCTGTACTCTTCAACATCAGTTCTTTTACCATATCCGTTTTCAGTAATGGTTAGTATTTTTTGATTTTCATCTGGGATTAGCATACTTACAGCTTCATCATCCCCTTTAAGTTCAATACCCTTAACACCTTTAGAAGTTCTACCTATCGCTCTGGCGTTTTTTTCGTCAAATCTAATTGCCAAACCGTTCTTAGTAGAAATCATAATGTTTCTGGTACCGTCTGTGATCCTTGCACCAATTAATTGATCTTCATCTTCTAAGTTGATTGCAATAATGCCACCTTTTCTTGGTCGAGAATATTCAGATAATGCTGTTTTCTTGACAATACCTCGCTTTGTTGCAAGAACAAGGAACTGATCTTTGCTAAATTCTTTAACTGGAACAAATGCAGTTATTTTCTCATCTCGTTCTATTCTGATAAGATTGATAATAGCTTTACCCGCTGCTTGTCTTGATCCTTCGGGAATCTCGTATACTTTTTTCCAATATACTTGACCTTTGTTTGTAAAAAATAAAATGTAAGAGTGAGTGGATGATGTGAACAGTGATTCTATAAAATCTTCATCTTTGCTTTTAGCTGCAATGATTCCTCTGCCGCCACGTTGTTGTTGTTTATACTGTTGAAGAGGAGCTCTCTTAATGTAACCTCGGTGTGAGATGGTGACTACAACTTCTTCTTCTTCAATTAAAGAACCAATGTCTACTTCCTCATCTTGTTCGTCTCCAATTGAAATCTCTGTTCTTCTGTTATCACCATAAGAATCTTTTATCTCTGCTAAATCTGCTTTGATCATGTCGCTAACTTTGTCTTCAGAATCAAGGATAGATTTTAAGTTTGAGATAACTTCAAGTAATGAAGTATGTTCAGCTCTGATTGAATCTTGTTCAAGTGATGATAATTTCTGTAAACGCATCTCAAGTATTGCTTTTGATTGTGGTTCGGTTAATGAATAGTCTGCAACTAACATGCTCATTGCTGCAGCAGTATCTGTCGACTTTTTGATTTTCTGAATAATCTGATCAATGTTATCTAAAGCAACGATCAATCCTTCAAGAATGTGTACACGTTCTTCAGCTTTAGTTAAATCAAATTGTGTTCTTCGTTTTATGACTTCTCTTCGGTGTTCTACAAAGTAGTGCACCATCTCTTTTAGATTAAGAGTCTTAGGAACGTTATTAACAAGAGCAACCATATTCATACCGAAGGTAACTCTCATTCTAGTATAACTGTAAAGTTGATTTATGATAACAGTCGGGTTTGCGTCTTTCTTTAGTTCAATGACGATACGCATTCCATCTCTATCGGACTCATCCCGTATATCAGAAATGCCCGTTATCTTTTTCTCTTTGACACAATTTGCAACTTGTTCTATAAGCATGGCTTTGTTAACCATGTAAGGAATCTCATTAACAATAAGTCTTTGTTTACCTTTGATTTCTTCAACATCCATTACCGCTTTGACTTTTACTTTTCCTCGTCCTGTTGCATATGCGTTTCGTATTCCGCCAGTACCTTGAATCTCTGCACCAGTTGGAAAGTCAGGACCTTTGATATGTTTGTTAAGTTCTTCAATTGTAATTTCGGGATTGTCTATAAATTCAGTAATACCGTCGCAAACTTCGACTAAGTTATGTGGCGGAATGTTTGTCGCCATACCAACAGCAATACCGGATGAACCGTTAAGTAAAAGACTTGGTGCTTTAGATGGAATAACTATTGGTTCCTTTAATGAACCATCAAAGTTTGGTTGAAAGTCAACAGTATTCTTCTTAATATCAATCATGAGTTGTTCGGCGAATTTTGATAAACGTGCTTCAGTATATCTCATTGCAGCTGCATTGTCACCATCAACACTACCGAAGTTACCCTGACCATCAATCATAGGATAACGTAATGAAAAATCTTGAGCCATTCTCACCATGCTATCATAAACAGCAGTATCACCATGAGGGTGGTATCTACCTAACACGTCACCCACAATTCTTGCGGATTTTTTGAATGGTTTGTTGTGTAAAAAACCAGAATCATGCATGGAATATAGAATTCTTCTGTGTACTGGCTTTAATCCATCACGCACATCAGGAAGAGCTCGAGACACAATAACTGCCATAGCATAGTCTAAAAAGGACTTTTGCATAACGCCTTCTACAAGCACGTTAGAGACTCTATCGCTAGATTCGTCAACTCCTGGCTCGTTTGGTTGTGTTGGTTCTTCCATTTTGATATAATCACTAGTTTTAATTCTAATTGCAGTCGATCATTGAGGATAGAATTAGCCTCAAACTATATCTGAAAAAGACGAGTCCATTTATAAATGTTGTTATTAATTAGGGGCAGTAGGGGCCCCCTGCGTTAATAATTCGGGCACTTCAGTGTTCCGAAAACGGCAAGAACAGGAGCTAAAATTGGCGTCATATAGAGGAGTTACTGAATCTTGGCAGAATTATAGGTCTTTGAGAATATGATCCCTGATTTTGAATGATTTTCCGCAATAAACACATCTCTTTCTTTTATCAGATACTATCTTAGAAATGGGGTTAGTTTTCATTTTGTTTCCACAGTTTGGACACATTACTAGAAACATCTTTAGGGTACGCAAATTCTACAAGGTGTTAATCCTTGATCTTCTGCTTCTTCTTTTGATGAGAACCAAATTCTATCTTGCTCTGCAATTTTTTCTCCAATCATACAGCCAGGTTCGTGATATTTTGTTCCCGCAATTTTTGCAAAATATCTTTCTTTAGATGTTGTGAATTGTTCAGGCACAGCCATATCAAACTCACCAGGCTGAGCATCCAACCTCAAGTCTTCAATATCTAAATGCGAACTTTCAGAAGTTCTAAGATCTTCAATGTGTGGGTGTTTATTTGCTTTCTTAGGTTTCTTTTTTGTTTTTTTATGACGAACATATTGAACATGTTGATGCTCGACGTTGTGAGTCGGCGCAAAAGAATAATCGGATGAATAGTCTACGTTTTCTCTTACTTCCGGTTCAACTAATACACCATCTTCATCTTCAGGATTTTCTTCATCAGATTTAGGAACATGAATTAATAATATCAATATGAAGAAAAAAGATATTGCTAAGTTTAGTACAGCAAGTTGCGGAATGTCCATGCCCGTTGCAATTTCTCTTAAACCTAAGAAGAATATTACGGTTGTTGCAACAATTGTAATTATAAAATGTTCAAGAATTCTTTTGTTGATTCTTAATACTAATATTGTAAATATAATCAAACTTAATAGTGAAGCACTGAATCCAATCGCAACATTGCCTATACTTTCTTTTGCACTAATAGTAATGTAAAGAACAATTATGAAGTAAAGAAAATAGCAAGCACCAAGCCTAATGTTTAAAGTAGGGTCCTTGTTGATGGGTTCTTTAGAATCTTTATTGGCCTTTTCGCCCTTTTCTTTTTCAACCCCTTTCTTTAATTGGTCGAATAGATCGTTGAAAAGGTCTTTTTTTGCCATTTATACATCACCGTTAGGGTCTTCTTTTGGAAGGTCCCCATGATCTTCGGGCTCCGAATGTACAGGAGTGCTCAGATCACCGTGTTCATTAGGTTCTTCCTCTTTTTTAACTTTTCCTTCATTATCATCTATTTCAGCAGTATCAGGTTCTTCTTTAAGCTCTTCTTCAGGTTCTTCCTGTAATGGTTTTCTTGGTTCAGATAAATTAATCTGCGGCAAATCTTCAACATCTTCAGCAGTTTTCCTAAATAAATCAGTTAAACCATCTTCAGGCGTATCATCCTGTACAGGTTTGGCCTGTGAATTGAAAGTAGGTTCTTGATTAGGTTCTGAAGAAGATTGTTCAACTTCTTGATTCTCAACTTCCGGTTCTTCTCCAGATCCGGATTCAGTATTGTAAGTGATAACTTCAGGCATCTGAACTTCTTCTTGTTCTCGCATAGGTTCGTCAAAAACTTCAAGGTTGCCCAAGTGTTCTCCAATAAGTTGTTCTGCTTTTTTTATTTCATTAGGCGTAGATATTGAACCATATGTTTTAATGCCTACAGCGTCAGGACCTAATTCTTCAGCAAGAAGTCTTTTCTCCTCGACGTCATCTTTTTGTAATGCTTCCAGCCCTTTTACATCTTTGAAAAGATCTTTTACATTTTCTTGTTTAGGTAAATCAAAATAATCAAAGAACTTTTGTGTTACTCTGATAAGGTATGTTCTTCCAAAACGTTCTTTTTGTATAAATCCCATTTCTAGAAGTTGTTTTACTTCATCGTATGCTTTGTTTGTTCTAACCTTTATTATGTCAGATTGGGTTGCTGGTTGCTTCCAAGCAATCACCGCTAAAGTCTCCATCAATGATTTGGATAATTCTGTGTCAACAGAAACATTCTTTGCAACATGAACATAATCGTTCTTCAAACCCATTTTCCAACCTTTGTGGGTCTCTACTAAGGTAATTGTAGAATCTCTGGAATCAAGATCGCGTTTTATGTCCTTTATTGTTTCACTTATTACGTCTTTATTTTTGACCTTCAAAAGCTTCGCTAGGTCGTCTACTGTGACGGAATCTCCTTTAATAAATAGAATTGCTTCAACCTCTTTTCGTATATCAACCAAAATGAACCACCGTTCATCTAATTATTTTTTGACAAGTTTATATTTCTTGTCTTTATCTTCTACTAGATTTTGAACTATGAGTTTTTCAAGGAATGGTTTTAGTTGTTCGTTTGGAATACCTGTTGCTTTAGAAAGTTCGTCTTGGGTTAATCCTTCCGAATGCTTTATACATATCAGGATGTTGTTTCTTAGTAAAAGTGTGGCGTTTGTCTCTAGTATCTTGTTCTTAGCGCTGGTATTTTTCACCATAACATCTAATGTGTGTAGTTTAGCTTGAAGATCGTTGAATAAAGTTGAAAAGTCTCCTGCATGAAATGTAAATTTCTCAGGTTCTATAATCTCAATAGAAGAGGGTTTGTGATCAAGTACGAAAAACATTACCTCTCGCACATTTTTGAAAAGTATTTCCATCTCAGCCATAGTTGAGAACATGTCATCATCAGCGTCTTCTATAGGTTCTTCTTCTCGTTTCATTACTTTATATTCTGGATGTTGTTCAATAAGATCAAGATGTTTCTTGGCAAGGTCTTCAATGTATTCTTTAGGACCTCCAACCATTTGAAAAATGAGTCGTACTAAAACTGCACCGTGTGCAACCTTTTCTTCAATAAGTTCAGAATTAGTAAGTTCTCGCTCTTCTGGCTCTTTATCTTCCTTTTTCTTGAATGCAGAGCTTAATTTCTCTTTTAATATAGACATGTTTCAATTGATAAAATAGTTATTTTTAAATCTATCGGATTTTATGAAATATGGCTTCTCTAGGGCCCCTAAATGCCAGAATGCTTGTAGAAAATAATGCGAAAAATGCAATAATGTAAGGCGCTTTGGAGTATACTTTTAGACCCTTTGAAAGGAAAGTTGTTGAATTTCTTGAAAGATTAAGTGCTTTTGTGGCCAGCGTAGTTATTTTTGCAGGTTGTTTTTTCTTAGGTTTGTGAATGGTCAGATTTTGTGTTAAGTAATAGGGTGTTTTGAGATTATCTTTCAGAATGCGGGTTCTGAGTTTGTAATCGCCAGAAGGTATGTTTGATATGTTTAAGTTGTGAGTAATTATCTCGTGTTCTTCGGAGTCTAGCATAATTGTGTTTGGTTGTGTTTGAGCATATTTCTTAGAACCTCTGTAAATATATGAAGAAATAGTGAAGTTGTGTGGTTTGTTTTCGTTTTCTAATATGGTGGTTATGTTGAAAGAATTGTTTGTTTGTGATATAGAGTTGGTGTGGAAATATTTTAGTTGTTTTCTGGTTTGTTTAGGATTGATTTTGGTTTTTAGACAGTCTAGATTTTCATCAACAATCACAGATCTTGTTGTCTCTTTGTTAAATCCTTTCGCAATGAGAGAATATGTCTTTGGTTCAAACTTATGATTGCAATTGGGTTTTATAGAGATTGGAAACTTAATAGTTCCTTGTGTAAAGTGATCTGTTAATTTTATTGATGAATCTTGGCTTATTTTGTTTTCTTTATCTTCTAACCAAAGATTTATTTTTTGATTTGTCTTTGTTGTACAGAATGAAAGTTCTACTGCGAGAGTTTCTCCAAAGCGCGCTTTTTCGTCAGCGCCAAGGTTTATTTCATCAATAGATAAAGACGAGCAATTTTGTTCTTTTCCTATTACTACAACTAATTCAGACGCAGAGGTGTTGCAAAAGTTGGTGTTTAAAGTTGATTTTATTACAAGCGTCTTTTCATTTTGTGATTCATCAAGTTTTGGAGTGTACGATTTCTTGTTGGTGTTGGTTGTATTTATTTTGTTTTTAAGAATCGTTCCAAATAGATCTTCAATCCAATATACAATTATGAAATTGTTGGTGTTGGTTCTGAAAGAAAAGGTTAATTTATCGTTTTTGTCAATGATTTGTTTAGGTGTTAAAATCTGCAAACTACATTTGTGATTGGTTGGAACGAGTGCGCTGTTAGGTTTTCCGGGTGTGCCTCCAACAACCAAACTTTCTAGAAAAATGTCGTTTATTCGTTCTAATGAGAATCCGTTACCATTTGCATAAGTTGAATTATAGATTTCAGTCGTGACAATGTTTCCTTGCGGAGTAAAAAGAGTTAGTATGTCTCCAGAGTTATCAAGGTTGTTTCCAATGGTGGCGCCTGCGGAGTATATCGAAGCGGAGATGTTGTCATAAATAAATCCGTCTTCCACTATGAGTGCATAGCTTGAATTTGTTAATCTTATTGGAAGAAGAGTATCTTCAGAAGAGGCGTCCATGATTGTAAAATCTACCAGCAAAGGCATGTTGTGAGCGTAAAGTTCAACGAACTCTTTGTTGTTGTCAGAGCCTGGGGCGTTGTAGAAAATCTCATTTATCACAACGTTGCCAGATACTGGTAGAGAGTGGATTAGTGCCAGGACAACCATAGCGAGTAACAAGCACCGAACCATAAGGAAAGATGTTTGTTTTATTTAGAAAAGGTTAACTGGTTGGAGAGCGAAAAGATTTTTTTAAGATTGTAAGTATGTAGTGAACTGTTGGATGAAATTTAGCTGCGCTTAGCTATTTGAATATTTTGCGAAAAAATCCGAGAAATTCTATATGTTTCCTAGCTGTACTCGTTCTAAACCAGCAGTTTCCGCAATTTCTTTGGCTTTCAATAGAGTTTCTTTAGGCGTCGGTTCTTTATCTTTCATTTTGTGATGTGGAAAGAAACGCGAGAAGTGTAACGGAGTTTTCTCACCAATTTTTTCTTTAATCCATTCGCACATTTGCTTTATTTCTTCTTCGTTGTCGTTCAATCCAGGAATGATTAAATTAGTTAATTCTATATGAACTGTTTTCATTCTTTTTATTTCCCGTATTGTTTTTAGAACTGGAGCTAATGATGCGGCACAATATTGTTTATAGAAGTCTTCGCTGAATGATTTTATGTCTATGTTAACTGCATCTATATACTTGTAAAGTTTTCTCACAGGATCTCGATTTATGTATCCATTGGTAACCATTACGTTCTTTAATCCTTTTTCGTGTGCAAGCATAGCAGTTTCATACACATATTCGTAGAATATTGTTGGTTCAACATAGGTGTAAGAGATGCTGTCGCAGTTATTCTCAATCGCCAATTCAACTATTTTTTCTGGAGAAATTGTTCGTTTAGGTCTATCATCCGGTGAGGCTCTCGCAATTTCCCAATTCTGGCAGAACATGCAACCTAAATTGCAACCCACCGTTGAGAATGAAAACGTTTTTGTTCCAGGCATAAAATGCGCCAGAGGCTTTTTCTCAATTGGATCTACCGCGAGCGAAGTAGGATGTGAGAAGACTAAAGAATAGAGTTTTCCGTCTATGTTTTTCCTGGCTTTACAAAACCCTGTTTGATCTAAAGGTATTGCACAGTTTTTGGGGCAAAGCAAGCACTTTAGTTCGCCATGCATTATTTCCCAAAACATTGCCTCTTTCATGTAATTCGTTCAGTAATGGAGGTTTATAAACCTATACATAAGTTTGCAGAATAGAAATCCACACAGTATTTAATTTCATAAGATAAAAGCGAGGTTAGTTTAGAATACAAAGAAATTAGAAACACGTTTTTTGATGATGATGAAATTGCAAAGATAGTCACCCTGAAAAATATAAACAAAGTAAAAAAGGTAAAGTGCACATTATTTATCAAACTCCCGAAGGATTACGAAGTGGAATTGGCGTTACTGAAAGAGCATGTTTTGGATGTACAGAAGGAGAGTATCCAACTAAAGAGGGATACAGGTGTGCTATGCTTCTTTAGTTTCACCGAATGAGCTCCCGTACTAGCAAAATCCACTAATTCTCACTCGCGAATACTCAACAAGGTTTAAATAATGACGTCTGTTTAAATACTAAAAAAAAGGGGTGGTAAGTTAATGGGTATAAAGGACCTTCTAAAGCCAAAAACAGGCAAAGTAGGTATCCCACCTGCGGGAAACCTCGCAACCCAATCTGCAGTTCCTCCTAATGCTGTTGATGAACCATTGATCCCGCCCCTTCCTTCTAACTTGGAACAACCTGACATTCCACCTTTACCAGATGAATTACAAAACGATTTACCTCCTATGCCTGAGGCTCCTCAGCCAGCAGCAGGAGATTATGGTGGACCTCAATTCCCCGAGTTACCTGAAATGCCTCTAGCACCTGGCGCACATGATGAAGAAATGCCAGAGATGGGCGGGTTTTCTTCAGCAAGTCCTGATGTTTCTGAAATTCAAGATTTACCTCCACCTCCAGAGTTTGAGGAGGATGGTGTAGCACAACCATTACCTAGTTATGAACCTGTGACTGACGAGCCAGAGTTACCTCCTATGCCTGTGGCGGAAGAAGAACCTGTAGCACCACCGCCAGTTGAGGAAATGCAAGAACCCGTGATGGAACAAGCACCGGTTCAACCTGTTAGTCATGAAGATGATTTAGATGCTCCTCCTGTTCCTGTTTTCGAAGGAGAAGAAGATAATACTCCTCAATCTGCTAGTGAAAATGTAGAATTTGTTCCAGATAAATTACCTCCATTAGATGTTGAAGATGTTCCTGCCGAACCATACATTGGGGGAATGAGTGAAGCATATAAGGAAGAACCTGCAAAATTAAAAGCAGAAATAATTGAAGAAGAACCGATTAGTAGAGCGATAAGAACTCCTGAATGTTTGTTTGTTAAAGCAAGTGAGCATGAAGAATGTATAAGAGACATCGAGGAGATTAATATTCTTGCAGACCAAGGAGAAGAAAAATCTCTAAGGCTATCAGAAATTA
This sequence comes from Candidatus Woesearchaeota archaeon, assembly GCA_018646625.1. Classification (GTDB taxonomy): domain Archaea; phylum Nanobdellota; class Nanobdellia; order Woesearchaeales; family JABGUJ01; genus JABGUJ01. Next base: position 564,596 of record JABGUJ010000001.1, on the reverse strand, counting down.
AAAACTTAAAGGATTCCACTTTTGAGAAATTCAAAAAGACAATGGAAGATATTGAAAGAAAACTAGTGTTTATAGATAAAACAGTATTCGAAGGGTGAAACGCATGGAGGACAATCAACCAATTTTTGTTAAGATCGATGAGTATAAGGACGTGTTAGATGTTATTAGTCTCATCAAAAAGAAGATAGGCGACGCTAAAGTTGTTTTGGGAGAGCTTGATGATTTGAGAGCACAAGAATCAACAGAAGTGGAAAGCTGGAAAGAAAAAGTTGCAGAAATAGAAACTAGAGTTAATTCAATTGATGCAACCTTGTTTAAACCATAAAAATGAGCGGAGAAGATACTTATTTCATACAGATAGAGAATCAACACGAAATTAGAAGAGGCGTGTTGGAAAATCTTAGAGATACTGTTACATCTTTGCAAGCTCTTGAAGGGTTAAAAAGAACAAGGGTTGCAATTGTAGAGAAAAATTTAGAGTTGAAAAAAATAATGAGCGAAATTAGAACTCTTAATTCTAATCTAAAGAAACATCTGCCGAAAGTAAAGGAACCAATTGTTGCAGTTAGTAAACCTGTGAAAAAAGGTGCAAAGAAATCACATCATGCGAAAGCCAAGCCCAAAGGGGACTTGACAAGACTGGAGCAAGAGCTTGATGCGATTGAAGAGAAGCTGAATTCTTTAAGTAGGAAGTAAATAGTGCATAGAAAGCTTTTTAAAATACATGTAGATTCTGGAAGGTAGTTTGTACGAGGGGGTGCCGGAGTGGCCAAACGGGACAGTTCGTTTGGTGCCTAGGTACTAAATGAGTCCAAACTCAAGTCATTCGAGTGATGAGGTCTCTTATGGGGATCAATGATGCATTCCGTGGGTCATCTGTTGGCTTAGTGCCTACTAGGGTTCGAATCCCTGCCCCCTCATTTTTTCTTTAGAAAACTATTTAATTGAAGCTAAATGTCAGGGTTTCATGGAAGATGTAGATCAGTGGCAAAAGCAAAGAGATTCAGAGAGAGAACAGGATGACCAGATAAGAAAAATGATGAATGAACAAAGATTAACGTATCAAGAAGCAAAGAAATTGGTAGAGGATAGACAAAAGTCTTTGTTTGATTTCTAAAATGATTGAGATATGTACTGTTGGTGGATATGATGAAATTGGAAGAAATTGTACCGCCATAAAGGTTGATGATGAAGTTGTAGTGATGGACATGGGTTTGTTGCTAGATAAGTATATAGTGGAAGTTGACGATGCAGATGTTAAAAACATAAGTGCAAAAAGATTACTAAACATAGGGGCAGTACCAGATATAAGACATATTGAGGACTGGAGGAAAAAAGTTGTAGCAATTATTCCTACCCACGCTCATTTGGATCACATTGGAGCGTTACCTTATTTGTCAAGTAAATATAATGCGCCAATAATTTGTACGCCATTTGCAAGTGCAGTACTGCGTACCATCTTAAGAGATGATAAAAAAAAGATTAAAAATGATATTGTTGAACTTCATCCAAATTCTTCTTATAAAATAAGTGATAAGATTAGTATTGATTTTATCAACATGACTCACTCTACTCCGCAGACTGTGATGGTGGCGATACATACACCTTACGGGACGGTCGTATATGCAAATGACTTCAAGTTTGATAGTTATCCTGTACTCGGTAAAAAACCAAACTTTGAGAAAATAAAACAAGTTGGCAAAGATGGGGTTGTTTGTTTAATTGTAGATTCTATTTATGCGAAAGCCGAGAGAAAAACGCCATCAGAGCAAGTTGCTAGAGATATGTTGCAAGATGTTTTAATGGGAACAGAAAGTGAAGGTAAGGCAATTGTTATCACAACATTTGCGTCTCACTTGGCAAGATTAAAATCCATAATTTCTTTTGGAAAGAAGATGGACAGAAAGGTTTTGTTGTTTGGAAGGTCACTTGCAAAATATGTTAGTGCGGGTGAAGAAGCAAATGTTATTGATTTTAGTAAAGATGTGAAAATATATAGATTCGCTCATAAGATGAGGAAGGCTTTCAAGAACCTTAAACATCCTGAAAAATATCTTATTGTAGTTACGGGACACCAAGGTGAAAAGAAGGCAGTACTTTCAAGATTGGCAAGAGATCAATTTGATTTTAAGCTAAGATCGGGAGATCATGTTATATTTTCTAGTCAAATCATTCCTAGTCCTGTTCATGTTGCAGACAGAAAAATATTAGAAGACGCTTTGAAAAATAGACACGTAAGAGTATTCAAAGATATTCATGTTTCAGGGCACGCATCAAGAGAAGATTTGAGAGATTTAGTTAACATGTTAAAACCAAATCACATAATTCCTGCGCACTGTGCTGATGAAAAAGCAGTTGCAATGTGTAATCTAGCTGTTGAGGAAGGATATGTTCAGGGAGAAAGTGTCCATTTAATGAAAAACGGGCAAAGAATAAGTTTTGAATGATTTTTAAGCAGTTTCTTTAGATCGCGTGTAGGCCGTTAATTTAGGTACTAGGTGCGTATCACCATAAAGCTTATAAACTAGCTGAGTAATGCTATTTGTATCGATCTGAAAAGGGGGATAGTTATGAAACTCACATTAGCAGAGCCTAAGTACTTAAAAGAGAGCATTTCAGTTATTTCAGAACTTGTAAATGAAGCAAGATTCAAAGTTACATCTAACGCAGTTGAGCTTGTAGCAATGGACCCTGCAAACGTTGCAATGGTCATATTCAAATTGTTATCGAGTGCGTTTAGCGAATATTCTGTAGAAGGCGATACTGAAATTGGTATTAATTTGAGTAATCTTAAAATGATTCTTAAGAGAGCTAAACCGAATGATACTATTTCATTGGAAGTTGAAGAATCTAAGTTAAAGATACAACTTAAGTCAACATCCACTAGAACATTCTACATTCCAATTATTGAACTAGAAGATAAAGATCAAAGAATCCCAGATCTACAATTTCCAGTTACAGTTTCTACTACTTCAAGCACGCTTAGTGAAGCAGTTGATGATGTAGATGTTGTCGGAGAGAGTGTTGCATTCAAAGCAATGAAAGGTAAACTTACGATTGCTGCAGAAGGTGACTTGTCTAAAGCCAAAGTTGAGATTGAAGATAATGAAGATACAAAAGTTAACAGCGACTCTTCTGAGGAACTTAAGGCCAAGTATTCAATTGAATATCTTAAGAAAATGGTTACTGGAAGTAAGCTAAGTAGCAATGTGTCTATACAATTTAACAAAGACTATCCGTTAAAGCTAGAGTATAAGGCTATGGATAAAGTGTTGTTGAGTTTTATACTTGCTCCTCGAGTAGAAAACGATTAATTTTATTCTTCTTTTTTTTAGTTTTTTAGATGTGCCCTTAAAACATAAAAATCTCTTATTACTTGGTAAAGTAGAATAAGCGACAACGGCAATATCACATAATTGAATATGTTTAAGGAAGTAATTACGTATAACCAAAACACCGCAAATACTATTATTCTCGGTCTTAGTACATAAGAAGCGGGTTTTTTAATTATATTCCTGATGATTGAAAAAGCAATAACGGTAGGATAAACCACAAGATATAGTGCACCTATAACTGGATCGACAAGTCCTAAAGCTATGAATCCTATAGTTGTAGCAGAGATCGCAAATTGGTCACAGAAACAATCAGTTATCGACCCTCTAAGACTTTTCTTTTTTGATGCCCTGGCTACAGAACCATCAATGCCATCTATTGCAAGAGAAACCAATAATAGTATGGCTGCAATTCTTAAGTCGTACCATAAATAAACTGTGGCAACTAAACCAACAAAAGCCGAGAAATAACTAACCATATTTGCAGTGACGCCTAATTTAACTAGCAGAACAACCACGGGATAAAATAATACTTTCTTCGTAAATTCGAAAAAAGCTTTTATCTTTCTTTCGGAAGGTGACCAGCAGTCTGCACAATCTTCGTCTTTAGTTTTTTTCGTCATCTTCTTTTTTTGGTACATTTGATATAATTATTAGTCCAAGCAATGTTCTTAAGATTCTCATCACAACTTCAATCATAATTACAAAGATCAAATAGTATAGCAATGATTGCCAAAGTGATGGTATTTGTTTAAAGGTTTCTAAAGGAAATGCTAAAGTTGTAAATGAAACTTCTGAGATGAATACACCAAGCAAAGCAAAAGGTATCATCTTTGCAAGATCTTGTGATAAATTCTCACTATAGTATGATGTGATTCTTACTGCTGCTACTAATGCCGCCGAGATTAATAGAATAGATTCAGGATTTGGACTTTTAGTTAATAAAAGTAATAATACAGACAATACTGCAAACCAGAAGAATATTAGTAATGGCGCCAATAGAATGTTTTCTACTAAATACAATACCAATGCAGCAACCCGTTCCATGAATCCACTGAATCCTTTATGGTGTTTGTGTAGTTTTAATTCAAGGATATCTCTTCTTGCCAAGAATCTATAGAATTTGAAGATGAAAAATGCGTAGATTACTATTCCAACTACGAATATCAGTAACAGTTTGATGCTATCAAAATACTCACCTAATGAGAAGTTCGCAAGTGTTAATTGTGCAGCGGTCATGTTTACTGATGCCATATAGTAATTGTTGTAAGATTAGTTTAAATGCTTTTGGATTGTGGATTTAATTTTTCTTTTACTTTTTTTATTGATTCTTTGAATGAAAGGGTATTATGTACTGGGTGTGCGGTTAGAAAATCGTCAACATCTTTTTTCATATTTGGAGATTTAAGTGGAAATAGTTTGCACACCTCTGGACGTAATGAATATATGTTACATTTATTCTCTTTTAGAAATGGACAAATTTCATAATCTAGAAAATAGTCTAAAACATATACTTTGTCTTTTTCTTCATCGTAGAATGATTTCTTGGGAAGAATCTTTAATTTAATTTCTTGTTTGTCTGCTTCTTTTTCTAATATGAGTTTCTCGGTTTCTGTTAAGGATATCGTGTAACGAGACATAGGAAATAAGTAGATTACTTTAGATTTATTGAACATTGCCTCTCTAAGATTAAAATCTTCATCATCTGTTAGAACCGGTTTGTCTCTAAATTTGCAACATTCAGCACACTGTTTACATTTCGGATCTGTTTTGTTACAAGCGAATCTCATCGTCACCTGTTCTTACCAAAGTATATAAGTCTTAGTAATTGCCCATTCTGTTTGAAAAGGTTTAAATAGTGCCAAATCAGGTTAAAGAGCATAATTCCAGAGGTGATATTATGAAGAAAAAAACTGCAAAAAGGTGTGCTCCAAAACGAAAAGCAGCACCTAAAAGGAAAGCTCCCGCTAAAAAGAAAGTTGCTAAGAGGAAGCCAGTCAAGAGAAAAGCAGTAAAAAGGTCTGCCAAAACTAGTAAAGAGCTTGCAGCAATGAAGAAAAAAGCAAATAAGGCTTTGAAAGATGCAAAGAAGAAATTTATGGCAGCAGAAAAGAAAGCAAAAAAATATGTTGCAAAGCATCCTGAACAAGCAGCTTTAATTGGCGCAGCAGTTGGTGCGGCTATCGGTGCAGGTTTAAGTATTGCATTGAAAAGAGGCAAAAAGAAGAAATAATTTTTTCTTATTTTTATTTACTTTATTTTATTAAAAGATGGCAGACAGCCTAAAGGACTACAAAGAATATCTTAAAGAAGTTAAGATAAAGCACATTCTGTTAGCAATCGAAAAAGGAAAATCCCACATTAAAGCAATGGGTCGCGGAACTATTATAGTCGAGATACTTCTCGGAGTAATTGTGGCTGCGATTACTTTGTACTTGGGTGTGCCATTAGTTAGCTTTGCGGGAGGTGCTTGTTTCTTTGTTTATGCTATGAAAAAAAATTCAAGAAACGCATTACCGGCAACACTGGGTTTCATTAAGTTCGGGTTTATAGCTGCGTTTCCACCAGTCGCGTTGTTTCCAATAAGTGTTTTTTCTAAGAAGATAATTCCGGAGAATATTGCAGATAAATTTATGGAACCAGAAGATGTAACAGCCATCAAATCTGAGAGGGCTTTGAAGTATTATGCAATAGGGAATGCGTTTAAGATTGAAATGAAAAACATGGACAAGTTCAAGAAAGCTGTTGAAGATCATGAAAAATTAGAAGCGATTGAGTTGCCTGTAGGTATTTGGGAAAGAATTAAAGCTAAGATGGGTCGGTCTGAGAGACAAGAAGCTAAAAAGCAACTTAAGAAAATAGAAGACGAAGTTAAGGGAAAGATTAACGAGATTGGTAAAGAGATCACAAATAAATCATTACGAATGATACATGAATTAGAGATTATGTTTAAACGCGGTGTTGCAATGGGTATGAGACTTGTTGGGACTGCATGCAGCACAGTTGGTAGGTTGCTTTGTATTCCTGTTGTTTTTCTAATATTGGCAGCTATTGCAGTTATAATAATTATAATATATTGGATTGCTGCCGAAGAATTTAATTATAATATTTTCTGGACTTTATTGATGATCATTGCAGGGCCTTTGATGATAATGACAGGCATATTCTTCAGAGTGGCGGGCGGTGCGATTGCCTCCGTGTTCGCATTCATACTTTTTGATGCAATATTGATTCCCATAGTCCATACCACAATTAAAGTTGGAACAAAATTTGCAGATGAGGCCGCGAAAATGTGTGTAGATGCAGCAGCTGCATATGGAAAGATACCCGATGTTAAACCAAGTATTGATCAAGAACTCACTTCATATTATCTGACATTTATTGCAGGCTGTAGAGATAAGTTCATAACGGCCTATAAGAAAAAAGTAGATGACCTTCTAGAACGAGGATGGATTACCGAGGAAGATAAAGAATATCTGACTGATAAAGTGGGCGGTATGAAAAAACCAGATAAGCTCTTTAAGAAGTTTAAAGAATTAAAGCAGTTACAAGAGAATTTGGAAAGCGGCGCGATTCAACCTCAAGCTCAACCAGTGGCTCAATAGTCAGGCAAGCTTTAAATATGTTGAAGAGGATTTCTTAGATATGGTTAAAGGATTTGTTGTTTACCCGACATACCAAATTGAGAATGGTAAAGCAAAGGTTCATTTGTTTGGTAGACTTGAGAATGGAGAAAGTTTTCTTACGATTAGTTCTTTTCGGCCGTATTTCTTTATTCTAAAGAAAGATCTTGATCGGGCTTCGAAAATTCATCGATTAGATCACGAAGATGTTTCTTTAGTGGATTATGATGGTGAACCGGTTGTTAAGCTCGTTACCGATATCCCCAAAGATGTTCCTACAGTTAGAGAGCATTTTGAAGATCAAGGAATTAAGACCTTTGAAGCAGACATTAGATTTGCCTATAGATTTATGATGGATAATGGGGTTAAAGGCAGTGTAAATATCGAGGGAGAGTATTCTTCAGGTGAAAAAGTAGATAGAATATATGTAGACCCCAAGATCAATGGATGTGACTATACTCCTGAGAATCTTAAAGTATTATCGTATGATATTGAGACTGACTCTAAAGCACACAACATTTTTTGTATCTCTTTGTATATAGAAGGATATGAAGAAGTTTTGATGGTTAGCAAAGAAAGTGGTGAAGGTGTTAGCTGTTTTGATAATGAGAAAAAAATGTTGGAAGCGTTTGTTTCTCGAGTAGTGGAAAAGGATCCAGATATAATAACAGGATGGAATGTTATTGGATTCGATTTTGATGTTATCAGAAACAAGATGCACCATCATAAAATACCATTTAAGTTTGGAAGAAACGATAGAGATTCGAAATTAATTGTTCAAACTTCATTTTTTAGAGAATCGAAAGCAGATATTTGTGGAAGACAAGTATTAGATGGAATTGCTTTACTGAAGAATTCATTTATTAAATTAGATAATTATAAACTTAATACTGCTGCAAAGTTTTTCTTAGGCGATGAAAAGTTATTGGTAGGGGATGCAAGACATGAAGAAATTCAAACATTGTATAAGGAAGATAAGAAATCTCTCGCAGACTATAATCTTAAAGATTCGGTGTTGGCGTATGATGTAATATACAAGAGCGATGCATTGCAACTCACAATACAACGAAGTTTGTTGACGGGGATGCCACTTGATAGGGTCGGGGCATCAGTAGCAAGTTTAGACTATGTCTATTTGATTGAGGCGCGGTCCAAGGGAATTGTTTGTCCTTCTGCAAAATATAATGAAAGAGAAGAACGAATAACTGGTGGCTTTGTTATGGATTCCAAGCCTGGAGTGTATGACTATCTATTGGTTCTGGATTTTAAGAGTCTATATCCCAGTATAATTAGGTCGTTTAACATTGATCCTGCGTCTTATGTCGTAGATAAACCTGTAGGAGATTATGATAAAAAGAAATTTGTTCAATCACCAAATGGTGCTTTTTTTAAGAATGCAGATGGATTAATGCCAGATATCATTGATGTATTGTGGAAGCAAAGAGATGAAGCAAGGAAGAAAGGTAATGAGTTGGCAAGATTTGCTATAAAGATATTGATGAACTCGTTCTTCGGCGTGTTGGCTAATCCGTCATGCAGATTTTATAATCTAGAGATTGCTAATGCCATAACTCACTTTGGTCAGTTCTTGAATAAACTAACTTCAGAGAAAATAAAAGAGAAAGGATATGACGTCATATATGGAGATACTGATTCTATCTTTGTAGATTCTAAAACTAAAGATAGTGATTCAGCATTTGCGGTAGGTCTTGAACTTCAGAATTATATCAATGACTTTTATTCTAAATTTGTAACCAATGAATACTGTAGAGAAAATATGATGGAATTAGAGTTTGAAAAGGTTTACAAGAAATTCATCATGCCTACTGTTAGAGGAACAGCTCATGGCGCAAAGAAAAGATATGCCGGGTTGCGTGTTGATAATAAAGGAAAAGAGAAACTAGAGATTGTGGGTATGGAGTTTGTTAGAAGTGATTGGACAGAAGCCGCAAAGAAATTCCAGTTCCAATTGTTTAACTTGTTCTTTAAGGATAAGGAAATAATGGGGTTTATTTCAGAATATGTTAAAGATTTGAGATCAGGACAGTATGACGATTTATTAGTATATAGTAAGTCGTTGACAAAAGATTTGGATGAATATGTTAAAACTACACCTCCACATGTTAAGGCAGCCAGGATGTTAGATAAATTGGAGAGTAGAAAAATCAGTTATTATATTACTGTTAATGGGCCGGAGCCTATCCAGAAACACACAAGTCCTTTAGATTATGATCATTATGTTGAAAAACAAATAAAACCGATAGCTGACACGTTGTTATCGTTGCTTCATCAGAGTTTTGATGATGTTGTAAGAGGAAGTCAACAAAAAAGTTTATTTCAATTTTAATGGAGGTCGAAGAGTATGAAAAAATTATTGATTGCAATTATTGTTTTAATTATTTTTATGGTAGGGTGTGGCGGAGTGGAAGAATATTCCGTTAATGAACCTGTTGAGAGTAATGAAGTTATGGAAGTTGTTGTAGAACAACCCGTAGATGAAATTGTGCAGGAAGAAGAAGAACCTGTTGTAATAATTGAAAAGCCAGAAGATGTTTATAATGGAACCACAAAGGTTGCGGAAGCTGAAGTAATTGAAAGCGAGGACGAAGTTGATATTGAGATTTATACTGAAGAGAAAGTTCCGTTTAACATTGTTAGTCCAGATAAACAAGCACCATCTTCGATAAAAGCCTTTGCTCAGCTTGAGATTAGTCCTATGCTAAGTCTGGTTGACTATGTTATACTAAATATTAAAGAAATCACTGTTAGAAATTCATTAGGGAAAGAAAGATCATTGATAGATAGAGGATCTGGTGGCAAGATTGTTAAGCTCATCGATGGCACACCTTTGATAATTTCTCAAGCGGAAGTTCCTCCAGGTGCAACATATACTGATGCAATCATAGAGTTTGATAGATATGAGAATATTGTTTCGGTTGATGGAAAAGAAAAAGATTTGCATCTCGAGAAGCAAAAGATCAATGTAAGAATTATGCAAAATGTTGCTGGCGGAGATACTCTGGCAATAAGCGTACCTTTGGATATCGATTCGGGACTAGATTTTAGAAGAGATAATTACATAAAACTAGGAATTGAGAGTGTAATTAAGGCAGATGTCTCGATAATCTAAATCAATAGGTTTATATAGTATTTTTGGGACATTTTGGTTAAGATGGCATTCAGTAAATGGTGTGAGAAGTACGGCATGTTTTTCTTAAGAATTAGTTTTGGAATCATTTCATTATGGTTTGGGCTAATAAGTTTATTAGATCCTAGCTCTTTAGGTGTTTTTGTTAATGGATTTGGAATAAATGCCGTAGGTGTAATGTCTCTAATTGTTGGTGTTGCTGCATTGTTATTGTCAGTTATGTTTTTTATTGGCTTTTTTACAAAGGTTGCCGCAATAGTTGCCATAGTTATTTCAGTTATTGGTTTGGTGTCTTTGTTTTTGGTTGAATCTTTCAAAACTGGTTTTCCTTACTTGAGTACACTAGGTGCTTTCTTAGTGAAAGACTTTATTGTATTGGCCGCGGCGTTCGTTTTAGCGTCTGCGAAGGATATTCCCTTAAGTCTGGATAACTTGTTTAAGTAAAAAGGTTTATATAAGGATCAAGCTAATATTGTTAAAAAGAGGTGAAGGTTAATGAGAGATTATGATAACACTGCTCGATTCATTCTAAGGTTATTTTTAGGTTTGGTATTTGTTTATGCAGGAGTTTCAAAATTGTTCAAAAACTCTGTACCACCTGTTGAAAAAATAATCTCATTTATTCCTCCAGACATCATGGTTTGGGTAATTGGACTATTACAGGTTATAATTGGTATATTCCTAATACTTGGATTGTTTACAAGAATATCTGCATGGGCAGGAGCTGCTTGCTTATTCTTAGGCATAATATTTGCTGCATATTTGACTAGCATGAATATCATACCAGGATACTTTGAACTACATGCGTTCTGGAAAGATGTTGGTTTGTTTGGCGCTATGTTGTTTATGGCCTTGGAAGGACCTGCAGAATTCAGTCTGGATAAACAGATTGAATAATTTCTTTTTTTCTTTTCTAATATGACAGTTCCAAAACAGTATAGATGTGTTGTGTGCAAGAGGACTTTTTCTTATGATAGTGTTATCTTTTCCTGTCCCAAATGTGGTGGGAGTTTAGATATTGAATATGATTATAAAGTTGTTAAGAAGAAGATAATCAAAAGTAATTTTGTTCATGAGCCGGTTAATCATTGGAAGTATTGGATGTTTTACCCTACAGAAGACTTGAGTAATATTGTAAGCTTCAAAGAAGGAGGAACTCCTTTAATTGATTCTGTTAAAACAAAAGGCTATATGTTTAAGCACGAAGGAATTAGCCTAAGTGGTGCATTTAAGGATAGAGGGACCACTATTGAGATTTCTAAAGCTCGAGAACTGGGTGTTAAAGATGTTGCATGTGCAACAACAGGTAATATGGGGGGAAGTGTTTCTGCATATTGTGCAAGAGCGGGAATAAATGCACACATTTTCATTCCAAAGTTCGCTCCAGCTAATAAGTTAGCACAGATAAGAGCACACGGTGCTAAAGTTAAAGTAATTAATGGAACTTACGAAGATGCTGTTACCAAGACATTAGAGATGAGAGAAAAGTATGGATGTTATTTGTCTGGCGATTATCCTCACAGAGGTGAAGGAGAAAAAAGCGTGGGGTTCGAGATTGTTGATCAACTAAACTGGATGCTGCCTGATTATATTGTTACTCCTGTTGGTAATGCAACTTTATTTTCTGGCGTGTATAAATCATTAGAAGAACTAAAAAAAGTTGGGTTAATAAAAAAATTACCAAGGTTGGTTGCGGTGCAAGGTAAAGGATGTTCACCATTAGTTACTGCATTTGATAATCATTCAGAAATAAAAGAAGTTAAAAAACCCAAGACAGTTGCTTCTGCTATTTGTTGCGGCAGACCTGTTGATGGTGAAAAAGCTTTGAAGGCTTTGCGCAATACAAAAGGTTTTGCAGTTTCGGTAACAGATAAAGAAATTGTTGGTGCAAGAAAGTTATTGGCCTCCGAAGGAATATTTGCTGAACCATCTGGTGCAGTAAGTTATGCTGGTGCTTTGAAACTGGGTTTGAAGGGCGAAGTTGTGTGTGTATTAACTGGGCATGGTCTTAAGGATCCAGTATTATAGGGGCTTTAGAGGCTTTTTTTCACAAGCTTTAAAAAGTGAAATTCTATCTAGTGTTGTATAATAGTAAGGGGTGATTTAATGGCTAAGAAACAGAGCTCTAGATCTAATCTAGGACATTACGCATTTCTAGTTGGTATATTGTTAGCGATCATAATTGGTTTATTTCCAACAACAGAAACAATCAGATCTGCGGTAACAGTTATTTTAGTTGTGTTGGGTATCGTCGTCGGACTTCTTAACATAACAGCAAGAGAAACAACTGAGTTTTTGGTTGCAGCTATTGCATTGATGACTGCAAGTGCAGCAAACTATATGGTTATACCAAACCTAGGTGGTGTGTTGCAAACTATTTTGGAGTACATTGTAACGTTTGTAGCTCCAGCAGCAATAATTGTTTCTTTGAAGACAATTAAGCAACTAGCAGACGCTTAATTTCTTTCTTTTTTCTTTTCATTATTCTATAGAAGAGTAAAGCTTTAATACTCTCAAGGCATTTGTGTACTCAGGGGGGACTAAATGAAAAAGGGTACAATAGTCTTGGTTATTTTGTTGATATTGTTTAGTGCTTTATCTACTGTTTCAAGCGCTTTCTACTATGATTTCGATTATGGTAATTTTAAGAATGCTAAATATCATGATGGATATTACAGAAACATGGCAGGCTACAGCCCTGGTTGGAACACCTATGAAGGGATGTACAGAAACAACTTCTATTCGGGATATAGCGGGAATAATAGAGATTGGTATGGCTCGAGAACTTATACTTATTTTAGGCCTGGTAATTATGGCGCCTGGAGATCTCCTACCCACGCATATCGGCCAACAATAAGCCGAACATACCACTTCAGATAGGTTTGTCACTGAATAGTGGTCAAATTTAGAAAGATTTAAATACTAGTTCTAGTGCTATATTATGTACAAATGGTAAGAATAGCCAGATTTATGATCTTAGGGCTTCTTTTGCTAGTTTTGGCAGGATATGCCTTCGCTTACAATGTTGGGGGAGTGGTTTTTGCTCCTAAATTTTCACCAGTTCACAAAAGCATGCAAATCTACAAGCAACTGCCTGAAGATTTCAATGCAAATGAACGACAAAGGACAGTTGATGCTTACAAGTTGAAGCAAATTAATGATAAAAGAAACTTTGGCTACGTAAATTATTTTGATCCTGTACCTTATGAAAAATTTTCAAGATCACATTTATTCAACACCAGATTTGGTGGTGAGAAAAACAATTTCAAAAGACCAACTTGGGTTGGAAAAAGAACAAACCCTTGGACTTTCAATTCGCCTTTTTATTCAAGAGGTGTTGGAATGGTTAAACACGATGTTGCATACAGTGCATCATTCAGTCGTTACGGTCATTACGGAAAGAGGTTGATGTAAAATGAAAAAAGTAATATTAATGCTAGCAATGTTGATTCTTCTTTGTAGTTCTGTATTCGCAACAGGCGTTGTATTTGATAAGAGTTCTCCTGAGAACTGGTATTATCCTGGAACTTACAAAGGAACATTCAATGAAGCAAGAGAAATAACACCAATGCCAGGGCATACAGGTGTTGCACATGATTACAGAGTTACATACAAAAAATTCAACAGAGGAACACATTACAGAGGTTACAGATATAACAGATTTGGTAGCAATTATGGCTACGGTAGTCAGTATGGAATAGTTCACAATTATAATAGCGACAGATTTCTCGGCTTTGATAGATGGGGAAACAGAGTATATTCAACTGATTATGGTTACGCATTTTGAGGAGGAAATAGAAAATGAAAAAACTAATGGTAATTGTTATGGCTGCTATCTTTTTGCTAGTTACCACAACTGTTGCTCTAGCTTACGACACTTGGAACGTAGGTTATGGTTACAATAATGGTTGGGGCAGACAAGGTACTATGGGAGCACCATTCGCAGGCAACGCAAGACCAGTCGATACTTGGAACGTAGGTTACGGTATGGACAGTGGTTATGGAAGGCACGCATTTTTGGGAAGATATGGAGACGGTTACAAAAGATATACTGTTCCAGCAAGACAAAATGACTTTGCATGGACTGGAGTAGAAAGAAACTACGATTCAGGAAGAGCAAACTTCAGATCATTTGGAGCAAAAAGTTATAATCCTGCACCTAGAACTCGTGGATTCTATAGAACTGGCACTGGTTTCTTAGGCGGTCGATGGTAAACGATGAAAAAGATTTTTGTTTTTTTAACCCTGTTTTTTTTAGTTCTATCTACTTTTAGTTTTGCTTACGGAATGAATAGTGTTGCGTTAGGCAATTCTCAATTTCGTCTAGGAATGAATAATCAAGCTCGAAACTTGCATACTAATACGCATAAGTTTTCTGCAAACAACTTAAATTATGTTGCGGTGAATTACAATGCAGCCAATCATGGTTATGGCAGAGAAGGTGTTTTGGGTTCTTATGGTTATGGCAGATCTAGCCCTTATTCTGTGAGATTTAATAGTAAGCTGAATGATGGTAGAAGTACTGTTGGCATTCTTGGCTCTAGAGGATATGGAACATTTAATATTAAAAATTATCAAGGACAAAATTCTAATAGAGGTTATGGCAGAGAGGGATCATTAGGAGTATCCGGATTTGTTGCTAACAATAACAGAGGTAATTACATGCATCGTTACAATAGACGATTTAATAACGTGCAGGTAAGAGATTCTATCGGGCCAAGTTATAGGTATTAAAAATGCCTGAAAGTAACTGTTTAGAATGCAATATTTATACTAAAACTACCTACTGTTGTGGATCTCACCCCGAGACTCAAGAAGTTGTTGACTTGGTTCTTCCTGGTGGTAGAATTGTTAATGCATGTCCTAATCTTGATTCGCTGGGTTTTTGTGATGAGTATCATAATCGTCCTGAAGCTTGTCAAGGATATTTCGAGTGTGCACCAATGGATGGTGCAGATCTTTGCGATTTACTAGGTTTTGGTGATCTAACAGAAAGACCCGATCAAGTACTGTTTGAAAAATGGTAACATTAGAAATAAAAGAATTGGAACACAGATTAGATGAATTCTATAGAGAGATCGAAGGTAATAGAGATAAATTTCTTGGAAGAAAAGTCGCGCCAGAACCCAGAGCCTGGAGAAATGAAATGATACAATTTGTTCTTAGGAGTTTACCCGAGAGAGCAGTTATTGCCGATTTGTTTTCAGGAGATGCAGTTGTACCTATGGCATTACTTTACTTGCAGAAACACTATGATGATGTTAATGGAATTGATCATGTTTATTTAGTAGATAATAACAGAGAGGGATGCTTTGACTTATTACAAACAAATGCGAATCACTTTGGTGTTGAAGATAGAGCTACAACAGTTAGAGATATGGCGGAAAAGCCAGGATTGATTGATACTCTTGATGGTGTTAATGCAGTTACTCTTATCGATAGTGTTGTTTACTACACACACGGAGGATATATTTCTAGTAAAGAAGATTTTGAGTCAAATCTGTTTGCTAAGGATACTTGTTTAATCACAGATGTTATGAGTCTATCCCCAGAATTACAAAGTAAAATGAGAGCACAATATCCTGGTGCACTTTTTAGCGAAAGTTCATTGATACGAGGATGTACCGTACATTCTGCATTTGGTAAAAGAAAGTGGTAAAAAGACTAAGTCTTAATACCCAACCCATTCTTTGTTTTCAAACTTAACAAATGCTATGTCTCTGGTTGCAACCCCGTCTTTGTCAAATACAATTTCTCCACTGATCCCATCCAATGTTGTAGAAAGCAGAGATTCTTTGATACATTCCGTCGATAATGCTGTACATTTGGTTAGAGCTTCTTTGATTAAATATACATCATCGTAAGTGAATGCTTCTTCCACGCCCAAAGTTTTGTTGAATCTTTCTTTAAACCTTTTAACAAATGCTCGCATTTTAGGGTCATCAGACTTGGAATCAAATGGTATGTTTGTGCCTAAAGCACCATCCAATATCTTGGTGTTCTTTGCCAGAGCATCAATCTCATCCACACCGTGACAGCTAGCAGTTAATAAAGGACAGATCATTGTTGTATTGATGTTTAGATCTAATGCTTGTTGGAAGAGAGGAACATTATTCTTTGAGTAAGAATATAGAAGCAAACCATCAATGTTCTCTTCTTTAACTCTCATCAGATTTGTTCTGAAATCTTTTTCTTCCATCTCATACATTTGTAAGAATACAAGAGTGGTGTCAGTGTTGGATGTTGCATCTTCAATTCCTCGTTTACAGTCGAAGGATGCATCAAAGTTTAGTGCAATCAAAGCAAGTCTTTTCTTTCCTTCTTGTATTGCTAAAAGAGCGGCTTGTTTGCAGAAGTCATACGCATTAGGATAGGTTCCGAAAACCAAATCATTTTCTGTCGCAAACTTTACAGTTGTTGATTCGTATATGAACACAGTGTTGCTCTCTTGAGCAAAAGGAGCAACAGCACCACTAGCTCCCGTTGTTGTCCCATACAAAATATCTACATTATCTAGATTAATTAGTTTGTTTGCTGCTTTCACTGCAGCCACAGGATTAGTTTGTGAGTCTTCAACAATTAGTTTTAGTTCTCGCCCATTAATTCCCCCATCAGAATTTATTTCTTCAACTGCAAGAATCATACCATCAAGTTCAGGTTCTCCTATGAAAGACGCAGCACCAGATAAAGGAAGAATTGCACCAATCTTTATTGGCTCTAATGTTTGCTTTTGAACTACCTTACCAGATATCGTGTTGCTACCGCACCCAACAATTAATATTAGTATAGCTACCGCTAATATGAATTTTAATCTCATTATTTCCTCCAACAATCGCCTTTTTGTACGTATTTCAAGCGAAAATATCTATATATATCTATGTAGTCCTTATTCGGACGAAAAGGCTTAAATATGGCTTCTGTGTTAATAATACTATGAACACAGGCTTTTTGAAAGAAATTGGATTGTCAGATGGAGAAGCAATAATCTACATAGCTTTGCTCAAAAATGGTTCTTGCTCTGTTAGCAGGTTAGCGGAGTTTTCGGGCCAGCATAGAACTCATATCTACGATACTTTGGAAAAGCTGAAAGAGAAAGGGCTAGTTAGTTATGTTAAAAAAAGTAACAAAAAATATTTTCAAGCATCTGATCCTGAGAGCTTGTTAGGTTATATCGATGAGAAAAGAAAACGTATTGAAGATAATATTGATGAGTTGAAAAAACTAAAAGAGATTTCTAGGGAGAAAACACAAGTTGAAGTTTACAAAGGAACGGAAGGAATGAAAAATTTGTATAGAGATATTATTAAAACAGGAGAAGAAGTTTGTTTGTTTGGTTCTGGTGGTCAATTGAGAGAGAAAATGCCTGTGTTTGCAAAGCAATACTTTAGAGATGTAAAGAAACATGGAATTAACCATAAGATAATGTTCACCTTAGGAACTGAACCAACAGAGAGTTCAGAGTATAAATATTTGTCAAAGGAATATAAAAGTCCACTAGTAACATACTCGTATGGCGATAAGGCAATACTTTCTATCTGGGGAGAGGAGTTGATTGGTGTTCTCATAGATAATAAAGAATTCGCACAAGGATTTCGTCAACAATTCGATTTATTGTGGAATCAAAATTCTAGATTATTTACAGGTAAAGAAGGTTTTGTATATGCAATCTTTGAAGTTCTTGAAGGCGGAGGTAAAGAAGTATTAAACATGGGATATGATACAAGATTGCGCAAACAATATGGTGCAGAAGTTGGTGATAAGTGGCAGTCAGAGAGAGTTAGGAAAGGACTTTCATTTTTAAGCATAAATAATGATAGCAAAGCAAATCGAGAATATTGCAAAGGGAGATCCCAAGAGTTTTATTTTCAGTATAGATTTTTACCACCATATGTTTGTGGACCAGCTACTTATTTCATATGTGGAACGAAGATGTCTGTGACATACTATTCTTCACAAGAGTTGAAAACATTACTCGTAGAAGATGAAGAGGTAGTGAAACAACACATACAACATTTTAAAGATTCATGGAAACATGCATCTGAATAAAAAGCTTTAAAACTGTTGATCGTAGGTTAGTGAGTATGAAGATAAAGAAAGTGGCAATAATTGGCCAACACTCTAAAAAAATTGAAAGTACTGTTAAGGATTTTGGCTTTAGTCTAGTTAGAAGAAATCCTGAGGCAGTTATTTGTTATGGGGGAGATGGCACTCTGCTATTAGGAGAACACAAATATCCAAGAGTTCCAAAGATTGCAATAAAACGAAGTCAGATTTGTAATACGTGTGCTCCAGGTAGTACAATATGTAATGTACTCAAGGCGTTATCTACAGGAAAGTATGGTTTTAAAGATTTAATTAAGATTGAAGGTAAGATAGTGGGTAAAAGGAAAGCTCATTGTATTGGATTGAATGAAGTTCAGCTCCATAACATTATGCCGGGTGCGTTAAGATTTAGTGTTTATGTCGATGGCAAGTTAGTTGAGAAAGACGCAATAGGTGATGGGTTGATTGTTGCCACACCGTTTGGAAGTACTGCCTATTTTCATTCAATAACTCGAAAGAAGTTTAGCAAAGGGGTCGGAATTGCTTTCAATAATACTACTAAATTAATCAAACCTTTAATTCTTAATGAACGTCAGAAGATTAAAGTTAAAGTTACTCGTGTACCGGGTTTCATGACATCAGATAACAATGCAAAAAAACATAGAATTAAGGATGGAGATGTTGTTGAAATTAAGGTAAGTAAAGATAAAGCAAGGATTCTTTTTCCAAAATGAGTGTTAGTTCTGTTCTCTCGGCAATAAATAATTTGTTTGTGAATATATTCGAACTCTTTAGTGGTTTGAAGAGTAAAGTTGTTCCCGAAAAAACAAAGTATGAGAGAGAAGAAGGCGATTATCCTAAGATAATGCTTCATAAATATTCTCTAGAAGTGTGTGGGAAAATCAAAGAAGCAAAATCGTTTAATTATGAGAAAATAAGGGCGATGAAGTTTGTTGATCAATCTGTCAATAAAATTAAATGGCGAGGAACTACTGTCGCAGAAGTGCTTAAGCAAGTTGGTTTGAAAAAAGGTGCAAAGAGAGTGGTGTTTCATTGTGCCGATGGCAGTAAAAGATCCAAATTAATAGTGGACTGTAGAAGAAGTTTGTTGATTTATATGAAAAATCGGATACCTTTGCCAAAAGTTGAGGGATTTCCTTTAGCATTGCTTGGCGATGCAAGAATAAAGTGGATTACTAAGCTAGAGATAAGATAATTTTATAAGCTCAGAGAGGTTTGAGAGTTTTATGAATATTAAAGAAGTCATCCCTATCGTTATTATTGTTGCGATGTTTATAGGGGCAATATTTCTTACACCTGTATTAGAGAATGAAGTTCCAACGCACTGGAATTCTCAAGGAGAAGTAGATGCATATGGATCTAAGTATATTGCATTATATTTGTTTCCGGTGATTACTCTGATTATCTATGCCATATTCTGGTTTATTCCACGGATTGCAATATATAAAAAAAATATAAGGATGTTTCAAGAACATTTTGTTGATTTTCAAGTATTGTTTATTGTGTTTCTTGCGTTTATGTATGCAGTGACGTTGCTACCAAATTTTGGAGTACATATTAACATAAACTATGTGTTGATTCCGGCTTTGTCTGTTCTTTTCTTTTATCTTGGTGGTTTTTTGAGGCTGTGTAAAAGAAATTATTTTATTGGAATTAGAACTCCGTGGACGTTAAGTTCAGATTATGTGTGGACAAAAACACATAAGCTTGGCGGATTGCTGATGAGGGCATATTCTTTGTTTATTCTGTTAACATTACTATTTCCAAAGTACTTTGTGCTACTGTTTGTTGTACCTTTGATTGCAATTGTTATTGCCACAATGGTTTATTCGTACTATGTGTACAAAGATAAACATCTGAACTCTGGAAAACACCACTAGAACGGTTTTACTAGCTAAAATCAGTTAAGTTTATAAAGGTATAAACGCCCCTTAGATCATATAAGAAAAGAGGTGGTTTGAATAGTACGCAATCATGCGGATTTTAGGGTTCTCTTTTTTGTATTGGCAATTGTTATCCCTATATTGATAACTGCAGGAGAGATTACTGTGAGTGAAGAGGCCGTAGCTGAACCTACATTTAAAAATATCCTACCATTTGAAATGGGAGAAAAGAATGGGGAAGTAGCAGGTGTGAGTCACAACGGTTATCATCTGGCAATTGTTCAAAGCGAGTTTTCAGGAAAGATTGCAAAACTTCTAGGTGGAGAAATTGTTGTAATTGAAAAATCTCTTACCGGTAAAGTAAAGGTTAGTGTTTACAACAGTGGAGAAAAGCTTAATGTTGAGCAAACAAGTTTAGAATCTTGGAAAGCCAATCATCCTAAGACAGATATCTACCCAGTGTCATAAAAGATGTATCTTCCTATACTATACGCGGCAATTATTGGAGTCTTGCAAGTCTTAGCGGATAAGTTTTCTATGTATAAATTTAAGTTCAAGACCGAGCTCATTTCATTTGCTGCAGGAATGGCCGTTACTTATTTGTTTCTTGTTCTTCTTCCTGATTTTGTTATAGGAGTTACTAGATTGAGGTTGATACCTGAGAGATTAATATTTGTTTATGTCTTGCTCGGGTTTTCGTTGTTGCACATTGCAGAGAAATATGTTTATCAGCACGCCCCGCCGCACAAATTAAGAAGAGAGGTTGCGTTTGTTCATGATATTGCAATGTTTCTGTATCATATAATCATTGGTGTAATTATATTGAATATTAGTAAGCAAAATTTCTATGCCGGATTAGTTTTCTTCATACCTATTCTTCTTCACACAACCATGATAAGAATCCCAGAGATTAAAGTAAAGAAAAGCAAAGTTAAGGTTACCTTCGAAGCGTGTGCAACCATGATTGGAGTATTGTTGGCTATAATGCTGCCAGTATCAAGACAGATGTTTTTCTCTTTATTGGGCTTTATGGGTGGTGCACTTTTGTTTATTGTAGTGAGAGATATCATTCCCAAGTATAGAAAAGGAAAAGTAGAGTTCTTCCTTATGGGGATTATAATATATATGTTCATAATCACTAGCCTCTGGAATTTCCTAGGTTAAGGGCTTATAAGCGAAAGATTAATAAAGGAAATAAATAGAGTTCTAGATGGGGTGAGAGACCGTTGGTTAATTTGATTTTAAAGTTTGAGCGAAATTCTAAATCCGGTGAGGATGCTCAACTAGTTGCATTTTTCAAGAAAAGAGTTAATTTCATTCATAAAGGTTCCAAAGCAGATGTTAAATCTGGAGAGTACTGGGAATGTTTTGTATGGGATGTTAGAGATAAGTATAATCTTGTTAAGCCATATCGGAAAATTGACCCTGAAAATCTTAAAGAGGATATAGTACGAGTTAGAGAATTTAACATCAGACTTTCTGCTATGGAGAAATTTCTTAATGCAGATTTCGAGAGAGTTATATTTGATGAGTACAATAATCCCTTTCTACTTTCTAAACTAAATCTAGATGAGACTAAGGAAAAATACAAAGACTACAAGGTTGTGGAACTTGATGGTAAGATCGTGGCCCTACCACCAATACAAAAAAAATGATTGAGTTTATTCTTTGGCTGGCTATACTATACTTTGTGATAATGTTTGGTGCTTCTCGATTAGTTATGCCTCACTTGAGATATGAGCCTGTTCCTGATGAGATTCCTGCTGAGATGATGAAACAGATTAGTGCATTAAAGAAGAAGTATAAAACAAAAGAGGCTTTTCTGAAAGGTGCTTATGAATTTGTTGTTGATAGATATGAAAGTAAATTTATGGGTGCATTTCTTTATTTTCATAGAAACTTTTGGAGAGATACCCACAAAATATGGCACCATAAAGGGGTTTTAGCATGTACGGTATTAAGTTTTCTTCTTAGGGTTATGTTGGTTAAAAGTGGAATGTTTAAGGAAGATGAGATAGTGAATACACACAGTATTTGTGGCCCGAGCATACATCAATTTTTACATGTTAAAGTAGGGAAGAAATGGATATATGCAGATCCTTGGGGCGCATGCCATGATGTTAAGTTTGGTGAGTATGGTGGCTGGAGAGTTATGGCCAAAGTCAAGGAAGTTGTTCGTAAAGTATTTAAACCAAATTAGTTCTTTTCTCATTAGAGGTGAGGTACCATAAACAAAGAAGGAGAATATCTTAGGGATTGGCTTAAGCGTTTTCTTGAAAATAAAGATCTTGTTATGAGACAGATTTCTAAAATCACTGAAGAAAAGTATGGATTAGATGTGAAATTTAAACATAAAGATCATAAATATCACATAGAACCGTTCCTCGATGATGTATCTTTGATTAAAGATTTGAAGAAGATAACAGATCATTCTAGTTTAGTTGTGTACAATACCGAAGAAAACTTTAAATATGCACTTACCCACTGGAAAGAGATAGTAGGGATAGGCAGGCATTTTAGTTTATATTTCGTTAATCCGTTTTCAAAAACTGAGAAAAAGTGGATTGTTTTCCCTCAAACTCATGACCAGATATCTGAAGGTCAAAAGATCAAAGATGGTCTTAAAAGCTTGTCAGAATCTGTGTGTCAAACTACTCAAAAAGAGGTCTTGGAGATCACAAAATGATGGAAGAAAAAATTAAGCGTTATTTCGATAGAGGAATAAAAAAGGGTTTTAATCTTGGTTATCTTAAACAACAGTTGAAGCAACACGGGCATGACGCTCACTTAATTAACTCAGTTGCGAACGAATATAGAAAACAACATGAGCCGGTAAAGAGAATTGAGGTTGTGAAGAAAGAAAGTTCTTCTAAGCCACTAATCTGGGCTCTTAGTTTTGTAATAATTGTTCTGTTTGTTTATTTGATTGTGCATGCTAGCAAAGCGCCGCAAATGTGTGATGCAGAGATAAAAACCGTGCCAGTAGAAGTATGTTCTGGAAGCATGAATAAGATTGAAGCACAAGAAAAATTAGATGAGTTAAGCGGATTGACTATTGATATTAATCAGAAACAAGCGCAAATAGATAATCAACTTGATACCATAAATTATCTTAACTCTACAGTTGAAGAGAAGGAACAGGTAATTGAAGAGCAAGTTGCACAACTTAAAGAAGTTAGCTCTCAAATGAAAGAAGAGAGAAGCAGAATTAAGCAGCTTTTAGTACAGTTGTTAAAATCTATTATCGAGGGTTAAACACCCTTTATTTTTTTGCATTTTTCCACATAAGGTTAAATTGTCTTTTGTAACCTTCAGCATTTTCTTTGTTCTTTATCATTACAGCTAAAGGCGGTTGTCCTGTCCATATGAATAATATGATAGTGTCATCCAATATCATTGTGTCAGTAGAAGAATAGAATTCATCCGGTACAAACTTGTATGATGTGTTTTTTATGTCTTGTAGTAGATATTTGTTTTTCCTTATGGATTCATTGAATATAACTTTTGCTTTGATGTTGTTCTTCTGTTTCATAGTTTGCCATTTATCCCAGTACTCTTTCATTATATCTCTGAACAGCCCTGAAACTCCAAAATCATAGTATGTCCCTCCTGGCGAGAGCCGCTTAATTATATGTCCACATACTGTTTTAATTCCATTTCTTCCTTGGTAGACAGTAATTTCTTGCGATTGTTTTGCTAATGATTTCTTTAATTTTAGTTCAGGCAGGATCTGTGATAAGATGTCTTGCTTTTCTTTTAGTTGTCTTGAGAATTGTTCAGGATCGGCAGCCTCAAAATGTCTTTTACCTTTCATTATAGTGAATGATACTAACCCTTTTTCTGTAAGTCTTTGTAAGATTTGGTATGTTGTTGCTCGATGTAGTTTGGTTTTCTTTATAATTGGCCCAGCTAGACTAGAACCAAGCTCTAATAATGCAAGATAGACTTTAGATTCTCCTTCCGTTAATCCTAAAAGTTCTAATTCGGATCTCATTTTGTAGTCTTATATAGGACTACAGATATTTAAATATTGGTTTTTTATATCTTTTGTTGGTGGTAGAGATGAGAATTTTTGTTTTGGCGTTAGCTTTGGCTCTGATTGTTGGATGCAGTATTAGTGGACAGGTTGTAAAAGAAGATTATGTTGAAATAGGAGCAATTCTTCCTTTATCCGGCACATCCGCACAATATGGAGAATACATAAAAGAAGCAATAGATCTTGCTGTTGAGGAAATAAATTCTAAAAGAGATTCTAAATTAAAAATATTATATGAAGATAGTCAATGTATACCTGCGACTGCGGCGACTGCGATGAATAAATTAGTTTATGTTAATGGAGTTTCTGTTGTTTTAGGGGATTGGTGCTCAAGCGATGTTTTGGCTATGGCTCCCATTGCAGAAAAAAGTAAAACAGTCATATTAGCTTCTGCAGTCTCACCAAAAATACGTTATGCAGGTGATTATGTATTCAGAGTTCAACCAGATGCATTCTATTATGCAGAAAAGTTAGCTTCATCTGCCTTGGTTGATGATATAGGCATCATCTTAGTCAATACAGATTTCGGGTATGGATTTGTTGACGAGTTTGAACGAAATTTTAATGGTTCTGTTTTGGTTAAAGAGATTGTTGAATCAGATGCAAATGATTTTCGCACAGAGTTGATGAAGGTTAGTCAGTACAATGTTGATGCTTTATTGTATGTTAATTATAATTGGTTAGCGGTGAAACAGGCCAGAGAGTTGGGATTGAATTTTACAATTTTTGGTACACCCACTATGGAAAATGAGGAGTTAATTAGGATTGCAGGTTCTGCAGCAGAAGGTGTTGTATATCCTTACCATTTTGATCCGTTGTCTAATAATCCATTAAATGTTGTGTATCAAGAAAAGTATAAAGCGAAATATGGTAGAATGAGTGAGGGTTTTGCAGCATTAATGTATGATGGTGTTCAGATCATTTCTTTGGTTTTATCAGTATGTGGGGAAGATTCTACGTGTATAAAAGATGAATTGTATAACTTGACTTACGAAGGGGTGACCGGTTTAAGTAAATTTGATTCCTTTGGCGACATTAGAAAAGAGATCGTGATTAAGACAGTGAAAAATGGGTCTTTCGTCTTATATTGAATTAAGGGGTTTTAGTGCCTGATTCTTATGAATTCTTACAAACATAGAAACTTTTAAATATTAATAATTAACTGGTTTTGCCAAGAAATACCTATTAGGAGGGATATATATGACTGATTTGGGAACCAGATTAGATGCTGAGACTAGTATAGACATACCACGAAAACTTGATGGATTAAATCCGCATAAAACGAGGTTTGTGGATGAAGTCGATTCTCGAATTGAATTTACTGATAGACTTATCGCAAGAACAGAAACAGATATTTTAGAAGAAGGAGAATTTCTTCTTAATTGTGCGCTTGAAACTGCAGAAATTAGGCTAGCAGACAGAGACATACGCGGGGAGTTTGTAGACTTTGTAGAGTTAATCCCTTTCTTCGGACTATTTTCTCTACCAGAAACTGGCACATATGCACTCAGAATGAATGAGCCAATGAGAGCGGACCAGAGCCAAACTATTGAAACTGTTATAGCTGCAGCGAATCAGGAGATTGCTCAAGGTCTCGCACCTTTAGAAGCGAGGGCTGAAGTTCTTCAAGAAAGAAGGCAAGAATATGTAGCCGCAGTTAATGCAACCACAAGAGTATCTCATTTACTACCTACCGACGATTCTTCAAATAATGCGCGTCTTTACATACAACTGGATGATAAATTATACGTAGCGGACATGGTTGTGACCGCAGACTTAGATACTGATTCTTCATCTACATATGTTGTAAACTTAAGAGAAGGGAATGCGGAAAACCACGCACATGTTTTGACTCCTGAACAATTTTATGGAGAACTCTATGCGGATCACGTTTCACATTATCATGTCTCTAATGAATCTAAATATTCTGATTTGAATGCCGTCTTATCTGCAGCGATAAAAGAAATCTCTATGCGTCACCAAGTAAGAACACGCGTTGATCAGATAAAAGAAGGATTAGCCGAGCTGGATACTTTAGATGCACAATATAGGGCTATAACCGCAGAAGGGGCAACAACGGGAACAATTAATGTTGCGCCTTTGCTGGGAAGAATTGGTCAAGTTGTTAATAAATACAATCTTGATGGTTTTTCAGATGGATCGATTTTCGATGAATATGCAGATAGTGATTTGAAAGCATCTTCATTCTTAGGAAGAGTGATTAACACATATCTTTCTGAAGTCGAAGATCCAAATTAATTTTTTTATTTTTTAGTTATTGGGAGGAAAGTAGAAAATGACAGAATTACCTATAATCTCCGATTTTGATCCAAGAGATACAGATTATGTTACTAAGTTAGATGATGCTCTTGACACAATTCTTGAAGCGGTCAGATTGGCAAAAGCCAATGTTACTCGTTTTAATGCGGTCGGTCTTGATGAGTTGGTTGCAGAAGCAACTGCTAAAGTTTCAGATCTGGGTGTGGAATTTCATTTTAACCCTGGACAAAATGACGTGAGAGGTGTTTGGATAGATGAAGGTCTTTTTGAAAGTACAGTTGGATTTAGCGGAGAATCTTTTGCTACTACGCCAACTGTTCTAAATCATCCCGATCAAGAGAGAGTAGATCTTGCAGGTGTTGGGTTGGGAGAAGCAATAGAAAGTGATGTTAGATCGTTGGGTGCACCATATCTTATCGCAGCAGGAAGTAAAAGATCTTTTTTGCAAGCCATAATGAAATCAACAGTAATCGAACCAATAATTGAAGATCCTAGAAGTACTACAGTAAAAGTATACTATGAAGCACAGGATGATGCAATTCATGAAATTACTAGCAACCCTCTGAGAGTTTTAGAAGGTCAGTTCACGATTGAGACAGGACTTAGGCCTACGTACTTTAATGATAAAACACAAGTTGCCGCAGAACATCCTGAGCAAAATGTTTATGTAGTAAGAAATACATCCCGTTATGCTGATGTATCTGACGTATTGAAGTATGCTTATTCTCGAGTAGGTGGAGATTACGATCCATTTATGCAAGGCCTGGCAGAAGAGTTTGGCTCTTCTATGTTCAGAATTGTTGGTGTGGGTGAAGATGGCTCTTCAATGAGTTTTGAACATGCGTCATTTGATGATGTGTTTGGCGACTTGGTAGGTGCTGCGGTATTTGATCTCGGTGATTTGCCAGTTGATGATATAGGAGTTCCACCAAGGGGATTTAGTATGGCTGATTTGTTTGCTGGCGCAACAACAGGTCAAGGAGATCCTTGGGAATCTAAGTATAGGGACAAGTGTCCTGGTTGTGAAAGAAGACCAGAGTGTCCGCAATATGTTATGTTTGAGACTATTTATGGTTCTCAACCAAAACCTAGAGAATAAATTTAATATATTATTTCTAGTGCCTTTGGCACTACTTTTATTTTTATGGGTGTTTTACCTAATACTTCGCAGTCGACGTGGGCAAGAACAGGTTTTTTGGATTTGACTGTTAGTTGTTTAACCTTAAAATACTCGACATTTGGTAAATCTGGTATGTTTTTTGTGGTTGTTGCAGATACAAGATATTTCATTGTGTTAAAAACATCTTTATTTTTGAATATACAGACATCTAAGTATCCATCTTGAGCTTTTGCGTGCTTTGTTAATTCTAAGATCCAACCATAACGTTTTATGTTTCCGACTACGACCATGTAACCTTTTCTTAACATTTTTTGATTATCAAGTTTTATTTCCATTTCTGATGGAATAAATGTGAAAAACGTTCTAATGGCGGTAAGATGATATGCATAAGAGCCTAATAATTTCTTAAGATCAGATGGAACATCAGCAGCTACTTGCGCATCAAAACCAATGCCCGCAACCATCGTAAAATACCTTTTATTAGCCAATCCTAAATCAAACTTCTTCGACTTACCTTTGATAATTCTTTTAATTGCCTCTTCGGGTTTAAGTGGAACGTGTAGTTCTTTTGCCAAAACATTCTCAGTTCCTAGAGGAAGAATACCTAGTTTTGTCTTCTTTGAACCAGCTAAACCATTAACAACCTCATTAATAGTTCCATCTCCGCCTGCTGCTATTACAACATCATATTTGCCTTTGGCGGCTTTTGCATATTTAGTTGCATCTTTGGGTGCGGTTGTGTTCTTTATCTCTAGTAGATGACCTTTGAAGTGATCAAAAATATTCTTGAGGAAATTATGAGAAGATCCTGCGTTTGGATTTAGAATTAGAAGGTATTTCATTTTTTTGCACTCTTCCATATGAAATTGAAGTAACTTCTATAGCTCTCCGATATTTCATCTTGTCTAATGATTAATGCCACGGGATCGTTTTTGTCTAAACGCCAGCTAACGATGGCAACATTTCTGCCATAGACATTAGTAGCAACTTGAGATACAACTTCTTTTGGTACGAATCTTGCTTCAGTTAATTTTGGTTTAAGTTTGAGGTATAAATCTCTATCTTCTTCGTTGAGAATGAGTTTAACTTTGATCTTTTTTTCAACCCTTTTCCGGTCATAATGGGGGAAGTAGTATTTCATATAATCAAATGACTTAAGGGTTGTTCCGAATACAAGAATGTCTTCTTCTTTCTCTATTTGATCATCAAAAACGGTACTTAGTGCGGTTCTTCCTCTAAAGAATAGAGTTTCGTTTTTACCTTCGGACATTTGCTGTAAAAGTTTTAGTTCTGGTAAAACACTCTTTATGTTCTCTTCTTTTTCTTTTAATATTTCTAAGAATCTTTCGGGGCTTGCTGCTTGAAAGTATTTTCGGTTGTTTTGTTTAATGTAAGAAACAAGCCCCTTCTGTACTAGTCTTTCAATAGCGTCGTATACGGATCTTCGGTGTATTCCTGTATTTCTCGAGATAACTCCCGCTAGACTGGCACCTTGTTCAAGAAGCATAAGATATACTTTAGATTCTGCGGCGGTTAATCCTGTGCTTTCTAGATGTTTTTGATCCATAGAATATTAATAAGTATAAAGGTATAAAAATATTGTGGTACGAAGTCGCACCACTTAAGGTTCTGGAGTTATCATAAACACATAATAAGGCGCATTTAGATCTGCAGGCATATTTTCATCAGGCATCTCAGTTAGATGATTTGTACCAATTACAGATTCAGGTCCATAAGATATTGGATCTACAATAACAAATTGTCGTTCGTCTTCACCAGGTAATTTAAACACAACAGCAGGATCTACATCTTCAGGAGCCACTTCAACTGCCACTAATGTTCTGCTTTCATAGCCTAGAAGAATTGAACCTATTCCTTTTTGTGCTAAAAGTGATGAATACATTACAACTGCATCAAGCTCGCAACCTCGTGCCCCTCCTACCAATGACACAATAGGATTTCTCGCATATGCAGGATAACAAGAACCATATTCTAGTGTGTGAGTGAAGTCTAAAAGAGCTTGTGCTTGATCTACTTTGTTTTCTAGGCCAGCAGTTATTGCATCTGCAACCCCTCCTAAATTTGCGTCTCTCGTTGCAAACACATACTTTAAAGGATTAATAAAATGCGCTGCCCCCTCTTCATCGGAAGTAGGTATGCTGTTTGGTTGAGCATGATCAACTAAGTTATAGGAATCTACGATGTCTTGAATTCCAAAATCGATTTCAATCGATCTGAAAGAGTCAACCTCATCAGGAGAATCTTCTGGAACACTAACTGTCGGATCATCTATTTCGTATGAGAATGGTTCCATGTTCTCTAAAACTCTTAGATCTTTGGCTCCAATCAGAAGAACGTGTTGTTCATTCATAGAATATGGAATCCGTAGCAATCCATTAATATCTGTAAGTGTTTCTCTTTCCGTTCTTGTAGATTCGGGAAGAGTTCTCTCTAAGTAAGGATCAGCTTCATCTACATCAACTGATTCTGCAGCCTCGTATTCTATCTCGACTTTCGCATTTGCGCCAGTATATTTTATTGCTGCGAATTCGTTGGTATCTGGATCAGCTTCAAAAGAAATTTTAGATGTATCCAGATCAATGCCAAAAGAATATTTGTAGTTGAATGCAATCATATTTGCAAGTCTTTCTAAATCTGCTTCATTGTCAATGTTGAATCTTGTTAATCTATTGACAAAAGTTGAAAGATCTTGTGCAAAATCTTCAATTGCAGGAGAATTAGGCGGAAGCCTTTCAGGCAGAGGTCTATTTGATCCTGCAATTGCAACCTTAAATGTGAAATAATCGTCATCGAAGTCAATAGTAGTTCCGTCTGCGCCTTCTAGTTCAGTACCAAGAGGTATGAAACTAGTGTATGCAAATTCGTTGTCTCCAATTACTGCATTATATAAGAAAATATCTTTCAATCTGTGAGTATTGTAAAGTAAGTTTGCTAAAGGATTAGGACTTGTTGGAACAATTCCGGGTTCTGGATCTGCTTCAGCAACTCTTTCATCTAAATCAGGATCTGGACTAATAACTTCAGGTGCTTCAGTAACGTCAGGTTCGTGAGTTGCGATAGGAGGTGCTGGTTCAGGAGCAACAGGTGGTTCTGATGCTTTAGCTACGGGACCTGGAACTCGAGGACCTGCAACTTTAGTAGGTTCTCTAGGATCTTCTGAAGTAACATCTGCTGCGAATAAACTTGTAAAACCATATAATCCAATTATGGCTGCAATACCAAGAGCTCCAACTTTTCCTACAGTATCGCCGTGCTTATCCCAAAACGAAGGTTTGTATCTTGGAGGTGTACTTTGAAATTGTGTTGCTTGAGGTCCAGGATATCTTTCGTGCGGCATGATAACTCTTTCTGCCGTTCTAGGTTGTGCTTCTGGGTGTCCTCTTCTTAGATTATTAGGATTATTACGTGTCATTTAATTATTACCTCTATCATCATTTTGTCTTTGTTCTACATCTCGCACTATTTCCTCAAATATATCTACAGGATCAGAACTTGGCGTAACGTCAATAACTACAGGTTCTCTTTCAGGTGCTTGATAATCCGGATCAAAGGGATCAGGTATTGAATCTCTTGGAAGCACTTCGGCCTGAATTGGTTCTGAGTTGTTTTGAGAATCAGATAAACCAGATACAAATTCTAGTCGTTCTTCATCTCCCGGTGTAAGTAGTTCTCCATCTACAACATCATTACTAGGACCAACATCCCAAGGATCTTCATCAGGATATATTGCATCTTCTTCTACAATCTCAGGTCTAATACCAACAACTCTATCATAAGTATTCAGTACCTGTTCTCTCGTATTCTGAATTTGATCAAGTAGGTTCATTGCATTGTTCACTCCATATGCTCTAAGTTTTCTGCTAATGACTTTTTTGATTGTCCAGTTTCTTGCACCAGTTCTGCCTTCAACATCAGCCAACCAATGTGCAACATCTTCTGCATGTTCGAATACTGTTTCAAGTTTTCCTCTGTAATCTCTAAGTTCATCATCTATTCTTGACTCTGCATGATAGCCTGCTCTGTTAACTACTCGTTCTCTCACGATGTTTAATGCTAAGGATAGTGCATCGCCTCTTGCTATTTCTGCAGATTCAATTAAGTCGGTTAGTGATTGTTCCGGATCAATATCTCTAGTTCCCAAATCAATTTTATCAAATAGTCCTGCTTTGATTGCCTGCGGATTTTTTAATGCTTTATTTAATTTCTGAATCGCGTCGTTTAAAGGTGAGTCTTCTATTAAACTCTCAACTTTTTCATAAGCACTTCTTGCAAGAGGTTCTATAGATATTGCACCATCTAAAAATCTATACATTGTATTAACAAAATCCATAATCTTCCAGTTTGTTCCTGGATCTTCGTGATTGTCATTTACTTCGGCAAGAGTATTCAAAACATATTCTCTGGCTTGGAGAATTCTTTCCTTTAGTTGTGATGGATCTTCATAAAAACAGACTCCTCGTAACTTTGCTTTAACTTTATTACTAACTTTACCACCAACATAACCCTCTCGCTCTGAAAGTTTCTCAGCCCATACTGCCACGTCAGAAGCTTGCAAGTATGCTCTGTCAAGTTCTCCTGCGATATCTTTTATTTCTTGTTGATCATAACTTTCTACGTCGTAACCTTGTTGGCCTGCTCTTCTTCTTACTGCATTAAGTGCGCCTTCAAAAATCATTGTGTGCAATCTATCGGCAGTGTCTAAGAAATCTTCAATAGTTTCATTAGGATCAATTGTTTTTCCTTCGTATTGGAAAGGTTTCAATACACCAGTAAAACGAACTTTTGCGCTATCTCTGAATTTTCTGTAATCGCTTCTCTGTGTTCCAACAAGTGATGTAAATGCAAGACTACGAAACCTGTGACGTAACATACTATCTAGTTTAGGTGGCAGATATATTCCGAAGTTAGAGATAGCACTGTCAAAATCTGATAATTCCCAAAAGCCTTCATAATTTCTTCCAGGATTAGGAATTTGTTCTGCGCTTTCGTATCTTATTGAACCTTCTTCTTCTGAAGTATCTTCTGCTTCATCTCCGGGTTCAATAGATTGTGGTGCAGGAGGTTGTTCCGCAGGTGTTTGTTGTGCTGCCTCAGCTGGTTGCGCTGCCGCGTTAACCACATCATCAATATTTTGAGGATCATCATCGTTTGCAAGTTCGGGATGTCGCCATTTGTAGAACCGCGTATCTTGATACCAATTTGATACTCCAGTACCAATTCCACCAAAGAAACCACCAACTCTGTTAGATAGTGAAGGAGAATTAGGATAAGCTTGCTGCATTGCGGCGCCTAATGCGTCATCATCGCCATAACGGTAAGTTGCGTCATCAGCGGAAATTACTCTAGAGGCTCGCCTAGGTTCTGCTTCTTCTACATTCCTTCGATATGCGCCGGAAGACAAGTTCCTATGATGTTCATTTGCAGAAACCATTGATTTTATCACCTATATATAGACTAGAAGAGGTAGTATATAAATCTTTCCCTGTTTTTACCACTGTTAAGTGACGCACAAGGTGTGGTGATGCAGCTCACCACGAGCATTAATATGTGCAAAACACGTATAAAGTAAATACATTCGTTAA
Organism: Candidatus Woesearchaeota archaeon; assembly: GCA_018646625.1. Taxonomy (GTDB): domain Archaea; phylum Nanobdellota; class Nanobdellia; order Woesearchaeales; family JABGUJ01; genus JABGUJ01. The sequence continues at coordinate 531,507 of JABGUJ010000001.1, read as the reverse complement.
AACTCTCTAAAAATGATGTTTTAGCGGAAGCTGGTGAAAATGGCGAACTATCCAAAAAAAGCATATTTCAAAGAAGCAACGGTTGCTCAGATTAAGAAAGATAAAGAAGAAGTTAGAGCAGAAAGGGATTTAGTGGATAGGATTGAAGCATTAGGGGCTGAGCAGTTTCTTGTTGTACCGGCAGATGTTTTTCAATTCCAACATTGGGGTGGCGAAAAGAAGTTTAAGAAACATGGACCGGAAGTTAAACCACGAAGATTTAGAAGTATAGATGAATGTGTTAGATTAAGATTAAGTCCTCGGCAGAGATTAAAAGATGCGTTTGATAATGTTAGAAAAGGATATCAAAAAGGATATTCGTTTAATCCATTAGATGGAAATGATAAAAGAAAAAGAGTTGTACCATTAGTAGAAGTTCTTGAAGGTGCAAGGTTGTTTACGTATGCACACAACTTTCCAACATCAATTGATGTTGAAGCAGATTATACAGATGCTGCAAGAGTGGCGAGAGATGGTGGCAGTTTTTTGGTTAGTGTTCCATCAAGAAGAAAGAAAGTTAGAAGATATAAATTAATGCTGAAAGGTGTTCCAGTAACAGGCCATACACCTTACAGAGTTGTTACGCCGTACAGATTTAGATCACAATCTTTAGACGAGAACCAAGAGCATTGTTGCGGTGCCAAAATGTTTAGCGAATTAAGATTCACAGGCAGACATGCACAAGAAGGTTCTGATGTTTACAGAGTTTGCGCACATGAAGTTGCGGCAATGTATGAAGTAGCATATAGAATGGCAAAACACGAGAAAAATGAAGTTCCGTTGAGACAAATGATTTTTCCTTTGCCAACTAAAAGAATAGCAGAATTTTATTCAAAGTTGAGAAGTCAAGTTTTGTTGGAATCAGAAGATGGAAGTTTACGCAGATTGAACAAAGCACATATGGAAGTATTTCTTTGGAACTTGGTAGCGAGTACAAATTATGATGCCACATTTAATCCAAACTTTCAAAGAGACGGTTATCTAGAAAATTATACATGGTAAAATGGTATTTTGTGAATTTATGGGGAGATGTATGTTCTTTACAGAGGACAGTGTACCAGTTAAGATGAGGGAAGTAATAAAAGAAACTAAAGGCTGCATTACTGGAGAGTGTGAAGAAAAGTGTATACACTATAAAAGATTTAAAGAAGAGAATGATTAAGGTTTGGCCATACTCCAGAGAAGTTGAGCATAGATTTTGAAAGAGTTTGCTACTTCGTGATTCTGAATTACAATTGAAAATGATTTGCCTTTATTTATTCCGATGGTCACAGTATCTGCATATATTTCCATCCAACTATGGGTGATTAAGCCCTCAGGCATGTAACGTACTTCGCTTAAAGGATAGTCTTTAGAAGTTTCTCCGAATGGTCGTCTAGCATATTCATTAAATAGATATCTACATTTAATTCCTTTCTTGTATCTTCTTTTATGATATTCTTGAAAATAAGGATTCATGGTTCCTTCGTAGGGGGTTCGTGCAATGCCTATGATCCACATGTCTTCCCCTTTCTTTGTTGTTTTTAAAGTTCTCTCTCTCGCAGTTTGAATGCCTCTCAAACCATCAAATATTTGTGCAGTCTCAGCAGTTGTTGCAGAATTACCTTCAAGTTCTAAAAGAGGAATCATTTCTTTTATCTTTTTTTCATGTTCTTTCAACTCTGCTTCTTTTTCTTGCATGTACACAACTAACCGGTTAGGATCTGCCGCTTGGAAGTATTTCGTTTTTCTTTTTACAATATGACTAACTAAGCCTTTCTTCGCTAATCGATCCAAGATAGAATATACTTTTGATACAGAAACTCCAGATTCATCCACAAGCGGCCCAGATGTTGTTTCACCTAATCTGATTAAGGATAAATATACCTTGATTTCGCCCTCCGTGAGCCCTATCTTCCGTAATGGTTCAATATCCATTTTGTTAAGTTCAATATCCCCCTAAAGGGGTTATCATTACTCCCCCCTAAAGGGAAGAGATTCTTTATATACTTTAGTCACACCCGTTAAGTAACAACTAAAAAGTTGTTGAGGTGGAAAATGAAAAACGCATTCGGTAACAAAATTCCTGAAATCAAAACCATATTAAAGAATGGTAACGTAAAAAAGTATATTGAGACAACATTGAAAGAGGTGTTGACTTATTTGGAAATAAAAGAGATTAAAGAATTGGTGGACTTTGCAATTAATAACGCATCTACTTACCAAGACATCTCAGATTATGAAAAGAAAGTTCACTTAATGTTTGATAAAAAACGAGTGACTCAAAGAATTCCTGTAAAACTTAGTAATCGTGCTCAACTTATGTTCAATCAAATAAAAAACCATGTTAAAGGGAGAGATGTTCTGGACTTGGGTTGTGGAGATGGAAAAGTTGGAGAAATTCTGCAAGACATCCACGGAAGAGATGTTATTCTTGTTGATGTTTATGAACATGGAAACATTTCCAACATTAATTTACCGTTTGGATTAATTAAACAGAATAAAAAAATCCCATTTTTAGATAGTAGTTTTGACACTACGTTGTTACTTACAGTCTTGCACCACAGCGATGATCCTGTCCAAGTTTTAGAAGAGGCCAGAAGAGTTACTAAGAAAGGTGGCAGAGTGTTGATCATAGAGTCAGTTTATGGTGTAGAAGCATATGGAGCCTTGTCAGAAGAGGAACAAAGATTAGCCAACATATTCTTCGACCATTTTTACAATAGGATTATCCACTATAGCGATTTTGAAGAGAACAAAGTTAATGTTCCATTCAATTTTCAAACCCCTCAAAATTGGAATACTTTATTTAAGAAAGAAGGGTTTAGTGTTGTAAATACTATTGAGTTAGGGTTTGATCAAAAAACAGTCCCGGAGTTTCACACATTGCACGTATTGGAGGTTGCATAAAATGAAAAAAATAAATGTTGCAATTATTGGTGTTGGAAGTTTTACCAAGGCGTTAGTAGAGGGCGTATCTTTTTACATAAAGAACGAAGATGAGACTCGAGGGTTAATTAATCCATTAGTTGGAGATTATAAAGTGTCAGATATCAATTTTGTGGCTGCTTTTGATGTAGATGAAAGAAAAGTTGGAAAGAAACTTCATGAAGCGATCTCTCAAGGTGCAAATGTTACAAAAGATATCACCTCTCCTGTTGAATTTGAAGCAAAAGTTTATCGAGGACCAACAGCCGATGGCGTTGTTGAACAGATGAAAGGTAGTTTTGTGAAGGAAAGTTCAGAATCATCTGTCGATATTGCTAAAGTACTAAAAGAAACAGGAGCAGATGTTGTGCTTAATCTCGTCCCGACAGGGAGTGATGAAGCCACTCGCATGTATGCTGAAGCAGCATTGGATGCAGGATGTAGTTTTATTAATTGCATCCCAACCCCCTTGGCAACTATCGAATCATGGCAAAAGCGTTTTCAAGATAAAGGTCTAGTTCTCCTGGGAGATGATACTAAAAGTCAGCTGGGCGCGACAATGTTGAATAGAATTTTATTGGAAGCACTAGCTATGAGGGGAATTCAGATATCTAAAACTGAGCAGGACAATATTGGTGGTAATGCGGATCACTTTAATTTGTTGTATAGAAAAAAGTCTAAAGAAAAAACAAAAAGTGAAGCATTAAGTTCGTTTATAGATTGCGAAGAAGTTAAGCCAAAAGTTACATTTCAATATACGGGTAAGCCATCTGGAAGTAAAAGAGTAGAGTTAAGAATTGAGGGAGAAATGTTTGGTAGAACTCCAATAAAGATTAGCGCAGTTATAGAAGATGAAATCAGTATTAATGGTGCAGGGACTGTTGTTGATGCAATAAGAGTTGCAAAGCTATTAGTTGATAGAGGGATGCAAAAAGAATCGGAGAAGGTATGTGCTTTCTTGATGAAATCGCCTGCTAAAAAGATGGCAGACAAAGAAGCTATCGAAAGTTTTAGAAAAATTATAGAGAAAAAATAAAATTAATCCATTTCTGCAGCTGAAGCTTCTTCTTCTGGATTGTAGCTAGGCATAGCAGATTTGGAAATAATCATGATTGCACCTATCGCTTTTACAAGCTGATGTGGGACAATTACTCCTTTTGCGGAACCCAAAACCTTTCCTAAGTATGAACCTTTAGTGGCTCTCACTCTCCATCCAAATACCTTAGTTTTGGTTATTATAGTTTCTTCGATATCTCCGAAATAGTCACCAGAATCAGTGAAAACTTGCATATCGTAAGCTTCAGTTAATTTCCTTAATCTTAACATCGCAGTACCCCTCCTTTTTGAGTTGATTAATATACGAAAGAGTATACCTACTTAGTATTTAAAGCTTTCGTTGGCTGTACTCTACGAATTTAACACTTTAAAGGTAATCTTTATAATGTCGAGATGTAGATTAGATTGTCATGTTAGTATATGAAAATGTTGCATTGCTAGGTACATCCCATATTGCTAAGTCCAGTATAAAGGAAATAAAAAAAGCAATTGTGGAAGAAGATCCTGATTTGGTTGCGGTCGAGTTAGATCAAAGAAGATTGTATGCTTTGATGCACCAAGGTAAACATAAAGCGAGTATTGCGGACATTAGACATATTGGTTTAACAGGTTATATCTTTACACAAATTGGTGGCTGGGTTCAGAAGAAGTTAGGAAGAAGTGTAGGAGTAAAACCAGGTAGTGATATGTTGACTGCGATAAAGGAAGCACATAAACGAAAGATTCCCGTTGCATTGATAGATCAAGATATTGAAATTACTTTACAAAAATTTACTAAAAGATTAACGCGAAAAGAGAAATGGCAGTTTGTTAAGGACGTCGTTAGAGGTTTTCTGTTCAAGGAGAGAGAGATTAAACGTTTAGGTGTTACTCATCTTGATCTGAGTAAAGTTCCAGAGAGAGAAATCATAATTAAATTAACGGCTGAGTTGAAAAAGAAATATCCTAATGTGTATAATGTGCTAATTAAGGAAAGAAACGAAATTATGGCTAAGAAAGTTGCATCATTAATGAAGAATTATGTTAAAGTTTTAGTAGTTGTTGGCGCAGGACATGAAGAAGAAATGGTTAGATTGATTAAACACTATAAGAACAAGGTTGAAAGAGTGAAAGGAGTGGATTACGAAATTAATTCTGTTTAGACTAATAGTTTGAAGTTTTCAAATGACCAAATATCATCTCTCATCAATGCGAACTCATAGTTTCTTATATCTTCTGCGAATTTATGACGGATGTCGTTTATTATTTCATTGAATTCCTCATAGCTTTTCGCCATTATTTCTAACTCGACGTCCCACGCTGAGAGTTGTCTTATAAGGTATACTATCTTATTATTTTGCTTAGCATACTGAAAGAGTTTCTTTTCATCTAATTCTGAGAGGTTGTGGAAGTAGACAAATGCTTTAAACATTTCATATCCCAGTTTTGTATAATCAATCGCTATTCTGTATTGCATAATGATTCCTAGTTCATGCATTCGCTTCATTTTGTTTCTTATTATATCTACAGAACATCCTAGTTTTTGAGAGAGGTATACTAAAGATGCTCTTGCATTTTGAAATAATGCAGATAGTAGCCTTTTGTCTAAATCATCTATTTTGTTGTGCTCAATCTTGTCACCAAACATTGTTGGTTCTAAGAACTCGGTGTTGTGATCCAATAGATACTTCTTTACATACTGTCTTGTGTTTATCAAAACGCCAACATCTCTTTTGATTATTATGTGTCTGAAGTCTGTGAAAACTTTGTTTTTTAATTTGTTAAATTCTTCTACATCCTTTGCGTAAAATGCAGCATGAAAATCCCATACACCATCATTACCTCCAAACCAGTATAATCCTGGAAGTTGTTTAAAGTATTCGTAGAACTTTTCTCTTTCTTCTGGAATGTTTGCAAGTTGAAAGTACATTTTGAAAAACATGCAACCAACCTTACTTGGATTAATGGATGTTATGAAATTCAAGATTATTCCATCATCTTGGAGTTTTTTTATTCTGTTTCGTACTGCCTCCCTTGATCTGTTCACTTTCTTCGCCAGTTGGCTGTCGCTTATTCTTGCATTCTTATCTAATTCATAGAGAATTTTCTTGTTGACTAAATCAAGCTTGTAAGCCATACTTCGTGACAAACACGTATTAATATATAAATTTTGTCACGAAACGCAATAATTTCTTAAGATAGTATAATATATCAGAGTGTGCTTCAAGATTTCAGTTCTTAGGGGTTTTAGGTTTTGGAGGTTCGAAATGAAGAATTTATTGAAGATAGCGGTAGCTGTCATGATTTGTATTTTGTTGGTTGGTTGCGGTAATAACGTTTCAGGAAATGTTGTTGCAAGTCAGAAGCCAATAAAAATTGGTTACATTGGTCCCCTAACAGGAGATGCAGCAAGTTTGGCAGTGTCATCTGTTAGAAGCATAATGATGGTAGAGAAAGAAATTAATTCTCAAGGCGGAATTAATGGAAGAGAATTGCAAGTCATTTATGAAGATGGAAAATGTAACGGCAAAGATGCTTCACTTGCTGCACAGAAGTTAATCAACATCAACAAAGTTGGTTTTCTTATCGTTGGTTGTTCTCCAGAAGTTTTATCCATTGCACCAATAACAGAAGCTGCAAAAGTAGTTATGATTTCTCCAATGGCAACCAATCCAAAGATTAAGGAAGCAGGAGATTATACTTTCAGAGTGGTTCCATCAGATGCAGGCCAAGGTAAAATAGGTGCGAAGTTGATGTTGGCTGCCGATTTGAGTAACGTTGCAGTCATTTATCCTAATATGGATTGGGGAGTTGGTTTAAAGGATGTTTTCGTCGAGGAATTTGAAAAATCAGGCAAGGTAGTTGCCGCAGAAACATTCGAGATGGAAACAAAGGATGTTAAAACTCAGTTGTTGAAAATTAAGGAAACTAAACCAGATGGAATTTATATGTTGGCGTTTGCAAAGCAAGCAGGCATTATTCTTCAACAGATGAATGAAATCGGTCTGGATATTCCTGTTTATGCTGCTGATGCATCCAAGGATGATACCATTCTAGAGTATGCGGAAGAATTAACTTCCGGATTGGTTGTGACTGCCCCAGGCGTCCCAGAATCAGAGGAGTTGTTTTTATTCTCTAAAAAATATAAATCGGAGTACGGAGAAGGCTGGAATGCATATGGACCCGAAACATACGATATCATTCAGATATTTCAGGAAGCTTGCAAGTCCGGAAGCTGCAAGGGGGAAGATATCAAGAATTATTTGTATGCAATGAACATATATCATGGTGCGTCAGGAAATTTTAAGTTTGATAGCTTTGGTGAAGTTTCTAAGCCTTATGACAAATATGTTGTAAGGAAAGGAGAATTTGTTAAAGCTTAATTTCTTTCTTTTTTTCTTTTTATAGCAAGGTTTTTAAAGCTGAATTCTTAATAATTAGAGCATGATAGGCGAAAGATCGCTCTGGCAGTCAATTAAGACAAATTTTAAGTTTTCTAAGCACGAGCTTGTTGCTATTGTTGTCAGTATTCTAATCATAGGCTTTATTGTTTCTTTCCGAAGTTGGGGAGAAGAGGTGTTTGATGCCAAAGTTGGTTTGTATAACTTCATCAACGCGTTAATTGTTTCTGTTTTGGCAGTAATTGCGAGTCAGAGTGTAACAAGGATTATGGGTTTAGATCTTGGATTTAAGGTTGAGTATAGAATCTGGATATACGGTGTGTTGATAGGATTAGTTCTGTGTATTGTTACTCGAGGACATATTTGGTTTTTAGTTCCTGGCGGCATTATATTACATGAGATGGTAGGACACAGACTTGGTTATTTTAGATATTGGGCAATGCATAGGCAAAGAGCAGCCGTTGCATCTGCGGGTCCGTTTGCTAATCTTGCGTTAGCGTTATTGTTTAAGATATTGTGGACGGCGGGTTTGCAGAATCCGGTTGTTCATATGGCAATAGTTGTTAATGTGTGGTATGCGTTCTTTCAAATGTTACCTATACCTCCTCTTAATGGATCGGTGGTATTTTTCTTTTCAAGATTACAGTATGCAGTCAAGTTTGGATTGGTCTTAGGCTGCGCATTATTCTTAGTTTATGTAGCAAACATATGGTTGGCATTGTTCGGGGCATTAGTTTTTACAATACTAGGGTTTGCGGCAGGGTTGAAATATGGATAAGAAAGGAGTATTTGACTTTTCAGGATCATATGTCGAACTAGCTTTTGCGGCTGCAATTATAGTTGGGTTTTTGTTAAGAATATTTATGACCTCGCTCGCTGTAAAAATATCAATTACTGTTTTGGTGGCCTTTATGGTTGGCAGAGCAATGTACAAGAAGAAAAAAGGTGTTTTGGTGGCAGTTGTTGCAATTGTTGCATTCTTATTTGGGTTCTTGGCAGGGTATGATGCTTTCGAGAAATTACTTTTGTTGGTTGTGTTCTTTGCTTCGTATAAGTTATCTAGATGGGCACAAGAAGCTGGGTATATTAGATAATTGGATGGTAGTTATGAAAGAATATTTGAAAGATACTATTAATTTCTATGATACTCATGTTGAAGAGTATATGAAACAAACAGAGAAATTATCAGACGCCAGTAGGTTTGATGAATTTATTATGCGCTTACCCAAACACAGCAAGGTTCTTGATGCAGGTTGTGGCTTTGGCAGAGATTCTAAGTTGTTTTATGATAAAGGAGTTGATACTACCGGTATTGATTTATCTTCCAAGTTGATTGAACATGCAAAAAAATATGCCAAGGGCGTTAACTTTCTAGTTCAGGATATTCTAAAGCTAGACTTTGAAGAAAACACTTTTGATGGTGTGTGGTGCTGTGCGACTTTAGTACATCTAAGCAAATCAGATGTGGAGGTTGCTTTGAGACTGTTAGTTAGGGTGTTGAAGAAGGGAGGAATAATATATCTTAATTTCAAATGGGGAGATGGAGAGGGTGTTTTTCTAGATCCAAGATATAATGGTGCGCCCAAGTTTTACTCGTTCTTTAAGGAGGAAGAGTTGAAAAGTTTGTTAAAAAAATGCAAGCTAAACATGTTTCATGCTTCTGTGAAAAATTCTAAAGGACTTTCTGGGAGAAAAACTATTTACTTTATGGCGAAAAAGGCATAATTATTTCTGATAAATTGCATTTAGTTGAAATATTAGTGCAACGCTTAGTCCAACGATGACTGCTCTCAGAAGATTCCATTCATCTTGAAATATTAAAGTTACAATAAAGAAATCAAGTAATGCCATTAAGAAAGAAAAGATGAAACAGTTTTTCTTGCTCTTCATTAAAAATTTGTATAAGTATGCCATTTATATCATGCTCACTAGTGCTTTTTGTATTAAATAAACTGCGAAAATAAAAGTCAATATACTGTGTAATCCAAACATCAACATTATGATGTATATTCCGCAGAAAAAATCTATGATGCTGGCAAAATCTCCTTTGTATATGTATGCTTTTAAGAAAAGCCAAGCAGCAGCAGCAAATAACGGTCTCCAGGTAAATATTCCGTAGTGCGCCATAAGGATTAAGGCGGCAGCTAAAAGGTCAAATAAACCCATTGCTTTTAGAATTGCCATGCCAGACTGGTTCTACTGCAAGATTTATAAGGTTTGGGGTGTTTTTTGTTAGTCACTGTGTAGTAGTTATAATTAGAAAGGTTTATATATTATTGTCTTCATTATTTCTTCGGAGAAAAAATAATGACGTTAGATGATAGAATAATTGCCCATTCTAAAGGATTTCATGTTGATGAGCTAGATGATAGAAGTCTCAGAAACATAATGGATAGCGTAATAAATCAATATCACAGGCAAGAAACTGCGTTGAGAGAATTGATTCAAAATGCTTTAGGGGCATTTGCTACAGATTCTCATATGTTCTTCGAAAAGGTAAACGATGGTGGCGTTTATAGAATAAGATATGTTGACAATGGAATTGGCATGAGTAAAGATGATGCGTTGAATCTTTTGTTGAGGGCATTCAATAGCGACAAAAAGTTTGATCCTAAAAGACCTGGAGAAAAAGGTATTGGTTTCTTATCTTTGTTTAAGTATGATACGTTAATGGGTGTGGAAGTTCAATCTAAAAAAGAGGGACATGATGCCTGGAAGACAGTAGTAAGTTCTGATTTCAAATTTGGTTATGCAGATAAGTTTATTGAGAGTGATATCGAAGAAGGCACCGAAGTTACAATATATCTCCAGATGCCAGATGAAGTTACAGCTAGACGATTGAATCATATTTTTACGGACGATTATGGACAAGATATTAGTGTTCGTGTTGACAACTATGATCTTGAAGGAGGGGTTGTTGCCTTTTCTGATGTTTACTTTGCGGAGAACTACGTTATTCCAGGCATTCAAGAGATGCACCGGTGGTGTAGCGCTGTTCCTAATGAAACACACAACGTCCATGTTCACCCTTTTGGATTCAAACCCGAAACGGTTGCTAGAGCCATAAATAGAGAATATGATTCTCATTCTTTTGTTCTTAATCAGACTCCTGTTCCAAGGGATATTTCTGTTCCAGTAGTGATGAGCGATAGTGATTTAGCCGAGGAGATTGATGTTACCGGTCATGTGAGTTATAGAGAAGGATCAAGAAAAGGTGTTGCTAGAGTTAGACAACATGACATTCTCGTACAAAATTATGGAATCTCTAGAAATGATTTAGAAATTGAAATAAGTAGTCCACATTTACGCACAGTCCTCAGTAGAAATGCTTTTTTAGAAGACGAAGTTCATTCTGCTGTTATGAATTTAATTGAAAGAAGAGTGGATGGTTTCGATAGAGACTTTACAGTTTCTAGTTTGGGATTACAACCCAATAATTTTAGAGGTATTGATGATCTTACATTAGGAGAGAGAGCGGTTGATACTACATATAGAGCAATAACTAATAGAAAATACGTGATGCGTGCAGCGAAGTTAGGAGCTGCAGCGATTGGGTTCTACTATCTTAAGGATTGTGGTCCTTTAACTATCGGGTTTTGTGCTGGTGCATTGTTAGCCGCAAAACCCATTTACAGTTTAGGAAGAAAGATATTTGGCAAAGACTCTATAAATTTCTGGTCTAATGCTGGTAAGTATACTACAAGAGCTGTTGCGGCGGGTGCGCTCGCCTTAATGATTTTTGGTTTTGGCAAAGGTGTGTATGAGGGTTTTTATGATATTAAACCTAAAACACAAAGAACTCCTGGAGTTCAAGTGGTCCAAGTTGAGGAGAATATACATTTAGATCCAAATGTTACATACTCACAATTGCAAGAGAGAATTCGCACATCAGAGAAAGATTCAGACCAAAGCCTTGTTGGCACTGGTGCACTATTTTTTGAAGAAGGCTTGAAAGAGAATGGTCGCAACTTTCTAGAAACAATGTATGATGGTGCTTCTTGGCTGGTTGGTTCTGTAGTTGATTTTACATCCGGCCTGGGCAAGGGTTTTATTAATCTGTTTGTTGATCATGGTTCTGAAATAGTTACTGGCCGGGCGCCTGCACGTTACGAACGTGATCCTGCGTCGTTAGTAGATATTGTCGTACCACAAGTATCCCGGACTGTGAGTTTTGAACCTCCCACTCAAGAAAATGATGCATTCGCAAAAGCACATAGAGAAACACAGTTGGTATACGCAATTCATGGAATGGGTCATTATTTGAAGACTGGAACGTATGACCACCTTAATTCGGATGGTGTTTTTGTGGCACTAAGAGATAAAGATCCAATAACTTCTATGAAGATGTTCGGTCTTGATGATTTGTGGGAATACAAACGCACCTTGCGTGATGTAAAATCCCCTTTCGCTCTTGATTGGAACGAGAGAAGTGCACTTACTACAGACCAAGTTGTTGATAGAATTGTATCATCTGTGAAGCAGGAGATGACTTACACCAAAGATATTCTAGACGGATTGGGTTTAGAAATGAGTAAACTTGTTCGTAATAATATGCAAGTTTATCTTGAGAAAAAGATGGGCGTGTGTTTAGACTTTGCGCAAGTTGCTGCTTATTCTTTGAGAGAAAGCGGCGTTCCAAGCAGAGTTGTTGTAGGCGCTGTTGGTGATGTAGGTCATGCATGGATTGAGTGGTACTCTACAGAAAAAGATATGTGGGTTCCTGTTGAAGTTACTGATCCAAAAAAAACAAACGATCCACCATATTGGCCTGTGGCTCTCGGGTTACTAGGTATTGGAGGTGTTATATTTGGAAGACACAGAATAAAGAGATCTTTACGAAAAAGATACAGATTGGATTCTAATTTATTTTCAGATGATGAATTAAGTAGAGAGTATGATCTTCTTTCGTTAAATATGTCTGAATTAAAGTTTTTTGAGCAAAGATTATTTGGCAGAAAAGGGCACTCCAGTACTTTGGGTTTTAATAAAGAAGCAATGAAAAAATTCAAGAAGACTATGATTAGAGAACATCTTCCTGATTATATTCAAGCTTTGATGAGTAAGCCAATAGTTTATGCACACAACTATGGTGCGCCTTTATCAATGTTTGATCTTGTTGAGATTGGTGAAAGAGAAGGAGAGATTCTATATAGCAATGAAAATACTTCAACCACCCCCCACTATACTCAAAAAAGAATCCCTGTTCTTGACATGGGATCGTTAACTTCAACAACCCAATCGTTTGTAAGAGGATGTGTCGAATCTGTTTTAGGATACAAACTTGCAAGCGTGGATCAAGATTCTCACTTTCATATTTTTGAAGATGAACGAGAACTTAGTGAACCGGAACGATCACTCGTTGATAGAGTGGAAGGGGTTCTTGCTCTGGATAGAAAAATAAAAAGAAAAACAAAGGCTGTAAAGCCGGGTAAGTTTGATTATCATATAAGAAATTCAACGCCTCGTCTTGCAAAATATCAATCAGGCACACTTTATCTCAATATGAACCACCCCCTCATTGTAGGACTTGGAAATGGCAACCCTACTCCGATTGATAAACTCGCCATTGATGTTGTTTTGGATGTATCAACTGATGATGGGTTGGTTAATCCTGGCTCAAAATACTTTGCAAAATTAGGAAAACATACTCAAAATGCTGCACTCAACTAGTTCATTGGATACTTTGGATGTTATGGTCTCGCCAGCTGGCGGACTAGCGATAAGCATAGATCCAGAAAGAGCATTGCAAGAGCTTGCATTTGAAATGTTTCCAAACGCGTTAGCAGTAGGTAGGGAATTAGTTCAAAATGCGCTCGATAGCATTATTGAAAAATATGGTACTCATGCATCAGAGAAGGGAAGTATTGATATTAAAATAGATGCAGAAGAGGTTGTTATTCAAGACAACGGCACAGGTCTTACACAACGTGATATAGAGAATGAACTTCTTCTTTTAGGCAATGTTCATAAAAAAGCAGGCAAGGAGATGAGAGATGCAAGGGAAATTGCACTTAGTTATGTAGGGGGGTTTGGTGTTGGCTTCACATCTACAAAAAGATTAAAGCCCAGTTCAATAAGAGTTGAATCATATAAAGATGGTAAATCCATTGAATATCTCGATACTAATGGGGCTTTAGGGCACAGTGCAGTCTACAAAGAAAGTAGTTTTTCTGAGCAAGGCACAAGGATAACTGTTAAGAGAAAAAATGTGAATTATCAACGTGAAATTGATTTTATTAGAAATTATTGTGAACTAGCTGAAGTTCCTATAACCATAAATGGTGAAAGGATTAATAAAACAGCAGAAGAGCTTTTTGACGTTCATAAAGATGGTCGTAGAAAAGTTATATTCTCATATGGTTTTTCGGATAGAGATGGTAAGGGAACCTTCTTGTTAAGAAATAATACTCACAGAGATTTGTTTAGAAATCATGATCGCTTGGGCCCAATTTACGAAGGAAGTCATCTTGTTCTTCATAATAACGGAATTAGGTTTAAGCTAGATGGACATACAATAGAAGATCTCTTTGATAGTAAAGATGGATTGGACTTAGTTAGATCGGTCCCAATTTTGAGTGCACTTAATCACAGAGATGTTAGAACTGACTTATCTAGAACTGATGCCAATATAGCTCAAGCAAAAAAAGTTAAAGTTGCCGAGTATGTTAGAGAAAAGATTGACGAGATGTTTGTTGCATTTGGAGACTTTGTAAAAGAAAATCCAGAATTTATTCCTCATGCTCAAGCGTATCTCTTATCAGGGGTATCAATTCCAACTCTAGAAAATGAAGCAATATTTGAAGTTGCACATTATTCAAAAGATAAAATTAGTTTTAATGAGCTGAAATCACTCGCTGAGCAAGGCATTATTAATTTATACGATTATCCTTCTTTTATGCCGACTTTGGTTATGCGTGAACCAACAGTATATTTTCATCGTTCAATCGTAGATGATTCGGATTTGGCTGGAAGATTGAGACAACTAGGATTACACTCAGGGTATCGTTGTTCAGGAAAAGCTGGAGAGCATTTGGCTAAAGCAAGCAAAGGTACGTTTAGAACTGGCCTTGCGGCAGGAAGTGTATGGTTAGGCTCTGCAATTTTCTCATATCTCTACTCAACATTTTCTAAAGATCCCGAAGCAGTCCAAAAATCTGCAAGCAGGGTTGAATACACACAAAGAGTTATTGCGGAGACCGCATCCCAAGTTGTTGAGCCTAGTGCGGCAGACCAAACTCATTTTCTTTTGACTTCTGGTGCCGTAACTGCTGAAATAATTGGTGGTGCTGCTTTGTTAAGCTATGTCGCATATAGGTTGAGGAGATCTCACGTTAGAAAATGTGAAAATAAGTTGGATGATTTATATGATCTTGTGGGAGGAGAATCAGAGAGAGGTCCTGTAAGTAGACTTATGCAAACAGAAGAAAAGCACGGTCCAAGTCGATACAAAAAGTATAAGGTTGTGAAGAAGTTTCAAGGATGTTTATCTACAAATTGTCTTGAAGATTCACTTAGAGAAGCATACAACGGTTTTGGCAAATATGTTTCAGACTCGGGGACATCTTGGATTTCTGGTATCGATCGCATGGGTGTTCATTTCTATGAAACAGAAAATATTTCCTCAAGAAAACCATTGTTGTCTACAATACATGCTTTTAGTCCTGAATTGAAAGTAATGGATGTTGCTTTAAGGGTTAACTGCAATCACCCCCAATATTCCTCTTTTGTGGATAAGCTAGAGGCTAGAGATTACAGCGAACTTTTTCAAATGGTATCTTTAGCTTGCGGTAGCAGAAATCTTAGAGAGCACTACCTGGGTGTATTGAAAAGACAGGTAGCAACGCACATTTCAGAATAGAACTATTCTTTCGTAATATACGTAATGTTTATATATTATGTCCGTATTTTACGGGTCATGTCTGGGAAAGTGGTTAAGAAAAGCGGAGGAGCCGAGCTTGGTGGCAAGTCCGTTCTGGACATTAAAGACAAAAAGATATTGCGTTGCCTTTGCGAAGATGCGAGAATGCCTGTTAGTTCTATTTCTGAAAGGACTTCACTTCAAAGAGATTTAGTGGTTTACAGAATCAATAAGATGAAGGACCAGGGCGTAATATCTTCTTTTAGACCCGTCACTAACCCCCCAAAGATGGGTCTTTCTTTTCTTAATTTGGTGAACTTTAGATTGAAAAATTATAGTAAAGAAGAAACTGATAAGTTCATCAAATTTCTTAAAAACTGCAAACGAGTTACAGAAATCTATGAATTAAGTGGCGAGTATGATTTAATGATCATAGTTGCAAGTAAAGATGTTGCAGACTTTGATAATGTTATGAAAGAAATCAGAGAATTGTTTTCCGGAATAATAGACTGTTTTAAATCTAATAATTTAGTTAAGAAGACGTCAAATGATAAGTATATTGATTTGACATAAATCAATTTGTTTTTTCTTAGGTATGACATTGCTTCTAATTTGTAATTAATTGTGTCGGTGTTCTTTTAAGTATATTTTGTCTTAATACTGTTAAGGAAAAGAGAGTTGGTGATTGGTATGTATGACAATGGTTCTGACCCCCAGATGTATATGTTGGTTGCTCAAGCAAAAAATGCAGCATTGCGCAGATTTAGAGGTTTTGATGACGGAAGAGGTATAGATGAAAGGTGTTCCAGAGATCCTGACGCAGATATACGCCAAAGAAATGCAGATGCGGTAAGAGTGAGACTAGATACTTGGTATGAGGAAACATTCGACATTCTAGAAATTGTGTGGGGCAGGGATAAAGCTCTTCAAAAAATTGGAGATAGAAAACCACCTCGCAATCTGCTGTACGGATATAGATTTGGTTAGTCCGCACCAATAAGTTTCGCAAAAGGTTCTCGTACGTATTGATGAATTGCTGCGCGCCTTAAAGGAGTAAAATCCTCGTCTCTCCTGTAAGGTTGTCTGAATAATGGATTCACGTCTCTGGTGCGTTCTAGAACATAATATATCATTGCACCAGGAGATCTATTTACATCTACACAATTCCAGTCACCGGTTTCTTTATCTTTCAAAAAATCAATGCCCGCACACTGTATACCGATTCCGTTACACCAACCCATAACAGAGTTAGCGTATCGCATAACTTCCTCAGGAATTTCTCTCTTTTCTTCAGATATGCCATATGAATTAAGAATGTGTTTTTCCAAATCCGTTAATTTATGGTTTGTTTCAAAACCATGCAGAGTTAATGGTAAAATATCTACATTAGCCAGATCAGGAACCTTTCCAAATGTCGGATCATATTCAATAGCCACTGCAGTTATTGCACCAAAATCAAAGTTCACCCTTAGAAATGAAGGAAAGTTTGTTGGACAAGGCACTTCTGCTTGAACTAACCAATCTCTGTTATCAATACCAAATTCACCAAAAGGATTAGTATCTTCATCAAAATAATGTACTTGTAGTGATTTTGAACCTCGTCTGTGTTTTGCAAATCTATAAGGTGATGACTTGAGAACTGTACTTAATGGTAAAGAATGTGGTGATGGAACTTTAAGAACATCAAATAGTTGTACGGCAGACATCTTATCAGTTATGTCCGTACATTTGAAGTCTTGGGGAACATATAGGCAATGAGTTTTATCAGGAATGTGTGCAAATAAGTATCTATTTGTTCTTTGTTCAATATCAGAAGTTCCAGATCTCCGAAATGAATATTGATCCATATCAAAATCCTCTTGATCTGCAAAAAGATTTAGCGGTAATACCCCCTGATCAAATACTTGCATCTGCAAATCCATGCCTGAATGAAAAACAAAATCCGCATCAGCTAGTTCAGCAACAGGATCTAATGAATCTTCAAAATTTCTCGCTTGAACATGTTTGAAGAAATCGGGAGATAAAAGTTTCGCACCAAACTCTTTTGCAAGCATTGCATAAACTCCACCGTATAAAGTGCGAATTCTTTTCTGACTAACAGTATGATCAAAGGTAGTGTATAGATTAGGCATGCAAGTTATGTAAAGAAGCAGTATTTAAGTGTTTCTCTTTTCGACACCCATTAGTAGTTAAATTTTAGTTGTTGCACCATCGTTGTATATCTTTTGAAATATCGTGATGAATGTTTCTTTAGGTACGTTTATTCCCGCAATAACGAATGCTCTCGCAAATTCTTGACCAACGATTTCCATACCTATTTTTTCGGTCTTGAAATCTAATAATTTTCTTAATGTATATTCTGCTAAGAAATCATTGTAAAGTTTAATTGCGGCTTTAGATCTGCCCCGTTCAGTTTCCAAATATAAATCTCTAGTAGCTAGGTTGGCATAGCAATTGTCTTTCACCATTAAGTTCTTTTTTACTGCTTGAAAACCATGTCTTGCTAATTCCCATTTAACTAATTCTCGCACTATATCTCTAGAAAGAGATTTTTCAAAGTCGATGTCCGAGAAATCTTCAAATTTCAAATCAGGTTTGTCAAGGGTTGGTATGTACAACTTACCAAGGTATTTTGAAAGCTTTTGTCTTGAACCTTGCTTAGTCCATTTGTTTCTTATGAGATAAACATACTCTTGGCCGTTGATTTTTTTTATTCTGATAAAAGCCATGCGATGCTTAGGCACTATGTTTTATTTAAATGCTTTGTTTGAAGGTCACTGGTCACTGGACATGTGAGGAAAGAAGCTATTTAAATAAAGCCAACGATGAATAAGCGATGATTAAAAATTTCGAGCCGCGATTATATCAGCAAACGATATTGGCAAAGGCCAGCATGAGCAATACTTTGGTTGTTCTACCAACGGGGCTAGGTAAAACAAATGTTGCAATAATGTTAGTGGCAAAAAGATTATCACAATATCCTGATTCTAAGATTATGTTTCTGGCACCAACAAAGCCGCTAGTTGAACAACACCTTTCTACGTTTAAACAGCATCTTGATTTTGACCATGAAAAGATGATATTGTTTACAGGAAATGTTGCGCCCGCAAAAAGACAGGAGTTGTTTAAGAAATCTCAGCTTATTTTTTCAACACCACAAGGTTTGGAAAATGATGTTATATCTAGCAGGATAGATTTGAAGGATGTCTCATTGATAATATTTGATGAAGCACATAGAGCTACTGGCGAATATGCATATGTTTGGTTGGCTAAACAATATGAGAAAGTTGCCAGGTATCCAAAGATTCTAGCATTGACCGCATCACCTGGAAGTGATCTGGAAAAGATAAATGAAGTTTGTCAAAATTTGCATATTGAAGAAATAGAAGTAAAGACAAACCAAGATCCTGATGTTAAGCCATACATCAAAGAAACGAAGGTTGATTGGTTAAAAGTTAAGCTGCCTGAATCATTCAAGTCCACTTTAGTTTTTTTGAAAACGTGTTACAAGAACAAATTATTAATGATTAAACAAAGAGGGTTTCTAAGTTCGTACCAAGTTCAGAACTTCAGCAAGACTGAACTTCTTAAACTACAGCGCAGATTTCAGGGAGATATTGCACAAGGGGATAGAAGTACTGAGATTTTTGAGTGTGTTTCATTAGCTGCTGAAGCATTAAAAGTTCAACATGCGATTGAGCTTTTGGAATCTCAAGGGATTCAACCATTGCAGAGATATATGGAAAAGTTGGTTGGAGACGCAAGCACTGGAACTGTGAAAGCAGTAAAGAATCTAATAGCAGATCCTGATTTTCAAAGTGCGCAAGTCAGAATACAACACATGGTGGATGCTAATGTTGAACATCCAAAAATGGGTTTGTTGAAAGATGTTGTCCAAAAACATTTGAATGGAAAAAGCAAGATAATTGTGTTTTCTCAGTTTCGTGATACTATTGTGAAGATCCATGAAACTCTTTCAGAAATAGATGAAGTTAAGGCCAAAATCTTTGTTGGGCAGGCCAAAAAGAATGGCCAAGGTTTAAGCCAAAAAGAGCAAAAGCAGATTCTGGATGAATTCAGGAATGGAGAAATCAATGTACTTTGTGCAAGCAGTGTGGCGGAAGAAGGTTTAGATATTCCTAAAGTGGATGCTGTGATATTTTATGAACCAGTACCAAGCGTGATTCGAAGTATTCAAAGAAGGGGTAGAACTGGCAGGCTGGAAAAGGGCAGAGTGGTTGTTTTGATGGCCGAAGGAACTAGAGATGAAGGATATAGATGGAGTGCTCATCACAAGGAAAAGAGTATGTATAGAACTCTGGATTTGTTGAAGAAAAAGATGAAGTTGGGTACAAGATCAGAAGTTAATGAAACTCCTAAAGGAAATATGAGCTTGAACAATTTCATATCAAGCAGTGAGCAGATTGAGCTAACAGTTGATGATAGAGAAAAAGGTAGCCAAGTAATTAAGGAATTAATTGACAATGGGGTCAAGATAAATCTAGGAAGGCTGAAGGTTGGAGATTATAAATTATCATCAAGGTGCGGAGTTGAATTCAAGTCCGTACCTGACTTCGTGAGCTCGATTTTGGACAATAGACTGCTTGTACAGGTTCGCGAACTAAAGAATACTTTCCAAAGACCTTTGATAATAATTGAAGGTAGCGAAGATATGTACACTCAAAGAAACATCCACCCCAACGCAATCAAAGGTATGCTGGCAACAATTACTATCAGTTATGGTGTGCCAATACTTCAAACTAAAAGTCATAAAGAGACCGCAAGTTTGCTGGCTATAATTGCAAAACGGGAGATGGAACGATCAAGTGGAGAGTTTAATCCGCACCTGGATAAACCAGAGAATTTGGCAGAGGTTCAAGAATATGTGGTGAGTTCATTACCAGGTGTTGGACCTACTTTGGCCAAGCCATTATTGAAGAAACTGGGTTCAATCAAAAATATAGCAAATGCGAACTTGGATGAATTAAAAGAAGTTGACAAGATAGGGGAAAAGAAAGCCAAGGAAATCCAGAGAGTTTTGACTGAATCGTATTCTAGTTAGTTTTATATAGTATTGTTGGTATATTTCTTGAAAAGGGGTGCTTGACTAAAGGGCCGTTTTTGGGTTCTAAAATATGTGATAGCTTCATGACTTTTTTAGGCAGAAGAAATGGGATTCGGCACATGCGTACTAGATCAGAGTATGGCCGAACCGCCAGAGAAACATATAGGAATGGAATAAAGCGCGGCTTTATGCTGGGTGTGGTTGCCACAGTTGGTTTAGCTATCTTAGCCTGGCATTATCAAGATGAGATAAATACTCATTTGGTTGATCCCGCGAAGCAAATTCTTCAGATTGCAGATGAACCTAAGGTTTTAGATCAAGGTTCAGATGCTGTTGGTTCTTTTGAATTAGATGATATTGTAACTGGAGCATTATCAAATCTTGGTGATGGAATTGTTGGTGCTCATGCTGCTTTGGGACAACGTGTTGAACAAGCATTAGATTCTATGGTAGGATATGAGTTAAAAGGTATGGAATACTTTGAAGTATATGATACAGGCAGAGATTATGTTCATGGTACTAATGGTAAGAAAAAGGATCTGATTAAGGCAGCACAAATCTTTGAACATTATGTGAAAATGTTTCCCGATATCAAACGGACAGATTATCATGCCGGCAGGGCACAGTATGATGCGGCGCGATGTTACTTTATGTATTCTAGGAAACACCCAGAAGGTAGCCCGGAAAGAATTTCTGCAATGGTGAAAGCATATAGATCTTTAGAATTAGTTGAAACCAATCATCAAAAATGGTTGCAGGGCTTTAGAAATTTTAGGGCCCCTGTTACAGGATATAAGAAAATGATTGAAACAGAACTTGGCAATAGAAGGCTTGCCAATTTAGTTAGTTAAATTTTTAGATTTTCTAATCTTTTTACTCTTTCAGCAGTTGGTGGATGAGTGCTGAAAAGTTTCATCATTCCGCCAGCTCTAAATGGGTTTGATATGAATATGTTTGATGTAGTTGGATTACCAAATCTCAAAGGATTGTGCTTTGCACCAGATTCTAATTTTTGCAATGCGGATGCAAGCGCTTTTGGTTTCTTTGTTATTTTTGCTGCACCTTCATCAGCTAAGTATTCTCTTGATCTTGATATGGCTAATTGTAAAACTGTTGCAATGATTGGTGTTAAGATTCCTAGAACGATTATGTAAATGAAGCCAGAGTTATCATTATCTCTTCCGCCAAAGCCACCAAAAAGTGCAGCGAATCTTGCCATTGATGCAACGAATGCAATAACTGTTGCAATGGTTGCGGCCACTGATGAGATCAAAATATCCCTGTGTTTGATATGAGAAAGTTCGTGAGCGATTACTCCTGTAAGCTCATCTTTATCCAACATTTGTAGTATTCCTTGAGTGCACGCTACTGCGGCATGTTCAGGATTTCTTCCAGTTGCAAAGGCATTAGGATTATTCGTTGGGATGATGTAAACTTTAGGCATAGGAATTTTTGCTTTCTTGGATAGTCCCTTTACTATTGCAAAAAGTTTAGGTGATTGTGATTCTGTGATGGGTTTAGCTTTGTACATCTTTAGTACTAGTTTATCAGAATACCAGTATGAAAAGAAATTGATTCCTATCGCTATTACGAAAGCAATGATCAATCCATTCATTCCTCCAAGTAGGTTACCTACTACTAGAAGTAAACCAGAAAGTGCTCCAAGGAGCACCACTGTTTTAATCTGATTTTGAAACATTTTCCTTCTTTCTAACAATGTTGTATGAGATGCCTATATCTCCTTCCCAAACAAATCCGCCAGATGTTGCTAGCATGACTGTTTTCTCAGATTTCGATAGTTTTTCACTATTTAGATCTAACTCTATTGTCAGTTTATTTCCTTCAAGTTTATGAGCCATTTTAGTTTACCCCCTTTTGTATTGGAAGCTGGATAGAATATTAGTTTTTAAGAGTTTCTAATTGGTTAGAGATCTAGTAATGTATCTTCTCACCAGCTCCTCTACTCGGTCTCTGTGTGTGAAGAATGTACCTGTTTGTTGCATTGTTTCATATCCTAGAGGGTTATTAGGTGTTTTTATTTCGTGTTTTATACCTAGGCCTCCTGTGAGTATTCCTGCAAAGAGATAATCATTAGTCCCAATTCTGTGATAGACAGGCCCTCCGCTTTCTCCATCATACGACATATTTGAAGTGAATAATTCAGATCCTGGAATTAATTTCTTTCTCCCATCCACCTCTGCAAACATATCTTGACGATATTCTAAAACTTGTCCTCTCTTTTCAAGAAGAAGAGAATTTGCGGGAAGCAGTATTCTCCCAAGCGCATTTGCAGATTTAGATTTATCGAAGAAGTCCAGACCATTAATTATTTGATTATAATCCTCGCGGGAAGGAGCACCCACCAATCTTAGAAACGTAGATATGTCATCCCCTAGTTTAGGAATATGTGGACTAAGATGTATTTTTGCATCTCCGTCCCCTACATCATGTTCTGACTTTAATAATGCAAGGTCATTTTTCTCATCATATTCAACTACCGTAAAAGAACCAGATTGATTCATAAGATAGCCTCTCCTCCATTGTGGTGTAACTCTCATACTTGAGAAATATTCATCTACAACATGAGCAGCAGTTAGAAAATAGTTTCCGCCGAGATGTGTTGCTCTTCCCACCGTTATGTCTCGGCCGTTTGATTCAGTTTTTCGAGTAATATCGAATAATGTGTTTTCAATCCCTTTTCTATTAACGATTGTACCTTTAGAAGGATCAAGAAAGTCATCAAGTACTTCTTTCTCTACTTGTTTATCTGGTTTTTTGCATCCTTTAGATCCGAATAACAGAATAGCGGCAGCAACTATCCCGAATTCTCTTCTGTTCATTATCTTCGCACACCTCAATACTTAAGGAAGTATATAAATTTGGCGTTTTTAGTCACCCGCAAGTAGTCAAGGCGGCCTGTCATTTATTTAGGCACCATAAAATTAGTAGATCTATTTCAGCCAAAATCACCTTAGAGAGTTCAACCCGTAAGAAATACGGCATTTCTTAAATTCTTTTAGCAGAATTGATCTAAAGCAATTTTTGCAATTAAATTAATTCCGAAAACCCGGAAAAGATCCCGGAAGGTCTTCAGATTTTAGTCTTGAAAAAGTACCGAAAATGTTCTGAGGAAGCCAAGGTTCAACTACGAATTAAGAGCTTTTAATTAATAAAAATAAAGAGAATGTTAATTTGGATTTGAATTCAACCGAACTAAGAATTTTCAATTTCCTCGGAAAAAATGTAGTTTTCTCGGAAATTATTAAATCGTGCTTCTGAGATCTTCAAACTGCTTTGTAAACTCCCCTCCCGAAATTTTTCTAGCGACTTCGTGTTTCTTTGATGACGTGACTTTTATTAACTAGGTTCGGGGTTTAGTACGAACCAAGTTCGGAGTTCAGTTCGGACTTGAACCTAAGCGAATTTAGATTATAGACGGAGAGACGCCAAAACACCCGAATTCGACGTTCAAGTTCAGCCAAGTTCAGTTCGAACCTAGTTCGGACTTAGGTTCGAACCCAAGTCCGAACCTAAAATAGAGACTTTTAAGCGAAAATTATAAATAGTTAGCAATTCATAAAAAGTAGAAATTAGGCCAAAATGCCAAAACTCACTTTTCGAAAAATGGAACACAAAGTCGAAGAAAAAAGGACATTTATCGAGAATTCTACAGTAAATAATCCAGATCATAGTCACACAGGTGCATCTTTTAAAAGAGCACCTGAAATTCACCTTAACTCTCACTTTACGCATATTATTTAAAAATAAACCAAAAAGCAGGGGTCTGCAAAGACCCCTTAGCTCCCAATCAATAAAAGTTCCAAGCGAACCCTCACTTTCAGAAGAAATAAGGGTAAAAACACACATCACACTTAAAATCAAAGATAATGAGCCAAAAACATCATAAAAACGCTCACTTTTCGATAAATATGTGACAAAAAAGTCTCAAAACTAGTTAAAATGGTATTAAAAGCACTAATAAGGCGAAATAAGGAAAGGGGCTCAGACCTCAAGAATCTGATAAAAGAAGCGTTTTTAAGAGTCAGAAACGATGTAGATGACCAAAAAAACGTCTTGAATCAGCAACAAAATAACATTTCTAATCTAGTTAGTTGGATGAATTTCGTGTATAATAATCACAAAAGGCTAGAAAACAGCCATCGAACTCTCACTTTCCAACATAATCAGCAGAAATTACTATCAAAACAAGATATCGTGAATCTTAAGCAGTGGATAGACCACTTTAATAGAGTTCAGAGTGAGCAAAAAAACCGCGAAAAGGCGATTTTGGGCGATTTAGAGGCTCTGAAGGCTGATTTAAGAACTGCAATTTCGTGCATGGAAGAGGCCAAAAGTGAGAGTTCCTCGATCAAGAGCAGAATAGGCATTTTAGAAGAGGCAAAACCTGCCAAAACAGAGCTTTCAGCCCCTGTAACGCCAAAATTCTCAATTCCCGTTCAAACATATCAAAAGCCTGAAGAAGAGCGTTCTAACATCTTTGAGCGTAAAATACTCCAAAGGATACGTCCAAATAGGAAAAAATTCATTATAAAGGAGATTGAGGCTCTTTTGAAGGATGGGAAGTACTCTACAAGCGATATAGAGGAAATAGTCGTACTCGAGAAGAATTTGTGCGGTAGAACGTCTTTTTTCAGCTACTTGAAGGAAATGAAGCTAAAAGGGCAAGTAAGCTACGCACAAGTAGCCGATAAACAGATCTTAATTCTTAACGAGAAGTAGGCTTAAACGTCAAAATAAGCCATTTCAACACTTTTTCTAAGATATCCGCACATCTAGGCCCCATACTCACTTTTCCGCAAAATAGGCGCTCATTTTATTCTTTTCAATATTGAAAATATATTGACGAACTCTCACTTTTTGATGAAATACACATAGTGAGCTAGAAAAGTGCTAAAAAAGTCATGAAAATAAGCAATAAGTGAGAGTTAAGCAAAGATATTTAGTCGAAATACGCTATAAAAAATATTAAATATACAGCCACTCTACTGGCTAAATGGGGTGTTTGAAGCCAATGGAGCCTGAAAAATTAACAAAAGAGGCCCTTCTGAAGCATTACGGGCAAGATTTTGTACAAAAGGCAATTCTTGACAATTCTGTAGATAAGGAAGTTGTTGGTAGCTATGGCGGTAAGGGCTATGCCAGGCGCCCAGATGTGCTAAATTATCCTGCAGATATACTAGAATTGGTGAAAAATGGCATTACAAGCTTTCATTCTAGTGAAGAGATATGGAAGAATCCACTACTACTTGACCCAGAAATGAAGAAAAGTGAGGTTGAGAAGATTAGAAAGGGTTGGGATCTTGTTTTGGATATAGACTGTAAATGGCTAGAATACAGCCAAATGGCGGCAGATTTACTATACAAAGCTCTGAAATATCAAGGTATAAAGGCTGTATCAGTTAAATTCTCAGGTAATCACGGTTTTCACCTGGGCGTGCCATTTGAGTCCTTTCCTGAGCAAATAAACGGCCGAGATACCCGAAAAATGTTTCCTGAGGCCCCGAGAAGGGTTGCAGAATATCTTAAACATCTAATCAAAAAACCATTAGGTAAAGCAATACTTGAAAGTGAGCAAATAGGCACCATAATTGAAAAGACCGGCAAGCCCTCTGAAGAGCTAATTCAAGAAGGAGAGCTCAATCCGTTTGTGTTCCTTGAAATAGATACAATACTAATTTCACCAAGACATTTGTGTAGAATGGTTTATTCTGTAAACGAAAAATCAGGATGGATTTCCATCCCTGTTGATCCAAGTAAAATATTAGAGTTCGACACAGCCACAGCTAAGATTGGAACTATAACGTCGTCGAGCTTTGACTACTTAGACAGAAGCGTAGCTGAGCTAGGCGAAGCATCTAAAATGTTTCAGCAAGCATTTGACTTCAAACCAGCAATAGAAGATGAAGAATATAAGATAACCCACGAGAAGGAGTATTCTGTTCCCTCGACGGCAGTTCCGGAAGATTTCTTTCCTCCATGCATTAAACACGCAATGCAAGGAATGCCTGATGGTAAGAAAAGGTTCTTGTTCATTTTTGTTAACTTCTTAGTTTCTTTAGGTTGGGAGTATGATCAAATTGATGAGATGCTGAAAAAATGGAATGCTAAGAACGACGATCAGCTAAGAGAAGTTATGTTGAAAGGGCAAATAAGATATCATAAACAAATGAAGAAAAAGATCTTGCCCCCTAACTGCGATAATAAAATGTATTATGTTGATCTGGGACTCTGTAAACCAGATGGTCTTTGTAAGAAGATAAAGAACCCAGCACAGTATTCTAAATTGAGAGTATTAATCGCCAATAATCCTAGAGAAGAAGGAAGTACAAAAGGACGTAAGTTAACTGACGAAGAGAAAGAACAAAGACGACAAACTCGAGAAAAACATAAGAAGTTTAAAGAAGATATGTTAAAGAAACGAGAAGAAGAAAAGAGTTAAGTTGCGCCAGCCATTTGCTGTTGAACCTGTTTAATAATACCAGCATTCTCATTTCTCGCATTTGTGACAACCGTTTCACACTCGGCAACTAGTTCCTGCAAAGCTTTGTATACTGCCTTTATTTCAAATTCTTCTCTCGCTAGTTCCGTATTGTATTTTTGGTGAAGCGCAAGTACTTGTTTATGAACTTCAAGGAGCTTATCCGCGCCTTTAACGCTCCTCAAAGCAGTGTATAGAGGTACAACGCATTCTTTCGAGAGCTCATCAAATCCTTCAAAAACGAGCTGCATGATTAAGATCATATCTTGATCAATTTCATGGTAATATTTTCTCACACCTTCATAATTCTTCAATAAAAATTTTAATTTGGTAAGAGTTGCAGGGGTAACCTGTTTAGCCCCTATCTCGGATTGTAATTCGTTAAAATGTTGATGAAATTTTCTATAATCGTGAGTCATTACTTGTTTACTTAACTTGCGTGCCTTGTGAGCTACAAAATTAATTCCTCTAACGTGCCCGACAAATCTGGCCCAACCACGAACAGCATCTTTACCTTTTTCAAACCTGGTTCTTTCTTTTATTTCAACACGGGCGTCTTTAACTTCTTGACCGCCAACCTTTTTTTTCAGAGCGTCTAAAACTTCACTGAATTCAGCCACATTAAACGTCAAATGTTCGCCCTTTCTTACACCATCTAAATCTGCAATTAATTTGCCCATCCCTTTCTCGTCTTTAATCAATGCAGCATTCTCTTGAAGTGTTAAATCTGCTTGATCTATCTCTACTTGAGACATAATCTCTAATAGTTTATGATAATAACCAGTGAATGTTGCAACTGCTTCAGCTTGAAGTTTCTCTAAGAGAGCACTATTTCCTTTAGCTTTAGCAATTAAACTGTGAACATAATCAGACTCACCATGTTTATTAACACCACCATAGTGTTTCATCATGATGTGAAGAACTTTCTTGAATTGCCTTACGTGTGCTGCAAGTTGTTTAGAATCAAATAGCTCTTTACCCTCGTAAGACCTTAATTGAAATCGGGCTTTACTTAATGCGGCGTTGGCAGCTATGTTACCAGTCATGTGATTTCCTGCCCTGCTTGCAGCTCCACCTGCTACGTGTGCAGCAAATCTGGCTGGCGCAGTTAACACATTCCATAATCCCATAGTGATCGTTTAGACGCCCAGATAAGTATATAAAGGTTTTGAAGAAAGTTCACAAAATGCTTGTAGGCAACAGCCTCAAACCGTTAATTTTGCTACAACCACACCATAACAACAAACTTTATAAAGAGTTGTCTTTTCCTGCGAAAGTAATCACAATTAAATTGATCAAATCGATCAAACAGCATTCGGAGAACATCTCAGAATGCATGTAAACAAGCGAACACAGCCTGAAAAAAAGTCTTTCAGTACAAAGTTTGTGAAAAGCAACTTGTTCTGGTGAATGACTTAATAATAGGATTTTAAGAGTCTCGTGGGGGGATTTTGAGAAAGTCTTGTTGGTTTCTAGGTAGCTTTGTCTTGTATGATTTGACATGAAAAGACGAAAATGGGAAAAACTGGTCAACCAAGGAAAGGATCCATGCAATTCTGGCCTCGAAAGAGAGCTAAGAAGATATGTCCTAGAGTTAGATCTTGGCCCGAAGGCAAAGAACCATCTCTATTAGGCTTTGCAGGGTTTAAAGCCGGTATGACTCACGTTGTATACACAGATAATCGAAAGGCATCTACAACAAAAGGAGATGACATCGCTTCTCCAGTAACCGTTATCGAATGTCCTCCAATCAAAATCGCAGCAATCAAATTCTACAAAAAATCAATTTACGGTCTTAAGTTGAAAACTCAAATTAATGCACCTAAATGGGATAAAGAACTTGAAAGAAAAACTATCATGCCCAAAAAGGTTGATGAGAAAAAAATAACTGAGATCAAACCTGAAGATTATACCGAAATTAGAGTTCTTGCATATACGCAACCAAAGCTAACAGGTATTGGAAGTAAAAAACCAGAACTGTTTGAATTGGGACTTGGTGGAAATGTCGCAGAACAGTTTGCTTATGCTAAAGACAATTTAGGTAAGGAAGTTTCTGTTAAAGATGTTTTCAAAGAAGGAGAACAAATTGACATTCACGCTGTAACAATTGGAAAAGGATTCCAAGGTCCTGTAAAGAGATTTGGAATTACTGTTCAAGGCAGAAAAAAAGAGAAAGCTAAGAGAAACCCAGGAAGTTTGGGTCCTTGGAAAGGTCAAGGCCACGTTATGTATAGAGTTGCACACGCAGGTCAGACTGGATTTCATACTCGTGTTGAATATAACAAATGGTTAATGAAGATTGGTGAAGAAGGAAAAGAAGTTACTCCTAGAGGTGGCTTCTTAAGATATGGAGAAGTTAAAAATCCATTCATCCTCGTAAAAGGATCTGTTGGCGGATCGAAGAAAAGAATTGTAAGATTGGTTAAAGCAATAAGGCCAAATGCAAAAGTCCCAACAGAAGCACCAACAATACAAGAAATAAGTCTTGCATCAAAGCAAGGTAACAGAGTAAAATCACGCTGATGATGAAGTTATTCCCGGCTGAACAACTGATGAGAAGGAGTAACTGCTGAAGAATATCACAATAACAAAAAAATGAAATTAAACATACATACCCAAGCAAACGTGCAAAAGGGAAGCATTGAGCTGCCTGCTCAATTTGTAGAACCTGTTAGACCCGATTTAGTAAAGAGGGCAGTAGAGGCAATACAAAGTCACAAGAGGCAGGCATATGGTGCAGATCCTGAAGCAGGTATGAGACATAGTGCTAATGTATCTAAAAGAAGAAGAAAATACAGAGGCTGCTACGGTAAAGGTATATCCAGAGTCCCTAGAAAAGTTATGACTAGGCGAGGAACTCAAATGAACTGGACTGGCGCAATTGCTCCTGGTACAGTTGGTGGAAGAAGAGCTCACGCACCTAAAGCAGAAAAGATTTGGGACAAGAAAATTAACATTAAAGAAAGAAGAAAAGCAATAAGGAGCGCACTGGCTGCTACTGTAATCAAAGAAGCAGTAGAAGAAAGAGGTCATAAAGTTCCTAAAGATTTCCCATTCGTACTTGATAACTCTTTTGAATCTCTTTCAAAGACTAAAGACGTAATCCAATCATTGGAGAAGCTTGGTTTGAAAGATGAGATTGAAAGAACAAGTGAAAAAAAGATAAGAGCAGGAAAAGGTAAGTTAAGAGGAAGAAAATACATAACTAAGAAAGGTCCTCTTCTTGTAGTTTCAAAAGACTGTCCTTTGCTTAAATCTGGAATTAATATTCCTGGTGTAGAAGTTGTTAAAGTTAATGAAGTTAATGCGGAACTTTTAGCTCCTGGAGCTGCCGTAGGAAGACTTACACTTTATACTGAAGATAGCATCAAGAAATTAGATGCTGAAAAACTTTTTACTGACGAAGTTGTTGTAGAGAAAGTAGACAGAAAGGTAGTAAAAAAACAAGCTTTGGAAGAAAAGAAGAAGAAGGCAGAAGAGAAGAAAAAGAAAAAAGCTGCAAAAAAAAAGCCAGTAAAAAAGGAGGCAGCTAAGAAGTAAAGATGGAAAGCGCAGATCCATACAGAATTATTAAGTTTCCTTTATCGACTGAGAAGTCTATAAGATTGATGGAAGCAGAAAATAAACTCATATTCGAAGTAGATAAAAAAGCATCAAAAACAGAAATAAAAGAAGCTGTTGAAAAGATGTTTAAAACTACAGTTGAGAAGGTTAACACGTTAATAACCCCTCAAGGTAAAAAAAGAGCTTACGTTAAATTTGGCAGTGAAACACCTGCAATCGATATCGCAACTCAAATGGGATTAATGTAAAATGGGAAAGCGACTAATACAACAAGCAAGAGGAAAGGGCGGACCTACTTATAGAGCGCCTAGCTTTAGGTATAAAGGAGTTGCTAAACATCTAACTATTCAATCAGAGAGTACATTTGGTATTGTACTAGATATTATTCATTGCGCAGGTCATTCAGCACCTCTTGCGAAAGTAAGATATGAGGACGGTCAAGAATTGTTCCTTGTGGCTGCAGAGGGTATTTGTGTTGGTGATAAGGTAAGCAATCAAGATCCTGAAAATTTAACTGTTGGAAGTACTTTGGAATTAGATAAGATTCCTGAAGGAACTGCAATATTCAATATTGAAGCACAGCCAGGAGATGGCGGTAAGTTCGCTAGGGGTTCTGGTGTTTTTGCTAAAGTGCTAACTAAAGTTAAAGGAAAAGTTATTGTACAGTTACCATCAAAGAAAAAGAAACAATTTTCTCCAAAATGCAGAGCAAACATTGGTGTTGTTGCAGGTGGTGGAAGATTAGAGAAACCTTTGATGAAAGCAGGTAATGCATATTACAAATACAAAGCAAAGAACAAATTATGGCCAATCGTAAGCGGTACATCTATGAACGCAGTAGATCACCCATTCGGTAAGGCAAGTTCACATACTAAAGGACGATCACATTGTACTTCAAAAGATGCTCCTAAAGGAAGAAAAGTAGGAAAGATTGGTGCAAGACAAACAGGTCAAAGAAAAGGCAGAAGCACAAAGATTTCCAAAGGTGGAGCAGGAAAGAGAAAGAAAGAAAACAAAACTGGTAAGAGTCTTAAAGGTAAAAAATAAAGATCCAAAATGGCAAAAAAAGAATTCAAATTTCACGGAAAAAAGGTTGAAGAGCTTAAAGAACTAAGCCTTAATCAATTTGCAGAGCTTGCTCCTTCGAGCATAAGAAGAAAGATCACTAGAGGCTTTACTGATCCTGAGAAAGTTTTGTTAAAGAACCTTAAGACAAAAGACAGAATCAAAACTCATTGTAGAGATATGGTAATCCTTCCAGAAATGATTGATAAAACCATCTTAATACATAACGGTAAAAAATACGAAGAAATCCTTATTCAAGATAAAATGGTTGGCAGAAGACTAGGAGAGTTTTCACTAACTAGAAAAAGATTAATACACAGCTCACCAGGAGTTGGACAAACTACTAAGAGAAAGTAAAATGGCAAATATGAACTATTCATTCCAGGGATATGACGACCAACACATGGCTAGAGGTCTTGGTGTTAGTTATAATATCTCAACTAAGCAGAGCATAGAAATATGCAACTGGATTAGAGGTTTGAATGTTGAAAAAGCTAAACTATACTTGAGAGAAGTTATGGAAAAGAAAAGAGCAGTTCCATTCAAAAGATACACTGACGGTGTAGGTCACAGAAAAGGTAAGATTGCATCAGGAAGATATCCAATTAAAAGTTCCGAGAGATTCTTGAAACTATTGGAATCTGTAGAAGCTAATGCAGGTTACAAAGGATTAAACACATCAAACTTAGTCATAAGGCATGCAAGTGCTAACTTGGCATCACGACCATACAGACATGGTAGACAGTCAAGAAGACAAATGAAGAGTACTCATGTTGAAATTGTTGTTGAAGAAGGTAAAGAAGCCCCTAAAAAGGAAGCTAAGCCTGCAAAGAAAACAGCACCTAAAGCTAAAGAAACAAAGCCTGTTGAGGCAAAAAAAGTTGAAGAAAAACCTAAAACTGATACTACTAAAAAACCCAAAGAGGAAAGTAAAGAATGATTGAACGAAAATTTGTTGACCAAAACAAGAAGGAGTATCTCATCCAGAGATATATCAAGGAACAAATGAGAAACGTTGGTCATTCAGCAACTAAGTTGCAAAAAACACCTATGGGTGATAAAATCGTAATTACTGTTTCAAGACCTGGTTTGATTGTAGGTAGCCACGGTCAAAACATAAAGAGATTAACTATCGAACTGAAAAGAGAATTTGGTTTGGAAAATCCTCAAATTGAAATTACTGAAGTTCCAAATGTAAACTTAGACGCACAAGTTGTTGCAGAAAGGATTGCATCAAGTATGGAAAGATTTGGATCTCAAAGATTCAAGGGAATCATGCATAAATCTGTTAGCGATGTAATGGCTGCAGGTGCTAAAGGAATTGAGGTTTTGATCTCAGGAAAGGTTCCTAGTGCAAGATCAAGAACTTGGCGAGTATATTCAGGATATTTGAAGAAGTGTGGAGATACTGCTCTTGTTGGCGTATACAGAGGACACACTACTGCAAGATTAAAATCAGGAGTTGTAGGTGTAAAGGTATCAATCATGCCACCAACTACTAAAATGCCTGATGATATCAAAGTTACAGGACGTATTGAAGAAGAGATTAAAGAAGCAAAGCCAGTAGACAAAAAGAAAAAGCCTGCTGCTAAAAAGAAAACAACTGCTAAGAAAAGCTCAAAGGAATCTGAGGCTCAAAAAGAGTTAAAGAAAAACCTAGAGAAAGTGAAGAAAGAAGATACTCCTAAAGACAAAAAAGAAAATGAAAAATAAAGATATTCGATCAAAAGGTGAAGAAGAGCTAACCGGCAAAATGGAAGAAATGAGGCTGGAGCTAATCAAGCTTAATGCTCAAGTTGCTACAGGAACTACTCCAAAAAAACCTGGGCAAATCAAGCAGTTGAAGAAAACAATTGCAAGGATTAAAACCACTCTTAACGAGAAAGGGAGGGTTAGTAAATAAATGAGCGAGATATGCACTACGTGCGGTTTGCCCAAAGAACTTTGTGTTTGTGAATCAATCGCAAAGGAGAGTCAAAAGATTACAGTAAGTCAAGTTGCCAGAAAATTTGGCAAAAAGTACACTGTTGTTGAAGGTATTGATTCAAAGGACATCGACCTTAAGGATTTGTCAAAGAAACTTAAGGACAAGTTTGCTTGCGGTGGCACAGCAAAAGATGGCAGAATTGAACTTCAAGGAAATCACACTCAAAAAGTAAAAGAGGTCTTGGTGACCTTGGGTTTTAGTCCAGAGACGATCGAAATCCGGAAAGATGACTTTAAGAAAAGACGATATTGAACAAGCGTGGAAGGCGCCTTTGATTGGTAAGAGTATTAAAGTTGTTGAGTCGAAGAACAAAGATTGCGTGGGAATTGAGGGAAAGGTCCTTAGAGAAACCAAAAACACAATTGTTGTTGATGGTGAACAAGGACAAAAAACTTTGATGAAAGCAAGCGTAACCTTTGTTGTGGATAACATCACAATCACAGGAAATAAAATCACAAAAAGAATTGAAGATAAACCAAAACTGAAAATCAAAAATGGCAAAAAAGAACGAAATTAAAAACGTCGGCCTGGGAGTCGAGGCACCTAAGGAGAAGTGCGAAGATGGTCACTGCCCCTTTCATGGTAGTCTTAAGCTTAGAGGTAGAGCGTTTACTGGAGAAGTAGTTTCTGATAAGATGACTAGGACGGTTAGAATAGTTATCGAAAGGAGAAAATACGTTCCGAAGTATGAAAGATACATTAAAGCAAGAACTAAAATTGTTGCTCATAATCCTGATTGCGTATCTGCAGTTATTGGTGATGTAGTTACAGTTAAAGAATGCAGACCAATAAGTAAAACGAAATGTTTCTGTGTAATACAGAAAGATAATACTGAAAAATGAAAGCAATAAAAGCTAACGTAACAAAAGGACTTCAAGTTGGTAGTTGGGTTCCTACTTGCGATAATTCAGGAGCTAAAATCTTGAAAGTATTCGCAGTAAAAAGGGCCAAAACTGTTAAGAGAAGAACTCCTGGATGTGGTGTTGGTGATTTGGTTATGGCATCTGTAAAGTCAGGTAAGCCAGACATGAGAAAAAAAGTTGTTTTCGCGATCATAGTTAGACAAAAAAAAGAATACAAAAGACCTGATGGAACCAGGGTTAAATTTGAGGATAACGCAGCAGTTGTTCTGAAAGACGACAAAGGTAACCCAAAAGGAACTATATTCAAAGGTCCTGTTGCTAAAGAAGCAGCATCAAGATGGCCTGCTGTTGCAAAAATTGCAAACACACTAATTTAAGAAAATGAAACAAAAATTTTCAACCAAATGGATAAGCAGTACACAACCAAGAAAGCAGAGAAAGTATAGAAAGAATGCTCCTTTGCACTTAAAGGGAAGTTTCCTGAAAGTACATTTGTCTGCAGAACTTAGAAAGAAGTACGGTTGTAGATCTGTCAGGGTTAGAAAAGGCGACAAAGTTACAATACTAAAAGGATCTTACAAGAAAAAAGTTGCTAAGGTTCAAATGGTTAGCACAAAAAGAACTAAGGTATACTTAGAAGGTTTGGAAGTCACTAGAAAAGAAGGAAGCAAAAAGCTAGTATCCTTCGAACCATCAAATCTTATGATAACTGAATTACATCTCGAAGATAAAGCAAGAATTGCTAAATTGGAGAAAGGTACAAAAACTGAGGATAAGAAAGAGAAGTAAAAATGGTAAAAAATCATCTTAAAAGAATCAGCACACCAAAGACGTGGAAGATTGGTAGAAAGGCAGAGACATTTATCTCCAGACCTTCGCCTGGTGGACAACCACTGCTCCACAGTATTAGTATTAACACTCTGTTCAAAGAAGAACTGAAGTTTGCTAAAACAACTAAGGAAGTTAAGAACATTCTTAACAAATCTGAGATTTTGGTTGATGGTAAACAAGTTAAAAATTATAGATATAGCATTGGTTTAATGGATGTAGTATCAATTCCAAAAACTAAGGAAAACTATAGGTTACTACTTAACAAAAACGGTCAGCTTTTTGCTAAAAGTGTTAAAGCTGCAGAATCAAACTTGAAGCCTAAAAGAATTACTGGTAAAGGTAAGATCGCAAAAGGCGCTACACAATTACAATTCTTTGATGGACACAACTTGAAAGTCGATAAAGACGAGTATAAGGTTGGAGATACAGTTATGTATGACATCAAAGATAAAAAAATCACTAGCGCTCTTAAGCTAGAGAAAGGTGCACTAGTATATCTTACAGGTGGCGCACATATTGGTTTTGTGGGTACTGTAGAAGATTTGGGCACGAAAAAAATTCACATTAAAACAGAAGATAAAATATTCGAAACAGCTCGGAGATATGCCTTCGTAGTTGGAAAGGATAAACCACTTATTGAGATTTAAAATGAATCCTATGCAAGAAATACGGATAGAGAAAGTGACGCTTAACTTTGGCGCTGGTAAAGATGCCAATAAGCTAGAGAAAGGTCAAAAACTTTTGAAAAACATATCAGGAATTCCTCCGGTTAAAACAATAACTAACAAGAGAATTGCTGCATGGAGTTTGAGACCTGGTTTGCCTATTGGATGTAAGATTACATTAAGAGGCGAAGAAGCTAAAGCTTTACTTGTTAGACTTGTAAAAGCAAAGGATGATACTATACTTTCAAAACAATTTTGCGAGAGCGGTACTTTCTCTTTTGGAATACCTGAGTATATCGATATTCCTGGCGCAGAATATGATCCTGAATTAGGAATCATGGGTTTTGAAGTCTCAGTTACATTGTGTAGACCTGGTTACAGGGTTAAAAGTAGAAAGATAAAACCTACTAAACTACCTGCACATCATAAAATAACAAAAAAAGAAGCAATCGAATTCATGACAAAAGAGTTCGGTATTACTACCGAGGTTGAAAAATGACTCAAAGCGATCATAAAAAAATGCTTGCGCAGCTTAAGGTTAAGAAACCTAAGCATGGTAAGTTTATCAAACACAATGCTCCTAAAGAAAGAAAACACGGCATTGCTAAGTTTTGTTGTAAGATCTGTGGTGCCCGACGAGGATTCATCAAATCTTATGGTTTGAACTTGTGCAGAAAATGTTTTAGGGATATCGCAACAGAAATTGGATTCAAGAAATATGATTAAGGTGAACTAAAGTGGTACTAAATGACCCATTGGCAAATACGCTATCAAAAATAATGAACGCTGAGAAAGTTAGCAAGAAAGAGATAGTTGTAAAGCCGTATTCAAAAGTTATATTGAAAATACTAGAGATCATGAATGATCATCATTATGTTGGTGAATCTACTGTTGTAGCAGATGGTAGAGGAGATCATCTTATAATCAATTTAATTGGAAAAGTCAACAATTGTGGTGTTGTTAAGCCTAGACACGCGGTTACAAAAGATAACTTCGAGAAGTTTGAGAAAAGGTACTTACCTGCAAAAGGTTTTGGAATCCTTATCGTATCAACTTCAAAAGGTATGATGACTCATGATGAGGCAAAAGAAAAAAATATTGGTGGAAGACTAATAGCATACTGTTACTAAAATGAGACCTGATAACTACGAAGAAATAATGGATGTTCCCGAAGGGGTTACAGCTACTTTTGAAGCTGGCACTCTTACAGTAAAGGGCGCAAAGGGAGAACTAGTTAGGTCACTAAGAGATCCTAAAATCACGATTGAAGCTAAAGATAATAAAGTCGTATTAAACGCAATTAAACCTTCAAAGAGGGAAAACAAACAGATTAAAACATTTAGAGCACACATTAGAAACATGTTTGATGGTGCAACAAATGGTGTAGCGTATACTCTTAAGATCTGTTCAGGGCATTTCCCTATGAATGTTAGCGTTAATGGAGACATGTTTACTGTTAAAAACTTCTTGGGAGAAAAGATCCCTAGAACATTAAAGATTAAGCCTGGTGTTACAGTTAAAGTTGACGGTGACAAAATAAATGTAGAAGGAATCGACATTGAGAAATGTGGAAACACTGCAGCAGGTATTGAACAACTAATGAGAATCACAAATAGAGATCGAAGAATTTTCCAAGACGGTATATACGTCATAAATAAGAACGGAAAGGCAATTTAAGAAAATGGCAGAAAACAAACTACTAGATGCAAAGAAGCTGATGAAGAAGAAGAGGCCAACCTTTGTTAGAACTGACTCTCATAAACTCAAGTTTAAAGGCTCCGATAAATGGAGAAAGCCTAAGGGACTACATAACAAAATGGGCGATAACAAGAGAGGATACAGGAGATGTGTAGACTTTGGTTATAGAACTCCTGTTGAACTTAGAGATGTTTGTGTAAATGACGGCATGGAACATGTTGTTGTAAGAACTATTTCAGATTTACAAAAAATTGATACTAAAACTCAAGCTATTATGGTTGCGCACACAGTCGGCCTTAAGAAACAGCTTGATATCTTAGCAAAAGCTGTTGAGATGAACATTAAAGTTGCAAATATCAAAGATGTTAAAAAATATCTTGATGAAACTAAAAAATCCTTAGATGACAAAAAAGCTTCAAAGAAGAAGAAAGAGACTGACAAAGAAGAAAGGAAGAAGAAGAGAGAAAAAGAAGCTAAAGAGAAAGAAGAAAAGGATTTAGAAAAGACTGTAGAAAAAGAAGGCGGCGAGGACGAAGAAAAAGAAAAGAAAGCCGAAGAGAAAAAAGAAAAAGACAAAGTCCTCACGACTAAAGATTAATACTGATTAAAAATGAAAATAGGACCACAAAAAAGGCTGGCTTCACAACTGTTGAAGTGTTCAGAGAAAAAGGTTTGGCTAGATGATGAAAGGCTGGATGAGGTAAAGGAAGCTATAACTAAAGCTGACGTTAAAACTCTCATCAATAAAGGACTTATCGGCCTAATCAGAGCTAACGGACAATCAAGAGTACGAGCTAGAAAAAGACTTGAACAAAGAAGGAAAGGTCGACAAAAAGGTCCAGGTACTAGAAAAGGTAAAAAGACTGCAAGACTATCTGATAAAGAAAGATGGATTGTAAGAATGAGAGTACAAAGAGAATTCCTTAAAGAGTTGAAGACTAAGGAAATAATTACTGTTCCTACTTATCGTAACTTGTATTGTAAATCCAAAGGTGGATTTTTTAGAAGCAAGAGACACATTAAACTTTATATTGACGAGCATAAGCTAAATCAGAAAAAATGAAAAATCCAAAAAGATACACGGTTCCCTACAGAAGAAAAAGGGAAATGAAGACTGATTATAAGAAGAGAGTGGCTTATTTGAAGTCTGGAAGAAACAGACTTGTAATTAGAAAGAGCCTTAAGAACATTTTAGGTCAGATTGTTGCATTTGATGCTAAAGGAGACAAAATAATTGCATCCGTAAGCTCAAAGGAACTATCAAAAATGGGATGGTCTTTCTCTAATAATAACATGAGTGCCTCATATTTAACAGGATATATGCTTGGAGTTAAAGCTGCAGCTAAGAATGTATCAGACGCAATCTTAGATCTCGGATTACAAAGTACGCCTAAAGGCGGAAAATTGTACGCTTTTTTGAAGGGAGTATTGGATGGTGGAATAACTGTTCCACACGATGATACAATCTTGCCTAGCGAAGAGAGAATTAAAGGAGCACATATTGCTAATTATGCAAAAGAGCTTAAGTCAAAGGACGAAGCTGCTTTCAAAAAACAATTTTCAGGTTATGCTAAGACTAGTATAAATCCTGATAATATCACATCACAGTTTGAAGAACTGAAGAATAAAATCAAAGGTGCAAAATGAGTGAAGAAGATAAGCAACCAAAACCAGACGTAGAAGTTAAAGAAGAGAAAGAACCTACTGTGGAAGAAGTTGTAGAGGACGTTGAAAAAGTTCCTGAGAAAAAAGTAACTAAGGTTGCAGCTGAGATGGAAGGATGGGCTCCAAAA
This sequence comes from Candidatus Woesearchaeota archaeon, assembly GCA_018646625.1. GTDB lineage: Archaea > Nanobdellota > Nanobdellia > Woesearchaeales > JABGUJ01 > JABGUJ01. The sequence goes on along the minus strand of JABGUJ010000001.1, from coordinate 492,237 downwards.
ACAGGAGTTGGACGAAAAGTTAAGAGCGGTGAAATTTACAATATTGATGTTATACTAGATGCCGGATTAAGCATTAGAGAACCAGAAATTGTTGACATGTTGCTTCCAGATGTTGAGAATGACTTGTTGTTAATAGGTCAGTCTAAAGGTAAGTTTGGTGGCGGTCAAAGAAGAGTGTTTAAACAAACTCAAAAGAAAACTATGGAAGGTAATAAACCATCATTTTCAACTATCGCAATTGTAGGAGACAGAAACGGTCACATAGGTATGGGCTGTGGTAAAGCAAAAGAAACTGTTCCTGCAAGAGAAAAAGCGTTTAGAAAAGGTAAATTAAATTTAATAAAGATTTCACGGGGATGTGGATCATGGGCATGCGGATGTGCTACACCTCATTCGATTCCTTTTGAAGTAAAAGGAAAATGTGGAAGTATTACTGTTAAACTTATGCCGGCACCTAAAGGTACTGGATTATGTGCAGAAGGAGAATGTGCAAAGATCTTAAAGCTTGCAGGCGTTAAAGACGTATGGGCAAAGATCAAAGGACACAGTTCAACTAAAGCTAATGTTGTAAAAGCTTGCTTTGAAGCTCTTAATCAATTAACAAAAACAAAGGTTCAACCTACTCATGTTGAAAGACTAGGTATGGTTCAAGGTGGCCTGGTTAAAGGAGATTCCAATGAGTGAAGAAAAGCCTAAAACTGGAAACAAATTAGTCGCAATTATACTTGTTAGAGGACTAATCAATGTAGGACCTCAAATTAAAGACACAATTAACATGTTAAGATTAAGAAAAAAACATGCTTGTGTAGTTATTGAAGAAACTCCAGCAATCCTTGGTATGGTTAAAAAAGCAAAGGATTACATTACTTGGGGAAGAATTAATGAAGAAACACTTAAACTTCTTGTTGAAAAAAGGGGTAAAGTAAACCCTGATGATAAGAATAGAACAAAGCCTTTCTTTAACTTACATCCTCCTAGAGGTGGATTTGAGAGAAAGGGAATCAAGACTCCGTTTACAATGGGTGGAGTGCTTGGTGATAGAAATGATAAAATTAATGAATTAATCAAAAAAATGCTCTAAAATGGTCGTTCACAAAAGAAAAAAAGTAGTAAAATATCGTGGATCTCACACTCACGGTGGTGGCTCTAAAAAGAAGAGAAGAGGAGCTGGTCACAGAGGTGGTAGAGGTATGGCTGGCTCTGGTAAACGAGGAGATCAGAAGAAACCTTGTATCTGGAAAAACGGTAAGTACTTTGGTAGCTACGGCTTTAGATATCACGGTCTCAAGGATGAGATGGTTCCTATTAATGTAAGTCAACTATGTGAGTTGGTTGATATTCTAGCTAAAGAGAAACTAGTTGAATTAAACAATAACGTTTATAAAGTTGATCTGAAGAAGATAGGCTATAACAAATTGCTTGGTTCAGGTAAAGTAACTAAGAAGCTTGAAATTGTTACACCCTACGCAAGCAGCAGAGCTATAGATAAGGTTCAGGCTGCAGGTGGAAAGGTTGAAGTAACTAAACCAGCTGAGCAAGAAGAAGTTACTGAAGCTAAAGAATAAGCGCTTTAGGGTTTTTTAAAAATGTCTGTTTGGGATGTAATACTAAGGAATCTACCAGAGGTAAGAGCTCCTAGTCAAAAGAGACTTTCTTTTAAGGAAAAGTTGAAGTGGACGTTAATCATATTAGGATTATTTTTCTTCTTAGGTTTAATACCTTTATTTGGATTAGGACATAATGCATTGGCTCAGTTTGAGTTTCTAAGTGTTGTTCTGGGCGCTAAGTTTGGTGCTATCATATCTTTAGGTATTGGTCCTATAGTTACTGCATCTATTGTTCTACAATTATTGAATGGTTCGGGATTAGTTAAATTTGATCTAAATAGTCATTCAGGTAAAGCAAAGTTTCAAGCAGTACAAAAAATCTTAACTTTGGGTTTCATAATCTTTGAGTCTATCATCTATGTATTCATGGGTGGTTTGGCACCTGATCCTGCATTGGCAGGTACTGCATTATATGTGCAGTTAGAATTCATGATAGTGTTCCAAATGATTTTGGGAGGAATAATTATTGTATTCCTTGACGAAGTTGTATCTAAATGGGGCTTTGGTTCTGGAACGGGATTGTTTATTGTTGCAGGTGTTGCAGAAAGTATTTTTATTAGAGCATTGAGTCCAATGCCTTCACCTAATCAACCTAATATTCCTACTGGTGCAATTCCTGCACTGTTTGCGTCATTATCACAAGGTAATCCAATTGGAGCGGGTATTATGCTTGCTTCGGTAATTACAACTATATTCATATTCTGTTTAGCGGTATTTTTACAATCTATGAAAGTAGAGATACCTTTATCCTATGGAAGAATAAGAGGACATGGTGTAAGATGGCCTTTGAACTTTTGTTATGCTAACGTTATTCCTGTTATTCTTGTATCCGCATTGGTCGCTAACATGCAACTTTGGGCAAGATTGATACAAGGATGGGTAGGTCATCCAACATGGTTTGGAGGATTCTCAGGTACAGAAGCGATCAGTGGATTTGTTTCATGGTTACAACCATCTAATCTGGTGTATAAGGCTTTGACTGGAAGTATTGTGTTTGCAGATATAGGAAAAGGATTAGTCTATCTACTGGTTATGATGGGCGGTTGTGTTTTATTTAGTGTTTTCTGGGTTCAAACATCTGGTATGGATGCTAGAAGTCAAGCACAGAACATGATGAAGTCAGGATTACAAATTCCTGGTTTTAGAAAAGATGGAAGAGTAATGGAACGATTATTGAAAAGATACATCACACCACTTACAGTTATGGGTGGATTGGCAATTGGATTTTTATCTGCAGCTGCAGACTTGATGGGTACACTATCTAGTGGAACCGGTTTGTTGTTGGCGGTTATGATTATTTATCAAATGTATGAACAAATTGCAAAGCAACATATGATGGATATGCATCCTATGATGCGAAAGTTTATGGAGTAGATATACTCTAGAGAGGGGTGTTTGAAATTTTAGAAGCATTATTTGATCCGATTTTTAGACCATTACTTAATCTTCCTCCGTTTTGGGGAATATTATTAATTTCTTTTATTATTTCTTTAATCATAACTATTTGCTATAAGTTCTTCACAGATCAAACTGTAATGAAACAACTTAAAGCAGAAATGAAAGCAATGCAGAAAGAGATGAAGACTCTTAAAGATAAACCAGATAAGTTCATGGCTATGCAGAAGAAAACCATGTCTAAAAACATGGAGTACATGAAAAGATCTATGAAACCTACGCTTATCACATTCTTACCAATCATCATCATATTTGGTTGGTTACATGCAAACTTTGCATTTATTCCAATAGCGCCGGGCCAAGAGTTTGGTACTACAGTTGTGTTCCATGAAGGAACTCAAGGAAGTATTACTATGCTGCCTCCAGAGTATGTTGAGTTAATGAGCGATTCGACACAAGAGATCGTCAATGGTGAAACTGTCTGGAAGTTGAAGGCAGAAGAAGGATTACATAATCTTGAATTTGAATACGGCGATGAACGTTATGGAATAGAAGTTCTTGTTACCAATGAAAAGAAGTATGAAACTCCGCTGAAACCTATTAAAAATAGTCGAATTAAAGAGATCAGAATTGATCATGAGAAATTGGTTGTCTTAGACTTATTTGGTTGGCAAATGGGTTGGTTGGGAGCATATATCATATTCTCAATTGTGTTTAGTATGGGTATGAGAAAGCTTATGAAATTACACTAGAAATAGTATAACTGGCAGAAGTAAACAACCCATTGAATGATTTCTAGCTACGTTTAGTAGTGGAGCTAAAAGGCCTACTGCTGTTGCTATTATTAGTACTAGTATTCCTTCTATTCCTGAGATTGCTGTTACTGTACCCGCTATGAGAATAATTATTGATATGCAAAGCGTTCTATAGTTTACTTTTGTTATCAATTTTGAGAATATTTTGGAGATGTTTATTGCTAATAATGTTGCCAGTCCTCCAGTTATCAGTGCTACTGTTATTAGTAGTACTAATTTGTTTATGTTAAGAATTTCTACTAGTTGTTTTACGACGACAACCGCACCGTTTCTTGTTTTACTTAGAAGATGTAAAGTTAATAAGGACATTACAAAGTTTACTGTGTTTATTCCTCCTACAAGTATTAAAAATCCTTTGTCCCCTATGTTTCTCACTATTTGTGTTGCTAGAACTGCACCTTGAGCTGGACCTAACCCGGGAAATAATGAAGTTAAACTTCCCGCTAATGTGCTCCCTGTGATTGCTTTGGTTATTGTAGTTTTGTTTATGTCTACTTCTTGTTTTATAGATTGTAATGGTAAACTAGAATTCTGAGTTAAACTTAATATTAATGTGCTAGTTCCAAATAACCCTGAGAGTAATGGGAATAATGGACTTTTTAGAGAAAATATGTTTAGTACGATTAATCCTAATATTCCCGATGTTAAAAAAATAAAAATGTTAAAGAGTCTGTTTTTATCTTTTAATAACATGTAAAGGACTATTATGATTAGAAGGTACGCTATTATGTTGTTTAGAAAAGGATAAAGATTTTTTATCGCTACGAATAGTAGTGGTGATATAATAATAGATAATATTAATGCGAGCAATGATCCTATAACTGTTAATAAAACTGCTTGATGTCCTTTTCCTTCTAATAACATTTTATGTCCAGGTAGGACAGATACAGACATGTCAGAATCGGGAGCTCCCAAGTAAATTGAGGGTATGGAATCTAAGAATGAATGGGTTACCGCCATTGATATAATTACTGTTGCGATAGTTAATGGAGATGCTAGGTTTAGCAATAATGAGCTAAGAGAGAGGAGTATAATGGATATAAGGTTCACATGTATTCCTGGAATTAGACCCGTTATAATGCCTAATGATGCCCCTGCCAAGGTTGCGGTTATCAGTTGTAAGAACATGCGTTAAATCACCTTTATTTCTTAATAAGTTTCACCGCCGCTCTTTCGAAAATCTTACGATGAGTTTATAAGTTAAATTTATTTTAGGTGTCGTGGCGTGATTGGCTATGAGTTATTGCGGGATTATCAAAGGGTATTGGAAAGAATCTGTCGCTTATAGATCTGAGTTTCTAATGAGTGTATTGATTGTCCCATTTAGATTTTTCATATTAATAATTATCTGGTCTGCGGTATACTCCAACTCAGCATCTGATTCCATCGGTGGATATTCGTTGTCTAGTATGATAACTTACTTTCTTATTTCTTCATTAGTGTTTACGTTTATCTACGATACTATTGCTGAAGAGCTTGAGAAGGAAATTAAAAAAGGAAACTTTCTAGTATTTCTATTAAAGCCATTTAGTTATGTTAAACTTGGTTTTCTTAAAAAAATCGCAAATAGATCTTTTTCAGTGATTATCGAAGTAATACCAATTCTCTTATTGTTTCTTCTTTTTTTTAGAAAATACTTTGTTATGGGCGAAATTGGTTTTTTCACCATCTCAGTCTTGTTTTCATTTGTTATCTCATACTTTATTTATTTGCTTATAGGTATGATTGCTTTTTGGTTGATAAACATCAGATCTCTTGCTTGGTTGATGAGCTTTGGAATACAGTTAAGTGCCGGCCTTTATGTTCCAATAGATTTGTTTCCCCCTGTGATTCGTAGTTTTTTTAACTTCTTACCTTTTCAATACATTACTTTCGTTCCAACAAGTATCTATCTTGGAAAGTATAGTGCGGATTTGTCTGCTGGATTTGTGTCTAGCGTATTTTTTCCGCTGCTCATACAAATCATGTGGATTTTCGGGTTATTTGTGCTGACTATTATCGTATGGAATAGAGCGAAGAAACGATTTAGCGGGGTAGGGGCATGACTTCGGCAATAAAATTGTGGATTAAATCAGCTCTAATCCATATTGCATTTAGAATGGCGTATAGGGGTGAATATTTTATCTCTTTGGTGTCTATGTTTGTGCTTGAACTTGTTGGTCCAATTTTTACGTATATTATTTATTATAATAGTCCTGGCTTTGCCGGATGGACCTTTTACCAAGTTTTGTTACTTCAAGGAATTTTTCTTACGGTTAAAGGTTTTAGTTTTATGTCGTTTATGGGCATCGTATGGCACTCAAATATCACATTACAAAGAGGAGAATTTGATTTAACACTTATCAAGCCAAGAAATCCTTTGTTTATGTTTATATGTCAATCATTTGATGCTGAAGATACCGCCAAATTTATCGGAGGATTGTTGTTGTCGTTGTATGCAATTCTTCACATACCCGCAGTAAGTTTAAGTGGTTTGCTTATTGGAATAGTGGCTATGATCTTTGGTGTGGGTTTTTTCTTTAGTCTCGCTCTGTTCTTCTCAAGTTTTATTTTCAGATTCATAAGGTCGATGAGAGTTTATGATGTTCTCGAAGCGATTGCTATGGTGGGTTATTATCCTAAGTCAATATATCCAAGGTTCGCAGGTACACTGTTCACAGCAATACTTCCTATTTTTATTGTGGCTGCAATTCCTGCAAAAGCAATATTTGGAGAAGTAGATATAGATATATTAATAAGTGCAGTTTCGGTGATAGTATTGATTGCTCTTGGACTTTATACGTGGTTTTCAACAATAAAAAAATATTCAAGTGCGGGCGGATAGAATGAAGATAATCAGAGTCAATAAACTTAGAAAAGAATTCAAATCTTATGAAAGAGGAGAAGGATTTACTGAAGCGGTACTATCATTATTTAAGAGAAATGTAAAAATATCAAAAGCAGTTAATGATATTGACTTCGCAATTGAAAAAGGTGAAGTGGTTGGTTTTCTCGGACCAAATGGTGCTGGTAAGTCGACCACCATAAAGATTTTATCAGGTGTAATGCACCCCGATGGTGGCTCTGTAAATATTATGAATTATACGCCCTGGATTGACCGCAGGAAATATGTTGCAAATATAGGGGTCGTATTTGGACAGAAGAGTCAGCTATTCTGGGATTTGCCGCCTATAGATGCTTTTTACATGCATAAAAGCATATTCTCTATTGATGAAAAATCGTTTAAAACAGAACTTGATAAACTTACAAAGCTATTGAGTATTAAAGAAATAATGAAAAAACCAACCAGGCAATTATCTCTGGGTGAGAGAATGCGCTGTGAGTTTGTTATGGCGATGCTGCATAAACCAAAAATCGTCTTCTTAGATGAACCAACTATCGGTCTAGATATATTTGCAAAGGAAATAATTCGTAAATTCATAAAAAAAATTAACAATAAAGAAAAGACTACTTTTATTGTAACAAGTCATGATCTTGAAGATATTGAACATCTATGCGATAGAATTATTGTGATTAATGAAGGTAGAATTGTTTTTAATGATAAAACCACTAAATTGAAGGTAAATAATAAAAAATATGTAACAATAAAATTCTACGATAAAGTTAATCTTACTAAGATTAAAAAGATGAAAAATTTCAAGGTTGTTAAAAAGCTCTCAGACTATAGTGTGAGGCTTGAGATTGATACTTCAAAGATGTCATTGAATGAAATCATAAAAGTATTTGATAATGGCCAGAAAGTTGAAGACATAGAGATATCAAATCCCCCTATCAGTGAGATCATTAAGAAGCTATATAGGGCGTGAATTTCTGTTTAGGTGTTTAATTATAACAGTTTTATCTCAAAAAACAAAAAAGTTTAAAAGAAAAAGTAAGTTGGTTTCAAATTATGAAAGAGGGTTTTGTTGTAGTTGATATTGAAACTACTGGTTTATCTGCTTATATGCATAAAATTACTGAAATTGGTGCAGTTAAAGTAAAAGATGGGGAAGTAGTTGATAGATTTCAAAGTCTGGTTAATCCTGGTGTGAAGATTCCTAGATTTATTACTCGTTTAACCGGAATAGATGATGAAATGGTTAAAGACGCTCCTAAGATATCTGAAGTAATAGGTTCTTTTGTTGACTTTGTGGGAGAAGATGTGTTTATTGCACATAATGCAACATTTGATTTTAAGTTTTTATCTCATAATGCAGAAGTTCATCTAGGAGAGGGACTTAACAACTCACGATTATGTACCCGAAAACTAGCCAGCAGAATTCTTTCCGAGTTACCCTCTAAAAAGCTAAGTTCTGTTTGTGAACATTATGATGTTGAGAATGAAAGCGCTCACAGAGCAATGGGCGATGTTAATGCAACACTAGAAATCTTCTTTAAAATGTGTGAGACGTTGCGGGAGAATGAAATCGATAACTTTGATAAGATTGAGAAATTTGAAGGCATGCCTTGCTATAAAGCTCGTTCTTTGTTGAATTAATTGGAAAATTTTATAAGAGAATTTTGTATATCCTAAGATATGGGTACTCTTAACGCAGTTCAAATTAGCAATTATGTATCTGCAGATTTGCATGGAAAGCGTGACTATTTAATCGGTATTAAAAAAAGATCTCATAAAGCCCTACATCGCCATTTCGCTTTACTTAAAAAAGATCTGGGTCCAGATTTGTTTCTTGATCCTGATAAAGTTTATCCAAAGATTGGTGAACATCTTAGGAATATTGCCATAGCCATAAGAAAAATGTCTATTTCTATGAATTTACTTAATAGAATTGTTCTTAGTGGAATGTACTTGGCCAAAGATTTTTACAAATACTCTCCTAATGATGAACTGAAGGCAGTTATACATGATATTGATCATCATATTATGGATGATTTCAGAAACTATGTGATAATGTGTGAGAGGTTTCGAGATCATATCCCTTTCAAGGTCTTTGAAGATGCGTCAAAGAATCAAACTTTTCCATCTAGGCAAGTTCATGAAGCTATCAAAGCATTAACTGTTCTTGAAGAAAGAGAGAAGGAGATGTCAAGAAAGCTACATCACTTTTTTAAGAGACATAAAGTTGTGGTTAAAGATTTATTTGCTGCGGTCCAAAGTCTTGATCGTGGAAAACTGGGTTCACTAGAAAAGTTCAAATCAAATAACCCTACCACGGTTGTTGGAGCGTTGTGTATGTGCTTTACGGTTATGGGCTATCTAGGTGTGTTTATCACATTAGGCTATGGTATTGCTGGATTGCTGGGTGGTGGAACTGTATTGCGTGCACTGTTTGGTGTCTCCAAAGGTATGGCCCCCTTGAAACTGTTAGGAAATTTCTTTTTTAGTAGCGGTACATCCACTTTGAGTATAATTATTGATAAAGGTGCTAAGCTGGCAATAAAACCTGCATAAATTAATAAATGCGAAGTTCTAAGATTATAGTATGAAGGTAATTATAGTAACTGGCACGCCTGCGACAGGAAAAACAACAGTAGCTAAAGCTATAGCTAAACAACTAGACTTTCATTATGTTGATATTAAAAAACTAATAAAAGAGAACAATCTTTCTGATGGCTTTGATGAAGAGAGAGATTGCGATATCATTGATGAAGATAAATTGAGTAAATTTATTGTAGATAATGTGATTAAATCGTACAACAGAGATGTTGTGATTGATTCTCATTTATCTCATTTCATTTCTAAAGAGAATGTTGATGTTTGTGTCTTGACTACTTGTGAGCTAGATGATTTGAAGAACCGTCTAGAAGAGAGAAATTATGCTTACAAAAAGATAAAAGAGAATATGATGTGTGAGATAATGGATATTGTTGGTGAAGAAGTAAGAGAAGCTGAACATAGTGTATTCACGATTGATACTAGTAAAGAACTTAGTTCTCAAATTGAAAAATTAAAACTTAAGCTTTAATTGTCCGGTTCCATCTTGTTGTGGCGCTTCAGCAAGTGTTCTCTCATCTCCTGAAAGATATGTTCTTACAACATAATCCACTAAATCTACTTCATCAGTAAACTTTCCTTGAATGTAGCTAACTACTTCGGCATTTGTTAGAGGTGTCTTACGATATGGCCTTTTCGAAGCAGAAGCATCTAACTTATCTGCAAGCTCCAATATTTGTCTTCCCCTTATTACCCATGGATCAACAACTTCGGGACTACGTCTTCTAATCAAGTCAGTTTTAGGTGGAGTGTGTGCTCTTTTTTGGTGTGTAGCATATCCGTTTCCGCCATTATCGTGATGATGTGCTGCAATGTTTCTTGCTAAAGGGTAGATTCGATCTAACCTTTCTAATGCAACGTAAGTTAATTGAGTGTGTGTCCTCATTAGCGCTCGTTCTTGAGCAGAGTATCCATCCGTTCTCGATACTAATGCGAGAGATAGATTTATTTTACCAAAATCATGTAAAAATCCCGCAGCCAACATAGTCTCTAATGGATTTAATACTTCCTTCGGTACTTCAATTTCAGTCATTGCAAAATCTTCAAGAAATAGATCTGTTGCAATCATTCCACCCCTTGCACAATGTGATGCAGTCACTTCATAGAAGTCTAAAATGTGACCGAAAAAAGATCTAAATAGGTCCTGTTCAGATATGGTACGTAAAGCATCATATATTCTATCTGCGCGTGACGTTGAGAAACTTATGTTTTCGGAAGAATCAAAAGTAGAACGTGTAAATTCTTCAATCTCCTGACTAGTTGGTACTGTAATCTGCGTCATGTACGTCCCCCGTTGCTGTTGATTAAAAAATAAGAAATAAAAAAATAAAAAATTAAAGTTTGTCGATCTTTACAATGTTGATGCTAGTTGCTTTTGGGTCAACTTTGCTATCCATTGCAATTAGATGCTTAACTCCAATCTTTTGGCTTGCTTGAACAAGTGAACTCTCAACCGAACCATCAAACACAACAGCGTATACACCACTAGATAAACTGGATACTGTCGATTCAAGTTCAGAAGTTGGAACTTTACCAAGTATATTCAAAGATTGATCTAAGATGTAAGCACCTCTTGTACCTACAAGCTCTTCTGCAATTCCTTTTATCTTCTCGGTTTCGTCTGCCTTAAGAGTTTTCTTTGCATACTGTCTAGGAGCAGGCCGTCTCTCACGATCATCAGGTCGTGCTCTAGGAGCAGATCTTCTGTCGCTTGATCTGGAATCTGTTCTTGTAGTAGTTCTAGTAGAACTGGCTCTTGCAGGACTAGCCCTTGCGCTCCGTGAAGCGAATGGTTTTCTTAACCTTTCAGAGTCAGAAGCTTTCTTCTCAACAACATCAAGTTTTGCTTGTTCTGCAGCAATTTTACTTCTCAAACACTTGTGGAGTTCTTTTTTAGTAAGTTCTTCAACTTCCTTTCCATCAGGTGCTCTAGTTACAAAGTCTATCTCTGCAACTTCAAGAAGTTCTTGAATGTTAAGATCTCCTCCTCTGTCTCCGTCTACAAATACAATAATTGACTTTTCTTTACTTAAGTCGATAATTGTTTGTGGAACTCCTGAACCATTCATAGAAATTACATTTTTAAATCCGTGTTTGATTAGTGTTACAACATCTGCTCTTCCTTCAACAACGATTACTTCTTCGCTTTCTTCAATTGCTGGACCTGCAGCTAGTCTATCTTTACCAAACTCTTGGATCTCCATAACTCTTACAGAATATGCAACTTCGTCTGCAAGTTCTTGAGAATCAGGTGATGATGTATCTACAAATTCTTTTAGTAGTTCTTTTGCTCTTTCTACAACGTATTTTCTCTTAGAGATTCTTACGTCTTCAATTTTTCCAACTTTTAGCTTAGAATTACATGGCCCAATCCTTTGGATTATTTCCAAAGCTGCTCCCATGATACAAGTTTCTGCTTTATCTAGGCTAGAAGGAATAATTATTGTTCCATGTGTCTTGCCGCCTTTAGTCTCTAGAGTTACTTCTATTCTTCCTATTCTTCCAGATCTTTGAAGTTCTCTTAATTCAAGTTCTGTACCAAGAAGTCCTTCTGTTTGACCAAAAATTGCTCCAACAACATCAGGTCGGTCTACGATACCTTCGATGTCAATTACTGAATGAACAATATATTTTGCTGATACTGGGCTTATCTTTGCCATTTTGTCGCCTCCTATTTTCTATCGTCTATTGTTATTACTCGAAAAGCTCATAGAACTAGCGAATACGGAGGCTAACTTTGGCCCCTATAGCTGTTTTAACGCCAAATAATGATTAAATGAATGCGATAAGTTCTTTGAACTGTTCTATGATCTTTTCTGTAAATATGAAAAGGTTGTTGCCCGAAACACTAACTCTCAAGTTCATAGCGCGACTTTGCCGTAAGCTCCATTGAGTACTCTCGCGACGGGCTGGATTGCGTAAGAGTGGCTCTCAATCACAGTTAAGGAACTTCCCATACTCTTGAAAGGACCCATTTACACAATGGAGACTAAAGGTATATTAGAATTTATAAATCTTCCGTTATTGAGTTTTTTTTCGAGAAATAAGGCTGTAGAAGTCTTGAGAACATGAAAAACCCGGGCAGAACACTCCTAAAGAATGCTCTGCTGGGAAAAAGAGGTGAGTATAAAACCCCTGCAAAACACCGAAGTGCCCTGCGGGGGAAAAGAGGTGATTGATTATGAAAAAGGATAATGAAAAAAAGTGCCCACCAAATGCCGGAAAGCATCTGTTTGGGCGCTTTAAGGGGTGTTTAGGCATATTGATTAATTTAATTAATCAATTTGTTACTATGTGGTAGGCACACGATATATATAAAGGTTTCGCTTCATCGTTACTAGCGAGTAGTTAATTGTTTGCTTTTGAAACCATTTAAAAAGTAGAGAGGACAACAGAAAACTATGGGAAAAATAACTAAGGAGAAATTCAAGACATACAAAACCGTCTTTGATGAATGGACCGAGAGAAATATAGCAAAGCTAATGGCTCAAGGACACTTCAATGAAATTCTTAGTCCCATTGCATTAGGTAAAGAAGCGAACGTATTTACTGCAGAGAAAAAAGACGGCACAATAGTTATTATCAAAATATATAGGTTGGAGACGTGCGACTTTAACAGAATGTACGATTACCTTCGATTAGATGTAAGATATTCTAGCGTAAAGCATTCAAGAAGGAGTATCATATTCACATGGGCTCAGAGAGAATATAGAAACTTAATGAAGGCCAGAGAAAAAGGAATAAGAGTTCCAACACCCATGGCAATCAGAGATAACATATTGATCTTAGAATATATTGGCGATGATGTGCCTGCTCCAAAATTAAAAGACTATGTTCCAAAGGCAAGAAGAAAGGTGCTTGATAAAATTATTGAATACATGAAAAAATTACATCAACTAGGGTTAGTTCATGGAGATCTTAGTGAGTTTAACATATTGATAAAAGACGATAACCCATACTTTATTGATTTTTCACAATCATCATCTATAGAAAGTTCTACAGCAAAAGAGTTGTTGGAAAGAGACTGTAAAAACATTGCAAGGTTTTTTACCAAAATAGGAACAGAAATAGAAATGGAAACTATTTGGAAAAAGATAACTGGTAAAGAGCATGTTTAGAACTATCTTCTCTGTTGATTGAGTTGAGATTCTTCTCTTATTTCATTGAATGCTTCAGCAATAAGATCGTTACTCCAACCCATTTTAAACAACGCATCATTGATTTGTTGAGGATTAAATCCTTTGGCTAATGACGATCTAATGAAGTCTTTTAACTTTTCAATTTGAGGATTAAACTCGTGCACTTGATGTTGTTGTGCCATTTTCTGCATGGTTTGTTGCGCGTTAGCAGATGCACCAGGATGATATGCCTTAACTAATACGAAGCCCATGAGTAAGAAGATTGCTAAAACTCCCGCTATGATCCATTTCAATAAACTCATATCAAATCCAGCTTCAACTGGTTCTGGTTGAGGTTGGACCGGTTCAGGTTCTGTTTTGGGAGGTTGAGGCCTTTCCACAACCGGTGCTTGTTCTTCTTCAAATGATATTATTATAGTGTGTTTTGAGTGTGTATAGTATATCGTTAATTCAGAATCAATATTGTTCCAGATCCAGTCAGTATTTTGTTCTATTACTTTATTATCTATTCTAATACCCTCAGGAGATTCTTTAGTTTTCATAGTCAGGATACCATCGATATTAGATTCACCCTCCAACTCTATTAGTAATCTAGATTTTAACCATTTCATCCGCACAATATTTGATGTTGTGTGTGTAACATATGAAGAAGATGATAACGTATTACCAAGAGTGATCTCTTCGCAGGCTCCTTGACTACAACTTTTTGGACACTCAAAGTATACAGATCTTAGTTCCCCATTTGAGCAGAAAAAATCTTTTAGTATTTTCTTTGCGCACATATCAGTATATGTTTTAGTGTTTAGTTTTATCTCATTCTTCGTGTAAAAATTATTGTCTGTTGTGTCATCGCAAGATAAATCATCAGCTTCTTGTTTAGGTTTTGGCTCCGTTTTAAGGAATTCGTGTCTAGGAAGAGTTACTTCTTGATCTTCCCAGATGTACCCTAATTCACAAGCATCTGAATCTTGTTCAGGACGATAAGATGTTAATACATCAGCAACGCCAAGATATCTATTGGAGAAACTAATTAGGCTTCCAAGTTTTACATCATGACTTTCATCTCCAATTGTGAACTTGCAACTAGATTTTGAAGGATCTTCAGTTTTTATTGCATCCAATAAAGTTATGTGGTATTCTTTATCAACTTCTTTTGTTGATGTTTTATCTTGCCAGAATAGTTCCAATAATTCTTCTCTAGTTTTTTCAGTAAAGCTTTCTTTATTGTATTTATACACACCATAATTGCTTGAATATACGTTGACTCTACAACCTAACGCACCTTTTGTGCTAACCAGCACAGGATTAATGAATATACCATTTGCAAGAACATACTCATCTTTAGGTACAATGAATAATTCTTCGTTTACTTCGATTGCACAAACATCTGTTTCATGTCTTGACGAAAACATAACATCTTTTAGCAACATAGTATACTCTTTCTCGTTGATGACTACTTTAACTTCGCCCTCATCTAAGAATACATCAACCTCTTCTTCCACAAAATCATAACCAGCAGTAGCATTTTCTTCAGGTTCTTCGGACTGGCTTTCAAATATTTCTGCAGGTGTCTCAGTTACAGGTTCTTGTTCTTCTTCAGATTCTTCTTCTGCTTCTTGACAGATTGATTCAGCACAGTTATTTGAATCACAGTCAGAGTTATCAAGACAGAATGAACCAATACCACACAATTTACACTCACCACCACAATCTACATCAGTTTCTAATGTTTCATTGTCTAATTGATCATTGTTACATAGTTCAGAAACCTGATCAGAGACGCAAACATCTCCTTCACAAAGACCTTCTTTACAATCTGAGTCTTCTTTACACTCATCACCCATTCTACATTTACTACAGAGAGTACCGCCGCAATCAACATCAGTCTCTTCATTATCTTCATCTAGTCTCGCATTAGTACATAATAGATCTGCAAAACGATCAAAGCATTCTCTTTTAGTACAAATTAAGTTAGGACACCCGTTTTCATCTTCACAAACTGGTTCTTCAACACATTTACACAATCTAGAGTCGCAGTCAGCATGTACAAAACATTTTTGTTCTACTTCACATCTGTCGCAAGTCTTACCACCACAGTCGGTGTCCGTTTCTCCATTAAAGATATCAAACACTCCATCAGTACAAGCATCATCCTCTTCAGTAATAGTTACAGGAACTCCGCTTTCACTTTCTAAGAACTCACCATACCCTTGAGCGTAAGTAAATGATAATAACAAAAGCATAGCTAAAATTAGCATAATGGCCAACTTCGTTGCTTTTGTTATGCAGTTCATTTTTTCTTAGTATTATTGTAAATTGTCCAAATGGTTTTGTTGTTACGATTCAACAACTTAGCAATTTCATAATTAGGAAGTTCTTCTTCTTCTTTGAGAAATTTAACAAGAGATTCGAAAATAGTGTATTTGGAATCAGAAAAGATGGAAATTGGAATTTGTTTGCACGATTCTATCTTGAAACTTGCCTTAAGTTTTTTCTTTGCATTAGAATGTGTAGTCCAAATCGTACTGTAATTTCGATTTAGAAGTGTTGAAACCTTCTTCAGGCTTAGCTCTCTACTATCAACAAGATATTTTACAATAGCTTCGAAAACACTAAGAGACTTATTGTTAAAGATGCAGAGTGGAATGAATTCATTAGATTGTTGCGTGATAAGTTGTGCAATGTCTTGAGAGCTCATATTATATTTTTTCTTAAAGTGATCAAAGAAATTCAGCATAAGATCTAGATCTGATTTTTCCATCTCAGAATGGTCTGAATCTCTGCGCATAAGCAAATAATCACAAAAATAGTATATAAATATTGCGAATAAAACCAATTATACAAGATAATTTTCTTATTTAATTGTATAAAACCACAATTAAATATACAATACACGAGAATAAAACAGATATTATAAGAAGATTATCCATCATATAAGATATAAACCAATAATAAGGGAAAACAAACGTAATTAAACACAGTATACGAGATAAAACCCAACAAAATAGGAAGATAATAGAATATTAAAGAAAATAATAGATATGGCGCGAACTACAAACTAAGAGAAATACCAATAATGCGGGAAGCAATATCAAGCATATAAGATCATAATAACATATATAGAAGTATTCGCACCACATAATTAAATAGTGCCTAAATCAAATAATATGAGAAAACAACCAAAATAATTAAGATAAAAATGCAAACCAAGAATTAGAATAATTTCCCATAAATACTCTTTATCCAGGCAACAAAAGAATGCTTTTTCACTTGAACCACACGAGTAGATTTACCTTCAGTAGGTTCAGTCACAGGTTCTAATTCAGAATCGTTTTCCAATGGTTCTTCAACAGATTTAATAACCTCTTGAGAAGATTCGTTAGGAATTGTTTCAACTGACGGAGTTTTGTTTATCACTTCAACAGGAGTGGGTGGAAGAATTTCATCACCAGGTAAAATCATTTTAGAATATAAAATCTCACCAGCAATAGTAAATTCACAAAGATTCATGTTGTCCTCTCGATAAATGTCACTTACTGTGATTCCTACCTCGTCAACTCGCTTATTTTGATAAAGCTCAATATCTTCTCTAAATCTGCCAACACTAAAAGAACAAGATCTGTCTCGCATGTTAGTATAACGATCATTATCGATTTTAAGAACTGTAACAGTGTATTGTTTTCCAAAAAAATTAATATCTGTAAAGGATCCTGCGCCGCCAGTAAACTTAGCACCTGCAAAAACCGAGTGAGACGCAAGTATAGCGATCGCTAATACAACAACTAGCAATGAAATTCTATTAATGTTCATTTCGCGTCCCCCGATGAATTATTGGCTTTCAGACTATATAAAAGTTATGTAATAGTAGATTTAGAAAAAAAAGAAAGTGCGGAACGCGATGTCCGCGCACATCTTTGTTAAATAAAATAGCCCATACAGGAAGGGAGGGTTCCTATATTTAAATCTTACTCAGGCAAATAAGAAGAAACAAGATCGTTTAATGGTCCGTTCACGTAGAAGAGAATTCTAAGAAGACCTTTTATTCTTTTCCCAAAAACCAGTTAGTAAGATATATTTTCTTGAGTTTTCCTATGGTCTCAATGTTTAAGACCTTCTTCTTCTCAAGAGACAAGAATATACGAGCCAAAGAGGTTTTAGGAATGCCTGTGGAGTTTCTTATCTTGGCTTGGGTGCTTTTGTTATCGCTTTCAAGGAGAAACTCAACAATTTGTCTTTCACGTTCATTAAGCGTATTTAAGATATCTTTAGCTCTTAAGTTAAGAGCATCATTACCGCTAACTACATTAACAACAGTAGAGGAATCAGAATTATCATCACCGGATGAAGAAGTATCAAACTCAATATTTTGAACCTCAGTTACCGAGCCACGATCTTTCTTAGGTTTTCTAATAATGAAAAAAGTAACTAAAGCAGCAATTAAAGCTATAAGGACTATAACACCAACCACATAAAGCACCTTCGAAGTGGAAGTTCCGCCGTTTTCAATGGATTGGTCCAACACAATATCAACACTAGCTTCTTGCCCTTGCAATATTTCAACAGTAGAAGATCCCGTCTTACTACCAAAAGCTGCAGATATTTTACACACACCAACAGGAACAACCTTCTTTGTGAATGTACCAAAAAGATTTGTTTTATCAGGATAATCGGTCTCTATGTTAGATTTACAAATGAATTGAAGATCTGCACCATTAACAAGATTCGTATCATCGTCAACAACTCGCCCCTCAATAGCACCAACAGGAATAAGGAAAACTACGTTTTCGACAGAATCTTCAGAAATCGAAAGTACTTGTTCTCCAAAGAAATCAACTTCCGATGTTTCAGAGTCATCCACCTCAGCAGTTAACAACCAAGGACCATCAGCTATTTTGTAATTGAATATTCCTGAGTTGTCTAAATATTTTACAAATGAAACTTCGCCGCCATCCCTTATATCGAGAAGAGTAATCTTTATAGGAACATCGACAATAGGTTGATTAGATTGAGCATCTTTGACTAGGAAATCGACGTTAACAAAAGAGTCTCCCGGTCTTTTCAGTGTAACTTTCTCAGAAACGTGCATAACATCTTGAGCATAAACAGAGCAAGATAATAGTAGCAAAGAGAGCACTATAACCGCTCCAGCTAACTTGTATGCTTTATCAAACATGGTCCATTTAAATATGGACCAATTTATAAGCCTTTCCAAAGCATTTATAGATAAAGCAAAAAGAGAGAATACCACGTCGAGAGCCCTAACAGATCGAGAATTTGAAGATAGTGCTTCATTTTAAAAAGGTTTAAAAATGAATGATTAAATTGATGAAATATGACCTCCGAAGAATTTTCCTATGAAATCAAAATCCCTAAAGAAAGAGTTGCAGTCCTTATAGGTAAGGGCGGCGAAGCAAAGAAAGATATTGAAGAAAGTACTGATTCTTACATTGATGTTGATTCTAAAGAAGGCGATGTTATTATCAAAGGCCCGGATAGTTTAAAGATATTTACGGCATTAAACGTTGTTAGAGCAATAGGTAGAGGATTTAATCCAGACATCGCACTTTTATTGTTAAAATCAGATTATTCTTTAGAACTATTAAATATTTCAGATTATGTTGGAAAGTCTACTAATAAAACAATTAGATTTAAGGGGCGAATTATAGGTAAAGAAGGTAAATCAAGACAAGTTATCGAAGAATTGTCAGAGACATATATTTCAGTTTATGGTAAAACCGTAGGAATTATCGGTATGCCTGAAAATGTAAGTGCGGCTAGACGAGCAATAGAAAGTCTGTTGGGTGGCGCACCTCACTCTCATGTTTACAAATGGTTAGAAAAACGACGAACTCAAATGAAGATTGAAGAAAGATCTCCGTTTTGAGTTTAGTTATTCATCAGAAAGATTTATTAATAATCTATCAGAGATTGAAAAAGTAAAGAGGTTGATTTATTAATGGTTCAAAAAACTCTTGCAGAAGGCAATTCAAAAGGGAAAAAAACTTCTAAAGCACACGAAATGGCGAAGAAGCAGAGATCTATCTCTGTAGCCGAGTTCTTTGAGAAGAATAGACACCTATTAGGTTTCGATAATAAAAGAAAGGCTTTATTGACAACAATAAAAGAAGCAGTAGATAATTCATTAGATGCTTGTGAAGAAGCAAGAATTCTTCCTGAAATTTCTGTTGAAATAATAGATATGAACAATGAGAGATTTAGGATTATTGTTGAAGATAATGGTCCAGGGATTGTAAAGAAACAGATTCCTATGATTTTTGCAAAGCTTCTGTATGGAAGTAAGTTCCATTCTCTTAAACAATCAAGAGGTCAACAAGGTATAGGTATAAGCGCAGCAGCATTGTACGGACAATTAACTACTGGAAAACCTATAAGGATCACATCTAAAATTCACAAAGATGAACCCGCGCACTATTACGAATTGTTTATCGACACCAAAACTAATACTCCAAAAATAATAAAAGAAGAAGTTGTGCATTGGTCTGCGGAAACGGGAACAAGAATTGAATTAGATATGGATGCGATTTATCAAAAAGGCCAACAGTCAGTTGATACATACATCAAACAAACCGCCATTGTTAATCCGCACTGCACCATAATATATACAGATCCTAAAGCTAATCAAATTATATTTCCTAGAGCTACAGACGTGCTTCCAAAAGAAGCAAAAAGCATCAAGCCTCACCCTCATGGTGTTGAGTTAGGAATGCTTATCAAAATGATTGAGAGCACTGATTCCAGATCTATTCAAAGTTTCTTACATGGTGAATTTTCCAGAGTTAGTTCTGCGGTTGCAAAAGAAGTTTGTGAAAAAGCAAAGATTTTGCCGAACACAAAACCATCTGAAATTAACAGAGACATGTCTGAGAGAATTCTCAAGGCAATTCAAAATACTAAAATTATGGCGCCACCAACGGATTGTATAACTCCAATTGGTTCAAATGATCTTGAAAGAGGCCTAAAGAAAGAAATCAAAGCAGAGTTTTATTGTGCAACAACAAGACCGCCTTCAGTTTATAGAGGTAATCCATTTGTGATTGAATGCGCAATAGCATACGGTGGAGATATAGAAGGAGATAAACAAGTTAAAATAATGAGATTTGCGAACAGAGTTCCACTGCAGCTTCAGCAAGGAGCGTGTGCGTGCACAGATTCTGTTATGGGTACAGCTTGGAAAAATTATGGATTGCAGCAAAGTAGAAGATCTATTCCTGTAGGGCCCGCAATTATACTTGTTCACATGTCTTCTGTGTGGGTTCCATTTACTAGTGAAGCTAAGGAGGCATTAGCACATTATCCTGAGATAATTAAAGAGATGAAATTAGCATTGCAAGAGTGTGGTAGAAAATTAGCAAAGTACACTTCTAAGAAGAGAAGGATGAAAGATGAGATGAAGAAAAGAGGTTACATTGAAAAATACATACCGCATGTTGCAGACGCTTTGAAAAAGATATTAAGCCTTAAAGAAACAGACGAAAAAATGATTGAGGAGAATCTTAAAGATTTACTAGAACAAAGTAGGGGTAAATTAAAAGATATCAAAGCGGATAACCAAGAGTATGATGAAGATTTTGCGAAAATAGGCGAGGAAGAGCCTCAGGAGGAAGAAAAAGATGAGTAAGAAACTAAGCGTTCCTGAGAAAATAAGAAGTCTTGCTAAAGAAGTGTTTGACTCTATTGGTAAAAAAGATACTCCAAGACTTGAAACTCCTATAAGATCACTAAGTAATGTAGAATACAATGATAAAGAAGGGTACTTTAAGATTTTAGGTAAGATGAAGGAGAGGACGATGACCGCCTCTACAATAAAATCTTTTGCTCAGAGTTTACTTATGATGAATGAGTCAAAGACCCTGATTGAAGCTGACGACATCGCAACTAAAAGAGAGATGTATTATATTTCTAAAAACTGGGGAGATGCCAAATTCAAAGAACAACCAGAGTCGGACAGTATCATGGATGATATTGAAGCGATGATGGGAGTTAACAGAGAACAGATTGGTTTTATTCCAGAAGAAAAAGGCGGAGATATTGCAGGTGAACTAGTTGTAGTGGATAAAGATCCTGATACTGGTAAGCCATTAAAGATTGATTGTACTAAAATGGGTACTGGCGCATATTCTATTCCGATTAGCGTAGAACATTTACAATTCGAAACAAAAGCAAAGTTCATACTAGCTATAGAGACTGCGGGTATGTTTCAAAGATTAGTAAAACACAAATATTGGAAAAATGCCAATTGTATTTTAGTAAGCATGGGCGGCGTACCTACGAGAGCATGTCGTAGATTTATCAGACGATTAAGCGATGATAAAAAACTTCCCGTTTATGTGTTTACTGACGGCGACCCATACGGATATGGTTCAATATATAGAACATTGAAAGTAGGGTCTGGTAATTCCGCACACATTAATGAGTATTTTTGTGTACCGCAAGCGCAGTTTATAGGAATAACTCCGCAGGATGTTGTAGATTACAAATTGCCAAGTCATCCGTTGAAAGATGTAGATCTTAAGAAGATCAAAGATTTGATTAAAAATGACCCATTCATTAAACATCATAAAGAGTGGCAAAAAGCACTTCAGCAAATGCATAAAATGAAGGTAAGAGCAGAGCAGCAGGCACTTGCAAAGTGGGGACTTAACTATGTGATAGAGAAGTACTTGCCAGATAAGATTGGAAATAAGAAAACTTGGCTTCCTTAAAATGAAGATAAAATTATTCTTTTTGTTGTTAATTGTTGTTTTTCTAGTATCGTGCGGAGGTAATACGATGAGTAATAAAGTTGCAGTATTCGAAACTAATCAAGGTGTTTTCAAGATTGAATTATTTGAAGACAAAATGCCGGTTACTACAGGTAACTTCATTAAACTTGTAGAAGAAAAATATTATGATGGAACAAGATTCCATCGAGTTATTGAGAATTTTATGATACAAGGCGGAGATCCGTTAAGTAAAGATGTTTCTAAAAAGAGCGGATGGGGGACAGGTGGACCTGGTTACGAAATAAAGGATGAATTTCATGATTCTTTGAGTAATGTTGTAGGTACAATCGCTATGGCAAATAGTGGACCAGACACTGGCGGCAGCCAATTCTTCATTAACGTGAAGGATAACTCGTTTTTGGATCACAATAAGCCCCCTATGAGCAGTAAGCACCCGGTATTCGGGAAAGTAGTAGAGGGCTTGGATGTTGTTACAAAGATAAGTAATCTAGATACTGACTCTTCAGATGCTCCGAAGAATGAAGTGGTTATAGAGAAGATTCATCTAGAATAAGACATTATATCTAGGTAAGCATAATATTTATAAATAGATATCAGAATCTTGGCCTTAAAGGACCTATAGCCTAGCCTGGATAGGGCGACGGCCTTCTAAGCCGTAGACCGAGGGTTCGAATCCCTCTAGGTCCGTTTTAGTATTGGCGGTGTGGCCAAGTCTGGTAAGGCAATCGGCTGCAAACAACGGGATGATGAGGAAGTCTCATTTTCCGATGAATAGTAGATCCCGGTGATTCCAGGGTTCAAATCCCTGCACCGCCTTTTATCTTAAGTAAAGTGATTAGATATGCCAAGTTGTGATATGTGTGGAAAGGAAGGCAACATTACTAAATCCATAGTCGAAGGCACAGAAATGGAAGTGTGCCAAGGTTGTGCTAAGTTTGGCAAGTCACCCGCACCTAAGGCAAAATTCAAACCTAAATTTCACAACAAGCCAAGAGTTAGATCTCCAATTCCAAGAGATCAAGAGAATCTTAAGATCGTTGAAAATTATGCAGAAGTAATAAAGAGTAAGCGAGAGAAGATGGACATAACCCAAGAACAGCTTGCTAAAAAAGTATTTGAGAAAGAATCTATCGTTACTAAGATGGAGTCAGGTCACTTCAAACCATCTATAAGACTTGCTAGAAAGCTTCAGAAACTATTAACAGTTAAGTTGATAGAGAAAGATGAAGCAAAGAAAGTAGATGTTAAATCTGCTAGAAACAATAGTGGTGTACTAACTATTGGAGATCTTCTTAAAAAAAAATGAAAAAATAGTTTTATGTTTCTTGATCTAGTTATTCACAAATCATTAACTTAGGATTGATTTCACATAATTTTCTTTCAATTATGAATTTATCCATCATACCACACATTCTTGTCCCATCAGAAAATATAAGGCAAGGGTATTCTTCCAGTTCATAATATTTTGTCATCATATCTACTGCAGATATGTTAAGATCAACATCTAGAGAGAATATTGCAACTTCGTTCTCCAAATCATCATCATCTTCATTAATATCAGTAAGTACAAATGATTGATCGTCACATTTTTTACAATCAAATGAGTTCTGGTAGAAGAAAAGTAGTGGTTCTTTAGACATGTTACACTGTCGGTTCATCTTCCTCATCATAAGATAGTAGAATATTTCGTTTTCGTTAAATGTTTTTTTCTGTTTCAAGTAAAATTCATCTTCCTGAAACTCTTCAGTTACTATTCTATATTTATCTATCTTTTCTGCTAAAGTCCATATGTAGCTGTCAAGTTCTTGTAATTTACTTTCAAAGGCAATACAAACCATTTCGTCATCATAGTCGCCCATAATCAAAGAGAGTGTCTGCATACTGTTAAAATCAGAGTACATCTTCTGCATTTCTTCTGCCACAAAATCCTGCCTCTCATTATTCAATATGTTTCCTATTATTATTACAGACAAGAATAAGAATAAAGTTATTGCAAAAGCAATCACAGGAAGATAATTTCTAACACTCTTTTGTTTTGTCATTTTTGTTACCTCTTAATTGAATTATAAAAGTACTATCGCCATTTAACTTTCTTATTGTTTATTGCGTTCCAGATTGCGCTACCCCAATAGACCTGATAAAGAATGAAGAGCAGAGGGAATCCTATAAGGCCCAGATTATAGTTTCTAAATTTTCTTCTGGTAACAATTATCCCAACGATCATCAAGATCATAGCTGCAGCCACTAAGCTAGTCCCTAGTAAATTAACTCTTCCATACATCAACGGATCAAGAGATAATGAAAAATGATCAAAGAAATTAAATCCAGTGTATTGATAATAAAGAATCTCCCTGATAAATCTAGATATACTTAGATATATCGAAGCCAAGAACGTGAATAATCCTAAAATGATTAGTGTGTAGTGAAATGGGATATATACTCCGAAAAAGCCAGATTCTTTCTTAAACATCATTTTCCTGTGTTTCATGAAGGTTTGTATAGCTCCGGAGTACCATCTTCTTCTTTGAACGTATAGTTGTTTAAAGGTTCTTGGAAGGATTGTGTAGACTCTCGCATCGATACAGTTCTCTATATTATACTTTGATTTATTAACTCGGAATGCGATCTCGTGATCTTCAGTGATATTAGTTTCATCGTAGCCGCCTATCTCATTAAGCATGCTTTTTCTATACATTGAGAAAGGCCCTGGAGTTACAAATACACATTTCAAATATGAAAATATTTTTAGGAACAATGATAGTCCTATTGCAAACTCTACAGCCATTGCTTTTTGAAGAAAAGATTTAGGATTCTTGACCTCGACGCTAACAGTTACTGCTCCGGTTTTCTCATCTAGGAAATAAGGAATCACTTTCTGCACTATATTTGGTTCTACAACAGAATCTGCATCCATACAAGCAACAAAATCTCCAGTGCATATTTTTATTCCTTGATTAAGTACTCCTGCTTTTCCTTTGTTTTCTTTATTGTCTATAAAACTAAACCTGTCATCGCCCTTGATATTCTCTCTGACGATTTTGGAAGTATCATCTTTGCTTCCGTCATTTAATACTATGAATTCTATGTTTTTGTAGGTTACCTTCTTCATAGATTTTAATGAATCTGCAATAGATTTTGCTTCATTGTAAGCAGGAATGAGAAAAGTTACTCTTGGCCTAAACGATCTTGGTAGTTTTCTTTTTTCAAACAAATCTTTTCTGTAAACCGCAATAGTTAGAAAGAAGTATACTGAATAGAAGGTTGCCAGGAACCAAACCAGATACATTAATACATTAAACCATATGTTCACTATTTTCCACCATTTCTATATTTTGGGCCTTATAACTACTCTGTATAAGTTAACTCCAGAGACTGAGTGGGCCTTTTTAAAGGTTTCGTTATTCTGAAGTAAAAATAATAACCCTTGATCGTCTTCATCCCAGACGCTCCCGCGCCTCATTTGTTCATTTATGAATATATAATCTATTTTGTATTTTTTAAGTAAAGCCTTTGTATCCCTAAGATTTCTAGAATCAAATATTTGGTTCATTTCATCGTTTGTTTGATCAAATCCAATGTTGTAAGCAGATAATGGATCTAAAACTGCCTTCCTTTTTCCTAATGTTTGTATAAGGAATCCGTTTTGATAATGAGATAACACCGAGCTATCTTCGGGAGTGTTGGTTGAGAGCCAATTTAATACAGCAGCTTCATCAGAATAATCATTCTGTGCTAATCTATCATAATATGATACTGTTGAGAACAATAATCCGCACAGTATGATGATGAGTGTTAGATCTCTTAAGATTGTGAAATGCCATTTTATCTTTAATATTCTCAGCAATCCAATAGCTGCAAGATAGGATGCCAGAAATAACAAATAGATGTTGAAACTTTTGTTTACATCAATAGCCATGTAAATTAATATAATCAATAGTAGATAGAGTGGATACTTTTGTCTTTTCTGAGCCCAGCTGGTAAATAATCCAATAGTTCCAAGAACTAAAGCAAAGATGCTAAATCCGACAACTCCGCCAAAGTCAGACACAAAGTCTACTAATGCGTTTGTTTCTTGTATGGTATCAAATTCAAAGAACATTTGTGGTACAAACTTGAAACCCACCAATAATAATGTGAAAAGCACCACTAAAAACCATTTCTGTTTCTTTGAAGTTATTAATGAATAAGAAAGTAAGAATGCTAGTAAAAGTATTATGCTGAATCTAGAGAAGAACGATACTAGCACAAACAAGACTAGTGAAGTTATTAATCCCCATAATTCATCTCGACTGTAGAAATATAATCCCCAAAGCAAAAATGTTGCTATGAATGCATATGCGTTTAATGTGGAAAAAGTGAATACAAAAACTGGAGATGCTATCAAGAGTGAAATTGTGAGTACCAGTATTTTTTTATCTACGTGTAATCGCTCTAAAAGAAGATACAGAGCGATTATAGAAAATAACCCCATAAGTATCGGGAAAACTATTAGTGTAAAGGTATTACCAAGAAACCAGATGCTTCCTGATAAAAAGTAATGGAAGAAAGAAACGTACATGGGGCGTTTGAAGTATGTTAACTCATCTGTGCCACCTAAAAAATCGCCCTCAAGAATGTCTTCTGCGATTCTAATATGATATAATGAGGGATTGTTGGTAATAATGTTCATGTCGTGGAATGAATTTATGATTAATGGAATTAGTAACACTAGTAGTGCAAAAGCAAGTAGAAGAGTTATTAGTTTTCTATTCGATACGTAGTATATCTTTTTTGAAAAAAACATCTTTCTATTTCACCTTGAGTGAGCATCTTGCTCTAAATATTGTTACGTTATTTTGTTCAAAAACTTTCTTGAAACATCTGCTATCCGAAGTGTAACCTATAGACTCTATGTTGAAAATCTCTTTTTCTTTTTGAGACAGAAAAATATAACCTATGTTGTATTCATCAAGATGTCTTTGTGCTTCGGTCTCTAATTTTGAAGTGTATATTATCTCCACATCCTCTAAACGTTTGGTTGTTTCATCCACCAATAAGAAGTTGGAATCTATTACGTTTTTTCTTTTGGCAATAGTGGATATCAAATGACCGTTGTCAATTGATGCCAATATTGTTGAGCCCTCAAAAGTATTTTCTTTGGCCCATTCAAGTGCTTCAATGATATCAATAGATGGTGTTTCTGTAACATCTGCTCTTGCAAAAGCCACAGATGGAACAAATGAGTTGATTAAGAATGATATGAAAAAGAATATTACAAACGCAGGACGTATTTTAGGCCATTTGAGTTTTCCAAGCCACTCGAAATAATCCAAGAAACCTTTGCTAAACAGAAGCGTCATTATTACTCCCAAGAATAGTAATCCTAATTCTAAACTAATTAATTTGAAAAGTATTAAACAAAATGTTGAAAATGCAAAACTGATAAGCAAATAGATGTTTCTGTTCTTCACCTTAAAGATGTGTTCATAAATAGAAAAGATACCGTATACTAGAGGGATGTATCCTACTTTGGACATCACATCAAGTATAAACCATTTTATGGCTCCAATATTAAGAAGTTGTTGAGGGATATTGTGCCAGATAATACCTGGTCCGTTGAATAAGAATGCTTTTTTGAATATTAAAAAATCTACCCACAGCATTACAAACAACAAGAAGAGTATAGCTTCAATCTCTATACGTTTCATATTTAGTTCTTCTAATTTAAGGAATAGAAGATAGATAACTAGACCAGATGCAATTAGCAAAGCAGATGCGTGTATCAGTGGAAGAATGAAAGCCAATGCAATAAACAAGTAAAGATACTTTTTCTGTGGAAGTTTCATAAAACAATATACTGTTAAAAATGCTAAAGGAATGAGTAATGAATAAACAGAGATGCTATTTATTGTGAAACCCATGAAGATAGGAATAAATCCTGAGATGGCCGCGGTAAAGTTTGCAGATGTGTATTTCTCAGTCATCTTGTACGCTATCAGATATGCTACAAAAATTAACAACGATGCGAATATGTTGGGAATAACTTTACAAACTATTGATATTGGTAAAAATAGATTGAAGAATGCTAAGATGTAATGAAACATAGGGGGAAAGATATAGTACCTCCCGCCATAACTTAATGGATCATCAAATTGTGGAACACCATGTTCAGTTATATGTTCTATTTGCCTAAGATTAAAATATGCAGAATCTCCTGTGAAGTCAGGTGTGTTGAACGCAAAAAATAATCTAACACCTAAAGTAATCGCAAAAATTAGTAGCAAAAGCCACATGTTTTTGTTCCATCGCATTGAATTATAACCTTATTTCTCTGTTTATATTACTTTAGATATAGTTTATAAGTATTTATAAATGGCGTGGATGAAATGTTTTATATAGTCGATATCGATTGTTTGAGGGATATGGAAGACAGAATTAGTTCAGGTTCAGATGTGATTGATGAACTTCTCAAAGGCGGATATGAGAATGATATAGTTACGACAATTTATGGTCCTGCGGGTTCTGGTAAAACTAATCTTTGCATGATTAGTGCGGTTGCTTTTGCAGCTTCAGGTAAAAGAGTGATATATGTTGATACTGAAGGTGGTTTTTCTATTGCAAGATTGAAGCAATTAAGTTCAGAACCAGATGATATCTTGAAAAATATTGTTTTCTTGAAGCCAATCAATTTTGATGAACAAAGAACTGCATTTGATAAGATAAGAGATGTTATTAATGATAGCATAGGGATAATTGTTATTGATTCTGTTGCAATGCAGTATAGATTAGAAATGGGTAAAACGGATGATGTTTATACTGTGAACAGAGCGCTAGGCCAGCAGCTTGCATATTTAACGGAAATTGCAAGAACGAGAAAAATCCCTGTAATAATCACCAATCAAGTATATTCTGACTTTGACAATAAGGAAAAAGTCAACATGGTTGGTGGAGATATTCTAAAATATGGCAGTAAATGCTTAATTGAATTACAGAAAGGTCACAAAGGTAAAAGAAAAGCTATCCTGAAGAAGCATAGATCGTTACCTGAAGGTCGAGAAGTAATGTTCGGCGTGATAGACGAAGGATTTGAGAAAATAGAATAAAAAAGAAGAAATTTATTCTTCTGTAAAATCTTCTGCTGTTTGCGTGATGTCGCCAGCTTTTTTAGCTTTCATGTATTCTCTTGCAAGAATCCAGAATAACAAACCTAAAGATTTCTTTCCTTTATTATTACAAGGAAGAACTAAATCAATGTTGTTTGTTTGGTTGTTTGTATCACACAAGCTAATAACAGTTACTCCTGCTTTAGCAGCATCTAAGATTGCGTTTCTGTCAGGCCAAGGATCAGTTACTACAATTACCTTTGGCTCAAAGTAAGTTTTAAGTTCTGGGTTAGTCATAACTCCAGGAGGATATCTTCCTGCGAAGATTTTTGTGCCAGTTACCTTACCAAACATTTTAGCAGGTCTCCAACCATTTTCTCTTCTACTTACTACAACAATTTCATCGGGTGAATATTGTGATAAGAATTTTGCCGCTGTTCTGATTCTTTCATCAATCTTTTGCAGATTTAATACATATAGTCCGTCAGGTCTTGACTTGTAAATGAAATTACTCATGTACTTAGTCTTGAACTTTGTACCTATGTGTATACCAGACTTTAGATACTGGTCAATTGGTACTAACATTTCTTCACTCATTTTATGTTCTCCCAGCACAGAATTAGATTCTCTGTACTGCATTTTTATCGCCTCTGCAGTGTGTATGCGCCCCACTTTCGTGCTTTGACCCATACTAGGCATTTATGTTTAATTTTAAATTGATGATATATAAAGCTTACTTAGGCAGATGTGGTTGCATTTTTCTTAAGTAATCTGGATGGTTTACAACGTTCCTGTAGCCTATTGCGCCATTTCTTTGTTTTGGTGCGTCGAAGTGATATCTTGGAGAGTAGCCAGTTAGAGTTACTAGGCAGCCTCCTGCTTTTTGTAGAATAATATCTGCTGCTGCTATGTCCCAGTCTCTGATTAATCCTGGGTTTTTAGGGTTTAAGTTATGCAATGAAGCATAAACATCTCCTTCTCCCAGAGTAAGAAGTGCACACTTTAATGCAGTACTTCCTATTTCTTTAACTTGTTGTTCTTTGTTTATTTCTCTTAAGAATGCTTTAAAGTAATCTTTTTTCATTTCCGAGGGACTGGCAAGCATAATTGCGTCGTCGAATGAAGCCATGTTATTGGGCCATTTAACTTTTTTATGCACGCCCTTAACTATGTCGACATCTTCACTGTAATGTGTTGGCGTATCTTGATCCGCAAACCAAAGTTGTTTTCTTGCAGGCGCGTACAATACACCAAGTCTTGAATGATGATCACTTACTAGCGCAATACTTACAACAAAATCATCAATACCTTCTGCGAGATCTCTTGTTCCATCAACCGGATCAACCGACCAAAATGTAGTTGGATTTTCTCCAACAGTTAGAAGTCTTGCATTGTATTCTGCTAATTCCGGATCATATTCTTCTCCTTGAATAGGAATATTTGATTCTGAAAGGATGTTTAGAATGATTCTTTGAGCTTCTGTGTCTGCAAGGGTTACAAGCGTTCTGTCGCTTTTTTCTCTAGTTCCAAGGTCTCCGGAGTCTCTAATCTCCATGATCTTGTCTCCAGCAGCCAATGCAGCTTTTATTGCCAGTTCTAGATGCTCGTGTACCATGAATTAAGGTAGCGGAGACTCCTATTTAAATATTTGTATATATTACTACCGCACAGTGGCGAAAAAAGAAAGATTTATATAGTGTGAGAGGGTGAAATATCGTGAAAGCTTAACGAAGGAGCCAATTTCGTTTAAAATGTCCAGTTCAACACCAGCAATAACTATAGTAAAAAGCACACCCTTAGAGGAACGTATAGGTGCATCTTATTCTGAAAGAAAATTACTGAGTGAGGCAGACAGAAGAGCCTTCGAAAGTAGAGATCCTAGTGAAATTAAGACAGTTGCAGAAAGACAAGTTCTACGAGTTATTATGGGTCAGAGTGGTTATTCTTTAGATTATGATCAATTTTATAGAAAGCACATAGTTGGCAGTTTACAAGATTTGGTAAGAGGGGGTAAGATTCCTGGCGCTTTGATTGCGCTACACGCGGATAAGCCCGAAGAAATTCCTACATTCTCATGGTTCAAACTGGACAAATTAACTAGCAAAACTGTACGCGGTCAAGGTTGGCTCGCAGAAGTTGTTTCTGCTCTTGATCGCGATACTCTTGCTAGAACTTTTGTTTCAAAATTTGCAGACCAGAAAAAGTTTGATAGAGCATACAAGGCGAGCGAATATTTAACGTATTTACAGCAAGCTGCGTTAGATCCATCTAAGGGCGCAGACAATCCTATTTTGGCAAGCGCATTTGCACGTTTTGATCCTGTGCATGTTAGAGCAGCAACAAAAGACCTAATTCTTGCAACTAGTTTTGTGGATGCAAAAGATTTGCATGACGAACTTACAGAAATTGCAAATCCTGGAGAAAGAGCAGAATATGTTAGAGAAGTAAGCGATCTTTTGTTGGGAGTTAGCATTTATGGAGAAGCTAACAAAAGCAGATGCACTTCTGGAGCAATGCGAAGAAGTTGGCTTGGCGATAAAGATCACGAACAACACATTGTTGAAAAATTGTATGGTTTGGTTGACGATAGATTCAGAGGAGAATCAGGACAGTTTGATCTTGGTTTGTTGCGCCACCATATGTCATCTCCTGATTTTGAGACTAAACTCCCCGAAGTTGCTAAGAGATATGTAGATGTTAAAACTTTTCATGATTTTTGGATGGAGAATGTTGTTAGACCAATGGACAAATCTCCTTTAATATTTTCTCATGGTGATGCATTACCTACAAATGTAATGGTTCAACATGATAAGAACTTGGAAGCCAAACATGGAACGGATAGAAAATATAGTTTGGTCGATATGGAATTTGCAGGAAGAGATTATATTCAAAATCAATTTGTTCAACTTTATGCCAAGGCGGGAATTTTTGATTGGGACGGTAGTTCTTATGCTGGTGCATCTGGTGGAAGTATCGAAGATGCGTTATTGGAAGTTGATCATTCTAGGCTAGGCATATTTGCTAGAGATGCTGGTTTGAAGATTAAAGAAGAAGATTATGATTCATTTAGAGATACATATGCAAGGTTGAAAGTTGAGAATTATATGGCTTGGGCAACACGGTATCACCAGTTACCAAAAGTTGTGGCTCTTAGAAATGAAGCACAATCTATGGAGATGTCTCGTTATTACTATACTCTTGCAGTTGAAGAGATGAAAAAACTAGGAATGTTTGAAGATTGGAAAACATGTAACGCTTTAGAATATACTAATAAAATTTTTGGAACTCCGTACGATCTTGCGAAAGATAAAGATAAGATGATGAGGATTCATGCAGAACTTCACCCTCATCACTCTACTGTTAGTTTCTTCGATCCTGAAGATATGTTCGATCCTGAATCCCAGTTAGAAGATATGATCTATAAAATGGCGGAAAAGGATCGTAAGAAAAGGCGGAAAAGTTGGCTAGTAAACACAGGAATTGCGCTCGCAGGTTTGACGTTACTTGGTGCTGTCGCATTCTTAGGAAGCAGAGAATATGATCAATTAAGGCAGGATGAAATTGTTGAACAATTATCAGGACATTATGAAACTTTTGATCCAACAAGTGTTTGGCGAGTTGATATCGATCATGATCGAATGGAAAACGTTGAGGCAGCCCTGGCTAAGGTTTGCAAAACAAAAAGAGACGATACAAATGCCGGTCAGTTTTCTGAGCCTCAAAGACAAAGAGTTTACAATGCGTGCACTTCACCTCAAAACGCAATTGTTGTATATCGAATGGGCCGCACCATTGGTGAAGGTTTAGAAGTCGTACAATTGCTTTGGGAATTATCAGGAGAAAAGTACTTTTGGAATCCCAACCCTGGTGAGGGATATGCACCTTATCTTCCTCAAACTGTAGCAGCATCTATTGCATCCCAGATAAATCCAGATAATTGGGCATTACTGCCTATGGAAGATGGTAGAAGCTGGAGAACTAGACAGCTAGATGCAATTGAAGCCATTGCAAAATCTGATCCTACTGCAATTCATCTTAGACAAATTAATCAATTATCTGATCAGGATAGAATTATATTGGGAATGAAAGTTGATGATGATTACACTGTACAAACTAGACAACGCTATAGAGAGCTTGGACGAGAAAGAGGATTCTGGCATCTTGGTCTTTCAAGAGGGGAACAAGTTGTTAAGCCTGGAGTAACCAGAGATGCATATGTTAAAGCGGCAGAAGGTTTAGTTCATTCCGAATTAGTCAAAGCGATTATTGATCAGAACGAAAGACATAATCCTTTCGAAGGATATAGAATGCATATGAGTCATGGTGAAATGAATGAAATTGCGATTGAAGGTTTTGAAGGTTTTGCTGTTTTGGATCCAGATCTAAGAATTGGAAGAATTTATCATGCACAAGGAGAGGCTGTTCCAAACTTACAAGGGTGCTATGAAAGATTGATGAGTCATGGCGAACTATCCGCGGAGTCGATTCCGAAGTTTGGAGATTTTGTTGTTTTAGATCCAGATCTGAGAATAGATAGAACGCATCCATCAGAAGAAGAACTAACAACTCAAGATAGAACGCAGCGTCCTCTTACTAAGTTAGTTCGTATGTTAGAAGATGAAGGTATTAATCCTTTGAATCCAACCGCAGGCATGGATCTAAATCATTGTGCGGATGAAAGTGTTAGTTATAGAGATCTTGATGTTTCTAGAACTGGATTGTATAATGCATTGGTTAGATACTTGTCAGGCGGACATTATTATGAACAAGCCGTTTCTTTAGCTAAAGCCGGAGGCGTTAATCCTGGTGAATTTTTATCTAACACAGATGTTGGTAGAGTGTCTTTGAAGATAATTAATGCTGTCTGCAAATACGAAGTTAAGCAGAGAGAATAATTATAGTTCTGTAATTCTTTGATTTCTAATAAGCTCCACTATTTGGTCGGCAATTGTATGCATGTACATTAAACAGCGTAGTTGTTTTTTGTCTTCAATTTTGTCCATATACTTATCAAAATCGGTTTTTAGTTCTCTATAAGAATTCTCAACGTCCGCAGACTTAAGAAGATCAAATTTGTAGAATAGTTTTTGATATTGATTAAGTAAATCAGTAATAATTCCAAACAAATCAATTGCTTTTTTATGAAATAGTACTTTGTTCTCTCTAATGTACTGCGCCAAATCATCTAAGTTATCAGATAGTTGTTCTAGAGTTAGTAAAGTGTAAAACAATACTTTTGATTTGCTTTCTTCAGAACAACCCAGCTTGTGAACAATCCTCATACAAAGAAACATGAATTTGTTTACGCTTAGATCCATTTGTTCGATTCTGGATGTATTGCATTCTTTATTTTTCATGAGTTCTAACAGTCCTTCAGCCATTTGAGTTATGATAAGAAATGATCTGCGCAACATAATATCAAACTCACCTTCGGCAAGAGTGGATACATCTTTTATTAGAACAGAACTTTGGTTTTGAGAAACGATCTCGTATCCAATTAATTGATTAACAGGAAAATCAAGTTTATTTAATTTGTCTAGATCATCAGATCTTACTTCAATTTCATCTACACCTTTAACGTAAAGACCAAGTAAACAATAATTGAAAGTCATAGGTCTTAGGTCAGTTATGTTTAATGTTGCCTTCATAACTGGAGATTCTTTTTCTTCAGCATATATGACAATTTTTTCTTCTTCTTCTTTGAGGTCTATTTCATCGCCTTTTTTGAGATTGTGTTTTTTAGCCCATTTTCTAGGTAAACTGACCATAAGTGTTAATCCACCTTGTTCTACAACTCTTCTTTTCATCGTATTCTAGTATAACAACCCCTATAGCTTACGAAATGTCTTAATATTTAAAACTTTTGTAAATATTTATAATTATAAAGATATATATAAATTATAATAAGAATTTATAAATAGGCTTTTTCAGATTCCCTACCTCGAAGTGACTAAACCAGGGGTGGTTTGGTTAAACTTACGGAGGTTAGTTTAAAATGAAAAAGCTATGTAGCGTGTTGCTTGTTATGCTTTTAGTTATCAGTCTTGTTGGTTGTGGTTCAAGCCCAACTGGAGAGGTTGTTAAATCAAAGAAAATGGATGCAATTAAAATTGGATTCATTGGTCCACTTACAGGTGGAGCCTCAATGTGGGGCACTAATGCAAGAGAAGGTGTTTTGTTAGCTGCTGAAGAAATTAATGCAGAAGGTGGCGTACACGGAAGACCTATCGAATTAATATTTGAAGATTCTAAGGCAGAGCCTAAAGAAGCAACTAATGCCATGAACAAATTAGTCAATGTTGACAAAGTTCAAGCCATTGTTGGAGCAATTGCAAGTTCATGTACTTTAGCTATTGCACCTATGGCAGAAGTTAGTAAAGTTGTTCTGCTGAGTCCAGGTTCATCTAACCCAAGAGTTAGTGAAGCAGGAGAGTATGTATTTAGAGATTGGCCATCAGATGCACTTCAAGGTGTAAAGTTGGCAGACTATGCATACAAAACTGCAAGTTATAGAACTGTTGCAATTTCTTATGTAAACAATGATTATGGTGTCGGTGTAAAGGATGCATTTACTAATTCATTCGAAGCACTAGGCGGAAAAATTGTTGGTGTTGAATCACATGAGCAAGATGCAACTGATCAAAGATCAGAGTTATCAAAGCTTAAAGCAACTAATCCAGATGCTTTGTTTTTCCCAGGTTATCCTGTAGATGCCGCTCACGGTGTTAAACAAGCTAGAGAAATGGGTTGGAATGTTCCAGTATTCGGTCCAGAGATTTTTGAAGATCCATCAGTTATCGAGATTGCAGGAGATTCTGTAGAAGGTGTTGCATACACTCGTCCTTTGGTTGAAACAAGTTCAAGTTTCGCAACTGCTTATGAAAATAAGTTTGACAGAGAACCAGGAATTGTTGCAGATAATGCATACGATGCACTGAAACTTATTGTAGAATCTATGAAGTTAGTAGGAACTAGTGGCGAGCAAATTAAAAACGGTTTGCATGTTGTTGGTCAAAACTACAGAGGCGCTTCAGGAACAATAACTTTCGATTCTAACGGAGATATAGACAAACCATTTGCTTTGAATAAAATTGAAAATGGCGAGTTTGTTCGTTTGGAAGGCCAAGCAGAAACTAAAAAGGCAGCAATGAGTGGCGAAACTATCAAAGTTGGAGCCATCGCACCACTATCAGGAGATGCTGCATTCTTAGGAGTAGGAATGGTTAACTCACTACAGTTAGCGTTTGATCAACTTTCTGCTAAAACTGGAAACAAGTATGTTTTAATCGCAGAAGATGACAGACTTGAAAGAGCTAAAACGGTTAGTGCATATCACAAGTTGACAAGTGTTGATAATGTAGATATCGTAATAACTATTAGTTCAGGTTCTGGTCATGCAATCGCAGATCTTGGCGAGCAAAATAAAATGCCAATCTTGCACATTGCAAGTGATGCAGATATTGTAAAGAATCGTCGTTATTCCTTTACTCATTGGGTAACTCCCGATGCAGAAGCGGAAGCTTATCTTGCTAAAGCCAAAAAAGAAGGACTAACTAGTGCTGTTGCTTTTACTGAAAATCAGCAAGGCGCATTCGCAATCAGAGACGCAATCATAGATAGAAATCCTGGATTCATCATCAAAGATTTTGTTGTAGAACCAGAAGAAAAAGATTTTAGAACTATGATTCTGAAAGCAAAAGGCGCAGAAGCAGATACTGTTTTTATCATGACTCTGCCAGGACATACGGCTTTGCTTGTTAACCAAATAAGAGAAGCAGGTTGGGATGCAGAGATCACAGGTGTTGAAACTTTTGAGCTCGAAGAAGATCCTAACGACGTGTTCGAAGGTCTTTGGTTTGCAACAGGTTCCGATGGAACTCCAGATTATAGAAAAGCTTACGAAGCTAAGTATGGTAAAGAGCCTGTATTAGGTTCACCAAACGCATATGATTGGGGTTTGATCTTAATAGATATCTTCGAGAAAGTTGGTAAGGACAAAGAAGCATTTGTCGACGAACTTTCCACATTTAAGTTTAAAGGAAACTTAGGAGATATCTATGTAGATTCTGACGGAATTGTGCAAAGTGATGCAGTAATTAAAGTCAAGAAAAACGGCGAGATAATTACTCTTGCTTAATTTTTTTCTTTTTTTAAAATTTCTTTTTTACAGGTGATTGGTGGAGAATAGAAATGACATTTAATTTTTACATAGAATTAGAGGAAGATGGGCAATACAAAGTTAGTCGAGGATCTGTTGGTTATCCCGCAAAAAAAGATACGTTTGTTGGTGAAGACCCGGATGCGGTTGCTAAATATATTGAGCGAATGAGTGGTCTTCCAGGACATGGTATGGCGAGTTCAGTTTTTGATCTCGTAGTCGATGCAGCAGCACTTGAAAAGTTAGGTGGTGAGCGAGTTACGGCAATAAAAGATCAACTTGATTTGCGAACTCAACAAATTGCAGGTGTTGATGCAGCAGTTAATGATTTCGGAGATGGCTTATGCAGCCTTGATGTTGTTTTAGATACCGCGAGGAAGAATAAATATCCATGATCAAATTATCAGCGAGGGGACAACGAGGATTCTACGGCTAAGACCTCCGTTAAAGCTTTCACCCCTTGCTGATTTTATATTCATTAGGAGGAAAATAGAAAATGAAAATATTAGAACAAAAAGGAGAAGTTACTATTGATGACTTTCTTGCAGGTGTAAGAGGAGTTGTTGATAAGATCAATGCGGATGTTCGTGAAGGAACTCCGATAGAAGAAGGTGCAGAGTATTTAGCTAAGCGACTTGCAGAAGTTAAAGGCGATGGCGAGTATACTGTAATGCACACCCAATTAGCAGGTCCCGATCAGACAGGAATCTTGGCAAAACATGGTTTTGATGTTGTAATTGCTAAAGATGGAGAAAAATATCTTT
Organism: Candidatus Woesearchaeota archaeon; assembly: GCA_018646625.1. Lineage (GTDB taxonomy): Archaea > Nanobdellota > Nanobdellia > Woesearchaeales > JABGUJ01 > JABGUJ01. The sequence goes on along the minus strand of JABGUJ010000001.1, from coordinate 454,099 downwards.
CAATCTCATATTTATGTGATGATGCTCCTGCAGCTCATGGTGCATTTGAGATAAGAGTTGAAACTGCAAATAAAATTATGACTAATAATAATTTTAGAGTTGCTGGATCTTCTCAACCTGCGGGCGTTCGTTTAACAAGTAAGCAGGAAAATCCTATGGGCGATCCAGTTCTAGAGAGTATGGTTTACTTCCATTTGAACAGACCACATCTTGATGAGCAAGCTAAAGCAATTGCTAAGCAAGGAACTAGTGTTGTTTTACTAACCCCTGCGACTGCTCTAGGCTTTATGCAGAATGGATTGAATATGTTTTACGAGCAGTAATTCTGCTCTTTTTTATTGATTTTTTGGAGTTGAAAAATGAAAATTATAGAAGATGGAATGAGCGACGATATTACTATAGACGATCTAGTAACTAAAGCAAGAGATTATGCTAGACGATTTAATATTCATTGTTGTCAAACTTTTCCAGTTCAAGCCGCTTATTCAATTTTTCTCGAACAGTTTTCTAAAATCGACGGTATAAACTATCCTGGCGGTCAATTACAAATCATGGGTCCGCCACCAATTCCTGGAATGATGAACGGGATGCCTACAATGGTCCCTTTAGTTCTTGATGAAGACGGCACAATTGGAGGATTAGTATTCAATTTCCAAGATGATAAAGGCTATGCTTTTAGTCTGGAAAGACGGATGGAAGATAAATATTTTAGAGCAGCATTTGGCGAGGACTTTGGTACGGGAAGATTTACTGTACAAATAATGAGTGGAAATCGTATTGATGATGAACATATCGCAGTTAACTGGGATATTATGTATGATTCTGCAATACCTGACGATGTTGCTGCGAAAAGAGATGCATACTTTAGAGGTTTAGAAGATAGAGGAGGATTTGGCTGTGAGTTAAGTCCCGCAGTAGGATTACATTTATTGAATTACTTTGCCAATACATTGCTAGGTGATTCTACAATAACTGAGATCGAAGATAAATCTAAAGCAGATATGGTTGATACGACAGTTAAGAAGACCAAAGATCGTCATCCAAAATATGATGTAGATGGTCCTCTGCGAAGTATAGCTGAGTTATATGCCGGAGAGTATTTTCGTAATGCAGGCGTTACAGTTTATAACCCCAAAGAAAGAGAAGCACTAGTGACTAGACTCACTCAATATGCTTTGATGCAACATCCTGGTGAAGATGGCGCAGATATTTTTTCTATGGCTGAAAACTTTGTTTCTTCTAATTTAGTTTCCCCTCCATCTGGTGCGGCCAGAGGAAGCCAGAATTAGTGATAACTATGACAACAGAGACGACTTTAGAGGATAGAATAGGTGGAGATCTGGCATGTGTTGGAGACGGAGTTAGTTTGTGTAAGTATTTTACCAAAGTCAGACCAGACTCATTAGAAGGCGTTTCTCAACTAGGAAAAGATACTGTTGAAGTTGCAAAATATATGTGGGAAAATAAATGGTATGCAGCGTATGGCCTGTATCAAAGATCTTCTGATTTGTGTAGTAAAGTTGCAAATGTGTTTAGAGGCGCAAGAGATTATTATAGAAGAGTAAATGGTGCTGAGAAAAGTATTGAATTGGTGTTTACAGATGTTGGTAGAGAATTACAAAATAAATATGATACAAAAGGAGAATTTTGGAACAAAATTAGAGCAGAGTATGATGAATTCATTAAAATAATGAAAAATTCCCCTAATTCTATCGCTAAAGGTATGACGAAGAAGTACGATAATTCTTGGAAAGGCGTTAAGGATATGTTTAATGATTCTAAGAATGTGATAAGTTATGGTTGGGGTACGTTTTGGGGAATGGTATATGGCACATATACTGGAGTGGCTGACTTTACTCACAAAGGTCATGAGATAATAGATGCGGGGATGGTTCCAGATAATGAAACTTTAGCGTATACTGCACTGAGTACTGCGTTATTGAGATTCGGTATGAGTTTTTTTATCGGAGGATCATTGAATAGGATGGTACAAAAATTAGCAGTTGTTAGAGAAGAAAGAGATCTTAAGAGTGAACTTACGGCAGCAGCCAATACATTTGCAATTATGGGCACCATATGGTATCCTATAATGTATACAATACTGGAAGCGAACGACACATCAGGAATTGCAGAGATGATGTTAGTAGATTTAGTATCATTTGTGCCGGGTGTTGGTACGGTGGTGTACTTTGCGAGGAATAGGATGAATATGGATACAGAGCGAGAGATATAAATAATTTAAACATAAGATATAAAAACAAAGTAATAAAAGGATAAATGGTGGCAGATAAATGAGTATTGTAGCACAATTAATAGCAAATGGTATTATCGCTGGTTCTATTTATGCGCTTGTAGCATTAGGCTATACCATGGTTTATGGTATTCTGAAGTTCATTAATTTTGCACATGGAGAGGTGTACATGCTTGGTGCATATTTTGCATATGTGCTAGCTAAAGTGTATCATGTGCCGATCGTTGCTGCATTCATTATATCTATGATATTATGTGCAATAGTTGGTGTAATAATTGAACGGGTTGCGTATAGGCCTTTAAGAAAATCTACAAGGTTAGCGCCATTGATTACAGCCATCGCTTTATCTATATTCTTACAAAGTCTCGCATTATTAGTGTGGGGATCAGAAATTAGAACGTTTAGAACTGGAGAGATATCAAAAGGACATAATATTCTAGGAGCAATTGTTACAGATACTCAATTAATGATTATTGCCACAACTATTGTGTTAATGTTGTTGCTTTGGTTGTTTATCAAGAAAACAAAATTAGGAAAAGCCATGAGAGCTACTGCAGATAATCTTGAAGTGGCTAAACTTATTGGTATTAATACTGACAGAGTTATTGCAACTGTTTTTGCAATTGGTTCTGCGCTTGCAGCCGCAGGTGGTATATTAATTGGTATCGAACAAAATCTGGAACCTACAATGGGTGTGACTATAGGTATTAAAGCGTTCACTGCAACAGTTGTTGGAGGAATTGGTAATATTTGGGGTGCAGTTGTTGGTGCGTTGTTAATTGGACTAGTAGAGAATATTGGAATTTGGTTTATTCCTTCAGGATATAAAGATGCAATCGCATTTGTAATATTAGTTATCATGCTTATCTTCAAACCTAGCGGAATATTTGGCTCAGGAAGAGAAGAAGATATAAGAGCACAGGGAGAATAAAGAATGTACGACTATTTACTTCACATCGCAGTTTTGTGTGGGATATACGTAGTTCTTAGTATAAGTTTAAACTTAGCGGTAGGTTTTACTGGATTGTTTAACATAGGTCATGCCGCATTTTATGGTATTGGCGCGTACACTTCTGCTTTGCTAACTCTTGCAGGTGTTCCTTGGTGGATTGCTTTAATTGCTTCGGCGATAATGGCGGGACTTTTTGGATTTATGGTGGGAGTGCCTTGTTTAAGATTAAGAGGAGATTATTTAGCTATTGCCACCTTAGGTTTTGGAGAAATTATTCGGGCGGTAATGAAAAATTGGACTGGATTAACTAGAGGTCCGTTAGGATTACCAGGCATACCTAAACCTTCGTTATTCGGAGTTCAATTTGCAAGTATTGATATGTATTTGTTGTTGGTTGTTGTGGTTGCAATAATTACTGTCGTTATCGTGAATAGGTTGGTTAAGTCTCCATTTGGCAGAGTGTTGAAGTCTATCAGAGAAGATGAGATTGCTGCGAAATCATTAGGTAAAAATGTTGTTAAGTACAAGCTTCAAGCATTAACTTTGTCTGCAATGTTTGCAGGTGTTGCGGGTAGTTTGTATGCGCATTATATTACATTTATTGATCCATCTACGTTTACATTGATGGAAACTGTGTTGATGTTGTGTATGGTTGTTTTGGGAGGAGCAGGTTCAATTATTGGTTCCGTGGTTGGTGCAATCATTCTGGTAATATTGCCAGAGCCATTACGATTCATAAGCCTGCCAAGTTCAGCGGCGGCAGCACTAAGGCAGATGATTTATAGTGTATCTTTGATACTTATGATGATATTTAGACCGCAAGGTATTTTTGGTGAAACTTCTACAACAAAGAAGTTTGATTTACGGAAATTATTAGGAATGAAAAAACCTAAAATAAAATTGAGGACGAAGAAGAATGCTTAAAGTAACAGACTTGCACAAGGAATTTGGAGGAATTAAAGCAGTTCATGACTGTGACTTCCATGTTAAAAAGGGCGAGATAGTTGGTTTGATAGGTCCTAACGGCGCAGGTAAAACAACTGTGTTCAATTTAGTTACTGGGTTCATTAGGCCAGACAGAGGTACTGTTATTTTTGATGGCGCAGATGTTACTTCATTGAAACCACACATTATCGCTAGAATGGGTATGTCTAGAACGTTTCAAATGATCAGATTGTTTCCTAACATGACTGTATTAGAAAATATGTTGTTAGCGATGAAAAATCAAGATGAAGGTTTTAAGGCGGCAATATTTAGAAATCCTTTAATGAGAAAAAAGGTCAAACAAGGATTGGTAAGAGCAATAGAAATGTTAGAATTTGTAGATCTGCATGCTAAAAAGAATGAACTAGCAAAAAATCTTAGTTATGGACAACAAAAATTGTTAGAAATTGCAAGAGCATTAGTTAATGATCCTGAGTTGTTATTATTAGATGAACCTGCAGCAGGTGTTAATCTCACCATGCTTAAGAAAATTAAAGGTTTGATTAACAAACTGAAAGATCAAGGTAAAACTATATTGTTAGTAGAACATAATATGGAGTTTGTTATGGAAATGTGCGATACAGTTGTGGTATTAGATCATGGAGAAGAGATTGCTATTGGAACACCTAAACAAATTCAGAAGAATAAGAAAGTTTTAGAGGCCTATTTAGGCGGAACAGAGGGTTGCGAATGATTAAAGCAGTTATATTTGATGTCGATGGTGTGCTGGTTGATAGCGAAGGGGCTAGTTTAGATACGGCTGGTGAAGTGTTTAAACAATTCGGCGTAAAAATGACTAAAAAAGAGTATAAGAATTATACTGGCGTTAATCTACGAGAAATTGTAAAGATAGTTTCAAAGAAAAGAAAGGTAAAGATTAATGCTAATGAATTTGTAAAAGCAAGATATGATTTGTATGAGAAGTATGGGAAGAAAACAATAAAACCGTTTTCAGGTGCAAAAACATTCATATCAATGTTACGCAGAAAGAAAATTAAAATCGCGGTCGCTACTGCAGGTAATAAGAGAAAACTAACATTTAACCTTAAGTGCGGGGGATTTGATATTAGAAATAGAGTTACTGCGGATGATATTAAGCATGGTAAGCCTGCGCCAGATATTTTCTTGGCAGCAGCTAAAAAACTTAAAGTAAAACCAAATGAATGTATCGTTGTAGAGGATTCATTAAATGGCATCAAAGCAGCTAAAAGAGCTAAAATGTTTTGCGTAGCTGTGACAAACACATTTCCAAGATCAAAATTAAAAGATGCTGATCTTATAATTGATAGTTTAAGCGAATTAAAATGGTAGAAAAAAGATTGCTGGACATCAGGAACTTAGATTCATGGTATTGGCCAATCCAAATACTTCATGGTGTAAATATGCATTTGAATGAAGGAGAGATTGTAAGTATTATTGGTCCTAATGGTGCGGGTAAATCCACTGTTTTGAAAAATATATTCGGATTAATATCAAAAAGAAAAGGACATATTTTCTATAAAGGGAAAAATATAATCAAAGACAAAGCTTCCGATATTGTAAAAAAAGGAATAACTTTTGTTCCTCAAGGTCGTTCCGTATTTCCATCTATGACTGTTAGAGAAAACTTAGAGCTTGGTGCGTATATCAAAAAAGGGGACATTGAAGCAGAGATGAAGGAGATATTTAGAAAGTTTCCGCGATTGAAGGAAAGACAAAGTCAAAAAGCAGGACTTTTATCTGGCGGAGAACAACAAATGGTCGCAATTGGTCGTGCCTTGATGTTACGTCCTAAACTTATGCTTCTAGATGAACCCTCATTAGGATTGTCTCCCCAGATTAAGAAGATGATTTTTGAAAAGGTTGTTGATATTAATAAGAACGAAGGAATTTCTTTTATGATTGTAGAACAAAATGCTAAGATTTCTTTAAGTTTGTCTGATAGAGCTTATGTTTTAGAACTGGGTAGAAATAAGTTAGATGGACCGGGTAAGCAGCTTTTGAAAGATCCCAAGATTCAGAGTATTTATCTTGGTGGTGGCGTTTGATTTCTCAATATAAAACATATTCTTTATATTCATTAGATATTTATTCTATGAAATAACTTAGTGAAGATGAAACATTACAAATACTTAGGACTGATTACACTCTTGTATATAACTTTCCAGCTAGTTTCAGATGTTACTGCAGGGAAGATTGTGCAATTAGGGTGGTTTACAGTATCTGTAACTGTTTTGTATTTTCCGGTTACGTACATAATTGCGGATGTATTAACTGAAGTCTATGGATATTCTGTTGCAAGAAATGTAGTGTGGAAAGTTTTATTGTGTTCAGTGATCGCAGGTATAATTTATTCTCTTGTTGTATTTCTTCCTCCCGCGGTAGGTTTCGATGCTAATGCAGCATACACCAGAGTTTTAGGTCAGGTGCCAAGAATCTTAGTTGGTGGGTGGATTGCTGTTTGGACTGGCGGAATTCTAAATGATTATATTATGGCTAAAATGAAAGTTTGGACCAAAGGCAAGCACTTGTGGTTGAGAACAATCAGTTCTACAATTGTAGGAGAAGGAGCTAACACAATTCTATTCTACGTTATTGCGCTCTCTTTTGTAATCCCAAACAATATACTGTTTTATTCTATTTTGTCAGGGTGGTTCCTGAAGGTTATGCTTGAAGTAGTATTGACCCCAGTTACATATTTTGTCATTAATTGGTTAAAGAAGGCAGAGAATGAAGACCATTATGATAAAAATACAAACTTCAATCCTCTTATTGTTAAGTAAATTATCTAGTTAACCAAGAAATCTCATCTTTATCAAGTTCGAATTGTTCAGCCATACTTTCTGCAGCAGCTTTATCGTGTTTAAAGATGTGTTTAATGTAAGGTAGAGTATTCTTGATTGTAAGTTTTGTTGAAGAATGGGTATGGGATGCGATCTTCTCAGCAATGGCTTTTCGTTTATTGTATTTTTGATTGGCTAACCAAATCTTTAATGGACGTTGGCTTTGTTGATAAGAAACCATTTTTTTGTATTTCTCATCTTTTGATACTGCGATACCGGCAGATAAAAACGCATTAATGTAAACCATGAATCTCCAATGTTGCCATCTACGTATTCGCCTAGAGTAAACATCTGCTAAAGACATGAAGTTGTATGCTCTTTCAAGATCTTCTGGTTTTTTGTACTCTTTAGGAATATTTTCATCAAGCCACATAAAACATTTATCAAGATCTTCATTGACGTTGTCAAATGCATGAATTGCAAGATTGGGATCAGTAGTTTTGAAAACCTTAAGTAATGCATTATTTATAGATTCAATTTGTTCTCTTTGGCTTAATTCATCAAGATCCGCTTTCAATATTTTCTTATCTTTAGTTACTAAGGTTTGCAAATCGTTTATTGCAGCCCTTAGATCTCCACCAGACCTTCTAGCCAAAGCTTTTAGAACATTTTCTTCATATTCGACCCCTTCTTTTTTACAAATGCTCTCAAGAACTTTAAGGGATGCTGTATAAATCATAGGTTCTAGTTGAACCATAGTAACTTTTTTTCTTAATGAAGAGAATTTTTTATGGAAAGGATCATTTGCGGTCATGATTATAGGAAAACGAGTACTCTCAATTATTGATGCAATTGCGGGTATTCCACCTCGGTCGCTATTTCCTGATACGCCATCTACTTCGTCAAGCAGAATAAGTTTTTCTTGCATGAATAAACTCATTTGTTTAGAGGCATTTCCGATTATTTCGTGGATTGCGTCTTTATTCCTAGTGTCGGAAGCATTTACTTCTATTAATTCAAGATTAAATTCGTTTGCAATGGCATGTACTAAAGAAGTTTTACCACAACCTGGCGCACCGTAAAGAAGTATTGCTTTTTTTCGTTGTTTCTTGAAGTTTCTAACAAAGTCTAATGCTTGTTTAACTGCAGAATCCTGATCAACCAACTCTTTTGTGGAATTGGGTTGGTATTTCTTAACCCATGGTGCTTCCATAGTTGATAGAGTAGGTGAATTATTTATTAAAGTATTGGTGCGTATAACGCCGGAGAATAACGTATCCACAGCAAGGTTTATAAAGCTAGAAATGAATTCTGATTTAAAAGGGGTGGTAGGTTGAAAAATGCACAAATTAGCATGGAATATCTTGTAATTGCTGGTTTAGTGTTTGTTATAGCGGTTCCTTTGATTATGATTTTCCAAACTCATTCTGGTCAGATGAATGATGATATTATTTCTAATCAAGTAGATCAAATTGCTAGCAAAGTATTGGATTCTGCTGAAGCAATCTATTATTTGGGTGAGCCATCAAGAACTACTATTAGAGTTTTCTTTCCAAAGAAGATAAACAATATTTCAATAGGAGACTATGAAATCACCTTTCAAGTTAGAAGACAAAAAGGCGTGGATGATGTTGTTAAGCTATCTTCAGTTCCAATAAATGGAAGCCTACCTACTACTTCTGGTATACACAATGTTATTATCGAATCTAGAGGGAGTTATGTATGGGTAGGAACGTAAAGGCCCAAGTGGCTTTCGAGTTTGTTCTGCTTGTAGCGATCGCGTTTACTATTTTGATTGTTTTTGTCGCGTCAACAAGGAGCGAGTTTAGTGAACTTTCTAGCAGAGAAGAACGTTTTCTTTTAGAAGATGTGTCCTATATGGTGCATAATGAACTTAATCTGGCGGCAGATATGTTAGATGGATACTATAGAGAATTTACGCTTCCTGTTTTGTTAGAAAATGGAGATAGCTATAACATTTCTATCCAGAGCAATACAATAATTGCGATTTCTGAGAATTATGATTATGCTATAGGCGTTGTAGCTGTTAGTGGAGATTTGATAAAGGGCATTAATTACATCAATAAGAGTGGAGGTGTGGTTAATCTCAATCAATAAACGGGGACAAGTATGGTATACCGACTTTATTGTAGGAATAATTATTTTCTTTGTGGTGGTTTTTGTCTATTATGCGTATAGCAATAATACAATTGTAAATAATGATGAAGTTTTGGAAGAAACTATGCTCGATGCTAAAGCAGTTGCATCTGCGTTAATCTCTCAAGGCAGTCCAGCCAATTGGACTTCATCAAATGTTCAAAAGATAGGAATAACAAACGGAAGAAATCGAATAAATCTTACCAAGCTAGATCAATTCTTGTATAATGTAACATACATTCAAGCTAGAACAACATTTGAGACACCGTACGACTTCTATTTCTACTTTGAGAACTCAACTGGCGGAGTGATGAATTTAGGACAGAATGATACTCACGGCATTGAACCCGAAGATTATGATAACTTAGTTAGTATTAAGAGAATTGTGATATACAATTCTACGCTAGTCAATATGGTGGTGCAAGTTTGGCATTGATTAGTAAATCAAAACTTGGTTTTTTCTTTTCACTAGATGCTTTGCTGGCTGCAGCCATTTTACTTGGAGGTGTGTTGTTAATATCAAGTAATTATATTGCAAGAAGTCCTACCGTGCATGTTAATCATATTTCTCAAGATCTTATAACCTGTTTATCTGAGTTAGAAATGGGCGAGGTTGAGAATTCATATGTAGAGGGTTTATTCACGGGGGGTACTCTCAGTAGTTCGGACAGTAATAGTTCGGTAATAGAGGTGCTCGGTAAACTTTGGTCTTCGGACGATATAACCATTGCCCAAAACATCACTAGAGAGCTGACAGAACATCTTATTTCTTCAAACTATGGTTTTGGAGTGTATGCGAATGTAAACGATATGATATATCAGAGAAGTAATGTAACGCCCACAACTATTAACAGTGCTAAAAAAATAATTTCAGGTGTAGAATATAACCGCCCAGTAGATGGATATGTTGCAAGTGCAAGTGCAAATCAAATAACTAGCACGCATGTTGAAACAATTTCGTTCTCACCTCAAGGCGCAGGATGGCGTGGACGAAATAGCGGCCCAGGATGGGCATATATTACTAAATATTTTAACATAAGCCCTGATACTATATTTACTAACGCCACGTTTTATGTTTCGGTTCATAGTGATGATAGAAGTTACACTACTGTGGATATAAACAACGGCGCATGTACTATAAACCGAAATGATAATTGTTTTACGGGAGGGGAAGGGGCTTTTTGTGAATACAATGTTCATGGTTGTTTACAACATGGCATAAATCGAGTCAGATTATCATTAAGAAATGTAGGATATAACGCACATTTGCATCCTGGAACGTTTTTGCAATACGAGTATGAATTAACTGAAAGTCCTGCAGATTATTCTTCTTTTGTATCAAATAAATATTACTTTGATGATACACACAGTGTTGAGTCAGCAGTTAGAGATGATGAATGTGGAGCATGGCAAGTTGTTCCTTTTTACATTCCACCTTCAGCAACTAACGTTAGCGTATCTGTTCAAGTAGTAGGACATGATATTTATGATTATAATTCAGGATGGTGGTGGTTTGGTCGGTTCGCATCATGGAATGGCTGGAGAAGGATGCGAGACTATGATTATATTATGTTCTTGAATGATGACTCGCCGTTTGATTCGGATAATCATCCAGCATCTAATGAGGTATATAGATATTCTCCTAATCAAGTTGCGAATGATCTCATAGATGGTACAAATACCATAATAGTTTATTTCAATAATTATGGAGATTATCGTTGGGGTGAAACAGAGGTTAGCATTTATTCAGATCCATTTAATGATCCAAGCGGATCTTCTTATGTTGAAGTAAACTATACCATGACTGATAACATTCCAGAATATGGAAGCATAAAAGTCACAGATTCTTTTGAGTTTGGTGGAGGATCTTCCTCAGATAAGACTACTAGTTTTTCTTTTCCCGCGGGTGCAACGGATATGGGCGACGTAAAAGCCAATATTGTTCAAACCACATCATATTCTTTGGAAGTTAGTGCAGGCACATCTAATCCTCCAGGTAATGAAGTTTTTGAAACTCCTGCAGCAAGAGACGTTCCAACAACGGTCTACATTCCAGAGAATTATCTATCACTATCAGAGACTGCTACTAATTATATTCGTTTAAGAGACTTAGGAGGAAATATAATTAGACCGGAGTCTACAATTGATTATAGTTTTTATGTACCTTCCAGAGTTGGTATAGGTGGTGTGTTTTCTACCGCACAAGAAGCAGTTGATGATGCAGAACAAAGATTAGCAGATTTGGTTGGTCCATTCTTTAACGCATCAAACATAGATACAGATGTTAATAATCAAAGCGATGTTCCAAGTTTATGGGGTCCGGCTCTTGTTGAGGTGAGAGTATGGACATGATGAAAAGTAAAAAAGGAATTTTCTTTACGTATATTGCAGTAGTCTTCATGGGTTTGTTAATTTTGACAGTCGCACTAGAACAAGAAGGAAGTCTTAGGAGTCAATCATTTATTCTTGATACCCGTATAAGAACTATGGATGCGTTTGCTAGTGATGTAGAATTAGATATTAGCAGAGGCGTTGAAATTTCAGGATATAGAGCACTACTGGGGTTGGCAGATTATGCATCTGCGGGAGAATATGTTGATAACGTTTCAGTTGATTTCTTTGAACTTTTTAATAACGGAAGTTTGTATGGAGATAGTATTACAATTATGGTGAATAATACCTTTGATGATTGGTTAGAAAAGATGCAACTGGAAGCAGCGAAATTAGATATTGTGTTTAATCTGACAATCAATAGCCAGGCAGTATCTCATGATAGTCCGTTTTATGTTTCAGTTTATCTTAATGTTACATATAATGTTACAGATAGTAAAGGCACCGCAAGATGGACAAGAAGTGTTCCGGTGAGTGCTAGAGTTTATATTTCAGGATTTGAAGATCCTGTTTACACAATAAGAACAAACGGTTATCTTAGAAGCTTTATTGTTGTTTCGAGTTTCTCTTCATATGTTAGTGATGGAGATACAACTAATTTGCAGATTTATACAAATGGAAGTTATTACTCACCACATGAAGAAGGGCCTAGCTATCTGATGAGATTGGAAGGTGATCTTAACTCATCAGAATATGGTATTGAAAGTATAATTTATGGACAAGACTTGATTGATCTGGATATAACATATCCTGAGATTGAGCCTAACTTCTATCAATCTGGGAGAAGTATGGTGGATTATGTTTATTGGGGATATCCTGGCAGAACCGCACATCAGATACAAAACATGTCTAGCTGGTTTAGACTTGATAATGAATCAGTTAACAGTCATTTAGATAAGTATGATGTGGATGATTTAGTAATTTAAAAGAATAGCTTTTTATAAAGACCTAACGGTTAAGGTCTATATTAGCTAAATACAGAGGTTATAGTGCTTAACAATGGTTAGAAGTAAAGTGATACAAACAGGCGTTGATGCGCTAGTTGAACTTGTTAAATCAGAAGGTACTATTTCCGCTAAACAAGCGTCTGTTCGTTTAGGAGTATCACTTCCCACAATAAATGAGTGGAGTTCATTTCTAGAAGAAGAAGGGGTAATAGCAGTTAAATATAGATTTACTGTGCCTTATCTTAGTAGAAAAGACGTTTCTGATTCTGAGAAAAAAGAGATTGATGTAAGATTGCGAGAAGAGCGATCAATATTTCGTAGGAAGGCAGAGAGTACGTTGAACTACTTCAGAGTTTTAGAAGAAGAAATAGAGTCACTAAGAAAGCTACTAGACAGCATAGGCGGGAAGTTTCAAAGTAGATTAAAAAAAGTTAAAGATGATATAGATAAGCTAAAGCACTTAGAAGAGAAAAAAGATAAGATGGATAAGGTTATAGAAGATAATGCTCAAAATTATATTCAAAAACTTGATTTGATTTCATCCAGACTGGCTAAGAAAAGATCGGCAGTTGAAGGATTCTACAAACATATTGCTAAAGAAACAGATATTTCTAAGAAATTCCTGGATATGGATCACGAAGAGTTGGAGATGATTAAGAATAATGAACGATTTCTTAATGAACGTCTTGCAAAAATAAAATCATTGATAACGGCAGAATCAGCAAAGATTGCTAAAACCAAAGATAAAGCGATCCTTGAAGAGAAACTGAGGCTACAACAGCTTGAGTCAACATATCTGAAATTGAAAGGTGAATTGGATGCGGACCATAAGGTTCTTAGCGAAATTATTGAGAATTCTAAGGACCAACAAGCGGAATTGAATGATGCTCACGAAGAAATCAGAAACAAAATGCAAGAAGAAGACGTTAAACTCTCTAAAGAATTAAATGATTTAGAAGGAATACCGGACAAGTTTAAATCATATTCTGAAAAGAAATCATCAATATCAATTATGCTCGGTAAGATAAGTTATGATGAAAAATTGTTGAAAGGAAAATTATTAGAATTGATACGACGAAGCAGAATTTTGGATCTAGATGATAGTGATGAATTTAAGAAAGATCTAGAAAAACTCAATAAAGATCTTGAAGATATCAGAGAAAAAAAGCAACACTTTGGCTTAGACGTGAAAAACCTAGTAAAGCTTATAAGGAAATAACAGCTTAAGAGTATAAAAAGGGGTGAACAATGGGGGTAGATTCTTCTGATTCGGGAGTAAGTGTAACGAATGAACTAGTTGACTTTGTAAAGAAATCTTTGAAAGAAGGCGCATCCATTGAAAAGATCCGGAGAAAACTTCTAAAGAAGGGCTGGGAGGCGGATGCAGTTGATTTAGCAATTAATCAAACCGAGACAGGCAGTACCATAAAACAACCTTCGTTTAAAGAAGAAAAAGAGATTAAAAAGTATGATATAACTTCTAAAGACATCCCTCTAACTGTTAGAATTGTTAAAGCTAAGGGAGAGTATGTTCCGATATATGAAGTATCATTATCAAGCATAGGTCCGAGCACTCAAATTATTCTGGAGAATATTCGTAAAGATCTTATTTCAAAAGTTAATCTAGGAATGGTAGATATAACTGACCCTAAGAAATCTTCTTATGTTGAAGACAAATTTTTTGATGCTACTCAATTACTGGTAAAAAAGTACTTCCCTGCAGCAGATGATTTCACAATAAAGTATCTTACGTCTTACATGGTTCAAAAAAGTTTGGGTATGGGAGATATCGAATTATTAATGGCAGATGCTCAACTAGAAGAAATCGCTATTAATTCTTCTGAAGAACCTGTATGGGTGTTTCATAGAGAATTTGGATGGCTTAAGACAAATATTGTTATGAATTCAGAAGCGCAAACACGACACTATGCGGCCATGATCGGTAGAAAAGTTGACAGACAAATTAGTTCTCTCGAACCTTTAATGGATGCACATCTAGATGGCGGAGACAGAGTTAATGCAGCTCTTATGCCTGTATCTACAAAAGGAAATACTATTACTCTGAGAAAATTCGCAGCTAAGCCTTGGACAATGACTGATTTTATTCGAACTAACACTTTGTCCGCGTCTGCGTCCGCGTTGATTTGGCAAGGCATTCAGTTCGAGTTGTCTACATTGATTGCAGGTGGAACTGCATCGGGAAAAACAAGTATGCTTAATGCAATAGGGAACTTTTTCCCTCCAAATCAAAGAATATTATCTATTGAGGATACCCGAGAAATTCAATTACCTAAATTTTTACACTGGATACCCATGGTTACAAAGTTTGCAAATACTGAAGGCCGAGGAGAAGTAACTATGCTTGATCTTTTGGTTAATTCATTAAGACAGAGACCGGACAGGATTTTGGTTGGTGAGATTCGAAGGAAGAAAGAAGCAGAAGTTTTGTTTGAGGCAATCCATACAGGTCATAGCGTATATGCGACAGTGCACGCTAACAGTACTCAAGAAACCATAACTCGTTTGACTTCCCCGCCAATAGAAGTACCAAAATCGATGTTGCCGGCACTATCACTAATCATTGTTCAATTTAGAAATAGACGAACAGGAACAAGAAGAACATTTGAATTATCTGAGATTAAAGAAAACGGAGACCCTAATATTCTTATGAAATATGACATCAAAAAAGACATTCTGCAGAACAAGAACAAGTCGTCTACGATTCTTAAAACTCTTGAAATGTATGCAGGTTTTACTGAACAAGAAGTAAAGGGCCAACTTACAGAAAAAGAGACCATTCTGAAATGGCTTGTTAAACAGAATATCAATATGGTAGATGATGTTGGTAGAGTTATGGCGGAGTATTATACAGATAAAGAAAACTTATTGAAAACCGTTAAAAAAAATAAGAAGTTCGAGGGCTAAAATTTGACTAGCCACATTTTTAGAATAATCTCAAAAAATCTTCCAGGATTAGATGTTAAACTAAAACAAGCAGGAATGGGTCAAACTCCTGAAGATTTTGTTAAAAAAACTTTGATAAGTGCATTCTATTTGATGACGGGTGTCACCATCTTCATGGGCGCAATTCTTGCAAAGATGGATATCGTATTATCTGTGTTGTATTTTATTTCTCCAGTTTTATTTATTGTGTTGTTCTTTTATTTTCTTAAGTTACCTGATGTTAAAATACTTAAAAAACGTAGAGCAATAGACAAAGATGTTGTTTTTGCAGGACGATTTCTTATTGTTGAATTAGAATCAGGAATTCTGTTGTATAATGCGTTAAAAAATGTTTCAAAGAGCTATAATTATGTAGGTAAGGCGTTTGGAAATGTCATACATGCGGTCGATATGGGAATAGATATGGAGGTTGCATTAAGTGAAGCAATTGATGAAACCCCGTCTCATGATCTTCGAAAGATCTTATGGCAAATTCTTAATTCTCTTAACGCGGGTGCGGATGTAACTGCTACTCTTAATTCAGTTGTTGATCAGATATCTAGAAACCATATAATAGAAATTCAAAGATATGCTAAGAAATTGAATCCTTTGGCTATGTTCTATATGATGATTGCTGTTATAGTCCCATCTCTAGGTATAACTATGTTCGTTGTTTTAGCTAGCTTTTTAGGGATACAGTTAGATTTGGGAGTATTGATCGGAATTGCCGCAGTACTTGCGTTTATTCAATTATTTTTCTTGACAGGTATTAAATCATCTAGACCGGCGGTGAATATGTGAAATCTAAGAAAAAGGTGGTTAAAAAAGAGAAGAAGAAGAGCACTAAAATACTTAGACGTTACATGGATGTTGCGGGTGTAAAATCTGAAACAGGCAGAATCGCGAAAATCATATTTAATGTTTGTATATTTCTTAACCTTGTTTTTTCAGGTTATTTGATTTGGTTTTTTATCCAACACAAAGGTTATCCTATTTTGTACATTATCGGATTAACTTTAATGATTTGGACATTAGCGTTTTTAGCGTTGGTATTTTTCGTGTGGTTATTCTTCTTCGTATTTATGGATTTTAAGATATTTCATCGACGAAAGAGCATCGAAGAAGTGTTGCCTGATTTTTTGCATTTTACTGCCACCAATATACGCGCAGGAATGACTGTAGAGAAAGCAATGTGGTTTGCTGTGCGTCCAAGGTTTGGCGTGTTGGCAAAAGAAATCGAAACGGTTGCTAAAGAAGTGATGAGTGGTTCAGATTTGGGGGATTCGCTAGAGAGGTTCGCAACAAAGTATAATTCTAATGTTTTGAAAAGATCTGTTAATTTAATTGTTGAAGGAATGGATGCGGGCGGAGAAATAGGAAATCTTCTTACAAAGATCGCAACACATATTGAAGAAGTCAGATTAATGAAAAAAGAAATGGCTGCTAATGTGACAACTTATGTTATCTTTATTACATTTGCTGCAATAATCGCAACTCCTGCTTTGTTAGCACTGTCATCGCAGTTGCTCGGAGTTATTGGAGAGATCTTCTCTAGCATCGATATTCCATCAGGAACACAAATGATGTTTTCAATTAAAGAATCTGCAGTGACTCCTGAAAACTTTAGAACATTTTCTGTTTTAGTCTTGTTTATTACATCACTCTTTTCCGCCATGATTATCTCTGTGATAAAGAAAGGTAATGTTGTAGAAGGAATAAAATATATTCCAACTTATATCATCGTATCACTATTAATCTATTTCGCGGCTTCGTCTTTGCTCGGTTCAATGATGAGCGGTATTTTCTAATTAATTTATAAGAACGCTTAAATACCAATTTAGTGTTATTTATTTTGATATGAGTGTAATAAGTCAACGAAAAAGGTTGAGTAAACGTTCTCAGGCAGCTATGGAGTTTTTAATGACTTATGGTTGGGCAATTCTTGTTGTTCTTGCAGCAATAGGGGCACTAGCATATTTTGGTGTTACAAAGCCTCAACAATTCATTCCTGATGTGTGTACGTTTCCCTCTGGCTTCCATTGTGTTGATTTTGTTGTTGACACCAATAGTGCGGATATGGTAATAACGAATTCTTTAGGTAAAGATGCCACTCTTACTGGTTTAACTCTCGGAGATTGTGCTGCAAACTCCACTCTACCTTACTTCTTTGAAAACGGCGAACAAATAACTATACGCTTTACAGATTGCGATAATGGTGCAAAGGGATCAAAATTTAACTCAGATATTTCGCTTAACTATTACACGAACAGCCTTAATAAGACCCATACTGGCGAAATAACGACAACAGTACAGTAATCCAGTTGTTATAAACGCAACATTAATATATTAGTATACGCTTTTGTGATATTACTCATATTAAGTATGAAATACAAAGAGGTGAAAAATCATGGTAAATAAGAGAGGCCAAGCAGCTATGGAGTTTTTAATGACTTATGGTTGGGCAATTCTTGTTGTTCTTGCAGCAATAGGAGCATTAGCATATTTTGGTGTTTTGAGTCCGGATAGATTCTTACCAGAAAAATGTACACTACCTTCAGGAATGGCATGTTTAGATTTTACATGGGATAGTACAAACGGAATTACAACAGTAATCCAGAATAGCGCAGGATTCGACATGAATGGTGTCGGTGTTAGTGTTAATGGAACAAGTTGTAACGCTGCTTTGGCATATGTCGCTGGAACATCTACATCGAGCAATGAAAATGGAACTACATTGACTGATGGTGAGACAAAGACATACAGAATGGCGGCATTATGTACTGGTTTAACTGGTAAGTTCAAAGGAGACGTAACTGTTGACTATACTAACCAGCAAACAAGCTTAGATCATAGCAAACTTGGAGAAATTATCCTTAAAACGGGATAAATTTTTTCTTTCTTTTTTCTTTTAATTATTTTATTTCGTTCTAAATGTTTATATATCGTGCTTGATATTCTAGGAGTATGCAAAAAAGAGGTCAGATTGCTCAGGAATTCATCATAACTTATGGTTGGATTATACTGGTTATTCTATCTTTTTTGTGGGGTTTGGCGTACTATGACGTGATTAACCTTGATACCTTCATTTCAGAAAAATGTACTTTCTCGGCCGGTTTTGAGTGTTTAGATTATTCATGGCAAGGTACTACGTTTTCAGTTACAATACAAAATGGATTAGGATTTGATGTGCAGAATATATCAATGGATTTAGATCCTGATGTTAATGGAATCATATGTAATGTGAGTGATTATCAAGAAGAAATTGGAATGCTAAATACAGAATCAAGAATGTTCGTGTATAATTGTACAAATCTTGGAACTATTAGTACATTCCAATCTACATTGCATCTTTACTTTGAAACAGGATTAACGGATGTTCCTCATAACAAGATTGGCGTCTTAGTTGTGAAGAAGGAAGGTTAGTTTTATAAAATCAAAGAGGATATTTTAATAAAAAGAGGTTGATGATGAATAATAGGGTATTAGTTCTAATCTTTGTTTTTATTTGTACTTGCAGTGTTGCTTTAGCTGTTGTATGGAGTGAAGATGATTACTCAGATTACAAATATGGGGTATTTGATAATAATATTCAAGTAAATTCTACATTAATGGGCTTAAACACAGATCAAGGAATTGTTCATTCTGGTGATGGCAGATCATTTATGATTGCGGGCCCTAATGGAGTAATTGGTATGTATAATGGCGGCAGTTTAGAACAAAGAACTTATTCTTTAGGTGATAACGTAGTTATTTCAGGGTTGCGTGATTCATTTATGGTTGTAGGTTCCAAAGGAGTTCTGGCGAAGAACGAGGGGCATTCCATATGGACAAAAGATTATTTGTTATCGGGTTCTGTTGCAATTGCAGGAGATGGTGATTCTTTTATGGCTGTTGCAGATAATGGTATGATCTTTCGCAAGGCCAATGAAAACTTTTCCACATTAAGTATTAATATTGGAACAAAAAGAGATGTTGCTGGTAAGGATACATCTTTTATTGCGGCAGGCGAAGATGGTGCCCTGTCCGTTTTTGCAAATACTGTTCCAGTTGTTAAACATTATGATCTGGGTTCAGGTGTTAAAGCATTTGGAAGTGGAGAGACATATTTAGCAGCGGGTGCTTCAGGTGTTGTGTATAGATACAAGAATAATACATTTCAATCCTCAGATATTGGTTTGGGTTCTGATATAGTTGGTGATAGTAAAAGAAAATCATTGTTTGCGGCAGGAAGTTCAGGTGTTGCATCAGTTTACTTAGGTGAATGGTTAGAAGTTTCTTCTGTAGTGTTAGGTTCTAATCCTCAAATTAATTTGGGAGATAATTCATTTATGGCGGCAGGAAGTTCGGGTGTTGCATCTAAGTATAAGCATAAAGATATTTTGACTAAAGTATTTGGATTTGGAAATGATGTGCGCGTTGCAGGAAATACACGGGCGTTTATGGCAGCAGGAGAAAATGGTGTGGCCACAGTTTATTCAGATAATGACATTAAAACAACGTCTATTTATTTAGGGAATCCTGTATTGATTGCAGGAAGTAGATCCTTTATGGCGGTTGGTCCTAATGGAAGTGCTGCTGTGTTTGAAGACGGCAATCTAACAACTTCTGATTTTGATATTGGTGCAGAACCCGTTCTCGTAGGTAAAAGTAAGGCGTTCATGGCAGCAGGAGAAAATGGTGTGGTTGCGAGATATGGTAGTAAAGACATTGATTTATTAGAGTTTGATTTTGGCGGTAAGCCTGATGTTGCAGGTACTTCAGTTTATTTTATGGCGGCAGGACCTAATGGTGTTGTTGTGAAAAACAGAAATGGTGATTTGTTATTACATTTATTTGACTTCGGAGGTCAGGTTGATGTAACAGGTGATTCAAATGCGTTTATGGCGGCGGGACCCAAAGGGTATGCGTATTGGAGACCTGGCGAAGAGGTACAAACCTTCTATTTTAATTTTGCCAGTGCACCAATCGTGAAGGGTAATTATGATTCCTTCATGGCGGCAGGAAGTAATGGGATAGTTGCAAGGCATAAAGATAATTTCTTTGTTGAAAAACAAATATATCTTGGAGAAGATCTTTATGTTGGTGGAGGGGATTTCTCATTTATGGTTATTGGTGAGAATTCTACAATCGTTGCAAGACATAAAAATGAAGAATTAGTAGAAGATAGTTTTGATTTTGGAGATGTAAAAGGAGTTTATGGGGAAAATAATGTTTTGTTCGCGGTAGGTTCTGCCGGTGTTGTGGTTAGAAAAGAAGATAATGCTTTTGATAAGCTCAATTTTACTTTTGGAGATGGTTTGTTTGTGGTAGGTAACTCCACTTATTTTTATGCGGGTGGAGCAAATGGTGTTGTTTCTCGTCATCCTAGTGGAGGACTGAGGTCTAAAGAGTTTAAATTATCTAATGGTACTGCTACAGGTTCATTTACCTCAATAGATCTTAAGTTTAATGTTTCTGTTGATTTAGGAAGTATTACTTGGGAAGAGGAGTTGGTTGATGATTCTAGTTTTAACGTAAGTGTTTCTTATAATTCTGGTGTTAACTTTATTAAGGTTGAGAGTGGCGATACTCTTAGCAAAGGTGTTAATAGTGTCATGTATAGAGTTGAGTTTGCTACAGATAGTTTAGATGTTAGTTCTAAGGTTGGAAATTTTAGCATCGAAATCTTGTCAGATGTTGATTTAGACTCTTTTATTAATGAAAGTAGAGGTCTTGTGAGTGATTCAACAAACGTGGTGGTTGAAGCTGTAGAAGAAGAGGTTGAAGAAAATGAAGATGTAGGAATTCAAGAGACTATTTCTGAAGAGATTGTTGAAACATCTGACGAGGTTGCTGTGAAGAAAACTGTAGAAGAACCTGTAGTGGAGAAAAAAGAATTTGTTGTTGACAGAATCAAATTATTTCAGTGTAGACCGGAGAATCGTTGCGGTAAAGGTTTGTTTAATATTTGTGACTGGGGTGAGTGTTATTCAGAATGTCCTAACTATGTGTTTACTTCTGGTTGGATATTTAATGGTTGCGAACCTTGTACATTAAGAACTACTTGCGCAGATTATAGTGGATTTGAGAAAACTTGTAAGAACGATCCGTGTTTGCTAAATAATTGTGCGTGGGAGAGGGCATCAGGTAATTGTATCGCAGTGTCCAGGTGATTAGATTCTCGCAGTAGAGACGTTCTAAAAAGCGAATAGTTTAAATAATACTTAAAAATTGCATTTTAAAATGGAAATTCCTAAATCATATGATCCAAAGGTTGAAGAGCCAAAGTGGCAAAAGTTCTGGGAAGATGAAGGCGTATACAAATTTGATCCTGAATCTGACAAAGAGATTTTCTCGATTGATACTCCTCCACCTACTGTATCAGGTAAAATGCACATGGGTCATGCGTTTGGTAATAGTCAACAAGATTTTATTGCTCGATTCAAGAGAATGAGGGGCTTTAATGTTCTACAACCGTTCGGTACTGATGATAATGGATTACCAACTCAAACTCTTATTCAAAAAACTAAAAAAGTTAGAGCAAGAGATATGGAGAGAAAAGATTTTGTTAAATTATGTATTGAAACTCTTGAGAACGAATTAAGACCAGAATATCTTGCTGATTGGAAAAAATTAGGAATCAGTTGTGACTGGGATATATCTTATACCACTATAGATCCTCATTGTAGAAGAATTAGTCAAAGATCTTTTATTGAATTGTATGAAATGGGTCGCGCACACAGGAAAGAAGCTGCAGCAATGTGGTGTCCTAAGTGTAGAACTGCTATTGCCCAAGTAGAACTAGAAGATAAAGAAATGGATTCTATGTTTAATGATATTGTGTTTAAAGTAGACGGTGAACAGTTAATCGTAGCTACTACTCGTCCTGAATTATTGCCTGCATGTGTTGCGGTTTTCTTTCATCCTGATGATGATAGGTATAAACATTTAGAAGGAAAGATGGCAAAAGTTCCTCTATTTGATATTGAAGTTCCAATCATGCCAGATGAAAGAGCAGATCCTGAAAAAGGAACTGGAATTGTAATGTGTTGTACATTTGGAGACCAAACAGATATTGAATGGCAAAAAGTACATAATCTTCCAGTTAAAGCGGCAATAACTCGTGAGGGAACTATGAGTTCTTTGGCTGGTAAGTACAAAGGAATGAAGATTAAAGATGCTAGAAAGCAAATTATTGAAGATATGAAAACTGAAGAATTGTTGATCTCTCAGAAACCAATAACTCACGATGTAAATACTCATGAGAGATGCGGTACCGAGGTTGAGTTCGTACATTCAAAACAGTGGTTCATAAAATATCTTGATCTCAAAGATGATATGTTAAAGTGGGGGGAAGAGTTGAATTGGTACCCAGCACATATGAAAAATAGATATGATAACTGGGTTAAAGGATTAAGTTGGAATTGGTGCATATCTCGTCAGATATCATTTGGAATTCCATTTCCTGTTTGGTATTGTCAAGATTGTGAAGAAGTTATTTTTGCCAAAGTTGAGAACTTGCCTGTTGATCCTTTGGAAGATAAACCTCCAGTGGACTGTTGTCCTAATTGTCAAGGTAAAAACTTTCGTGGTGAGAGTGATATAATTAATACATGGGCGACTTCATCATTAACTCCTACAATCGTAAAAGAATTGTTTAAAGGAAAACCTGTTTATGATAAATTAGTTAATTCACCTATGAGTTTAAGACCGCAAGGTCATGATATTATTTCTTTTTGGCTGTTCAATACAGTAATTAAAAGCCAATTACATCATAAGATGAAACCATGGAATGATTGTTTCATTAATGGGTGGATGTTGGATCCTAAAGGGAAAAAGATGTCTAAGTCTAAAGGTAATGTTATTCCCCCTCAAGGTATGATCGATAAGTATTCTGCTGACGCTTTACGTTATATGGCTGGCGGAGTGAGAATGGGCGAAGACCTTCCGTTCCCTGAAAAAGAGATGATAAGCGGAACAAAGACAATTAACAAAATATGGAATGCATCTAAGTTTGTTTTGATGCATCTTGAAGATTATAAACTTGACAAACCAGAAAAATTAGAAATGATGGACAAATGGATTTTGTCTAGACTTAATGAGTTAGTAAAAGAATGTACTGAATCGTTTAAAGGATATGGTTACTTTAGAACAAAATCAGGTACAGATAAGTTTTTCTGGAAATTATTTTGTGATAATTATATGGAAATAGCGAAAGACAGATTGTATAATCCTGATACTCGTGGTGCTGATGCCAGATTATCTGCACAGTATACAATATATACGGTTCTTAATACTGTTTTGAAATTATTTTCACCAATCATACCGCATATAACAGAATCGGTTTACCAATTATACTTTGCAGAAAAAGAGAACAAAAAAAGCATTCATATTTCTAGTTGGCCGGAGTTTGATGAATCTCTAATTGATGAACATGCAGATAAAACTGGAGATGTTATTGTAGAAATTGTAGCGATGGTTCGAAAGTACAAAAGCACTAAGCAAGTTTCTTTGAAAACACCCGTTTTGAAGATGGTTATTAGCTGTGATGAAGATGTTAAAGCTAAAGTAGAACATGCTCTTCCAGACCTAAAAGCAACCACCAGAGCAGAGGAAATCGTATTTGAAGGCGAAACAGAGCTTGAAAGTGAGATTCTACCTGTGAAAATAGGCCTTAAACTGGGTGAGGCGCCCGCCAAGAACTAAACTTCGTCTCCCCGTAAGAGTAACCTTTATATATTACTTCTTGAAGAATATTCGGATTAGATGTCCATTTGGGGAAATGGAGTTGGAGGCTGAATTAATATGAGAAATTGGAGAGTTGGCGTATGCGTAGAAGAAGGTAAGAGAGTTACCGGTAAACGTAAAAATCATGTTCCTAGGAGATCTTTAGCTAGTAGGGCTATTGAAGAAAGTGTTCAAACAGGTATAGATGCTCAAGAGATTTGGTTGCGACAAGATGCTCCAGCCGCACCTGTTCTTGAAGAAGAAGTGGAGAGACTATCTGCAGATGAATCACATGGCATTGCCATAGATAATCAAGTTCTTAATGGTGTTATTGCAGATGACTGTCCGATGTGCGATGATTTTTTCTTAACAACTACGGCTCTAGCATATATTGCTAGAACATACGATATTTCAATTAGTGCGGAAGCGCTTGCGGATCCTAAAACACTTAATCCTTCCGAACATAGAGAGCTTGGAGATGTTCTTGGTGCAATTGTTATGTACACTGATGAAGATTGTGAAGACCCGTTAGATGAAGATGTTACAGGCAGTAATGGGACTCAAGGCGCTGCAAGATATCATATTTCTCGTGCAGAGTGTCTAGATCCTTTGCTAGTACTAGAAGCAGGGGTATATCTTAGACTAAAAGACGAATCTCCGGTTGTTAAAAAAACGAACGGTAGAATATTCGAACACCCTGAATTTGGTTCTTCCTCAATTACAGAGATTGAACTAGACAGCAAATCAGTATTTAGAATTGCAAGAAGGGGCTATGAAATCCCTGTAAGTGACTTACTTGGCGAAGCAAGAGCAAGAGTAGATGATTTATTGTATTCTAGCGCTCACGTTTGTGATTGCGAGATGCCTGCAGAAGACGACGTTGCTGATCACTGGCATGTTCAGGCAACAGGTAATCTAGAAGGTGGAATCTCTCACCTATTTACTCAGTATTGTGCAGAAGTAAGACATCATGATACACAAGAGTTTTTACGTGTTTCCGCGCATAATAATGCTGCCTTCAGAGCAAGATGTGGTGACGAGAACTAATTTATTTTTTTCCATTTGACACCATCTTTGGTGTCTTCTAATATTATTCCTTTTTCTTTAAGATCATCTCTAATCTTATCAGCAGCTGCAAAGTCTTTATTCTTTCTTGCTTCTTGTCTTTGTTCAATTAAAGCTTCAACTTCTTCAGCAATCTCGCCTTTTTCATGATCAAAAACTCCAAGTACTTGATTAAATTCATTCATTAAGTGTAAAACATCTTTGGCGTTACTTTTACCAATCTTATTCTCAGACATTAATTTGTTAATTTCTCTCATGAAGTCAAAGATTGCAGCTAATGCGCCACTAATATTAAGATCATCATCCATTGACTCTTCAAATCCTTTCTTTGCAACAGTTATTAGATCAGAAACATTAGAGTTTTCTTCACCAGCACTCAAAGATTCAAGTTTGTCAATAAAATCATAGAATCGTTGTAGAGTTTGAGGAATTTGTTTTAACGCATCTTCTGTGAAATTTAGTTGTTGACGATAATGTGATGCAATAAACTGGTAACGAATGGCCATAGGCGAGTATCCTTTTTCTAATAGATCTCTCAGAGTAAAGAAATTTCCCGCAGATTTAGACATCTTTTCTCCATTAACGAAAAGGTGTTCATTATGTAACCAATAATTTACAAAAGTTTTACAATGAGCGCATTCGCTTTGTGCAATTTCGTTAGTATGGTGAGGAAAGACTAAGTCTACTCCCCCTGTATGAATGTCAAATGTTTCTCCAAGATATTTTGTAGACATGGCACTACATTCAATGTGCCACCCTGGACGACCTTTGCCTATGTCGGTTTCCCAAAACACATCTCCATCGGATTCTTCCCATGGCTTCCAAAGTGCAAAATCACGAGCGTCATCTTTTTCATATTCATCGGAGCTGTTTAATCGCCCATCTGCGTTCTTCTTAAGATTCTCAGTGTCGAGATTAGCAAGTTTCCCATAGTCTTTGAAAGAAGAGATGCTAAAGTAGGTTGTTCCATTACGTTCGTACGCATTCCCTTTTTCTTTTAATGTTTTTATTAGCTCAACCATCTCAGGTATGTGATCTGTTGCTTTAGGCATGACTTCAGGAATTTCTACGTTAAGTGTTTTAAGATCACTAAGAAACTCCGCAGTATAATGTTGAGTGAACTCCTGAAGAGACTTCCCATCTTTTAGTGAATCTCTTATTGTTTTGTCATCAACATCAGTGATGTTCATTACATGATTAAGCTTGAATCCTTTATACTTCAGGTATCTTCTTAGCAAATCAACAAAGATGAAACTTCTAAAATTCCCTATGTGGGCATAATTGTAAACTGTAGGGCCGCAACTATACATCTTCACTTCGTTAGAAATAAGAGGTTTGAATTCTTCTTTTTTCCTAGTTAATGTATTGTGAAACCTTAGCATCTTGATGTTTAGAATTAGGGGGTTAATTTATAACTTTTTTGGAAAGCTTATGTAAAAGGTGGTTCCCTTGCCTATCTCGGACTCAACATTAATTTGACCTTTGTGGAGATCTACAATGTGCTTGACTATTGATAATCCCAATCCAAAGCCCCCTTTAGAACGTTTCAAGTGATGTTCTGTTTGATAAAACTTGTCAAATAGCTTTGGCAGAGATTCTTTTGACATTCCTTTTCCAGTATCCGAGATAGAAAAATGCCATTTGTTTTTGCCTTCTCCGGCTTTAACTGTGATCTTGCCGCCTTTATCTGTAAATTTTACTGCGTTGTTTAGAAGATTTACAAAAATCTGTTTAATCATTCCCTGATCTGCATCTACAACCATATCGCGAGGAACATGCATCCTTATTGCTAAGCCTTTCTTTGCAGCTAATGTTAGATAAAGCGGATCTTTCAGAAGATCTATAAGGTTGAACGATGCTCTATTGAGTTTTTGTTTATTGGCTTCAAGCTTGGATAGCGTTAAAACATCATCTATTAGTACGTTTAGTCTATCCCCTTCTTTTCTAACAACATCTAAAGCGTCGGCTTGTTGAGGCGAGACAGATCCTAGTTTTCCTTCTTTCAACATAGAAACAAATAATTTCATTGAGGTAATGGGAGTTTTTAATTCATGAGATACAACTGAGATGAAATCATCTTTCATCTTGCAAAGTTCTTTCTCTTTTTCATATTTATTCTGAGTAGTTTCTAATTTCTCAAACAAGTGTGCTTTGTTTGCCAATCTAAGATAAAGAAGTCTTAAAAGAAGCGCAACAGCAATAAAGGGAAATGGGTGTGCTGCAACAATTAAACTGGGATTGAGCCAACCTGTTCTTCCAAAGGTTATTATGTTTAGTAAATTAATCAAAGGGGCAATAGAGTAAACGAGCAAACTAATGATTGCCGCATCTTGGTATGATACTTTCCCTCTGTGTTTTAATAAGAAGTAAGATCCTTGGTACAGGAAGAGTATTTGAGCGGAAAAAGCTATGAAAAGTAAATATAGTTGACGATTAACAAAGGTTTCTCTAAATATCAGGTCTGCCGATACAACACCAATTAGTATCAATACCACTATAAGGAATGTATTTCTTAACAGAAACTTGCGTTTATGTCGTGAGTGGCTATTTGCAGGTAATAGTGGATATATGAATGAATTTACAAGTAGAAATAGAGCCCCCGCCTCAACTATGTTGGCTAGAATAACGAGTGTCCCTTTAGGAATTACGTCTACTCCCCCAAATACACTAGCGAATAAGAGTGCAGATGAAACTAATCTTGTAAGAGTTAGAGTAAGAAATGCAATGAGTAAGAAAAGATATTCCTTCTTCCTCTCTTGCAAGTATTCAATATAAATCATATAAGAGGCGAACAGAAATAATGCAAGCTCTACTACATGTTTAAACAACTCACCTTGAAAAGTACCTAAAAATGAAAATAGCTCGTGTAGTGAGTTAATTATAAATTCAATCATTTTACTTTGAAAGTAATTTGTTTACCGCATCAAGAAGTTGATCTGGCTCGAACGGTTTTACCAAGTAATCATCAGTTCCAACAAATGTTCCTTTGTCTTTATCGATGTTCTGAGCAAGCGCAGTTACCATCAGAATCTTAGTGTCTTTTATTGCATCATCTTGTCTAATGTGAAAACAAACATCGTATCCGCCACGTTCAGGCAACATAAGATCTAAAACAATTAGATCGGGCTTAATTTCTTTTACTAATTTGAGCCCGGCTTCTCCATCATATGCAACACTAATATCATAGTGCGGTGAAAGAATCATTTCTTCTGCCTTTGCTATGTTGGCTTCATCTTCTATAATTACAATTCTCTTTTTTGAGTCAGTCAAGTTAAACACCTAACAATGGATTGTATGGTTGATATTTAAAGATTTTTATTGTTATAAAAGTGCACTAGATCGCCTTAGAATACGAAATTCAGTGTTTAAAGTATTGCAAATACTCTCTAAAGGTGTAGAAAAAAGTCACAAAAAATGTAATGGTTAAGAACCACTGTGCATAAGGCACCTGTATAATCATAATTACAAAAGAAATTACATACATCACAGCCATGATCTTAGCGGATTTAAAATGAGGCAAGGAGTGCCATTTATTCTTTTTGTAAAGAGAATAAAGAAAATGAAACATTACAAGGATTGCAGCTAGCAGTAGGAGTTTGTTAAGTAGATTAAGCCAACCAAGAACATAGAATGAAATTAAAGTTGCAAGATAGTATGAAAAATCACCAAGCATATCTAATACATCTCCAAACTCTGTTACTTGATGGAATTTTCTTGCAATTAGTCCATCAAAGAAGTCAGATAACATTATAACTGCTAAAATAAGTAAAGATCCTAAAATATTTTCTCCAAGAAGTTGTATAACTAGAAATGGTACAAGCAGTATTCTTAGTAATGATAATGCATTGGGTATGTTTAGAATATTCTCTTTCTTTTTTCTGGCCAATGTTATCTCCTCTTTTTGAAACTATTTCTTTTTACAAATATAAATACAATGATCTAATTCGAAAGGATCGAGAGTTCTGTAGTCGACAATGACCATTTCTCTTTCTAATTCAGTTCTAACTTGTGCAAAAATTGCCTTGGTCTTTCTTTTTTGATCAATGCTTCTTGCTTTTACAACCAAGATGCCAAATCCCCCGTTTTTAAGAAAAACTCTGCAGTTCTTAAGGAATATCTCCGATTGATTTCGTTGTGCAATATCTTGAAATACTGCGTCCACAAGAGTGACTTGATGATAATAATTCTCGGGATGAAATGCGTCAGCGATTATTGGGCACATGTTAGATCTATCTTCACACACTGGCACTATTTCTCTCATAACTCTGGGTGCAAAGTCTAATGAAAAAACAAAGCCATCTTTTCCGACCAAGTCAGATACATGGGAGGGGGTAGTACCAGATGCACAACCTAAGTATAGTACAGTGTTGCCAGGTTTTATTCCAATTTGAGACACCCCTTTTGCTAAAGCAGCACCAAGTTTGCTTTTTTTAGTATCCCAAGTTCGATATTCATCTCGGCCTCGTCTAACTAAATCTTCAGTATAAACAGTTTTACCAGGAACTAAGTTCTTAGTGAAGAATCTTTTTTTACGTCCTTCTTCTACATATACTCCGTGAAACTTGTGTTCTTTTATCATTTTTTGAATTTCTTTTCTAAATCTGAGAGTGATTTCTTACCAAAACTATCTGATGCTTTATCTCCGTAAATATCAACTTTTAATGCTAAAGTAATTTTGTTAGCTAACGCTCTTGCAACCTTGCCCATATCACATCTTCGAGCACTCGCGACCAATGGATGCTGCATCAAAACGCCGAATTTAGGCGGCCTACTACCGGTCTTAATATGGCGAAATAGTGCCTTTTCGGCGCCTAGAAGCTGAACAGTGGATGCAGGGAATAATGCTAATCTTCTCAAATCTCCTGCGATTGCTATTAATTTTGCCCCAATAAGTGCACCAGTCATGGCTAGCATGTTAGGACATAGTTCTTCCATAATTTCTAAAACATATGATTCGTGCTTTGTTTTAAGTTCTTTCAGAGAAACAATTTGCTTAGCTAGTTCTCTTATTTGAAACAAGTCAATATCAGATATGTTCGCACCCATAGATAGGTTTTCATCAACATTAATTTCTTTTAACAACTCGGTTTTGTTTTTTTCAAGCATAATTTTTGCGAATCTATAATGATCTCCAATTGATCTAGAAAACTCCGGATTGTGAAGTTCGTACCATTCTCTTAACCTTTTAGCCAAAGTATTAGAAACTTTATCAATTTCTTCTACGTTGTTTATCGACTGCACTAGCAACATATCTTTGGTTAATGAATTTGCAATTGCAATCTTGGTTTCGAGAATATTTCTTATTCTTAATTCTTTAAGATCTATTTTATCTGAAAGTGAATTTAAAATTCTTCTTAGTAATTTAGGATCATCAGTTAATTGTAATTTCTCAGAATTTTGCTTTTTACCAAGGAATACTGCGTTATGTTTACTGATTAAGGCCTTTTCTTCATCTAACCACTCAGATTTGGACAGTTTTTCGAAGTTTTCTTTGCTAAGATTGAAGGTAACACTATCTACAATCTGCGTATTCTCATCAACTACGTAACAACCAATATTGTTTGAATATGCGGTTTTAGCCATTCTAAAGCGGAGATTGTGCGTATTTTTAAAGGTATTGAAAAATCGTAAAAATAAGCACTGTTGAGTCACAGCAAATCTTTTTAAATCCCAATTTAGAAAAGAAGAGTGAATATGTACGAAATCTTGGTTTTTGGGTGTGATGAGGCTGATGCCGCTCAAACGAGCAGCATTTTGGCGGAATCTGCCTTTTTTGAGGGAAAAGAAGTCTATTCTTACTGGGAGAACACGGGAAAGATCTCTGAGACTTGTGTAATGCTAGATAACAAGCCAGTGAGCAAGGTATACAGCGGACAAGCAGATTGTATTTTTTTAATGAATGAAAAATTTCTGAAATCAGAAAGCATAATGTCACGAGTAAAGAAAAGCGGCATGGTGATTGTTAATACTAAAAAAGATTCTAAAGAATTATCTGGAACGATTAAACTAAAAAATAAATTAAGAAGTGTAAATGTTAACGAAATACTTTCTTCCGATGAAGAAGCGTTTCCAAAAGGATTAGTGTTACCAGTACTTGCAACACTAGTTCAAAATACTAATCAATTTAGTCCTAAATCGATCATAAAAAGTATTGAGAAGATAGACGATCAAGTTGATAAAGATAAAGTTAAAAAACAGTTTAAGTCATGTATTGATGTTTTGAAATAAACTATCAAGAGATGCAAAAAATGGGTGATGAAGTTAAGCCAGTAAGGGATGTAAAGAAGTGCACGAAGTGTGGCTTCTGTTGGATGTACTGTCCAGACGGATGTATTGACAAACGGTTTGACATCGAGCACGAGAAATGTAAATCGTGCGGAATCTGCGTAGAGGAGTGCCCGTTTAAAGCGTTGGAGCTGAAGACGACAAAATGACCAGAGATCTAGTTGATATCAAGAAGGCATTTTCGTATATTGTAGATATTAGCAAACCAGAAGTAGTCGCATCAACATCCGATGGGTTTAGTAGATATGTACCCAAGCTCCAAAAAAACATATTACAATTATATTCTGATAAAGCCACCATGAATACAGCAATGGGTGCAAATTCATTTGGTTCTAGAACATTAGCCATACTTGATGGTAATGGTGTTGGCAAAAGCGTGAAGGAGTGTAAGAAACTCGGTTTACCAATAGTTATTCTCGCTAAAAACTATTCAAATAAGAATTGTGTTCAGATTTATGTTTCAAGTTTACAAGAATTAACTGATACGGCATTGCAATCGTTTTCCATTGCAGAGAATAAAGATATATTATTGCCTGTTGAATTAGTTATTGATCCAGAACTATCAAATACGAGTGAAGTTGTTGATCTTCCGCAAAAAACAACTGTGAAGAATTTACTTCCTAATTATAGACCCGATCATATAACCCTCAATCCTAAAAAACCAGAGTGTTTGAATACTGTGGAACACAACGGAAGTTCTGTGTTCGACGATGAAAAGATATTTAGCACAATATCCGCAGTCGCGAAAGATTTTAAGAGAAAAGTAGGGATTGATTTAGGTAACGGAATAACAGAGAGTTATGATGTAAAGGGAAGTTCTAAAGTTATTGTTACATACGGTACTTTGTTCAGAAAAATAAAACAACATCTTAATGAGAATAAAATAAAAGATTACTCGGTAATTAGGGTCAGATGTATTAATCCATTTCCTAAAGACCACATCACGAAATTATGTTCAGACTTTGATTCAGTTGTAGTAGTTGAAAAGAAAGATCTTTCTTTCTTTTCTCAAGTAAAACAGTCGTTGAAAGATAAGAAAATCGAGAAACTAAATTACAAAGGTTACGAAGATTTATTGAAACTTAAGTGACATAGTAGTCGCTCGTATAGATAATAAGGGGATAACAGGAGTTGACCGAGGTGTTAGGGACGACAGTCTTTCATAGTATTCAAGAGGACGACTTATTGGACATTTGTCCATATTGCAAACGCAACATAGATCCAGAGGACTTCAGGTCGGAGCACCACGTATTCATTCATTACAAAATGTTTGAATGTGATTGTGGTAAGCGACTTTCAGTGAAAGTGGATTTTGAAAGTGATGGCAACGACAAATGGGCAAGAGAAAAAACAATTGAAGCCAAGATCAGGGCTGCTGAAGCAAACAATAAGGTTGAAAAAATATGAACAAAAACGAAATAAACGGTCTATCAATTGAAGAGTACATCAGCCCAGGACATGAAGGGGTTCCAGGGTGTGGAAAAGTATTGGCGACCAGGCTTGCACTGAAAGCAGCAGGTCAGAATACTATTGTCGTAAGTTCTTCAAGTTTTGTTAAAAATTCAGCAAAAAATATTATTCAACCATCATGGAAAATTCCATTCATACATACAGATGACTGTCCAGCATCATTAGCGCTGGGTGTCGAGACATCAATGAATCAAGGTAATAAGATATATAATCTGCTTGTTTTAGTAGATGAAAAGACAACTAAGGCGCAAAGGGAGGCCGAAGTTGAAATGCTTAAGAAGTATGCATCTAATGTGTGCTATGTGTTTTTAGATGGTAAGGGCACAGAAGTAGACAAATCTCCAGAAATAACGTATGCAGCTACAACAAGTGTTGCGTTTCCGTTAGATATTGTGAATAAAGTCGATAAGGCACTTAAATCTACAGGCCCATCTTATGTTAAAATTTTCTCTCCAACTCCGGTTGGTTCTTCATTTCCACAATCTAAGACTATACAAGTGGCAAAAGAAGCATTTAATGCAAAGCTCACCCCAATATATGAAATGGAAGATGGGGTGTTGATGAACTTCGAGATTCCATCTAAAGAGGCGTCAGTGGATTCATTTTCTGCATTGTCGGGAGTAAGTTTCAATAAAAAACAAACCGAAGGTATCATTGTTGCCGCCAACGATCATTTTGAAGAGCTAGTAGCTTTGAAAGAACAACAAGAAAAAAATTCTTAATTTATTTTATTAATGTGCCCTTGAAAGTTTTCCCTGACAGGTATTTCTTTATGTTTCTTATGTTGCTTCCTTTCATTATAACCACTTCCATCTTTAACTTTGATGCAAGTTTTGTAGCAACAGGATCAAAGGGCGCATTCTTGCCAGGCACCCATTTTGTTCCAACGATTCCAATAAAATCGTTCCAGGAAAGATCTTCGTAACGTTTTGCGTTCTTGTATTTTCTAGGATCTTTATCGTACACATATTCGATATTTGATAAATTAATCAAACGTGTTGCTTTGAATTGTTTTGCAAGCAAAACAGCGTCATAGTCAGTAGACCAGCCAGGTTTCCACCCTGCGCCCACTAGAACGTCTTTTTTGAAATTAATCTTCTTAGACGGGTCAATAATAACTTCAGGATGGGCTTGTTCGCCGAACATGCCTTTAACGACTTCAGCATTTAGCCAGGTTGATTTAATGCCAATCCAGTCAAGAGAATTTGCATCTTTGTTGCCTGTTTTCTTACTAGCTTCTTGGTATCTGCGGCAAGTTTTTCCGCCGCCAGTGATCAGGATAAATCTTTTACCTTTCTTGATCTCTGATTGAATTAGTTTCTTGAATTTTTTTAAGAATGAAACGTCTATGTTGTCAGGCGCTATGATTGAGCCCCCGAGAGAAATAACAATTACCTCTTTTTTAGCCATTTTAGTATGATTTATTTCTTAAGCAGTATTTCCACCACTGCAGCATATGCGGGCCTTGTAATAAATACACCGAATGATACACCAACAATAGTTACGAATGCGAATCCTTTAAGGAGACCAGCTCCTGCGAAAAGAAGAGGAACCATTGCTACAACAGTTGTAAAATATGCAGCCATAATAATGAAGAAGGCTTTCTTTATTCTTTCTTTCCAACTAATCGTGTTTTGAGACTCTCCTCTTAGAACTTCATCTGTAATAACAATCTGATCGTCTACACCAGTACCTGCTGCCACAATTATACCGGCGATAGCTGCCAAGTCTAAGTTCCAGCCAACTAATGATGCAAGTCCAAGAAGAAGTACAACTTCACTAACCATTGCAAAAACCATAGGTATTGCAACTTCAAATCTTCTGTATCTAATGTATACAACTACAACAACTGCAAGAATTGCAAATAAACCAACCATGATTGCGTTCTTTGTGAACTCTTCACCAAGGGTTGCAGATATTGCATCAGTTCGTACTATGTTTAATTTAACAGGTAAGCTACCAGTAATAAGGATTGTTTGAAGTTTTTTCATTCCGTTAAGTGCGTCGTTTACTGCTTCGGCTTCAGTTTTACCTGCACCACTTCCAGAGATTGCGATGTCTGTCGTTTCTCTTCCTTTTAGCTCTGAGCCAATGTAGAGGGAATCAACCATTTCATCGTCAAGATAAAGATCAAGTTTGTGTTCTAGATAGTCGCTGCCATCTACGTTAATAATATCTAATTCTCCTGTAATGCCTGCGTGTCTTTCAGCAGCATCTGGAGTCAAAGCAATTGCAAATCTAAATCTGCAAGCCCATGCGTCATTTGCGACAGGTCTGCATCCATAGTTGTGATCCAAGCCAGAACATTCTGCACTTCTACAAACATAAGTAATATCGGTACCGCCAAGGAATACTGTTTCATTAGCAATCTTCGCTGCGAACTTACCTTGTTTTGCTAGTAAATCTTTAACTTCTTGTTTAGTTGCTCCTGCAATCTCTACAAGAATGTATTGATTACCAGATAAATCAGATGCATCTCTTACGATTATGTCGCTTAATCCATAAACGTTAAGTCTCTCCTTCATGTTGAGAAGAAGTATCTCCATGTCATCATCAGAGATTGGTTCTGCGGGTTGTAGTAAAACTCTCGTACCGCCTTGAAGATCAAGACCTTTTCTAATGTTGGTAGTTGGTGCGTCGTATATGCTTAATCCTAATGATTCTACACCAATTACTTCGCTAAGTGTTTTGTTTCGTGTTATGACTTTAGAAACGTTCTTTTGTACAGTTACGTTAGATCCGTTTATTTCTTCAATAGTATCAATTGTTTCGTTAATAGTAACGTTAATTAGTTCATCCGTAACTGTGATGTTGAGAAGTGGTCTTGTTTTAACTCTGTAAACATTTCTGTTAGTCTCAAGTCTCACAGTTCTGTTAACATCTAAAGAATTTTCAGCTTCAAAAAAATCTTTTACGTTCGTTATGGTTTTAGAATCAATAGATAATATGACTTCTCTGCTAAGAGGGGTTGCTTTAGGATCAGGACTTGTTATTCCTGCAACATGTGAGACTGAATCTTTTACAACAGATCGAATAGCCACGCCTTCTGCTTCAAAGTTAGGATGAATAGAGAAAATCATCAATACTAATACAACTAACAGAATTATCATACGTACGTTCTTCACTATTTTTTTTGCTTTGTACATTACGCCTGCCATTTTAGTGTTGACCCTTCTTTTCTAAGTACCATCTCAATAAAGCCGTGTTTTGTAGCCATGTGATAACTAAATCAACACAAAGGCCAATGAGTAGTATAGTCATAATTTGCTGCATTACTGCACTGTTGGCAACTATTAATGCAACAGAAACTGCCGCGATAGTAGTTATAGTCATGGTGGTTCCTGTTTTGATTGAGCTGTAGATTGCATCCATGACGCTCCCTTCTTTTCTCTTAAGAACTCTCGTAGATAATAGAATATCTGTATCTACCGAATAACCAATAAGCATAAGGAATGCCGCGATACCTGCAGTGGATAATTTGAATCCAAACAAATTGAATATTGCTAAAGTAATAACAATGTCTGAGATTGCACACCAAACAACAGCAAGCGAAGGTATGAATACTTTAAAGTAAAGGAATACTACTATTCCCATGAATAAGAATGCAATAAGAATTGCAACAATTGTTTCTTTGAAAAAACTATCTCCCAAGCTAGAACCAATCATGTTAACACTAAATTCTATTTCGCTTTGAGCGATTCCTGATTGTTCAGAAAATATTTCAATAACTCTTGTATTATCCACATTTTCATCAAAATCTGCATCAACAATATAACCTGCGCCAACTCCCGAACTAGTCAACGTTCGCACATCAACATCATTAGCGGGATATGCAAGATCTATCTTTTGTTCTAATAGATCAGTATCAAGCTCTAAACCAGTTAGAAAGGTTAGTGTCTGTCCACCTTTAATGGAAGTAGCTTTTGCAACAAAATCTCCAGTAAATGCGGCTTGAAGCCCAATTTGAGCAACCGCTAAAACTAAAAGAATGATTGGAATAAGTAGTAACACTTTGTAATTATGTTCATAGAAATATTTGATAGAGCCTTTGATGCCCTTTTCTTTTTTGTGATGAACATGGTGTGTTGATTTGTGATGAGTTTCTTCAGAATGCTCAGGCACAGCTTCAACAGGTAAAGCTCTTTTTGCTTTAGCGAGTTCTCTTCGCTTGGCTTTTTTGCTAAGATGATTCATATTGGCCATACATCGCTTGAAAAAAAGGTCATTTATATATGTTACGAAAAGATGGAGCGTACAAACACCAAATACAGGGGCTGAGAGGTTAGAATTTATAGATTTATAATTACTCTAAGCACGCTTCAATTAAACCATAGAATAAGGGTGCGGGACTCTCAAGTCTGGACTTTAATTCAGGATGGGCTTGAGTAGCTACAAAGTATTTGTGGCCAGGTAATTCAATGAATTCCACCAAAACGCCATCTTTAGATTTTCCAGATAGAACTAAACCGTTTTTCTCAAGCATTGTATGATAATCGGGATTGACCTCATAACGGTGCCTGTGTCTTTCGTGAGCAACAGTATCACCATATAATTTTGCAACAGTTGAACCTTCGGTTAATAGAGCTTCATAAGATCCTAGCCGCATAGTTGCGCCTTTTATTGTTACTTGTCTTTGTTCAGGCATGATATATACAACCGGTTCTTTACAATCTTCATCAACTTCAGTAGAATTTGCACTTCGCAAGCCGCAAACATTTCTTGCAAACTCGACAACTGCTAATTGCAAACCATAGCAAAGACCAAGGAAAGGTATGTTGTTTTCTCTCGCATATTTTATTGCGCTAATTTTACCTTCAATACCTCGAGAACCAAATCCTCCGGGAATAATCAATCCTTGTACACCATCAAAAATCTCAGAATTTGATACTGCGCCAGATTCTATGTCTGTTGTTTCAATCCACTTCACATGAACTCGAGTTTTAAAGTGTGCGCCGGCGTGTTTTAATGATTCTTCAATACTGATGTATGAATCCGCAAGTTCAGTATATTTACCACAAATAGCAATAGTAATTTCTTTTTCAGGATTTAATATGTTATGTACCAATCGTTTCCAATCAGTCAAATCGGATTTAATGTTTAATTTTAATTTTCGTTCTAATTTTTCTTTAAGTCCTTCTTCTTCAAAAATCAAAGGTATTTCATATACGCTATAACAATCAGGATCGCTTATTACTGCATCTTTCTCAACACCACAAGTCCAATGTAGCTTTTCTTTAGCTTTGTCTGCAAGTCGCTCTTTAGATCTACCTACAAAAACATCAGGGAACAACCCTCTCTCTCTTAAGAATAATGTACTTTGCTGCATAGGTTTTGTCTTTTGTTGGCCTTGTGCATCTATTACGGGGATGTATCCCAGATGCACGCATAGAAATTCATCTCCGGCAACTTCAGATTGTAGTTCCCTTATTGCTTCTAAGAACCACAGATTTTCAAGATCCCCAACAGTGCCGCCAATTTCTATAAGCATTACATCCGCTTTTTCATCAGATGCTATCTCTCTTAGTTTTCTTTTAATCTCGCCAGTTACGTGTGGAACGATCTGAACTGTTTTCCCTAAGAAATCACCACGTCTTTCTCGCTCTACTAGTGATTGAAATATCTTTCCAGAAGTTAAATTCCATGTGAATTTGCAACTAGTGCTTAAGAATCGTTCGTAGTGACCAAAATCAAGATCTACTTCTCCCCCATCATCAAGAACAAAAACTTCTCCGTGCTCTACAGGATTCATGGTACCCGGATCTACGTTTAAGTAGCCGTCGCATTTGACCGGAACAATCTTTAACCCGTTAGCTAACAGACGACCAATACTTGCAGAAACAATGCCTTTGCCAAGGCCGGAGAGAACACCCCCTGTGACCACAATCCACTTAACTCGTTTATTGTCAACAGGTTCTCGCATTTGTTAAGGATACAACAAGCAGTATATATAATTTTCCCACCATATTTTCGGAACTACACTACAGATTTCCGGGGTGGATTAAAAAAAGGTTGCAAACAGCCCTGCAAAGAATTTACTCCCATCGAAGCCTGGTATGGGTATCAGATTAAATGCAAACAAGAATAAATTTATTCTTTTAGTTAATATGAGAAGCGGTTTGTATTTGGGTTTTGCATTTCCAAATTTTAAGTAAAGATATGCGGCAAGGAACAATATGAAGTTAATGAATGGCCCGGCACCAGATATCATAGCAGATTGAAATGGGGATGCTCCGCCAGAGTGCGCTACAAAAGCAGGTACAAAGAAAATAAATCCGAAGTTTAGAAGTTTCATAACTAAACCAATGCCTAACCAAGTGTAAGCGGCATGAAAAGTTGCATGTAACCCATAAGAGATTGCAACTAGCTTGTGTGCTAACTCATGTAATAATATCGCAGGAGCCGTTACTAGTGCAGCGAACTTGAATGCATCCCAATCAAATCCTTTTTTGTAAGAAGTATCGGTTAGAGGATCATAATCTATCGCTTTGGGTTTCTTGAACATATCCATAAAAAAAAAACCCATAAATGCAGTTATTACAAAAGCATCAAACAGCTCGAACAGCGAAAATACCATAGTTAGAAATGCTTATGGAATGTATATAAATATTCCTTTTCGTATCAAAAACTTTATAAAAGGAGTGATTAATAAAGAGAGCAGAGAGGTGAACCAATTTGATGAGATATCTCGAAGGAGTGCTTCAGATAGCAAATTTATTTCTAGCAGTTGTTGCAGGCTTCATTGGAGTTTCATTGTTTAAAGTCTCTCACAGGTTTAAATCCATAAGAGTGTGGAGAGTTCTTATTGTAGCATTCATCTTGTTGTCAATTCAATTGATATTGGGTGTATTGATAGCATTTAAGATAATAGCACATCCAAAATTCATAACTCACTTAATTCCAACAACCATACTTATACTGATAATATACTGCGTTTACAGCCAAATCAGGTATCACACGAAAGAAGTTTGTGAGACTAAACCTAAGAAGAAAAAGGTAAAGAAGCCTGTTAAGAAAAAGGTTGTGAAGAAGAAGGTAGCAAAAAGAGCTCCAAAGAAAAGGGTAGCTAAGAAAAAAGCAACTAAACGGAGGAAGAAATAATGGCAATTGCTGAATTGTTGCAAACTGTTCTTCCTCGTCTTAATTTACTCCTTGTTGCATTTTTAATTGCATTATTTTCTATTATGCTTAGCCGAAAACCTGATAATCAAACGTATACGAAGCCCTGGAAAGTTATGTTTATTGCGTTGATATTATTTGTCGTTGAAGAGGTTATTACAGTTATGCGTCTTGCAGACATTATCTCTTATAGACTATTAACAATTCACGGATTTTTAGAAATGGGCATCATATTTTGTGTTATATACATGTTCTTAGAGCAAAAAGAATTCCTGAAAAAACAAGGTTATTTAAAGTCTTAATTGGCTTTTTTTCTTAATCACATATGTGGGGTAATTATATGGCTAAAGTAGAAAATGGAGATAAAATAAAAGTCCATTATACTGGCAAACTAGATTCAGGAGAAATTTTTGATAGCTCTGAAGGTAAAGACCCTTTGGAATTTACTGCAGGAGAAAAGCAAGTTATCAAAGGTTTTGATGATGCAGTTGTTGGAATGGAAAAGGGAGAAGAGAAAGATATCAAGATTGAATGTGCAGAAGCATATGGAGAACCAAAGCAAGAACTTGTTCAATCAGTTCCTAAAGAACATCTGCCTGCGAATATTGAAGCAAAAGAAGGAACTTCTTTATTGATTCAAACTCCGCAAGGTCAAAAGTTGCCGGCAAAAGTTGTTGCAGTGGAAAAAGACATAATTAAACTGGACCTAAATCATCCGCTTGCGGGAAAGGCTTTGAACTTTAAATTAAAGATTGAAGATATCGAGAAAAAAAGTTAATTCTTTTTTATTTTTATTTACCACATGAATCTCTTAGTCCTACAAGGGCTTGTTCTTCTGTATCAAGATCATCTTGGAACTCAAAAAACTCCTTTACGTCTTGCCATCTCCATCTTTCTGCTTGTTCTATATCATCAACAATTCTGGTAACTTCGGATTTAGCAGATGACTCTCCTGCTTCGGCAATAAGCGCATCAATGTAATCGGCACGTGCCTTGGGAAGATCATCGTATAAGTTGTTTATTTCGTTAGTATACTTGTTAACATCGCTTTTCGTTTCATCAAGATCTTTTTCAACATCTTCTATCTCTTCTTTCAGATCACCAATCTCGTCTTGACAAACTTGTGCTGTCTTTGTTGCAGTTCTGCCTGCTCGTTCAAGGCTACCACATTCAGCATCAAATTTCTTTTTGATAACGTCAACAGCATCTAAAAATCGTTCTACATCCTCTAAATAGTCTTCAGCCTTATTTTGCTCGCTCTTCGTTTTTCGTTCCCTTAATTCAGCCATATCGATGAATGCTTGAGCAAATAGTTTTTCCTTTTCTTCAGAATATTTGTCAAGATTCTCTTCCGAGTAAGTTAGTTCATCCTTCGCAGCAGTATATTCTGCTTGTATGAATTCAATGTAAAGTTCATCTTTAATATCGTAATCGTTCTCTAAGAGATCTGTAAGCATTCTTAACTGAAACAAACCAGAATGACAAACTTCAGGAGTGTACAGTTCCTTTGAAATTATCTCTTGTACATAATTCTGAACATCAGATTCACAAGTGTTCATCGTATCCTTGAATAGTTTTAGTGCGTTTTCTCTCGCTTTATTCTTAGTTGACTCGGTTTCTTTTGTTTGATCTCTTTCACGTCTTGCATCTCCCAAATCATCTTTCTCATTTTCAAGATGGTCCTCTGCTGATGCGATTGAGCTCTCAGAGCCATCTTCTTTTATAACATCTAATTCGTCATCCGCAACTTCAACTTCTACATCCGCGATTAACACAGTCCATTCTTCTTCAAGGGTTTCTCTCCAAGAACTTCTATAGTTTTCCCATTTGGTGAATAGGTTAGTTCTTACTGTTTCAACATTGGTGCTACAGTTTAATGCATCAAATATTACTAATTGAGATAGAGAGTCTTGTAATTGTTCTTGATATGTTTCTTGGTCGGGAACTGGTTCCGGCTCCGGTTCTGGTTCTACAACAGGTTCAGGATCGTCTTCTAATATTTCTTCAGGTTCTTCTACATCTGGTTCTGGCACGGGCGCAACCGGTTCAGGTTCTGGTACAATTAGCTCATCAGGAACAACCTCTACAGTTTTATCAACAATTTTTTTGGTTCTTATTAATTTGGTTTGACCATCGTTGCCACAAGCAGTTAAAAGAAAAATGATTAGAATAAAGAAGATCCCTATTTTGAAAATGTTGTTGAACCTCATCTTTTGGGAAGTATTTGTAAAGATATAAAAAATTTGTTAAATAAAAAGAAAATAAGGTATTAGAACTAATACCTGGTTTTGCCGTAGTTAAATGCAAGACTTCCTGAGTTGAAGTTTTTAGATCTGCAATATGATCG
Organism: Candidatus Woesearchaeota archaeon; assembly: GCA_018646625.1. GTDB lineage: Archaea > Nanobdellota > Nanobdellia > Woesearchaeales > JABGUJ01 > JABGUJ01. The sequence continues at coordinate 411,723 of JABGUJ010000001.1, read as the reverse complement.
GATTGTATCCAATTCATCTTCCATATCTTCTTCGTCATCTTCTGCGTCGTCTAAATCATCGTCCGCATCATCAACGTCATCTTCTTCATCTTCAACATCATCTTTTGCATCATCAACTGCGCTTTGCAAATAGCTAATTTGAGATGCAGTTGCATTCTGAGCTTTAGCAGCAGCAAGTGCATTTTGTGCTTCAGTTAAAATTGCTTGAGCCGTATTTAGATCAGATTTCTCATCTCTAAGATCGTCTTCAGCATCGTCAACATCGTCTTCAGCATCGTCAACTGCACTTTCAGCCATTCTAATAGCTGATTGACAAGAGTTATAGGAATCTAAACCGCCAATATCTAAGTTAGATTTACCATCTTGGCCAGATGCGCCATATCTTCTTATATCTCTACATCTGTCTTTAAGTTCATCTTCTAGATCTTCTAGATCTTCTACAGCATCTTCCGCATCATCAACGTCATCTTCAGCATCATCTAAGTCGTCTTTTGCGTCATCTACATCTCTTCTTGCAGAATCAACAATACCTTGTAATGAAGATAGTTGAATAGTTGTAGCATTATTTGTTTTTGCTGTTGCAAGATTTTGCTCGGCAGTTGTAAGTGCTTGTTGAGCTATTGCAACTCTTGATTGCTCTTCTCTCAAGTCATCTTCATCATCGTCCAAGTCATCTTCAGCATCATCTATTTGATCTTCAACCAAGTCAAGTTCTCTCTTGCAATCTTCATAAGAAGAATCTGCATTATTGAATAGATCAGATGCGCTTCCTCTTCTTGCAGTTTCACAAGAATTAATCACGTCTCTAAGTTCATCTCTTGCTGCATCCACATCGTCTTCAGCGTTATCTACATCGTCTTCTTCATCATCTACATCGTCTTCAGCATCGTCAACATCATCTTCGGCACGTTCTACTGTATCTTGTGCGGATGAAATTGCAACAGAATCGCCAGTTGCTTGTGCCTCCGTTAATGCAGCTCTTGCTTGATCAAGAATAAGTTTCATAGCTCTAAGATTTGTTTCTTCATCTCTAAGATCATCTTTTTCGTCATCTTCGTCATCTTCGGCGTCGTCAACACGATCTCTTGCTTGTCTAATTAATCTGTCGCAATCTTGAGGTGAAAGGTGTGAGTAGTCATTTTGATTTGTTGTTTGGGTTTCTTCAGGCTCTATAACAGGTTCTGGTTCTGGCTCGGGTTCTACAACCGGCTCAGGCTCAGGTTCTGGTTCTACTATTGGTTCAACAATAGGTTCTTCTTCCTGCTCATCTTCTTGTTCAAAATTAAGAAGTGGTTTAGCTGGAAGTTTGAAAAGAACAGGTTCATCTGTACCTTCAGAACTTAGAATATTAGATATTGAATAAATACCAACTGCAAGTACTGCAATTACCAGTATTACAAGAATTGTACTTAAGATTGTTTTTTTAGCCATAAACGTTACCCCCCAACATATTACTAGGTATGAGCCTTTAAAATAAGATTTAGTATATAAAATTTACTATTTCTCGATAGTGATACAATCACCTTCTGCAAACATAGCCTCTCAAGTGTTAGAATTCAAGTAATGAGCAAAATATGGGCTAAGGGCCAATAATTGTTACGCCAGATTCATTTATGGTCGGTCCGCTAGGCGCAGGAAGTACTTTGGGACCTTCAGATATCTTAATCTTGCTGTTTTGTTCTATTGTAGGTTCAGAAGTTTGTTCACGGGTTTGCATCGCATCTCCAAACTTATTATAAATGTATTCGGAAGCTGATATGTACAAGAGAATAACTATCCCAAAGAACGCCACGTATAGTAGAAAAGATTTTAGAGATTGTCTAAAATGTTTAGAAGTTATGAACTTCAAGATTTTCTTAATATCCATAACTGAATGTTGATGCTAAAACTATAATAATTTTCCCTTTATATTTTTCTGAAAAGTCTACAGAATGTTGAATTACAAAGCAAGAGCCCGTATCATTAGAAAGGTTTATAAAGCTCTGTCGGCTAACTTAAGTTAAGGCTTTTTGGAGATAAAAAAAGTGGGTGAGGATGTATCTAGGGTCACAATTATTGTTCTTTTACTAGTTACTGTTGCAGTTTCATTAGTAAGTACTTGGACTGTAGTTGATTCTGTTGAAAGTGTAAGGCCACCTACTGCAAATGTAATAAGTGAAGAGCCTATTAAAGGTGCTATGCAAGTTGAAGCACCACCAGAAATTAAATATGGAGTAAGAATAAAGGTTCAATGATAAAATGACAGGAGTAAACCATAAATTACTTTCGGGATTGTTGATGGTAACGATAATCCTCTCATTAGGGAGTACCCTAATTAGTCTTAACAAGATCGGAAGTATGAAAGATACTACAGGTATGGTTACCTTTGAAGAAGAAACAAACAATCAGATTTGTTTTGATAAAGAGGCAATCTCAACTGTAGAGGATGAAGAAAACGGTCGCTGCACTATTTACATTAACAAGGAATCAATTGATCCTGACTTTTGTAGGCAAATATGAAACTAAATAATAGAGGCACGGCCACATTGGTAGTGTTTATTTCGGTTGTTTTACTTTTGAATGTAGCTGTTCTCTTACATAAATCTAGAGGTCCTATGTTTACTGGACAAGCCACGATTGGCTTTATGGAATCGGGGGGTAGTGTAGACATTAGCGATAATCAAAATAGCGATTGGGAAATTAAAAGCACAGGAAAGATTATATCTTACAGTGCAAACATACAAGGTTTAAAGTGGATTAACATTGAAAATTCACTTGACAGAAAAATAAAAGTCAAAGTTCATTCTTCCGAGAATTATGCAATTCATTTGCCAGTCGATACTGCAGTTATATCTCCTGGAAAAGCAAAGTTATTTTCTTTTAACACAAAAGATGCGTATGAAAAAGGTAATGTAGAAGTTCGGGCAGTAGTTATTTAGATTCAGATTCTTCAGTAATCACTTTGTTGATTTCTTCAATCATTTCTTCTATTGCTTCGTCATCCATGCCGTGACCTTTACATCCTTGTTCAATAGTCTCATGAGCCGCAACATGGCATCCAATACAGTGTAGGCCGTACTTCATCATCACCATTGCTGCAACGTGGTGCTTTGAAACTGCATCGCCTATTATAGTGTCTTTGGTTATTTCTTCAGTCATTATAATCACTCCATTACGCCATACCACTTAAGAATTAGTTTTTCTGTGGCCATAACAATTTCTTCATCATTTCCTTGAATGGTAATGCAATTAAGATCAACATCAACTTCAGGTTCTTCGTTATGTGTTATGAATATCGTATGAAACTCATCATTAGGACAAGATATAATTGGCCGTTCTTCGCACGCGGATGTAATGTTCTGAGAACATGCGGCTATTGGTGTAATGTCCAATGCTCTTGCAAGATTAAGACTCAACTCCGATACTGCAAGCGCAACAAAAGGAAGATCTTTTCCTTCAGGATCAAAAGAGATGTATACTGCGTTGGCTTCCTGTGAGTCTACCAATAGTCTAGGATCATCTCCTGCTATTTTTATATGCTCTAATTCTTTGGGTCCATGTCTTAATTGAATTCCGTAAACTTGATTAGTTCCTTTTCTCAACACATTAGTGTGCCAGATTCCGTCTTTTTTAACAAAGGGGAAGTTTCTGTAATTATACATGTTTTCTGTCTCTTCAAGAATTGGTCCAGAGAGTAATTCATCTAATGTTTGTGGTTCTGGTGTGTAAATGTGTTTTAGTCCGAACAATACACCAAATACCACAACAATGAATATTAATGCAGCAATTAGAAATTTAGCGCTAGCATCTAGCTTTTCTTCTTTTTCTTTAACTGGTTCTTTCTTTGGCTCTTCATATGAATCGACGAACACAGGCTCTACAACTTCTGGTTCTTTTGGTTCGGCCTGTATTTTCTTCTTCGCTTTCTTTAACTCAGATAAAATAGGATCATCCTTTGGTTTAACGGATGCTTTCTTTGCCTTTACCGGTTTAGTTGCTTTCTTTGCCATTTTTCTTAAATAATGTCTAACATCAAGTATAATAATCTATCCTTGATTCGCAAAAATTCAGTTCCACTTTTTGCGTTAAAAGTTACGCAATTTGATTCAGATGAAACTGAAGTTTCGTTCCCCTTAGAGAAAAATATAACAGGTACTGATTGTGTTGCATTCTCGCAAGTTATTAAAGGTAATGAGTACATAGGATCTTCAGTAGTAATTCCCGAGGAAATGTATTTGTTGAAGTATTTTAAAAATTCTGTAGATAATTCAAATCTGGCTAATTCAAGATCTTCTTTATCCCCTAATCGAGGATCAAATGTGACGTACATCATTGGTGTGCTTTTTATTATCGCTTCAGACTCTGCATCAATTTCTAAATCAGATACTTGAGATGGTAGAAATCTAAATCTTGGATTGTTGTCCATGTCTTCGATTATTACTTTTCTGTCTTCACCAACTTCAAAACTTAGATTCATGTCAGTGATAAAGGAAGATTCGGGCTCATATACAAAGCCAATTATGCTTGTGATCATTACAAGCGTGATTAAGAGCGTTAATACCAAAGCAGGATTCCATATGCTTTTCTTCTTTGTTCTAATGTGTGTTGGTTTTTTGTGTTTCTTTACTTTAGCCATATCTTTCTTTGAATGAGGGTAGTTTAAAAATCTTTTCAATAATGTTATGCCCGAATTAACATCGTAAATGCAAGATATTAAAGATAAGATTTATATAGGGATATCGGCTCCGATATATCGATGCCGATACTAAAACTCGAAAACGTCATTCTAAAGAGCTTAAAGCTAGGTTCTAACTCAGGTTATGGCTTGATGAAAGATATGGAAGCAAGAGCTGGATGGAAGCCCAGTGCTGGTTCTATGTATCCTGCTTTGAAAAAACTAAAGACTCGGCGCCTGATCAGCGTTAAAACTGTTGGCAGAGGGAAACTGTATTCTTTGACTGCGTCGGGTAAGCGAGAAATAAGTAAGATCGAAAAACAAGGTTCTGAAGTTCTTGATAAGATGAAAAAACAACACAGAGTGTTGGCTAAAGTATATGGGATGTGTATGTCTGAAAAAGATATGGATGTTGCGGATCAGTATTTAGATGATGTTAAAGACAGGAAGTTGCCTTTTGGAATCGCAACAGAAGATGCAATGAACATGAAGAAGATTCTATTTGATATATATAAAAGGGGCAAAATCAAAGGTAATGAAAAAAAGATCAAAAAAATTATTTCTGATGCTAATAAGGAGTTAAAGAAAATAAAATGAAAAAAACTCAAAAATCCATAATAAAACTAGAGAACGTCTGGAAGATATATGAGATGGGCGATGTAAAGGTAGAGGCCTTAAGAGGATTAAGTCTAGATGTTAAAAAACATGAATTTGTTGCGATCAAAGGCCCGAGTGGTTCGGGTAAAAGCACCGCAGTTAACATGGTGGGTTGTTTAGATATTCCCAGTACAGGGAAAATCCTGTTAGATGGCGAAGATATTTCTTTAATGGGAGAATCAGACCTGGCACAGATAAGAGGACGAAAGATTGGTTTTGTATTTCAGAAGTTTAATTTGATTCCAACGTTAACTGCGATGGAGAATGTAATGTTGCCCATGGTTTTTCAAGGTACGACTGCGGAAGATAGACAAAAAAGAGCAAAAGAACTTCTGACAATGGTTGAGTTAGGAGATCGGATCGATCACAGACCTTCAGAATTATCTGGAGGACAGCAACAAAGAGTTGCGATAGCGCGATCTTTAGCTAATGATCCGGAGGTTATTCTCGCAGATGAACCAACTGGTAACTTAGATAGTAAAACCGGGAAGATGGTTATGTTTTTCTTAAAAAAATTGCACAAAACGGGAAAAACGATTATTATGGTAACTCATGATGATAAGTTGGCAAAGCACGCCGACAGAATAGAACATCTTATTGATGGTAAGATAGAACAAAAAAGAAAAAAAAGAGGTTGATGGAAATGAAAAAAATAGTTACGTTGTTTATTTTGATGTTGGCGTGTATGCCTTTTGCTTTTGCGCAGCTTTCTGGTTTCGGAAATGTTGTAAAGTATAATTATGCATCATTAGATTTTTCTTTGATTAATCAAGATCCTTTGCCTGCGTGGGCAGGTCAGTCGGTTGAACTTAACTTTAACATACAAAATACAGGGGTACAGGGTGCGACTAATGTCGAAGTCGTTTTAAATCCTGATTTTCCTTTCGCATTAGCAACTGGCGAATCTGGAAAAAGAGTTATAAACGAAATTGCAGCAAGACAAAAAGGTGAAGATTCTGTAAGTTTGAGTTTTAACCTTTTAGTTGATCCTGATGCATCAGAAGCAACTTATGATATAGAATTGGAATATTTGATAGATGGTACAAAGTATCAGAGAGTTGATCCTTTCGATATTAATGTTAAAGCAAAGTCAGGAATTTTAATGCTTGAAAGTATCACTTCTACACCTTCCAGAGTTAGCCCTGGTCAAGAAATGGAGATAAATTTAGCATTTGGTGCGACAGGAAATCAAATATTGCAAGATGTTGTTATCTCGATGGAGACAGATGAGTTACCCGTATCTATTATTGGTTCATCTAATGAAAAAGTTATCAGTCGATTAAATGGTGGAGAAACAGAAAATGTTCTTTTTAAGTTAATAGTTGGTCCTGATGCAGAATCAAAAGTATACGATATTCCTGTTGAAGCTACATACTATGAAGTAGGATCATCGGAATCAAAAACTTATGAATCTCATGTGTCGTTGGTTGTTGATAGATCTCCCGAGTATATATTGAACTTGGAAGAGAGTGAAGTATTTGTGGCTGGACAGAATGGAGAAGTAATCTTGAGTATGTCTAATGTTGGTCCTAGCGACATAAACTATGTAACATTAGAAATTCTTCCTTCAACAGAATATGAAGTTATCTCAACAAACAAAGTATATTTGGGTAATTTAGAGAGTGATGATTTCGAAACTACTGAGTTTAACTTATATGTTGGCGAGGATGTAGGGGAATCTTTGGATTTGAAGTTTAAAACAACTTTCAAAGATAGCTACAATAAAGATTATGAAGAAGATGTTAGCTTGCCATTAAATCTTTATTCAACTAGTAAAGCAAAAGAATATGGATTAATCAGCAACGGTAATTCCAATGTTTGGATCTTTGTAGTTTTGATTGTTGTTGCTATAGGCGGATATCTTCTCTACAGAAGACGAAAATCAGCAGGCAAAAAGAAATAATTTGGAGAAAAGATGCTCTTAGATTATCTTCGCTTTGCGTTAAAGAACCTTAGGAACCGTCAACTTAGAAGTTGGCTTACCGTTTTAGGCATAGTGATTGGTATTGCGTCCATTGTGGCGCTCATCACTGTTTCTCAAGGTTTAGAAAATTCTATAGAAGAGCAATTTGAAAAGATAGGTTCTAATCGGATTTTTATTAGTGCTGCTGGCGGAGGAGATCCTACTGCTAGAAGCGGACTAACGCAAAAGGATGTTGATAAACTAGAGAAGTTGCCTGATTTAGAATGGGTTACGCCTTATTTGATTGCTGCAGTTCCTGTTAAGTTTGGTCGAGAATCATTGAATGCAAGAATTTCTGGGGTTCCTTCGGATGATATGGACAGGAGATGGGGCGATCTTGACTTAAGTTTGAAGGAAGGTCGTTTTTTAGCAGAAGGAGAAAAGTCTTCTACTCTAATAGGGATAAGGGTGTCTGATGATATGTTTGAGAAGGATGTTCGAGTAAATACCAATCTCAAAATAAATGATAAAAAGTTTAAAGTTATTGGCATTATGGATGAAATAGGTAATTCTGACGACGATAATATGATTCTTGTGCCAATTGAAACCGCGAGAGAATTAGCGGGGACTCCTGATGCGGTGACTATGATTGAAGTTGTGATTAAAAATCCTGCAGAGATGGATAGAGTTGCACAGAAAATTCAAAGAACATTAGAGAAGGTAAGAGATGAAGAGAGCTTCGAAGTTCAAACACCTGAACAGATTCTCAATCAATTAGGAAGCATATTGGATATAATTCAAGTTGTGTTGGTGGGTATAGCAGCCATATCTCTTTTGGTTGGCGGACTAGGTATAATGAATTCTATGTACACCAATGTATTGGAAAGAACTAACGAGATTGGTGTAATGAAATCTATTGGTGCAACAAATTTAGATATAATGTTGATGTTCGTTTTCGAGTCTGGAGTTATTGGATTAGTAGGTGGTACGATAGGTGCGGCACTGGGCACTTTGATAAGTAAGGGCGTCGGTGTTGCTGCGGCTGCTGGCGGATTTAGCATATTAAAAGTTAAGGTGAGTTTTGGCATTATAATTCTAGGAATATTGTTTTCAATAATAGTGGGTATATTATCTGGCGCTATGCCTGCAAGGCAGGCTTCTAAGTTAAAACCAATAGATGCATTGAGGTATGACTGATGATAAAGGAATATCTTAATCTGATACTGAAGAGTTTTAAGAATCGTCAGCTTAGAAGTTGGCTCACAGTATTAGGTATAATTATTGGTGTTACAGCAATCGTTGCCCTTATTTCTATAAGTCAAGGAATGGAAAATGCAATCACAGAACAGTTTCAAAAAATGGGTACTGATTCTTTAAGAGTGTTGCCCCCTAACTTAAGAGGTCCTCCTGCAGGAGACATGTCGTTGCCCGCAGGTGTTGCAGATTATTTAGAGAAGTCCCCTTATATTGACTATATTGATCGAATAATATTAGAGTTTGCGACTGTTGAGTATGGTAATGAAGAAGAGTATCTTTTCATAAATGCATACGATACGGAATTAGAGAGTAAAGGTTTCTCCGATATGGATTTGGAGATTGAAGAAGGTCGGGCATTTAAGATTGGAGAGAAAGGTAATGCGATCATTGGATATGATATTGCACATGATCAGTTTGATAAGGCCGTTCATTTGGGAACGAGTATTATTGTTGATGGTCAGAAGTTTAAAGTCATAGGAATATTTGAGAAAACCGGGATAAATATTGATGATAGAATCTATATTCCTTTAGATGATGCCAAGGTTTTGTTTGACAGAGAAGATGAGTATAATGTTATTGTTGCCAAAGTTAGGGCGGGCGTAGATATTGAAACTGCGCAAGAAAATATTGAAAAACGCCTTACAAGGAAACTTGGCGAAGATGAGTTTAATATATATACGCCTGCACAATTGTTGGAGCAGATTAATTCAATTTTAGGTGCGGTGCAAATGGTTTTGGTTGGCATCGCGTTTATTTCTCTTTTAGTAGGCGCAATAGGTATTATGAATGCTATGTATACTAGTGTTTTAGAGAGAACAAGGGAGATTGGTGTTATGAAAGCAATAGGTGCAAGAAATGGGGACATAATGACTCTTTTCTTGCTCGAGTCCGGAATCATGGGGTTGGCCGGGGGAGTTGTTGGCGTGATTGTTGGTAGTATTATTGCTTATATGGTGGAAGTTATTGCTGCCCTTGCTGGTTTTTCATTGTTGAGTATTTCTATAGATTATCAAGTTGTTTTATTTGCTTTAGCGTTTGCGTTCGTTGTGGGTATTGTCTCGGGAACTTTACCCGCGATAAGAGCTGCCGGGTTGAAACCTGTTGATGCATTAAGATATGAATAATTTCATTTAAGATAATCTGGATAGTCTAATCTTAAGAAAATCATCACTCTTTTCTTGAACACAGAAAATACCATAAGAAGCGCAACGATAATAACGACCAGCGCTCCGAGACCTGCTCGGGTGGCTTGTTTCATATCGGAATCCGATTCGCCCAATTCAGAAAAATCTAAATACGCATACGAGTTGTTTACTACTTCGGTTTTGTCTTCAGATGAAAAATCAATAACATCTGTGTGTGTCGGTTCATCTAAAGTAATATCTACTTTTAGTTTTGTTAGAGTTACATACAGTTTAGGCGCTTCTGCCTGTAGTTGTATGAGAAATATTTTTGCTTCGGGTTTATCTTTGTAGAATTCGATTATGTTTTCAATCATTCCTGCTTTGTTGGCGTTGGTTAATGCCTCTAAAACTTCGATGAAGCTTTCGTCAAATACGTTTTCAATTATTCTGGCAAGAGTTTCTATTTGTGATTGTGTGAGATTGATTTTTCCCATAGGTTCTTCTTTCTTTGGAGGGGGAATTGGAGTGGGTGCAGGTACAGGTTCTGGTTGTACATCTTCAGGCGTGGTTATTTTCCCCATATGTTGTCCAGCGGCTGTCGCCTCTTCTAAGGTGGCTTCACCCATTGCTTTTTGAATACATGCACCATCTTTACACCCATCATCGCAAGTGTAGGTTATAATTTCAATCTCGTTTTTTTCACAATAATATTCCGATAACATTTCTCCCGAGCAGACATCAGTAAATGCACCAGTAAGTGTGCCTTGACCAGATATTCTAAAACCTGTTGTACCCAATCTATAGAAGTTAGGCCCATAATCTGTTTCTACGCAAGTTCCCTCTGCAAAAACGAATAGTGGAAGAACAAGTATGACTAATACGGCAAGTACACCTCTTTTTAACATGTTGTATAGAATGTGTTGAATTTATTTTATAAAACTATTCTTTGTTTTGGTTTTTCTTCATTCTAGAAAGGTATTTGTCGAGTTTATCTTTGATCTTTAGTTTGAATGTGTCTTCGAAAGGTAAGTTGTTTATTTCGGCATCCCAGTCTATTCCTGGTAGTATTGTTATGGTTCCATTAAATTTACGTTGTGCTTTTTCTGCCTGTTTCTCTATTTCTTTTGCAAAGTCGGTTCCAAACCGTTTTAGGGCAGGGAATTTACTTATTGAGTTTGCGCCAGCATCAAGAAGTGTTGAAATTCTGTCTACTCGATCTTCCCAAATGCCACATTGTATGTCTAATTTAGGAAATGTCGTTCTTGCTTTTGCAATCCACCATGCTTGATATTCTTCGGTTGGTGGTTTGGACGTCTCAAAGATTGTTCCTTTTTGAGGGTTTAAACCGTAAAGATGCACTTTTGAAATTTTGTAGGTGTTAATCATCTCTTTGAAAGCATCAAAGTCTTCTTCAGATTCTCCAAGACCTAGTATGATTGTTATTGCCCGTTCTAACCCTAGTTTTTCTGCTTCTTTAAACATTTCAAGATAAGGTTCAATTGGTTTTGATGGACAAACTTTGTTATGTAGTTTTGAGTTAACGGTTTCTATACTCCCAACAACGCCTTTAGCATATGGCGCATATTCTTTCAAAGTTTCTTTATCTAATGCGCCAATGTTCAACCAGAACTTTTCTCCGGATAGTTCGTGCATTTTCTTTAATAGATCGGTGAATGCACCTTTTCCAAATGCACCTATCCCCCCGGAAATGAACCCAACATCCCAACCAAGTTTTCCGCAAATTAGTAGTTCTGCTAATAGAGATTCAGCCGATCGTACTGCTTTTGGTTTGGCGTCATCAACTTTCTGGGTGCTCATAAAACAGTATGCGCAATCCCTTATGTCGCAGTGCCAACTAAAGAAAATAGCTCGCTCGAAGCAAGTTTCCAACGGAAAGTTTTCTGCATATACTTTCTTTGCCTGTACTATTAATTCGTCGTTTTTCATAAAAAGCCTCTGGGGAGAGTTGAACTCCCGACCTGCCGCTTACGAGGCGGCCGCTATAGCCACTAAGCCACAGAGGCATAATTAGAATGGGGAATGAGTTTATTTAAAAAAGTAACTAGAATAAAATCTGAACTTTAGAGAGCTTTTAGGATCTTTTCCTTTGAGTTTAGCTCTTTTTGACAGTTAGAACACACAAGATGCCTTTTTCCTTTTTCATCTTTTACATATGTGCCAATAGGCTTGTTAAGGAATGTCTCATCCAATTTATTCTTACAAATCTCGCATTTCATGGAGTGAAGAAAGAGGGAGGATTATATTTAAAGTTAACTCATTATGCGCCCTTCAGACAAACAGTTATTGTAGATATCAGTCCTTTTATTTTTCTTTGTTTAATGTCTAACTCGTCACAAGACACCCCGTGCTGTCTTTGAACGTTTAGGATTTTTGATATCTTAGAGTGCAGAGATTCTAGATACTTTAGGTGATCGATCATCGTCGCTTTGTTCTTTGCACTTTCACTTCGATATATCTCTTTAATTTGTCTAAGGCCATCTAATTCATGCGGAGCTAGTTGATACTCTTTGAAGTGCATTTTCTGAAGCTGTTCTTCGTACACAGACCAGTCCCAACCCCATACATCGACCATTTTCAACACCTCCACAGGGACACAGCGTTGTAGTCTATAGTCATGTCTAGTCAACTATTATTTTCCCCACGTAGTCTCGGGCGTCTCAGAACATCGCTCGACTCATTTGAGTCGCGTAGTTTGGTGATATAATTATCCCTTGCAATACATATGCATTCAACGTATAAAAGATTTTCGAAATGGCGCCGTAGTGGCTTATACAACAGGCAGGGGGGCTTCGTTAACCCTGTTATCTGAGAGATAGATTTATAATTGATTTGCTTTTAAGCAATAATATGACCAGAATAGCTATTGTAGAAAAGGATAAGTGCCATCCCGTAGAATGTGGCGATTTTCTTTGTTCTAGGCTATGCCCCATAAACAGAACAGGGCAAGAGTGTATATCAAAATGTCCTGATGGAAAAGCACAAGTCGATGAAGTATTGTGTACAGGGTGCGGGATATGCCCAAAAAGGTGTCCTTTTGGTGCACTTCATATTATTAATCTTCCCGAAATGGAGAATAAAGAACCAATCCATAGATTTGGAAAAAATGGTTTTCAATTGTTTTCTCTTCCTACACCTCAATTTGGGAAAGTTGTAGGTATACTTGGTAGAAATGGTATAGGCAAATCAACCGCAATCAAAATACTGGCAGGCGCATTAAAACCTAATTTAGGGGATTTCGAAAGTAAGAGCAAAGAAGACCCTAACGCTCTTGTTGAATATTTCAAAGGAAGCGAAGCACAATCATTTCTAGAAAACTTAAGGGATGGTAAAATCAAGATAGCATACAAACCTCAATCTATTGACCTTATTGCTAAAAATGCAAAAGGCACTGTTGGTGAAATGTTGAGGAAGGTTGATGAGAAGGGTGTTTTTGAAGAGATTGTAGAGAAATTAGAGTTGAAAAATATTTTAGATAATGAAATCTCTAAAATTTCGGGTGGAGAAATGCAAAGGGTTGCAATTGCTGCAACAGTTATGAAAGATGCAAACGTGTATTTCTTTGATGAACCTACATCATATTTAGATATTAAACAAAGAATAAAGATTGCTAAATTTATTAGAGATTTGGCTGATGAAAATACCGCCGTAATGGTGATTGAACACGATCTGATTATTTTAGATTATATGACTGACTTAATTCATTTAATGTATGGTAAACCTGCTTGTTTTGGTATTGTTAGTCAACCCAAATCTACGAGAGTTGCGATTAATGTGTACTTGTCGGGATTTTTGAAAGAAGAGAATGTACGATTTAGGGATTCTGCGATTAAATTTTCTGAACGACAGCCTATTGAAAGCCATAATGTTGAAAAATTAACAGGTTGGGAAGGGTTGAAGAATACATTGGGCCATTTCAAACTATCTGCGCCAGAAGGAACAATTAATCGTCATGATGTTGTTGGCGTGCTTGGCGAGAATGGAATCGGAAAGACTAGTTTTGTTAAGATATTGGCGGGTGTTGATAAACCAGAATCTGGAACGGTTGATGATGAAGTTAAGGTCGCGTATAAACCGCAGTATATTGATACTGGCTCTGATGAAGTTGTAAGAATATTCTTAGCAGAAGCTCTCGCTAAATATGAAAATCAATTGATTAATCCGTTGAGCATAGTTCCTTTACTTGACAAGAAACTTAATGAGCTGAGTGGTGGTGAACTGCAGAGAGTGGCAATTTGTGACTGTTTGTCAAAAGATGTGTCTCTGCATTTGCTTGATGAGCCATCCGCGTATTTAGATGTTGAACAAAGATTGAATATTTCCAAAGTTATCCGTAACTTTATGGAGTTGAAAGGTAGATCTGCAATTGTTGTTGATCACGATCTTTTGTTGTTAGATTACTTGTCGGATAGACTTATGGTTTTCGAAGGTGAACCTGCAAGGTCGGGTGAAGCGCATGGTCCCTTCAAAATGGGAGAAGGGATGACTAAATTTTTACAAGATTTGGCCATAACCTTTAGAAGAGATCCTGAATGTTTACGTCCTAGAATTAATAAGCCGGATAGTGTTAAAGACAGAGAGCAGAAAAGTAAAGGCAATTATTATTATAGTGATTGAGATTTCTTTTTTCTAACTTTTTGCGTGTTGCAATAAAAAGGAATTGCTTTAAGGAGTCTCTGGGTTCTTACAATTGATTTAAGGAATGTTTTCATTTGTCTTTCTCGATTTTTTGGTTCCCTATAGATATGTTTTATTCTGTATAGTAAGTAAAATGGATATAGAGATAATACATCGAGCCATTTTAACTTAAATGGTTTTTTTGAGTATTTGAATACTAAATCTGCAACAAGGAAAATTATCATGATTTTGTCTAAAGAAGATAGGAAGTATTGATGAATAAATAGGTAAGGTTTGAATCCAAATTCTAATATAATTATTGCTAGGAGAACAATTATCACATAAGGTACGCTGGTGTCGAAGAATGTTGTTAATGAATTTTGTTCGTTCTTCATAGTTGAAACCATGAAAACTCGTTTTATTAAGGTTTCGGTGGTTCTTTAAGCATAAGTGCTGAAAACCTTTATATACCACTGTTTGTTAGATTTTACTATGTCAAATGAGGTGAACTCGTATATAGATCACGGTAAGTCCGATATTTCTTTAGCTAAATTAGTAAAGTATGTCGTTATCTTTATTGTGCCTTTACTTGTTTCTTTCGCATTATCTATTTTCATCTCTGGAATGGTTGCGGAGTATTTTGAAGTTTCTGCAATAACTATGGTGCAGATACTTATGATTCCTTTCACACTAATTATTTTCCTATTCATTATTCCTTACGTAAAGTCAAGAGAAAATATTCAAGGAATAAGATATTCTTTGGTGGTATTTGTGATTGCTGGTGTGGCAATGACACTTCCTGCGGTGTTGCAAGGTTACGCGGGAATATTACTTAATCAACTAGTTTATTTAGCTAGTTACATCTTATTGACTTTTATTTATGTACCTGAAGTTTTAGGTTTGGGGGTTGATCTTTCAGACTGGTTTAAACATCATAAGCAACTTATTTTGTTGGTTGTTTACTTGGCGGTTGTTTTATTCTATATAATAGGATTTGGGGCGTTGTATCATGATATTTATTATGACCCTGCGCATCCCACCCCTTTTAATTTTGGAGATGATGTAGTCAACCCATCTTATGGAACGTTTACATATTATAGTTTAGTTACTTTTGCAACCGTGGGCTATGGAGATATATATCCCGTTTCTAGGGCTGCGAGATTTACTATGGGTTTAGAAGCCATATTCGGTATGGTAATTAACGTTGTCTTCATCGCAATACTTTTGGTTTTCATATCCGGTTCTCAGAGCAGAGAAGTTAAGAAAGAAGAAGCGGTTTTGCAAAAAGAAGGGGCTATGATAAAGAAAGAAGAAGAGGCTGTGGAAGAAGAAAAAGAAATGATTGAAGAACAAAAAGAAGAGATTGAAAAATTAGAAGATAGAGAAGAAGAAGATATTAAACACCTTCTTAAGAAAATAGAAAGTATTAAGAAATAATTTGTGCTTATTTTGTAGAATGTATGTTAAAGATGTTGCGGTAAATAAAGAAGAAATCTCTAATTTTAACGATTTTGTTTTGGCGGCAGATGTTGGGGGCACTAATTCTAAATTTGCGGTTTATGGTGATAATGTTAAGAAAATCTTTAGCTTTGAAATCAAGAGCAGCGAAATAAAGGATGTTGTTAACACGATAAAGGACGTTATAAAATTTGCAAAAGAAGAATTTTCCTTGACTATCGATAGTGGATGTATCTCCGCAGCTGGCCCTGTGTCGGGTAGAAGAATTAATCTTACAAATTCACCATTGAATGTTGATGTTGATCGGGTGTTCTCGGAGACTGGTCTCATCAAGGTTGGATTAATTAATGATTTTGAAGCAGTAGGTTATGGGTTATCGTTCGTTGAAGATTGTGATCTTGAAAAGATAAACTCGGCTAAGCCTGTTGAAGATGAGTCTCAAGCATATATTGGTGCAGGTACCGGTCTAGGGCAGGGATTGCTTGTGTTTAACGGAGAGCGGCGCGTTCCATTAGCCTCCGAAGGAGGACATTGTAGTTTCTGCGCAATAGATGAGTATGATTGGGATATGAAAACTTTCATTGAGAAACAAGTTAATCATGAAGTGGATTATGATTTAATGGTATCTGGAAGAGGCTTGGTTCATATGTTTAATTTTGCAGTTTATAATCTAGCAGATAATGGCGAGTATGAAATTCGTGAAGAAATTGAAAAAGAAAATGTTGACAAAGGGACTCTTATTACTAAATATGGTGTAAATGGTGATGATGAATATTGTAAAAAAGCAGTTGATTATTTTGTAAAACATTATGCTCGAGCGATTAGACATCTGGCATTAAGTGTTTTGCCATTTGGTGGAATGTATATTGCAGGAGGAATCGCTCCAAATATGGTTGATCGATTAAAGAAAAATGATTTTCTTGAAGAGTTTGAGAATCATTATGCTCAAAAATCGTTGTTGAATAAAATACCATTGTATGTTGTAAAAGATACCAATATAGGACTTAAAGGTGCGGCGAATGTTGCGTTTAATTTTAAAGAAAAGTTGTTAAAGAAATGATGAAACAAATTAATTATGAAACACTAGTAAAACAACACCTTAAGATACTTAAATCTCTTCAGACAGAGAAGGGCTTGTTTCTTGCATCTAAGAAAGCAGTTTCTACTGGGTATGATAAAGCATGGTTAAGAGATAATTTTTATGAGTGTTTGGCATTCGAAGTATTGGATGATTGGGAGACTGTTAGAAAAACCTATAGGGCGTTGCTGGATATTTTTCTTAAACATGAAAAAAAGATAGATCATGCAATTTCTAAAAAACCTGAACATAGATATCAATATATTCATGCAAGATTTCATCCTGAAACTTTTAATGAGTTTTGGGAAGAGTGGGGTAATAAGCAAAATGATAGTATTGGTGCTGTGCTGTTCAAGATAGGTGAGTTGGAGGAGAGAGGTTGTAAAGTTATTCAATCTCATAAAGATATTAGAATTATTCAGAAATTAGTGGAATATCTCGCAAGTGTAGAGTATTGGCATGATCCGGATAGTGGAATATGGGAAGAAAATGAGGAGATACATGCAAGCAGTGTTGGTGCGTGTGTTGCAGGACTGAAGAAGATTAGTTTAATACCTCAAATTAAAGTTCCTAAAGATGTCATAGAGCGAGGGGAGAGAATGCTTCGTAAGATGTTGCCCCGTGAATCTGATAAAAAGTTTGTTGATATGGCTTTGTTAACATTGATATATCCTTTTGATGTTGCAACGCCTAAAGAAAGAGAAGATATTCTAAGAAATGTGGAATATCATCTAGTAAAAGAGAGAGGCGTTATCAGGTATCGAGATGATTATTATTATAATAGTAACCCGGATGGTAAGAGCGAAGAAGCTGAGTGGACTATGGGGTTTGCGTTCTTGTCAATCATTTATAGTAAATTAGGGGAGAAAAGTAAGGCGCAGTATTACCTTGAAAAATTAATAGGAGATATTGTGAATGAAGGTTTGCCGGAGTTGTACTTTTCACATTCAAAGAAATATAATGACAACACACCGCTAGGGTGGGCAGAAAGTGTTTTCTTGGTTTCTGCTTATGAATTTAATAAGAAACATATGAAAGGCTTCTTTTCAAAATTAATTGATAAAATAAAGAATTAAGCAACCTTTCTAACAAATGATAAAAATCCTGAGTGACCTATTCCCGCAGATTTGGGACGTATCTTTCTTTCTTTGAATTCCCAATATCTTTCAATGATTTCCATTGTATGTATAATTAACAAATTCTCGTTTTTAGTTACTTCTTCTAAGAAATCGGATAATGGGGGAACACACGGAGAGTAACAAACCATGAATCCTCCGATTTTTAATGCATCGTATGCGTGTTTTACAACTTGCCAAGGTTCTGGTATGTCAATCGTAACAACATCTGCATTCTTCTTACCATATCCATTATATACATCTTTATGTTTAACTTCAATATTCTTTAATCCTAACTTTTTTGCATTATTCTCTACAAGGGTTGCATTCTCCTCTAATGCGTCAAAAGTGTACACCTTCTTTGCAACGTGTGCAAGAAATAATGATAATCCGCCGCTGCCTGCGCCAGCATCAACTATTGTTGTATCTTTACCTATGCCGCAGAATGATATGATAGTACCTACATCTTTTAATGGAATGATCTGTGCTGTACGCTTTATTTTCATGTAAAGATCAATAAAAGAAGGTGAAAGAACTGTGTATTTTTCGTTTCTGTTACTAAGAACTTGTTCTCCGTCTTTTGCATTTTCTACATCTTTTCTAGGAATAACTCCGAATTTAGTATGCACATCCTTGCCGTCCGTTCTTAAGAAACACTTCTGAGGGTATTTTTGAGATTTGGGAATGAGTATTTTTTCGATATCTGTCATAATACATCAACGTTTTTTATCTAATTTAGTTCTGTGTCGTTTTATTGCAGTGTTGCATTTTTTTATCTGCGAATTTAACTCTTTCATCCTCTCTTTAAAACTTTTTTCCTTTGGTTCTGGCGGTGCAGAAACTTCTACAGGTTCAGTCTCCGGCTCTGGAGCTTCCGGCAACTCATTATGAGATTCTGGTTGAGAAACTGCCTCTGGAGCATCCATTTCTGGTAATGGTGGATTCTCCGGCATTTGTGGGAGAGGAACATCACCCTCTACTTTGTTCTTTTTAAGCCAATCAAACATAAAATCACCTCTTTATCTCTTTAAATCGTTAAATAAAATTTCAACTGCTGCTCTGTGCCACCCTTTGTTAATCATTATCTTCCTTATCTTTTCTTCTGAATGGCCTTTATTGAGCAACTTCCTGACAGACTCTGTTGCTGCATCTAAGTCTGTATGAACTTCATGCAATGATTGTTTCTTGAATTCACCTTCTAGCTTATCAAGTTTCTTGAATTCTTTAGTTAGTACTTCGGTTGGCCACCCCGCACCATTAAGCGCATTTCTTATTTCATCCTTCTTGAATCCTTTTGCAAGTTCATGATAAATGTAGGCCTCTAGTTCTTTTATTTTTCTTGAAGGTTGTTTGGGCACAACGTTTAGTTTTGAATTTAGTAATGATTCTGGCCAACCTTTTTCCATTAAAGTTTGTTTTAGCTGTTGTTTATCTGTGCCTTTAGCTAGTTGTCTGTAAATATATGCTTCAAGCATCTTAACCTTTCTGGCAGGTTGTACTGACTTGGCAATGTGTGTGTCTGGTTGTATTAACTGTTGTGGTTCAATTGATGGTTTTGGTTCAATCTTAGGTTGTTCAGGTAATGCTGTTGGTTGTGTTGCAGGTACTTTTTGAGGTTTGACTACAACATGTTTGTGCTTATACACTACAAATCCGCCAATCACAAGCACAACTAATATCATAAACAGTACAAAGGCTTGTAAGTATGCTAGTAGATTTAATTCTGTTTGTTCCGCTGGTTCAGAGAATGGTTTTGCTAGCGCATCTTTAACTGCTGCTTCAACTTTGCCTTTTGGCTGTTCTAATGTTGAAACTTTTTGTGTTATTTCTTTAGGAGTCTCAACTTTAGGAGAGTTTGTTTCTGTTTCGGGTGCTGGCTTGTAACCTGTTGCACCTATTATGAAGAATGAAAGACCCTCCATTTCTGATTGGTAAATATATCTATCATTTTGCTCTTCTATTATTCTCGTATCTAGCTCCTCCGTGGACTGGGTTATTCCTTGATGATACCTATACAGTCTAACTTTGTCAGGTTCTATTCCTTCTCTTTGTAATGTATCTTTTAGCACATAGAATGTCATCTTAGTGTGTTTGATATCTTCATAATCTAAATTATCATATATTATGTTGTAGTAATCTAACTCTTTCGCATTATTTGGTGCTTCTACTTTCTCAGGTCTGCCGGACATCTTTTCAATTCTCATTGAAACCATTCTGGCATTACTGTTTAATTCGCACAATACATTTAGTATTGCAAAGTTTTCTTCATTAACTGGGAATTTTAATGGTCTGGATGGGCCTAGTATTTCGTATAGTCTTGATACCTTGTCCAGTATTAGTGATTCATATTCGTCTTGAGGCATATATAGTCGTCCCCTGTTAGATGAACCTGATCCTCCGCCACTTCCTCCAGGTGACGTAGGGGTTGCGGGTGATGGTGCGTTGTCGTCTGTTCTGTTATCAACTAATAAGAATAGTGAAACGCTGTCTGTCGTAGTAGTTATGGTTGTTCCCAGATCTGTTGCTGTTAGGTATGAGGCGTTACTATAACTGGTCGTATTTGAAGTAAAATCATAATCTAACTTCATAATTATTGGGTCTTCTATTGAATATGTGTCGTTAAATTCTATAGTATACGTTTTGTTTATTTCATCTTCATTTCCTATTTCAAAAGCATAGGCTTCTCTCACATAGTAATCATAGCTAGTTGTTGGTCCAAGGTCTAGTGATGCGTTCGTAAAGTCTGACGCAGATAGGTTTTTTGTGCTCAGATTGATTGTAGGTGTACTAGATACTTCTATATTTGGTATGTATACTGCAAAGTCTTGGGCTTCTGAGGCTATTTTTATAGTATAGTTTGTATCTTGTAGTGATGCGGAGTAGCTTGAGCTAGTTAGATAAGGTCCGAAAAGTGTTGAATTAGATGACGTGTTTAGGTATGACAAATATACTGGGTCTGCGTTAACAGATAATGCAAAAAGAGTCAAAACTAGCAAAACCATGACGATGCTTAGTTTATTTCTAGCTCTCATTTTAGTTTAGTATGTTCACCACTTGTGTTATTGCGTTGAATGTTGTAAAGTGGGCAGTTGCTGTTGTTGTGTTGCTTTGTGTGTCGTTCACATATAACGTAACGTTGTGTCTTCCAATTTCGGTTGTGTTTGTGAAAATTGTGATTGTGTTGTTTGATTGTGCAATTATGTTTGTTAGATCTGGTGTGTTTAGGGTCACATTCTGGGAGAATCCGCTAGGGAAATCTACTGTCGCATATGTTGTTGATAGATTGTTGTTGCTAGTTAGTGTTGCATTTAATGTTATGTTTGAACTATTGGCCAGCAATGTAGGGGTTGAGTTAAAGTAGTGTACAATTATATAATCAACCATCATCCTGAATGAAATTGAGCTATTTGCTGTGTTGTTGTTCTCAGCGTGATCAATACATGAGATGTTTATTGTGTGGTATTCGTCATCTGTGCTTCTTGTTACGCTAGTATAAGTATGGGTTAAGTTATCAGCAGAGGTTAGGTTGTATGTCGTATCTGTACTATTCAAGTACATTGTACAGTTTGCTTGCTCGTCCGTAGATATGTTTATCGTTAATGGTGTGGTGTTTGTTGCGGAGTTGTTTGTTGGATTGTTGAATGTAATCACAGGTCCCGATAGATCTACAGGCGGCACAAAAGAAACCTGGAATGATTGTTCTACCGTGCTTGCATCGGTATCATGTGCAGTACAATTTATTGTGGCGTAGCCTGTGTAATCGTTGTATCCTGTTATGTTTAGTATCTTAGTGGTGTTGCTCGCGCTTGCTGTTACATTAGATGTGTTTGCCGTACAGGTCCAATTGATGTTTGCCGCTGTGTCTTCAACATCTACAACATATAGACTTAGATTAATTAGCGTAGAAGCGTTTGCATTTATTTCTGTGTTATTTAGACCACTAGAGCTTAAATTAAGTACCGGATCGTCGTTTACGGCCGTTACATTTACTAATATATTCCCTGTGTCGGTTTCTGCTAGCGGATCAAATACAGTACAAGTTATGTTGGCAAATCCATTAAAGTTGTATCCGGATGTCACGGACAGCATCTTTGTTGCGTTGCTCGCGGCGATTGTTATATTCGTATTGTTTACCGTACATAGCCAGTTCAGATCATCATCACTTGATTCTGGATCTGATACGTAACTACTCAAATTTGTTGAAGTGTTTGAACTATCCTCAAGCACGTTTATAATTAATGAACTAAAGTTAATGATGGGCGCATCATTTAGATCATAATAGGTGAATGTAATGGTTTCAGAGGTCGCGGATACCGTTCCGTCGGAAGCTACAAATCTTGCGTTGGCACTTCCAATGTGGTTTTCTGTTGCAGATACTGTAACTAAACCAGATGTTTGGTTTGTTGATATGTTAATCGACATGTTGCTGTTTAATGAGTAGTTGCTTTTTCCGTTGTTGTAATAGGTAGAGACTTCATTTGGCGTTAATGCGTAGTCAAAGATTGCTAAGTCATCAAAGTATGCTCCTGCATATGTTAGATAATCTCTGTCGCTTCCTAGCAAGATCCTTGAGCTCTCTGGCGAAACATTTACTGAGGTGGTGTTCATCAGTGTACCATTGTAATACAAACTGATATTATTCGGTTGCCATGTTAATGTTAATAGATTGAATAGTTCTGTGTTGAGAACACCTATTCCTGTAGACAACATGTTTGTTGATTCATCATCTTTTACTATGATGGATATTGTTGAATCTTGTCTGTCTACTTTGATGTATTGATCTTCGTTTGAAAGATCAAACAAAGTGTTTGATGATCCGGAGGTTAGATTTGAAACAAGTTTAAACCAAAATTGTACTGTTCCCCGTTCTTCGTCGTAATCAGAAGGCATAGGGTAAGAGATATTTACGGCGCCTCTAGTAGATTCAGTATATGTTGTAGGGTATGACTTTTCTTCAAATTGTACAGCATCAGCTTTAATGTATGTGTTGTTTAGTGAAGTAAGTATAATCTTGGCACTATTTGCATTTGAAGGCGATGTTACTGTTACATGGTGTCTGGTGTAGTTCTGAGTATCGGTTATTAGCGGGCATTCTTCTCCATCAATTACAGCACAGTTGGACCTATAATTGGTTGAAATAAATGCGTCATCATTGTACCAAATAACTTGTATTAGCGCTCTTCCACTGCTGGATGAGTTAAGCAATATATATTCGCTAAGTGTGTATGTTGTTTCTCCTGCCACTGTGATTGTTTGCGCATAATAATTCACTGTGTTGACTCGTATAGAATCATTTGTATCTTTAGCTGTTGAACTCTCTCCCGTGACGTATGTAGGTGCTGCGGATTTTGTCCAGCTTGTTGGATCTGTAGTTCCGGTTTCAAAGCTTGGATTAGATAGTAGATTTGTTGTTGGCCCTTCTACAAGTAGTGCATTTCCAAATTGCCCTGCCGCATATGCTGTGTTGTTTATTATTGAATATTCTGATGAGTTATAAGAGATTGTACCGTTGAATAACTGTAGAGTGGTTGAGTTGTCTAAGCCATCGTATAGTATTGTGCCCCGGGGCATTTTTAGAACAGAATAAGCCAAATTGTCGTCATCTTGTTCTGTAAACATTCCGGATATGTTTATTGTGAATGTTTGATCTTCAGGTATGGATATTTCTTTTACAACTGAGTTCTTGTCTACATAATCTAATGATCCCTCTAGTAAGAAATATTGTCCATTAAAGCCTCTAGGTCTTTTGCTGTCTCCTGCATCAGTTAATTTGTAGAATACTTTAGTTGAGATGTTGTAATAATATGTTGTGTAGTTTGTTGTGGAGTTATAGGTTCTCCACATTATTAATCCGTTTTCTGTTAGAGGAAAATCTAGAACTCTTTGCGTATCGTGTGTGTGTTCATCAACCAGTGTTGAGGATGAACTTGATAAATTATAGTAGTATATCCTGGAGATGGATCCATTATCAAACAGATAAGACGCATCTGTGCTAGATAGTGATGTTTGTGTTTCGTTTGCAATTGATGTCGCTATTGCTGTTGTAGTTAAGGAAGGTATCTCAAATAGGTATGCGTCATAGCTATCCGAAGAGTTTGATGAGTTTATTTCGGAATATGTAAAGTAATCACCAGATACGGATAAGCTCTCTATGTGTGTATCAGATGACAAATTAATCAGTGTTGTGACATTTTCTGTTGATGTTTGGAAAATAGATATGTTATTTAATCCTACAAATACGACTTTGTTGAGGAACGTATCAGGATGTGTGCCTTGTTCCGAAATCGTTGTTCTGGATTCATTTGATATGTAGTACAAGTACACATCGCTCTCATTTAGATCATAGTACGTTATTAGGTTGAATGAAATCTTAGGGGAAATCAGATCGTTTGATGAGTTGTGGACCAGCGTTGTTTCGTTATTAGATATATTGAACATAAAGATGTCATATGTATTAGTTGTTACGTTTAATGCGCTGTATACAATTAAATTCTCATAAATATCTGAACCAAGCGTGTTTGTTGTCAATAGTGCAGTTTCATCTGCCCCTGAGAATACAGGTGGTCTGTTTTGTACAGTGAATGATTGTAGTTCGGACACATTTGTGTTGTTTGAGAAATCTGTCGCATAAGATCTCCAACCAACTACTTCTCCGTTTGATAATGCGGTATCTGTTATTGTTAAACTGAATTGTTCGTTTGATGAGTATACTGTTGTGTTTGCCCAACTTCCAGACGCATTATGCGATATGATTATTGTTTCAAGTTCGTATCTGTTTAATCCCGCATCTGTAATGAAATCATTTGACCAATTAATGTATAATGTTACATTTGTATCATCATATATTGCCGCAGGTGTGTAAGTTTGACTAGAGTATTGTGGAGGTGTTAAATCTATATAGAATGGCATCGTTTCTGTGTCGTTCGATACATAGCTTGAAGCTGTGAAATTTATTGTGAACACTCCTTCGCCCAGTTCAGAGACGTTAACGAGTTCGTAGAATGATTCTATTGCTTCTAATGCCGAGTAATTTGATGTGTTTTGTTGCACAATTGCACCAAGACTGTTGGTGATCGTGTAACTCATGTTTACTAATGCTGTGGCTGTTAAGTTCATGAAGAAATTACTATTAAAGAAGTTTGATCCATAATTAGGATTGATGATTGTGGTAGTTGCTTGTGAATTGTTCAGTGTAAAGTTTCTATATTCGGAATTAGTATTGCCCAACGCATCTGAAGAATTAATTACTACCGCAACTAAGCCCTCTGTTATATTTGATGTGTTGGTTAAAGAATATATATAGTATCCTGAACTTTCTGTTAAGGTTCCTGAAGTGAATACTATTGAATGATTAGATGCGTTTACTATTTGGTATGTGGCATTGTTTATTGCAGTATTTGTATCCTCTATTGCAGCCCTTATGTAAATCAAACCACCAAGAGTCTCGTTTACTTGGGGATTTGTTATATTTATTGTTGGCCCTGTTCGATCTATTGTAAAGTTCAATACATTTGTTGAGTTTGTACAATTAAATGGTTGTGAAGAGTTATCGCACGCAGTTATGTACCAATATACTGTTTGTTCTGGCAGATTTGATAGGTTTCCTACTGTGTTATTTAGACCTGCAAACGTCTCATTTGTTGAATGATTGACTAGTGAAAGGTTTTCTGCAAAGAAGCTCGATGAAGCATTTGAAATCCATATAAAATAATCTATACCATCATTATCCAGATCAGATGTCGCATTCCACGTGAAATTGTATTCTGTGTTAACATATGTCGTATTAGGTGATAAAATTATGAATGGATTAGGATTTATGTTTGATATGTTTATTGTAATGTTTTGTGTCGTGGTCCTGTTAGTTTGATCTGTTACATCAAAGATACAAGTTATGTTATCCCCTCTGTTTCCATGTCCTTCTTCTGACAGGTCTAGTGATAATGCTGCGCTATTTATGCTGTAGTGGGGATCTGTGCCATTTATTTGTAGTGTTATAGTCTTTAACGCTATTGTGCTGTTCCCGTCGTTATCTCCAGAAGTTCCGTTACATGTGACTGTTGAATTGGTGAATATTGTTGCGGGGGTGAAATTTAACGAGTATATTGTCGGAGGTTCAGGCCAATCTACTGTGAATGAAACTCCTAAGTTTTGTTCCATTAGTTGTTCGTTACCTCTGCTATCCCTACATACGATGTATCTAGTGTAGTTACCTTGTTCTGTTAGAGAGATATTACATACCGATACTGGTGTTGCATTGTAGTTAGTCACATTTATTGTGATATCATAATATGTGTCCGGATCTGCTGTTGTGTTGACTACGGTTATGTTTGTAGATACATTGTAGAAATTTCCTGCAAATGTATTTTCACAAGGTGTTCCGAAATCTTCGTCGTAGTCAATATCATATTGACTCCAGAGACATTCTATCACTTCATTTGCATATACTGTGATGTTTGTTATGTTATCATTTACTGAATCGAGGTATCCATTACTTAGATTAGTATCATTATCAAAGCTGTATATTGAAACAGTTGGTATGCTACCATCCACATAATAAATACCATCGGATGAGTTGAATTCACCAGTTCTTCCTGCGCCATTCACAGCTCTAACGTTAATATAATACCAAGTTCCATCATCAAGTAATAATCCTGTGTGTGTTACGCTTCTTTGTGTTGCATTAACAGTTACTAAAGGTGTTATGACCGAGTCATGAGCTCCTAAAGGCCCCCCTTCTGTTATTATATATTGATATGCGAAGACTTGCGTATCTAAATCTTCTGCCGCAGTCCAATTGGCGAACAGTTGTGTACCCATATCTGTGTAATATCCTGTCGGATTTGTTGTTGCAGGATAGTTTATGTCGCTTACAACTACACTTGAAGGTGGCGTACTATCTACTTTAGCATATTTTACTGGAGATGCTAGTTCGTAATCTCTATAATTTCCTGCAGCATCATATACTCTGTAGGAGAATTCATAACAAAATCCATCATTTACGTTTACTATGTATTCTCTGGTTGCAATTGATGGTGTTGCTATACCTGTAAGCAGTATTGCGGATTGGCACTCTCCATCATTTAATTGATATCTTCTCGCATCTAATCTTGTGTTGTTTATTCCACTTATTTGATCAGTACCGCTAAAGATGTCTAAAGAAATGTTGGTTGAACTGTGAGTGCCTGTTGTGTAATTAATCCATCCCCCATAAGGTGGAACTGTATCTACTACGATTCCATCAGAACTCATCCAATCGCTTTCTAAGTTTTGATAATTCTTGGCCCGTACACTCCAATAATATGTTTGATTGTTTACAACAGTTAAATTATATTCAGTTACATTTGTATCGGTTTGTAATCCAAACGCTAAGCTGTTATATCCAGGTAATGGGTACGTAGTAGTACCTAATGCATAATTATAATTTAGTATTCCTGATTCGTTGTCCTCAAAGGTCCAGTATGCATCTAAGATGCCGTTATCGGATTCGAATCCTCCCGCGTATTCTCCCGAATCATATACACAAGGGGTTCCTCCTGCGCATGTTGGAGGAGTTAAATCTATGAAAATAATACCGTTGCTGGAGTAAGTGTTAGTTATATCGTGTCCTGAATTGTTTACCCCTTTAATGGATAAATAATATACACCCATTGGTGTTCTAGTAAAGTTAGTTAGTGTTGTGTTCTGTGTAAATACAAACAAAGTTTTGTTCACCGTCAAGTTCGTCCATTCAACATATGCGTTATATCCATATTGTGGGTGTGGCGCACTACCTAAAGTGTATGAGTAGTTCGATAATGCATACGGATTTCCAATAGACCAGTTGAAGAATAGTCCCTCTGCGTTAAACTCATCTTCTTCGCACCATCCGGATTCGTTACATTGGGTGTCCCACACTCCGAATGTAGATGGGTCTACATACGATATTATTGTGCTGTCTCCTAGGAAACTATACGATCCCGCGGTGTCTCCCGCCACCGCTATGACATTATAACCCCCATCTTCAAACAAATTGAGTGAAACGTAACATGATTGGTTTGTTTCATTTCCTGAGCACGTTATGTTGCTTGTCGAGGTATTATATCCTGCATCTTCGTAATCTGTTCGGTTAAGAGTTGTGTTGTTTGTGAAGTGTGCAGAGTGATTCACACCTCCTGTTGTAATTACTACAACCATCTGCGTCATATTAAGTTCTCCGTCGTCCGAGATCTTTATTGTTATATTTGGTTCATATGTTATATATTGTTCTAACATGTTTATGCTAATCGTTGGGCTTTGGTAATCTAAATATATTATTTGTTCTGCAGAATCTGCATAATCATCTCCAACTAATCTTGTTGTTCTTGCGAATAAAGTATTTGTTCCATTATACAGCTCTATTGAAACATTGAACCAACCCGGAGGTCCTGAGTTGTTTAATACATAAAGAACTCCTTGCGTTATTGGATCGATAGATACTTCTTCTTCTAATTCTGGAGATAGAGATACATTATATAATCCGTTCGAAGGTAGGCCGTACTGAGTTACTCCTGTTATTTCATAATATTGTAAGTTTGCTCTATCGTGATCTCTGAATGCCATGTATTCGTGCACATGTGCTGATAAATCATCTTCAACAACAATTTGAGAAGAGGTTATGTTAGATCTATTTAATGTTGTAGATTGCAGAACGCCTGTGCTTGAAAGGCTTGTTGTAGAGTTCAGTCTATAAGTTACTTCATCAGCCATCGTGTAAATACTTAGATTGACACCAGTTTCATTGGTGTAACCATAAACCGTTAGTGTTGAGTTTGTTACGAGTGTTGGTTGTGTAATTATGAACGGCGTGCTTAGTCCTGTGTATATCTCTATTGAGTCTGATGTGTTCAGTGGCTCAAATGTTGCGTCTGTACAATTTATTGTGTATGTGTATATTGCAGCCGTTGCGAATGATCTATTGTATTCATATAATTCAGATGTTGCATTGTAAGTCATTGCGTTGAATGTTGATGAAGCATCTGAGAAGTTTATTGTACAAGATGCGGTTGCTATGCTTACATTGCTTGTTCTGTTAGAATAATTTGCAAAGAACTTTGTTTGTTGTCCCGCTTGTCTGTTTAGGCTTCCACCTTCTGCGTCGTTTTCATCGTATACTGTTAGTTGGCTATTTACGCCTGCAATGTATGTTGTAAAGTGAGATACGTTGAACATTAAGTTATTTGATGTATATGAGATTATATCGCAATGATCATTACAGAATTGTCCGTCCATTAACACTATTGGTGTTCTTTGGAATGAGAGATTGTATAATGTCAATATAGCTGAATGATTTAGCTTGTTGCTGGTTGTTGATCTTACATTTATTGAATTTTCCGATATAAACGCCACATCAGATATGTTTATGTTTGTTAAGTTGAGATAATTTGTTGTGTAGTTGATGAGTCCGTATCCTGGTAAGCCAATTGTTACGTTTGTTATGTTTGCTAGTTCATCTTCGAATAGTTGTGAGAAGTTGGTTGTTAATGAATTTTCAAATCCTACGTAGCTCATGTTTCCTGAGTTTGCCGAGACTTGGAAGTTGAATATTTCAGTATAATTTGTACGAGGTACAGTATCTGCAATATATATACTTAAATTATAATATCCGTCTGCCAGGTTAAGAGTTACTGAGCAAGATTGATCTGTTCTGTTTCCTGAACAAGTTATGTTGCTCGGATTACTATAACCTGTACCTTCAAAATAGGATAAAATGTCTAAATCCCCATTAGTATCATTTATGTGAACGGATATATTATCTGTTGTGTTATAGACATGTAAGTAAACTGAAGAGGCGTTAACTACCCCATCATCGGAAACTGTGAAAGACACTGTAGGGGTTGCTAGTTTTGTTCTGTTTGGAATGTTTGATACATCTATTGTTGGTGCGTCTTGATCTAATATTATGTTTTGCGTTTCAGATAGTACTTCATTTCCTAAGCTATCGTTCGTTCTTGCATATATTAAGTTACTTCCCCCGTGTAGGTCGAGTGACAAGTTAAACCATCCATTAGGTGTTGATCTATTATATCCTATTACAACTTCTCCACTCTCTACTGCTTGTTCTAATTCTTCAGAAAGAGTTAATTCCCAATATCCTGGATATGCGTTTACTGAATCTACGCCATAATATTTTAATGTTGATCTATTGTGCCCTGCGAATTCTAAATAATGGTCTGGGTCCGGATATGCATTTAAATTTATGATGTTTGAAGATATGTTTGCAGACGTTGTTAGTCCTGAACCTCCAAATGTTGTCTCATTTAAGGCGTCCGTATAGTTCCTGTATATTGGTTGTGTTGGTTGTTGTGCAAAAACAGTCACATTAACTCCAGTTTCATTAGTATAACCATATACTTGTATTGGTGAAGATATTTGTACTTGAGCCAACTGCATAAGTATGGGCGCGCTTAAGGTTGAGGATATTGTTATTGAGTCGGATGCTGATAAGTTCTCAAAATCGTTGCTCGTACAATTTATTGTATATGTGTAAGATGTTGCTGTAGAGAAGCTTCTGTTGTATTCATATAATTCAGATGTTACATTATAGGTCATTGCATTGAATTCGGTTGAGTTGTCAGAGAAGTTTATTGTACAGGCTGCCCCGGTGATTGCTGCTCCGCTAGTTCTGTTTGTGTAGTTAGCAAAGAATGTTGCTTGCTGCTCTATTTGTTTGTTTATGGCGCCGCCTTCCGGGTCACTTATATCGAATGCTGTTAGATTTGTACCTATTCCTGTTGTGTATGTTGTGAAGTGTGATATATAAAAATATAAATCTCCTGCAGTGTATGTTGTTATATTACAGTCTGGGGGCGCACATATTTCTCCATCCATAAATATGGTCGGCGTATGGTTAAATGTCAGATTTGCTATGTATAGTCTTGCAGATTTGTTTAGTGTTTGTGCGGCAGTTACATTTACAAATATTGAATTTTGCGATATCTCTATTAAATCGTTCAAATTTAAGTTTGTAAAGTTTACTGCGCTGTTTTCATACCATATGTTTCCGTAACTGTTAGATATCTCTGCACCTGTGTAGTTTTCCAATTGCTCCCCTGTTAAAGAAGATAAATCTGGTGTAGTCATTGGAAATTCATCATAAGTTACATTTCCTAGTGTGTTTACTGTATAATACTCTGTTAAGTTTAGTGTTTCATATCCTGTTCCGTTACAACTCATATTCACATGGCTAGTTCCTGCTGTTGTAATATTAGCCAATATCATGAAACCTGTTCCGGATACAAATGTCATGCTATTTGTGGTTCCATTTGTAAATGTGATATTACAACTTGCGTTTGCATTTGAGCTGTTTAGTATGAGGCCGGTGGATGCGTTTTGATATATCGCCCAGAAGGTTATGTCTTGGTTTATATATTTTGGAGGTGAATCTGAATCATCCCCTGTCGTTAGGTTTGCATTTGCTCCTGTTGTATAATTAGAGAAATGGTCTACATAGAATACTAGCACACCATATGCATATTCTAGAATTTCACACTCTTCGCCACATGGTTGGTTGTCTTTGTAAATAATCGGAGTGTTGTCGTAATCTAGATCAAAGAATGTTAAAGTTGAAGGTACGTCCAATTCCGGATAATTATCAGAATCTACACTAATTAAATTATGTTCAATCGTTACTGCATCATCTAGGTTTGTGTTGGATACATCAATTGTTTCTGCCGAACTAGTTCCGTATAGCGAAGCAGATTGTGCGGTTCCAAATACAATCTTTCCTTTGTTTATTTTTCCTAATTGAAGTTCTTCTATTTCTTCTAAATCTTCTCTATCAAAATCGGTTGATAATGCAGAATCAAAGTTATCTGCTGAGAATCCCTCGGAAACTTCACCTAAGTAAAATATGTCTTTCTCATCGCTGCCGGTTATTTCTCCACCAATAATTACAGGCCTTGATGTTGTGTTAACGTAAATTCCGTACGCGTAGTTATCAATTACACAATCTTTTAGTATTACATTTGGCGCATTTACTAGTATACCAATTCCTTGGCCGTTTCCGTTTAGAACGGATTCATCACAATCTAGTTCTATGCTGTCATTTATTACAATCGCAGCAGAAATTCCATCTGCAGGATAATCATAGAAATCATGTTCTAATTTGATATCATAATCTAAGTGGAACGTTCCTCTTTCTGGTTGAAGTACATATCTGCCTGTGATGTTTGAACCGCCAAAGAATAGGTTGAATGCAAGAGTCGCAACTATCATTAAGCCGATCACCAATGTTACCGTCTTATGTTCTTGCTTCATATTTCTTCCAGCTTGCCTCTGCCTTTTTTGTTATAATCTTTCACAGATTTCTCTACGTTCTTCGACCTTACACCAATCTGCTTTCCCTTATCTTTGATCTCGTCGAGAATTTTATCTTGATCTCCAAGAGTCTCTTCCGGTATTTTTTTGAGTAGAATTCCTTCGTCTGTAACAGAATACATGTAGAAACCGGAGCCTTCGGCTATCCCAAGCTCATCTCTGATGTCTTTTGGTATTACAATTTGCCCACGCTTATCGCATTGGACAATCTTGGGATACTTCTTCACTTTGTTTGGACGTCCATCTCTCTGAAAATCAGAGCGAATTACTGATTTTCTTTAGCTTTTTCTGATTTTAAAGCAAAAAGCACCCAAATTCAGACTAATGGGCCGAATTTAGGATTTTTATTCTGAAAATAAGAAAATACAGTATTTAAATGTTTCTTTTGGAAGATTCCAAACTAGTTGGTTGACACATATGTGTCAAAACGCCGTTAATAGGTGTTGGTTTGTCACAACGTTTAAATAAAAAACTAACCCCTTAGATTGTGTGGCTAGAAAGCGTTAGGCTTGGTTGACTAATGGAGCTATGGGGAAAATGGACGAAGAAACAAGACTTGAGCTGATAAGAGAATGCCCGTTGAGTATGGGGCTTGCTTTGCCTACAGGTGGTGAACAAATACCTATTTTTATGGGTGAAAGATTAGAAAGACGCCTTGTTGGTGATGTTGTAGGTGAAGCAGAAAAAACGGCTGCGCTATATGCTTTGATAAAAGAAGGCAGATCAAGTTTAGGTGAATTGGCACAATATGTTCTAGAAGCGGATGAACTCGGAATGCATCCTTATGAATTAATTGGAGGTGTAAATGGTAATTACACATCCAGAAATCCAAATGCAAGAGTATCTATGCTTTTTACTAATGAAAAAAGTCTTGATTCTTTAGAAGAAAAAATGTTAAGAGCTGCGCTAGGTGAAGAAATGACTGGAGAACTTGGTGATGTTCATAGAGCAAGAATAGTAACACCTACCGAAGCTGATGCATTATATGTTTCTGAATTCTTGTTAGATAATCTTACTTTGTCTCCTGATGTTGATCCTAATGATGCGTTCAGGCTTGTTGAGAAAATGAATGGATATAGAGCCAGACACCTCAAAGTAATCTATAGGGGTCAAAAAATGGAGTTACAAGTAAGAACAGAGGCAGATCACTTTCATGCAGAAATGGGGAAAGCATCTCATTTGTTTTATGAAGAAGAAAGATCTAGATTGCTTCATTAAATTCTTATAGTTGTTTTATTTTTTTATTTCTATGAAATGGTTTTTAGTGTTTTTGTTGTTTATTTTTGGATGTGGTTCTGTTGTAGAACCGAGCGTTATTCTTAATCACTCTAATAATACAGGTAGTGCGCCTTTTCAAGTTGAGTTTGAATTGGGCCTAAATAATCTTGAATGTGATTCGTCTGTTTTAGTTAATTGGAATTGGGGAGATGGAGAACTATATGCTCATGAGGTTGAGTGTAAAGACCAAATCATAGAAAATCTACATATTTTTGAAAAAATAGGGGGGTATGAAGTTAAAGTATCTATTGATGGATTGGTTTCAAATATTGTTACGGTGAGTGTTAAAGATAAAGAGAAAAAATTTTTGGTTGATTATGATTGCAAAGGGGATGATGATTGCATAGTTGCGGGATGTAATGGTGAAATGTGCACTTCAAGATATTTAGATATGAGATATAGTGTTTGTTCTGTTTTGCCAGAAGCGGAATGTTATGAATTGGTTTCTTGTAAATGTGTTGAAGGAAGTTGTGGTTGGGATAAAACTCAACAATTCGAAAGTTGTGTTAAGATGAGGAAAGAGGATCGGAGTTGATTATTTCTTCAAAAAAAAGCCCTTTTCTTTTTGCAGATTCTAATGAAATAACAAAATTATTTCCTGCCGTTTTATCTAAGTCTTCTAGAGATAGAAAATACCAATTTTTGTCGGGAAATCTTACGGCAACCCAAGGTTCTGCCCCGAAAGTATCTGAAAATGTTTTTAGATCGTTAATTTGTTCTGATCGTAGGTATTGTCGTTGACTTTTTGTTGTTTTGCACTCTATTGCGAACCGTCTTAGGTGGTTACCAACTAATAAATCAGGTACGGGATATTTTATTGCTCCGCTACCGGGTGCTCGCATAGCTATGAATTTTCCCGTGTTCCAGAATTTGTGAAGGAGTTCTCTTTCTGCTGCAATCCCTTGAGACTTTCTAGAAATGATTATCACCTCTTGTTACTCCTTTATTTCATGTGGAGAACTATTTATTGGTTATTATTCCGCGGGATTTCAAACTAATGGTGTTGAGAAAATAAGAGAATAAGGTAAAAATAAAAAATTACTTTAATTGACTCATTGAGTTCCAGTTAGAATCAAAAAGTGCTTGAAGTGATTGTGCGAAGAAAGGGGTGTTTAACCAAACACCAACATCGTAAGTTGGGTGAACTTTATCATCATTTAAGATCATAAAAGTTACTTCCTTTCCATCAACAATACAAAATCTTGATTTAATGTCTTTGGAATCTCTAACTTCTGCAATGCCTTTCAAGTCTTTTACTGCTCCTTCCGCACCCTTTCCAGAAGTTGCAATTTTGATTTTAACTCCTTTGTCGGCTGCTTTTTTTAGAGAAGACTTCAATGCATCAGTCTTTCTTGTAAGACCTTCCGCAGTTGTCATAATTGTAATTGATTCTTCGGCTTTTTTTACACCTAAATCTAGATGATTATAGATGTTGTTTCTACCTTTTATTGCACCAGAAAGATCACTAGGGTCGATTAGATCAATTCCTTGTGTGTGTAAGAGATTTAGCTCAGTTAAAATTTCAGAATCTTTAAGAGTGTCTAGAACTTGATTTTGTTTTTCTGCATCAGAACTTATTTTTTTCTTAACTCTTTCCAGAACTTCTTCTGGTGGAACTGCGATGTATTTTATTGGCTTGCCAATTTTAACAACGATGAATCCTTTTTTCTCAAGGCTTTCAAGAACATCATAACTTCTTGATCTTGGAACGTTAGCTATGTCACTAAGCTCTCCTGCTGTTGAGATTCCTCTTGAAAGGAGCGCTGTCCAAAGCTTGCTCTCATATGTATTCAGACCGAAGTCTTTTAGTTTGCTTAAAAAATTCTTTTGGACGATCATTTTCTTATCAACCCACTATATTTGTTATAATCACCATCCTCTTTTAAGTTCTGAAATAACTGATTAACTACTTGTTGGAGGCACAACCCTTATTTAAATGTTTCTAATTTTAACTATGCGTCAGTGATGAAAACTGTTGTGGTGTGCTAGACATCTTGGGGGAGTTACCCCCTTATTTCCTGTGGAAACTGTTTTTTTTGCTTTGGAGCCTCTCTTCTAGCTTTTTTAAGTTCTAAAACGTTTTTGAAAATTTTTTATTTTTTGATCTTATATTATATTATATTATATATTTACTATATAGAAAATAATAATAATAATAATAATAATAACGGAAGTGGATGAAAAAATCTGATTCGTTGAAATTTGTACGGATGAACGTACATTTAACAGAGAATTTCCATTTCCATAGGAAATGAGGGGGTCAGAGGTATGGGATGTTTTTTTTGTCAATGTGCTTTTTAGACTCTGTATTTACGATATTTTGTTTTCATAAAGATCATTTAAAAACAAAGAAAAAGTTTATATACCTTCTCTTCGTCTGGAGATAAGCACATGAAAACGCTTGTTTTGAAAAAAGAGGACGATTGAATTGGTTAAGAAAGGTATTACGGGGTTATTTGAAGATTATTTGACTAAAGAACCTCTATTTCTTGATAAAGAAGTACTTCAAGCTAATTATACTCCAGATAACATCCCACACAGAGATGATCAAATAACACAAATCGCTAAAATTTTAGCTCCAGCATTACGTTTAAACAAACCATCAAATTTATTCGTATATGGTAAAACCGGAACCGGCAAAACATTATCGGTAAGGCATACAACAAATCACATTCTTGAAGTTAGTAAAAAAAATAAGATTCCAGTCAAAGTTTTTTATATTAATTGTAAACTAAAAAGAGTTGCAGATACCGAATATAGATTAATTGCACAGCTTGCTAGAGAGTTTGGTAAAGCGGTACCTCCAACAGGGTTACCAACAGATGAAGTTTACAAAATTTTTTACAATGCAATAGATCACAATAAACAAGTTGTTCTTTTAATATTGGATGAAATAGATCAACTTGTTAAAAAAGCAGGGGATGAAATTTTATACAACCTTACAAGAATTAATTCAGAATTAAAAAATGCACAAATTTCTGTTGTTGGAATATCAAATGATTTAGTTTTTACTGACAATTTAGATCCAAGAGTTAAATCTTCTTTAAGTGAAGAAGAATTAGTATTTCCACCATATAATGCGTTGCAAATTCAAGATATACTAAATCAAAGAGCAAAAGTTGCGTTTCGTGATGGGATATTACGATCTGGAGTGATAGAAAAATGCGCGGCGTATGCCGCAAAAGAACACGGAGATGCGAGAAGAGCTCTTGAATTGTTGAGAATTGCGGGAGAGTTGGCTGAGCGATCTAATGAATTACATGTTGAGATAGAACATTTAGATTTAGCTGAAGAAAAAATCGAGAGAGATAGGATGGTAGATATTGTTTCTACACAACCTAAACAGTTCCAAGCAGTACTTTATTCCATTTATGCCATATCTGAGACAAGAAAAGGTAATATTTCAACCGGAGAGGTTTATGACGTTTACAAATCAATTTGTAATAGAACCGCATTAAGGCCACTAACACAAAGACGGCTGTCAGATATTTTGGCGGAGTTAGATATGTTAGGTATAATTAATGCAAAAGTGATTTCAAAAGGAAGATACGGTAGGACGAAAGAAATTTCTCTTGCCACACAACCAAGCATTGAACCAAAGATAAGATCAATCTTAAAGAACGATCTAGGTTTGGCTTGACTTTTTAACATCTTCGCTGGAAGTGCAAAAAGTGATTCAAGACTTAACCTGTAGCAAAAAGGAGCTAGTAAAGTATTTCTTAGATAGAGAGATGTTGATAGATTCAGATATTCTTTCTAGAATAAAGGTAGCAGAATCTTGTGATGAACTTGACGAGATCAAAAAAGAATTACTTATAGGTGCGGGGGCGAGTGTTAAAGGTCCCGAAACTGGTGGGTCGGTTGAGATAATTTCTTGTTATGATAAAGAACCTCACAAAAGGGAAGTTCAACATTTTGTTGGTTATTTTAATGCTAGATATAATGCGTTGAAAGCCATGCTTATGCGTAGGCAAGAAATGCAAGGATTAACTTCTATTTCTAGAGTGATTAGTAGAAAAGAGAAGGATAATGTTTCTATAATAGGTTTGGTGTTGGAAAAAAATGAAACTCCAAACGGTCATATAATGCTCACTCTTGAAGATCCTACTGGTAAAGTTAAAGTTTTGATAAATAAAAATAGAAACGACCTTTTAGCGTTGGGTAGAGATATTGTTTTGGATGAAACAATAGGGATAGTTGGTGTTAATGGTGATAATATTGTTTTTGCAAATAGTTTATTGTTTCCTGATATTCCCATGACTAAAGAACTTCGTAAATCACCTGAAGAAGAGTATGCGGTGTTTATTGGAGATTTTCATTTTGGCAATAATGAGTTTTTGAAAGATGATTTTTTGAAATTTGTAAGTTGGTTGAAAGGAGATACTGGAACGGAGAGTCAAAGAGATATCGCTTCTAAAGTAAAATACATCTTTTTGGTGGGAGATCTGGTTGAAGGGGTGGGTATTTATCCCGGACAGGAAAAAGATCTGGAAATTGATGATATTTACCAACAGTATGAAGCACTAACTGAATATATTGCAATGATCCCTACACATATGAAGATAATTATTTGTCCTGGTAATCACGATGCTATGAGAATAGCAGAACCACAGCCAGTTTTGTATAAGGACTTTGCTGAATCAATATGGAAATTGCCTAATGTTGTTTTGGTTAGTAATCCTGCCATGGTTAATGTTGGTAAAAAAGAAGGATTTCCTGGTTTTGATGTTTTGTTGTATCACGGATTTAGTTTTCCATTCTATGCAGATGTAGTTAAAGGGATAAGAGAGAAAGGGGGACAGGACAGAAGCGACCTTATAATGAAATTTTTGTTGCAAAGAAGACATTTAGCGCCAATGCATACATCAACACTTTACTTACCTGATGCTGAAAAAGATTATTTGGTTATAGATAAAGTTCCTGATTTTTTTATTACTGGGCACATTCATAGAGCGGCTATAGCTAACTATAGAAATATTACTATGATTAATTGCTCTACATGGATTCCTACATCTGATTATCAAATAAAGTTAGGTATAAAGGCGCAGCCTTCTAAAGTTCCGGTTGTTAATTTACGTACGCGTGAAGCAAGAATAATGAATTTCGGGGAGAAAGAAACATAATGGTTAAGCTTAATGAACAAAAATGCGAGCAAGTCGGTTTGGTTTTGAGTAGTTTGAAAGCTCCTTTGGTTGTTGAAGTTAAATCTGAAGCAAATGAGAGTGAGTTACTAAAATCTTTACTAGTTATGTCTATTTGTCATAATATTAATCACGATAAACATTTGCGTGCGTGGGGAAGATTTATTGAGACGCATCCGGATAAGTTTAATGCAGAATATTTGCAGAATTTATCTTCAAAAGAATATGGGTCTTGGTTTGAAGGTTTGGATGAAGATAGAGTTCGTGCTGAAGAGAGAACGGCATTTGTAAGGGATATATGTGAAAAATTAGTTTCAAATTATTCTGGAAGTGTTAAGAGACTGGTTGATGAATCTTTTTGTAAGCTTGGTGGCCCATCTGGGTTGTTGAACCGATTAGATTTGTTTGATGCATATTCTGAAGATCCTGTTAGAAAGAAAAGTGCCGCGTTTCTTAGCGATTTAATGAATCAAGGAATGGCGCAGTTTGATGATTTAGAAAACGCACCACCTGCTGTTGACTATCATGTTGTTAGAATGTTTACTAGATTAGGTGTAGTAGATGTTGGTGATTTGCTGGCTAAGATGAAGGGTAAAGAAGTGTTTACGTTAGAAGAAGACACATCTGTGCGTGTTGCAGTTTCTGGCGCAGCTAAGTTAATGTCTACTTTTTCGAATTTGAAAATTCCACAACAATCTTTTATTCTTTGGCAGATTGGGCGAAGTTGTTGTGCTAGATTTAAGGTGTGTTGTAGTTCGTGTGTGAGTGAAAAGTGTACGTTTACTAAACAAACACCAAATTCATGTAAAAATAAATGTTTATTTTCGGATATTTGTGATAATAAAGAAGAAGGGTTGAGTATACGAGAACCGATGATTCGTACAACATATTACTAAAATGGAAGAAGAAACAAAAGCAGAAGAGAAAATAATCGCATCTTCTAAGATGTTGGCTTATTTTGATACTATAGAGCACGGCGTACAAACCGAGTTCAAGATAGCTTCCGAAGCAAGAGCTAAAGGTTTCGATCCGGTAGATAGAGTAGAAGTTAAGCTTGCAAAGAATATGGCTGAGAGGGTAGTAGGGTTAATATCTACTGTTGCTCCGCAGATTGTTGATAGCGGTGTCGTAGATAGAATTATTGAGCTGGAACAAGAATATGGTAAGTTGGATTGGAGAGTCGCGTTTAAGATTGCTGAAGAAATAGCTGCGGAAAAGTTTTGTAAATTTGATAATAAATTAGAAGCAATTGAGGTGGGTGTTAGAACAGGGTTTGCGTATCAAACTGTGGGGGTGGTAACCGCACCATTAGAAGGTTTAACCAATATTGAAGAAAAAGACAGGCTTGATGGTAAGGGAAAATATTTATGTTTGAATTTTGCAGGTCCTGTGAGAAATGCGGGCGGTACTGCTGCGGCTTCTTGTGTTTTGATTGCGGATTATGTTAGAAAGAAAACAGGATATTTACCTTATGATCCGACTGAAGATGAAGTGAAACGAATCTTTGTTGAGATTTCTGATTATCATGAGAGGGTAACTAACCTTCAATATTATCCAAGCGAAAAGGAAATGGAATTTATGGGTAAAAATATGCCTATAGAGATTAATGGCGATAAGTCTGAGAAGTTCGAAGTTTCTAATTATAAAGATCTTCCAAGAATTAAAACAAACATAATTAGAAGCGGGTATTGTTTGTTGTATTCTAGTTGTTTACCTCTTAAGGCGGAAAAGTTATGGAAACAACTTTCTAAATGGGGGAATGATTTTGATATGGATCAATGGAACTTCATGGAGGAGTTCGTTAAGATTAAGAAAGAAGTTCATGCGCACGGTAAAAAAGCATCTGCGGGCGATGAAGGGAACATAACTCCTGATTATACATTTATTGCTGATTTGGTCGCAGGTCGTCCAGTGATTGGGCATCCTTTAGCTCACGGCGGATTTAGATTACGATTTGGAAGAAGTCGAACTTCAGGGTATAGTGCGCAAAGCATTCATCCTGCGAGCATGCATGTTTTGAATGATTATGTTGCAACAGCAACTCAGCTTAAAGTTGAACGTCCCGGAAAGGGTGCCGCGTATACTTCTTGCGATACAATTGAAGGACCTATTGTGAAGATAGATGATGGTTCTGTTGTTTATTTGGATAGTGATGCCAAAGCACGAGAGTATAAGAAAAGAGTTGTTGAAGTTCTATATCTAGGAGATGTGTTGATTAATTATGGGGATTTTCTTAATAGGGCACACAAATTATTACCTCCAGGCTATTGCGAAGAGTGGTGGATTCTAGAATTCCAGGAAGCAGTTGAGAAGGAATATGGTCGTTTGGATTTAGATAAATTGTCTATGGAACTCGGAGCAGATAAAGGTTTCTTAAGAGATTTGTTTGAGGACTCGTTAAGAACAGAAGTTGGATTCTCTTTTGCCTTGAAGGTTAGTAAACGATTTAGTATTCCTTTGCATCCTAAATATATTTTTCACTTTACTGCGTTGGAGAACGAACAATTAATTTCTTTAATCAAATGGATTAAATGTCGCAAAATCGAGAAGCAGGGAGAAAAAGATAAATTCGTTTTGAAAATAGAAGAAGATGGTAAAAGAGCACTAGAATTGTTGGGTGTGCCTCATGAAGTTTCTGCGAATGAATATGCAATAATTAAAGAGGATTACGGTAATGCATTAATCTGTACTTTGGGTTTGGATTCTAAGTCGGAAGAAGAAGTTCTTAAGTTGATAGAGAAAAACAAAGAAATGAAAATCATGGATGTAGTGAAGTATATTTCTTCTGTTAGGTTGAGAGACAAATCTGGTTTATTTATTGGATGTAGAATGGGTAGGCCTGAGAAGGCTAAAATGAGAAAAATGACTGGTACGCCTCATGTTTTGTTTCCAGTTGGAGAAGAAGGGGGACGGTTGAGATCTTTCCAAGCAGCACTAGAGGGTGGAAAAGTTAATGCAGAGTTTCCAATTCGTTTTTGTGATGCTTGCCAAATTGATACTCCTTTAAGTGTTTGCGAAAAGTGCGGAGGGCATACCAGGAAGCAATATGCTTGTAAAGTGTGTGGTGTGGTGGATGAAGAAGTTTGTAAAAATCATGGAAAGGCCGATGCATCGTCAAAAAGAGCAATTGATCTTAGAAGAATATACAATTCTTGTTTGAAAATGGCTGATTTGAGAGCAATTCCTGATTTAATTAAAGGGGTGAGAGGAACCTCGAATAGAGAGCACATACCTGAGCATTTGTTAAAAGGAATATTAAGAGCTTACAACGGAGTTTTTGTTAATAAGGATGGGACGATTAGATATGATTGTAGTGAAATTCCTGTTACTCATTTTAAACCTAAGGAAATTGGTGTAGGGGTTGAGCGATTAAAAGAACTTGGTTATGAACTTGATATTAAAGGAAGACCTTTGGAAGAAGAAGATCAAATTTTAGAATTAATGCCTCAAGATATACTTGTTCCTTGTTGTCCTGAATCGCCGGATGAAATGGCCGACAATGTTTTGATCAAAACCACCCAGTTTATTGACGACACATTGGTGTCGCTATATGGGATGCAACCATATTATAATGTAAAAAAACGAGAAGATCTGGTTGGTCATTTTGTTATTGGGTTGGCGCCTCACACAAGTGCAGGGTCTGTGTGTAGAATTTTAGGATTTTCTAAAACTCAAGGTTTCTTTTCACATCCTTATATGCATGCAGCCATGAGGCGAGATTGTGATGGTGATGAGAGTTGTTTCTTTTTGTTGTTAGATGCATTCCTTAATTTTTCTCAGAAGTATCTCCCCAATAGCAGAGGAGGTATGATGGATGCCCCTTTAGTTTTAACTTCGATTTTGGCTCCGGGAGAAGTCGATGATATGGCTTTCGATATTGATATTGTATGGAAATATCCTTTGGAGTTCTATAATGCGTGCTTAGAATACAAGAAACCATGGGATGTTAAGTTGAAAATGATTAAAGATACTCTGAATACTGAAGAGCAATATGAAGGGATGGGATTTACTCACGATACTGATGATTTTAATGTTGGAATAAATTGCTCTGCGTATAAGATTTTGCCTTCTATGGAAGAAAAATTGAAAGGGCAAATGGAGATTGCAGAGAAGTTGAGATCTGTTAAAACTGCCGATGTGGCGCGGTTAGTTATTGAAAGGCATTTTATTAGAGATACAAAAGGTAATTTGAGGAAATTTTCTCAACAACAATTTAGATGTGTTAAATGTAATACCAAGTATCGTCGTCCGCCTTTGATTGGGAAGTGTACTGAATGTGGTGGGAAGATTATATTTACGATTTCAGAAGGAAGCATTGTTAAATACCTGCAACCATCAATTAGTTTAGCGGAGAAATACGACGTACCTGTTTATTTGCAACAGAGTTTAGAGTTGCTTAAACGAAGAGTGGATGGTGTTTTTGGTAAAGAAAAAGATAGACAAGAGGGACTTGGCAAATGGTTCGGTTAACTGAACAAGGAATTGTTGATAAAATTAAAGAAAAACAAGAGCCTAGACATATTTCTGAAGATTTTGTTATGCATAAACTTGCAGAGTATAGGCGTACTCACCCGAAAGTGTCTAGTTTGGAAGATGTTGGGGCTAAAGATTCTGCTTTGATGATTAAAAGATTAAGAGGGGAGTGTCGTCAAGCGTTTGGTATGTTTTTCACAAGATTTGCCAAACGAAGAGAAAAACACTTGCGAACGTATCTAGAAGACGATTC
Source organism: Candidatus Woesearchaeota archaeon (assembly GCA_018646625.1). Classification (GTDB taxonomy): domain Archaea; phylum Nanobdellota; class Nanobdellia; order Woesearchaeales; family JABGUJ01; genus JABGUJ01. The sequence continues at coordinate 368,363 of JABGUJ010000001.1, read as the reverse complement.
TGAAGAAAACTATGTTATGTTGTTAAAAACCCACAAATCATCAAAAGAACGGATTGAGATTTATCTCGAAATCTTTGATGAACTTTTTGCGATTACAGGCAAACCTGCATCCATTTTGGATTTGGGATGTGGAATGAATCCTTTGTCTTTTGATTTGATGGGTTTATCTAAAGTTAAATACGAAGCATGGGACATTTCTCTAGGAGATCTTGAGTTTATTTCTAAGTTTTTTGAATCAAGAGAGGGTGTGGATTTTAGTTTCAAAGAGGTTGATTTACTAGAGTTGAAATCATCCGAGATTGAATTTCCTGACGTCGATGTTTGCTTTATGTTTAAATTGTTAGATCACTTGGATTTGGGTAAAGATCACAAACTTAGTGAAAAATTAATAAAATCAGTGAATGCAAAGTGGGTTGTGGTCAGTTTCTCAGCTAAAACACTATCCAATAAACCAATGAATCATCCACAAAGGGGTTGGTTTGAATTGATGTGCAAACGACTAGGATATAAAGTTGAGTGTATTCAGAAAGTTGGTGAAATATTCTACGTAGTTAAGAAATAATTATTCCAGAGTTATCAGGATGTAAGGCACATTACATATTTTCTTTGTTTCATCTTCATGAGCTAAGCCAAGCCTTTTGATTAATTCTATTGCGCGCGTTCCAACAACGTTTAATAGATCCGCGGTTCGTATCATACTGATGGCTGTTTCTTCAGAGACCTCTTCACCGTTGTAGAAATCAGCCTTTAGATTAAGACAAGCACCATCTTCTTCTATTTCTTGACCTTTGATTTCTTTATCACAAATTGCTAATAGAATTCGTTTATCTTGAGTAGTGTGTTGCTTGATGAACATTTTAAATTTTAGATTTAATTGGTTTTTTTGCACCGCACGCAGAACATTTTAGATTAGTTACATTACCTTCTTTCGCTATTTGAGTATCTGGTTTACCACACTCTGAACAGATAACGAAAGTTCTAGTGTATTGTTCAATTTTTTCGTTAATTCTTGTAGCGGATACTTTTGTTCCAAACACAGCAGTGTTTAAGTCTCGCATAACTCCAGGAGTTGCAAGTTCTTTTAGAATATATTTGAACATGTGATTTACAGGCCTTCTAAGGTCCTTTGCAATGTGACCAAAGTTGCTTACGATGGTTTTATTACCTTCAAGATGGCCTTTAGCTTTAGGAATTTCAAATCTTTCTGCAAAGATTACAGACTCTGGAAGCTCTTTTCTAGCCTTCTTCAGCATTTCTTCGTAATTTGGTACACTCATGTAGTTTCACGGACTGGTGGCTTATATATAAAATTAATCATTGTCATTAGAAATGTTTAAATAGTCGTTTTCGGGTATTACAGGCTATATGGTTTTTGAATCTATAATTAATCCATTAAGTGCAGAAAAAAGACCATGGATTTTGCTCTTTATTGGATTTCTTTATGCGTCACTTGCTCTTTTACTAGCTTTGTGGATCTTTAGTGACCAAGCAGGATTGATCATGGTTTTTCTTACAGTTCTCGCATCTGTGCCGTTCATCTATAAACTTTTGAAAGGAGAAGAAGAAAAAGATTTGGTTGCAGAAAGGGAGATGGGGTTGTTGAAAGAACATACTAAAGCATTATCTTATTTGACTTTTCTTTTTATTGGAATAACAATTGCCTTTACGTTTTGGTATTTAATTTTGCCTGCTGAGGTTTCTTTAGCGGCATTTGAGATTCAAGCGGATACTATTTCACAAATAAATTCTCCTGCAACAGGTCATTTTATTGGAAAGACTAATGTGTTTTTTCAAATATTATTGAATAATTTGAAAGTGTTGGCGTTTTGTATTTTGTTTTCATTCTTTTATGGTGCTGGAGCGATATTTATCCTTACATGGAATGCATCTGTTATCGCAACCGCCATTGGGATGTTGGCTAAATCTAAACTTAATGCTGCGCTGGTTGTAGAAGGCGCATCTCATGTGATTTCTTATGCATCTATTCTGTCATCTTCTTTTTTACGTTACTTTACTCACGGGATATTCGAAATTTTAGCATATTTTGTTGGCGGGCTGGCTGGAGGAATTATTTCGTTTGCTGTAATTAATCATCATTTTGGTACAAAGAAGTTCTATAATGTGTTAATGGACAGTTCTGATTTGTTAATCATATCTGTTGTTATTTTGTTTTTTGCTGCTGTAGTTGAGGTGTTTGTTACTCCTGCTTTATTTTAAGGCTTAGTTTGTATTGACAAGGTGTTTTTGTGAATATTGATATAAAGGGACATAAATTTTTGTTGAGGAACTGTGAAGACGCCGACTATAATTTTGTTTTCGAACTTCTTAAGGAAAATATGTATGATGCTTTCATAAGGCATTGGGGGTCTTGGAACTCTCAGTCTTTTGAAGATGGTTTTGATAAGAATAAAATTATGATTGTAGAGTATGAAGGCAAGAGGATTGCTTTCTTTGATTTGAAATGTGGCAGGGATGCGGCATATATCAATAATGTACAAGTTTCTACCAAGTTAAGAAGTAAAGGTCTTGGTACTTTTCTCGTTGGATTAATGGAAAAGAAGGCAAAAGAACATGATCTTACTAGAATAAGATTAAAGGTGTTTAATGATAATAAGGCCAAGAAGTTATATGAACGATTAGGTTATAAAACAGTTAAGGATGATGGTGCTTCTTCAATTCTTGAAAAAGCGTTGTAAACTTATTCTAGAACTTTTATTCTTCCCGGTTTGATTTCGAAGATGTCTCCTTCTTCTAGAAGTCTCTTGATCAAAGAGTCCGCTTCTGGAATGGATGATGCGGCAATAACTTCATCTATATCTACACCTTCTCCTGCGTCTTTTTCTTTTATTACTTTTATTAATTTATCAACTGTTGATTCCTTTGCAGGGGTCGCATTCACAACATCTTCAAATTCAGTTACGGTTGGCGATTCTGGTTTAGGTTGTTCTACTGGTTGTAATGTTTCTTGACACTTCTCTCTTTTTCCCAACTCGTGCTTTCGTAATTCTAACCATTTAGGATTGTCAATTTTTCTTATGATCTCCGGAAGAATATACTTTATATTGTTGTATTCTCTTATTCTCCCTACAATGTTTACTAGTTCGCCCGTATTGAAGTTTTTGAATGAGTCAACATCTTCAAACCATCTTAGATCTATTGTACCAGAGCCATCATCTACTGTATAGTTTTTTTCATCATCTAGTTTGGCGATGATCATAGCCATAATATTAATTCTAGAAATGTTACCATATGAGGTTAGAACGTAGTTAGGTTTCCAGCCTTCTTCTTTTATAAATTGGCCATTAGAAATTTCATCTACTTTAACTTTGAATGCTACTTGCCTTTTTTGTACGCTATCTGGTGTAATGTCTGCGATATGTTCCACCCCACTGATTGTGAATATTTGAAGTATATAATATTTTTGTAGATCTTTAAATTCTACTTAAAAAGCCCCGTTTAGGTTCGAAAACATCTCCCGATCTCTTAAGTTTTTCAATAACTTCTTCAACTGCACTTTCTCTAATATCTTGAGTATCTGCTTCCTTGATTATGTCATCTATTGGTATGACCTTTCCAACTTTGTCTTCCAGATCTTTTATAATTTCTTTTACAACACCAATTTGGCCACGTTGAGATGCAGTTATTCCTGAGCTTATTCTGTCAATATCAATTTTTCCTGTGTCTGGATCTAATCCAATTTGGCTCAGACAGAAATGTAGTAGTTCAATTGCTCGTTTTGCATCATCTTTGTTTACAGTAGTTGCAAGTCTAGATTTTGCTGATGCTTCCGATAATCTCACAAGACCTTCTAACTGTCTCGCGGAAATAGGGATGGGTTGAACACCACCATCTTCGGTTCCTGTGTTTCTCATTTTTACGTAATATGCTTTGATTTCTTCTAATGCATCATCGTTTAGTTGAGGTTTGCATTTTGTTCTTGCATAGACTAAATACTTTCTGAGCAGATTGTCTCCTATCTCTGATTTTCGTATATCCGTAGCTTTGTGAAGATTAAGTACAAACTTTGCTAATGCTTCATCTTTTTCAGGTTCTGGCATATCTCGTACTGGAAAAATCAAATCAAATCTGTTTATTAAAGAAGGAGGTAAGTCAATTTGCTTTGCTAGCAGTTCATAAGGATCGAATCTTCCAAATTTTGGGTTTGCTGCAGCAAGAACAGTTGTCTGACATTGTAGTGTTGCTTGAATGTTTGCTTTACTAATCGTTACGGTTTGTTGTTCAAGAGCCTCGTGCATTGCACTTCTGTCTTCTTTGCTCATCTTATCCAACTCGTCTATCATACAGAAGCCTTTGTTGGCAAGAACCAATGCGCCTGCTTCAAGACTCCAACCATTAAGAAATTCATCTTTAACAACTGCCGCAGTTAAACCTGCGCCGGATGCACCTTTACCAGATACATATTTACATTTTGGAGCGACAACTGAACAACGTTTAAGCATCATAGATTTACCCGAACCGGGATCACCTACTAAAAGTACGTGCATGTCTCCTCTGGTTGATACTCCGTCAGCTCTTTTTTTATGTACGCCTCCAATTAATTGCAGTACTAGTGCTTCTTTTATTTTATCGTGACCGTAAATAGATGGAGTTATTGATTGTACCAGTTTTTCGTATACTTTCGGATCTTTTGAAAGAGTTAATATCTCTTCTTTTTCTTCTTTTGATATTTGTACTTGAGTGAAATCTTCTTCTACGCTAATTACATGATTTGCATCTATTAGTAAATCAAATTTAGTTGACTGACTTCCAGATCTTAATATGATTGGAACTTCTTTTATTGAACCCACTATTCTTATTTTTGAACCCGGGTTGGTTCTTTTATCTGAGATCGGGCTAACTAAATCATCTTTTAAGAACACATTCATTCTTTTTGGTTGTTCACCACCTTCTAGATCTTCAGTCGCCTCTTCAAGTACAATTCCTTGTGCATCTACTAGCTCTTTACTTAATAATCTGAATTTTCCTTTTCTTCCGCAGCCGCATCTTGTTGGTTCGTTGAATTTATTTTCTAATTGTAATACAGACATTACATTACCACAACTTGGGCATTCAAATCTTGCAGTTGTAACTTGCGGACGTACGTCTGATTTTTGTCGTACGGTGCCGGTAATTGTTAATAGTCCTCCAATATGTTTACTTCTGATATCTCTGATCATGATTGTTTGAGATTCTGGTAGGTTGAAAGGTCTAATGTGAAATCTTTTTATTTCTTCAGGCAAGTCAAATTCTTTTATTCCAATTTCTGCAGCTTTTAGAACTTCTTCAGGATAATCAAGTAATAGTTCTGCTAGTTCTATATCATGTTTAGAAAGTTTTGCGAAGTCTATGTCTAACCAATTTTTTCCTACTCTTATTCTTTCAAGAAGTTCATCCATGTAGTTTTCTTCAAAGAACTCCTTGAATCGGGAAATTTGTTCCGTTACTTCAATTGTATCCATTTTCAATCATCCTTTTTTAATAACGCTCAAGCTACTATAATAACTTTATAAATGAAGTTGTCTAGTGACCAGTGGTGTGGGATGATCCCTGAGATGCCAGAATTCGGTGTATTCAGGAATTGTCCGCACTAGACAGGTAAATTCAAAATTATTTTAAGTTGTCCAAGTTCTCAATTAACTTATCAACAGCTAAATCTACTTGGTCTTCACTTTTAGTTCCAGTACAAACAATTTTTCCATTGCTAAACAATAGGAAAGTTGCTTTCTGAGTTTGGTCTTCAGGCAGATAGCCTTTTAGTTTATAAACCAAACCAGGGAATTGTTCTGGTTCGTATTCAGTGTTCTCCAGTTTCATTGCTAGAACATTTAAATTAAGATCTCTACCAATTGAACCTGATGCAACAATGTTTTGAACATTGATCTCCGGATCGACGGTAATCTTGACATTAATTTTTTCTAAACTCTTCTTAATTTGTTTAAGAGACTCAGATACATCTGAAAGAGTTTTTGCTCCAGTACAAACGACTTTACCAGAGTTGAAGATTAGAGCGGAAGTTTTAGGTTCTTTAACTCTAATTACAAGACCAGGAAATTGTTCTGGGTTGTATTCTGTGTTTGACAGAGTAGCTGCCATCTTCTCTAAAGGAATGTCGTGCTCCAAAGAAGTTGATACAACAATGTTAACAACTCGTATATCGTGTTTTCCCATTTATAAGCACCCCCAGGATTGCGATTTTTGTTTAAAAGTGAGATTGTTCCCGCTTTTATAAAAGTAAAGCTCTTTCCTTTATAAATACTTTTATTTTGCAAAGGAAGCGTGAGAAGCTATATTTTAGGGAATAGCTGCCCCCTTGGTTTCCTGTGGAGAATCCTTTCTTCTGCTTTTTTTGTGGTTTTAGGGGCTTTGGTGTGGTTATGTATGATAAGAGGGACTCCTTGGTTTCTACTGGAGATTTTGATATTTTGGCGAATGTTTTATGCCTACTTTGAACTATATGTTCTAATAGCTGTTTTATTTTTTTGGTAAGCTTAATATGCAATTCAATTAATCTTTTTTATAAAATGGAAAAAGTTGAGATGAAAATAAAAAAATTGCGCGATGATGCAATTGTTCCTAGGCATGCACTAGTTGGTGATGTTGCTGTTGATTTACATTCTGTTGAAGATGTTGTAATTGCGCCGGGCGATCGAAAGTTAATTGGTACTGGTTTGTCTATTGCGTTTCCTATTGGTTATGCCGCGTTAGTTTGGGATAGAAGCGGCATGGCTAAGCTTGGTTTAAAAACAATGGGTGGTGTGATAGATCCGACTTATAGAGGCGAGTATAAGATATTTATATTAAATACAACTAAAGAAGATTATTCTGTTTCTAAAGGGGACAGGATTGCGCAGTTATTAGTTCAGAAGGTTTATTCTCCTCAAATAGAAGTTGTTGAAGATTTAGACGATACTGAACGCGGAAAAGGCGGGTTTGGTCATACTGGAAGATGATGAAAGTTAATGGTAAGAAATTAGTTTCTAATGTTGAGTGCTGTGATACTTCTTGGAAGAAAGCCAGAGGTTTGATGTTTAGTTCTAAGATATGTGATAAAGCGTTAGTTTTTCCTTTTAACAAGCCAGGAAGGTATTCTTTGCATATGATGTTTGTTTTTTATGCAATAGATGTTTTGTTTTTAGATTCATCAAAAAAGGTTGTAGAGATTAAGGAGAACTTTAAGCCGTTTACAGTTTATTCTCCATCTAAGTTGGCATCCTATATAGTGGAGTTGCCTTGTGGCTGTGCTAATTCTGTTAAATTAGGCGATAAGGTCTCTTTTTCAAAATCTTTATAAAGAGCTTGGGGATTTGTTGAGGTATGTCGGGGGCATAGTATAACCTGGCTAGAATGGTCGGCTCCAGTTTTGGAGCGATGAGCTGCAGAATTTTGCGGCGATGATGTAACGTCTCGGTCTGTTGAGGCTTTTGCTTCGAGGAAGATACCGTCAGATTGGGGTTCGAATCCCCATGCCCCCATTTTTCTTTTCTTTGTAATTGGTAGTTAGATCTTCTTCTGTTATTTTGTTGGTGTTTCGGGTTGTGAGTTCTAGTGCCTATGTAGTGCCTAAGTTTTTAATTATATATTTTGCATTATCTATATCGGGAGATATATTTATTTAAATAGCTTTGTAGTGCCTAAGTTTTCATGGCTTTTATTCGGACAAAAGAGGTGAATGGGCAAAAATATTATTATCTTGTAGCCAATAAACGAGTAAAAGGCAGAGTTGTGCAAAAGGTTTTGAAGTATATAGGGAAGCCAGAGAATATTCTTACTTTGTATGAAGAAAAAGATGTTAAAAGAACTAGATAATAGAATAGAGTACTGCGAGGAGCAGAAGAGGCGGTTAGTTGACTTTGTAGAGAAAGTTGATTCTAATACTATTGATTATGCCAAATACAAATTTTATTTAGAGCATTATCTCCAAGACAAAAGCCCTGAAGAGTATCTTGAGATGTTGGATGATCATGTTAAAGAGTGCAAACAACTAAGAGATGAGAAAGTTAATGAAATTAGAAATACTAATTCAAGTTATGCGTCTAGAGCAGTTCTTGTAGCAAGTTTATTAATTGCGTTTTTATTTTTATTCTCACTTTCTATTTTTTCTCATAGCCCTTTAACTGGTTTTGTTGTGGGTGTGGAGTTTCCTTCCGTTTCTGTTGAAGATGTTTCAAGATCGGAGTTTAGATTATCAGATCCTTCTAATTCTAATGCGGAGATAAGTATCATAGTTTCAGACTTATTAGATGATAAAGAATATTACGGATCTATAGAGGATATGTTATGCATGATTAATTCTACTTTGACTGGGCGTAACACTAACCTAACATCAGAAACAAAAAAAATAATGAAAGAATTATTGTTAGAATTTGATTAAGAACTTTCCATTCTTTTGGATTAATTTATCATCAATCCAGAGTTCTCCGTTTTCACGCATATCTTTAATCATATCCCAGTGCAGAGCAGATTTGTTTTCTCCACCTGTTTCTTTGTACGCCATTCCTAACGCCAAATGAATTGTACCGCCAATCTTTTCATCGAAGAGTATTTGTTTAACAAATTTTTTGAGACCGTAGTTTGTTCCAATACCAAATTCTCCTAAGTAGCTAGCTCCGGGATCGATGTTGATCATTTTATGAAGGTATTCTTCATTCTTCTTGGCTGTTGCTTTCACAACTTTACCTTTTTTGAAGTCTAGTTTTACTCCGTCAACTTCTACTCCACCATATATTGCGGGGAACGTGTATTCAATATGTCCTTCAACTGAATGTTTAACCGGCTCAGTAAATACTTCACCATCAGGCATGTTTCTGTCACCTGCGCAGATTTTTGCTTTCTTTCCTTTAATGCTAAAAGATATGTCTGTGTTCTTTGCTTTGATTCTCACTTTCTTACCTTTGTTTACGACATCTGCAAGTTTCTTCATTCGTGTTTTTTCTTTTGCCCAGTTAACGTTTGTTGCGCCATATACGAAGTCTTCAAATTCTTCTAAAGACATTTCTGCATCTTGAGCTAAAGCGTTAGTTGGATATTCACAAATCACCCAGTTATCTTGTTTGTTTACGATAAACTCACTAACTTTGTGCGTGTGTTTTCTTCTAAGTGCGACTTTTTTGTGATCTACATGTGTGAGTTCTTTTGTGTTGTACTCTGCACCGATGTGAATAACACCTTGACAGTTCTTTGCTTCATACATGGCAATTTTCGGATCTTGTTTTAGGATGTTGTCTTGAGCGTGTTTGTAGTAAGTATATGCAAATCCTGGCAAGCCTACGTTTAATCGCGGAGCTGCTCCTTTTTTCAGAATGAGTTTACATACTTCTAGCAAAAGGTCTTTTGCATCTGCGCCGCCTTTTACGTTTATTATATCTCCTTTCTTTACTTTAATAGAATAATTAACAAGAATGTCTGCTAGTTTCTTAACTCTTGGGTCAACCATGTTTAATCACCTTACTTTTTCCTTCTTTTTGGAATCTATATAAATTTTTGTATGGTTTATGTTTAATTCTGTTTGAAGTTATGGTAAGTTATTTTAAGTCTTGGGTCTTGTAGCTGTTATATGATGTGGAAGAGAGCGTTATTAGGACTGCTATGTTTATTGGTTTTGTTGATTGTTTTATCTTTCTTTACTCCCGGTGGAAAATTCTTTTGGAATCAAGTGGCGATCACCCCTGTTTTAAAACCATTTTCTGAAACTTGCGGATATGGGGGCACGGCGGGACACCAAATTAATTGTGATTGTGATGGTTTTTTGTTTAGCGATGTTAAGATTGGTTCTACTTCTCATTTCTGTTTCGGAGAGTGTGGTGAGTGTAGGTGTTATGAACAATCTTGGATTTATACTCCTGGCAGTCCCGAGGTGAATTTGACTGAAATAGATTGTGCAGAAGTTTCTCATCTGAGTTGGTCTTTTTCCAATTCTTAGTTTTCATTCTTAAACAAGAAGCTTTATATATCAATGATGGGTTGATGAGGTACTATGGCGAACGAGGATAAGGAGATTCTAAACAGAATTATTGGTAGCTATAGTGTGGATGCCAACGGCTTGGAAGACGAGAATAAGATGCTTCAACAGACTGTGATTAATCTAAGATCTGAGTTGTCTAGAGCACAAAAGCAGCTTGATATGTTTCAAAAACCACCTTTGTTGGTCGCAGAAGTTAGAGAAATGCTAGATGAGAATGTTCTTGTAAGATTAAATAATGGTAATGAATTTTTTGTTGAGAAAGGGCCAGACTGTCCTGGTCTTAAATCGGACGATGCGGTTTTAGTTGAACAAAAAAACTTAACAGTTCTTAAGAAAATTCCAGGAAGGAAGAAATTTAATATTGAAAAGTTTGTCATCATAGACAAACCTACTGTGAGTTGGGATGATGTGGGTGGATTGGATAATCAGGCTGAAGAAATTAGAGAAGTTATTGAACTTCCACTTCTCAAGCCTGCGTTGTTTAAGAAAGTCGGAATCCATCCGCCAAAAGGTATTTTGTTGTATGGTACTCCCGGTACTGGTAAAACATTACTTGCAAAGGCGGTTGCGTCTTCTACTAATTCAACATTCATAGAACTTGTTGGTTCTGAGTTGGTTCAGAAATTTATTGGAGAAGGTGCTAAGTTAGTTAAAGAAGTATTTGACTTGGCAAGAGAGAAGGCGCCTTCCATTATATTCATTGATGAGATTGATGCATTAGCTGCAACTAGGATAGAGATCGGAACCTCGGGTGAGAGAGAAGTTCAGAGAACGTTTATGCAGTTATTAGCAGAAATTGATGGGTTCAAGAGTTTGGACAACGTAAAAATTATTGGTTGTACGAACAGAAAAGATATCCTTGATCCTGCGGTGACGCGTCCAGGTAGGCTGGATAGGTTGATAAAGGTTCCAAATCCAGATAAGGAAGGTATTGTTAAAATCTTCTCGATCCACACTCGTAACATGACTGTGGATAAAAAAGCCAATCTTGATAAGATCTACAAAGAACTTGAAGGATATTCTGGTGCCGAGATTAAGGCGGTCTGTACTGAAGCAGGTTACTTTGCTATTCGCGCTAATAGAACAAAAGTAACTGGAAAAGATTTCTTGGAAGCGGTTGTTAAAGTTAAGCGTGAAGAAGAAGAAGAAGGCGAAGACTTTATGAGAATGTTTGGTTAATTAGCTATCTTCCATAAATTATCAAAGTAGCATTGTAGTGTTTCTGCAACGTTTTTATCTTCTATCATTATTACCATTGCTTTTTCTTCTGTAGAACAGATAGCTATTTTATCTTTGAATATTGTAAAGCTTGCCCTGGTTTTTAGATTAGGAAGAGTTCTAACTTTTATCTCACTTTTTTCAAATAGGTTATCCATGATTTTTCTAAAACTATTAGAAGTTATGGCTCTGCCTTTGGTTTTTTTATTCTCAAACAGATTTAGATAGTGAGGGAAGTCTGATTTTAATGTGTCTAGTATGCCGGGGCGTTCTCCACCACCTAAAAGGCAGAATGAATCTCGCTCTACACATTCTCTCGCGTATATTTTAACGCCCGCTTTACCTTCGTAAACTGTAACTGCACGGGATTCTTTTGTTTGTGCATTGATTTTTTTTAATTCTTCAATTATTGTAGAAACTTTTGTTCTTTTTTCTTCAATTTCATTTAATAAATTTTCAGGATCGGACGGATAAAATAATCTTATGTTCTTTTCTGTGATGTGGCTGACCAGTCCTTTGTCTATCAGTGCATTAAGGATATTGTATGCAAATGATCTATCTATTGAGAGTCGTTTAGCTAATTCACCGCCACTTCTTCCAGGCCCTTTTAGAACTTCTAAGTATACTTCCGCTTGATGTTTTGTTAAGCCGGCTTCCATTAAGTTTTCAATTTGCATGATCTGGTTGTTGTTCTGGTTGTATAATAATGTTGTGGTTTATCACAACAACAAAGGTTTATATACTTTAGTTGGTCTTGATGTTTTGTTAATAATTAGGGCGTTTTAGGCAGTTTACGAGGATATTTCAAATGGATAATATGTTGTCAATGTGGGATTTATTGTTGGTAGTTGCCTATTTCGTGGTTTTGGTTGTGATAGGTTATATCTCATCTAGAAAACAAAGTGATGAAGATTTCTTAATTGCAGAAAGGAAACTTGGTGCGTGGAGTACTATGGCTACTGTGAATGCCAGCAAGACCGGATCAATAATTATGATCTTTGTCGCAATGGTTTATCTTTGGGGATTTTCCGCAATCTGGTATTTTATTGGAATGGCATTAGGTGTTTTGGTTTTTTTGCCATTCGCATTAAAGTTAAGATCACATTCTGGTGAGAGATATTATACTTTATCTGATTACTTTAAACATAATTATGGAAAAAAAGTTGCAGGGTTTGCTTCTGCATTGACTATATTTCTGATGTTTGGTTTCTTGTCTCTTAATTTAATGGCAGGTACAAAGATATTTGTATTTTTTACAGGCTGGCCGTTTTGGTTGTGCGCTTTGATCATGGTTGCTATTGTTTTAGTATATTTGTTACTTGGCGGATTCAAAGCAGTAGTGAAAACAGATGTGATTCAATATGGTGCAATGTTTGTTTTGCTAGTAATATTGGCCGTTATGATATTTGATGTTGGAGTGATTCCACTAGCGGAATGGAATTTGTTTGGTGGAGGAATTGCTACAATTGTTGGGTTCTTTTTGTTTGGGGTTATGTTGCCTTTTGGAATGCCTGAGCTTTGGCAGAGAGTGTATTCGACTAAAAATGTTGCTTCTTTGAAAAAAGGATTTATCTTGTCGTCTATTGTTTATGCAATCTTTGGTGCTTTGCTTGGGATGGTTGCTTTGGTTGTTAAAGCGAAATTTCCTGGTGTAGATCAGGATTTAGCATTAATTCATGCATTTCAGAATCTGTTGCCTCCAGGTTTAGTGGGGCTGGCAGTTGTATTGTTGTTTGCAGCAATTATGAGTTCTATTGATACTTATGTTTTTACTGCATCATCATCTGTCGTACAAGATCTGTTTCATTATACCAAATCTCAAATGGTTAGTAACATTAGAAAAGTTATGTTTGTTCTTTGTTTGTTGGCAGTTGTATTGGCAGTATTGGTTCAGGATCTAGTGCTGGGCGCGTTTTTTGCGGCCGTAACTTCTGTTTTATCGGTGGCAGCAATAGCTACATGGGTTAAAGGCAAGGTTAAGGCATCTACTTTATACTATTCAATGATTTTCGGTACTGTTGCATTCGTAATTTTGTTGGCGTTGTCTTTAATTAAAGGAGAATTTCAACCAGTGTATGTTTTCGGTGCAATACTTGCGTCTTGTTTGGGTTTGGGAGTTGGAGCAATAGTTTCTAAGTATAGATTATCATTTTAGAAAATGCTGTGTGCTCAGCAGTTACTTCCGAATCTCATCGCTTGCGCTCGACCGGTGTTCACTTAATCATTGCACACCCACCTTACGACTTTTGTTGTTATTTAAAGCTATGGGTGTTCTTTAAAATATTCAATTAAGAAGGGCTCTATCCTGAGATTTAGAACTTCTTCCTTTGTGGCCCATTTGAACTCTTGGTGTTCAAATCCTATTTTTACTTTTCCTTCTAGAATTTCTATGTTATATACAGTAAATCTGAAATCGTTATGGCCGCAGTTTGTTAGATCGTATTCGTATACTCCAACAACCTCTTTGGCTTTTATTGTTAAAGTTGTTTCTTCTTTTACTTCTCTTTCTATACCTTCTTCAGGTATTTCGTTTGGTTCTAGCTTTCCTCCTGGAAAATCCCAATAATCTGGAAAAAAGTCTGCGGTTTTTGATCTTAGTAAAATTAGAAATTTGTCGTCTTTTTTTATTACTGCTTTTTGAACATCTTTCATTTTATCTTAAAGTCCACACAGATTCGAAACACCCTTGGTGCGTGATTACCGCACTTGTATGTTCCAATAACTTCGTGTTTTAATTTATTTCTTTTACACGCTTTTTCTATTTTTTCTATTGCAAGATGAAACTCACTTTCATGTAAAAAGTCATAGAAATGAATTATTGTGTTTTTGCCTGCGTTACTCAATGCTGCATCTAAAAAATCTTCTGCGGACTTAGGTAAAGGCATAAGGATTCTGTCAAAAATTATTGGCTTGTTGTTTTCTTCCAAAGGCATTACTTTGGTAGCGTCTGCGTTTATTAAGTCTACATTTGTTAATTTGTTTAGTTTTATGTTCTCTAATCCGTATTTGTGTCCTTGCGGGTTTATTTCTATGCCTGTTATATGTCTGGCTTCGGAGTTCTTTGCTAAAACGCAAGGATATGGTGCGCAGCCGCAGAACATGACAAGGATGTTCTCTCCTTTTTTCACTAGTTTCATAATTCTTTTTCGTTCTGTACTTAATCTTGGAGAGAAATATACTTCTTCAACATTTAATTTTAATCTACAATTATTTTCAGTATATATAGTCTCTTTTCGTTCTTCTCCTGCCAGAACCTTTAGTTTCTGAGTTCTAAACGTACCACCATGAATTCCTTCTTTTTTTGTAACAACTTTCAGTTGTTTATTTATTTCTAGAAGTTTTGTAGCAATAATTTTTTCATATTTTTTTAATTCTTCATCTACTTCTATTATTGCGATATCGCCGACAGTGTCGAAAGCAGTTTTTAGATTTGATAATAGTTCTTTAGGTATGTCGTCTTTCAAAGCTTCTTTTAATGTAGTAGGAGTTCTTCTACGTTTTGTTAATTCTTTCTTTGATGTCTTTACATCTGGGAATTTGTTTAATATCTCTTTACTTTCGTTTACTGCCAAGTATAGATTCTCTTTATCTTTATAAAAATCATAATCCTTTACAGATAAATCATCTTTTCTAATGAATTCCTGTACTTTGTTTGCTATTTTTAGTGGGATTTTGATAACTAGCATTTTACATAAAGTCTCCAAGACCTTTTTGTGATTGTGCGTCTTTGATTTTGTTTAATTTATCTAATGAGTGTTTGATTCTCTCTTTTGAAAATTCGTGTCTTTCATGAAGAATTTCGTAGATCTTATCTTCATTGATTGGTTTCCACTCAAGCTTGTAATCATCAGTTACAGGCATGTCTTTTATTGTATTAAATACGTCATTCCAATCATAGTCGAAGAAGTCAGACCATTTCACTTCTTTGAATAACGTGTTAAAGTCATCTTTGTGTTCTTTAACTAGTTTTAATCCATTTTTTGGACCTATTCCTTTTATTCCGCCAATATTAAAATCAGTACCTACTAACATCATTAATGCGATAAGTTGATCTCTAGTTAATTCAAGGTTTTTTAGATTAACTTCTAGTTCTAATAATTGAGGTTTTACGGATTCATAACTTAGTTTGCTGTTCATCTTTTTTCTTTGACTAACAGATAAATTTTTCACCATTCTTGGAGTGCCGAATGCTAAACAATCAGTATCTTGAGAGATAAGTGCGTAAACATCTCCATTACTGCACATGCGTGCAGCTTGAGCTTCACCTTCTGATGGTGCTTGAATAACAGGAAGACCAAACGCTTCAAGAAGTTCTTTTGTCTCATCAACCATTTCTTTTGTTAATCTTGCAGTTCTGCCCGCAAACTTTTTCATACCTTCAACATCTTTACGTTCTTTAGCAATTTCATATTGTGCTTCGGCGGCTTTTTTTATTTCAGCTCTTCTTTCTCGTTCTTTTTGCTTTAGTACTGGGGCTTCACCATCAAACACGAACGCTAACTTTAGTCCTTTGCTCATGAAGCTAATTGTTCTGCTAAATAGTCCAGATATGTGTGATGTGATGTTTCCTTTTGAGTCTCTTAGCGGAGATCCATCATATGTTCTCAAAGTAGTTAGAAATTGATATAGCATGTTGTATGAGTCTACTGCGAATGTTTTTCCTGCAAGTTCATCTATTGAAGTATCTCTGCTTGTTAGAAGGTTCGTTATTTGTACTCCCATATGTTATCTTTTGAAAGGTTTATTTATAAAATTAGTGAAAAATAGAAAAAGAAGGGTTTATTCTACAACCCTAATATCAAGCTCTGCTTTGCCTGCTTGTTCTGTAAAGCCTCCGTCGTACTCAAAAACGTCTATGAAGAGTTTTATTCTCATTCCAGGTCTAGTTTCTAAGTCTGCTTTAACCATATCTTTAGCAGTAATGGTTAATTGAAGGACTCCTACTTCGTTTGCAGCAATTTCAAAGTTGCTTAAGTAATTTTCATCTAACCAGCTAGTTATGTCTATGTCATCATTTATTCTTTGATAACTGCCGGAACCAATTTTTTCTTCAAGAGAAACATCTCTTATTTCTATCGTGTATTGGTAGGCTTTTGGTTTGGTGTTTTTTATTGCCAATCCAAAGATTCCTGTTTCTCCAACTTTCAGATTTTTGAATGCAGGATAGACTTTTGCTCTTGTAGCGCCTTTTATAGAGCTTCTTGCAGCCTCAATTTCCAAGTCAGTTAGTTCTGTTGGAACTTCACTCACTTCTGGAACTGCTTCAGGTTCTTCTACTATCTCCGGTTCTTCAACAACAGGTTCTGGTTCAACTTCTGGCTCTGCTACTACTTCTGCATCAGGAGTGCTTTCTATTGTTTTAGTAGGTTGAACTGTGGATTCACCGCATGCTGTTAAAAATATGCAGACTGCGAGAATTGCAAATAATGCTATTAGTTTTTTCATTTTTAACCCCCTTTAAACAACTCTTATAACAATTGTTTCGTAGCTGTAGGTTTCTATTGGTTTTGAGTTTTCATCAACAATAACAAGTTCAAAGTTGTATGTTACCCTTGTACCGTCTTTAACGGGTTCTTCAGGCTTTAGTGTTGATCCAACTTCAATCGCTATAGGAATTAATACTTCAGAGTTCTTTTCCACTTTGAAGTTTTTAAATTCGTCGTTTTTAAACCATCTTTCTACGTTTTTCGAATAATGTACTTCGCTGAAGCTCATTCCTTCTTTTTGTTCAGTTGTGTATGATTCTAGTCTTAAACTAAAATTTGAATCGTAGTGGTATACGTTTCTTACTTTTATTCCGAAAACGTACGTTTCGCCAAGTTTCATCTTTCTGAATCCGCTAGCAATAACAGATCTTTCCTCTCCTAGTTTATGGTTTCCTAGTTTTTCTATTTCTTCTTGGCTTAAAGTATACTCTTCTACTGTTTCATTACTTGGTGTGGTGATGTTTACTTCTGGTTCTAGTTCCTCTTCGGGTTTGGTAATGATGACAGAAGTATCTTCATCAACGGGTGTTACTGTTATTTGTTGTTTTTCTTCAATGATAACCGGCTCTGATGTTTCAATAACTGGTTCTTGTGCGGGTTCTTCAATAGTTTGTTGAACCTCTGCACAACCTAAAATGGATAAAAGTACAACTAATATACTTAATGCGCTAACAATATTTGATTTCATAGACTTCGTTCCTCCCTCTATTTTTTAGTGAATTTATCGACGAGGGAGACTATAAATACTTTTCTATTTTAGAGCTTTTTCAAAGTCATGCCTTTGAATTCTTTTTCAAGCATTTCTTGAGCTCTTTTTGTAATCTCACCAGTTGTGAGAAAAATAATTGGGAGTTTGAGGCTTTGAGATCTGATGAATGCCGAACTTAAATCACCATCATTGCATTTCTTTTTATTCTTGGCTTTACAGAAATATTGTAGTTCTCCAAAAACGCTTGGTATTTCTATAACTAATTCGACATCTGAATTTTTTCTAATGACTTCTGTGCTGTGAACTGCGATATTGTTGTTTTTGAAATATGAGTTAATTATGTTTAGAAAGTCATCAGTTTCTGTAATTGTACTTTCTGTTGGAGATAGTTGTTTTTGTTTTTCTATTTTGGGTACTGGTTTTTTGATTTCTGGTTTTTTTGGTTCAGGTATTGGTTTAGGGGGTTCGATCTTTTCTTCTTTGATTGGCTTCGGTGGCTCTTTTTTCTCTTTAACTAAACCCAGCTTTTTCTTTATGATTGTTGCAGCCTCTTCATCGGCCAATAGGTGCCATTTCCAGAATACTAGTTGTTCTTCCCCCGCCGTAACGTTTAGCATTATTGCAAAATCTTTTAGCTCTCTTAGTGCAGTTCTTTCTACAGGCCCCATTTCTTTATCTTTCAATATTTTACTCTCTTTCAAAATATCATAGGTTCTTCTCACTTTTTCTGGTAAGTGATCATAGAGAATTTCTAATTTTGATTCTTGGCCTTTGGTATAGTATACGGGAGATCCGCCTATCTTTGCAGTTGAGATTTTAATTTGTTTGTTGGATAGGAGTTCAGAAAGAATTGCGCCTGCAAACATTGAGTCTATTTTCATGGCTTTGGCCAGATCTACAGGTAGAATGGGTCCTCGAGATTCAATGAATTGTAGAAACTTGCCTTTGTCTTGTGCAATTTTGGCAAAGTTGGCAATGTCCATAGCTAATAATTTATTTGTAGGAGTTTATATATTTTTGGAAGTTGACTCAAGGTCGAATCCAACGAGTTTCGTAGTAGACTACGTCGCCTTCTGCATCCACAATTCCTAAAAGAAGTCTTTTTTTTGTTGAGTGTGCCACTCTATTTTTTGCTGAGAATTCATGCCATGTTAGGGTGTTACCCTCACTTACCGGAAATACAACCCATTTAGCGTGATCTTCTCCAGGCTTTACACCTCTATCATATACTCTGAAGTCTGCTCCAAATTTCAAAGCAGTTTTGATGATGTAACCACGATCCCTAAAATCGCTAAAAACAGAATATCTAATCCAGAAATTTGGTTCTCGCTTTTTTGCTTTTTTCATATAAGATTCGTGGCTCATAGGTTTGTTTCTTCCATCAAGCACTACGATCTTTTCTTTTTCCATTAGGTAAAATGCTTCAATCAAAGATAACTCCAGCTTTTTTCTTTTTATTTCTCCAAATCTGCTTATGTTGTAAAGTTCTCTTGCTTCATCACAATTTTCACAGAGCACTTTATCTTCCATTAAGCTGGCTTTGATTAATTCTTTTTTTACCATGGTTTCTCTGTTCTTTGTCTCTTTTTTAAATGTTTATATAGTTAGATGTGTTGGTTATTTATTTTCCATATGGAAAATAACCTTTGTTGGCGGTTGAAACCGTAACTATTAATAATGCAACTCTAGGTGAATAGATCTATGCAAATTACATTATTGGGTACTTCTTGTATGGTGCCGACAAAGGAAAGAAATGTTGCGGGTATTTTCTTGCAATATAAGTCCGAAGGACTTTTGTTTGACTGTGGTGAAGGTACTCAGAGGCAGATGAATATTACAGGTATTAAACGTACTGCGGTAACTAAAATTCTAATTACTCATTGGCATGGAGATCATGTTTCAGGTTTACTTGGATTAATGCAAACAAAATCAAATAGCGAAGAAAATCCTAGAATTGATATTTGGGGTCCAAGAGATACTAAGATGAGAATTGAACATTTGATGAAAGCAACAATTTTTAGTTCTAAAATGGATATTAGAGTGTACGAATTAGATCCTAAAGGCGTCGAAATGTTTTATGAAAATGAAGATTACTATCTAGAGTGTGCCCCATTAGAACATGGTTTACCATGCATCGGATATAGTTTTGTGAGTAAAGATAGAAGAAGAATTGATACTGCGCATATGAAGAAAATGAATGTGCCCGATGGTCCGCATTTGAAAAAGCTGTCTAAAGGAGAATCTATTACTTACAAGGGAACTGAGATAGACGTTGAAAAAGCTACTTATATTGTTGAAGGTAAGAAGTTTACTTATGTTGCAGATACTGAATTTTGTCCGAGCGCTGTTGATTTAGCAGAGAATGCGGATGTTGTAGTTTGTGAAGCAACTTATGAAAGTAGTAAACTAGACAAAGCTGAAGGCTATAAGCATATGACCGCGCAACAAGCTGGTTTGTTGGCAAATCAAGCAGGGGCAAAGAAATTAGTTTTGAATCATTTTTCTCAACGTTACAAAGAACCTTTGCCATTAATTGAAGATGCAAGAACTGTTTTTGATAATGTTGTAGCTGGTGAAGATTTCATGAAAATAAGGCTCTAACTCCTTAATTTCTGTATTATTAAAAGGTAAGCTTTTTATATAAGAGAAACCTGAAAGTTGGTATACTAGATGTTTATAATCTAGAATGAATCAAAGAGGTGAATGTCATGGCTGGTCTCGGTCTTGAAGGAATAACATTAGCGGTTATCGTTGGTACATTGGCAGCGATTGTATACAGTTTAAGAATTCTGGTATTGCTTGAAAGAAGAATTTCAAGGATGGATGAAAACATCGAACGAATTACTTTGAGAATTGCAAAAGAAGAAGAACTCATTGAAAAAGAAGAACGAAAAATTGAGTCCATGCTTCGAAGCAAAAGGAAGAAAAGGTAATTTTATATACCTTCTTTTTTCTATTTTCTTTATATGATTAGGCATACTTCTTTTAAACACGGTTGGTTCTATCATTATCGTCTGCATTCGCAAAAGATTGATAATCTTTGTATTGAGAATTATAATTCTTTAAGGTTATTTTTGGATGAGATGTTTCGAGATTGTCCCGACGTTCATTTCACTACAGGCCCAAGATCATCCGCCTTACGGTTTAATTTAGATATACCTGAAGACGATATTAAAGTTATCAAAGGGCATGAAATTTCTGCGATGGCACAGATTGGATTAGATGTTGGTAGGTACAAAACAGCGCATTCTAATGTTCAAGTTACTATGTTGGAGATGGATGATAATACTTTGGCAGTTGAAGTACCTATTTGGATAATGCCTGAAGAATTAGAAGCAATGTCTGGATGTAAATTTGGAGATTTTTTTGAAGATGTTGGTCCATTAAGTGGACATATAGATGCACTCTGTGTAGAGAACGGAGATATATGGATTTGGGACTTTAAACCTAAAGCACACAAGGAAAAATATGCGACCACGCAAATTTACTTTTATGCATTGATGCTTAGTAAGCGAACAGGAATTCCCTTAGAACATTTTCGTTGTGGATATTTTGATGAACATCTCGCATATGTCTTTAAACCTGAGTTGGATTATTTGAAGATTAAGAAGTAGTGATAAATATTTAAATAGCTCTTTCGGAGTGTTTTTATTATGGGTTATAAACAAATAGTTAATGATATTATCTCTCTCAAGATTCAAGGGGCAGAGAATGTGGCTAAAGAGGCAGTTAAGTCTTTAGTTTGTGTTGTTGATGAATCGAAAGCTAAAACTTCTAAAGATTTGTTGAAAGAGTTGCATGCTGCAAAGGATGAATTGTTTGCTACGCGGCCTACAGAACCTTGTATGAGGAATGCGTTGGAATATATCTTTGCTCACTTACCTAAACATAAGGAATCTGATATTGTCAGAACGTTGATTGAAAGAGTTAATGGAGTTCTAAAGGATTTCGCTGATTCGAATAAGAAAATAATTGAATTTGGAGCGAATAAGATTAAGAACGGAATGGTAATCTATACACATTGTCATTCTTCAACTGTTGTTAAGATTTTATTAGAAGCAAAAAGGCAAGGTAAAAGATTTGAAGTTCATAATACGGAGACGCGACCGTTGTTTCAGGGTAGAAAAACTGCAACTGAGTTGGCCGCAGCAGGGATTCCTGTGACTTTGTATGTTGATAGTGCTATGCGGCTTGCATTGCGTAAAGCAGATCTTGCTTTGATTGGTGCTGATGCGGTTTCTACGGAAGGTAAAGTTATCAATAAAATTGGTTCCGAGTTGGCTGCACAGATTTGTACTAATTTTGATGTTCCTTTTTATTGTTGTACCAACTCATGGAAATTTGATCCCAAGACGTTGTTTGGTTTTGATGAGAAAATCGAAATGAGGCATAGGAAAGAAGTATGGGATAAACCATCCAAAGGAATCGGAATTAATAATTATGCGTTTGAGTCGGTGGATTCTGTTTTAATCACCGGAATAATCTCTGAACTAGGCATCTATAAATCGTCTGTGTTTATTGAAGAATTAAGAAGAGCATATCCTTGGATGTTTAATTAGAATTATTTTTTAGCTGTTTTCTTCTTTTTAACAACTTTCTTTTTCACTACTTTTTTCTTAACTACCTTTTTTTTAACAACTTTCTTTTTCACTACTTTTTTCTTAACAACTTTCTTTTTCACTACCTTCTTTTTAGGTTCAACTTTTTCTTTTTTTACTATAACCTTTTTCTCTTTAGGTAGTGCGTTTTTTAGTTTAGCTTCGTGTTCTATGATATCTTTTTTCAATTCAGTTATCTTATCAGAATTGTCATGTAACAACATTAACTCTCCGCACTCAGGACACTTGAATTCAAAATCTGTTGCGTTCTCGAACTCCATTCTGACACACTTGTTAGGGCAAATAAAAAATTGATGACCTTCTTCAAGTTTTAATTTATCAGTTAGTCTTTCAACTCTCTTTTTGTAAATGTCAATAAGAAGATATTTGATTCGTTTAGCATTAAATGTCCAGTAATATATGTACCAGCCTTTCTTTTTGTCTTTTCTTCGAATGAATGAAACTAAGTTTGCTTGATATAATCTGTAAAGCATGTTTCTTACTGAGTTTATTTCGATTTCAAGTTTTTCTGCTAAAACGAACTCTGAAACATTGGTCTTGTTTTTTAGAAGTTTTACCAAAGGAATTACATTATCTCCCGAGACTTCTCTCACAACGTCTTCAATTACTTGGTTAGATATCTTCACTTAGTCTCCCTCTGAATGTGATTTTGTGCAATATAGGCTTTCTGGCGCCTTTTTAAATCAATCTATCGTTTTTCTGAAAAATGCAATTTATAAACCTTTTGTTTTGGCTTGGAAAGCTTTATAAGTGCCTTGTTTTTTTCGAGGGTTCATGCCAGAAGGTAAAAGAAAGTCAAGGTCCCAAAGAAGGGTTTACGTGAGGACTCCTAGTAGTAAATCTGTTTTACATTATAGAGCTAGGAAGCCATCTAAAGCTGTTTGTGGTACTTGCGGAGCTGTTTTGAAAGGAGTTCCAAGAGAAACACCTGCTAAGTTGAGCAAGATTCCTAAATCTGGAAGAAGACCTGAGAGACCTTTCGGTGGCAAGCTGTGTTCAGCATGCTCAAGAAAAATAATTGTTGCAATAGCAAGATCAGAATAATTCTTTACTCCGTTGAATCCTCTTTGGTAACAAGAGGCCTAATTCAGGTGTAGGGGGATTATGGAAGAGTCTTATTCTGTGTTATTTATTGGAGGTATACACTATGTTTGAAGTTGGAAGAGTTGCTGTTAAAATAGCAGGCAGAGATTCTGGAAGAAAATGTGTAGTAGTAGATGTAATAGATGATGTTTTTGTTCTAATTGATGGAGATGTTAGACGAAAAAAAATAAATGCTAAACATTTAGATCCTACAGGTGAAGTTCTGGACATAAAGAAAGGGGCAACACACGAAGAAGTTGAAGCTGAGTTCAAAAAACTTGGTTTGCCTGTTTGGAATAAAAAAGCTAAGAAAGTATTGTCTAAGCCTACTAAGCAGAGAAAGGTTAAAGAAAAAGAAGAAGAGAAACCTAAGAAAGCGGCAAAGACTGAAAAAAAGGAAGAACCTAAGGTAGAAGTTCCAAAAGCTGAACCAAAGGTTGAAGAAAAAGTTCCTTTAGAAGAAAAGAAGGAAGATGTTAAAAAATCCTAATTAGGTGGTGCAAAAATGGTAGAAGAAAATAAAGAAAACGAAGCAAAACCAAAACTTATGCAGATTGTTCTTTCAGACGATGCAATTGATGAGCTTGTCTTAAGACTTCAAGATTTAAAGAAGCAACCTCACAAAGTTCTTAGAATGGGTAAGGAAGCTGCTAATCAAATTGTATTTTTGCATAAAGATTTCAAAGAAGCAAGAGAAAAACAACTTGCAGAAAAGAAAGAGCAATAATTGCTTTTTCTCATTTTATTTTTTAATTTATTTTATATATCTTTGATTTATTCTATCTTTTATGACATCTAAACGAGGAGATTGGACTATCGAAAGTAGTTCCGTTAAGTATGAAAATCCTTGGATTAAAGTAGTAGAGGATAAAGTTGTGCGTCCAGACGGTAATCCAGGTATTTATGGAACAATCAAGATGCTTTCGGGAATTTCTGTATTGCCCATAGATGAAGAGGGATTTGTTTATTTAGTTAAGGAATTTCGTTATGCTGTTAATCGCTATAGTATAGAAGCCGCTAGCGGGGGCATGGAAGGAGAGGATGTGCCTGAAGATACTGCCAAAAGAGAATTAAAAGAGGAACTAGGTATAGAAGCAAAAGAGTTTATTGATTTGGGATTAGTTGATCCTTTTACTAGTATGATTAATTCCCCTGCAACTTTGTTTTTGGCAAAAGATCTGACGTTCTCTGAATCTAATTTAGAAGGTACTGAGCAGATTGAAATGGTTAAGATGAAGTTCGAAGAAGCTATGAATATGGTCATGACTGGTGAGATAACTCACTCCCCTAGTTGTGTTCTGATTTTGAAAGCTAATGAATATTTGAAGAAATGATTATTTAAAAAAATTTAAAGATTTCTGTTACGTTTAATTCAAAAGCTGCACAAGGTACATCTAAATCCCAGTTTTCAAGAACTTGAGGGTGTATTTCTCCGATGTACGCTACGTCTTTGCCTTTGACACTTACTCTTGCAGTCCTACCTGATATGAATGATCCGTGCTCTACTTCTTTTATTTCGTATTCTAGATTAATGGCGTTCATTAAACAATCAAATACTTGCTTTATTTTTGTGAATGTGACATTTTTACTACATAAACATACACCCAGCCGTTCATTTTCTTCAACTAGTGTTTCTGTTTTAGTGCTGTGCTTAAAGATTGTACCGATTTCGAATATGTTCTGAGGATATTCGTTATGTTTATTGTCTTTTAGTACGCCTAACATACTAGGAATCATCCAGCCTCTTAGTATATCGTACTCGACGTTAACAGGATTCTCAAGCTCTATAACATCCATTTCATTATTCATTCTGACGTTGTGTGCGTCTTTGCTAAT
Source organism: Candidatus Woesearchaeota archaeon (assembly GCA_018646625.1). Classification (GTDB taxonomy): domain Archaea; phylum Nanobdellota; class Nanobdellia; order Woesearchaeales; family JABGUJ01; genus JABGUJ01. The sequence goes on along the minus strand of JABGUJ010000001.1, from coordinate 343,451 downwards.
CAGATGATATGTGTTTGTTTCTAACATTCCAAGTCCGACCAAAATCCTTGAGATCTTACTTTTGAATTGTTCAATTGGTGCGATTTCTCCAATTGTGGCAACTTTAGGAATTTGATGTTCGAAGTTTTCATAGCCATATGCTATGGCGACGTCTTCTACTAAATCCATTTGATGTAGAATATCTGCTCTGTATCTAGGGATGAGAACGTCGTCTTTTTCCAAGCTTAATCCCATTCTTTCAAATAGTTTAGCAGCTTCATGCATTCTTAGATCTAATCCTAGAAGTTTATTACAATAATCTAAGTCGAATTTAATTTTTCTTGGACTAAGGTCTGGTGTTACTTTTTTAGTATCAGGATATTCTAGTTCCATTGAGCAGATTTCTCCACCCATGTCTGCAAGCGCGGTTACAATGATGTTTAAACATACCAATTGAGTATTGAAATCAAATCCGCTGCACTCGATGAATACTTCCTTTGTTTTCTCTGTGATTTTACCAGTAACGTGTGAGTTGATTACAGGAGGCATAGAAAGTATTTGTCCGTTAGCATCTTTAAAGAACGGGAATTTCTTTTGTTCTTCTAGTAAATGCGCATAATCTCTTCCGGTAGGGTGCTGACTTAATATTTGCAAACCTGTCATTTCTTTATCGCACTCTAAAGGTTGAAACTTTACTTTTTTAGGATCTTCTGCGAAGAAAGTAATTGGACATTTTATTTTTTCCATAGGATAGACTCCAATGGCTGCTTTTTTTCTATTTCTGCAGTATGTGATGTGGAGTTTTTCTTGAATCTGAATTATTTCTCTTATCTTCTCGTCGTTGAAGTTAATGTTCTTTACAATCGCACATGCAGTGAACGGTCGCACATCTATTACTGATTTGTCGATGATTACTTTTTCTTTACTATCTTTTAGCTTATATTCTCTTAATCCTGTTTTGGATCCAATGAATGCGGAGAACGCTCTTGCGAATCCTTGCTCAGATAACATGTCCGGGCGGTTAGGGAATACTTCAACATGAATTTCATTACCTTCGACTCGGTCTAAGTCAGTTCCAAGCATGCTAATTCTGTCTTGCAGCTCTTCGAGAGGGAGTTTCTTGCCAATTAGTTCTTCAAATACTTTTTTGTTTAATACGATGCTTGGCATTTTACAACATCCACTCCTTCATTTCTCTTAATTGTTTTAGATCGTTTTTGTAAAGTTCTCTTAGATCATCAATTTTGTAAAATTCAGTCATTTGTCTATCTAGTCCAGGACCCCACGCTAATACAGGTATGTCTTTTCCCAGCAACGGAACAACAACTTCTGGTCTTAGTATTCCTGCGCCACCTAATTCATACCATTTTTTGTGTACTGGGTGGAATACATCAATTTCTGTTGACATCTCAGTATAAGGAAAATATGCAGGCCTAAATCTTGCTTTAGGAAATCCTATTTTTGTTAAGAAATTTTTCAAGTATCCTAATAAGTGTTTAAAGTTTGCGTCTGGATCGACGACAATACCTTCGAATTGATTAAATTCAAATAGATGACTCCAGTCTAATGTTTCGTTTCTAAAACACTTTCCAACTGCGAAAAATTTTGCAGGAAGATCTTCGGTTTTTAATGCCGCAAGAGTTTGTGCGGATAGCACAGTAGTGTGAGTTCTTAGAACATTCTTTTTTGCGTCTTCAGGATTCCAAGAATATTGCCAGCCAGTGCTTCCCAAATTCCAACCATGTTCATGAGTTGCTTTAACATTTTCAACTAGTTTCTTTGGAGGTAATTTACCTTTTGCTGGATGTTTAATGTAGAATGTATCTTGAAGTTCTCGTACAGGGTGGTCTTGTGCTGTGAATAATGCATCGAAGTTCCAGAATGATGTGTTTAATATTGGGCCAGTCATTTCTTTAAAGCCGAGCTCTACCCATATTTGTCTCGCATAGTCTGTGGCTTGATTAACGAAGTGCCTTTTTCCTCTGTTTAGTGCAGGAACATCTGCTTTGACGTCGTACTTTCTAAACTGTTTATTCTTCCATTTTCCAGTTTTTAGAAGTTCGGGAGTAACTCTTTCAATGTCACTGCTAGTTTTAATCTTTATCTTAATAACTTTTTTACCTAAATCAGTTAGTTCTGTTTCTCTAAGTTTTTCAAGAACTTGTTTTATTATTTGTTTACGTTTTAAAAAATTTTGAAGTGCGAACTTTTCTTCTGGATTGAGTTCCTTGATGTTGATTGGTTTCTTTGACAGTTTTTTCAAGAATTTTTCTTCAAGTGATTCCTTTAATAGTATTTTTTTACCTGGTTCTGTGAGTTTTATCTTTTTATCAGGAGTTATTTCTATTGCTGCTTTTTTTCTTAAAGAACCTATACAAGCATTAACTTCTTCTCTCACTAATTTTGCATTCTTTGCAATTGCATCCAAATGCAATGCTTTGGTTTTAATCGCTTCTAGAAATCTTCTTTCAGGCAAACCTGCTTTTACATAAGCTAGGCCATTTTCATCAAGTTCAACCGTTTCTTTAGGTTTGATGTGGATTTTAACTATATTCTTATTAGAGAGCCACTGTAGTGCTCGCATAACTTCTACTTCTTTTAATTTAGATGCCTCTACTAATTCCTTCAAAGTTTTACATTTAGAAAGTAGAGGGAGTATTTTCCGTTCTAGCGGGTGAAGAGTAGATGTTATTTTATTCTCTTCCATCGTGCTTTGGTGATTAGGTTTTAATTTAAAAAGCTATTGATAATTAGGAAATAAGGTGAAAGAAAAATAGAAAAAAATGTGGCTTAATGTTTAGCCACTGCAACTTGTTTGTGAGGTTTTAATCCCTTCCAAGCCAAGTCGAATAATTCTTTAAGTGCAGATGCGAAGAAAGGTGTGTTTACCCATATACCAACATCGTATGTTGGATGTACTTCGCTGTCATTTAGCAACATAAAGATAACTTCTTTACCATCAACAACACAAAATCTTGCTTTGGATGGCGTGTGCCTAACTTCAGCAATATCTCCTAGCTCTTTGATTACATTAGTACACTCTTTTGTGATCGGAGCACAAATTCTGGTACTAACTCCTCTTTTCTTTAGCTTTTCGAATGTTGGGAGCATACCTTCGATCTTTCTCATAAGGCCTTGGGTCGTCGTCATTATAATGACGCTTTCTTCTGCATTTCGAATTGTTAATTCAAGGTGATTGTATAAGTTGTGTCTGCCTTTTAGTGATCCGGATAGATCGCTTGGCTCAACAAGTTCAATTCCTTGCGTATGTAGTGTGTTTAATTCAGTTATTACATCGCTGTTGCTTAATTGATCAAGTCTGCTGACTTTATCATCTGCTTCTGCCTTCATGTTTTTCTTTACTCTTTCAATAACTTCTGAAGGTGGAACTGCGATATACTTTATTGGTTTACCAATTTTGGTAACTGCAAAACCTTTTTTCTCTAGGCTTTCAAGAACATCATAACTTCTTGATCTTGGGACATTTGCAATGTCACTTAACTCTCCTGCTGTAGATACCCCTCTAGATAGCAAAGCAGTCCAAATTTTTACTTCGTACAAGTTAAGTGCAAAATAGCGCCTCAGCTTGCTGAGAAATTCGTCTTTGACAATCATAATTAATCAACCCCCGTTTTTTATTGTCTAATGACTAAAAAAGTGCTACTACTATTAATATGTTACGCTTTTTCACCCCCTTCCAGAACTACCAAACTGCAGAATTTTTGGTTTTTAAAGACCCTATTAACCGTAGGCTTTTTGGCCATATACCCTCTTACAGGAAACAGCGGAACTTTTAGAAATTTATGGCTTTGAGGCTTGAAAGGTTACAATTTGTATCTTAGAATTGCGGCGATACCTCCTAAACCATCCACTTTTTGCCCGCCATCATGGGTTGATGTGATGATTTTTACATCGCCATTTGTCTTTTCAGTTAGCTTCATTAGTTTTTCAATGTCTTTACTTTTTTCTTTTTCTCTTTGATCTCTGATGAAATTATCTGTGATTATTAATGTTTTAATTGCTCCTGCGTTTGCTGCATCTTTAACTTGCTTTTCACCGTATGCTGCTTGACCGTCTTTTGATATCTCTTCTAAAAGTTGTTCGACTATTTTCATCTCCTGAGACATTCTGTCTTTCTTTAACGCCTCTCTAACTTCGGGACGTTTTAGAACTTCATTCATTCCTGATTTGCCTGTATTGTTGCATGTAGCTAGAATTATTGATTTTTTTAGATCTGCATCATTGATTTGTTTCATTAAATCTTCTTTGAAGAATCCGGGACTTCCAAGAATAATTTGATTAATCTCATATCTTTTTTTGTACTCTGTTAGTAATTTAACAATATCTTTATAGAAGTTACCGGTCGTCTGTACTCCTTCGACTTTTCTTTCGGAATCTCCTTTGATTTCTGTTAGAACTTCGTAACCGTATTTTTTTAGTAATGAGAATATTGCTTCTTCTCTATCGAACACACACACCAAAATTTCAGAACCTTTCTCTTCAGTTGCTTCTTTTAATTTGTCTAGTTGATATTTTAACCATTCTTTCTTTGTGATTGAAAAGTGTGTACTGTCTTCGACATTAAACGTGTGGTATGAGCCTGCGGGAATGTCGTCTGTTCCTTCTGTTACTTTGCCCGACAATCTTAGTATATTATCTGTTAACTCACTTCGTTCTACATTGATTTTCAGAAAAACAGGTTTCTTGATAATTTTAACATTTCTTTGATCCGCGTCACCAATTTTTATTTTTCTAATAGTTTTACCTCTAATTAAATCTCCAGTATCTATTATGTTGCTCAAGTACCAGAGATCTTCAGGTGTTTCTGTCTGGAGTTCTACAAATCCTTGTTTCAAATCTTTTTTGAAAATCTTCATTTTTAAGCAAGTCCTGTTTTATTGAATTTTAAGGGATACAGGCTTTAAGAACTATGAAAAATAGAAAGACTTATATATTTTTATGATTCAAATGTTTTTGAGTTAATATTAGGGTGCTTTAATGATATGTTTAGGTAAAAAGGGGCAGGCAACAGGGGCGAAAGCAGCGGTTTTCGTGGCTTTAATGGCTTTGTTCATTATATTCTATATATTGTTTCTTCCTCCAGATGTAAGGGATGAAATCTTAGAAACAGGTCCAGCATATACTGGTGGGGGCAATGCGCCTTCAGGATATGGTACTGGGCAAGTGATGGCTACCCTTATTAGCGAAAAACCCGGTAGACTAGATTTTGTTAAGCCAAACGATCTAGAAGTGGAACATAACATTCCATCTGTTAATTTGTTTTCTATTACTCAGTCCGAAGTTTTGAGATCAACAGACTCACTTTATGCTAAGAATAATGCATTTAACCAAGTTGAAGATGATTTTAGATTTACTGTAGAAGATATTGACAATACACATAATATTTTGTTTTCATTTAAACCGACAGAAAGAAGCGGTTTCTTGATAATTAAGTTAAATGGAGAAGTTGTAACAACTAAGAGATATAACTCTGAAGTTGCTGATCCAGTTCTTTTACCTAAAGATATTTTGCAAAATGTTAACAAATTAGAAGTTGCAGTTTCAGAAGTTGGATGGAGATTTTGGGCGTCTAATGAATATTTGCTTGAAGATGTTAAAGTTTTAGCTGAAGTAACAGATGTTTCAAGACAACAAAGTACTGCTACTTTTACTGTGACTAGAACAGAAAAAGAAAATGCTGAAAAAGCATACTTAAAATTCTTTCCAGACTGTATGCCTGCGAAAGCTGGTGTGTTGACTGTTGCTATTAATGATAATGTCGTATTTTCTGGAGTTCCTGACTGTGGTTTGTTAAGGCCAATATCTTTCTTGCCCCAGTATTTAGTTATTGGCGAGAATAGAATTACGTTTGCATCTGCAGGTGGAAATTATTTGATTGATAATATTGTTGTAAAAACAGAGTTGAAGAAACAAAGTTATCCTGTATATTATTTTGATATGAAAGACAACATCTTCCAAGTTGAAAGAGAAAGACTTACTCAGTTTGAAGGACTTTGTGGTCAGATTGATGGTTACTGTCCCGTGGATTGTGATGAAGATTTAGATATTGATTGTTGTATGCTTAGCTCGGGTAAATTCTGGTGTGACTTACCAACAGATGATGAAGGAGATAGGTGTGCTGAAGTAGTTAGTGCAAGGGATTGTAATAGGTGCGATTCGGGTTATGAAGATATTAATGGTTATCCTCCTGTGTTCTGCATAGGAGAATGTGGTGACGATACTGATGGTGATTGTCCTGCTTATTGTAATAAAAATCACGATTTAGACTGCTGTTATGAAGATAGGGCGGCAAATTTCTGGTGTTATGATTTACCAAGAACTGGTATCGATAGTACTTGCGAATCTAGTTTGAATCAAGCAGAGTGTGATGACTGCGAAACAGGTTATGTTACATTTGGAACGTTTCCAAATCTTTGTGGACCTCCTGCAATGTATGAATCAAAGTATGCTGAGTCTAGTGTTCTAAGGCCAGAGTACGATGCAATATTAAAAATCGAGTTTGTAAACGACGTTGATGTTAAAAGAGCTGGGTTATATATTAACGGACATTTAATGCACATGGATACGAGAAGTAGTGTATACTTCCAAAGCATTGCGCCATACGTTAAACCTGGTAATAACGGAATTGAATTGGTTCCAGAATCTGAGCTTGATATTGTAAGCATGGAAGTTACTTTGGAACATATTTAATTATTGATAATTAAAAGAGGTGAATTGGAGCAGTGAGTTCTAGTTAATTGTATAAGATGGCTGATGAAGACGGTAGTGCGGAAAGTGTTGCTTCAGAGTTGAAGGAGACTAAAGAGCGAGTAGATGCCGCAACTGAACACCAATCCGAATTAGCAGAGGATGCAATTAGAAGTACTGTTACAAATGATATTAAACAATCTCTTAATAATTTAAAACAAACTGAGCATGTAGAACAACAAACTAATTCTATTGGTGGTGCTTTGAAACAAGCTGCTGAAACCGTTAGGGGTACTGCTGCTGCCGGGGCTGCAAGTATGGGTCGTAATCCTAATCCTCCTGCACAAAATGTTGTTGCGCCAAATGCTGCTCAACCTTCGCCTGCTAATGCTCCTGATAATTCTTTGAAAGCTGCTAAGACTGAAGCTGCTGCAACTCAAAATGCTGCTAAACGCGCTGCAGGTGCAACTATGAATGCTGCTCGTACGACGGCTAATGCCACTAAGAGCGCCGCGAATAAAGCCATGAATGCGGGTGCTAAAGTTGTTGGTGCTGGCAAGGCAGTTGTTGGTGCTGGTAAATGGTTTGTTAACAAGAGCGCTTTACCTACTTTCTTTTTTCTCACTTTCGCTTTACATATCTTAGATCTGACTGCGCCTACTTTGCTTGGTGCTGTTGATTATTCTTTTCCTGGAATACTTAATAGAAGATTTTTCTTTTATGTTGGTTTGTCAATTATCGCATACTTTTGGATTTTTCATAAAGGGGGCTCATTTAATTGGAGAGCTTTTGGAATGTGTTTCTTGATCTCGGGCATCTCATTTATTCTGCCTTCATTAACAGGTTTAGGATTTATGCCAACGGATCGAGAGATTAGGTTGATGATTACGTTTGCGTTGATTATCTTACCGCCTTGGCCAATTTATTTGATGTTTGCAACAGATGAGTTTGAACGGTTTAGAACGATCTATATTATTATTCTTGTAATTATTTTGATTGCCTTGTTGATGGTTTACTTCGGAGCAAAAACCGCCAGTAATGTTGTTGGTTGGAACTTAGATACCGGCGGCGCCGTAGGTTTAGTGTGGGGTAAGCTATTAGATGCAGGTAATTTGTTGTGGGAGCAAAACAGAGGGCTTCCCGGGAGGTTAGGCTCTGCCGGAAAAAGGTTCTTGGCGTCGTTTGGTGGCGAGTACTATATGGGTATGGTTGATGAGAATGAGAATGAACCTGTTGGTATATATCTTAGTGATGTTAGAATGACCCAGCCAAAATATTACGAAGACGAGCCTGTTAGTGTTTATGCAACTTTGAAAGGCAAGAATTTAGATCTTAAAGGTCGTGAAAAAGATCCGATCAAGGTTAAAATGTATTGTGATGCCAGCGGTCCTCGTGGAGAAGTTCTTCCACAAAATGTGATAGAAGTATATAATTATGTTGAACAACAAATAGATTGTCTATTTCCTTCAGGTAAATTAGGTAAAGGATCTCATACAATTAAACTTAATGTTGATTTTACCTTCACAACTATGTCTTATTACAAAACTTATTTTATGGATCGTGAACGAAAAAGAGATATGACTTCTCAAGATATCGATATATTTAGTCAATATGAGATAGGGGATAGACAACCTATTGCGATATTCAGTAATGGTCCTGTGCATATAGGTATGCAAGTGGACAAAGATCTGCCGGTTGGTTTGTATTCTGAATTTACTTCTACAAGCGGGAATAATGATTTTAGATTAGGTATGACTTTTGATAATTATTGGATGGGTAAGGTTACTAAGGTGGATCGTGTTGTAATTATGTTGCCAACTAAGGAATTTGAGATTGTTAAAGATCCAGAACCCGGGCCTAATGATATTGATACTTTTTGCGGGGGGTACACATTCAAACTTTGTGATCAATTAACAGTTGCGGAGCAGGAAGAGAGTACAGAATGTACTGAATTTATTGAAGACCATAATGTTTATGTGTACTATTTGAAATATGCTTTAGGGGATAAAACAAAAGATATTGATATTAGTGAAACTTACCAAACATTACGTTGTAACATAGGTACAACTTCTGATGGTGCAGCCACAGTTTTGGGTGCAACGCCAATTTCTACAAAATATTTCAAAGTTACTGCAGACTATGAATACGAGTTAGAAGAATCTATCTATGTTAATGTTGAAGAAGTTGAGGGCTATAAAGCGGTTACGTTGGAAGGTCAAACCTGTACTGAAAAAATGTATAGTGATAAAGGTCCGATGGTTGATAATACTTTAAGGGCCAGCTATGCTGATTGGCAGGGAAAAGTTAAGAAGGCAATCAAAACACCCTCCAATTCAAATTTCAAAAAAGCACACATGGAAGCAATGATGGCGGCAATTATGTCTCGATTGTCTGGTGCGGGCACAATCGATAATAAGACTGATAGAAATAAGAATAATCAAGTTGATTATCTTATGGGTGGAATCTCTGGTACTGGCAGGATTGATAAGACGTTGAAGGAGATTGATATAGCTTCTGGCGAGTTGGTTGCAAGCATTAATAAATATACGACAGCCGTATCCAAAGACAGCATTAATTATATTTTCCTTCAATCGCTTGAAGACTATTATGATAAAATAAAAAATACTTTCTGTGAATACGATACCGGTAAAGATAAAGGACTTTGTAATTCTAATCCTTCAGAACATAAAAAACAATTTGTAAATTCGGTATTTGATTTCTATACTAAATGGTTGAATACATTGTGTTATGCAGGCAAAAAGGTTTCGGCGGTACCTTCCGGTTATTCTTCTTCAGTTGGGGGAGGACCTTTGACTTGGCCAGTTCCTGGGCATTATAGAGTTATATCTTGTTACGGTAAGCGTCCAAATGTTGGTCCAAGATATTGGCACCAAGGTATTGATATTGGTTCTACTTCCGGTGGACCAGGACACCCTAAGCCGAGTGTTGTGGCGGTGGCACCAGGAGTTGTTGTTTATGCTAGAGATAATAGTGATGGTGTCAGTTCAACATCAATATATGGGAATTTGATTATACTTGAGCATGATGATCCTCAAAAAGGAATTTTCTACTCTGGTTATGCTCATTTGGATTCTATCCTGGTGACTCGAGGATCTTCAGTTAACCAAAATGAAATAATTGCAAAAATGGGTGAAAGTGGTTTGAAGGACGGAGGCATTCATTTACACTTCTTTATGTATTTTGGCGACCATAATATTCCTGTAGGTGGAATAACTACCCAAGCGACCGGTTCACATTTCACTTATGACGAATGCAAGAAAGATGCTCAGTTCGGCGCTTTAGGAGAAATATGTAATCCTATGTGTCACTTTACTGAATCTGTAACTTATAGTACTAATCCTAGTTGCCAAAGATCGCAAAATCCAATATTTGATTGTCCTAATAGTCAAGGCACTTGGCCAACTTCTATAACAGGATCAAATCCCGGTGCTGTTGTTCCTGGAGCAACTGTTGTTTCTACAATCACTCCAATGATTGCGGTTGTTCCTCCTGATTCTATAAGCGTATCTTGGAATCTGGCAGATGCTGTTACAGGGTGTTGGGTTTCTGCAATGGGGACGTCTACTACTACTTATGCAACTCCGGGGTCTTCTGGAGGTACTGGAGCGGTTACAGTTACTGGTCAAGATTATTCTGCAACTTTTTCGGGCTTAGCGCCTGGTAATTATAAAATAAAAATTACTTGTACTTTAGCTTCTGGAGGTTCCTCTTTAGTGTTTGGTCCTTCTAATGATTATGTTATTGCAGCCGGTGCTTCAGTGCCTGTTGTGCCACCCACTGTTGCTGGTTGTACTGATGTTTCGCATTTGGCAGGAAAGAGTGGGCCTGCTTGTATTTCCTGTTTGAATGAATTATTTGCATTAACAAAAGGTTTTGATCAAGTAGATGTATGTTGTGTTGACGTGAATGCGGCAGGTTGTTTAGATGCATTCAAAAATGGCATACTTTCAGTAGGTATTGATAATTCAAAATTTGATTTATATTTTAGTAAGTTGGTTACCGGATCATCCGCATCTTGGGATGTCGCTAATGCAGTTATGTTGACTCATTGTGATCCAATTACTAAGCACACTAAATGTGCTGGTTTTATTCCATTGACATGTTCAAGCGCAACAACATTTAGTAAGACTAAGCCAAGTTATTGTCCTTGATTTTTGAGAATTAATTTAAAGTTCAAACTCGTAAGTTGTTCTACCAATCTTTACTTTTAGAATTCTTGTTCCTTCGTCATCTTCTATTGATGCGCCCGAAACACTCAGGCTTCTACCCATTTCTTGTCCAGCTCTATCTGTTCTTGGAAGTATTGAGTCTCCATAGATAATATGTCTTTCTCCTTCAACTACTGCACCAAATAGAAGTTTGTCTTCTAGCACTTTTGCTCCGATCAAGAACACATCATCATAACCCAGAGTTACGCCGCCATCATAATATACTCTTTCTTTGCCTTCCGTATCTGTAAATGTGAATGCAGTATGATTGTCAATAGTTCTGAAGCAACAACCTTTTGTTGTTTCCACTACTTTGCTGGCTTCAATTAGTTCACTTGGGTCTTCTCCAGTTGCCGCATAGAATATGTGGTATGTTTTATCCGCATCTATTGTAACGAATACAACCCCGTTTGGATCTTGTCTCACTGAATGGATTTTTATGTGATGTTCGCCCCATTCAGCGTCATCAATAATTATTACTTCTTTATCTTGAACTCCTCTTATAGTGAATCCACCATCTTCTCGTTCTACACCATGACGTTCCATTCTTTGAGTTTCTTTGTATTTATCTGATAATTCTTCATAGTCTAAACTTAGAATTCCTTTACCTGTTGCTACAATTGAGACAGAATTGCCCGCCGTTTCAATGTGCGCCTTTGCTTGGGATCTCTTTTCTGTAGCTTCATCTTCGTCATCACTATCTCCGGCTTCTATGTATAACCTTCGAGCTTCTTCTAGATAGTGGATTGTGTTCAAGTAATGTTGATTTACTAATTCCCCGAATAGCTCCTTGTGTTTTGAGAAGTATGTTCTTGCACTTTCATCTTCCGCTAATTTTTCATTAAGTCTAATGTATGATTTTGCAAACTGAATAGCTTTGACTAAATCTAAATGATCTATTATTTTACCATGATTTGGAGCATCCATGTTGAATTCATCTAATTGATCTGCAGGCAACAAACGCGAAACCTGACATGCAACCTCTATTTGAAGTATTGCTCTTAATCTTTCTCGTACTCTATCATGTTCTGCATCTATTTTTTCTATGACTTGTCTTGCAATTTCTCTTTGATCTTCTGGTAACGTGCTTGATCCTTCTTCAATAGCGTGCATAAATCCTATGAGTCTTGAATCAATATCTCTAAGAAGTGGCAAGTTTCCTTCTCTTTCTGCACTTTCAAAATCTCGTTGTGAATTTCCAATTATAATGTCTGGATCAAAATCTCCATGAGTATCTGGGTTACCTCCCAATTCAGTTATTTTTGCAGTAAGTGCATCTGAAATCTCTCTTAATGTTGCTTTGAGTTCTGGAGTTGTGCCTTCTGCACCAGTTTCATGCATTGCTGTGGTAAGTGCTTTGAATCCTGGGCTGCCTTCAGTTCCGTGGAGAGCCTCTTTAAGTTCTCCCATATCCATATGGGTGATCGCTTCAAGGATGTTAGTTTTTGCAGTTTGGATTTTGTCTGATTGTGCGGCTGCTTCTCCGCTTTTTGGAAGGGATTTGAAGTAATCTAAATACGAATCAACCGCGTCTCCGTATTCGTTAGCTGTGTATTCTGTTGTGGCTTCTTGGTATAATCTATCAACAGCCTGAGAATGTATTTGCGATTCGATTCCATCTATTTCTGCTTTTAATCGTCTATGTTCTTCCATTAAACTTTCTGAAGGTTCTAATGCTTTCAAGAAGATCCCTGCATATTCTAACGCAACTAGCGCTTTATCAGAAAGTTCTTCAGGATTTCTGGCATCTGGTTCTTGTGATTGTCCAAATGCAGTTCTCGCTTCTTCAACACGTTTATGTCCTTCTGCTGCTTGATATCTAACTACTTCTTCAAATAAGTGAAAGTGTCTTGTAAAGTATCGGTTTGCATTTGTTGAATCGCTTTCCAACTCTTGATGAAGGACCATATATTTTTCAATAAGAATTTTTGCTTGATCTTGAGGCATTTCTTTTGCAATCACCGGTAAATCTGCATCTGGAACAATGAATCTTAGTGTTGCTTCGTTTCCGATTATATCTTTTAATGAAAATATCCCTCTTAGTTCATTTATTTTGTCTAGTCTTATTTGCATAGGTGCAAGAGCATCTCTAAATGGTTGTTGTCTGCCTTCAATGTAACTTGGATCATAACTATCTCCTTGGCTTCTTTCAAGTTCTTCACCCATTACTTGTAATGTGGATATTTGACTTCCTAATTGGCTAACTGCAGAATTTAGTTTTGATAAGTCTCCATCTCTTTCAGCTTCTGTGAATGTTCTTTGAGCGTGTATAATTATTTCTTGTTGTTCTGCTTCTGCTTGTTCTTGTATTGCTTCAGTTTCCAAAGCTTTCAGATACTTTGTGAATGATTCGTGTGTTCTTATGCCTGCATCTATTGCATCAGATGTCCTGAGACCTTCATGAAATAGTGCGAGTCCTATTCTTTCCATTGTATCATGAGCGCTTGCATAAATTTGGTCGGCTTTAATTCTAATAGCTCTTCTCACGTCATCAGGATAATCTGTGTTCTCCGCTCCTTGAGCTAAGTAGGCATATTGTGTTAGCATAATTTTTATTCTCTTAGATTTTATTTCGAAGTTTTGTACTTCTCTTCCTCTCCCCATTTCTCCAAGGACGTCTCTATAGTCGGAGATGTGAATATCTGCAACAGGTATTTTGTGGTTTGCCAAATCTATGATCTCTGCAATGATCTCCCTAGGAGTTTTCATTGTGTCGGGTTCGAGAGGCGGTAGTACAGGGGGTAAAGATTCAGCACCATCATCAGGTCTTACAAGAGGACGTACTGGTGGTTCGTTTCCATCTCTATCAGCTTCATCGGTTGCTCCGTCGTGATCATCATCAACGCCCGGACCTGCGGGATGTGCTGGTGGTTCTGGTCTTTCTCCAAGACTGGTTTTTAATGTTTGAATCCAAGGCGTGATTTCTCTTCTTAAAGTTCTAAGATCTGTATCTCTAAATACAGAGTCTCCTTGTTCTTGTATAGTCATGAATCTTTTAAGTTGAAAATCTAGGGTTCTCCCCATATGTTCAATTTGTTCGTCTATGTTTGAGGGATTGGTTCCTCGGATTATTTTTAAAAATTCGAATACTAAGAATTTTGTATTATTAAAGTATGCGAAGTCAATTAGTGCGGCTTTTCTTTCAGCATTGTTTCTTGCAGCCATTACTTGTTTGAATATGTGTTCTGTCCGGGTTCTAAGATGATTTGCATCTTGGGTAATTCTTTGTGTTACGTCTTCTATGGCTGTCGTAATTGCTCTTTCATCTCTAACTTGTTCGACAACGGCCGGTCTATCGGCTTCTTGCGCATATGCGATATTACTAACCGCGCCTACGGCGATTGTTGCAGTAACGCTAGCCATTGCAAATCTTCCATAACCTGAACGCGCAAACCGACGCATCGCGCCCATTTTTCTAAGATCCGCTTTTTGTTTTGCGGATAATAATGATACTTCAATATCAAATAAATCTCCAAGAACTTTCTCTGTTCTTTTGATAAGTGCTCTTTGTTCTGTTGCATTTTTTTCTAATAGTGTAGTTAATCGTCTAATTTCAGGAAATGCGTTGTTAATGGTTTGAGAATGTTCTGGCGATTTTATTGCTTCTACTAATGTTTGTTCTTGTTTATGAACATATTGCATTAATGAATCACGAGCTTGTCCAAACACTTTATCTTTTACTTCTTGTAAATCATTGAAATCTTGAATGCCATACATGGTTCTTCTATTTCCAAGAAATCTTTGTGTTGCTGTTCGTACTTCAGCAGCCACACCTGAATGAGCTAATGCTTCACAACCTTTCTTTAATTTCACAGGGTGTAGAGCTTTTATTAATGTGCTAAGCGCAGTACTCATTTCCGCTAGCTCTTCACGATAACTTCTCATAAATCCCAATACTTTACCTACATGTTGTATTTCTCCTTTCTCGGTTTTGACCGCTTCGCCTTTACGTACACTTCTGCCAATTAAAACTCGCATGTGCATTTTTAGTAGGAGTTCGTGGTTGTTAGCAAGTTTTTGGTAACGTGCAATCATTTCTGTTACAAACCGTGTTTCAGTATCATCAATAATTTCCTTTAATCTTTTAAGATCTTGATATGCAGGGGTTGCCTCTAATCTTTTAGTGGTTAATGTGCCGGAGTATGCTAATGCGATTGTTTCGTAGATGAAATGTTCGAATGCTGCTGTTTTTAGAAATTCTAATAGTTCAACTTTTTCAGCAAATACTTTTTCTGCATATAGTTGCATGTCTTCAGAAATTGCGCTAGAAACTTTTCGATGAATTTGACGCATTTTGATTGTTTCAGCAGCGTGACCGCGAACGTGTTGATCAAAAGCATCTCTAACTCTAGCACCAGCCTCTTTTAATATACTCATATTTATAAAATAGAATAAAGATGCGTATATAAAGTTTGTTCTAGAAATGTCTATCCTCTATGTCCTGTACGGGGAGAGTATGGTCTGTGTTGGTATGGATTAGTTCTTGGTTTTTCTTTAACTCTTGGTGGTCTTGTATTATGTTGCGGATCAACACTTTTTTGCCAACTACATGTTTCATCAAGAGTTTCGCCTCTTTCGATAGAATATTTTCCTTGATCAGTTACCCAGTATGGTCCATCTAAATAACCGGTACCGTAGCAGAATTCAAATCTTTTGAACATGTCAGTTGTAACAGTTATTGCAGTGTCACCAATTGATACGGCGCCATTTACTATGTGATATCCACCAGATGCAACACCTTTTGCTACACCAATAATAATGCTGTCAGAATCAGGATCGTAAACTAATGTTTTACCTGCGCCAACTGCGATTGCGGCAATTCCTTTCGCAGGCTCTGCCACATAATGATCAAGATCTTTTTCCCATTGTCTACCAATTCTTTGAAATGCGGAACAACCAGTTAGCATAGCTAGTAATGCTAATCCTGCAATCGCTCTTTTCCCGCCGCCAGCAATGGAATCTATAGATTCTATCATTTTCGTCACTTTTAAGTGACAAGTTTACTATATAAATCTTTCTAAGTCTTTATAAATCAAATTCAACAGAAAGTTATTTATAGGCAGTTTATTTTAAATATCCTATGAAAAGAGGGTTTAAGAGGTTTCTGGCACTTATTTCTATTATTACAATGCTCTTGTTTACAGGATGTTCTATGGTTGGAGGCGGAGGCCAAGGGTCTGCATCAATAACTAAAGTTGACATCTATGAAGGAACACAAGGTCTGGAGATGGAATTTATGAAGAATGCGCCACCTGATGATGTCATAGAAGGACATAATTTTAAGGTTGGTGTTGATCTGAGTAATGAAGGTGCACAAGATATTCTTGATGGTTATATTACTGTTAGTTTAGAAGATCAATATATGAAACCAGTAGAGGGAGAAACATGGGAGGTTTCTTCACCCGATATTTTCACAGGTTCGAGTTCTGATCCTTCGATGAAATTTAATCTTATGGGGAAATCTATTGAATCCCCGCATGGAGAGAGAGTTGGTTTATTTTACAATGTGAATGCAAAACATATTGATAGACAAACAGAAACTCATAGAAGTAATATTTTGGTTACGGGATGCTATCGTTACAAAACTCATGCAAGACCGTTAGTTTGTTTAGATCCTGATATGTATGATAGGGTGCAGGACGTTGAAAAATCTTGCGAAATGCAACCGGCATCAATGTCTGATCAAGGTGCGCCAGTGGCGGTTACTGAAGTGATTCCCAAAATGTTGCCTGCAGATGAAAAATTAGATGATGTCATTATGTTTAGGCCAGCTTTTCAGATAAGAATACAGAACGTCGGCGATGGAGAAGTGTTTAATCCTGATAAAATACAACAAGCTTGTTCTGCTAAAGCCATTACTTATGGTGATTTTAATACTTATTATATTGATGTTAGATTAAATGGTGTGTCGTTGAAATGTAATCCTACTCCGCCGTTTAGGTTAACTTATGAGCGTGACAATATACTTTGTGAAGTCGTGAATCCAGATCAATTTATTCCACAAAATATTCTTGCGTTTGAAACGTTATTAGAAATAGAATTAACTTATGGGTATACTAAAACAATTTCATCAGAAGTCTTGATCCGAAGAGACCCTGCAGTTGTTGTTTATTGAGTTTTCAGACGGTATGAACGAAAGCTTTAAATATGCTATAAAAGGTGTATGTTTACATGAAAAAAGAGATGAGATGTATGAGTGTCGTTAGACTTTTTGTAATTCTTTCAGTTTTTATTTTAGCATTTAGTGGATGTAGTATAAGCGAGATACGAGGGAGTGGAGGGTCTGGTAGTAAAGGTGGTTCAGGCAAATTAGGTTTTGATCCATATACTGGAACAAGCGGATTGGAGATGAGTTTTGCTCCAGGAACGCCACCACCAATAGTGTATGCCAATGCTAATGATGAAGTTCCTTTGATAATAGAGTTGAGAAATAAAGGTGCCGAACCAATAAGACAAGGCGCGATACAATTATTCATGACCGGGTTTGATCCTAATATTGTTCACGGATTATCAACTCCCATGGCTGCGCCAGTGAATTCAGATTTGCCTCCTGTTTCCGAGTTTAACGGCGAAGGGGGATTTGATGTGTTTGGTTCTAAAGGAGAGTTTTCAATTAGAGATGTATACTTACCTCCCGCAACAGATCATTATACACCAACACTTAATTTAATTGCGTGTTATCCTTATGCAACACATGCATCTGCTACAATTTGTATTGATCCCGATCCTTACTCGATAGAACAAGAGAGTAAAATTTGTCAAGTAAATGATATTTCATTAAGCGGGGGACAAGGTGCTCCGTTGGCTGTTACTAAAATTGAACATGAGATTGTACCAGGACAAAAAATGATGTTCAAAATACATGTTGAGAATAAAGGTAATGGCAGAGTTGTTTCTGATCCTAGTTTTTCATGTGAAAAAACTTTGGAATATAATGAAATTGATTCTATTGATGTTCTTAACACTAACATAATCGTTGGGGCAGGATCTATCTCTGTAGATTCTGTGAAACCAGAAAAATTGAAACTAGTAAATGGGAAAGGGGTTATATATGCTGAAGCGCAACCAGCGTTTGGACAAGACAGAGAATATACAACACCCATTCAGGTTAACTTGTATTATGGCTATAAAACGAGTATAACACAACAACTTAACATAAAAAACATAGGGAATAGAGGATATTAGTGAATATATCGGTAATTATTTATATTCATCATCCATAATTATTCATTAAAAAGGAGGCGAGACATCATGAAAAGAATCTTGATTGCTCTAATGGCGTTTGCATTGGTCTTTGTATCAGGATGTGGAGGCGGAGAGGTTAGTACACTTTCTAGTCCATATTATGGAGGAAGTCAAGGAATTATTGCAAGCTTTGAGCCAGTCGGTGGAACATCTCAAGCGTCAACAACTAATGCAGTTTTTGAGGGGGAGATCTTTCCTGTTGATATTCAAGTATTGAATAAGGGCGAATACACACTTGAAGCCGGAGAACTTATTGCATCCATTAAAGGCATTAACCTTGCTGAATTTGGTTCTGCTTTGAACGGAGAAGTAAGTAATCCTATGATAATTGAAAGAGTTTCTGAATTTTTGCCAGAAGGTGGAACAGAGTTTCTTAACTTTGGAGAAGCTGCCATGACAAATGTTCCTGGAACATTTTACGAAGCAAATTTCTTTGCAGAGATTGATTATCACTATCAAACACATATAGCTTTACCTCAAGTTTGCTTTAAAGAAGACTTGAGAGATGAAAGAATTTGTGATGCAACACAACCAGCATTACCTGTATTCTCATCTGGAGCTCCAATAATTGCAACCAAGGCATCTCAAAAACCTGCAGGTCAGGGAAGAGTGATGGTTGAAGTTGAAATAGCAAATGTTGGAACTGGTAAAGCAAGAGTTGACTCTGTGACAGACGTTGATCCTAGATATGATGAAGTAACTTTCCAGCTTGTTCAAAAAGCAGGAGACCAAGTAACTTGGGAGTGTACTTCTAGAGGATCAGGAGCTATTGCACCAGGTCAACCAGCAACTGCAAGATTGTCTCAAGGAGCTGTTTACATCAGATGTAGAAGTAGCCCATTGCCAGATAAGGCTTTGTACACTTCACAAATGGATTTAATATTGGATTATTGGTATCAAGACATCATTGGTCAAACCATAACAGTAAATTCAGATGTAGACTCATTTGACAACAGTTAATTTTTTTATTTTTCTCTTTCTTGTTTTTTTAATAGAACTAGTTTATCTTATTTCTTGTTTCTGCGATGAAGCCATCAATAAGCTCTTTTTGTTTGTTGCTTTTTAGTGCAGATTCTCTTTTGACATTGTCTAATTCAGTTCTTAATGTTTCGAGAAGTTCGACGTTGTTTATCAAGAGTGAATGTTTTTCATCGTGGCTGTTCTTTATAGTGGATAGTTTGCTTTTGAGTGTTTGATTTTCTTTTGTTATTTCTAATATCTTTGATTTAGTTTGTTTTAGATTATTGTTATCCGCTAATAGTTTAGAATTTTCTCCTTCAATGGACTTAATGTGTTCTTTAAGAACTGCGTAACTTTTCTTTGTTGTAGTAAGATGTTGTTTGGCTTCTATTGTTTTGAGTTTGTTTTCTTCGACTTCTTGGTTTAATTTGGCAAGAAGATCGTCTTTAGCGTGGGATTTTTCTTGTACGGTGCCGAGCATTTTTTCTGCTTGCTTGGCGTAACTTTTGGCGTCTTCTGTTTCATGCATTAATGTCTTGATGATTTCTTCTCGTTCATCTAAGAATATCTTTAGTCTTTGTATGTCTTTTTCTTTCAGAGAATTTTCTATTTTTTCATTCTTTAATGCGATTTTTAGCTTACCTAGTACACCAATTAATGCGTCACCAGTTATGTTGTTTTTTCTTAGATCTTCAATCTCAGAATTTAATTTGATTAAAGTTTCATTTTTTCTAGAAATATGTACTCGGATTTTTTCAAATTGATCTTTGCTAACGGTATTTTCAAGAAGATCGTTAAGTTGAGTTTTTAGTGCAGTTAATTCTGTGCTTTTATCTTGTAGATGTGCACCTAATTCTGCATTAGCATCGCTAAGAAGTTTATTGCTGCTAATTAAGCTATGAAGCAGCTCGTTCTTTTCTCCTACACCCTCTTTTTTTTGTTCCATCTGAGATTACTTGCCGGCAAGTGCCGTTTTTGCAAGGAATGATTCTAATTGAACATATTCGTCACTGCCTTCCGTCATTCTAAATTCAACGTCGCCGCAGGCAGCGATTAATTCCATCTTTTTTCGTCCATCAACATCCAAATTCATTATTTCTCTTTGAATTTGTTGAATAACGTCTTGACCTGATAAACCATAGTTCAACATTGTGCTTAATAAATGGTCTCTGGCTTTCATGAATTGATTTTTTAATGCGAATTCGAGGATTTCTTTGATTTCTTTTGGTCTGGCAACGCTTGCCAAGGAATATACTAATTCTCCGTCAATATCTTTTTGTAGTGCTGAACAGCTTTGAAGTACGTTTTCTAATCGTCTAACGTCTCCGCCAGAGATGACGTATAGTGCTTCTTTGGCTTCGTCAGTTATGGAAAGTGATTCTGTTTTTTTAATCTTATCAATAATTTTGAATATTTCTTCTTTAGGAAGAGGTTTGAATCTGAAAATAGCACATCTGGACTGTATAGGATCAATAATCTTGCTGCTATAGTTGCAGCTTAGAATAAATCTACAAGTTTGAGTGTAGTTTTCCATGGTTCTTCTAAGAGCTTGCTGTGCTTCTTTAGTTAAAGCGTCACACTCATCTAGATATATGATTTTGAAAGGTACGTCGCCGATAGCTTTAGTTCTTGCAAAGTCTTTTACTTTATTTCGTACAACATCGATTCCTCTTTCATCAGAGGCGTTTAGTTCCAGAACGTTTTGTCTCCATTGTGGACCGAAGAGTGTTTTTGCAATAACTAAGGAGAGGGTAGTTTTACCAACTCCTGCAGGACCTGAAAATAACAGATGAGGCATGTTTTTTTGTGTTACAAATGCTTCTACTCGTTTGATTATTTCTTGTTGCCCTTTAACTTCTGAGAAGGTCTGTGGTCTGTATTTCTCAGTCCATATTGTGTATTCCATATAAACACCCTTTAAAAATTAATATTTGCTAGTATAAAAGCTTTTCTTAGATTATAGAGAAGTAAAAACAAAAAATAGCTCGTTATATGAGCTTATGCAATATCTTCCTCTGCAACAACTAAAAAGTCCCCGACAGCTATCACTGAGCTAAATGGTATCAGCAAATTGTTGTCTTTGTCTTTTTCTAAGTCTAGTTTTTCCACATAAACAGTAGGATTAGTCAGTAGTAGATGTATTAGCTCGCCTGAACGAGTTTCAAAGACAATGTCGCCAACTTCGCCAAATTTCTTTCCTGTTTTAGAAACAACAGTCTTACCGATTAGTTGTTTAGAGAACTTCTTTTCTTCTTCAGCCATATAGTATCCCTCTTTTGAGTTTAACCCCTAATTGCTATATTGGTATGCGCTTTTGTATATAAATGTTTTGGTGGGTCTGATTTCTGATTATTTGTATTTCGTTACTTTTAGAGCTTCTAGAAACGTTTTTATAAGTTGAGGGAATATGCCTTTCTTATGGTGTCACAATCTTTGAATCCTCCAAAAGGAAATCTGACTTTGATATTTACTTCAGATTGTAATCGCTCTTGTGAATACTGTTTTCAGTATGTGAAGAAATCTTTGACAATGAGTAAGTTGGATTTCATGCTTTTTGTTAATTGGTGCAAAAAGCAGAATGTTGAAGGCATTTCTCTTGCTGGCGGAGAGCCAACTTTGCATCCTGATTTTCAAAATTTTGTTAGGCTGCTTTGTGAGTCTAATTTTAAAGTAAGTTTATTTACTAATTTATTATGTTTCAGAGAAAGAGTTGATACTTTATTTTTGAAAGGGGTTGTTTCAATTCTTGTTAACACCGATTCTCCTGAATCATATATGTCCGGGCAGCATGATTTGTTTGTTTCTAATTTAGAATATCTTTCAAAAGTTAAAGAACGGGTTTCATTAGGACTTACCTTGCGTTCTCCTGAACAGAGGGCTGATCATATTCTAGATTATTGTAAACGCTTTGGTTTTAGTAAGATGAGAATAGATGTGGCTAGACCCGCTCTGACTAAATGCAATACCCATGTCAAATTATCTGAAATAAAAAAATATAGGGTAGGAATACTTGATATAATCAAGGCAGCGGATGATATTGGGGTTAAGGTGCATTTTGATTGTCCTCTGCCCAAATGTTTATTTCCTGATGAGGATGTGCGTGAATTTGATCTTAATTCACGAGGATATTCTGATGTGACTTGCGGGGTATTGAATGTTAATCCCGATTTAACAGTAGGAATTTGTCCATATTTTATGCTGATTGATAAGAAGATTACAGCTTTTAATTCATATGATGAACTTTTGTACGAAATCAATGACCACCAAACAGTTAAATCTTTATTAAGTTGTTATTCTTCTGAAGAGTGCATTGAATGTGAAAAACGTAAATCTGGTAAGTGCGACGGTTATTGTCTTGCGGATCGCACTGTATCTGGCGCGGATCAGCAAAAACTTTAAATAAGCATATTAAGAACCAGTTGTAGGTGATTTGAATGGATACTGATTCGAAGCTAAATCTGATTAAGCAAGTTGGAGAAGAGATTATTAATGAAGAGGAGTTAAAGCAACTTTTGGAAACAAAAGAAAATCCTATTGCTTACGATGGATTTGAGCCATCAGGTAGAATACATATTGCGCAAGGAATTCTTAGAGCGATTAATGTTAACAAGCTGACTAAAGCAGGTGTTAAATTTAAGTTTTGGGTTGCTGATTGGTTTGCGTTAATGAATAACAAAATGGGTGGCGATCTTGAGAAGATCAAGGTTACTGGAAAATATTTCATTGAAGTTTGGAAAGCTTGTGGGATGGATTTGGAAAATGTAGAGTTCCTTTGGGCAAGTGATGTTATGAATGATACTGATTATTGGTTGAAGGTTTTGAGTATTGCAAGATTGAATACCGTTACTAGAATTACAAGATGCGCACAAATTATGGGTAGAAGTGAAGGCGAAAGTTTGTCGGCTGCTCAGATATTTTATCCTTGCATGCAGTGTGCTGATATTTTTCACTTAGAAGCAGATATTGCGCAGCTAGGTCAAGATCAAAGAAAAGTGAATGTGTTGGCTAGAGAAGTGGCGCCTAAATTAGGATACAAAAAGCCAATTGTTATTTCTCACCACATGCTTATGGGCTTAACTGAACCTCCTAAGAACGATCTTACTGGTGCGGATGCTGCAATTGCTAAAAAGATGTCGAAGTCGAATCCAGACTCTGCTATTTTTATGACTGATGCTGCAGACGAGATTAAAAGGAAGATCAACAAAGCATACTGTCCTGAGAAAGAGATCGTTGATAATCCAATTCTTGAATACTGTAAGTTTTTGGTATTTGAAAAATTTGATGAGTTGAAGATTGAGCGACCTGAAAAGTGGGGCGGCAACATGTTGTTTAAGAGTTACTCTGAGCTGGAAGATGCTTTTGGCAAAGGTGATTTGCATCCTGCTGATTTGAAGCAAGCTGTGTCTCATTATGTTAACGAAATGGTTAAACCGGTGCGAGAACATTTTGAGAACGATGCCGATGCAAAGAAGTTGTTAGAACAAGTTCAAAGTTTTGAAGTGACTCGTTAATTTACAACAATCATGGTGTAGTTTTGGTTTAGATATTTTGTGGCTACACTTTTTAATCTTTTTAAGTCTACTTTTTTGATTTCTTTTAGATATTCGTTAGCTTTTTTAGCGTCTTTTACTGATTCCCAGAACACAAGATCTTCAGCCAGTCTTATAGGATCTTCTGATTTAAGTTGACTATGCCCTGCAATAAATGTTTTGGCTTCTTTTAGCTCTTTTTGTGTTGTGTTACCTATGTTTGCTATGACTGCTAATCCTAATTCTTTACATTTGTTTAAACTTGGCTTGTTTGTGTTGAAGAATATTGAGAAAAAACCATAATCTTTCATGGATTCATGATGTGCTCCTGCGGAGTATGCTAATCCTCTTTTTAACCTGATTTCTTCAGTGACCTTACCAGACAATCCTTTGTATAAAATTGCTTTTATGACGTCTAAAGCATAACTGTCTTTGTGTGCTCTTGGCACTGTTTTGTATCCGATGATTGCATAACTTTGAACGTTTTTTCTATTCTCTGTTACTGTCTTTTCTTTCTTTTGTGTTGGTTCTTTTATGATCTTAAGCGCCTTTACAGGTTTTCTCTTTAACTGTGAGAATCTTTTTTCTATAGTCTTGAGTTTTTTGTGATTGCCTACAGTTGTAACAATCATGTTATTTGGTACGTAGTATTTATCGTGATACAACTTCATCATCTGTTTAGTAGATGCTTTTACTGCTTTGCTGTTACCATAGATTGGATCTTTTGTAGGTATTTTTGTAAACAAACTTTTCTCAAATAGAATCCATTGATAATGTAGTGGTTGGTCGTTAACCATGTTTATCTCTTCTAAGACAACTTTTTTCTCTTTATCGAATGCTTTGAGTTCGAATGTTGAGTTAGTAATTATGTCATGTAATATTTCTGCGCCAAGTTCCGCATGTTCATGGGGCAACTTCACATAGAAGCATGTTCTTTCATTAGAGGTCATTGCATTAAATTCTCCTCCTACTTTCTCTATACTTTCAGCAATCTCTCTTGCAGATCTCTTTTTTGTTCCTTCAAATATCATGTGTTCAAGAAAATGACTAAGACCTGCTTGTTTGGTGGTTTCATTATTTGACCCTACCTTTACACAAACCATTATAGTTATAGATTTAGAATTCTGTGGAACTTGGATTAGGGTTAATCCGTTCTTCAACCTCTTTTTCCTCATGCTTTGAGAAAGGTTTAAGTAATATTTAACGCTTTTGGTGGGTTATGGTAGATGTAGTAAAAAGATTACAGAAGCATATGCGTGAAAAGAAGATTGATTATAGTATTCTTTATAATTTCCATGCCCAGAACATTAATGAGAATTTTATTTACTTGTCAAAATTTCATGGAGTTGGTGTTTTAGTAGTTCCTAAATCTGGTGCTGCTATTTTGGTGGTGCCCAGGATGGAGCAGCAGAGTGCTGAAAAGGCGTTTAGCAAAGTTGTTGCTAGAGATGATATATTTGCTTTTGTTTCTGGTAAGTTACGTTCAGGTATGAGGGTAGCGTTGGATTATTCTTCTGTTACGTTGAAGGGATCTTCTTTGCTTAAGAAAAAGATTAAGGCAAAGTTGTCATTTGTCGATATTTCCGATTACTTGTCCTCACTTCGTGAAGTGAAGAGTGCCGAAGAAATTGCTATAATGAAAAAAGCATGTAAGATTACTGAAGAAATTTATTATGAAACGTTTTCTCACTTTGATGAATTTGAGAGAGAATCAGATGTTGCCGCTTTTATGACTGCGTTAGCCAATTCTCAAGGTTTGCAGCTTTCGTTTAAACCGATAGTGGCTTCTGGAGTGCATTCTAGTGAAGCTCATTTTGAAGTTTCTGATTGTAAATTGAAAAAAGGATTTTGTGTTATAGATTTTGGAATTAGGTATCATAATTATTGTTCTGATATGACTAGGACTGTGTTCATTGGTAAGCCGAAGAAAGCAGATTTGTTGTTGTATGAGAAGGTGTTAAAGGTTCAGCTTGAGTGTCTCGATATGGTTAAGCCAGGTGTTAGGTGTATGGATATTGATTTGCATGCTAGAAAGATACTTGGTTCTGACTTTTGTCATGGTTTAGGTCATGGTGTTGGTGTTGGAGTGCATGAAGGTCCTTCTGTTTCTCCAAAATCTAAACATAAACTAGTTCCAGGTAATGTTATTACAATTGAACCTGGTGTTTATTTGAAAGGGAAGTATGGTATTAGAATTGAGGATGATGTTTTGGTTACGGCAAAAGGGAAAGAACTTTTGACTAAGATGCCGAAGCATTTGTTGGTTGTTGAAAAATGAAGTTCAAGAATATATTAGTTATTGGTGCTTTGCCAAAGGATGATTCTGGTAAGCAATTGTATGAATCGATTAGTTCTGTTAGTTCCTCCTATGGTTCTGAGGTACATACTCCGATTGAGACTGCTGCTTTCCAAGGCACGACCGGGGAAAGATATGATAGAGCTTTTCGAACAGTGTTAGATTCTGATTTAGTAATTGCAGAAATGTCTTTTCCTTCAACTGGGCAAGGTATGGAAATTCGTGAAGCTGCAGTGTTGAAGCGACCTTTAGTTGTTGTGGCTAAAGAAGGAAGTAAAGTGTCGGGGTTGATTAAAGGGTGTCCTGTTTTGAAGAGCATTATTTACTATTCTGATTTAGATGATTTGAAGAAACAGTTGGATGATTGGTTTAAGAGTTATTGATTTCTTTCTGCTAAGCATTGGTCTATTAATTTTGCAAGTGGATCCAATCCTGGTTCGTTTTTAGATAGATAATGATCGTAGCAATCGGGTGCGAGTCCAAAACTCCTTTCTAATATTTCGGGTGGAATATCCGAATATAGTACTACTGTGACGCCATCTTGTTTTGCTTTAACCATCAGATCTGATGTGGGGTTACATTCGCTATGTCCTGTTCCTTGCATAGGCTCTGCAACTAAAACAGCAATCCCTCCTGCTTCCATTATCTCTGAAGCCTCTTCAGGCCTGGCCGCATATGCTAGTTCGTATTCTTGGGTATATTTTGCTTTTAGTATATCTAGAAGATCGTATGTGCATCTGTCCGTGTCATGAATTAATACTTTGTCCACAGTTATCACTTAAACGCTCTTTAATACTGCGAGCTTTTCTCTGATTACATCAATCTTGTCGTGTGTTTTGCTTCTAGTAACTCTGTAGTATACTTCTGCGCCAACAACGAATGCTGCCAAAACGATTATTCCTGCAACCACGTAATTTGTGTATGCTAATATGTCCATTTTAATCTCCACCAATCACCTCGGATGAAGATTTATTTCTTTTTTCTTGAAGTAAGTTTAAGGTTAGTTTTTGTTGTTTTTGAAGGTTTCTTTTCTTTCTTAGGTTTTTCGTCTTTTATTTCTTCAAAATACTTTTTTCTTGAATTTCTTCTGAATAAAAATCTGACGAAATCTATCAAAAGAGCCAGAATGATTAAGAGTAATACTCCTGCGATTACTTGCCACAGATATCTAAATTCGTCTTCTGTGATTCTCAATTCTAATTTTTCTTTGAAGACTTCATTAGCACCTGTAACTTGAGTCTCGATGGATAATGCATAATCTCCAATCTCTATGTTTTCGTCAGGATAAATTGTGATGTTAATTTGCTTACTTTCTAGAGCTTTCATGTCTAGTTCTGTCTCGCTAACTTCAATCCAACCAGTCTCTTTGTTTACGTTGATTTTGTATTGGATTGACTCGTTATTAGGATTAGTTACAGTAACTGGAATGTCTACAACACTGAATTTTTCTACTTCAATTATGTTTCCTGAACCATCTAGTTCTGATCTGTTTATGTAGAATAGTGGTTGTTCTAAAGTGCTTACTGGCTCTTCAGGTACGTCTTCTACGATTGGATCTTCAGTAGTTGTTTCATTGTCTGCTGATGGGGAAAATATGTTCCATCCAGTGATTCCTGTGCTGTTTGTACTGTTTGTTGCGTTTTTGTAAATACTGTTTCCTGCATAAAATGCAAGGCCTAGTACTAATAGTATGATTACGATTGCTGCTAACCATTTGAAGAATGATTTTAATCCTTTCTTTGGTCTTCTATATCTTTTAACAAAGATAGGCTCGATTTCACCGATGTTTGTGCTCTTGATGTTATGTTCTGCGTAGAATTCTTTTGATTTTATTCTTCTAAGTCTTCTTCGCTCTTTTGCGGCTTTTCGGTTTTCTTTCCATCTTACCCAGAAACTGTCTCCTGGTGCTTTCTCTGTTCTAATCTTAGGAGTTCTGGGAGATCTTCCCCGTCTAAGAAGAGTTATGATTAGTATAAGGATTGCAAGGGCAACCAAACCAATCAATGCATAGATTAAGATTTTGATTATGTAGAATAATGTATAGTGTCCGACATCTAAGTTTAAGTCAATTGCTTCAGTAATACTTTCTCCATTAAGAATGTAGTTTGTTTCAAGAGTTATAGGATATTGTCCTGAGATTACAAAATCATCCGGAGTTGTAGTTAAGTATGCAGTTAGTGATGAATTTGCTAGTACATCTGCTGATGTGATGTCTATGCTAGTCCAGCTAGTTGCATTCTCTGTGATTAATTTTAATGTGTACTTTGTAGTTTCTGTAGATGGATTGTTGAATGTAATTGGAATGTCTGTAACAACATTTCTGTCAAGGTATATTGTTCTACCAAGGGATGCCAGATATGTGGTATCTACAGAAAATATCGGATCTTCACTGGTTACTTCTTCTTGTGTATCTACAACTGCGCCAGTAGTTAATGGCATAGATTGTTGAATAGTTTCATTATCAGTTGAATTGGAAGTAAAGTGATTGTATGTTTTGTATCCGCCAAAACCAATTGCGAATAATAGTACTAGTAATAGAAGAATTGCAATAATCCATTTGAATATCTTCTTACCGCTAGTTCTTTTGTATGACGTAGTTGTAGGATTGTATATTTCTATCAAATCCAATGGTTTTCTTCTAGATCTAATTGGAGCGCTAAGCGTTCTAGGTCTATTCTTAGCTCTTTTTACTATTGAGATAATAACAAAAAGCAATACCAGGATTCCTAAACCGATTAGTATGAACGGTAGAACTCTCATGAATAGCCCTTTTTCACTTACAACAACATCTAGGTTTCTTGCATATGTTAAATCAGAGACTCTGTCAACTGCTGCGTATATAGTGATAGGATAAGATCCTTGTTCAGTTAGATTAGTAGGAGTTAAGATTAAGTTTAATTCTGAATCAATCTCTGATTCTAAGAATAGGTTTGTTTCGTTTATACTTACCCATGCTGGGCCGTCAACACTGAATGTGTAGCTTGCATCAATTAAACCACTGTGCTTCATTCTGATTGGAACGATGGTTGCTTCATATGAAACTCTGACATCTTCTGCAAGGATGTCTAGTTCGTATGCTTCTTCTTGCGGTATGATTTTTAATGTTGAATCTTCGTAATCATTTGAAAAGTTATAGTTGTATGATATTGCTAAGAATCTTACGTCAAGTTTCTTTGGAACATCTAATGGAATGTTTAGTTTAACTTCAACATCTCTTGCTTCTCCTGCTGGGATGTATATTTCTTCTGAAGCGAACTCGATCCATTCAGCACCTTCTTGATATAGGTAGAATGTGTCGTTTCTTGTTCCTGCATTAGTTAATGTGATGTAACCAGTGTTTAGCTCTCCGCTAACCAATTCTGGTAAGTTGGTCTTTACTTGTATTTTGTAACAGTCTTGTACATTTACAGTAGATTCTGCATAATGTTCAATTTGACCACGTTCACTTGATACTTTTAATGTGAATTCGTATTGGCCAGGTTCTGTGTTTTTTGGATTTATTAGAACTTGAGTTTCAGTAACATCTTCACTATATACTAAGAAGCTCCCATCTTTAGGTGTGATCCAATCTTCTTTACTTTCAACTTTTGTAGAATATACGTTTGCAACATCTGCATCGTTTTTTATTTTAAGTGGAAATTCGTAGCCAATATTTCTACATACTGTGTATTTATTGTCAAACCCGACAGCGTAGTCAAAGCAAGGGTTTACCTTAAGTTTAACAGGCACTTCTCCCATGATCTCACTGTTTTTTGCATATGCGCTAAATAGGAATTCTATTTCTCCTGAAAAGCTGTTATCCATGTTAATGAATGCATAGATAGATTTGCTTTGTCCTGCTTTTACAGGTACTAAGTTCTCACTTAATGTGATGTACTCAGAGAACGGAGACATTTTGATTTCGTATTCTTCATCAAAGCTTCCTGTGTTTTGTATTTCAAATTCAAATCTTGGTGTTGAACCCGGGCATGTTTGTTGCTCAGAATCTTTTGCAAGAATTTGTACGTTAGGACAATTGTTGATTGATAGTGATTGTGATGTTTCATGTTCGTTACCTAGAACAGTTTCAACAGTGGTTGTTAAATCAAACTCTCCAACAGTGTCGCATCCAATTTTTATGTATTCTAAAACGTCTTTTCTTTCTCCTGGTTTTAGGATAAAGACGTCTTCACTTAGTGTAGCAAACTTTTTTCCAGATCCGGATAGCGTAACAAGGTAACTACTAGTTATGGAACCCGTATTTAGAATTGTAACTACATTAGTAGTTAAACCGCAGGAACAACCGCTGATTTTATCAGAGGTGGTTGTAACTAGAAGATTTTCTTCAAAAGCGAATGCTGATATGGCGCTAATAGCCACAAGGCAGATTATAACTAGAGTCAAAGATATTGTATATTTTTTGCTACTCATTATGGATATCCCTCTGTTGCTACTCTGAAATAACACTTTTCTATTTAAAGGTTTTCTTTTGCTTTGTTTATAAATAAAATGGCGTTTTGTAGTAAGATTTATATATTTGTTAACTATTGTTAAATAAAGCATTGTTAAGATCCATATGCGGGGATGATATTTATGAGACACACACCACAAGAGATCGAGGTATGGTACATATTGCCTGCTTTGAGAAGAGAATTTTCTAAGGCTTTTTTGGCAACTGGCATGAAACAGAAGGATATAGCCAGAATCATGGAAATAACTGAGCCTGCTGTTTCACAGTATCTTAAGGCTAAAAGAGGCAAGGAAGTGCAATTTGAGGCGCATACTGTTGCTGAGATTGCTGAATCAGTCAAAATGCTGTTGGAATCTCCTTCTAAATTCAATGAAGAATTACAGCGAGTGGCGAAAGAGCTAAGAAACAGTGATTTTTTATGCAAGATTCATCAGAAATTCGATACAGTTAAACATGAGTGTAATGTTTGCCGTAAAAAAGACGAAGAGTGATGAAATATGGATGAGAAACCTGAAATTTATTTGGATAACGGTGCAACAACTAAAGTTGATGTTAGAGTAGTTGAGGCTATGATCCCTTATTTTCTGAAGTATTATGGTAATGCGAGCAGTTTACATCATAAAGGGGCAGAAGCGAGGAATGCATTAAATGATGCTAGGCAGGTAATTGCTGATAGGATTAATGCAGATAATGATGAGATTGTATTTACAAGCGGCGGATCCGAGAGTGATAATCTTGCGATTAGAGGAACTTCACATGCTTTGAAGGATAAAGGTAATCACATCATTACAACAACCATTGAACATCCTGCGGTTTTAGAAACGTATAAACAATTAGGCAAAGAAGGTTTTGAAGTTACTGTACTTAATGTTGATAATGATGGTATGTTAGATTTGGATAAGTTGCGAAGTGCAATAAAGGATAATACTGTTTTAGTTTCTATAATGCATGCCAACAATGAAGTTGGCGTTGTACAAGATTTAGAAAAGATTGGAGAGATCTGTGCTGAGAAAAATATTGTATTTCATTCAGATTGTGTGCAAAGTTTGTGTAAAGTTCCAATTAATGTAAAACAAATGAATTTGTCGTTGGCTGCGTTTGCTTCGCATAAACTACACGGGCCAAAAGGTGTTGGTGCTTTGTTTGTTAAACGAGGGACTAAATTGTATAGACAAATTTATGGTGGAAGTCATGAGCTTGGATTAAGAGCGGGGACTGAAAACATTCCAGGCATAGTCGGGTTTGCAACTGCGGTGAGTTTGTGGACAGACGATGATGTTGAACGAATCACATCACTTCGTGATAAGTTGATGACTGGCTTGTTAGAAATTAATGATACTGAGTTGAATGGTTCTCGAGAGAGTAGATTGTGTAATAATGTTAATATTTCATTCAATTTTATTGAAGGGGAAGGAATTTTGTTACACCTAGATAAAAATGGGATATG
This sequence comes from Candidatus Woesearchaeota archaeon, assembly GCA_018646625.1. Lineage (GTDB taxonomy): Archaea > Nanobdellota > Nanobdellia > Woesearchaeales > JABGUJ01 > JABGUJ01. The sequence goes on along the minus strand of JABGUJ010000001.1, from coordinate 311,608 downwards.
TGCTTCAACAGGCAGCGCATGTAGTTCTCAATCTTTAGATCCTAGCCATGTGTTGTTGGCAATAAATATTCCCCATTCGAAAGCACATGGTGCGATAAGATTTACTTTGTCACGCGAAACTAAAGAAGAAGAAGTTGATTATGTGTTGAAAGTTATGCCAAACATTGTGAATGAACTTAGAGGATTAAGTCCAATAAAAAACAATGAAGATTTGGCAGAAGCAGAAAAGATGAAGTTTGATGATCATCATTAGTAGGTGAGTTGAAATGTATATAGATGAATATTCGGATAAGGTCAAAGATCACTTTTTTCATCCTAAGCATAACGGTAAGTTAGAGGATGCTGATGGTATGGGAAAAGTAGGTAATCCTAAGTGCGGGGATGTGATGGAGCTTTTTATCAAAGTTGAAGATAATAAGATTTCTGAGATTAAGTTTCAAACCTTTGGATGTGCTACTGCTATTGCATCTACAGATGCTTTATGTGAATTGGCTAAAGGAATGACTCTTGAAGATGCTGAGAAAATCTCTAAGCAAGATATTGTGGATTATTTAGGAGGAATGCCTGCTATTAAGGTTCATTGTTCTATTCTTGGAGAAGAAGCTTTGAGAGAGGCCATCAAGGATTATAGAAGTAAAGGAAAGACTTAAATTTCCTGTTTTTTCTTAATTTGTTATGTTTGATGTAATATGTCCAAAGGATGCTAAGGCTCTTGTTAAGTTTGAAGAGATAGCTTTGCGTTTAGGTATTGATACTTTGTATATTGTTGGTGATTTTGAGTTGAAGTCCGATAAGATTAAGATGATTAAAGCTGGCGAGCGCAAAGCTTCGTTTATAATTAAAAAAGCAGATGGTGTTAATGATCGAAAATGGTTGCAAAACAGAGATGTTGATTTAGTTTATGGATTAGAGGGTGTTGCTCGTAAAGATGGGGTGCATCATCGTTATTCAGGGCTTAATCAAATCATGTGTAAAGTGGCTCGAGATGCAAATACTATGATTGGTTTTGATTTTGGTGCTGTTCTACATGCTAAAGGTGTTCGTAGAGCTCAGTTGTTGGGCAGAATTGAGCAGAATATTAGGCTTTGTAAAAAGTATAAGGTTGAGTGTTGTTGGGTTAGTCTTGCTGATGAGTGGTTTGAGATGATAAATTTAGAGGAAAGTTTATAAGTTTCTTTTGTGTTGTTTATTTTTATGAAATGTAGATGTATGATTGGCTATCATTTTATGTGCTGTCTAGTGTTCTTTGTTGTTCTTCTGTCAATATTTCTTGGTTTTTCTGATTCTCCTAATTATGAGATTGTAGGGTTCAATGAAACTAGTCATAATATGAGTTCTGGTTTGATGTCTATTCAAATTGATCTTTTTAGTAATAGCTTTGAACTTCAGAATTGTTTTGTTGATCTTCTTCTTGAAAATGAAACGGAAAGGGCGGAGGATATTATTGATTTGGGAACTCTTGATGTGTTTGAGAAATCATCTTTTTCTTTTGAATTTGAGAATCTTGCTGGTGAATCTAGATTTGAGATCACTCCCGTTTGTACTTTACTTTATGAATAAGGAAGGGAAACACTCTCTATAGTTTTTGCACGTACTGCATAAGGCGTGTAGTTGATCTGTTTTATGATGTTCTATTGAAAAACAAGTTTTAAGAAGCGTTTTCAGAAAGTTAGATTCTGGATAAACGCATTTCTCTTCAGCATCCATTAATCCTATAAAATCTCTAATTTCTAGCTCTTTCATGTGCTCTGTTTCATAACCTACGCTGAATCCTCCTGCGTGAAAATTAAGATAATCTGAAAATGTTTTTAATTTGGTTTTTATTCCATATTTCTCGGGATCTAAAAACCAAGGAGATCCAGGTTCCATTATTATTGCTGCAGTCAGTATTTTAGTTTTGTTGAAATTAGTTCTTATGAAATTTATTAGTGCTAAACTTTTTAGTGCGTCTTCTTTTTTCTCAAAAGGCAAGCCAGTAGTGAAGTATACACAGCTTCTTAATCCCTTTGATTCTATGTATTCTAATGTTTCTAGAAGTTCTGTATTTGAGTAATTGTATCCTTTGTTTTTTTGTCGTACTTTTTCTGATCCGCTTTCTGGACTTAATATTATTTCAGATTTGGTTGGATCGAAGGTTTTCTTGAATTCGTCTATGAACTCCGTTGTTGGCAAGGCCCAAGATTCAAATCTTAATCCCAGGTCTATTTTTTGTTTTCTTATTTCTTTGAATATTTCTAAGTATGACTTTGATCTTGGAAATGGATCATAGCAAGCATACCAAATATCTAATCCATGATTTTCTTTTGCTTTTTTTAATTCTTCTACTGCTTTTTTTGGATCTAAGTTTATTGGAGTATCTCTGTTGTTTATTAATTTTTGAGATGTTTTTGATCCGCCGCAGAATGAGCAGTCTACCGGACATCCTCTTCCAACTGTGAAGTAGAAACTTTTTTTATCGCATTCTTTTTTGCAATTAAGGCATTTTTCTTCGCTTGGTTGTAGTCTGAGATAGAATTCTTTATTTTTTATTAAGTCGAAGTTTGTAAAATTTAGTTTGTTAATCATTTCTTCTTTTATTGTGAATGTTTGAGGATTTGTTATAGTTTTTTTGTTTATTCTCCACGTTAGATTTGGGACCTGTTCTAAGGGACTTTTTTCTTGTATGGCTTTGAGAAGTTTAGCTAATGGTTCTTCTCCATCTCCTTTTATTACGTAATCTACTTCTTTATGATTTGTAATGATCTCTTCTGCAAAGAAACTCGCTGTTAATCCACCTAATATTGTGATGAGTGTTGGGTTGTTTGCTTTTAGTTCTTTGATAGTGTTTATGACGTCTGCTGCTTGTAAGTGCCAGTGTAAATCTAAGCAAACAGCATCAGTTTGTTGTTGTTTGAGATATTCTGAAAGATTAAATTCTGGGTTTATAACTTGTTCACTTTTGTGATGTAGAATTTCAACTTTATTCTCTTGTTTTGCAATATAATCCGCTAAACCAACTAATCCAATAGGTATTAGTGTGATGTCAGGGCCATCTGCGCTTTTTGATTCATGTATGAATGTAACTCTCATGACTTTTCCTCACTTTTTTCTCCCAATAATCTTAAGGATGTTAGTAGATTGCAAGAGTGATCATCTAATAAAAACATATTGGGGTGAAATTTCATTTTTTTATGTTTTAATATGGGGAAATATTTTCTGAGAGTTTCTCCTCTATCAACATAACGTCCTAAATCTTCATCCCATGAATCGAAATTTTTGAATATGGTTCTTATTTTTGGGGCGTTTATTTTATCTAGGAAGAAGTCTTGTAATGTTAAATAGTTTTTTTCATGCATTTTGAATTTTTCTTTATCTTCGTACATTCTTATGAAGGGATTTAATAGAAAAAATGAAACTCTATAATCGCGAACCAAGTAACTTTTATGGTCTATAAATTCTTTGAAATGTTCTATGTGTTTGTTGTTTACTCCAGGTAAACCCAACAGAAGATAAGCGTCGTTAGCTATGCCGTATTTATGAAAAAAAGCAAGTGCGTTATCTATTTGCTTTAGTTTAGTATTCTTATTATATAAATCTAATATTTCTTGATCATAGAATTCTAAGCCCCACGATCCTCCAACGATTGGAGACGGTTTCCATTGTTCTAAAATTTCAGTAAGTACCTCAAATTGAGAATCCACTCTAAGTCCAAATAAATAAAATGTGGGGGAGTATTTGTTTAGTCCTTTTTCTAGAAGAATCTTGAGGAATTTGTTCAGCACATGAGGATTCATGTTATTATCATAAAAGTAAAAGTGTTTGTAGTTGCACTCTTTTATGTAATATTCTACATCTTCTGCAATTTTCTCTGCAGTATTTATTGGACAAACATGTCTTGTTTGGTGATGACAGAATAGGCATTTCTGCCAGTCACACCTGTTGTCATTAAATGTTATTTTTACTTCTTTTTCTATTCTGTACTTTTTGTTTATTCTGTATGGTTTGATGTTCCCGAAGTCTTCTGCGAAATGTACGCCTTTTGGAACTTTCTTATCAATTAAAGTTCTAAGAAATTCTTCACCTTTTCCAACACAAATATGGCTGGCTTGCGTGTAGTGGTTTAAAAAATCTTCATTGTTCAAGATATAGTGCATAGATCCGCCCAGAATTATTCTTATTTTTGTTTCTGGAAATTGAATTTTTATTTTCTTAAGAACTTCGTGCGTCCTGTTCATGTCATATAAAGATGTGCTAGATATTAAGATCAAGTTTTTCTCTGAGTTTTCTATTTCATCCGTTTTGCAATTGTTTAGAGATATTGCTTCAATCTCTGTTTTACAATATGTTTCTACGTAGCTAAGAAGGTATTTTAGAATGTCTTCTTCAATATAATATATCTTCATATTAGTTTTTGTGGCGTTTCTCTTTTGAAATACTTTTTGGTATTGTGGTACTATTAACTCTGTTATCCTGGTTTCTTAGTATCTCTTTAACAGGGGTGATAAATGTTTATAAATGTTATTTAACCTGTCTTTTTAAATGAAGAATGCTCTGAAGTTGATTTTATCTCTTGTATCGGTTTTAGTACTTGTTGTTCTTGCAGCTGTTTATTTTTGGCCAACTTCAGATTCTGGTGAGTTTGTTTCTTCACCTTTAGATTATATTTCCGATAAGATTGTTTCAGATGAATTAACTGTAGAATCTTGCGAAGGGTTGCCTGATTCTGACGTATGTTTTCTTAAACTAGCTAAACAATCAGGAGATGCGTCTTTTTGCAAACGTATTAAGGGACATAATTACTATTATGCTTGTGCTGAGAAAATATGGGAATCAGATGGTTGTGTTTATGCTGCATTAGTTGGAGACTCTCTGGATGCCTGTACATTTGTTCCGGCAGTTCCTTCAAATTACCATGATTGTCGAGATGAAGACGATGTTCACGAATGTGAGGATTTTATGTTTAAGCGTGTTATAGATTCTGATGATCTTTCAGCTTGCGGGGATTCCCAAAAGTGTGAGCTGAGTTATGATATTGTATCAAATGATTTAACTGATTGTGGTGAGTTTACTGATTCAATGACTCTTATGTTATGTAATTCGTATATGTGGTCTTTAGGTGAGAGAGAATCTTGCGATCCTGATGAATGTTTGTTTTATGATTTGTCTGAGCAAGGGGATTACTGTGGGACAAATTCCAATACTTTGCCTTGTATTTTATATTCGAAATCTTTGAATCGTCAATGTGATTTTGTGCCATCTTCTTATGAGTTTTATTTTGATAGTGCTTTTGAAATGGGTTGCAAAGTAGCGGGTTATTCTTCGTTCGGATATGAAAATCCTTGCTCTGATTATTTAGGATTTGAAAAATCTTTGTGTATGTTTTTCACCTCTGAACAGGATAAGTTTCCTTGCGAGGATGTGGTGGATTTTAGTACCGAGGATCCTTTTTGTTCCGATGATTCTTCATTTCTTGGTAAGATCTCTTCTGTATTTCCCCCTTATGCATTAAAGATTATGATGTCTAATGAGAAAATTCGAAAAAATTTGTATGTTTATTATTTAGAAAAATTTTCTTACTCAAATTAACAACTGTGGTAGCCACTATCTAAGCATGCCCCATTTCTGGCTGTTGCGCAGCTTCCGTCACTCATGCATTCAGTATTATCGGTTGCTTTTACTTGTGTTTGAAGCACGTTTATTGAGTGTGCGTGTTCTCCAATTATTTTTAGACTTGCTCCTCTTAGAAGAATATTGTTGTTGTGGGAGAGTACTTGAATGTCTTGGTTACCCCATCTAAAACAGTTATTCTTCCATCCGCTCCAGCCACCTATCCAATCTGTACTTTTGCTCCCGGCGGGATCTCCCCATTCAACCTTTGTTGAACAACAATTAGCCGCCCAACAATCTTGTCCACAATTTCCACCTACGTCCATTTTTCCATCTTCTGGAGATAAGAACTTAAGAAAAGTTGATCCTGGTTCAAGTTCGTACTGTTCTGGAACTATGTCTGGGCCGCTACAATGAATATTTGCGCTATGATGACCTGAATCCGCATTTACAACTTGGCTTGCTACAATTCCTGATGCAACACCCATTAAAGAATATATTAGAACTTTTCCAACTGGAGCTCTAGGTTGCTCATCTTTATCAAGTAGAAAATCTGAGATCCTCTTTTTCATAGTCTATAAGTTGGTTTTATCTACTATTAAAACCTTTCTTTTTAATTACACCATCTAGACAGTAGTTTGGCGTCTTCTGGCCTGTTTATTAGAACATTAAATACCCAATCAAACATCATTTTGAACAGTTTATGGTGAAAGTTCGATGGAATGTTTGGGATTATGTTTCCTTCTCTTGCATAATTATTAACTACGCAAGTTCCACAAAATGGCTTGTATGCGCACATGTCGCAGATGTAATTTTCAATTGTGCTTGCATTTACTAGTTGTTGGGATTCTTTTGACCTAATAACATCAATGTATTTTGTGTTATTAACGTTTCCTAATTTAAACAAATCAAAATTTCTTCCTTCATCGCAAGAAAAAATATCTCCATTGTAATCATATGTTAATTGTCCAGTTATTAATCCGCAAGGACTGGCAAAGTCCGTAAATCCAGGATCTGAGTCCATAAATAATTTTTTTAATATTATTTCCACATACCTTTCTTTGAAGATTATGTTTTTTTTGTTTAATTCTAGTATGTAATCCATAGATTTTTTCCAAAACTCTTCAAATTCTTCAAATTCATATCCTACTTCTTTCCATTTGTTTTCTGCAAATCCCAATTTGTTTAACGGTTTCAACTGTATTGTGTTTAATCCTATGTTTCTGTATTCATCTATAATCTCTTTCCAATGTGGCAGGGAGGATTTTGTAGTGACCATTAGAGCACCAACATCTATTCCGTAATCTATTTTTAGTTTTTTCATCCATTCTATGGTTTTTTGGTGAGAGTTTATACTAGATTCTGTTGGTCTGTTTTTATTGTGTAATATCTCGGGACCGTCGACACTTGTACATATAACTATCTTTTCGTCTTTTAACCATTGTGCGGTCTCTTCATTCATTAATGATAAATTAGTTACAAGAACGAACGTTAAGTTTCTTTTTTTCTCTTTATTCTTTTCTTTACACATATTAACAACATCTTTGAATGACGCAACATTTAGTAATGATTCTCCCCCCTGAAATTCTATTGTAAGATTATTCGAGGGACATTGAAAAATAAAGTCTATTATTCTCTCTGCGGTTTCATGTTTTAAATCGTAATCTTCATCTTGTGTTGTTTTTGGATGACTGTGGCAATACAAACATTTGTGATTACACCTTAGTGTCGTTACAATTATATGTAATCCTGTGCTTCTGTACAAAGGTTGTAATCTTTTTCTGGTGTTGGCCAAAATGTTAGGTAAGTTTTCTTCAGTGATGATTAGGCCAGTCTCTTTTGCAATTTTGTAGGTATTGTCCGATAAATTGCCTGAGCGCAGTTCAGCTAGTTGTGTTTTTGTTAGAATGGTCCAGTCTCCTGAGTCTGTAGAAGCCAGAAATTTATCCCCTATTCGATTTATTCTGTAGAAATTCTCCGCATATTCTCTTTCTTGCCCTTCTTTGTTCATTTTTTATCTTGGGCTCTAAGTTCTTCAATCACAGCATCAATGAATTCTGAATCGTTTGTTAAAAGAACCCTTTGAATGATTGCGTTTCTGATGTCTTTTGTTTTCTCAGAATGACTTTTATAAACTGAATAGTTTAGTAATTGTTCATTAAATTTTTCTCTGAGTTCTTTATTATCTTCTTTGTTTTTTGGAGAAATAGTAACTTCTATTTCCGATTCAGGATCTCCGTTTAGGTGTATCTCAGCCTCAGTGGTTAATATGTGTGCGGCGGCCTTTATTACATCTAATGAATAGATTTTAGGGTTTATTTTTATTATAATATTTTCATCAGTCATCATCTTTTATTTTGGGATCAATTATATAAATATATACGATAACATCGTTATGATGTTCTGAGCTATCTGCGTAGTTAATAGTGCACCTATTGCTAAATATATTCGAAAATCAATCTTTTCTAGTATGGTTATTTTGTTATTCTTCTTATTTATGGCACTTTGTATGAGTTTTCTATCATGTTCGGTTATGCCTTCTTTTTTTGGAATAAACACATAGTCTTCTTTATTTTTAGATGTTATTCTGCTAGTGAGTTCTCCACTTTTAGTTATGGCTTGTACCACAACGTCTCCTTCTTTTATTCTAAAAACCTTTTTCTTTTTTGTTAGGTTGTTACCTAGTTGAGATACTGCAATTATTAATAAAAGGAAAATTAACGAGGATAGTATGTATGTAGTGAGAAAATTAAGAGATAGGATGTAATTTGTTTCAAAAAAGACTCTTAAGATACTTAAGAGAATTATGATGTACTTTTTTTCTTCTTTCCATAGTTTGTCAAGTATCTTGTATATGACGGTTATTAAGATGGCATAGGTTAGTATGTTCGATTGTAAGTTGGTTTGTCCAATTATTATGTTTACTACCCACCCAATACCAAATATTGAAAGAAGGTATTCTGATATTATTTTTATGTTGAAAAACATTTTTATGGCATCTATTTTTGATTTGTTTTCTGATTGAGCTATGATTTTTATTGAATATATTATAGCTAGCGGTATGGCCGCATTTACTAATATTCTTATGACACTTGCGCTCTGGAATGTTGTTAATCCTGGCAGTATCTGGGGGATCATTAGAGTGTATGCTGCAAAAATTTTAGCATCACTCGAGCTCCATATTTTGTAATGCCATAGCGCATATCCTATAATTAGAGAAATTGATGCAAGCAAGACGGTTTCTATTAATTCTTTACCTGAAATTGTATTAGTTGTTAGTAGAATTACGTATATTGCAATGGCGAGTATGGCGCACATGATTATTGTTTTATTTGTGGTTTTTTTGTTCTTTAGTTGATCATAACTCGACTTTATTGCTAATATCAGAATTGGAATGAGTAGAACTTCTTTCATGGTATCTGTGTGAGGAGTTTTTGTTTAAAGATGTTTACTTTTTAATTTGGCTACTTCTTAGTTGTTATTCTTTAAGTCTCTATTATGTATATTTCTCAGTTTTATCAAAACTTTTAAATACTAATAAACGGACTTCTTTATAAATACTATACTTTGGTGAAAAAAGCGGTGATTGGGTTTATTCTTGGCCTTAGGCGTTTTTCTTCATCCGTGTTTAGTGGGGTATCAGAGGTGGTTTTTTAGTGAATTTGGCATTGAGGCGTGTGCGGTCTTTTTCTGTGCTGCTCTTTGTTTTTTTAGTGTTAGTTATTCCTATAGCTAGTTCTATCGATTATGCAGATTGTAGTGGAGATGGATGTATTCCGATTCCTGAAACTATTCCTGTTAATTATGATGCTGATGAAGGTGTGAGTAATGACAACAACTTATATGGCGCGGCTATGTATTTTGCAGTTCCTTCAACTAGTGCTTGTACAATACCTGAGGGAACGGTTTTTCTTAATGCTGATCTGGATCATCAATTTAAGAACTCTTTTAATAGTTTTCAAAGTTTTGTTTATGAAACTTTTCCGGTCGGTCCTACGTCTACCACCATCTTCTTCAGAAATTTTCATGACTTGTATATCTCTCCCTCTAATTATGAATTGTTTAATAAAAATGATGGGTGCGATATTAAGGATTTAGTTCTTGTTTATCAAATTTTTAATAAGACTACAGACTTTCCCGAGATTGTTCCCGCCGTTGATGGTTATTTTTCTGCGATTAATCAGAATGAGGCCGATAGAGGTTATTTTCAAATATTTAATCCTACTGTGGGTCCCGATATGATGGCCACGGAACAACAAAGTCTTGGGGCGTTGTTGAACAGTGATGATCTTAAAGTAGAAGGCGATATGCGTCGTATTATTTTGCCTCTGAGTGGATACTGTGAGGAAAAGATTGGTGATTTCTTTAAGTATGACGTAGGTGATCAACCATTTAGGTCCATTGTTGACGGTGGGTTTGACTGTGATACGGCTGATGGATTAGATTTTGCCGGTTGTGAACCCTTCAGAAAATCTGCAATTGGGAGCTGTTGTAGCGATAGAGGTGTGGACGAGGATACTATTAATCCATATGCTGCTTCGCCAAAATTTCCTTCAAGGTTGTTTATTACTAAGCCTACAGCTCTTTTGTATGATAGGGAATTGGAAAAAAAAGGAGATACGGAAGTTATTGGTTCTGGCGATCAAGATGTGAATCCGTGGGATATGTTTGGATGTTATGATTATAGTTTAGATCCTAATACTGATGGTGACGATATAAGCGTTTATAGGTGGGGCTCTTTTCCAGAGATTTGTGCGGCCAAAGGCGGAATTGTTTTGGGATCTCGATTCGATGGAGTTGATAGTGAGGGCGATAATCTTGATATAGGTGGATGGACTAAGAATGTATGTGATAAATTAGGAACTTATAATTCTGGTCCTTGTTTAGGTTTTAACGTGGATATGTCTTTAGGTAAATATTGTCCTTCTTGTAACTTTGCGTTTTGGTCTCCCGATGAATCTAAAGAAAGAGACTTGGCTCGAAATTTTGTTTATGGTAATCTTCAAACATGGTTTGATCCTTATAGAGGACTGGGCGGAGATGATTATGTAGATGATTTTCCCGATCTTACTAGTAATGAAACATATCAAGTAAAAACATCCTTTAAGTCTAATTCTTGTTGTGGGGATAATCCTCTTTTAGATTTAGGGGTAATTATTCCAGCGTATCGTGTTAAAACTGTGCCTGGAGGACATGAGACTAGTATTACTGGAATGGAATATACTTTTGTTTGTGCTCCCTCTAATTCTTCTGATGATGATTTGAGGATAATGGATGCAGGATTTGAAAGTAATTACAATGTTATATTAGATCTGGATGTGCCTTTTGTTGATATTGGTGCAAAAGAATCGCCTGACGATTCATTCAAATACGATCTTTTGGCGGGAACTGTTGGTGGTTTTCCTGGAACTTCGCAAGAACCAGATAAGGCAACTTGGTACGGTTGTTTTTCAGATTATTCACCTTTAGAGATTTGGGATGATGATTCTTTTAATAATGACGATAATAGTTCTGTAGAGGGGTTTACAGGATTGAGAAATTATGCTCTTTTAGAGTATGAGACAGATTTAGCCAATCGAGGTAAACATCTCTCGGGTAACTCGCTTAAGAAATATATGCGCCCTCCTTATGTAGATGTTGCGTCTTTTTCTTCCGCGTATGATGATTTAGATCCTGGCAATAACGAAGGCGGGACTGGTTCTGGCTCTTCTACAACTTCAGGAGATGCTATCGGGTCTAATACTGTTGAAGTAAATAATACGGATTTTCAATCCTCTTTTAATAAAGTTCCATGTGATAATGATGGAGATGGATTTTTTTATTATCAAGATGTTCGTGACATAAGTAACAAGGCAGATTGTTCGCATTATTTGGAAATTCTAGGTGCACATAATTTAGATTGCGATGATGAAAATTCCTTTGTTTATCCTGGTTCAGTAAATGGGAATTGTGATTGTGATTGTGATGGTAAAGATGAGGATGATTTTTGTGATAAGCCTGATGAAGGCCAGTGTGTACAAGAGACTCCCGAGAATATTGATTATGAATTTACTAATAGAGTAAAACCATATAGGTTTATGTGTAATGGAGATGAAGAAAAGGGATTATTTGTTGAGTGTTGTGGGCATAATAAAGTTCATTGTGTGAATAAACAATATTCAACTAGACAGAAAGTCTCTCATGACCTGTCTGCTTTACCTTATGTTTCTGAAAGACGATTGAGACGGTCTGGTTCCCCTTTGAATACTTTGTTTGAATTTCCTTGTCCGGGCGACAAGCAGTCTGCTAACTGTGCGTATGTTGTTGGTGTGAATAAGGTACCAGGTCAAGAATCTATCTATTACCCTGTTTCTTTATTTTTTGATATGGAGATGGCGGATTTAGATATCAACGATAGATTCTTCGACTTTGTTGGCGAAGAACAGTTTGAATTTCTAAATATTATAATTAAAACAAGCAATAGTTATTCTTTTGATTTGAATTTTGCTGATTGTGGTGATTGGGTTGATTATTTTGATAAGGATTCTCTTAATCTGAACGAGTTGATAGATAGTTGTAGTTTGTTGAAAGTTGAAGAGTCAGTTTTATCTATTCCTTTGGCGAGGTATATAGTGAATGGTCCGGGATTAAATAAGTGGCTACATGTTAAGATCCCAATTAGTGCTTTGGCTTCTGGATTTTCAGGGGAGAGGGTAGATTTGCTTGTGTTGTCACAAAAAAATGGTTATCTTCATGGTTTAGATCCTGACAAAAAAACACACGCACCGGCTTCAGGACTAAATGGGGGATACGATAATATTTTTGCAATCGATAAGATATATTTTTCCAAGTCTCCCGGGTTGCGGGATGGTGCTGATCCTACGCAAAAAGATTATTATTGTACTTCATTAGCGCCTCTTGGTTCTAATGCCGATAGTTATGATACTTTGTGGGTTAGCGATCTTGATTCAACTACTGTTTCTACTTTAGAATATGGGGAAGGTAATGAAAGACCTTTGGAAACTTTGTTGCCGTATCAGGCCGATAGAGATAATATGTATAAACACATCTGTGATAGTATTCCTGGTTATAAGTGGACAGGTACCAGGTGTTGCGGTTTTAGATCTGGGGATCGGTTAAGTAGTTTTATTTATGATTCCGGTTCTAGTGATGACAGAGAAATATTTTCTGACACCCAGCATGGTTGTTTGTTTTCTTCTGTTTTGGCTTCAGGTGCTAGGGCTGCAGTGGTTGGTTATGAAACTCAACTTGACGAGGCTCCTATAGATCCTGTTTTTACATTCTGTTATAATTCATCTGGATGTGTTTTGCCAATTGAGCATATGATGCCCCATTCAACAGATCTTAGTAAAGAAATGGTTCGTAATGCCGTTTCTGTTGTAACTGTTCTTAATAAGGATCATGAGAATGTGGCAATGTCAATATTCAAACCCAATACAGATCTTGCTTTAGAATATATGGATGAAGAGTATATGGATGCGGAAAGGACCGATCAGTTGGTTGTGACTGCGCCGATGTCTTTGTTGTATTTTGATCAAGCATTTCGTACTTGCGAGGTTAGTGCGTTTATCAACGAAACGTTGAAAGATTATTTGACTGATGATACATATGTTCCTTCCAATCAATGTGGCATTGCTGCAGGGTATTTCTGTGATGTGAATAAGCATCAAGATTATCCTAAGGTTTCAAAGGGATGGAATGGTGAAGCTTCTGGTGAGAAGAATAATGGTGCTACATTTATTGGAGAAATTGTTCTAAATAGCGAAGATGAGCCTATTATTAGTTCTAATGAAATATTTGTTGCCAGACCATATAACAGAGATACCATTAGAGATAATTACTTGGCAGCGTATAGTTTGTATCAGCCATTTGGTAATGATGAGTTTAATGATATTGAGGATGTTGAAATTCATTTAGGAGATACTGGTTGGGATTATGGGCCCTATCCTGGTGCGGTACCCGTTTCGGAAGATGTTTCTAATTACTCTGTTAATTATTATGTGACTTTTTATGCGGACGGTTATCTTACATCTAATTTTTTTCATTATGATGGTCAAGGCATTACATTGGAGTTTGATCATAATATTCTTGCAGATTATTCATTTGAATGTGTTGGTGAGTTGAATAAGATTAATTGTACTTTCAATGATCTAGGTGTGGGTTCTGGTCTGTTTTTGCCGAAGGGCGAGTGGGAATCTGCAAAAGTTGATGTTAATACTGAGAATTTAGATGTGGGATATGTAAGCTTAAAGTTTTTGATGGGATCTGATGTTGCAGGAATTAAAGTTGATAATATCAAAATATATTATACACTTAAAGAAGAAGAAATCGGAGAGTTGGAACAAGAATTTGGTGCGGCTCTTCCTGCAATCGGACATCAATCAAGTTCGTGTTGTCCCAGTGATTTCTGTTGGACTGGTCAGTATTGTGTTGCCGCTGAATTGTATGAACGTAATGCATCCAGAGATCCTAAATTCATTAGTGGGGATGGAAGTGTTGGCTATAGATGTGTAATAAATCAGAGTGAGTATCATTCTACATATGCTAAAACTGAGGCTAAAGCAATTGCTAGTTTAGGTCCTGGAAGTGCTGGTAACCTTGACGATATTGAATTAGAAAGAATAGTCATTGCGAATAATTTAACTTTGAACGCTTCTTGGGTTTTGACTCATAAGAAATATTCTTGGGATAGAAGCAAGGTTGGCTGGTGTCCATATGAAACTCAGTGTTTAGTTGATCCCGAAGGAGAAGATTGGAAGTATGGGTATAGGAACTATGCAAATACTGACTTGGAGAGTGTTTATGGTATTGAAAATTCATTTGATATAAGAGATCTTAATCCTCAATGTATAAACGACATGCAATTTATTGGTGATCACTTATGTTATAATGGTAGTTGGACTACTAGAACAAAGATGATTGCGGATCATCTTCTAGATTTTTATAAAAGTAAAGCGGCTGAGATGGGGGAAAATGTGAGAGAGGCCTCTCTTTATTGTGCCGATTATTCAGAGGTAATTAATGATTTAAAATATTCTACAGGGGGTGCCGGGGAAATTTTAGAAATTATTTCTCCTGATTATTGTATTAATACAAATGATGACAGCTGTGCTACTTTTGGTGCTCAAACGGAAGATGAACGGAGGTCTTGTGGGTATGCGTCCGATGATCCGATAGGCGATTGCATTAATAATGTTTGTGTTCTTAGAATTTTATCAACCGGGGGTGTAGAGGAAACGTTAGTTGGCACATCTTTGAATATATATGCGAACGATACTTATTTTGGATTTAGAAGAATCAATATGAATTATTCTGATTGTGGTGTTGGGTTTGGTGATAGTAATTATCTCGATTGTGGGTCTGATGAATTAGCGTTCATGAATGGCGAACTGATGAATATTATTTTTAGTGATGCATCCATAAATTCTGATTTTATGAATGATGATTATAAGACTTTATTTCATAAGGTGGTTGATTGGGTGAGAAGTTTGTTCTATACTGTGTTTGGGGCTTCTTTAGATTACACTACTGCTGAGAATTTAAGATATTTTGTAAGGGTTTTAGATTTTGATGATATTTTCATGCTTGTACATCATCCTGTTGGTGAAGAAGACAATTCTGATTTGACTAAAGAAGTTATGGCATATACACAACACGTTGATCCAGAACAAACTTTGTTTGAAACTTATTACTTTAGAGCTAATTTTACAAATTTTGATAGTGGTGATGTTCTTTGTAATACATTGATGACGTATGATTATAATTCTTTTATGAATGATCAAGGAAAATTGTCTGTTGTTATGCAGGATAATGCCGCACCCGATGAGGCCTTTGATGATTTTGTATGTTCTCAAAAAGAGGACGGGGTGTTGATCGAAGGGTATTGGGAACATGGCAATATAGAATCTGAGACTAAAGATCGGTATAGATTGTTTGATGCTTCTAAAAAAATCACTGCGCGCATTAGAGTTAAGGATTTTATGGAATGAGCAAATGTTAAATGATGCGAAGAAGAAAATCTCAGGTTTCGTTGTTTATCCTTTTAGGTATGATTATTTTTATAATATTCGGATTCATGTTCTTTGCCGTTAAGGTTGTTTCTGTCGCACAAATTGAGAAAGAAGTTGATAAGGTACATTCTGATTTTCTTAGGGTGACTGCTCTAGGATATTATGTTGATAAATGTCTGAAGCAAGTGACTCAAGAAGGATTATACCATGTTGCAAATCAAGGAGGGTACATTTATCCAGATCAAGCAGACGATTCTTTGATTAAACCAATTTCATGGAAAGGTCCTGACATGACATCTGAGAGAAGGTTCAACTTTACGTTCATAATACAACCTTTACCTCTGGATCCTCCAGGTAAGTTTCCTGTTGCACCAATTTATCCTTGTTTAAATTCAGATTTCGTGAACGATTGGCCTTACTGTAGATATGTTCACGATATTCACCCATTCAATACTATGAAATATCTTTATGGTGTAGATAAATTAATGCCTCTTTGTCAAGACGCAGAATCGTGTGGTGATGAAGTTTTGCTTTCGGTTCCTCCCGGAAGCGATGGTGTCTCTACACAATATCATTTACAAAGATATATTGAACACAATCTTGCAACTTGTGTTGATATTGAATCAATCTTGCCTGCTGCAGGAGGGTTTGCGGGTTTTAATGTTACTAAAGGTAATGTTTCTGCTAGCATTAATTTTGGAGATGATGATTTGATTGTTAATGTTACTTTTCCTGTTGAGTTTACACAAAAAGGTAATGAACCGGTTGTGAGAGAATCCACTTATGCAACGCAGGAAAACATCAGATGGAAACAAATATACAAATGTGCGAGAGATGTTGTGCGTTATGAAAATAGGAAATTACTTTTTAATTTGATTGGAGGCCCAATCTTACTTCCTGGTTGCGGGGGTAATTTTAACGTAAAATATGATGTTAATGTTCTGCCAGGGGTTGATGCAATTAGAATCATTGACTCTCAATCGGTTTTGTTTTCTGATGATTATACAGTCACTTTAGGTATGAAGAACAGAAATCCTGTTTTAGATTATACTGCTTATGCGCCATCTCCTGAAGTAGATATGCATGTTATGGAAGGTGGAACTTTGTTTATTGATCCATTTGCTTATGATCCTGATGATGCCGATAATCCTGATTTAGTCTATAATTATTCAGGTAATTCAATAATAACAACACAAGAACTTCAAAGTTCACAAATGTTTAATGATACTTTAAGAGCTACTGCGTATAACACAACGCACGAAGATGTTGGCTATCACAATATTACTCTAAGGGTAAAAGACCCGCATGATTTGATTGATTATCAAATTATTCGTATACTGGTTGATGATATTTTGAAAGTAATGTTGCATGGTTTTTCTCCTTTTGATGACATAGATCCGAGGATAGCTTCTATAGAAGACCCATATGTTGTGATGATTAACGAAGAAAGCCCCGATATTTTTAATGCTGGTGATGAAAGACAATATATTTGGATGGATTATGAGGAGTACCCTGAAGGTGAAGAAGTATTTCATGAATCCTATTCCGATACATATCCTGAGTTGATTCTTCCAGGAAATGATGGGGATTATGTTCCGGATGTTAAGAATGTGATGTTCACTCACTTTAGTCCTTGCTCTTATTATCAACATTTGAATATTGGTCATATTTCTGTGTTTGACCATCCAGATACCGGGTGTCAAGATGTTTCTGATCTTCTTAGCACTATAACAACTTTTATACCTGTTGCACCACATCATTACATGGTTCCGCACCATATCTCTTTAGAAGTAAATGTCACTCCGAAAGCGACTGCAGATTGGACAGTAAATGTTACTCAGTGTTTACCTCATAGAACTGGTGTACTCATGAGCGCATATCCTGATCCAATACCAATTTACCCTTTTAGTGACTATCATGGTGACTCTTATCCCGACGTTGATCCAACTGCTGCGTTCAGTGATTTTTTAGGTAATCACACTTGTTGTAGTGATGGTACTGAGTCTAATTCTAATGGTTGGGGGACAGTTTTACCTGCTTCGACTGAGTGTTATAGGTTTGATGAGTTCTTTTGTGGTGGTCCTGTTGTTAGAAATGAAGATGGTGATGGTGTAGTTGGGGCGTTGTTTCCAACTTTACCTAATTTGAATGATGATAATGGCGGCATATTGTTGGGTAATGAAGTGACTCCGCAATTAGTGGGTGAGTTAGGATTACCTATGACCCCCACTTTAGCTCTTGAGAATGATATTTTCCACAGAGTTTTTACGGTAGATTGTAATGGGGAGAGAGGGAACATTTGTAATGGAAGTACTGCCGATAATTATGTTAGAAATATGTCGTGTTTAGATTATGAAGATGATGAAGTCCAACGGTGTAAAGGTTGTGGTGTGTTTGGAACGAGAATTGAATATGATCCTTTTGAGGGTTTACATTGTAAAAAATTCAGTTATGATACTTTTGAGAGATTGAGCGGGTTGCCAGATAAAATAGGGGAATCTGATTTTACTAAATATCACATAACTTCTCCTGGTTATGATAATACTATTCCTCTTTGTAATCCGAAATGGAAATGTTCTACTTCAAGTCAATATAATGAAGTTGGTCCTTATCGTGCGCAATCTGTTTGTTATGAAGGAGAATGTAATGATCGTCCTGTGAATTTGTTTTGTGAAGCGAACGGACATATTCCAGGTGCGTTGTCAGTTTATGATGCGATTTCTGGAGGGTGTGGTGAGGCGGATTTAGCTTGCGGGTGTGGTGAGGCGGATTTAGCTTGCGATAATATGTACAAAGGATTTTTACCTAAATTGAGCCAGAGTTGTGGTAATGGTAATAAACCTTATTTCTTGGATTATTGTGATGGTTCTTGTAATGCGAATGATCAACCAACAAAGTTTGTTTGTAAATCTGAGCAGTTTCCTGATGGAACTGGCGGCGGCTTTATTAATTGTGATTGTGGTAATAATAATGTTGATAATAAGTGTCATGGTGTGTCTGTTTCAAATCCTATAATTCCTAGTTGTGGTTTAGATCCTCCTTGGTTCCCCGATAAATGTAAAGAGACAAATACGGGCTCATTACAGATTGTTGATAGTTTTGTTCAGTTTGATGTTGGTTGCGAGGCCGAATGTAATTCACCAGATAATCCTTTTAGTTGTATTAGTTTGATTACTGCGGCTTGCGCTATAGGTGAAGATGCGCCTTGTGATGGGGTTAATCTTAATAGTCCTGCTGCTTTATGTGGTTTGTTGAATTCTGCTAATGAGTGTGCTGATTGTATTGAAGGGGCCGGATTAGGTGATACAGGAACAGTTTGCCAACAATGTCAGATAGGTTGCTGTGTTGGTTCTTTTACCGAAGGCGGAGATTTGTGTTGGACTAAAAGTGTAGCTAGTGCGACGTATAATAATCCACCTGCAGCTGTTAAGAATAACGGAGGGGGCGTTGGTTGTCATGCAAACCCTACTCCTGAAAGTCCAAGTACGTTACATCCTGATGATCCTAACGATCACCTATGTCATGGTTTTCCTCCAGGTTCTGCCTATGAAGGTCGTAAAAGAGGATGCGAGGATGATTGTACTTCTGTTAAGTGTGAGCCATATTCTTTTTTGACAAAATCTGAAGTTAATTCTGCTTATATCGGAGAATATTTTTCTTCTTTGTTACCTATCCCCCTAGGTTACGATACTGGCGACTCCAGGTGTATTATTCAAAGTGATTTGGATGCGGTTTATGATCCGGTGATGTCTGATCCCGATCTTAATGCAAATGTTGACGGGAATTCAGAATTTTGTGCTGTTGGTTATGATATTGATATTGCGGGTCTGAGAGATAATACAGCTTCCAAAACTTATTGTGTTAAGTGTACTAATAATATTCAGGGCGTGACGTCTGGTGTTACAGGTGCTTCAGGGGTGGGTAAATGTGAGTCTGGTGGGGATATTACTGGAGCGACACTTAATGATGATTGTAATGCCCATTTACCCTGTGATGAAAAGGATCCTAAGCAATATGTTTTTTCAGGTGTCTCAACAAAGTTCTGTGGTTCGGATTGTAAAGTTTGTCCATCTTCTAAAGAGGTTGTATGGTACTCCGATACTAATAAAAATTGTGGCTGTGCAGCACCTCCACCAGGTGTTCCGTCATATGCGTGTGATTCTGATATTGATGGTACTCCTGATGGAACTTGTGTTAAATATTTGGGATCTAATTATAATTGTGATTCTATTATCGATGAGGGTGTTATTGAGGACGGTAGAAGATGTACTCACGTATCTGATGATGTCAGGATTTGTGATACTGATGTAAGTACTTCTTTGGCTTCATTAGATGGTTTTCAATCCAACGGTGTTTTAACTGGTGTGGGCGTTTGCGTAAATGATGATTTAGGTGATGATAAGTATGATTCATGTGATACTGAGGAGCACACAAAGGATTTTTGTCTTAGTGGAGACAGTTTAACGTATTTAGTAAATTGTGATCCTGGAGATGTTTGTGAGGATGACGCCGCTTATGCTAATAGTTTGGATTTGACCGGCGTTGTCTTTTCTCAGGGGTCCAATAATCATTGCTGTAGACAGTTGGGTTTTGCTTTGTTTGATAGTGTGACCGATGATGAGATGTATGCTTGTTATGAATCTTCGTGTAATCTTGCAACAGATTCTAATTGTGATCAAGATGTTGATGATGAATTGAAGGTTTGTGGTTGGATATTGGATGGTGAAGTTGAGTATAAGAGGGGCATTTCTTATATTACGGA
Organism: Candidatus Woesearchaeota archaeon; assembly: GCA_018646625.1. Lineage (GTDB taxonomy): Archaea > Nanobdellota > Nanobdellia > Woesearchaeales > JABGUJ01 > JABGUJ01. Next base: position 291,250 of record JABGUJ010000001.1, on the reverse strand, counting down.
GGATGATTCTCTCGGTTGTTGTGGTTTAATTGGTAATAAAGTTCTTGTTGCTGATGGGGATGGTTGGAAATGTGTAAATGAGAATCAGGTTGATGATGAAATTGATGATGATGATGGTTCTGGTTGTTATAGTAATGCAGAAATGACTGGTTTAGGAAGTATTTATGTTAGTGCAAATGCATTAAACTCTGGTTGGGAGTCTCCTTGTTTGGATGGTAAGGATGTTGGACAAGTTCTTCCTAATGAGTTGATTGTGAATACGTTTGGTTCTTTTTCTCAAATTGAGATTCAGTTTTTAGATTCTGGTGATGTTTCAGTACTAGAATCCGATATACGTGTTGTTGTAAATGGTTGTTCCCTTAGTGGGGTGGTTGGTAATACTCTTTATCCTGATTCGGATTCTGAAGCATATCCTAAATCATTTTCAGGTTCTTGTCACAATCCCCAATTTAAAATAAGAAATAATAATCCAAATTCAGATTTCAAGTACAAAGTTGTACTGCAAGTTAGTTAGGTCCTAATCTTGAGTTTCTTATTTCAAGAATTGATGAAGGTGTGAGAGACGATTCCCATCCTGAGTATGATCCTGGACTGCTTCTTTCAACGAGTTCCAGCATTTGTGGTGTTGTCCCTAACTGTATGAGATTTAAGTATATGCAAGCGATTTCTTCCGGATCTGTTATTACTGTTTCTTCTGTTTCTTCAGGTTCGAGAATTAAATTAGGAAGTCCTTCAGGATTATAACTTGGGACTCTGTTTGTTTCACAGTCTTCTAGTCCTAATTCTGAATTACCGTGAAACAAATAATCTGTGATGTTGTTTGGTGCTTGGAATAAGTAGCTAGAGTCTTCCAAAAGTAAATTTATGTTTTCTAATGAGTTGTTTATCCAAATTCTTATGTCTTTGTTTCCGCAAAGTTCTCCATTGCAAGCGTGTAGTGTATAAGCGACATATCCATATTGACTTAAAAGGTCGCCAGTTCCTAAGTATCCTTCATCAATTTCTACAATTGGTGTTTCATTGTTTGTATTGAAGTCTGGTGGATTTATGGCGGAGATTGAAAAGGTACTTTCAGGTGTGATGCCGCTGACTATAAACTCCGCATAGTAGCTTCCACCTACGTGTGCAAATTGATGGTGTAGGTGATCGATAATCGGTGCCACATTTCCAACAACATCGAACAATCTTTGTGCGTCGACTGCGCCGTTGTCATTTTCTACAATAATATCTAAAGTGTGATCTCCTGGTTGATATTCGGGATGTGTAATAGGTTCAGTTCCGCCAAAGAATTCTCCAGGATTGCATGGGCCTTCTCTTAAAAGTTTATCAACACCGGGTCCCATTATATTTACTCGACATACTAAATCTCCTGTGCTTGGAGGAACAATTAATCCATAGTTTAAATCAGTACCAAGAATTATTTGGCTATCTGATTCAGGTTGAAGTTCAGCATCATCTATTGGGTCGGGAGGTAAAGGATCTTCTCCGCCGTCGCCATCTGTGCCGCCATCTCCATCACCGCATCCTGTGCAATCAACATCTCCTTCGCCACTGTCTATAACATCGGCATCTCCATCGTATGTGCATTCAATTCCTTCACAGTCAATATCTCCATCAGAATGTCCGGTTGTGTTACTTCCGCAACAACCAACTGTGCCGATTGTTAATGCGCCAAGAAGTGCTAGTGCGGCAAGGCCTCTAACGGGTTTTTCATATAGAGGTCGAATGGTTCTAGCCATAGATGTGTACCATGCCATTTTAGGACAGAAATAAGTGCGAAATATATAAACGTTTGTTTTGTAACCACTCTTAAGTTGCTCTTTTTCCGAAATCGACATATTTACAGCCTAATCGGGTGCATTTTGGTTTGGCTTAGTTGTTTGATGGGGAATTGAAGATCAAAATGGTGTTTAAATCATTCTTAAGGGCGCTAGAGGCCTTTAATCGGCGTTATTTAATCGAAATATTTATAAACGGCTCTTGTTTAGGTTTATAAATAATACGCGTACTTGGTGGTTTAGCGTTACTACGAATAAAAGTGGTGAAACTATTTTGAAAAAGAGGGTGATAGGGGTTGGTTTAGTGTTCTTTCTACTCTTGTTTTTGATGTCTTCTTTTGTTTTTGCGGCTGAAGGTACTTGTGTTATACCCAGCGACGATTCGGCTTCTTGTTTACAGATTTTCAATTCTGATGTTCCAGAGGGATCTACCCCTGAGGAGATCTGTTCTAATTATTATGATTCGACTTTTGTTGTTGATTGGTTTTTTCAAGACCAAGAGACGCAAATAAGGGCTGGTGCCTCGGAGAATGTTGATTTGGATTTAATTAATGGTTCTTGCTATGGTGATTGTTGTAAGATTTTTTCTGAAGACGATGTTTGTGGTTTTGCTGATAACGATATGAGTTATTTTGCGTGTCAAAATAAGTTTACTGAGCTAGGCCTGTTTACTTATTCTTTCAAGGAAAATGATTACTGTGTGTGTGATGAGATTGTTGAAAGAACAATTTCGGGTTCTCTTTCTTTTGGTACCGTTGTTCCTATTGTCGCGAGACCTGAGCAAGTTGTTGTTACTTTAAATAAGTTGGGGCTTCAAGTCGTAGCTTCTAAATCGGAGGGTTATTCATTTTTGTTTAATGCAGGGGTTTCTCCTGGAATGTATTCTCTGTCTGCAAGTGCGGGATCTTTTAGTGGAGGGTTGCCGTCAATTAATGTTTATGATGAAAATAAATATGATCAAATAATTCCTATGACTCTTGCGAGTGAAGGCGCAATTCTTGTTATTGTAAGAAATAAGTTACTTGAACCTTTTGAAGATGCAACTGCTATTTGGAGTTATGGTGAAGGCGAATCTTCTCAGTGTGTAACTAATTCATCAGGAGAGTGTTGGATGGAGGTTCCTGTAGGTGATGATCCTACTAGAAATGTTATTGTTGGCGCATGGGGTTTTGGTTATGAGGTTCAGGAAGTAACTATAAGTTCAGAAGACGGTAATGTTGCAATAGTTGAAGTATATCTTGAAGAACAAACGGAAGGAACTGTGCTCGGTAATGTCCATTTTAATAATGCACTTCCTGATTCTTTTGATGTGTTTATGGAATATCCTTATGAATATGTTTTAGTTGGTGCTCCACTTGATGGTTTTGTGGATACGTTTGATACAACGCCAGGAATATCTGGTTTTAACTTTGATTCTGTTTATGTTTCCGATGATGAACCTTTGCTTTTGAAAGTTTCAGTTAGTGCGACCAATTATGATTCTAATTATACTGAGTTTGAAATTGTTTCTTCGGATCTTTCTGATGGATCTTATATGTTGCCCGAAGCCATACAAATGTTTTCGGGTCCGACATGTGGTGTAACTCCTGAAAATAGTTGCGTGGTGCCGATGACTGGTTGGTATTGTAATGATGCTTTAGAATTAGTTAGAGATTGCAGGTCTTTAGATGGCGTGGAAGGCACTGTTGATGATTGTTGTTCTCCAGGTTATACTTGTCAAAGTCAAGGTCCAGATTCTCAAGGTTTAGATATTTACACTTGTGTCTCCGCATCTGAATCTGCAGTTTGTGAGGCAGATTGTACGTTTATTGGGGATGATACTTGTCATGCAGCATGTGATGGTTGGGAGAACGAGTTTACTGGCGATACTTGTAATTTCTTTTCTGAAGAATTAAAGGATTATTTTGATGGGGAGACAATTGGTTTGCATTCATTTAATGAATCTCATAATGTTCAAGCGTGTGAAGGCTCTTTTATTGCTAAAGCCGATACACCTTCTACTGAAATTTGTGATGATATGGAAGGGTATGGCAATGCCTATTTTCCTCTTGATAACGACGATAATGGTTTAGCAAATTGTCAAGAAGTTTCTTGTCAAGGTAAATCTTGTACATACAACACTTCTGTTGGTGGAGTGTCGCGTCTTTTTCCAGGCATATGTTTTGGAAGGTGGGTTGAAGATAACTATGTAGGTGAATGTGAACAAGATTGTCAGTTTAGAAACTGTGAAGGAGATGTTGACGGTACAAGGTTAGATTCTGAACATCCTGGAGAGGTGTATGGGAATTTAGAAGGACCGTGTATGTGTGGAAATAGACCACTGAATTATTTGGGAACGTCATCTTTGTCTTATATCAAAGGGCCTTATTGTTTAGCCGGTGCTGTTGTAGATGGTGTGCAAGGTTTTGTTACTGATGATTATGCTGAGTGTCTTAGCAAGATTGACGATCGTCCTTGCTTGCAGGAAGGATATGCTTGTTGTTCTAACGGTTGTGATGATTCTTCTATTTTGATCTCGGAGTTGTTTTTTGAAGAATATGCATTAATTCCTCCCGAAACGTCTTGTGGCGAGGAAACTAATGATGTTTGTTGTGATGGTGGATGTAAAGCGTCTTTGCCCGCAGCACAGTGTTGTTCTGATCCATTAATGTGTCAAGATTCTGATTATGCGACAGCGCATCAAGGCGAGGAAGGGTGTAGTGCGGAGTCTTATGCTTGTACTTCTGAGTGTATTTTATCTTATCCTGAATGCGATGTTGATGCTAAAGAAATGACTAAAGCAAACGGAGATATGTATTGGGAAACTGGAGATGATGTCTCTCCTTTTGATGGTTATATTGATGCTGTTGATTTTTCAAGTAATGGTGGAGATACTGCTTGTTATTGTGGTGAGCAACTTTTCCCTACTTCTTCTCCTACCGTTGGTGCATGTTGTCCTTCCGAGAATCGTGAATCTACATATCCTGTATTTTTGCAGAATGGTGATGGGGAGTATGAATGTGCGCAGTATGTTGAAACAATACTAATTGAAGGCGATATTAGACTTGTTGATGCGTCTGGAGTCTTTGAAACTTTGTTGTTTGAGTCTAAAGCGATTTTTACAAATATTGATTCGGGTTTATCATTTGTGGCGTTTGCCGATAATGGCAGATATGAAATCGGTTTGTCTGTTGGTAAGTATTCAGTAGTTCCATTTAAGGCAGGCTATATGCCTTTCAATAATGAGGTTGTTTATGTTGAAGTATTTGAGAATGGAAATTATTATTTAGCGACTTATGATGAAGGTATTTGGCAAGTTTCTGGTTCTGCTCAGAACGATGAGCAATTAGATTTAGATATTACTATTAAACAGTTTGAATGTGATTATGATTCTGCGCCTGGCGGATTTAATGGAAGTCATATTAAAGGCGTTAAAGCGGTTAAATTGAATTGGACTCCTCCGTGTTATGGATTTCCTGTTGCATACTACAAATTAGTAAGGCAAAGATTGGATGGCGATACTTTTGTAGATGATGCAGATGTTAATGTTCCAATTTCCAAAGTTTCTCAAATATCTCCAAATCAATTTTTCTTTATTGATGATGGTGGTGTGTTAGGTTTGCCTGCGCCTGCGTGGGATACGACTTATAATTATATTCTTACTGTGGTGTATATTCAAACCAACGGTGAGTTGGGCGCTGTTCCAGGTTCGGAGTCTGGTACTGCTACAACTCAATTTACTACTGGTAATGCAGAGTGTGAAGGTAAAACATTAATCGATATAGAAAATCAACAATTTTGTGTTGGTCAAATACGAGAGGTTTGTTTGGATAATAATCATTTAGCATCTGATGGCGTTACAGGTCAAGACTATCTTAATTCTCCGCAGGGTAGTGTCGATCTCAATAGAGATGGGGAATTTGAGGCCGATGAGCATTTATTTGATGATTTATACACGCCTAATTGTCTTACGCTGGAGGGAGATTATATTTGTATTAGTTCTGCCGGGAAAGCTTATTGTAGATTGCGTGGTGAATGTGCTACGCCAGGATCTAATGTATTCGGGTTATTTAGTTATGAGGATGCTTGTTTAGGCGTTCCAGTAGGCGAATTTGACGGCACCAATGCTGAGAAATATTGTTATTTTGATTATTCTCATTCAACTAAAGATGATTGTTTTAGTTGTAGAAAACAAGAAAATAAAAAAATTATGGATGATGAAAATAATGAGTATTATTATCATTCTGCTGGAATAGACTCCCTTGACACTGTAACATGTTATGACTATAAATCTGAGAGAGGATGTGAATTTGATACGTGTGGTGCGGCATATGTTGATGATGGTGCTGCAGATGTGCGCTGTAAATGGTATAACACGTCTTCTAAAGAATTTGGAAGTGGTGTATGTTATCCTGCAAATCCCGACAATGTTGAATATTCGTATACTAAAAATTCTGACGAATTTGATGATTGGTATGGTTATAGATCCAGAGGGATTGGTACTACCAATGATGAAAAAGGACCAAGTACGTGTAATTTATGTGATGGTAGATTAAATCCGTTCGCCAATATTAATTGTACGCAAAATGTTTGTGATAAGTTGGGTGATTGTTATTCTGAGATAGATCCAATGACTCAATCCGGTAATAGCGATAAGTATGTTACTGCTTGTGATCTTGAAAATGATTATGCTTATTGTGATGAACAAAAGGTTAAGTTAGATGCTTGTAAATGTGAGGCAGTTTATCATTTGTTTGAGAGAATTTTTGACAGATGGCGAGACGAAAGTGGTGAATACAATCTGCAATCGAACTATAATGATCTTCATGAGTTTATTGGTTTTATTGATGATCAGATAGATAATGCGTTTGACTGTTCAAATTATTCTTATTATTGGGTCGTGGGGATTGATGCTGACTCTTCTGATGAACCCTATACCTCGCACATTCCTACCGACTACTTTTTGAGAGCTCAGTGTCAGTTGAATAAAGTTGTCTTGGGCGATTATTTAGATGCTTGTTCTACTCTTGCTGAAGACGGTTTCTTTGTTGAGCCTTTTGAAGATTTTAATTATTTAGATTCTTTGGTTAGTACTTGTGGTTATGCTCCTGATTTTGAGTGGAATTCTGCGTCTGAAGAATATTATGACGATTTTTATTCTAATATTACTAACGATATTAATCTAATTAGTGCAGATTTTGATAGTACTCCATACATGTTATCGTATTGTACTAGCTGTAAAGATGCTCACGGAATGTGTGATAGTTATATGACTCAAAAATCTTGTGAAGGTGTTGATCATCTTGCTTTGAATTATACTAATGCGACATATGTTGATACGCTTCCGTTGCCTTTTCCGGTAGAAGAAGACGCGCCTTCAGTTTATTCTTATGAGTTTGAAGGAACCTCTGGACCGTATTATGAGGGCGATGTTGAAGTTCAGCTGGAACTTCTGAACACGTCTTGTCAGTTGGCTTCCGATTATTTGAATGATGAAACGGAGTTTCCGCCAGAGGTTGTTGCCGATGTTGTTCAGGCGTTGTATTACTTGGACGCAAACAAGTCGTTGAGAAATTCAATAAATGTATTGTTGCCTGATGTTGCTGAAAATCTCACAATACAGGCTGGCTTACTCACATCTGCTGAACTATGGAATAAGACTTGTTGGGATCGGGGTGGTAATTATTCGGTTGTAGAGCAAAAGAATAGCACTAATAATACCAAGTACCAAGAACTTCAAAACTTTCTTACAATGTATAGTGCGCCATATCCTGATGGGTATTGGGCTGACTTAGCCGAACATGAGCTTGCAGCGCAAACTGCTAATGATGATCTCATCGATGCGTGGGAATATCATATTAACACATATTCTGCTGCAAATTTGAATCTTACTAATGTTCGAAGCAATCATACTGAGGCGTTTAATCTAAAGACAGATTTAGTTGCAAAGTTAGCTGATGCGAATAATAATATAACTTATATTTTGAATGATTATATTCCTGATCTTGAACCTCATGATATTGTTAAGAATTATATAACTGCGTATGACAATAATAAAACTAAGTGCGAGAATTATGAAGCAACATTATCTTTTTCAGATGATGCGCAGGGAGGGGTTCTTGTGTTTGTGCCTAAGCCGGACGATACTGTAAAAATAACAACTTCGTTTGAGGCTTCTGGTATGCATACTTACAATATTTCTTTCTTAGCAAAGTCAAGTATTAATTTAACTACGATGTATGTAACGCTTAATGGAAGATTAGCATCAATAGTTACAATTCAAAATACTAGCAAGTTGCAACTTTATGAAGTCCATCCAATTTTGACAGCATTTGATGATCCGGCCGAGTCTGGAGATGTTAACCTATCTCTCTTTTTTCAAAGACAATTAACTCACCTTACTAATCCAGAAGTTAAACTATCTAGTGTTAAAATTAGGAGTTCGGTTAGACAAGGTTTAAGATTCCCTAGTGATGATGCGTGTGGTCTAAGTGCGTGTGATTGGAATGAGGATTTTGGATTCTGTTTCAAAGATGGTAATGATGATGATTTGCCTGATTGCTATGTGCCTGATGAGGCTAAGGGTGTGTTAGAATCTAATCTTGATAAAACTCCAGGTCTTTCTGGTTGGTCTAGTTGTAATAAAAATAATACTCCGCCCACTGTTATTGATAATATAGTTAATGCTACGGTTGGTAGAAATGGTCTTGATATTTCGTTTTATTCTATAGATCCTGTACATTTAGAATCCAAAGACAAAAGAACAATTGTTGAAGGAATTGAAGAAGATTCTGAATTGGCAGATGGTATTCCTGTTAAGAAACTATGGTTCTGTATTGATAGAATGGATGCGTGTGATCCATTTGAGTATAAGGATTATAATTTGAATGGGGATGAGGATCCTGGTGATAATTCAATTGATTTAGGTCTTTCTACTTCTTTTGGTTATTCGTATAAAATGGGTGACCATTCTAAGAATTTAATTGAAGCTTACATTGCGTATAAAGAATATATTGAAGGTTCTTCATTTAGTCTTGAAGACTCTGGACCATACTATTTGAGATATGCTGCAATGGATCAATATTATAATATGATGCCAATACGATCATCATCTATGTTTATCGATATGGTGCCTCCTACACCTAAGTTAACTTTCTTAAACTCTGAAGATCAAAGGGTAATTAAAAGCAGCAATATCTCTTTGATGATTTATTCGGAAGTTCCTGGAGATACTTTCTATTGTAGTTTGAATATTACTAATCCTGATTTGACTCCTGGAAATCCTCCTTATGCAGTTGGGTTAGATCCTGATAATGAAGATGGCAAAGATAAGATTAATGGCGAAGGCTTGTATGTTAATGCGTTTAGCGGACTAAACGAAGGGTATCATAAACTTGCATTACATTGTTGGGATGATGCTGATAATCATAATACAACATATTATGTGGTTTATATTGATGCGGTAAGTAATATCAATCTTACATTTCCTCAACCATCTCATGTAATTAGTGGTAAGGATGTTACTGATTTCTGGGTTGTATTGACAACAAAAGGAAATTCAACATGTAATTATCGTGGTACTCCATTCCATGAAATGCATACTGATCAACAATTAGAAGCAGAAGGTTTGTATTATTATGCTGATAAAGTTTCTTTCGTAAGTAGTTTTGGAAATGGTGATGTTTCTCATTATCTTGGTGCAGGAGAGTACAAGGCAATTGATTTTGATAATCCAGTCACGGGTGCGCCAATTTCTGTAGCTGATCTTGAAAATGATGTTAACATAGAAGATGGTGGTTACGTGCATATGATGCACTCTAGTATGTTTAATAAATTGATAAACCAAGATGATCTGAATGCGGGATATGGTTTTGTTGCAAAAAGTAGATATTATCCTGCACAGGGAGAATCAGGATTGGATGATATATTCTGTGTTGATCAAGAAACAAGTAAGACCGATTCTGTTAGATTGGTGTTTACTTATGATAAGAGTGCACCGATTTCAACTCTAACAGTGGATCCAGATGCTTACTCAGTTTCTAATCCTAATGCTCCCGAGATAACTCTTAACGGTAAAATTTATGTTGACAATTTGGCTGATAATAAAATTATATTTAATTGTGAAGATAGAAATATTACAAACATTGATGGTTCTATAAGTGCGCCTGAGAATTCCGAGAATAACGATATTGGTAATGTTATGGGTTGTGATACGGAAGGAATGGTTCTTAAGTTTGATTCTGATCAATATCCTGCGAGTAGATGTACTGATTATTATTCTGTTGGCAAAGATTTGACTTGGGGCATGTTTGATAGTGAAACCGAATTAGAAGAATATGTTGTTTCTGATACTACTGTGTTCTTGTTTAAATCTGTAGATTTTGGTGGTAATGAAGAAAGGTTTGCTTGTTTAGAAGTTATGTTTGATGAAGATTTGCCTACCATGACTATTGTACATTCGTTTGCAATGGATGATTGGAGATATGATTTAATTGATATTACTAATATGTCTAAATTTTCAGTTAAGTTTGAGATCAATGAACCAAATCCTTATACTTTTAATGCGACACTAACTCACCCCGATGGTTCTGGCGTGGTTCCGTTGTTTGATGAAATTGACTTGCCAAGTAATCCTTTGAATTTAGCGTATGAGAAAATAGATCTTCCTTTGAAAGAAGGGGAGTTTGAGAATTTAGTTTATGCAAGATTAGAGGATGATGTTGGTAGGGTGAATGAGAGTGAATTGTACATTTTCTATGATCAAAACGCGCCGGTTATTGATGATTTGATTGTTAGAGATATTACGCACGAGGATTATGCTGATGATTTTGTTTGTTCTATGGGTGAAGATGGCTTTGGAAGAATTTGTCCTCAAGACAAGATTGAGTATGGTCATCCATTTGAGATTATTGTATTTGTAGATGATGTTAATTTTACTTCTTTGCCTTATTTCTTAGAAAACAATACAGTTTATGCTGGTTTTAAGGACATGATGTCTTTACAGTATGGCGGATATAAGGTTAATGAAAGTGTTTGTTCTGATGTTTATGAAGATAATTATTGTTCTGAGGATTGTGTTGAAGAAATTTGTACTATTTCTTGTGTTTGGTTGAATTCTACAGGTGAGAATGCTTGTGATGAGTTGGGTTGTTTTGATGGTGAAGAATTAGAAGGATATGAAGACACGCGTTATGAGGTTTGTTATAATAAAACTACTTCTTGGACGCCTGTAGTTGAATATACGGGCGATTTGGTTGAGATTGAATATGTAACTAATGATCTTTATTTAGATGGTGGTTTATCTTATGAAGAGGAGGAGTATGCATTTGTTTTGAGACCTACTTTGTTAGAATTATCTTCTTCAGAAGATGAAATTTATACACTTGATAATGTTAAAGCTCCAATGTATGAGCCAGTGTTTAAGAAATATATTTATGATTTCCCTTGGAAGGCGGGAGAGCATATTGTTGAAGTAAAAGCAGTTGATATTTTAGGTAATCCAACTACTCCAAATAGTGAGGCGTTGAATACTGTGCAGAGATTTACTGTTGTTGATAGTGTTGAAGCTAGTATCGCTATGGGAATAAGAGAGCATGCAACTCAATTAGTTGTTGAAGATTCTTTGACTACTGACTATACATATGATGTTACGTTTATTGCTGATGAATATATTATGACAGATATGGAGAATCCAAATGGTGATTGTGTGCCAAGGTATGAGTTGTCCCCTACCCCTGCAGACCCTACTTATGAAAGAAATCTAAATTGTTTTGATAATAAATGTACTTTGACAATTGATAATGTTAAGAAATTGTTTGGTGCGAATGTGAATGAAATATATGGGTATGAGTTTAAGGGTTGTGATATTAATGAAAGACCGTTTATTTCATCTAGCTTAACGTTTAATGTTGATACTAGAGGCAGGAGTGATGATATTCCACTACCATGGATTAGAGCTAAAGATTCTTCAGGTAATGCATTACCTCCTTATCCTGCTAATGGTGTTGAGTATGAGATTTATTCTTTAAGTGAACAGATTGAATTAATTGGGTACATTGCAGATTATGAAGGATTAAAGTTAGAAGTTAGAATACAAAATAATTCTGGCGGACCTTTACATATGTTTGCCGATGTGCCTTCTGTTGCTTTAACACCCCAACCTGAATTGTGTACTGAGACAACTTTGAATGTTGCGGCGGAGTCTTTGCAGGGAGTGTATCCAGGTGATGGTATTTTAAGTAATGATGTTGAGAGTATTTTCTTTGGTATTGAGAATACTGCAGATGTTCCTGGTTTATTGAATGATAAATTAGCAATTTCTGATTGTTATGTTAGATTCTCTGATGAGCATATTATGAATAACTTCTGGAGATATAGCGTTTTAGATTCGTTGTTGTATTTTGGAGAGGACGAATATTATGCTCATCTTGAGTATGGTCTTGATGGTGCTGATGATGCTAATGGTTTCTCCGTGATGACTTTGAATGATCCTTTGAAACAACCTATTCAAACAGAAGAAACATTTAATCTTTATCAAAGTAAATATCCTGAGAATTGGTTTAATTTCTCTGAGGTGTTACCCTATGCTGATGATATTAATAACATGTCGATTATTGTTTGGTTGGATGGCACTCCTTCGTATAATTCTATGAATTTGGTTGTTAAGGTTGTTGATGATACTTATGCTCCAGAGGTTTTGGATCCTGTTTTGTATGATCTGTCAGGTTCTCCCCCCGAGACATGTGAGGAAGGAATATGCGAGAAGTTAGAATATGGTCATGCGTTTGAGATCTTGATATCTGTTAATGATAGTGAGTATACATTTTTCTTTGAGCAGGATAATACAGTTTTAGCTAAATTGAAGTCTCTTGCTGGTAAGTACTTTGTGGGTAATCAAACCCATTATGCTGAATTAGACTCAGTCTTTTCAGATCATTTAGGAATTTCTTATTTTGAGCCGGAATCAATGTTCCGTTTGAGATTGAATGAATCATATCTGACACATAATGATGAAGGAGACGAATATATCTTAGTTCCTTACGAGTCTAAGAGTCTTTCAATGTTTGATATTTTTGCAACTAAATATCCAATGGCACCTGGAGAGTATACAATTGAAGTTTTTGCTAATGACTCATTAGGCAATGAGATGACGACTGAGTTGAGTTTCGAGATAGAAGATACTGTTGCTCCTGAGTTTATGTTTGAGTTAAATAGTACGGATGAAGATTTTGACTATACTGCCGAAGATGCTGTTGCGGAGAGTGGTTATGAGTTTAACTTGGCAATCTTTGCTAATGATTTTATCATTAATGATTCTGACGATGAAAATGCTCCTTCGTTAACTGTCCAGGGCGTGTCGTCCTTTGTTGAGCCAAATGATCTGTCGGACTACCTTGTTTGTAATGATACATTTTGTGTGTTTAATGATTTACTAACTGCGCTTGGTAAGGAGGTAACTGGTGTACTGACATTTACTTTTGAAGCTTGTGATCTAAATAGAATTTGCGGTACTGATAGCTTTGATTTACAAGTTGACACCGCAGAGTTAAATTCTGATATACCTCTGCCTTGGTTTAAAGGAGACCAAACAAACGATGATCCGATGCCTCGTTCTGAAGACTTGGTGATGGGTCAACACTATTTTATGAAGGCGATTGGCGATAATGTCACTTTAGTGGGTATTTTACCAACTTCTGATGATGGGTTGAGACTTACTATAGAGATGCAGCATCCCCCTTATACCCTTTTTGAGATTAACCTTAGTTCAGCGCCAGAGTCTTGTGGTCCTGCAGAAGACTATCAGATTGCTAATTCAGTAATTGCTTCAGGGGTTGTTTTCGATCTTGGTGCAGGAAGTGGAGAGGTTCCATTAGAAGGAATAGATGATCAGACGCTCACTCTTAATTCTGATTGTAAGTATGCTAAATTTGGTGACCATCATCCTTTAAATGATTTCAATCATTATCAGTTTTCATTTGGCGGTAAAAATGATTTAAGTCATACTTCGGCGATTAAAGATGGTCTGATTGGTTATTATTATGTTGTGGATTTAGTAGAATCTTTAATGCATCCTGTTGAGACGCAAGATTATGTTGAGTTCTATAGAAACGAATCTCCTCAGAATAGATTTAGCAAGCTTGTTGATCTTTGGACGCAAGGTAATAATGGATGGGTAGTTAAAGTATGGAATGGAGATCAGTTTAATTTTATGATTCTTGAGGTTAATAATATTCCTGAGAATAATCCTCCTGTTATTGATGATTTCTTCTTGGTGGATACAGCGACCGAGTTGAGTTGTTCTCCCGCATATGGTTGTGGAACCCAAATTGAGTGGGGTCATTCTTTTGATGTTGTAGTTTTAATTAATGATACTGATTATAAGTCTCTGATTACTCCAGATCAAACCGTTAATATGACCGTTTTTTATCCAAATGGAAGTGTTTTTATCGAGGAGGAGATTACTGAATCTATTTCTTCAATCTCTAGCGGATCTGATGATTATCCAGATCTGAGCTTTGATTCGGAATATGCATTTGCTAATACAGTTTCTGTGACTTCATCTATTTTAGGTTCTTATGGTGAGTATACATTTACTAATTATAGTCTTCCAGTTGGTACTTATGCTGTTGAGATCATCGCAACCGATGTGTTCGGCGTTTCAACTACGGAATATTTAGAGTTTAATATTGTTGATACTGTTGCTCCTGAGTTTGAAATTAAAGTATTTGATGGAACTAAAGAGTTAGACTTTGAGATGGGTGATGAACTTAAGCTTAAACCGTACAAGATTGTTGTAACTTCAACTAATGCTTTGGTCGATCCAGAGTCTGCTATGCTTTCAATATCAGGTGAAGGAGTTGACTTTAGTTTGAGTTCTGGAGAGTTATCTTGTGAGAACAATGTTTGTGAAGCCTGGTTCGCTGCGATACCTCCACAAGTTCCGCATAATACATTCGGAGAACTGGAATTGTTTTTTGAAGCAAGTGATGTGAATGGTGCATTTGGTTCTGCAAGTTTGATGATTAATATTGATACTATGGGTTATGATTCGTCCTTACCTTTACCTTGGATTAAAGGTGTTCCAAGAGATGAGAATGATGAGTATACGGGTGATTTTGAATTTCCTTTAATTGTAGTTCAAAAAGATAATGTAACTTTGACTGGATTCTTACCAACAGATATGATTGAGTATTCATATCAAATTTGGGTTTCAAAACCTGATGGTGCTCCAAGTAATGTGACAGACATTATTTCTTTAAATGAAGGAGCATTGGCTTGTGGATCTCAATCTATGGGTAATTACAATGTCTCTGGCAAAAATATTGGTGGAATGATCTTGTCTCATTCTGCGGGCTCTACTAAATTTGGAGTGGAGTCTATTATGAACTTAAGTGAAAGTGAATTTGCTGATTGTACTGTGAGATTTGGGGAATACGGACACGAGGAAAATGGCTGGTTGAACTATCCTGTTGGTGATATAAATTATTTTAAACATCCTAATTATAATCATGAATTGTTTGATGATACGGATTTCTTTGTTGATTATTTCTCTGCGATTACTTTGGCTAAAAGTTTGGCTGAAGAAATATTTACAAAACAGGGAGTGTTCTTCAGAACCGCTAAACAACCTCACAATTGGTTTAATGTAACTGTTGATTTGCCTTATGATACTACTATTGTTTCTATTTGGATTTGGAAGACTGGAACGGATAGTTATAAGTTCTTAGATCTGGAAGTTTTTCAAGTGGGAGAATTTGGTCAGTACAGAATAGACAATATAGTTCCTGATTTTGATGAAACCTTCTCGTTTACTTCTGGAATTGGGAATTTTGAAACGACAATTGAGTTTGAGGTTCCTTTACTATCTGATTGTTCATTAATACATCTTGCAGATACGACTGCGGAAGCATTTGAGATTGAAATTGAGACTGAACCTGTGCAAGCAGAAAATGGTTGGTTCAAGTACTCTTATACTATTACTCCGGATATGTGTGGTCCGGGAGGTCCTTTCTATCAAATGGGTACTAAGAAAGAAGATACGCTTAGTTTGAAGAATAATTTCCACAATTTCTTGATTGAGTGTACTCATCCTTGGTTGGGCAGTGCTGTCGGTCCTGTTTGTTATAAATTTGATACTTTAATTTCACAGTATGATTCTATTAGTCAGACATATACATTTACTGGTTTAGAAGATGTTTGTGAAGCTAATTCTCCTGGCGGTTTGCCTATAATTACTAAGTGTGAAAGAGATTGTTCAACAACTTACTTTGATTATGATGGTTGTATCGGTGACGCTGCATGTAAGTGGTGTCCAGGTTCTGTTGTTGATGGTTATAAAGGAATGATTGAAGGTGGAAGTTGTGTTAATTGGAATGCCGGCCAGTGTGAAGATTGTGAAGTGAATGGAGTTGAATTGAAGTATGATAATAGACCATCAAATATTTTTGTTGGCGGCAAGGCCGATGAAGGTAACAAAATTTGTGATAATGTAGGCACGTGTAATACAGATTGTGGTGGGCATAATGTTGCTGCCGGTTGCAAATGTCCAACTAATTGTAGAATCTCTGCCTCTGGTGGATTGTATGTTCCTCCAACTAACGGAAATGTTGATTGTGGTGGACCATTAGCTTGTGCAACTGATTTCCCAACTGTTGATTATTATTCGGAAGCGGAATATAATGTGGATAAAAGATTTAGAATTGATGTTTATGATGATCCTGCTCAAGCAGGTGCAGTTCAAAGAGATGATGAATATCCTGGTTTCGATGATTACGGAACTCAAGGGTCGTTTGGTTATTACATGAGGCAGAAAGGCGTAGATCCTAGGTGTGAGCTTTGTGAGAGTGGCGGAGCAAGGTATTATGTTAATGATTGTGGAAGTTGTAGTGACAATCCTTACAATAATGATCATAAACTAAATGATTGGACTGAGGGTCCTCCAGGAAAAAATAAACGAAATAAGATTTGTGATGATGTGCCTATGTGTCCAGGCACTGGAAATAGTGTTGAGTGTAGCGGTTATGAAACTACTGAGTGTCGTTGTCATGATTCAAATACCCGATTTACCGGATACTTGATAGCGCACGATGATCACGTGCCTTTGGCAGATACTCCAAGTAATGCACAATATTCAGGACCATTAGTTAATTGCGGCGGGTACTCTGAATCTTATGCAAATTCACAAGGAAAAACTAATTGCGGAACGGGAACAGATGATTGTACGATGTGTTAAACGGATTTTGAGTATTTTTATGATTGTTTGCTTAGCTTTGGCTATGACTGCTTCTGTGTTTGCGACTTTTGATAAAAATTCTGTTAGAAGTGTAAATGGCGATGTTGTTTTTGGTGATACAACCATCAAGGCAGTAGTGAGTGCTTCTAAATCTGTTTCTCCTATTAGTGATGAGGTCTATCTTGCTCAAGGAGAAGTTCCTGCTCCTAGTATTACTAGTTCAAATGTTGTAAAGACATTTTCAACTCCAGAAAAAGAGATAAACCGATATTCTTCAGGTCAAGAAGATAGATCTGGTGCTAAATCTTTGAGTGCTTATCAGATAGATAGTAAAGTTACAGAAAGCGGATATTATGTTTATACAATTACTCAAAAGCACGGGGGTACTCCGATGACTCCCAGTAATATTCCTCTTCTTATTGATATTACTCCTCCACAACTTGCCGAATTAGTTGAAGTTGTTGTTCCAGACGGAGATGTTGTGATTGACAATAGCTACACAACTGCGGAGGAGTTTTCGTTAATTTTGAATGTTGAGGCCTATTCTCATTTACATTACTATGCTTATCTTGGAGAAGATGTTCCTGAAGTGGATCATGATTCGGAATCATCTATGGCTACAGTTTTTGCTGAGACTTCTGAAGTTGTAGGTGATGAATCTCAGTATACTTATGAAGGATTTGAGAGTGTTGAGACTGAGATTGGTTTCTTTATTTTGCCTGATGGTGAGTGTAAAACAGTCGTAGTGGTAGTGCACGATGCAGTTGATAATGGCGAGGTGTCCGAGTTTACTGTGTGTAAGGATGCATCAGCTCCGGAGATTACAGAGAGAGTTCCAAAAAATGATACAGTTATTGGGGATTTAGATTCTAGTTTATTTTTCACTGTAACGGATAACTCTCAATTAGATCTTGCATCGATTGAATTTGAAGTTGAAATAGATGCTCCTGAGTTTTCTTCGCAAGAAACGTATACTTGTGATAGCATTGAGATAGAATGTGTGCCTTCTGATGATTTGAGTAGCATACAAGTTAATTATCTTGGCGATTTAGCTTATGGTTTCTATACGGTTAGAATATATGCTGCAGATACTATGGGCAATGAAATTAATTATGATGAAACTGAATATTCTTTTGAGATTAGAAGTGATGTGCCAAGAAGATTATTGTACAAGTTAACTAATTATCAATATTTTGAAGATGAAGATTTGTATTATACTAATGTTTCTGACTTAGACTTGTTAATGGATTTTGATTTAGATAGAGATGTGCAAGTTACGTTTATGACTCTTAGTGCAAAAGATGTTGATGGCGCTTCACATAATGTTTTTACTGATGAAGTCTTGGATAATTTGAAAAAAGCAAATGTCGATAATGAGTTTGAAAATAAGTTCACGCTACATTTCAAAGATGTTATTGCTAAATCTTTGTTGAATACTGCATTTGGTTCTACATACAAATCTGTTGTTAAAGCGAAGAAGATTATGGATGAGGGGGGAGTATATGGTCCCGAAGGCGAATTTAGGCCTGAATTTATTGTTGATACTGTAACTCCGGAAATGTCTGAGTTGAGTTTGAAGCACATAATTGGTTTTGGTGAGAATGAGTTGGTATTCGATTTTGTTGAAGATTATGTTTGGTTTGTAAATGTTCAATATTATGATGATTTTGAAGGTGTTCAGCACAATATGAATGCGACATTGAGCACACCAGGTGGAAATGGGCGAATATCTTCTGCTACATATAACATGGACGTTACAACCGAAACAGAGAGAGGCTTTGATCTAACCGTTACGATCTGTGATAAGGCGATGAATTGTGAGACTTCTGAAGTCTCTGTTGTTGCTGATTCATCTATGCCTACTGTATGGGATACTTATAATTATGATAATGAATGGATTACTTCTGAAGCTGAGACTTTTATTCTAAATGCAACTGACGGAGATAGTGAATTTGCATCTGGTATTGATGAAATAAGATATTGTTATGTTTCTTTAGGTGAAGAGAGTTGTGAACCAAATGAAGAAGGCTTTGTTTATGTTCAATCATTTACTTTTGTTGATGATACTAATGAGGTTATTTTTTATAGAGCTTATGATAAAGCAGGAAATCCTTCGTTGCCGGAAAGTGTTTCTGTAAATATTGATAATAGTGCGCCTGTCTCTGAGATTAGTTTGCTGGAAGGTTGGTACAATTCTAACAGTGCTTTGGTTAACATTACTGAAGAGGATTCTACTTCGTATGTTGATAGAACACTTTATTGTTTAGTGTCTGGTTGTGATGCTTGTAATGAAGATAATGAGATTTTTCCTAAGGAATCAAACGGTTTGCAGTTTTCTCAAGAAGGGGCAAAAACATTTAATTTTT
The DNA here is from genome assembly GCA_018646625.1 of Candidatus Woesearchaeota archaeon. Classification (GTDB taxonomy): domain Archaea; phylum Nanobdellota; class Nanobdellia; order Woesearchaeales; family JABGUJ01; genus JABGUJ01. Next base: position 271,895 of record JABGUJ010000001.1, on the reverse strand, counting down.
GTTCTGTAGATGCCGCAGGTAATAAACAAGTGGTTAACACTAGTTATGGTTTAGATAGAACTGCGCCAGATATATCTGTTAAAGAAGTTAAAGCAGTTAATGTTGAATATGCAGTTATTTATGATGAAGAAACTGAATATTATATGACTGGAGATTCTTCAGTTAAGATTGTTATCGAATACATTAGTGATGGTTATTCTCCTTTAGCCTCTGTTCAAGTTGCTGGTGGCGTTAGTTATGAACCTGGAGAAGAGGAGAATGAGATTACTTTGATTTCTGGTATACATGCAGAAGATAATGAAATTGTTATTGTTGCAACAGATGCTGCAGGAAATCAAGCCGAACTTACAGTCTTGGTGCGAAGTGATAACGAAGGACCCGAAGTGGTGTTCTTAGAACCAAATGTTTTGGCAACAGAGCCAATGATTACTTTGGCTTCTAATGCTGAGGACTTGCAACCATTTTTTAGAATACAAACAAACGAGCAGGCTACTTGTGTTTTAACTTATGTGCCAAAAGGTTTGATTGATCCGATGCAAGAAGAATTTGAGACTGAGGACTCGCTAGAACATACTTTAAAGTTGAGCTATAAATTGAAAGATGGTTCTAATGCTTTGACTTTGAATTGTAAAGATGTTATGGGGAATTCTAAAACACATAATTTACTTATAATATTAGACTTTGTTCCTCCGTTGATTACTTCGTGGGAGTCGGTAGATGGTGTCGTAATTATGGACACTACTATGCCTAACATTCATGGTTATGTGATTGTTGATAACTTCTTAACTCAACTTAGAGTTACTACCAATGAGCCTTCAAGATGTAGGTATAGTTTAACTCAGGACGAATTTGAGAATATGGAGACTGAATTTGAAGGTATAGGTTATATGCAAGAGATGCTAACTTCTGCGATTGAGTTAGAGGACAATACTACTTACACTTATTATATTAATTGTCAAGATGCTGCGGGAAATATTGCGAGCTTTAGTTCAACATATTCTTGGGTCGCGGTTAAGTTGGTGGTGCAGTTAGATCTACCTATTACCATCATTAATTTACGTCCATCAGGAGCTACAAACAAGTTACCTCCGGAGTTGAAGTTGTCTTGGGAAACTAGAAGGGAATCTCAATGTAAGGTTGATAGGAACTATGATGGTGAGATGGTATTAATTGGCGCGTTACTTGATTGGTTTGACTTTGCGCAATCAGTTGATCCATTAAAAGAAAAGACTAATGTTTACAAATATGAATTAGAGTTAGATGGCATTTTTGAAGAAAATAAGGAATATACTTATGATATTACTTGCAGCGATCCTTCAGGAAGATTGGATGATGGTGAAGCACAGACTTCGTTTGTGATTGATACCTCTATGGATCCACCAACTATTATTATACCCGAGTATGATGGTAAGGAATATAATATTTCAGAGATCTATGTTTATGGTCATTGTGAAGATGGGGCCAGTATTAGAATTTTTATGAATGTTTATGATCCGAGCGAAGCTAACTTTGTAGATTTAACGACCTGCGAGAATGGCGAGTATGATTCTAGTGATCTTGTAATTCGAGGTGGAAACAACACTATTTATGTTGAAGCTCGTGATGATGCGGGAAACGTTGGTTATGATCAAAGAACGGTGTTCTATAATGTATTAGGTCCTAATGTTTCAATTACCATTGATCCAAAAGGTGGAACGTTGAATAAGTTGTATAATGTCACTGCGGTGATTAATGAGTTGTCCGTGTCTACTAATGAGACTAAAAGGTTTAGTTTATTTGATTCTGTGTTTAGAGTGGAAAGGATGGAGGATGATGTTGATATTTCAGAGCAGTTAGAATTGTTAGAGTCTACTGAGACTAAGAGAGTTTATTCTACTCCTGATGGTCAGTTGATTATGCAGAAGCTTGATGATTTAGCTTCTAAAATAACTTTTGTTCCAAATCAAGTACCTTATAGAATTGCTGGTACATATATTGTAAAAGTTATTCCTGTTAATTATGCTGGTGAACACGGAATTCCTGGACAATCAGTATTCTTATTAGATCCATTTGCAGCGGCCGTTGAATGGTTAACCCCGATAGATAAACGAGTTGGTAAAGATGGGGTGCCGGTGAAGTTTTCAGGTTATACTGAGCCCGTGGCGCAAAGTGCTGTTTTAGTAATTGAAGAGTTCGGATATTCTCCTCAAATGGATAGCACTAGAACTATTACTGTTCCTTTGATTAGAGTCTTTGATCCTGATGATAAAATTGAAAAAGGTTATTTCGAATTGGATGAAGATGTTACAGAGGGTTTGAATGTGTATAAGATGACTACTATGTTGTTTAATCATTCTGCTACAACACCTGATGAAACTTTGTATTACGATGTTAAAGGTCCAAGAGTAATTACCGAGTATGTTAAGATTACTTCTGGTGGCGGGGAGGATGGAATGACTCCTGAAGAACTTCAGGAATTAGATTTGAATCCTTATTGTATTTATGGACAACATAATTTTGGAAACTGTTTAATCTCAAGCGCCAATAGCGTCTTTTTTAGTGTGACGAATGACTACAATAATTTTGATTCAGAAAATGGACCTCTAGATGTCGATGGTAATGCTGCAGAAACTTATGAAACAGCGTATGATTATGAAGAAGAAATCTATGGAGATACTTTCTCGTATGGTGTGACTTTGGGTGTCTATGAGTCTACAGATGGACTTGAGTTGGCAGTTAAAGAGGAAACTGATGCCTTCACTACGAACTATAAAGGGCACAATGTATATCTTGACATAAGTCTCATGGCGAATATGATCTGGGTGAGTGATAACATATTGGTACATTTTTATGGTACTGCTGACACTTTTATCTGGGTTGTTGATAAATATCTTGAGAAGTATCCTAGTACTATGGCGGCTAAACCTATGCCCGATGGTGACGACAATGATGGCATGGCATATGAGTTTGAGATTCAATATGGTTTGAATCCTTACATTAACGATGGATTTTTTGATGAAGATAATGATGGTTTGTTTAATTGGTATGAATCTGCATTGAATTCAGACCCTACTAACCCCGATAGTGATAATGATGATTTACCAGATGGTTTTGAAGTTAAGTATTGGACTGTACTTAATCCTTTAGATTCTTCTGGTGATGCCAGCGGTACGGGCGATCCTGATTTTGATTTATTAAATAACTATGATGAGCTAGTTAAGGGTACGCGGCCAGATAGGGCAGATACTGATGGTGATATGTTTAGTGATGGAGATGATTTGTATCCTCTAGATAGTTCAAAACATTAGAATATAAAATGAACAATGAGAAGGAAAAGTGTTTTGTTGTTGGCTTTGTTGTTGTTGTTAGTTGTTTCTAGTTTTAACTACGTTCTGTTTGCAGGTGCGCAGGGGGAAATTGTTCAGCTGTGGCCTACAAATTATGCAAATCCCATAATTACTGTTCCGTTTGATGAGAATTCTACAGTTGTTTCTGCAATTTTAGTTGATGAGTTTGATGAAGATGAAGTTTATGAAATTATTACTATGGGTACCGTTCTTTATTCTCATGAGTGGAGCTTTCAGCCTATGTTACCTGCAGGCGTGAGTGCAATTCCTGAAGGTAGCTATATTCTTAAATTAAATGTTAAAGATATTTTTGGTAATACAAATGATCCTCAGATATTTTTTGATATTGATAGAACTGCGCCATTATTGACTTTGCGTCCGGTTGATAATTTTGTTAATACAGTTGAAGATGTTCATTTCAGAGTTGAGTCAGATGAACCAGTTAAAGTTGAAAATTCAATTGCAAATGACGAAGACCTATCTGGTTATTATGCTGATGAGTATGCTTTAGCTCATGACGTTTTCTATGCTATGACTGATGGTGAAATTACTTGGCAAGTTACTGCGAAAGATTTGGCAGGAAACTTGGCAGTTGGGTCTTCAAAATTTGTTCAAGATGCCAATCCTTTAACTATAAAAGTAATTGAACCATCTTGGGGTGTGGCTAACTATAAACCATTTGATTTGGTTTTAGAAACCAGTGAGGACGGCGAGATTTGTAAGTATGATGCAAGTAATCAATTTTTTAATTTTGACAGCATTCCCGTACCTTCTCCCACTAATATTATCTGGAGACGTTTTGATGATAATTATCGTCAATTCCTCTTAAACGAGGATGAGATTGATTTGTTTCCTTTAGTGGAAGCTGTTTCTGAATATATTTACGTCAAATGTCAAGAGTTGACGGGTTTTATTAATCCTGTTGGTGTTAAAGTTGAGTTTCAATATGATCCTACTCCTCCTTCTATTGCATCTTTAACTGCAGATCCTAATCCCGTTGTAAGTATAACAAGAGAAACCACTATGATGGTTGTGACGGATGATAAAACTCGATGTGTTTATACTAATAATATTGCCGAGACCGCTAATCCTGAGCTGTTGTTTATTACTATGGAAGATAGGGTTGGAACCACTCATAATTCTGGTTGGTTTGATGGTTTTCAAGAAGAAGAATTTAATGTAGTTAATACAATTAATTTCAGTGAGCTTCCTGACGATCAAACTCATACTTATTATGTGGTTTGTCAGAATAGGGCAGAAGATTTTTCTGCTGTTTCTTCATTGGCGATAACAGTGGATTCAAGTGAGGAGAACGATTTTGAGTTTTTATCGCCTGCTGCTTATATTGGCATTTCTACTGCTGAGTTGAAGTTAAAATCTAATAAAGCTGCAAGTTGTAGTTATGAGTTGGATGATGGCGGTAAGTTGAGTTTTACTCAAACAGGTGATGTTGATCATGTAGCACCTCTTTCTGGTTTGAGTGAGGGTGAGCATACGGTGGAAGCGTTGTGCGAATTTAGTACACCACCACCAAAGATTGAGAAATCGATGACTTTTGTTGTTGATATGTCTCCACCTTCCGCTCCTACGGTGGATGATGGTAATGAAACTACTTTATCTAGAATTGAATTTACAATAAGTGGATCTGAAGATGAACATTCAGGAATAAGTCACTATATGTATAGAATAGGTACTGAAGGGAATGGTACTGATTTTGTTAATATACTTGATTGGACTAAAACGACTTCTACTGATGTGAGTGCTAAAATTGATTTAGAAGAGAACAAAACATATTTTGTTGCAGTTAAGGCGATCAACAATGCTGGTTTGGAAAGTGGTGTTGGAAGCAGTGATGGTGTTATTGCTAGAAAGAAAATATCTTCGGGTCCTGAGTTTAATTATACTGTTCCTGTTGATACTTGTACTAATGGCGTATGGGATCCTGGCGAGACAGATCCGAAGTTTTATCCTGATTGCGGTGGGTCGGTGTGTCCTGCGTGTCCTGATGGTGCTGCCTGCGAAGTAAACTCTGATTGCGAATCTGGAAATTGTATTGGCTTTAGATGTATGCCTGCGTCTGGTGATATTTGCTTTGATGGTTTGTTGAATGGCGATGAGAGCGATGTTGACTGTGGTGGAGTGTGTCCTAAGAAGTGTGATGTTGGACAGGCATGTGGAGAGAATGCTGATTGTGATTCTAATAATTGTGTAGATGGTATTTGTGAAGAGTCCGAAGAAGCTGACAGCGATGATGATGGAATGACCGATACTTGTGAGGAGGCTAATGGTCTTGATCCTTACGATCCTTCTGATGCAATGTTGGATAATGATAGAGATGGTTTATTGAATGTTGATGAGTGTAGATTAGGTACAGATCCTAATAATCCTGATACTGATGGCGATGGTTTCTATGATGGTGGTGAGGTAACTTCCGGTACTGATCCATTAGATGCTGAGTCGATGCCTCCTGATGTTGACGGGGACTTAATTGATGACAATTGGGAAATAGAGCATGGGTTGGATCCATCAGATCCAGATGATGCTAACTTAGACTATGATAATGATTGTTTAAGTAACTTTGATGAGTATAACTATAATTTGGATCCGCAGAATGCAGATACTGATGGTGATGGTTTTACTGATGGTGGCGAAGTTAATTTTTCACATACAAGGGCAAACGACGCATTTGATTCTCCTGCCGATACTGATTCTGATGGAATAGATGATGCTTTTGAGAGAAAATATAAGTTAGATTTGTCTGTCGATGATTCTTATGAAGATCCTGATGAAGACGGACAAACAAATGCGCAAGAGTATAATTGTGGTACTAATGCTAATGATAAAGTTGTGTTAGAAGTTAAAGATAAAGATGGTGATGGATTTGAGGGCGCTAAATATGGTGGTCCCGACTGTAATGACGATGATTCGTCGATCCATCCTGGCGCCTCTGAAATTAGGGGCGACGATATAGATCAAGATTGTGATGGTGAGGATGCTTCACCGCTTTGGCCTTGGTTTGTTTTCTTGTTCGCTATACTTTTGTTATTAGCTTCTGGTGGATATTTGGTTTACAAGTATCAGTTGATTTTTCAACAAAGAGATGAATACTTTAGACGAGAACGAGAGAGAGAAAGAGCTCAGCAGGAAGCGGCGAGAAGAGCCGCGAATCCAATTGTTAGACGGAAGGCAATAGCTTTACCTCGTTCTATGCATCACAGACCAAGAATCTCTCCGGAGCAATTGATGATGATGCGTAAGCGTCTTCAGAAAGAAAGAGAGTTGTTCAAGAAGAGAACTGATGAAAGAATGAAGAGGCGAGTTAAGGTATTTGATAGATTTGGTCCTTCAACTCTACCGCCTAAAGAGAAGTTTAAGTATAAAGATGGGGAGCCAGATGATCGAAGAGGGGTTATTACTCCTTTAGATAATATTGATGATGGTAGTTATATTAATTTGAATGAATTGCCTAAAAATCCTGAGTTGCCTTTTAAGAAAGAAGGTGCGTCGAAGAAAAAGAATATTGCGTTTAGAGAAGAGAAGAAGAAGGAAGATGACGGTTTCTTGAACTTGAGTGATTTGGGTAAGGGAAAGACATCTAGTAGTTTCTTAGATGTTTTGTCTAGTTCTAAAGATAAGAAAGAGGATGAGTTCGATAAGTTGTCTTCAGTTTTGAAGAAAGGAGTGCAGAAGAGAAAGGTAAGGGTTGCGCGAATTAAGAAAAATGAAGCGATTAAGAAGAAATTTTCTGCTAAGGCGCCTGTTAAGAAAAAAATAATTAAGCCGGTAAAGAAAGTTCCATCTAAACCTGTTAAAACTACAGGGAAAAAAGAAAGTAAAAATGTGTTGCCAAAAGTTACGAAGAAAGTAGTTAAGAAGGCAGTGGAAAAAGATATTTTTGCTGCTTTGGATGAATTTGATAGTAAAAAGAAAGTTATGAAGGTTGAGAAAAAGAAGAGTTCTCTTGATGATTTAGATGATTTAATATCTGGATCTAAGAAAGATTTATTAAAGAATAAATCGTCTGGTAAAAAAGGTGAGAAAAATAAGAAAAGCACAAGCAAGTAGAGTTTTTATTTATGCTATATCTCTTTTTGTAATAATATTGATTCTCTTTTATGGATATAAATCTGTTAATAGTTTTATGAAACGAGGGGAGGAAGTAGTTTACTTTGAGTTTCAACAAAAATTAAAGTCTAATATTGATACCATTAAAACAGATTATGGTAGTCAGAGAGTTTTTAATTATGTGATTCCTGAGAAGTATGATGAGGTCTGTTTTTTAGATACTGCCTGTAAAGCTGGTCCGGCTTGTGCTTCGACGAATTATCCAATAATTCAGCAAGCTCAACAGGGCGGAATAGATGAAAGAGTTTTTATGAGAAGTAATGATGTTACTGAAGCCAAGTTGAATGTTGGGGCACTGAGTGTTCAGAAATTAAGCAGTCCGAACTCCAAATTTGGTTGTGTTAATAGAACGGGTAGTCAAGTTGAAATTACTCTTAAAGGGCTAGGTAATAGAGTTGCAGTAGTTCTTCCTTAATAAAATGAGCAAAGAAGGCCAGATAACAATTCAGTTTAATTGGATCTTTTTGTTAATTGTCGGTGGAATTATATTGTTCTTTTTTATTGGATTGGTTTCCGTGCAAAAGAAATCTTCTGAAGGGGCAGTATCTGCTGAATTATTGAGTCAGTTGTCGACTTATTTTACTGGTGCTGGAGTTAGTATAGGTACTGTTACGGTTTATGATGTTCCTAGAATGCATTTGGAATTTACTTGTGATGAGTTTGTTGTTAATGATAAAGCGCGGAGGGCGTTTTCTAATAAGGTGTTGTTTACACCTGATGAGATTGATGATCATAAAATGATCACTTGGACTTTGGATTGGTCTGTGCCGTTTAGAGTTATGAATTTATTGTACATTACTTCTCCTCAAATAAGATATATTGTTTTTTATGATCCTTTGCTTGGTTCCCATGAGAATGCCTTCTTTAAGGATTTTAATAGATCATTTCCTCCTGAGTTAAATTATCAGGCTTATCCTGTGATGGGTAACGACGTTTCTGACTTTGCATTCCTTTCAGATTATGGTAATGAAAAAATACAATTTATCAATATGGATTCTCATATGCATAACTATCTAGTTTATCAAATTTCTCAAGAGTACTTTAATATGGATAATTCTGATATGTCGTTGGTTGAGATTGAGCCCGTAGGTAATTTCATGGATTCTGGCGCTAAGGTTAAATTTCATAGTCTTAATAGCACAGATTGGCATCAAGATTCTGCGTTGTTAGATCAGGGTGCCGGCCCACAAATTGTGGATTATGTTAATTCTTTCGATGATGTTTCTTTGTATGGTGCAATAATTTCAAGAGATCTTGAAAAGTTTTATTGTACCTTAGAAAAGATGTATTCTAATTTGAATAGGATGTCTTCGATTCTGATGATGCGCTCTCAGAACATATCTAATAGTTATTATAATCAATGTAGGCAAGTGCATAAAAAAGCAGCCGATGCTTTAATGTCTTTATCTGGCGTTTCAAATCCTGCAACGATTAAAACAACTGCGGGATTATTAGACGAATATAATAAAGAGGCTCGGCGTTATTCGTGCGCGCCAATATACTAAAATGAGAAAAGCACAAGTACAAATGGCGGAGACCATTGGGATATTGTTTATTTTCATAGTTTTAGTTGCGTTGGGTGTTTCATTTTGGTTTAAGATACAATCTTCTTCTATATCTCAGAAAACAGTTGAGTTGCAAGAGTTGCAGGCGGTTGAAGTTGTACAGATTGTTTCTAACTTGCCTGAGATTCAATGTAGTAGATTGAATGAAGTTGAGGATAATTGTTTTGATGAGAGGAAGATGATTGCTTTTAGTAAATATTTGCAAGGACATACTAGCGACTATTCAATTCCTGGTACTTTAGAGGATCAATATGATCGATTGATGGAATACTATCCATTGTTGCGTTTAAGTAAGATAGAAGTTGAGATTATTTATCCATTTTTTTGGGATGATGCGGATCATGATGGTTTACCTACTAAGTTTGAGAATGTAAATGGTCAAAAACTTGAAGCAATATCTGTATCGAGCAAGGATTTTCATCCTAGTTGTCAAGGAGGTTCAATCCCTGAAAGAGTATTTAATTCAACGAATCCATCTGAATTGGATTTGGCATATTTTAATGACGATGGTGAGTTATGTCCTCAATCAAATTTAATGGGTGAGACTGTCGGGTTGGAAGATAAATATTCTGATAATAATTCTAACGGTGTGCCTGGCGATTGTGAAATTGCGCTTCCTCTAAATAATTCTAAGTGGTTATGTAATCCAGATTTTATTAGACCTGAATGGCCGGATCAGGATGATGATGGCATGTTAGACGAATGGGAATGTGTAGGAAATAAGTGCTACGAACAAATATATGGTTACGATGATCCTGATGGAGATGGATTAACATATTGGGATTTATATGTTAATGGTCGTCATTCTGATGATTCAAGATATGATCTGGTTGATCCGATAACTGATGATGACTTAGTTACTTTCGATAAACCAACAAAAATAGTATTATATAATTTAACAGGATTAAATGAAACAAGTTCTGCAGCATATAGTGCATCATCAACAACGGTGCCGGTTTCGATTAAAGATCCTGTAACTGATACTTACAAATTTGCAAAGTTGCACATAACTACATATAGACAATCTGTGTAAAATGAGAAGAGGAAAATTAGGACAAACAGAAATGATTGGTCTGGCGGTGATAGTTATACTTCTGATGGTTGGATTAATATTCATAGTTAGGTTTGTTGTGATGAAACAACCAACTTCGATTAAACAAACATTTACTCAATCTAATATTGCTTCTAATTTTGTAAATTCAATGTTGAAGATGTCTGCAGAAGAATGTACTAAGAATGTTGATATGTCGGATTTGATTGCAAATTGTGCGAAGCCAAAAGGTAATCCGATACGGTGTACTGATTTATCTTCATCTTGTGATTTTGTTAATCGCACTGTTAAAGCTTTGCTAGATAATTCAATTAAAAGAGCAGAGTGGGGTTCTCGAGCATATTTGTTGAATATGTATGTTCATGATCCTAACGTTCCTTTGCATGGAATACAGCACGCGAACAAAATGCATTTATGTAAAGAACGTGATTCAAAAATCTTTCCGATACCTTTAAATCCGGGAAGTGTTAAGGTAGAACTATGGATTTGCAGTTAGGTAAAAAGGGAGAAGGCTCGATGGACTGGGGTCCCGCCATATTAAGCAATTCTATTTTAACGATTTTGGTTATGATTATTGTTATGGCTATAGTGATAGGCGTAGTTTTGTATAAAGGTTTAGGATAATGTATTATAAAAAAGCAGATGCACAAATACTCTTTAAGCTAATAGCTATTGTGGCTTTGATGCTAGTTCTTATTGGAATGGGTTATACTGTTTATATGTGGTTGCAGGGGTTGACTGATTTACAACGTTGTAGAGTTAATGTTCTTGCAGTTAGTGCGATTAAAGATGTTTCTTTAGGTATTGCGAATGTTAATATTGATTGTCCTATGGAGGAGATGGAGATCAATAAAAAAATGATTGAGAATTCTGATGGCGATATAACCGCACGTATTGTGATGGGATCTGTTGCCGATCAATTTAGGCGATGTTGGTTTAAGATGGGCGAAGGTGTTAATCCATTTTCGGGTCCTATTTGGTCAGAGATTGCTAGTGACATGGCCACCAGTTGTGTGTTCTGTTCTCATGTGACTTATGATGACGATGTTATTTTGGATTATAAGGCAGAGACTGGATCTAGTGTGATTACTTTAGATATGATGGTTAACTTCTTGAATTCTCAACCATATGGAAAGACGGATTATACTTATGGTCAATATTTTTCTAGAAGTGGACATAATGTTGCAGAATTGTTTTATAGTACTACAACCATTGATGTAGCAAAACCATTTTATATTGTTTATAGATATATTAGTCCTGCAAATTTATGGAAGGCGGCCAGTGCGATAAATAGTGCAATGGGTTTAGAGTCTAATGCGGAGTTTAGTAAAACTCAAGGGAAGAAAAGACCTTCTATGTTTATTTATCAATCAAATGATTTAGTTAGCTCCGGTTGTAAGAGGATTATGAATTAAAATGTTTAGTAATCGTTCAGGTAATGTGTTTAAGTTCTTTATTTTGACACTCATTATTATGATGGTTATTACATTATTATTTGTTGTTTTGTTTCGTTCTACGGCGGTGCATGTAAGGGATGTTGTAGTTCCGTCTCAACAATGCAAGCAAAGTGTTTTGATACATGCCTCTACTAATATTCAGAATGAAGAATTTATAGATCATTTAAACTGTGAAACGCAATATATTACTGTTCCTGGTCCAAGTGGTCGGGATGAAGAGCAGTATGGGAATTATATTAAAAAAACTCTTGCTGATGGTATGTATTATTGTTATGATAGCTTTTGGAAAGGTGAGTTGGATGTTTTCTCTGCAGATAGATCTGGTGTAACTAAATTTTGTTATGTTTGTTCTGTTTTTGAATTTCCTGAAGCAGGTCATGTGGCTCCAGATTTTGTTTCTTATTTAGCTAAGACTCCTTCTCCAGGTGATAGAAAAAAATCATATTTTGAGTTTTTAACTGGTCATGTTGCTGGTCCTGATGTGATTGATAACATAGGGACGGTTGAGGATGATCTTACAACTAATGAACCGTATGCTGTTGTTTTTACTTTTATGAAAAATCAAGATTGGAGCATGTTTGAGAAGATTGGTCTGGGTTCGGTTGCTGGCGGTGCCGCGGGTTTGATTGGTGCTGGCATTTTAGTGACAGTTGGGGCGCCGATTGGATTGCTTGCAGGCTCAGTTATAGTTGCAGCTGGTGTGATTACTGGCGCTTCAATTGCATCGGATAGTGAATCAGATAGTACTTGGAGTTCTAAGGTTGTTTTATTGCCTTATGATGAACTGTATAAATTAAATTGTAATGAGCTTAGAGGAAAGCAATCTAAGGAGTAATGTTTATATACTGTGTTTGTTTACTTTATTCTATGTTTAAATGTAAGGGCGCGCAAATTAGCACTACAGTTCAAATAATATTTTACTGTGTGATGTTGCTGATTGTTTTGTTTTTAATATATCATTTTGCTACAAAAGGTTGGTCGCTTCCTTCATTTATTTGAGGTTTATTAGATGATTTCGAAGACACTCATAAAAGCAATCATTATAATTCTGTTCGTAGTTGCTTTAATTTGGTGGTTGGGTGGAGATATTCTTGGAATTTCGAAAATTGCAGATGGTATCTTTGGAAGTTTTGAAGAAGAAGAGTTTAGTGTATTTGATGAAGCGCGTTTAGAATTCTCTTTTGATTTGGCATATATGCCTTGTGATGCAACTGATTGTACGAAGGCTCTGGAGAAAGTAGATGCCCATATTAAGACGATGGGTGAGTTTTCAGCTTCTAATTTATTGTCTGGTGAAGAACGTAAGGAATCTCTGATGTTTAAGGAGACTGCTATGTTGTTAAAGACTGAATATATTCCTGCAATTGAATTAATGCGTAAAGATGATAAGGCCAGTCTTACTAAAGCTGCCCAGAACTTTAAAAGTCTTTATGCTAAATGTAGATCAAAGGCGGCAAATGATGGGTGTCATCCGAGGTTGGCTGCTTTTGCCGCTGTTAGACATGTTGATATTTTTCTAAAAAATCGTAATGATCTTACAGAACCTATAGGCGTGGCGGGCTGGACTGAGATGGCTAAGTTGAAAGATGATGCCGTATCTTTGCTTAACAATAAAGGAGAGATGCCTCCCACCAGTCTCAGAAGAACTTTTGAAACCATTGATTATTGTAGGACCATCAAAGGGTGTAGTGATTATGATATAAGTGAATCAATGGGCAGATCTGGGTTTGAATCAGTTATGGACTTTTTTACTGGCTATGAAGTTGCTTCTATGGATGATGACAATGAGTTTAGAATGTGTGTTCCTGATACTTGTTTTCTTTATTCTAGATATGAGCTTAAAGTTCATTTTGAAAGAAAACCAGGTGCGCAAGTTCCGCCTTCTGCACCTAAATCTTCTGCATATATTAGCAAATCTTGTTTTTTCTCTCTTAACTCTGGTGAGTGTCACAATAATCAAGATATTGGTGTTAATACTCATGATCCTGATAAGAAGCACGAGGGTGAAGTCTGTGCTGCTTTAAACCAAGTACAATGTCACCACATAAATCCTGCGTTATTGAAGGTTAATCATCAACTGTGTGATTGGAGAACTGGCAGATCTGCATTTGGTTATGGTACTTGGAGATGTCAGTGGAAATGGAGCACCGGTAAGTGCATGTCCTATCAAGAGAATTCTCTTCCGGGAGATAGAGGCTATCTTAGTTGCGATTCTTCGAACTATTATTAATCACAAGTTTTATATACTAATATAGGGTTTTATGAGTTTAACTAAAGTTTGTTTAGAGGTGATTTGATGATGAAAAAAGGTGAAATGGGCCTTAATCTTATTGTTGTGGCTGCAATTGCTCTTCTAGTTCTAGTGATTATATCTGTTATATTCGTTGGAAAGATGAGTGCTACTAGAAAGAACGTAGATAGTTGTAACGCAAACAATGGACAGTGTCTGCCTGAAGAAGCATGTTCTGGAAATTACCAGAAAACAACAACTCATGTTTGTGATGACGAAGGCCTTAAGTGCTGTGTGAGCGTATAAGAAAATTAGTTTTTTTCTTTTTTTAAAAATGTTAAAGAAAGCCAATATCAGTGTTAATCTTATGATCATGGCAATAATTGCTTTGATTGTTCTAGTTGTTATAGTGGCGATTTTTGCTGGTAAGGCGAATACTTTTGGTGATAGTGTATCTAATTGTGAGAATAAAGGCGGGGACTGTGACGAAGGCTTAGCATGTCCGGTCGATAAGCCAATTGCTGTCTGGGGCGCAAGTTGTCCTACCGAAGGTGAAATTTGTTGTAGGCCTATGGGTTTTGGTGGCGGCGAAAAAGCTGACTCCGTTGACGATAATGCAGATGATGATTCCGCTGACTAGGTGATTAAGAATGAATAAAGATGCTGAATTAAGTTTAAACATGATTATAGTTGCGGTTATTGGACTAATTGTTTTGGTTGTTATAGTTGCAATCTTTGCTGGTAAGTTCACTACTTGGAGAGAAGGTGCAGACGCAACTGAAAAATCTTTTACTAACGAATGTGAGTTGCCAGGTACAAATAATGTTTGTGTTGCTGCATCGACTTTATGTATTGGCGGCAATCCTAAATCCGGACAGTTTACTTGTTCAAAAAGCGGAGGCACTGCAACTGTTTGTTGTAATAAATAAAAATGAGAGGCAAGAAGGGAACAGTTACCAGAGATCAGGTTATTCGTTGGCTCATAGGTCTTTTGTTCTTAGGTTTAATGATTTGGTTTATTTATTCTTACTTATTTGAAAAGGCTCCCGATAAAATAGATAAACTTGAGGATGGTGCGCTTAGGCAAGGCTGTATTGAGCATGAAGGTAATGATCTTGCTAACTGTAGAGCCCAATGTAGGCGGGAGGGTTGTTTTTGTTTCCAGGAGAATAAGTCAAATACGTTGTTAACGATGCAGTGTCAGTTTTTTGAGACTAGTGCGTCGTAGAGGTATGATTTTATGAAATTTAAAAAAGGAGCGCTTGAGATCAATTATATTATTATGATAATTATTGCTTTATTAGTTTTAGCAGTTATTTTGTATTTTGTGTTTAAAATGGGCGGAGATGCGAATGATAGGATAGGTAACAAATTGACCTGTACGGGGTTCTGTGTTTCTGATTGTGATCAGTGTCAAGGAGCATGTACTTCTCCAAAAAATGCGGCCGATAATACATATTGTTGTGTTGGTATAATAGATAAAACAGCCAGTGAAGCGAAACCAATAGAGTGTAAATCTAAGTCGGCATAGTAGTTAAGAGGTGTTTTATTATGAATTCAAAGAAAGCAGCAATGGAAGTGAACTATGTTGTCATGGTAATTCTTGCTTTGTTGGTGCTGGCTTTGGTTGGTTATTTTATATTTAATATGGGTGCTGGCTCAAATGCCAAGCTAGGTGCGAAAGTAGATTGTCCTGGTTCGTGTATTTCTGACTGTGCTAATTGTATGGGGACCTGTAATGCTATTCAGCTTCCTTCTCCTGAAGAATCATCCGGACTTTGGGGTTCATTCAAATCTTTGTTTGTAGGAAAGGCGTCTACGACAAGTGGTAAGATAATTTATTGTTGTACAGGTAAAGTGGTTGGAATTCCATCCCCATGTAGTTAAGAGGTGTTTTATGATGTTTAAGAAAGGTGCTGTAGAAACAAGTTACGTGGTGATGATTATAATAGGTTTACTAGCATTAGGTATAATTGCTTTCTTCTTTTTTAATGCAAGTGAAAGAGCGGATAAAAGTTTTGGTAGCAAATTTACTTGTGTGGGTCACTGTGTGTCCAAGTCTGTTTGTGATACGAAGGGTCAATGTATGGGTAGTTGTAATAAAATAGAGGGCGGATCAGCTTATTGCTGTGTTGGTAAATTAAAGGATGGTGTGCAAGATACGCCTTGTGCATAACTTATTTTCAAAGTGTTTTTTTCAAAAAAAAGAGGTGTTAGTAAGCTCTGGACCGAATTAGCTTACTTGATGATTTTCGGGTTCATTCTAGGCTTGGCTATTTATGTTGGTTATAACTTGTTTGGTAGTTTGTTCTCGTCAAGTGATGTTGATCAAGGAACTGTTAATTCTTATCAGCGTCTTACAGGAACTATTGAAAACCTATATTCAAAAAATGAAGGTGGCTTTGAATACACCGAGATTCCTTTTTTTGTTGGTAAAGGAATGGCTTTGGTTGGTTTTGATCCTTTCGATGATGAAATTTCTATTTCTTTTGTCAAGATTGAAATTGGCTCCGCTTATGATACGACAGGATTTCTCCATATGCCTCGACCTACTTCTTGTATTGGAGGGCAGGCCTGTGTTTGTTTAATTAAATGGGCTAATCCTGGTATAAAGGCTGTTAAGTATGATAAAAAGAAACTCGATCAAGATGTTTATGAATGCCATAAACTTGGTGAAAAAACATTTGTGAGGTCTTTTTCAAAGAGTGCTTCAGAGGTTCTTGCGGGAGATGAAAAGATTATGTTGGGCTATGTTACAGATGTTGAAATTGATCAGTTGCCGGACAACTATTATGAGCGTCTTTTCATTAATGGTAATAATTTTGAGGCCAGAGATCTTTACGTGGAAACTTACAGACATCCTGATGGTAATACTCTTGTTTTAATTGAAAGGGCGGGATTACCTCACATACAAAAGAGAATAAAAGAAATCGATAATCCTAACTTAGAGTCACTTAATGGTAAATTCGTCGAGTTAAAAGCTGAGTTGGCTGGGGCAGTTTTAGAGTCTAAAAAGAAAGAATTGTTGGATAGAATATTGAATATAGTTAACTTATATCTTGAAACTTATGAGGAGCAGAAGGCTCAGGGGAAGACTTCCATTTTAGAAGACCAGATGTATCCTTGGTATTGGTTGAGACGTGCAGAGATTGTGTTGCAAGTTGCTTTTGATAATCCTGTTCTTAAGTATAAGGATGTTCTAAATCAAATAAGTTATACTACTCAGGAGCGTTTAGATGCGATCGAAAAATTAAGGGAGTTTATTGATAATCCTGAGAAATTCAAAGGCGATATCTTGTATGATAGAGATGCACTTCGTGCACAAGAAGCAATTGCAAGAGCACACTATAAACTGTTAAATGATCGCGAAAAGGCGGTTGATGAGTATTTTAAACTACTTAGTGATCCTGTCTTTGTTAAATTAATAGATGACGCATTTGGTAGTGATGCGATGAAATTAAAATATAAGAGATCTATTTATGGAAATATTACCGGCATATATAGCTCTTATTTTGTATCTGAAGATGCAACTGGTTTCTTGGCACCTATTACGAAAGGAATTGATAAAGCACAAAAACTGGGGTTAGATGAGCTTTCTGTACTGTTAAGCTTTAAGAAAGTACAACTTCTGGTGTTATCTCAAGGTGCCATTGCATATGAATGGCCAAAGATTAGGTGTAATGAGTATGCAAAACTTGTCCAGAGTTCCGTAGGGTTTGTTGATCCTGAAACTAATAATCCCATTAACTATGAGATTATGATCCATGCTATGAGACATTCTGTTCCTCGAAATAATAATGAGCCAGTGCCAGAATGCGTCAAATTAGTTGGAGATGTTGGCTTGGTTTATTCTAATTTGTACATTCCTTCCGTAGATGAGATACACTCATTTAGTCAGGGAACAACTTTAGATAGTCTAAACAAAATGCTGATTCCTCCTTCGGGTGATCCTAATTATATTATTGGGTGGCAAAAGTATGCTAGAACTTTTCTTTATTTTGAGTTGCTTCAGTGGGGTCCCAAGACTCCAGGAAATTTACCATCTCTCGAAATTGTTGATAAATCAATATCCGAATTGAATGATTTTCTTTTAGAGGTGCCTTATGGAGCATCTGATTACAAGAGTTATGCTCTGCAGCAGCTAGCTTTTATTAATTTTCTTCTTAAGCCAGGACTTGTTTCTTATTCTGATTTAAGTTGGTACAATAATGGTTGTAGTTATCTTCAGAAATTAGCTTTAGATCCTGATCATTTTGAGGATACAAAAAAGCTTTATGATTTGTTAGGTTGTGAAGGATTGGCGCCTGCGGCTTCTTAGACTGCTTTTCACAGAAAAGATTTATAAATGGACTTGTTTATAAATAGACTATGGGAAAAAGGGGTAGACTGATGATTTTCTCTAGTAAGAAAGCTGGAGTTACTGATGAATTATGGTTAGTAATTATGGAGCTTTTTCTTGTTGTTGCGGTAGGTTCGGCTATTTTTAATTATGTTGTTTATGAGTCAAGTGATTTAGCTTATCATAAAAGATTTTTTGCAAGGGATTTGGCTTATACTTTAGAAGCGGTAGAAGGATTGCCTGGCGATATTGATTTTTATTATTCTCCTGCCGGAAAAGAAATTCCATTAACGCTTAGTATTTTCTCTCCTAAAGTTATGATGTACAAGGATTTAGATGATTATAAGTATGTTTATAGATATCCTCACGACCTTTCTATTAATCCATTGTCTTTAGTTGATAGGGATTTTAAACAACCAATTTCTTTTTCTAAACAAGGCAATCAAGTTACTGTTGGGGTGCTGGCACCTTTAATGGAAATTCAGAAATCGATACAGTATGTTCCTTATCTAACACCCACTGATGAGCAAGATCCCGAGATCTCGTTGCTTGCGATGTATAATATGATGTTAACTCCTTTATTTTTGAAAAGTACTTCGCCAAATGTGCAGATCAGTAAGGAGTATTTGCTTTTCTTAGATTTATATTCACAGTTTCAGTCCAAGAGTGCAACAAGCAACATCTTTTTTTATGATTGTTCAAAAGATTGTGCTCAGCAAATAAGTATTAATGCTCCTTATATTGGATTATCCTTTGTTGAGACAAGTGCCGATCCCAGAATTGAGATTTATCATTCTGGTAAAACTCCTAAAATTACATTGATGGCTAGCAGGCTTGCAAAATCTCTATCTAATAATTTACTGGAAGAATCTGTAAACTTTCTCGATGTTGGTTTTGATTTTAAGGTACATCCTATACATGCAAAGCCTCCTTTAGGTTTTGCAACTCAAGAGACGTCAGATAAATTAATTTCTATTTGGGATAGGGCCGAGGCAGTGAGTGTTGCGATTGTTGTTTATTATGATGAGACTAATAGTATTACTATTAATGTAAATAAGTTAGCTCCAGCGATTTATGGGGGCATAGAAAAGTTCTTTACAGAGGGAACTGCAGAATTGCCTAAACCTGTTTGTGAAGTTGAAAGGTGTAAATCTTTGTCTTTAGGTCGAGGTGTTGCACCTACACCTCCGTTGTTAGGATGTGATGCATTTGGTGGATTAGATCCCAATTTTAAATGCGCAGATGAGAATTCTTTCTGCTGTTTGCAAAAGGTCACTCTTTGTGAATCTGAAAACAACGGCAACGATGGTTCTGAATCTGATAACTTCTTTTGTCGTGTTGAAACAGAATGTTCTGATGATTTACAAGATCAACTTAAGAGTAAAATAATGTGTGTTGGAGATAATATTTGTTGTAAAGGTAAGTGAGACTAAATGCTAGGTAAAAAAGGTCAAACGTTTGTCTACATGATGTGGATATTGAGAATTATCTACCTTATACTCGTAGTTACATCTATTGTCCTTTTAATAAAAGTTTATGCGATTAAAGATGTTAAAACGCAAGAGCTGGAAGCAACTCTTTTCATTAATCGAGTTTTGCAATCGCCAGGTGGTTTGTGTTATTATGATTCTACTCTTAATCGAGTTGTGACTGGAGTGATAGATGCTAATAGATTTAGTGTTTCTCATCTTAATAGAGGGATGAATTATGGTGACGAGAATAAATATATTGCTGCAAAGTTTGTTATTGCGCCAATGAAGAAACCATATGCTCCTGGTGCTGTTAAAACTTTGATGTATAATCCTGTGTGGTATGATCGTTGGGCTTTTAGAGCCGATACGGGTGCTAAGAAAGAGGGTGGTGCTGCAAAGATTGAACGATTTTTTAATGTGATTTATAGAGAACAGGGTGTAGATATTCCTGCCAAATTAAATATAACGGTGGTGTTGCCTAATGAATAGGTTAGGTAGGGCCGGTGCGATTTCTGCAGCCGCATTAGATATATTTGCCGTTATCTTATTTGTGATGGTTATCGTTGTGTTTATGTTAATATTCAAATATAGTGGTCCAGATGATCCGAGTAACGCAGCATCACAGTCTTTTGTTGATTCTTATTCCTACATGTCTACTGCTTCATTTCTTAAGTCTCCCATTTTCACAACGCAAAAAGGCTACATAACTGTTGCTGAAGCAATGGCTGATGTTAAGTTAAGAGTCGATGGTGATGTAGTAAAGGAGTATGAGTATCTTGCCAATAATTTCTTTGGATTGTCTCCGGATCGTCGTCATGCTTTGGCTACTTTTACAATCGCTATTGATGATCGAGAAGTCTTGGAGTATAAGAATGAGGAAAATATTGCTAGTGGAAAAACAATATCTCCTGCTCATTTTCGTGCTATAATTACAAATCTTCCAAGAAAAAGTTTTGATTATGAGTATTATCTTCCTCAGATGGATCCTACTACGCCCGTTCATGTGACTTTTCGTTTTTCTTGGATTGATTTTAAGGACAAGCCCCAGTCAACTGGCGCGGGAGGCATAGATTCGAGTGGGGGGATTACCATTGATTTGGAAAGTCTGAATTTAGCTGCGAGTATCAAAGATGTTCCCGATACTGTTATGTGTAGTTATTGTCGCGAGAATAAGCAATATTTAGCAACCATATATCCTGGTGAGTATGATGTGTGTGTGAATTCTGGTACACGGTGCTGTCAAGCTAAATGTCCTATTGGGACAAAGTATAATGAGAAGATTGGCGTGGTTAGGCAATGTTGTGCGGCTGATATGGGTCCGGCCGGAGATGACTGTTGGCACGATCAAGTTCCAAATCCTGAAAGGCCTTCTGGTTCTTCTGTAGGTGAGAGTTATTGTAAATCTGCGTGTGCTGTTGCGGCCATGAGGATGGCATTGTCTAATTTTGAGAAGGATAGTGTTTCTTTATCTGAACAGTTGTTTTGTGGATCTAATGATCAAAGAGTTTATACTATTGATGGTAGTGGGCGGGGAGGAGGATCGTCCAGTAGAATAAAAAATGTTGCAAATAGTTTTGGAATCGCTGATTCAAAGGTAAGTTCGGTTATTTCTCATGCAGATATTGTAAGTTCGTTTGCAGACGGTAGGTCTGTTATAGTTCTGATAAGGGAAGAGGGGAAGACTTTTCCGTTAGAGCGGTATTCTAGTAAGCGTACTCCAGGTCATTTTATGATTGTTACTGGAGTGAGTACAGAAGGGTATATTCTAGTGCATGATCCAGGTGTTGGTTGTCGTGTGCAGGGAATAAGGACCGTTTTATCTCCAAATTATATTGGTACTGCGGTTTCGGAGTATGTGGTGGTTTGATGAAAAGAGTATTATTATGGGTGATTTTGTTTTTGCTTTTGATTTCATCAGCTTTTGCTTTCTCGGGAGAGCTTTACTCTGTATTCTTTTTTAATGATGAGTTTGGCTTGGTGTTGGAGGAAGTTTATGTCGTCCCAGATACTGAGGATTATCTTAGTTTTCTTTTAGAGGATATGGAATCCTCGGATAACTTGACTTTGTCTTTTTTTGATAATAACAACACCGAGCTATATTCTGTTCCAATGAGTAAGACAAAAACCTTTTTTCGTTTTGATAGATTACCTCAAGATTCTGTTAAGATGAGAGTTTTTAAAGATACCAATCCGCAGTTTGAACATGATCTTTCTTTCTGTAATCATAACGGAGTTTGTGAGGGTTGTTTTGATCTTATGTGTGAGAATGCCGAGACTTATCTTGTTTGCGAGGACTGTAAATCAGGCACAGATGATGGTTTTTGTGATTTAGCTAAAGATGGCGTGTGCGATCCTAACTGTAAATATGGTGATGAGGATTGTTTTGTTGAAGAGAAGTTTGTTCAAAATGTTGATCCATTAGATATAGAATATGATCTTGGTATTGATCCCGTTTATTTGCGAGATTCTGAACCAGAAGTAGATTGGAAAATATTTTTGATGACTTTTGTAGTTTGTATTTTTATTGCGGTATTAATCTACGAATATGTTCATTTAGATACTCATGAATTAGTTATTGTTACTCAAAGAGCCGAGTATCTTAGAAAGTACAAGTATACTGATTCGCAGATTAAAGATTATCTGCGTAAAGAAGGATTCAAAAATAGGTATATAGACGGTGCGTTATCTCGTTTGAACAAATGATTAGGGGTAAGAAGGGAACAATATATTTTATGTTGGCGGTAGTAGTGTTAACAATCTTAGCTCTGTCGACTGCTTATGTTTTATTGAAAAATTCTATTCAGATATATGATATTCAAGGTCAAGATTATGTGATTGGAAGTGATGCATTGAGAATACAGACTGGCGCCGTTAAAGCAGATTCTCATTTGTTTTATCTTGATCTGGCTGCTAAGTTTGCTGCACATAATGCTTTATCTGATCTGGCAAAAAATGGGGGATTTATTACTTCTGCTCCGTTGGGTTTTGTAAATGGTTTACCTCTTTGGTATTACAAAGGAGAAACCGGTTTTCCAACTGCGGTTGATGCCGAGTTAGGGCCTTTTATGAATTTACATTTAGATAAATATTTGAAAAATTATCCGGCAATGGAATTTAAGTTAGATAATTACAATATGGGTGTTGAACAGGATGAGGGTGGTTTTGTTTCTGTTAAAGGTAACGCAAAGGAGCCTGTTGAGATACAGGTTATGAGTTCTGACGTACCTGGTAATGCTATATTTGGTACAGGTCCTCTTGTTAACATAGAAGTGGATTGGAGTAAAGTTCCTCCTGAATTGCAACCTTGTTTACGAGAGGTGGCGAAGTTAGAGCAGGCAGCGTTGGATTTGAATAAAATAGGTGATTGTAAGAAAGCTCCCCCTGTCAATGATGTTTGTAATCCTACTTCTGCTAATACTTGTTGTTCAATTGATGATTCTCATTGCTGTGTTGGTATTCCAGGATCTCCTTGTCCTGGTGGTTGTTGTGGTGCTTATGTTTGGACTGTTTTCGATGTTGCAATTAATAAATATGGTCTGAAGGTTGACTGGACTGCAGATGCTCCATCTAGGGATGGTAAACACAGGAGAACATATGATCCTTTTGCAAAAAATGTTAAAACTGAGTTTTTGAAGATAAACATGGATCACTGGAATCAAAGAGATGCATATTATACTGTTGGAAATTTCAAACCAGATCAGATAATGCCTGGCGATTTAATATACTTCAAGTTTCATGGTTATAAACCAGAAAAGCGGATGAATATGAATCCAAAAGGAAAATGTCCTGAGAAAAAAGTTTGTATTGCTTGTTATGATGATTGTTGGAATAGTTTTCCAGATGAGGGAACTGAGAAACAGAGGAAGGCCCAGAAAAAAAAGAGGGCCTCTTGTTATAAAAAATGTCAGAATAAAAAACTTCCCGATAAGACTAAGATGTGTTTAGGTGGTTCTTCTCATATTAATATTGTTGGTCTGCCAACAGCTAAAGGCGATTCATTTCATATTTTAGATATTTCTTGTAAGAATCATCCAAACGGTTATTGTAAGTGGGGTAAGTGGCATTATCCTAAATTTCTCGAGGAGCATGAGTATTGTAAGGGTAGAGAAGATCCTTTGATTTTTGAGAATCCTGCCCCCCCAATTAAAGCGGGTGAAACTTGGATTTACACTGTAAGGAACATTCCAGAATGTATTTCTGCTACTAAAGCTGGTTTGGCGGATCTTGAGGGTGACAGAGTATATAACAAAGGGGTGACTTTGGCATAAATGAAAAGATCAACTTTTTTTTTGTTCTGTTCTGTTATTTTATTACTTTTGTCTTTGCAAGTTATTGCAGACACTCTTCAATGCGGTCCTATAATTATTGATGGTGCTGATGAGTTTGGTGAACTGTGTGATGATAGTGAGGTTTGTGTTGGAGACGGTGCGTGGATTGGTGAAGATTATTGTTGTTTCTCCCCCCCTGGATGTATGACTGAATTAGATTTTGATAATTACCTTAATGTTAGGTTCATTAATGATGGTGTTGATGAAGAAATTCAATTATATGATTCTTTTTGTAGAGAGGAGGGTGGTGAGATTTGTACCGTGTTTCAAGAGTGTAGTGGTGAGTGGATTTATACTGATGATTCGGGAGGATTATGTTGTCTGAATGGTAGTTGCATTGATACTTATTCTGATGAGTTTGATGCAGTTATGTATGATCTGGATAAAGAGGAAACTGTTGATCTCGAAGAAGACTCTGAAAAAGAGTATTTTGATTTTAGAGTTTCTATAAATGATTCGGATGTTTCTAAATCCAGATTTGATACTGTTTGGCAGATTTTAGTTTATCCAGTTGTGTTTTTGTTCTTGACAGTTTTTATTTTGTTAGCTCTATTTTTATTTTTTAATGGTGATTCTAGAAAATTAAACATTGTTCGAGAACGCGCGCATCATTTGAAAAAATTAGGTTATCCTCATCATCATGTTAGATATTATTTACTTAAAGAAGGTCATCATCCTAAACATGTTGATAAGGTGCTTGGTAAAGATGTTAAGAAATAAGAAAGGAACAATATATTTTATGTTGGCGGTAGTGGTGCTAACAATCTTAGCTTTGTCTACTGCTTATGTTTTGTTGATGAAAGCGTCAAAGATAAGTACCATACAGGGTGAAGATTATATTATTGGTAGTGATGCTTTGCGAGCTCAAGTTGGTGCTGTGAGGGCAGATACACATTTATTTTATCTTGATCTGGCTGCAGAGTTTGCGGCATATAATGCCTTATCTGATTTAGCAGAAAACGGAGGATATGTCGAGGGATCTCCATTAGGCCTTTATTCGGGTTTGCCGGTGTGGTATGATGCGGGGGAGCATGCATTTCCGGTTGCATTGGATTCTGAGTTAACTCCTTTTGTAAATTTACATCTGAATCAATATCTTGAGAGTTATCCTGCAGCGGTTTTTCAGCAAAATAATTATTATATTGGAGTTCAGCAAGAGACGTCTGAGATTTTATCTATTAAAGGTAATGCGAAAGATTCAATTGAATTAGATGTGATGAGTGCAGATATGCCTTTTGATGTTGTGTTGGGTACTGGCGACGGTGGAGTTGGTGATGCTGAGTTGTATCCTGCTTATCTTGAGGAATGTATTAAGGAAGTAAAGAAGCTTGAGATTGCTGCAGCCGATATTGCTCGTGCAGGATGGAATTATGATTGGTATGCTAAAGATAATTATTGGCCAGATATTTGTGATCCTGATTGTGAGGGTTATGATCAATTTGATGCGATTCCTGATGATCTTAAATTAAAACACAATCTGGATGATGGCATTTCTTCGTTTGGATCTTGTAGTAAAACCTCTTGTTGTGGGATCGATTATGCGGGTTGTACTTTGGGTATTGCGGCCAATTCTTTCACAGATCCCAAAACCAAAGGGGGAGGAATGTGTTGCGGTACATATGTTTGGAATGTTTTCTTTGTAGCTGAAAAAAAATATGGGTTGAGAGTTAATTGGCCTCTTGGCCTTAAGGAGAAAAAAAGAAGAGGCAAAGTTGTGTCGCAGATGTATACTCGAGATCCTAATTCATTAGCTACAGAATATCGCTGGATCAAGCTTAATTCTTGGAATCATCCTTCATTAAGTTATAAGAATGCTCAGTTTAAAACCAATAATTTGTTGCCAGGCGATATTGTTTATTATGTGGCACCTGGTGTGAAGTTTAGCGGTCCAAATGATGTTGCTGGGACAAATTCAAATGCTAAAGGAAAATGCACCGAGTCATCTGCTTGTTATGCTTGTAGGGCGAAGTGTAGAGCGATGCCTGCCGATAATCCTGTTTGTAAAGGAAAGCAATGTGTTAAAAAGAGATGTTTTGGGAAGTGTTATAGTGGTAAGGCCGGGCCTTGTTATGGGGGTACATCTCACATCAATATTGTTGGCACTCCCGTAAATAAAAAGAATACATCATTTCGTGCGTTAGATTATGGGTGTATGAATAAGGAAGACGCTATTTGTAAAGGGACTTTTCCAAAATATATTGATACTAGGTATTATTGTAGTCAATCTGGGCGTGCAAAACTAGTTAAAGGAGATTCTTGGAAATATGTTTATAGAGTTATACCTGCATGTGTTGCCGCGGGAGAGGCAAGAGGTGATTCTATGAATACCAGAAACTCTGGCGTGTCTTATAAATCGTTATTTGAGGAATTTGATGACTCCGACGATATTGGTCTTTATGAGTTTTGCAATGACTATCCTTATGAGCCGGAATGTGTGTGTTTAGATGATCCTACCAGTGAAGACTGTCGGATGAGTTTATTTGATTAATATGAAATGGTACATTATTTTGGTTTGTGGTTGTTTGTTTTCTTTAGTTTTATCTTTATTTGTATTTGCAGAGAACGTTCCTTGTGGTCCGGTCTTTATTGCTAATGATGAAGTTTATGGCGAGATCTGTGATGAGGTTTCCGTATGTGATGGGCTCGAAGTGGAATTTGATGGTGGTTATTGTTGCGTTGATGTTCTTGGATGTATGTATGAGGCAGATTATGAAACTTTTTACAATGGCACTTTATTGGAGGGTGAAGAACCTTTGATCAATATAACTTTCAATACGTTTTGTAGAGAATTGGGTGGGGAGATTTGTGACATTTTTCAACATTGTACGGGTAAGTGGATTTATACTGATGATGCGAGTAGTTATTGTTGTATGAACGGTAGCTGTGTTGTGCAACCTGTTGAGGCGGATCTTCAAGAAAAAAGAAGAGATGAAATTGAGAAAGTTATGCCTGATTTGGAGAAAACAGTAAGTGATGATGTGGTTGGTGAGAACTACTCTTATTATCCTTCAGATTATAGTTTGGACGATAGTTCTGATGATGAGATACTTGAGTTATTAGATGTTGCGTTGTTTCCTATAATATTTGTGTTTGTAATTATCTTTGTTATTTTAGTGGTTCATTTTACATCATCTAAGGATGAAGGTATGCTTAATTTAATCAGAAAAGAGGTTGCGAATCTTAAGCGATATAGGTACGATAATGATCGAATTTTACAATATCTGGTTAAAAAAGGTTATAAACCCTCAGATATAAGATATGTTTTGAAGAGGATAAAGAAGTAGAATGGAGAAAAAACACCTAATGAATATGATATATTTGTTAACTGTTCTAATTCTTATATTTTCTAGTCTGGCGGTTGGTCTAGATGTTTCTACTAATAAAGTTACAGGTCATTTAGTTATTCATCCAATTTCTAAGGTGCAGGTTGATAATATGATCGCGGTTTCCGCATTAAAGCACAGTATTCCTCCTAAATTAATTGAGGGGTTTGCATTTACTGAATCTAATTTTCATGCAGTTGCCGTTTCCGAAGGTTGTGGTGCTGCTGGAATAGTACAATTCATGCCGGGAACTGCAAAACAATATGGTCTTAAGGTTTTTGAAGATAAAAATTATGCTAAGTGCCAAGATCATGCTTTTCTTAATTCAAATCCGGATTATAAAAAAAACTGTTTTGGTTGCAATAAAGAGTATGCAGATCGTTTGGTAGCTAAAGTTAAAGATATGACTTTGCAAGAAGCAATGGCGGTGGATGATCGTTTTAATCCTGAGAAAGCATTTGATGCTTCTGCTCAGTTTATTTCATCTTTACTTATATCATTTGATGGTTACCCTGAGTTGGCGATTGCAGCCTATAATCAGGGTGGCGGAAGAATAAAAAAGCATTGTGTTGTTAATGGTGTTGCTCAGCCATTACTTTCTTGCATAAAAAAAATTCCAGGTCATAAGGATTTTGATCCTGCAAATCCTGAAAAGGATTCTCTGTATAGATATGTATCCAAAATTTGTGGTGTTTATGGTGCGTGCAAGCAACGTTATGAGTTTGGTGATTCAGCAGGTTCGCAAGCACAAGCAGGCTATATTAATAAACTTCTAGGCAAGTATAGATTTATGCCTTCTTTCGTTACTAGAGTTAATTATTCTTTAGATGACTACAAAAAGATATCTGAATATGTTCTAAAGGTTATTCAAAAATGCGAAGATCCGACAAACGCGGATTCTGATTGTGTGAAAAAGGCGCTGACTGAATTTTTTGAAGATCCTTTTGAAGCAAATCTTAATTATTGTGATGTTTTTACTGAAAGTGAGCGTATGTGTGTTCTGGCGAGGCGCATGGTGCCTACCTATACGCTGGATTTAGTATATGACGATTGTGGTTCGTGTGATGTTTTGTCTTGTAGTGATTTGAGAACTAGACAGACTTGTTATTATGCAAATGATAAGTGCGGAGGAAGTCTCAATTGCGAGTGGTTTGGTTCAAAGTGTACTCCTGCTTTGGGAGATGTTCCTAAAAATGGAATTTCTGAGAAAGAATGTTTGAAGAAGAATACAAAAGCTGGCGAAGAACTGCATGTTTCTTATTTTGTTTCTGGCGAGTATGGAGAATGTAAAAAATGTTCTTCGCTTCCCAAAGATTGTTCGAATTATGTGAATGAGAGATATTGTGCAATGGATCCTTGTAAGCTGGGCTGTACTCCCTATTATACGGTCGCATTCTTTACAGACAGGAAGTCTTTTTCTAGATGTGGTACGTGTCCTCCTAACCCTAAATGTTCTGATAATCCTACTGATATTGCTTGTAATTCTAATTGCGGTTTAGAGTGTTATTGGGAGAAAGGCGAATGTAGAGATAAAACTGCATCTGATTTGGTGAGAGGTTTTGATCCTGATAGAACATATGGGATTTGTGTTTGGAATAAAGAGAAAAAACTACCTTATTTTATTGGCGGGGTTGTTGAAGAGTTATCTGTAACATATAATTTTGCTATTGCTTTGAAAGGTAAGCCTCCTGCACCAATTAAGGAACTAAATGTTGTGCAGTTTAATCATACAGATTCGGAAGTTTTGTTATATTGGAATCAATCAAAAGAGGAGAAAGTTAAATATTATTATGTGTATGCGTTTGGTGGTTCTGTGGACTTAAACCAGGCACCTTATTTTACTGTTAAAATTGATGATTCTATGTTGATGACGCATTTTTCTCGCGAGGATATTGAGTATGATCCTGACAATGTAACTTATGGTTTTGATATCAACGGTTTAGATGCTCTCGCTAATTTAGTTTTTGTGGGTGGTACTTCCGCCACACCTTTCTTTGAATTAAAACATAATTTGACTATAAGATCTTTTGGTGATGATAAAATGTATTTATACTTGAGTGGATTAAATCCGGGCAGTATTTATGATTTCTACGTGGTTGCAGTGAGCGAGGATGGAGATTACGTCAAGGATCAAACATTGTATGAAGTTAATGAGTCAATGCTAGATAATTATCCGGTTAGAGATTTGTTGTCTCCTGGAAAGATGAGTAAGTTTAATTTAAGTTATTCTGGTGGAAAGTATACTATTGAATTTGATTTGCAGGATAATTATACTTCTTTGGGTGGTAAGAGAGAAAAAGGTAGTGATGGTGTGTATGAGAATGAAGATGGTTTGCCTGCTGATATCCAAGAGCCTTTAGTTTTGAGGATGTATTATTTGGATAAAGAAGTCTCTTCGGTTTTTGCTAATGATTATGGTGATTTGAATAAAGCGGGAATTGCGTTTGGTTCTATGGATGTTACTTCTTCTGTTTCGGGAAGAGAAGTTAAAACTCCTGAGTTTGATCTAAAAGCAAGACTTCCTGATTTGTATTTACAGCATCCCGATACTGGGCAATGGCTTCCTAGGTATGATTCTGTCCCATTCATGTTTGTTTTGACAGATAAAACATCTGATGATTTGGCAGTTGATCCATATTACAATCCGCAACCAGTTATAGAAAATAATCATCTCACTATTCGGGGAGATTTAGTTAAGCAAGGCGACCATTATATTCTGGAAAATATTGAATCAAGCGAATACATGGAGTAGAGCTCCTTATTTCTTGTTATTTTTAAGTCCAAAAAGTTTATAAACTGCGTTAAATTGGTTGTGATCAGGGGGGTTGATGTATGATACGCATGCCTGTTGAGAAAATAATTGAAAAGTTAAAAGATGCTTCTGGTGTTTCAGAAGAAGAAATTAGGGGAAGAATAAGAGCCAAACTTGATGAGTTGGCTGGATTGATTTCTGAGGAAGGTGCTGCACATATAATTGCTAATGATTTAGGCATTAAACTATTTGATCAAACCACTGGCAGATTAAAGATTACAAATATTCTAGCAGGGATGAGAGCCGTTGAGATGGTTGGTAAGGTTCAAACTATATATCCTGTTAAAGAATTTACTAGAAAAGATGGTGCGACTGGTAAGGTTGCTTCACTATGGGTTGCAGATGATACTGCTTCTATGAGAGTTACTCTTTGGGGTGATCAGACTGATAATGTTTCATCTGTTAAAGAAGGCGATACGGTTAAAGTCGTAGGTGCTTATGTTAAAGATAATAATGGTCGTGCTGAACTGCATTTGAATGATAAATCTGAGTTAATAGTTAATCCAGAAGGGGAAGAAGTCGGAGAGGTTAAGACTCAAGCAGTTAAAGCCGCAGTTACTAGAACAAAGATTGTTGATCTTTCTGAAGGAATGTCTAGAGTTGAGTTACTGGCGACTATTGTACAAACATTTGACGTTAGATTCTTTGAGATGTGTCCTGATTGTAAAAAGAGAGTTAGGCAAAGAGGAGAGGATAGTTTTGTTTGTGATGAGCATGGAACTGTTAAGCCATATTATTCTTATGTGTTGAATGCTTTTTTAGATGATGGTTCTGATGCTATTAGGGCTGTTTTCTGGGCAAATCAAGTGCAAAGTTTGTTGGGCAAAGAGGATGAGGCAGTGCAGGGCATGAGAGAAGATTCTGAGAAATTGGAAGAGTTGAAACAGTCTGTGCTGGGTAAAATTGTCAAAGTAGGTGGCGCTGTTAAGAAGAACCAAATGTTTGACAGGTTAGAGTTTAATGTTTTTGAGATTGATGCAAATCCTGATCCAATTAAGGAGATGGAGGCGATGGGAGTTTCTAAGCAAGAAGTTCCAAGTATTATGGAGTTAGAGGGGGAGAGTAATGAGTAGTTCTTGCGGTTTTTGTAAAGGCCTTGTTAGTTTGATGGCTCTTTTTGCTTTGGTTATTTTATTAACATCTTGTACAACAGATATTGGGTGCGAAGCACCATATATTGATTATACTGATGATGAATGTTGTTTAGATGAAGATGTTAATGGTTTCTGCGATTTTCAAGATGAAGTTGCAATAGAAATAGTTGAAGATGATGTTGAAGCGATTTCTGAACCTGAGTTGGTAAAGGAGAATGAAGTTGTAGTGTATGAAGAAGTTTTACATGAAGATCCAATTGTTGAACCAGAGATTCCTCCAGTGCCTGTTTCTGAAGAGGTTGAAGAGGAAGAAGTTGTTGAGAATAATGTTGTGGTTGTGGATCAAGTTCCAGCTCCTAAGAATTTTGAGTTTGATTTAAGAGAAATTGAGATTTCTAAAGCTATTGGTGATCTGGAAGGACAAGTTAAGCATAATGATTTTTATTTGACTACTCCAGATATTAGTAGTGGCGATAATGTGTTGGTTGAGTTTTTACCTGAGTGTTCTCAATCTGATGTGAATCCTTTGTTCTTGATTGTTAATGGTAGAAGAGAGAATGGGTTTATTCCTAAATGTCAAGAAAAGAATGCTGTATACTTGACGAAAACCTATCTTAAAACAGGGGTTAATACTTTAGTATTTGATACAATAGATAAACAGTATTTTGTAGATAGTATATATGTTGTAACTAATGTTGATGATGTTGATGAACTAAGGCAGAACATTAATAGAGTTTTGTTGAATGCTTTTACTAAAAAAATTAAGATAGATGATGCGGGAGATATTCAGATTCAAAGAAGGAAAGGGTTTGATGTTGTTTTAGGTAAGGCCGATATGAGAGATTTGCTTATGACATTTGAAGCTGAAGAGGCGAAAGGTGAGATCATTCTTGAAGTTAACAATAAAATCGTGTATCAGGGCGCAATAGATGAAGGAGATAATGAGTTGAGGATTCCTGAGAGTGCTTTGATGGTTGGTAGAAATAATATCTTTATTATTGGAAACTAAGATGAAAACTAAAATAGGTTTAGACGTGCGCAAACCGGTTATAGAGAGCATTTTTGTTGTTTCTTGTTTGATTTTAGGGTTGTTTGCTTTTTATGCTCATTATGTTAATGGAGGTTCTTGGTTTTGGGATAATATTTTGTCTATCTTTATTATTATTTTATTGTTTTTATTTCGTAAGAAATTAAGGTTAAATCCTCTTACTACTAGTCTGGTTTGTTTAGCTCTTATATTTCATTCTGCAGGTACGTTTGGGTTTTATTCTATCTCCCCCGTGTCTGTGGAGTATGATGTGTTCACTCACTTTTTTGGGTTGTTTGCGGTGTCTTTTCTGCTGTGTGAATTGGTGAGAGGTAGAGGGGCTACTAAAGGAATGATGGTGGTTTTAGTTATTTTGGCATCTATGGGTGTGGGAAGTTTTGTAGAATTGTTAGAGTATTCTGGATATGAGATGTTTGGTACTGGAGAAGGGGTTTTCATGATCGGAGATGGAGATTTTGGTGACGTTGTTGGTGATGCGTTCGGTGAGGGGTATTTAGCGGGAGTGTGGATTGATACTATGCATGATTCGGTAGTTAATTTGTTAGGCGCTTTGGTGGGTATTGTTTGTTTTCTGCTTTATGGATATTATAGGCGAGAATAACGCCGTTTTGTTGTTCTTGTTATAAATAACTAGGAAATATATTTAAACGAATTTACTATTGATGTTTTTGAGAGGTGGTTTTCTCATATGAGTTTTATAGACGGCCAGAAGATTCAAGAAATAATTGACAATACGAATACTGTTTCGGATTCTGAGTTTGAACGGATTATATCCAAAGCAAAAGATTTCAAGGGATTATCTCTGTGGGAAGTTGGAGTGTTGCTTAATTTATCGGATTCTTCTAAAATTGAGAAAGTTCTTTCTACCGCTAAGATTGTGAAAAGGGCAATATATGGTAGTCGTCTTGTTTTGTTTGCTCCGCTTTATGTATCAAATTTCTGTTCTAATAATTGTTTGTATTGTGGTTTTAGAAAAGATAATCTTGCTCTAGATCGGGGAGTGCTTTCTGAGACATCGCTCGTACAAGAAGTTAAACAAATACTGGTTCAAGGGCACAAAAGGGTTTTGATGTTGATGGGGGAGGATTTCTCTAAGTTTAGTTTTGATAAGTTTATGGAGTATTTGAAGATAGTTTATTCTGTTACTGATGATAAAGGTAGTTCGGTTAGGAGAATAAATGTAGAGATTCCTTCTTTGGACGAAGCCCAGTTTTCTCGTTTAGCAAAATGTGAAATAGGTACTTATACGGTTTTTCAGGAAACGTATCATAAGGAAACTTACAATCAAGTTCATCCATCTGGGGAGAAGGCAGATTATTCTTGGAGACTAAATGTGATGGATCGTGCATTGAAGAACGGTATGAATGATGTTGGCATTGGAGTTTTGTTTGGGTTGTACGATTTTAAGTTCGAGGTGCTTTCTTTGTTGATGCATGCCGAGCACTTAGATTCAACTTATGGTGTTGGTCCTCATACAATTTCAGTTCCAAGAATTGAGCCTGTAGCTAATGTGCCTTATACTAAAAATCCCCCTTATGCTGTATCTGATGAAGATTTTAAGAAAATCGTTGCGATATTGAGATTGGCAGTGCCTTATACAGGTTTAATTTTGTCGACAAGGGAGAGTGTTGCGTTGCGTAATGAACTCTTTTCTTTAGGAGTTTCTCAGATAAGTGCTGGTTCGCATACTGAAGTTGGAGGATATAGTGATTCTAATCCGAAGATGGGTCAGTTTACTTTGAATGATTTCAGAAATTGTGATCAAGTTATGAGCGAGGTTGTAAAGCAAGGTAATTTACCTTCGTTTTGTACTGCTTGTTATCGTAAAGGTAGAGTTGGTAAAGATTTTATGGATTTGGCAAAGCCCGGATTGATACAAGATTTTTGTCAACCTAATGCCATATTGACATTTCAAGAATATTTAACAGATTATGGAGAGAATGATTTGGTTAAAGTTGGTGAGGATTTAATTAATGAATCTTTATCAGATATTTCTACTGAAAAAAGGCGCGAGGAGACGTTGGAGCGAATCAATAGGATAAAAAATGGTGAACGGGACATATACTTCTGAATTGGTTAACAAGGATAAGTTGTGTAAGGAGGATGTACTTTTTTTGCTAAGTTCTGAATGTGATGTTGATGTGTTGATGAAGAAAGCTGATGCGGTAAGAAGTTCGGTTTTAGGTGATGAGGTCTTTATTAGAGGGATAATAGAGTTTTCTAATTATTGTAGAAATGACTGTAATTATTGTGGTATTCGTAAAAGCAATAGTAAAGTGGGACGTTATAGGATGGATCCTGAGCAAATAATTGATATTGCTGTTAGCGCTGTAGCAAAATTTGGATATAAGACTATATTGTTGCAGAGCGGCGAAGATGATTATTATACAGACGAGATTATTGTTAAAATTGTTGAAGGAGTTCTTTCTAAAGCAGATTGTCGTATTGCTTTGAGTATTGGTGAAAGGCCCGTTGATTCTTATAAGCGTTTTTATGAGGTGGGGGCGAGGCGTGTTTTGATTAGATTTGAGACAAGCAATCCTGAGTTGTATGCCGGTCTACATTCTGGCAATCCTTTGGCAAAAAATCTGTTTGATGAACGAGTGGCATTGTTGAATGCTCTTCATGATATTGGGTACAAGATTGGATCTGGCATGATGGTTGGTTTGCCAGGTCAAACAGATGAAGATTTGGTAGATGATATTTTCTTTATGAGGGATAATGGCGTTAGCATGGCCGGCATGGGTCCTTTCATTTCACATCCTGATACGCCCATGGCGGGGAATTCTGGAGGGGAATTCTGGAAAATGATTAAGGTTATAGCGATTGTCAGGTTAGTCTGTCCAGAAATGTTTATTCCTTCTACAACTGCTTTGCAAACTATAAGGCCCGTTGATGGACGTCAAATTGCTCTTAAAGCTGGAGCTAATTTACTAATGCCTAATGTTACACCTCAAAAATATAGGCAAAAATATTTACTTTATCCTGATAAGGTGTGTATACATGAAAGTGCTGATGATTGCGCTGGGTGTGTGAGAGGTGTGGTGTCTAGTGTGGGGCTGACGCTTGGTGAGGGATACGGGGATCCAATACTATGAATGTTCAAAAGGAAAACATAGGGATCTTTGGAAAAGTGAACTCTGGGAAAAGTAGTTTGATGAACCTTTTTCTACAGCAAGAAGCATCTATTGTTGATTCTACTCCCGGTACGACTGCGGATACTAAAGTATCTCTTATTGAAATACACGGTTTGGGTCCGGTCAGGTTATTTGATACTGCTGGAGTGGATGAAGGTGGAGAGCTGGGCGAGAAGAAGAGAGAGAAGGTATTTTCCAATCTTAAAGAATGTGATTTGGTGCTTTTGGTAATTAATCCAGAGACTGATGATCTCTCGCAAGAGTCTGAGATAATCGCTCGTTCTAGGGAATTGAATAAGGAATTATTTGTTGTGTATAATGTATTTGGTGAGATGGATTCTACTGTTTTAGCTGAGAATATTAAACGTCTGGAGGGTGATTTGTCCCTTTTGCGATTTTACAAGTCTATCCATCTTAGTGTTATTGATGCTGAGCGGAGAGCTGAGTTGTTGGATTTTATTCTTTCTACTTATGTTCCTAAGTCTAAGCCAAGAAGTTTATTGCCTTTTATCGAGAAGGGTGAATATTATGTTTTGATAATTCCTATGGATGCAGAGACGCCTGCTGGTAGATATTTACGTCCTCAGTCGATGGTTGAGGAACATATTACGCGAAACTGGGGGCATCCGGTTTCTTTTAGAATGGATCTTAGTGCTGGCAGGGGTCCGGATTTTCAGAAGGAGAAAGAAAGGTATCTTTCGTTTTTGTCAGAGTTTAAGCGCAAGCCCAAGATGATTATTACTGATTCTCAGGCGATTGATCTAGTAGCTCCGTGGACTCCTGATGAGGTCGGTGTGACGACGTTTTCTATAGTGATGATAAATCATATGAGTGGAGGGAGATTATCAACATTTGTCGATGGGTTAAAGGTGTTATCTTCTTTACGAAGTGGAGATAAGGTTTTAATTGTTGAGGCGTGTAATCATTCCAGAATTGAAGAAGATATTGGAACTGTGCAAATTCCTAATTATATTGAGGAAAAATTTCCCGGGGTTGTGATAGAACATAACTTTGGAAGGGAGTTTCAAGACAATGATCACCTGGCGGATTACAGTTTAATTATCCATTGCGGGGGGTGCATGATTTCATCTCAGAAGCTGATGGCTCGACTGCGGGATCTTTCAAATGTTGATGTGCCTGTGACTAATTATGGGTTGTTTTTGTCCTATATTCAAGGGTCCGAAGTTCTAAAAAAAGTGCTATTGCCTTGGAAGATTAAGTGCTTATTCTAGTTCTCTCCTCGAGAAAAAGGCTATTTTTTGCAAAGTTTTAAATACTCAATAGTCTAAATCGAGGTCATAAATCGAGGTGTTAAATTATGGCAACTGTAGTAGCAAAATGTGGAATTAAGAGAGAGCCCGGTTATCTTTATTTCTTGGACAAAAAAGGTAATGTCTCAAGAGTTAAGATGGCTAGAGCTGGTCAAAGGACTAGTAAAAAACAGGAAACTGTTGCAAAGTGCGGCGTTAAGAGAGAAGCTGGTTTCTTATACTTTATTGATAAGAAAGGAAACGTAGCTAAAGCTAAAATGTCACGTGGCGGCAAAAAGAAAAAGACAGCTAAGAAAAAAGCAGCTAAAAAGAAACCTGCTAAGAGAAGAGTAGCTAAGAAAAAAGTTGTTAAAAGAAAAGCTGCTAAAAAGAAACCTGCTAAAAAGAAAAAAGTAGCTAAGAAAAAAGTGGCTAAGAAGAAGCCAGTTAAGAGAAAAGCTGCTAAGAAGAAGCCTGCAAAGAAAAAGGTAGCTAAGAGAAAAGTGGCTAAGAAGAAGCCAGTTAAGAGAAAAGCTGCTAAAAGGCGAAAGTAAGAGTTTCTTTTTCTTTTTTTATCTTTTTTTTAATCGCGTTCTAGAGATTAGGTTCTTTTGTACTGTCTTATGCCTGTTAGACCATCAATGCTTTTGATTACAACTCCTCGATCTTCTAAGATTATTCCGCCTCTTCTCACATGTTCATAGTCTTGAACTGTTAATGGTATTGGTGTCGGTAATCTAACGTCGACTCTGTTGTCTTGTACCGTTGCTCTCATCATTTTTGCTGATGATCCTGAGCCAAATGAATAGAATAATATGGATTGTCCATTGGCTTGTTCGCCTAATTCTGTTAGTACGCTTGATAACCCGAGATACATTGAACCTGTGTATATGTTCCCAACTCTTCTGCTGAACGGTAACGATGGTGCAGTTTGTGTTTGGAATCTGTCTTCAAAGTCAGGTGTTGCTTTTGCTTCTTCTATTATTTCTTTTAGTTCTCCTGCGAATATTCTTTCTACTAGTTCTGCAAATCCATCTTCTGTTGCATCAGGAGATGCTTCTCTTATTTTCTGAACTAAAGTGAATACTGCAAATGCTTTCTTTGCTATTGCTGTATATGGTAAGTGTGATACAAATAAGTCGTGTTCTGGATTGCCGTCGTTTTTTAAGAAATCATCATAACATCTTACTAATCCGGCAAGGTAATGTTTAACACTTTCTTTACCATCAACTATTGCATGTTCTGAGCCTAGTGGTCTGTAGAATGTGTTCTCGTTTCCACTGGATGTTCCTGTTGGTA
This sequence comes from Candidatus Woesearchaeota archaeon, assembly GCA_018646625.1. GTDB lineage: Archaea > Nanobdellota > Nanobdellia > Woesearchaeales > JABGUJ01 > JABGUJ01. The sequence continues at coordinate 234,039 of JABGUJ010000001.1, read as the reverse complement.
GATCGAATGTTAATAGTGAAGGTTGTGGTGTTACTAAAAGGGCGACTGCTCCCGCGCCTTGAGTTGGTTCTCCAGCCCCACCAATTTCGTATCTTGATATGTCGGAGTTTATGACAACTGCGATTTTTCCTCTTAGTGAGCTCCAGTCCATTGCATCATTTAATGCGTATGTGCCTCCAATGCAGGCTTGTTTAACTTCGAAAGTTTCGCAAGTTCTGGGTAAGGGGAATAAGTCCATTAAGTAGCTGCTAATGCTTTTGGCGTGATCTACTTCTGTTTCTGTGCCTACAACTAGTCTCCCTATGTCTCCAGGGTCTATACCTGTTCTTCTTATTAGGTCATCTAGTGCGTCTGCCGCTAATGTTACAGAATCTTGATTAGTACATGGGACTGCAAAGCTTTCTTGTCCTAGTCCGTTTATGAATTTTCCGGGAGGGATTCCTCTGGCTCTGGCTAGATCTTCGAGTCGCAGAATGTTTCTTGGTACTGCAATTCCAATGCCGCTTATGCCTCTTTGGTTCATTTTTATGCTAGAATTTTAGGTTATTATCTATAAATCTTTCTCTCAATTATAGTACGCCATTAGGGTCTATTTTTGCGGTTAGAGGGGTTATGCCTTTAGAAATCCAGTCTTTTTCTAAATCTTGGTTTTCTTTTGTTAGTGCGATACCGCAATCTCCACCACCGGCACCTGAGAGTTTGCCTGCTCCATGTTTATTGGCAAGGTCTGAGAGAAGTTTTAGTTCTGGTGTCTCTATGTTAACTTTTGATTGTTTAGTTAGTTCTCTCAATAGTTCTTCATTTGCTTTGATTAATGTTAGTATTTTGTCTGTATTGTTTGCTTGCCACTCTTTGATTAAGTCTTGAGTAATATCTGATATGTTTTGAATGATTCTTTTGTGTTCTTCTTTGTCTGGCCATTCATTCATTTGTTTGATCATTTCACTAGTTGATGCTGAGTCTCCTGTCCAGCCAATTTTTAGATCTAAATCTATGTTGTTTAATGGTGTGATGTTTAGGTTTGGCCAGCCTAGTTGTACTATTTCTTTTATTGTCTTTGAGTTGACTTGTTCTAGTAACCATTCGCTGTTGAATGGGGTGTATGATATTACATTCCCATAAGTTGAGGCGGCAATGTCAAAACAAGAACCCAGTTTTCCTTGAGCTTTGTAGTGTGAGATGGATGCGAGTTTGAAGATTAAATCTTTGTTTATTTCTTCATCATGGTATTTTAGAATTGCTGCAATGGTTGCTACTGTTATTGCTGCTGAAGAACCCAGGCCAATTTTTTTATTGTTTATTTTTGTTGAATTGCTTTCTGTTGTTATGTGCATTGGTTTTAGTTCATTTAAATATTCTTTGCACGTGTTTAGTGATGCTACTATGAATCTTGTTGCTGATTTTGATTGGTCTAAGTTTATTTCTTGTTTTTCTATGTTGAATTCAGGAATTGTTAGTAGAAGTTTGTCTGATTCTTCGATGGTGCACTCAGATCTTTTGTTGACTGCGGCGACGATGCAGGAGTGTCCTTCTAGTACTGACCACTCTCCTGAGATCATTATTTTTCCTGGCGCCGAGCATTTTATCATTTTAGAAAAGGTGTTGTTCTGTTGTTTTTGCAGGTTCTCCTGGTTTGGTTGTTATTGTGTTTATTACTCCATCTATTTGTTTTATTTTTTCTAATATTGTCTCTTGATTATTTTTTAAACACAATATTTTAACTTGAGGTCCCGCATCCATAGTGTAATAGCATTCAATTCCTTGTTCTCTCAATAGTTCTACTTGTTTCATTATCTTTATTGTGGTTGGATTCCAATATATGATCGGGGGCTCGGTAGTAATCATGGTTGCGTGCATTTTAAGACAGTTACTTTCTGCGGTTTTTCCTAGAAGGGTGAAGTCTTTGTTCTTTATTGCGGTTCGAACATTAGTTAGATCATTTTCGATTGTGTCTAACCATGATTTGTACATTGGAGATGTAGCGACAGTTTGCGCCATTCCAGCTCTGGACTTGGTTTTCTTTTCTTCTGTAGTTGTGGTGCAGATGAGCATTCTCAAATCTGGCCAGTAGTCTTTTTTCTCTATTTGTTTGGCAAAGCTGTCATCGTTGTTTGTTCCTTTTTGCCATTCAGACAACCCTCCATATATTGATCTGCACGCCGATCCTGAACCTCTTCTCGCAAGTTTGCTGAGTTCTTCTTTAGTTAGGTTTAGATTGAGTGCTTTAGTGGCTGCTAAGGTTAATGCGGCGTAGCCTGATGCGGAAGACGCTAATCCTGATGCTGTTGGAAAGTTGTTTTTGCTTACGATTTTGGCCTTTAGATCTGAGTCTTTCCTTATTATATCTAAGAATTTGATTATTTGTTTTCTAGATGTTTCATCAATTTGTGAATCGTTAAGTGTTATTTGATCTTCCTTTAGTTCTTCGTTGAACTCGACAGTTGTATGTGTGTGCAAATCACTGATTGTGAGACTAATACTGTTGTTGTAAGGAAGAATTAGTTCTTTGTCTTGTTTTCCCCAATATTTAACCAAAGCAATGTTTGAGTTGGCGATTGCGGAAGATTTCATTTTAAAATTCTTTTATTATTGCACTCTCTGTTGTTCTTGCGACTATCTCCGGGTCTACCGTGGCTTGTAAATCATCTAGCAGTTTGGTTGATGCTTTTAGCTCGGGACCTTTAGGAAGGAAGTAGCTACATACATCGCAATAGGCTAGTTTTGAAATATCATGTGTGCCTATTTTTCTTGAGATTGCTATGATTTCTTTTTTATCCATTCCAATTAATGGGGAGAGAATCTGCATATCTGACTTTGCATATGTTGCTCTGAGATTTTCAATGGTTTGAGATGCGACTTGAGATAAGCTATCTCCTGTTACTAGGAAAAATGCTCTGTTTTGTTTTGCGATATCTTCAGATATCTTAATCATGAATCGTCTGTAGATCAACATTCTTATTTTTGGAGGAACTTTCATGATGATTTCTTTTTGAAGTTCTTCGAAAGGGACTATGTATAGTTTAGTTTGAAGTTGGTATTTTGATAATTGCTCTGTTAACTTTAGAATCTTGTTTTCTACTGATTTTTTTACTAAGTTATCATTTTGAAAATGCACGAAAATGACTTCGCATCCTCTTTTCATCATTAATTGTGCTGCGACCGGACTGTCGAATCCTCCTGAAAGGAGAGTAACAACCTTTTGTTTTCTTCGAATGGGGATTCCACCAACACCTTGGATGTTTTCATATGATAAGTATGCGTTGCTCCTAGTAATTTCAACTTTTAATGCCAAATCTGGATCTTTCATCTTGGCAGTTTTGTCTAAAGTGGTTCTTACATGGTCTCCAAGTTCGTTGTTTATTTGTCTAGAATCTAAATCGTTATGTTTGTCATGACGTTTTGCATCAATCTTGAATGTTGTGAACTCTTCGTTTTTTATGAACTCTATAGATTGTTTCTTGATATCATCCATATCTAATTTGCAAATGATTGCTGGAGAAAAGTAAGCGATGCCTGATACTTCTGTTAATCCTTGTTTTATTTCTTTAGAATCTTCTGAATTATTTGCTACGACAGTTATTTGTCCTGATTCACGTTTTATTCTTTTTACTTTTGAACCTAGTTTGGCTTTTATGTTGTTCATGAGCATTTGCTCGAAGTAAGATCTATTAGCACCTTTAAGTCCGATTTCGTCATAGTGTACAATAAAGTGATCTATCATAGATTAGTAGAATTTTAAATCATTTATAAAGCTATTTGCGCAGAATTGTTACGTTATAGGGCTTCTTGTTCTTGTTTTAGTCTATTGAAGTGTTTTGGACTGAGAATTATGTGCTTAAACCAGTATGCGTATTTATCAGGTTCTTTTTCCATGTCTTCTTTTAGATTTTCTAATGTGATCCATTTGAAATCTTGAACTTCTTCAGGATTTGGATTTGGGTCGTTGTTGTATTCTCCTATGAACACATGATCTAATTCATGTTCGGTGAGTTCTTCTAGTTTAGCTTTGTAAATGAATGAGAATATTTCTTTTAGTTCACATTCAAAACCCATTTCTTCTTGTAATCTTTTTCTGGCTTCTGTGTTAAAGTCAGAATTCGTAACAGGGTGACTGCAACAAGTGTTTGCCCATTTATTTCTTGAGTGATATTTGTGGCTTGCTCTTTGTTGGATTAGAAGTTCGCCTTTATTGTTGAATGTGAAGATTGAAAATGCTCTGTGGAGAAGGCCTTCTTGATGGGCTTTTAACTTTTCTTTGGTACCAGTTGCTTGATCTTTTTCATTTACTAGAATTACTTCAGTCATTTCTTTTTACTCCTTCAGTATCTATGTTAACTTTATAGCTTTTTATGCCTTTGTTCTTGAGATTTTGAATTACTTCTTCTTGGTTTTTTGTTAGAGCGATGATGCAACCACCACCGCCCCCACCTGTTAATTTAGCTCCAAATATGTTAGGATTTTTTGATAGTGTATTTATGATGGTGTCGATCTTTTCTGAAGAAACTTGGAGTTGTCGAAGAAGTTCTTGGTTCTCGTTCATTAGTTGTCCAACATGCGCATAGTTTTCTTCTTTAATGGTGTCGATGGCTTCGGTGCTTATTTGATTTATTTCTTCTAATATTAAGTCTATCTTAATTTTGTTTTTGTCTCTTAGTGTTTTAACTCTGTTTACTGTGGTAGATGTTTGTGAAGGAGTTTCTGTATCAATTATAATTAAGGGTAAGTGTGACTTTAGGTTTAGTTTTGTTATTCCTTTGCTCTTTTTGAATGTTAAGAATCCGCCGTGCGTGCATGTGGCTGCATCAATACCTGACGGCGTCCCACCATGAGCAAGAATGTCTCCTTGATTAGCTAGTGTTGCGATTTCGTCTTTTGATTTGGTGGTTAATGCTGCCGTTAAGGCTGAGAATAACGCGCTGCTTGACCCCATGTTTTTGAGTACGTTTGATGTTATGTCTATGTGTAGATCTTTGTAGCCGGTTTCTTTGAAAATTTTTGATAGTAAGTACAGTCCAGAATGGTGAGGGGGTGCTTGTATTAGTTTTGAGAATTCTTTATTTTGAATTATTGGATTGTATTTCTCTTCTATTTCTTTTAGAATTTCTTGATTGTATTCAATTTCTGGAAATTTGTCGCAAGTTATGAATCCTTTATCTGATTCTTTTACTTTTACTTGTGTTCTTAGGTTGACTGCGCAAGAAATTCCTAATTTATCATATACTACTGCGTGTTCGCCAAATAGAATAATTTTTCCTGGTGCTGATGCGTTCATAGAACTAGATTATCTGATGTTTTTATAAATTTTAACGTTCGAATTGGGTGTGAGCTTTCATATGGTCTCCTTTTGTCAATGAAGCAATTAGCGATAATTCTCCCGCCAGTGTCGTTGCAGCTACAATCTCTGCTAATTTTCTTGCGTGCGAGCCTGAAGGTTCTCCTGGGCCAAAGCAACCCATCATTTCAAGATGTCTTTGGGCGTAATGTTGTTTTGTTCCACCGCCCACTGTGCCAACTATTATTACCGGCATGTCAACAGCAAAGTATAGGTCTCCGCCTCTTGCTTCAATAATTGTATCGCCGTAAGATGAGTCTACAGTGTTTGCGGTGTCTTGTCCAGTGGCGTTATAGACTGCATTTACTAGGTTAGCGTGATGTGCATTTCTGCCTAATGAGCCCGCGAGTTCTGATCCTCTTATTATTTTCCATAGATAGTGTTTTTCAACTTCTTCTGCAGACGTTCGTAGATTTCTTTCGACAATTTCTTGCGGGATGACTGTTTCCGCTTTTACCCACTTACCTCTTCCATTTTGTTTGTTTACTAAGGCGGGTTTTTTGTCGGTACAACGGTTGCTGCTAGAGTCTGTTAACTCAATCTTCTCTCCAAATCTTTCTAGTAAATGATTGATCAGCGCATTGCCACCAATTGTTGTCATGTTGTGTCCTGCCGCGTCACCGCAAAACATTCCTAGGCGTATATATAATCCTCTTCTTTCTTCGTTATCGGTTATAGTCTCTATGCTTTCTGTATGTCCATATCTTGTTGTTGCATTTACTGCTGCGGCTACTCTATCGTAATGTGTGTCTAAGTATGCTTTAATTTCTTCAGCATCTGCTGAAGTTCTTGCAACCACAAGAGGGGCGCGAGTCATTTCATCTTTTAGAACGTGAGTTTCGATTCCACCTGCAAGTTTTGTAACTTTTAATCCTCTTGCTATGGATGGGATCATTGCAGTTTCGTTAGTTGCAACTACAATTGGGATTTCTCCTTGAGCGTATTCTCCGTTTATCAGAGCAGGCCCAATTCCGTATGTTGGAATAGGTGAATCACTATGAAATAATGCCCTAACGCCGTTTCGTTCCTCCATTGAAATTTGCTTTGTCAAGGGGTTATTTATATTTCTTTAGTGGGGATTTAAATATGGGTTTTGTGTTTTTATGTGTTATAAGAGGTGTATGTTATGAATAAGCTGCTTTGTGTGATGATTGTTTTGTCCTTGTTTTTAGTTGGTTGTGTTCCTGTTGAAGATATTTCTGTAACTAATTTTGAAGAATGTGTTGAGGCAGGCAATCCTGTAATGGAGAGTTATCCTAGGCAGTGTAGGCATGGTGATGATACTTTTACTGAAGAAATTTCTTTTGTGAACTCTCAAGATTATTGTAATGGTAATAACGAAGTTAGAGAATGTGCTGATTATTTTATTGTTCTAGAAGAAGAAAAGTTTGAATATTATAGAGCAGATGGTTTTAAGGTTGATTGTAGTGAGTTGGAAACAGAAGAATGTATTTTTCTATCACAAAAGTTAGAATGTAGATCTGAGAATGTTTGTTCTCCAATTGTGGAACAAGATGAGTTTGATGAAGTTAGAGCGGAGAACGAAGATAGAGCTAGCAAGTTGGCGGTTGATGCTGTTGTGAGTTCTGATAAGTATAAATCATTAAATGGTAGAAATCCTGTAAGATTACTTTTGATGCAAAAAAAGTGTGAAGGTTGCTGGGGTGCGGATGTGCGTTATTTTTCGGCTGATGATAAATTGTATGTTGCGCGAGTTGACATTCTCAGTTGGGCTGCGAGTGAGATAAATTATATTGATGATGGAATTCCTAGAATGACTGAAGAAGATTGTTTAGCTGCTGAAGGTAAGTTAGAGGCGAGAGAATGTTTGCCTGGTAAGGAGAAGATTGGATTTGTTGTGGAGATTTTGAACTCTCAGGTTTGTTGTAAATAAGAAAAATAAAAAATTAAGAACAATATTTTTGCATGATGTCTTCTGCGATTGCTCTTAAATATATATTTTCTATCGCTGATGCGTCTCCAGGAATTACATTCCCCACCAATTGATCTAATCTTGGTGCGCGAACTGCAATTCTTTTAGCTGCTTCTAATACTTCATTAATGTATTCTGGAACTCTGTCGTGTTTTGATAATTCTTTCATAACTGCTAATGTTCCGCCTTCATGATTTGCATCAGCGTCGTGATCAACAGGAAATGCCGCGATTGCATAATGTAATCCGAGTTGTTGCGCCATTGATGCTTCCGGACACGCAGTCATGCCAACAATATCTGCGTATTGTGCGCGTTTTATTCCTTCTGCTGCAGTTCCAAAACTGTCTCCAGGGATACACACGTATGTTGCACTTTTTACTACTTTATCGAACTTTCCAAATCCATCTTCTCCAACATTAATTAATATTCTTCTAACTTTTTTAGAAAATGCGGGCCTTCTATTTGTATGGGTTCTAATTTCTAAGCCAAATAAATTATCATTTCTCAACGATTCATCTACATAGTCATCCGGAACAACTAAACTTCCAACCGGAATTTCTTCTTGTAGGCTGCCAACGGCACTGGATGCGATTACTACAGATGCTCCTAGAATTCTTGCTGCGACTAAATTTGCTGCGTATTCAGTTACACTGGGTCCGTATCCTTTAGTACCTAATTTACTGTCACTTCTGCCATGACGTTTTATGAATATAACTCCATCTTCTCTTTCTTGATATGATACTCTTCCCGTTCCAACAACTTGTCTTGTTACTGGATGTATTGTGGGTATGTCTGTTTCTTGAACTTTCCATTCTAAGTCTTTGAACCCTGGGCTGTCTGTTACACCTGATCCGCCAATTAATACTACTTTACCTTTATTCAATTACATCACCGCTTGCGGTGTTGTGGGTTAGTATATTTAAAATTTGCATAGTCTTTAAATAGTGACTATAGATTATTTATTCTATGGATAAACTAGTTCCGAACGGACCTGAGCAAGTTGTTTATGAAGGTAAGATCTTTGAGGTTGTGAAAAAACCGTTCAAAGCCGGAGATAAAGAAGTAATGTTTGAGATTGCAAGGAGATCTCCAGGCACTAGGTTGATAGTTGTTAAGGATGATAAACTACTTCTTGTAAAAGAATTTAGAACAGAGTTGGATGATTATGATTACAGGTTGCCAGGCGGTAAGGTGTTTAATACTTTAGAAATGTATAGAGAGTTTCTTTCTAAAGATGAAGATATAATGCCTTATGCTAAGAAGGCGGCGATTGCAGAGGGGAAAGAGGAAGTTGGGATTTCTGTTAATTCATTAACTCACTTTAAGACTGCTGTGGCTGGTGCGACAGTTAAATGGGATTTGTTTTATTTTGTTGTAGAAGAGTTTGAAGAATTAGACTCTCAGAATTTAGAAGTTGGTGAAGTTATTCATCCAGAATGGGTTTCTATTAAAGATATTAAAAAATTAATTATCGATGGTAAAATGAAAGAAGACCGAACTATTGGAGTTTTGAGTAAATATTTAATTGTAAATGGGTTTTGGTAAGATGATGTTTAAGAGATGTTTGATTATTGGATTGTTCGTTCTGTTACTTTTTGTTGTGGGTTGTGGAGATGATCCTGTCGAGGATATTGTGGTTAATGATTCTGAAGATTTACCTGAAGTTAGTATGTGGTTTCAAGAAGCGATTTATGATTGTGATAGATTTAGACCTATTTTTCTTAAGGAATTTGAAAAATATCCTTTATTAAAGGAGAGTCTTTCTTTTCCAATGCTTTATGCTTTGATTTATCAAGAGAGCGGATGTAAAACTCGTCAAGAGTTCGGTGAGATTTTTAAACGCAATAATGATACTCGAGAAACTTGGAAAGGCGGGCTGATGCAGGTTGATTCTTGTTGGAGATGTGATGAGCATTGTTCAGATTGTTCTACTGTAAATTTACAAATAATGCATGGAATGAGAGTTTTGAATAGTGCATTTGTTAGGATTGTTGATTTAGTTGATATGAAGGGTTTAGTGTTTGATAGTAAAGATTTGATTAGGTTGTTGTTGATTGCTTATAATCGAGGATATAATGTAGTTGAAGCTGCTTTAGATATTTATGGGGATGTTCCTTCTACAGTTTTGATTAATTGCAGCGAGAAAGAGTTATGTACTAATGATTTAGAGTATATTGAAATTAATTCTAGTTATTCTGATGATGATTTGACGATGGCTTTGTTGGCTGCTTGTAGAATGAAGTTTGGTTTTATGAGTAATTCTCAAGGAGATTATTGTATTGGTCCAGGATATGGATTAAATTATCCTGAAGATATATTCAAGATTCATGATATGATTCTTTCAATTGGTGAATTTGAAAAATGATGTTTAAGACTCACTTAATGTTTGGTTTTCTGTTAGGGTTATTTGGTATACAGTATTTGCATCCTTCAAATCAAGTGCTGTTTATTATTATTGCAATGTTTTGTAGTGCTTTACCTGATATTGATCATCCTGACTCTAAAATTGGTAAAAATGTTAAGATCATTGCGTTTTTGTTTGAGCATCGAGGTTTTTTCCATAGTATTTGGGCTTTGTTGTTGGTGTTCTTTTTGTTTTCTTTAACTTTGGGTAAGGTATATGTGTTTGCTGCACTAATTGGATACATAAGTCATTTGTTGGCGGATGCAATGACCAAAGAAGGGATTAAAGTGTTTCATCCATTTTCTAAATACGCCATTAGAGGATTTATTAGAACTGGCACTTTGGGAGAATTGATTGTTTTTTTAGTTGTTAGTGTGTTTAGTGTGTATAAGTTGGTTAATTTGTAGAGTTTCTTTCGATTCTGTTGTTTCTTCTTTCGGTTTTTGTTGAGAAAGATTCTTAAAGAATATTTCTGTAATCTTTTCTGGAATTTGCATTTCGAAAGTATTATATACTCTGGTATACTTTAGTATACCTAAAATGGTGACTACAATTAAACTTCATACTGAAACTAAGCAAGAATTGGATTCGTTCAGAGAATACAAGAATGAAAGTTATGATGAAGTAATTAAGAAGGTAGTATATATAGCTAAAACCGTTAAGACTAAACCTAAGCTGGCAAAAGAAACGGTAGATGCCATTGAGGCTGCGAGAAAACGAATTAAGCAAGGCAAATTCCTAACCGAGCATGAAGCAAGGAAGAGGTTAGGTCTTTAATGTATGATTTGGTTTTTGATGATAAGGTCATTGATTTTATGAACAAGCTGCCTAAATCTATTAAGTCTCGGATATTTACTAAACTTCTTCTTTCTAAAGAAAACCCTTATCGTTTTTTTGAGAAATTATCTTCTAAGGGGTATTATAAATTAAGAATTGGGAATTATAGGGCGATTGCTGATATTGATTCCAGAAACAGGAAAATTCAAGTCACTTTGGTGGGTCACAGAAGAAATGTTTATAAAAGAGATTAGTTAGGTTTAGAGTATGGTGGATGCGAACATCATTAAAGAGGTGAATGAGGCTGTGGCGCAAGGAGTGCCATTTACTCAGATTAAACAGATTCTTATTGATCATGGTTTAGCTGCTGCTGAGATCACCGCAGTGTTTAATTCTATACAACATGCTGAAGAAGATAAAGTTCCTGAACATGTTGAGAAAAACTTGCAAGAACAGAAGGAACAAGCAACTAATGTAAATAAGGTACAAACCGAATCTTCATTGGCTACATCACAGATCGCGCAACCTGTAATGAGTTCAGAAGTGAAATGGGTGCAGTTGGTGATTTCTTCAATTGCTGTTGCGGTGTTGGCTTCTATTGTTTCTGGATTGGTTTTCTTCTTAGGTTCTTTTATGTTGTTTCCAAGCAGTTTATTTTACTTACTTTATGTGATTCAAGCGGTTATTTTTGGTATGATTGGTTTGCATGTGATTAAGAAGAATTCTACAAGTTCTTATTCTGACGCAGTTGCTTCACTATTGTGTGCTTTTGGACCTATGTGTGTAACTTATTTTCTAATTTTTGTAGTTGGAGAACTAGTTAATGCAATTGGTGAATTGGGAGAAGGTGCTACATCAAGTTTGGGTGGTTTGTTGGAAGTTAGTATTTCTGATCCGACTATGTTGATTATAGTATATTTCGTTTTTATGATGATTCCGTTTATTGTTCATATCTTAAGACAGAAAGATAAGATGGGGTTAGTTCTTTATGCTGCATCGCCGATTGTTATTTTTGGTGCAATAATTGTTTCTAGATTTTTAGTTATGGCTATTCTTTCAGGTGTTGGCGGTTTTACTTAGTTATTCACTATAATCACAGACTGTGTCTTTGTCTTTGTCGACATATAATCCACATTGTCCAGGTTGAGGATCTTGTTCAATACCGTAAGGGCATGCAATGCTTTTTTCTTCTGGTGCCGGCAGTGTTTCTTCAACAGGTTGTGTGCACGCTGTGAAAACCAGTAGCAGAATTAGTATTGGGATGATTATTTTCATTTTTTCTTGATTAAACTTTTTGTCATTGCTACCATCCATTTCCAATGTAACGCTAAGTGTGCTAAAACTAGGACGCCCATTATGATACCACTCCAGTCGTGAATAAAGCTAAATGTTTTTAGCGGGAAACTGGGATAGTTTGTGAGAATACTGGACATTAGCTTAGGCATTTTGAATACACCCGTAAAAAAGCAAACCAGAAATGCGATGCCCATTACAACATCAATGATATAGTTTAGTAATCTCCTATTCATGTTTCTCTGATTTTTTGTTTGGTTAATAAATGTTTGTGAATACTGCGGGGTGAGAGCTTAAGGGCGTTAATTCTGGATTATTCCGTCTCACTGGACACTAGACATGTGCTGGTGTGAGATATTTAAACGGTATTGTAGTTGATACTATTGTGGTGTTTTAGCGCAATGCCATCTCCCACACGTTAGCGCGTGTGTGAAATAAAATGCGATAAGCAAGGAGGTTTGCAAAATGTCGAATACGAAATTACCTGAAAAAAGTTTTCGTGCAGGTGCTATCAATGTTGCGGTATGGAAAAATCAAACTGTAACAAAAGATGGGCAGGTGCGAGAGTATAAGACCGTTTCTATGGAGAGAGGTTATCAAGATCCAAGCGGTGAGTGGAAGTCTACTAGTTCTTTGAGGGCAAGTGATCTACCAAAGGCTACAATGGTACTGAGCAAAGCGTTTGAGTACCTAACAATGAGTGATGAAGCTGTAGCTGGTGAATGCGCCAGGTAAGCTAAGATTAATAAATAATAGTTCATTATGAGGTGAATATGAAGATGTCTACTGAAGCTGAAAATAGAGATTGTACATTAAATGACCTGCCTGGTGTGGGGGCAGCAACTATGGAAAAGTTGGTTGATTCGGGTTATGATACTGTGATGAGTATTGCAGTTGCGTCACCAGGGCAGTTGGTTGATGCGACAGGTGTTGGTGAATCTGCTGCAAGAAAGATGATTAAGTTTGCAAGAGATGCACTAGAGATGGGATTCGAAGATGGTGAATCTTTGTTGAAGAAAAGAGAATTGGTGCAAAAAGTTTCCACAGGTTCTGTTGCGTTTGACACTTTGATGGGTGGAGGATTTGAAACTGGTGCCATAACAGAATGTTTTGGAGAGTTTGGATCTGGTAAAACTCAGGTTGGGCATATTCTTGCAGTGAATATGATTAAACAAAACCCTGATGCGACCGTTGTATATATCGATACAGAGAATACTTTTAGACCTGAGCGAATTGTTCAACTTGCGGAAGGTATTCAATTAGATCCTGAAGAGACTTTAAGAAAGATAAGAGTTGCAAGAGCTTACAACTCCGATCACCAAGTTCTTTTAACTGAATCAGTTGAAGAGCTGATAAACAAAAAAGGATTTGATGTTAGATTAGTTATTGTTGATTCTCTAACTGCTCACTTTAGAGCTGAGTTTGTTGGTAGAGGAACATTAGCGGAAAGACAACAAAAGTTAAACAAGCATATGCATGCTTTGCTGAAGTTGGCTGGAAACTATAACATTTGTGTTTATGTAACTAACCAGGTGAGTTCGGATCCTGCCGCATTTTTTGGTGATCCTACTAAACCGATTGGTGGACACATTGTTGCACACGCATCTACTTTTAGACTTTATCTTAGGAAAGGAAAGAAAGGAAGTAGGGTTGCTAAGCTGATTGATGCTCCAAATTTGGCCGATGGTGAATGTAACTTTATGGTTGAATCTGGAGGATTTAAGGATCTTTAAGATCCTCTTTTTCTTTATTTATAGAGCTTCTTCGGCCCAGTTGTCGTAACCACTTATAAGTGACACTTTTTGGAAAGATTTATAAACGATCGTTCTTTACTTATTATTCCGAGTTTAAAAAGATGGTACTAAAATGTTTGTAGGTCTAGGATTAAGCACACATCTTGTGGAGCGGTTGGAGTTCGGTGAAAACGTTTTTGAAGGTAGAACTGTTAATCCTCAAACTCGAGATGTTCAACAAGGAGATTTCATTGTTTTTAATTGTAATAGGCCTTTCAAAGTTAGACAGATTCATGATGGTGCAACTTTTGCTGATGTTCTTGATACAAGTAATTATTCTTTTGCAGTTTCATCCGCAAGTTCTATTGATGAGGCATTAGCTGCTTATGAGATAATTTATCCAATTGAAAAACAGCAAAGTAAAGGTGTTCGTTTATTTGAGCTTAGATATGTTGGTGATAATAATTCTGCATTATATGAGGTTTTTTCTGGAACAACTGTTGGAAAAACAGTTATTAGTACAAGTCCAAAAGTTACTGATATTAGAAGAGTTCTTTCAACTACGCTTGATGCGATGTTTGAAGCAAACGATGAACTAGAGACTTTAACTCAATCGCCTTCTGCTGCGCAAAGAGATTTTAGACCTGATGATGTAACGATTGATTGTTTGTATGAACATTACTTATCTCAAGATTTGTCATCTTCAGATTTTATTGGGGCTGTTAATGAGATCAACGAAAGATATTCTGATGCGTTAGGAACGATTGATTTGGAAGGTAAGGCTGATGAAGATGCTTCGAGGGTTGTTGGACCCTCTGACGGGGCACATGATAAAATAAGGGCTGCACCTTTGAATACTTTAGATCATTATCTTGAAGAAATGAAAGTTCAACTCACCTCATTTCATCCTCAGAAAGCCGCAGATGTTTTTCAAGCCATGTATGCTTCGGTCTTATCTTTACATGAAGCGAATTGTTACAGAGCTATACTTAATGCTGAGTTTTATCCTGATCAAATGCCTAAGGACCGGTTGTTGTATTAAACTGCGTTTCTTATAATCTTTTCATACTCGATTCTTAGAATGTCATCTTCAATTTCTACTTCTCTTAATGCTTCTATCTGTTTTATTATGTTTGCAAATATCTTTTTAATCTTTTTCAGATCTCTAATTCTAAATGTTACATTTGGATCGGATTTTGATAGTTTTTGTCCATCTCTTGTAATCATCCCTCCTACATAAATTGTTTTTTCTTTTTCTCCTGTAGCTTGTTCTAGTATTTCAAATATCTTGGCGACTTTCTGAACAGGAGGTGTGCTCTTTTTTCCGGATCTTACGTGTATGAATGAGTCTCCATAATCTCCTCCGAAAATATGTGCGTCTGCTTTAAATGGTGCGAAAAAATCTCTATATGGATCGAATAAATAATGAAACTCCATTTTATCAATCTCGTGGAGCTTAGTGACAAGTGTTTTGAATCTACTTCTCTTAGAAAGACATTCTTGATTTTTACAATGGGATACTAGACAGTCTTTTATTATTTCTATTTCTGTTTTGTAAGGACCCCCTCTTTTTGAATAGAGAGGGTAATATAGTGCACCTTGCGATGTTAGCCGATTGCAGTCAGGACAATATAAATAAATTGGTACGGAATGTACTATAACTTCTGTTTCTTGTTTATCTCTCCCTGTTTGTGTTTCGATTTTTTCTTTTCTTTCTACATATGATCCTGCACCTAAAATTTCGCGACTTATTTGTCTCATAAGTTGTCTTGATCTTAACATCTTTTTCGTGGCATTTACAAATCTAGTGTGATTTGGTGCTGTGTGTAAAAAACTTAGTACTCTAATCCTGGGTGCCGAAAACATTGTAAAGACTGCATTTTCTTTTTCTTGTAATATGTCTACATCAAAATCTCGTACTTTTTTCACTTCTCTGAAAAAATGATCTCTTAAGAAGACAATTCTTTTTTTTGCAGACTGTTTTTCTGCTTTTGTTTTTTTGTCGAAGACTTTAGTGAGCTGCCACATTAATGATTTTACATCTCTGTGGACTCTGTCTGTGATGGTGACTTTCCCTTTATTTGTTGGTTCGTGTGTTAATTGTCCATCTTCTAGATATTGAACTTTTAAAGGTAAATAATTGTATTTTGATTTTCTGCTATCTGTGGAATTTTCTACTGTTGTAACTATTAATTTTGATCTTTTGTGTTCTTTGATATAAAATAATCCTAGGCAGAGTGTAAATAAAGTTCCAAGGTGGATGTCTCCGCTAGGAGTTAGACCTAAAGCTATAGTCTCAAATTCTTGACTCAGAAATTCTTTCAATGAATATGTGATTTTTACCATCTATTAATCATCTCTTTTTTACAAATAGTTTACCTATTCTTAGTTTTAATAAATATTCGTATTTAAATATGTTTTTTGGCTTTAGAGTGTAAGTACCAGTAATTTTATAAAGAGAATGGCCTTAAACCCCGGTATGTGCTTCGGTACAGATAACCAATGAAATATAGGTGTATATGAATATGAATGGTAGATTTAATAGAGGTTCTCCAAGAGGGGGCGGAAGTTTCACTCCTCCTGTAACGGAAGGTGAAGAAGTAAGCATTACTGTTGAGGCAGTCGGAGAGAAAGGCGACGGTATTGCAAAAGTTAAAGGATTTGTTATCTTTGTCCCTAACACTAAAGAGGGAAAAAGTTACAAAGTAAAGATTACGAAAACCTTAACGAAGGTAGGATTCGGAGAGGTTGTTCAAGAGATTTCAGCAGATGAAGTTACTACGACTCCTGAGCAGGCGCCTGTTATGCAGCCTGAACCAGATGAGCATTACGAAGATTCTGAAGATTTTGGAGCAGAACTTGAAGAAGATTCTGAAGACACTCCAGCAGAGGAAGCGCCTGAAGAGGCTGCGGAAGAAGCACCAGTAGAAGAGGCTGCACCGGTTGAAGATGCACCTGAAGAACCTGTTGCTGAAGAAGCACCTGTAGAAGAAGCTGCACCAGCAGAAGAACCTGTTGCTGAAGAACCACCTGTAGAAGAACCAAAGCCAGAAGGTTGTGGTTGTTGTGGTGATGCTCCTGCTGAGTTAGTTGAAGAAGCTCCAGAGCCTGAAGAAAAACCAGTTGAAGAAAAGGAACCAGATGATGATATGGACGTTCCTCCACCACCAACTGAAGAAGAAAAAGCTTAATTTTTCTTTTTTCTATTTCTTTTTTTATTTCATAAATACTTTTACTTTGTTTATTGTGTTAATACAAGATCTTTTTATTTCTTCTTGATTAATTTTGTGACAGTAAGTTTCGTCAATATTTTTCTGTGCGAGTCTTAGGAAGCACTGATCTTTTTCGTTCTTATTTGCTGCAAGTTCACAAGGGTCGTCCCCTAATTCTGCATTAATCAATTCCTGCATTCTTTCTTCTTGTTTTAGCCTTTCGGCGGTAGTTGGTTGTTTAGTAGGATCTTCTTTGGCTTTCTGACCTATTTCTTCTAGCTTTTTCCCAACATCTATATCGGTGGGAGATTCATCTTTGGCTCTGTTTTTGAAATCATCTACTATGGTAGATACGTCTTCATCACTCATTGCTGAAGGATTAGGATTTTCTACTATGATGCTTTGAGTTGGTACTGGAGGATCAAATAATTGTTGTACGTATACTAAGCCTCCAAATAATAAAATTAAACTGACTGCAATAATGATTCCTACATTTTGGCTTTGTTTTGGTATTAAGGATGAAAGTTCTTCTTTGTATAGATCCATGCTGTTTCTTATGGCTTCGTTAGAATATCCTGCACTCTCTAGTTTGTTCTTAATATCTGGGAGAGGTATGCTTTTACTTCTTTGTCGTTTGATGAACTTTACAAGATGTTTTTCATGGGTGCTTCGATATTGTTCTATGCACTCGCAAGCTTTTTCTTTATTGTATCCTGAGTCTATTAGTTTTCTTTGTATTAAGCTTAACTCAAAACCTTTCTTGTGTTCTTTTTCTATGTATTCCAGAACTTTTTTATTTGGTCTGGCATCTCTTGGAAGTTTAAGTTTGGGTTCTTGGTTGAACGTTTGTTTAATCTGATTTTTTACAATGTGTAATATCTTTGATGATTTTTCTTTAGGGGTTTCTTTTCTAAAAATGTTTGAGTCTGGCTGGGTGGTTAGAATATCTTTAGTTGTGTTTATGTTCTCTTTGATTTGTGTGCCTACGTCTGAGAATCCTTTTAAGTCTGGTTTTGTGAATTTTGGTGCGTTGTTTATGTCGAGATTTATGTTTTGTCGGTTATCATGTTCTTGGAGTGCTTCATCTATGCTTTTTAGGCCGTATCCGTTTTTTAGAAGTTTGGCTCTAACTTGTTCTTTAGAATATCCTTTGCTCATCTCGAGCTCGATATAGTCTAAGAGTTCTTTCATGACTCGAGCACCTCTATACTATCAATTTTGCCATCACCGTCTAGGTCAAATCCTTGTACGATGCATGCAAATTCTTCATCTTTTTTGTATTTTTCTAGTATTTGTTTGTGGAATCTTGTTAGTCCAATTACTGCAGATTTTGTTCCTGAGAATCTGATTCCTGCGATCAATAAAATTGATTTATCTTTATCATTCGGGTTTCTTATTTTGGCAATGATTCCGCAATTATCATCAGTATAAACTTTTTTTGTTCTAACTGATTCTATTGCCCAATTCTTTTTCTCGTTGAATTTGATTGGAAGGTGTTTATTCATCTCTTCTGTCAATATGTTTGTTACTGGGCCGCCAACTATTATCATATTGTTCTTTTCTGCTTTGTCGCTTTTTACATCAACATCTAATTTCGTTGAAAACTCTTTAGGTGTGTTGCAGAATGCTCCTAAAAATAATGCTAAATCTATTGCATAGTGTCCATCTCGAGCTCTGGCTTTGTGTGGGCCGTGAGGATCTGGACTACCTACAATTGTTGTGGCATTAAGTTTGTTATCTTCTATGAATGGGTGTAAGAATGAATTTAATTTTGTGTCTGCTTCTTCGCTGAATAAGCTTTTTGCTGGTTTCCATTTATCATCTAAGCAAACCGCGAAGTTGAGATTCTTTGGGGCTAGCTTTTTTGCAACAGTCCCTCTAATTTCTTTTCTTTCTGTTACTTCTATAATTCCCGCATTGAGTAGTAATTTGATGTGATAGTATATTCTCTGTTCGTGTAACTTTAGTTTCTTTGCAATCTCTGCAGGGTACATAGGTTCTTTATTCAGAAGTCTGAGGATTTTGATTCTGGTGTTGTCATTTATTACTGCCAGATCTTTTGGATTGTGTAGAAGAAGGACATCGCTATGGAAGAGTTTGCCATCAATCTCTTTTACAACTGCGCTCTTTGGCATTGTTACTTATTTGGTTATAATATTTTATAAATGTTGTTATTAATTGTTATTCTTTCCTATTAATTGTTGTTTTTCTTTATTAATTGTCTTTGTTTATTATTATTATCTTTGTTGTTTAATTATTACTAGTCTATTTTTAGTATATTTTGCTTTTTTTGGTGTTTTTGTGCCTTTTTACTGCTTTTCTCCTTGTTTTTCTACTATTTATGTGTTAATATTATAAATGTTTTTTTAATTAACTATATAAGTTGGTGGTTAGTTCTTTATTAGATGAAAGCGGTAATTTTAGCGGCAGGAAAGTCAACCAGGACTTATCCATTAACATTGACAAGACCCAAGTCTTTGATTGAATTTGGTGGTAAGAACGTTCTAGAGAGAATTATGGATTCAATTATTGGATTGGTGGATGAAATTGTTCTTGTAGTTGAATATAAGAAAGAAATGATCGAAGAGTATTTTGGAGATTCTTATAGAGATGTTCCTTTGAAGTATGTAGATCAAGGCGAAGCAAAAGGCACAGGTCATGCTTTGTTGCAGGCGCGATCTCATTTAGATGATAGATTCTTAGTTCTTTATGGGGATGATATTCTTTCGCGAACTGATATTGAAAAAGCATTACAGCATGACTATTGTATGTTGGTTAAAGAAGTTGAACATCCTGAAAGGTTTGGAATAGTAGAAGTTGATGGTAAGAAGGTTATTGGTTTAGAAGAAAAGCCTTCTGTTCCTAAGACAAACTTAGCTAATGTTGGGAGTTTTGTTTTTGATGCATCTATTTTTGAGCATGAGTTGAAGGAGACAGAGCGAGGAGAGTATGAAGTTACTGATTATGTTAAGCATTTAATCTCTTCAGGTAAGATGGAATGTGAGATTATTCAAGATTATTGGATCACGGTTGGTTATCCTTGGGATATTTTGAAGGCTAATGTCTTTTTCTTGAATAGGTTTACTGAGAGTAAGATCGAGGGTGAAATTGAAGAAGGCGTTGTGATCAAAGGTAATGTTTGTGTTGGTAAAGGTACTGTGATTAAGTCAGGCACGTATATTGAAGGTCCGGCATATATTGGTGAGAATTGTACTATTGGTCCTAAGGCATACATTAGACCTAATACTAGTATTGCTAGTGGTTGTTTTATGGGGAATAATGTTGAATTGTTCGACGCTGTTATTTTGGAGAATACGAAATGCAAACATACTGCTTACATAGCTCATTCAGTTTTAGGGGCCAATATTAATGTTGGTGCATTTTTAGTAACTGCCGATTATAGGCATGATGCTGGTGTGCATAAAACTGTATTGAATGGTAAAAAAGTTGATACAGGAACAAAGAAATTAGGTGCGTTTATTGGAGATGACGTTAAAACAGGTATTAATACCATGATGTATCCGGGTAGAAAACTTTGGCCTGGTACGACAACTCTTCCTGGCGAAACTGTAAAAGAGGATAAACTAAAGTAGGTTGATTCTATGTGTGGCATAATTGGATATAAAGGACAGCGGAACGCATCCGAAGTAGTTTTGAATGGTCTCAAAGCATTAGAGTATAGAGGGTATGATAGTTGGGGTATTGCCTCGTTAAGTTCTGAGTTGGATGTTGTAAAAGATATTGGTAAGATTGGTAAGTGGATGATTGAAGATATAGATTTGTCAAAAAGTAGTTTGGCTATTGGTCATACACGATGGGCGACTCATGGTGGCGTTACTACGGAGAATGCGCATCCTCATTATTCTTTGGATAAACGTTTTGCTATTGTGCAGAACGGTATTGTGGAAAATTATCAAGACTTGAAGAAAGAATTGGTGCAGAAAGGTTATAATTTTAAGTCTGAGACTGACACGGAAGTTATTGCTTATATTATTCAAGAAGAACTGAAAGATAAAGAGTTGATAGAGGGATTTAGAAGTGCATTTTCTCGATTAAAGGGTAGGAATGCTGTTGTACTTATTGATTCTGTTAGTGGTAAGATAATTGGTGCGAGAAATGGTTCTCCATTAATATTGGGGGTTGGCGATGGCGAGTATATTTTAGCGTCCGATGCGTCTCCAATTGTAAAGTATACTAAAGATGTTGTGTTTATGCAAGATAATGATGTTGTTGTGTTGAACGATAGTTATCATATTATTAATTCTGTGACTGGGGAAGAGATTGATAGAGAAGTGTCTCATGTGAGTTGGGATATTAAGCAAGCGCAAAAGGGAGATTATCCTCACTTTATGATTAAAGAGATTATGGAGCAGAGAACTACTGTTGCCGATTCTATTGCGCAAGAGAAAGATGCGGTTATGGAGATTGCAAATGCACTTAATGGTGCGTTTGGTACTTATGCTGTTGGGTGTGGGACTGCGGCTAAGGTTTGTTTGGCTGCGACGTATGCCTTTTCCAGCATAACCCATAAACATATTAATTTTTCATTAGGTTCTGAGTTTCCTAGTTATCATCATTTCTTAACAGATAAATCATTGTTGTTGGTTGTTTCTCAAAGTGGTGAGACTGCGGATACGTTAGAAGCGATTGAAGTTATGAAGAAACGAAACGGTAAGGTTGTTTCTTTGGTGAATGTTATGGGTAGTTCTATCATGAGACAGTCCGATTATGCGTTGTTGAATAATGTTGGTCCTGAGAAATCGGTTTGTTCGACTAAGGCAACGACTGCGCAGCTTGCACAGTGTATTTTGTTGGCTTATGCGGCGGCTGATAAGTATGATGAAGGTATGAATTTGTTGAAGGATGCGTCAAACAAATTAAATTTGATGTTAAATGATCAGTTTTGTAATAGTATTAAAAAATTAGCATGTAAGATTGTTGATTGGGAGAGTATGTATGTTTTAGGTAGAGGGTTAAACTACTCTATAGCTCTAGAGGCTTCGATTAAGATTCAAGAAGTAAGTTATATTCATGCAGAAGGTTTTGCAGGTGGTGAATTGAAGCACGGTCCGATTGCTTTGATAGATAAGGGCACACCATGTATTGTTTTTGTTGCGAATGATGATGTTAAAGAAGAAATATTAGGTAACGCGATGGAAGTTAAAGCGCGCGGCGGGTATATTATTGGGGTATCTCCAGAGGATAATAGTATATTTGATTTTTGGATCAAGGTACCGGATGTAGGAGATGCATCTCCAATTGTTAATATTGTGCCGATACAATTGTTGGCATATTATTTAGCTGTGGAAAAGGGTTGTGATGTTGACATGCCCAGAAACTTGGCAAAGAGTGTGACAGTAAAATGATTAAGGCAGTTATATTTGATTTGGATGGAGTATTGAGAGATTCTGAGGGTTCTAATTTAGGTGCTGCGGCGCTATCATTTCAAAATCAAGGATTTAATTTGACTGCAGAAGACAATGCTTTTGTTACGGGCAGACATCCTGCTGATTATTTGGTTGAGTTGGTAAAGAAGTATCCTGTTGATGTTGAGAAGTTCAATCACGATGTGCGAAGACATTTTTTAGATTTGGTGGCGGAAGCAAAATTGTTTCCGTTTGTTAAAGAAGTATTTAAATTATTAAAACACTATAATATTAAGATTGCTTTGGCTACATCTTCTCCTGCGGATTTTGTAGAAGAATTGTTTCTTAAGAAATACGATTTTGGAAGTGTTTTTGATGTTGTGATTACATTCGATGATTGTGATGTGAGAAAACCAGAGCCTTTGGTTTATGATATTGTTAGAAAACGATTAGAGTTGGAGGCATCTGAATGTTTAGTAGTTGAAGATACTGCGATTGGAGTAAAAGCGGCTAAAGCTGCGGGGATGGTTTGTGTAGCTGTTCCAAATGAATATACAAAAGATCAAGATTTTACCGAGGCTGATCAAGTTATCAAGTCTCTTGGAAGTGTGAGTCTAGATTTTATTAAGAAATTAGGTGGTCTATAATGGGAAAATTATTTGGTACTGATGGAATAAGAGGAATGGCTAATGTTTATCCAATGACGCCGGAGCTAGCTATGAAGGTTGGTAAGGCGGTTGCAAAGGTTTTGTCTGGTAAGGTTCCAGGTAGAAAGCCAAAGGTAGTGATAGGTAAAGATACTCGGCTTAGTGGCTATATGTTAGAATATGCTTTAGCTTCTGGTTTGTTGTCTATGGGTGCTAATGTTTTATTGATTGGTCCAATTCCGACTCCAGGTATTGCACATTTGACAAAGTCTATGAATTGTGATTTTGGGATTATGTTGACAGCGTCTCATAATGCTGCGCACGATAATGGTATTAAGATATTTACTCATGACGGTTTTAAACTTCCTGATGAAATGGAGAATGAGATCGAAGATTGGATTCTTAATAAGGATATTAATTCTGAACATATCAGTGGAGATGCGTTAGGTAAAGCGTATAAGGTTGAAGAAGGTAAAGGTAGGTATATTGAATTTGCTAAAGCTTCAATTAATTATGAACGTTTAGAAGGGTTGAAGTTGGTTATCGATTGTGCAAACGGGGCAGCGTATGCTTCTGCGCCTTATGTTTTTGTTGAGCTTGGTGCTACGATTAAAGTGATTAATAGTCGTCCTAACGGGTTGAACATTAATGATAATTGTGGTGCTTTGCATGTTGAGCAGTTGCGTGAAAAGGTTTTATCGGAAAAAGCTGATGTTGGTATTGCTTTAGATGGTGATGCGGATAGATTAATTGTTATAGATGAGACGGGTGCTATTGTTGATGGAGATAAAGTAATGTTTATCCTTGCTAAGTATCTTATGTCTAAAGGCAAATTGAAGAAGAATTCTATTGTTGCAACTCATTATAGTAATTTAGGTTTGGCAAAAGCAATGGAATCTATCGGTGGTTCTTTGGTTAGAGCAGATTGTGGTGATAGATATGTTCTTGAAGAAATGAGAAAAAATGATTATAATCTTGGTGGGGAAAAATCGGGACATGTTATCTTCTTAGATCACGTTACGACTGGCGATGGTATAATTACTGCACTTAATCTTTTGAGTGTTATGAAGTCTTCAAGTAGAAAAATGTCTGAGTTGGGTTCAGAGATGAAGCTTTATCCTCAGGTATTGTCAGGAGTAAAGGTTAAAGAGAAAAAAGATCTTGAATTGATTCCTGGTTATTCTGAGAAAATTAAAGAGATTGAGGCCGAATTAGGTTCGTCAGGTAGGGTTTATGTTAGATATTCTGGTACGGGTGCGAAGTGTAGAATTATGATTGAAGGGCCAGATCAGACACAGATTGAAGGTTTTGCTAAAGAGATTGTTGATGTTATTGAGAAGGATATTGGAGCTTGATGACTGGTAATCTTTATATATGATCACCGTACTTTTCGTAGTATGAATGTGATGTATGCGCTGATTAGTGTCCTTGTAGTGTCTTTGGTATCGATTGTATTTGCGATACCTTTCTTGTTGAAGAAGAAGATATCTAGTAAGGTGTTATTGTTTTTACTTAGCTTTTCAGTGGGTGTGTTGTTGAGTACTGTTTTTATGAATTTTTTACCAGAAGTCATGGAGCATAGCCATGGTATTGGGGCTTCATTATTTATTTTGTCGGGGTTTTTAGTTATGTTTATTCTAGAGAAATTTATTCATTCTCATCATCAGAAGAAATGTGAAAAGAACGGGTGTGGTCATAGCCATGCTTATCATTTAGCGCCAATTAATTTGATTGGAGATGCTGTTCATAATTTTATTGATGGTTTGGTTATTGCTGGTGCGTATGCTGTTAATGTTACTTTAGGTGTTGCAGCTACTATCTCTATTATCTTTCATGAAATTCCTCAAGAGATTGCAGATTTTGGTGTATTGATTTATTCGGGCATGTCTAGAAAAAAAGCATTGCTGTTTAATGTTATGTCTGCAGTCACTGCGATAATTGGTACGGTGATTGGAATTCTTTTGATTGATAAATTACATGGCTTTATAGACTTTATAATTCCTTTTGCTGCTGGTAACTTTATTTATATTGCAGCGTCAAATTTAGTTCCCCAATTACATCGACATTGTAAATTAAAAGATACGATACTCCATATTTTTGCAATTGTTTTGGGTGTTGCTCTTGTTGCTTTAATTACTGTTTATGGTCCTGTGCATGTGCACTGATTTCTTAGAATGTATATATTGTATATAGCTTAGATTATTCTCGTTAGTGTGTAATTCATCTTGTATGAGAACATTTGAACTCGGACAAGCAGATTTGTATCTTGGAGATCATGAAAGATGTGGTAGTCTTGAATCTATTGCCGATGCACAGACATTCTTGGATGAAAAATTAAATCAATTTTTTGGAAACACGCCAGAGTATAGAGAGTATATCGATCTTTATGGCCTAGTTCATGGTTTAGAAAAATATGCCTTGTTGGCAGCACATGCTGATACAAATGGTGAATGGGTTTATTTTGATGAGGGAAGGGAACATTCTGTTCAGTCATGGGTGAATGAAGTAGATGGTAACTATTCTGGGTTGCTGTTGTGTGTATGTAATCCTGGAAGTCATACTCCTAACTCTGCTAAATCAATTCTTCTTGTTTCTGATAGTGATATTGATTATAGAACTGGTGAACGAGATCCTATTTTTAGTTTATTGGTTCCAGAAGTTGGTGAGTTATATTCTTATACTGTTGGTTATGAACTTGAACAATTAAGAACGCAATTAGATAGGTTTTAGTTTTTGTTTTGTGTACTTGGGCAAAAGTTGTATTTATGAATCTGATAAATGTGTAGGGCGGAATAGTCTTTCAATATATCGTTGAACTTTGTTTTAATATCCATCATTATTTCTCTGAATTTTTCTGCGTTTTTAATTTCTAGATCAATCTCAAACTCCCATGGTCCTAGCGACTTCACGATGTAGACGATGTTTGGGTTGATTCTGCAATATTCTCTGAGTGTTCTTTCTCGCTCTTCTGAAATATTTTTGAATCCTATTAGAACTTTATAATGTAGGTAAGGATATTGAGATTCATTTGGTACGAAGTTGTAGTGCCTTATTACGCCAGATTTTTCTAGTTTTTTTATTCTATCTATGATTGCGTCTGTGCTTAATGACATTTCCTTTGAGATATCTACTGCGGTGGTTCTTGAGTTTCTTCCGAGCGCTACTAGAATGCTCCAATCGTTACTATCCATTTTTACTGCGGCAGGTACTGCTCCGAAGAATGATTCTCTGTAGTCGCTTGGTTCTTTTCTACTTATCAAATAGTCTCTAACGAAATAATCTCCTCTGATTATGGATGAAATTTGTCTTTCTGCGATGTATTCCCCGAATTTGGTATTTAGTTCTGTTAGAGTTTTGTCTAAGAAATCCATGTCTTTTGCCCATGTGCCGAATGCTAAGTCGAATCTACCATCGCAGCTTGCAATCCACACAACATTTGGGTGTAGTACTAAAAATTCTATTAGTTCTTTTTCTTTTTCTCTATCGATATTTTGTAATCTGAGAAAGGCTTTGTGAACTGTGAAGCCCAGTTTTGAAATGTCTATAACTGAGTAAAAGAATGAAATGACTTTTTCTTCAATTAATTTTTTAATTCTGAATCCTACTACTTGTTTTGATAGGCCTACTTTCTTTGCAATCTCCGAGTTTGTCTGTCTTGAGTTTACATCAAGTTGGTATAGAATCTTTCTGTCTTTTAGGTCCATTCTATTACAAAATCTCTTATGTTATATTAATTTAGCGATAGTGTAAAATATTTCTGGAAAACATTTTATTAAACTGTATCTGAACTACCTATGAGTGATAAACATGATTGAGAAGTTACTTGCGTTTACACCTAAATATTATGAACGTTTGGGTGGTGGTTTGGAAGATGCAA
Source organism: Candidatus Woesearchaeota archaeon (assembly GCA_018646625.1). Lineage (GTDB taxonomy): Archaea > Nanobdellota > Nanobdellia > Woesearchaeales > JABGUJ01 > JABGUJ01. The sequence goes on along the minus strand of JABGUJ010000001.1, from coordinate 207,465 downwards.
CCTATTTAGGACTTAATGAGTCTGATAGGTGCAATTATAATTGTTTGAAGTGTGTGCAAGGTGTGCCAGATAGAACTGGGACGGAGCTGTCTATTGATTCTTTTATAGAAATTGTTGAAAGTGCAAGGCTTCAGTTGGGAATAAAAGCCTTGTTTGTTGCAGGGAAGGGGGAAACTTTTCTTGCAGGACGTGGCGAGACTGAGGAAGACTTACTTGATAATTATCGAAGGCTGATTGAGTGCACTAATAGTATGGGAGTTCATGTTCTTCAGTTTACAAATGGCTATTATCTAGATAAAAATATGGTTGACTTTTTGAAAGATAAAGATGTCTCTTTAGTTGTGAGTGTTGATACTCTAGATGAGGGAAAGTATCATGCTTTGAAAAGGGGTCCTTCCAATTCTTTTGAGAGGGTGATGGCAAATTTGCAGTATGCTAGAGAGCAATTCTCTGTTGATAATGTCGAAGGTTATTCTGTTTACAAGTTGGCGGTGAATATGGCATTAAGTGGTGCTAATCTACATGACGTTGATGAGATGAAAGAGTACTGTGGAGATGATGTGATGTTTATTTGTAATTATCCTATTAAGATGGGATGTTTTTCATCTAGCGGGCTGTGTAACTCTGACGAAGAGTATGAACGAATTAAGAATATTGCGTTAAGTGTATCGGATAACGGGGGTATGAGTGGAACGACCTTAGAAAGAAAATGTGGTTTTATCCATAATGGTTTTGGTGTGGATTCGAACGGCAATATTTTGTTGTGTGCATATGATCCTTCTACAGGGCAGTTGTTTGGTAATGTGAATGATTATAGAAGTTTAGATGATGCGTTTAGAAGAGTAAGGCGGGCAGTTGTTGCACACTCTGCGATGTTTCCTGATAGCAGAATCTGTTTTTTAAGAGATCTTGATAGTTATGTTGAGTTTCCTAAGTCGGTTCCATAATGCTTTTATATTATCTTAGATTATTTCTTCTATGGATAAGATAACTTTAGCTGGATGTGTAATTCTAAAGAATAATGCTATTTTGCTTCTTAATCGTTCTAAGACCGGATGGTATGAGTTGCCTGGTGGAAAGGTTGATGAAGGCGAGGGTAGCGAGGATGCGGCAATTCGTGAGTTGAAGGAAGAGTTGTGCTGTGATGTTGAAATCGTTAAACAATTAGGTGTTAAGGATTTTGAAGAAAATGGCTATGTTATGACTTATGTCTGGTTTTTATCGAGATTGAAAAATGAAAGTCAGTTATTGGTAGGGGAGCCAGACAAGTTTGATCATTTTGCTTGGGTTCCTATTTTTGAGTTGAAGAGTAATAAATTATCTCCTAATATGTTGAATTTGGTTGAAGAATTAGATTTATTGAATCTTTCATATAGACGTAAGATTAAATAAGACAGATTTATATATTGAAAAGAGTACATTAGTTTATAATATGATTACTAAAGAAAGAATTGGGAAAATTCAATTTTATTTTGGTATTTTGCTTCTTGTTGCGACCATTATTGGTTCTATATTTATCATAAAATATGTTTATATTGGGGCTGTAATTACTGGCGCTGGTATAACTGGTGTATGGGGGGAGGTTAGTCAAGGAACTAACGGGACACTCATTGGAATATCTGGTCATTTAGTATCAAATCTCATGTTACAAGCTCAAGTTATTAAAACTACTATGTTCTTGTATGGTACTTGTGCTTTGGTATTAATTGTATTATCAATTATATTAATTTTACAAGGTTTAGTGAATCAACTAAAAAAATAGAACTAATTGTACATAACTTTGCTATTAAAACTAAGTCATTATTGCTTTAACAGCTTCAGTAGCGTAACACCCTTTTTCTAGAAAGAATTTGACTGTGCATTTCTTCTTGCCTTTATTTAGTTCGTCTTCTTCTAAGTTGCCTATGATCAATTCTTTGATTTTTGTGTATACTTGTCTTGAATCTCCTTCTAAACTGTGGTTAGGCAGGGGTTTTATTATGAAGTCTCGTAAAGTTATGTTTTCTTTTTTCATAAGTTCTTTGTAGGCTTGTTCTATTTCTTCGTCTTCGAACTCTGTTCCAAATCCAATTATTGGCAGGATAGTATCTTTGTTTATTTTCTCTGCAATGGTGTTCCATAAAAATGATTGATACGCGTGCAGATATAGCATGATTATTTTTTTAGGTAACTTTCTTATTGCTGCATTGAAATTTGTTGGTTGTGTTGATAGAGATTCTGCAATCTCTTTATGATCAATAAGTTCACAAGCAGTTTTGAAGTCTTGTTTTATTAGTGCTCTTCCAACTTCTGTGTTGTTGGTGCTAAATCTTTGTTCTCCAAAATAATTCTTGAATTGTTTGAGTTCTTTAGGTGCATTGTCGATGTTTCTTACAACAATTTCGAAGAAATTACCTTCAAGTTTTCCTAGGCTGATAGGATTATCTAATCTTCCTAGAGCTGTTAGTGTTATTTCTTTGCTTTTGAAACTTTCAAGTCTTTTTTCTGGATGACCCTTAATGGATATTAGTTGAGATGTTTTTGCGGCTTTGTCTTTGGTGCCTGCGAATCCTATGTGTTTCAATGGAATGTGTAGAAATTTTGCAATTTGTATTATGGATTCTAATGTTGTCTTGTTTAATTTTTCAAGTCTGTAGCAGGCATACTCTCCATCTTTTTTTGGTTCAAGAGTGCTTTTTTCAATTACTACGAATTCTTCCGGTTTAGCCTTTATCTGATACATATCTTTCTATTTAAAAAGGCAAACCCTTAAAAATGTTTGCTAATCCTTATGAATAGATGGACCTGTAGCCTAGTCTGGATAGGGCGACAGCCTCCTAAGCTGTAGACCGGGGGTTCGAATCCCCTCAGGTCCGTTTTGGTGATTGAATGAAACTAATACACATATCGGAAGGAGTTCGGATGTTTAAAAGAGCTCTTTATGTTCATGATCATGGATTTAGAAAGTATGATGGTAAGGCTAATAAGATCTGTAAGCAGATAGTTACTAATTGTTGGAATGGAGATTATTTTCAAACCAGTGCAGGACATTTCTGTGAGTTTTATATGCGAGATTTTGCGTTTTGTATTGAGGCTTTATTGAAGTTAGGATATCAAGATGAAGTTTTGAAAACTTTGAATTATGCTCTTGAAAAATTTTCTAAACATGGTAGAGTTACAACGTCTATATCACCTAAAGGAAAATGTTTTGATTTTCCAAATTATGCTGAAGACTCGTTACCTTTGTTAATAAGGTCCTTGAGAACTGCAAAAGCTAAAACTCTGATAAAAAAGTATAATTCTTTTTTGAAACGAGAGATTGAATATTACTATGGTACGATTTTTGATAGTAAATTAGGTCTAATTCGATCTGATAGAAGTTTCTCCTCAATAAAAGATTATGCTAAACGAAGGTCATCAACTTACGGTAATTCTATGTTGGTTATGTTGAAAGATGACTTGGGTGCTTTGAAGTTGTTTAATCCATTCAGAAAATATAATATTAGACAGAATATGATGGATGAGCTATGGAGTGGGGAGTTCTTCTATGATGATATTCAGAAAACTTCTGTGTTTAGCTCCGATGCGAATGTATTTCCTTTTTGGTGTGGGGCATTTGATGATAAAAAGATGTTTCTGAGTTGTGCGAAACAGATCAAGAAGCTTAAGTTAGATATGCCATTTCCATTAAAGTATATGCAGAAAGGTGCCGAAGTTAAGCACCTTAAACTTCCAGAATTATTTTCAGGAGATTATGAGCGAGATAGTGTTTGGATGCATCTCGGTTTGTGCTATTTGGATGTATGTAAAAAGTACAAACATCCTTCTTTTAAGATTTATAAATCGAAATACTTGAAGACGATTGAGAAGTATGGTAATTTTTTAGAGGTTTTTAACTCTTTTGGAAAACCATTTAATACTCCTTTCTATTTTACAGATGACAGTATGCTTTGGGCAAGTAAGTTTTTAGTGATATGAATGGCGAGGATTTTGTATGCTGTATACGGCGAAGGAATGGGTCATGCCTTTAGAAGTAAGGTTGTAATAGATTATTTGCTAAGCCAGAAGCACGAAATTAAAGTTGTTGCTAGTGGCGGGGCTTTTCATTTTCTGTCTTCATGTTATCCTTTGGTTGAAGACATTCATTATCCGCAGATTTCTTATTCAAAGAATAAAGTTCAAAATCTGAAGACTACGTATAGAAATACTAAGACATTACCTAAGGGTTCTTGGAGCAGTCTTAAGAAATTAAGAAAGTTATTTAGAGCATTTCAGCCTGAGTTGCTTATTACTGATCATGAGCCTTTCTCCGATCTAGTTGCAAAGTGGTTTAATACGCCTGTTATTGCGATTGATAACATTAACATGTTAATTAAAGGAAAAATAGATGTTCCTTTTCGGGGGTTGTGGTGGTATGTGATTAATAGGTTGGTTACTCGTACTTTTATTTTTATGGCGAAAAATCATATAATTCCTTCATTCTTTTTTGTTCCTGTGCGAGGTAAGAATGTTTATTTAGTTCCACCACTTCTTAGACGAAGGATCTTGAAATTAAAGCCAATTGTGCGAGATCATGTTTTAGTTTATCAAACTGCAGCAATAACTGAAGATGCTGTTAATACTCTCAGAACTATAAAAGATCAAAAGTTTGTTGTATATGGTTGGAAAAAAAGCAAGTCAATAGATAATATTGTGTTTAAAGATTTCTCAGAAGATGGTTTTCTTGAAGATTTGAGAACTTCGAAGGCAGTTATTATGAATGGTGGATTTACTTTGATGGGTGAAGCAATATATTTGGGGAAACCTATCTTGTCTATTCCCGCGCAGAAACAATTTGAACAAATGATGAATGCGCACTATTTAGATAAGCAAAATTATGGTAAGTATCTTAAAAGTTTTGATTATGTCGGGATAAAGAAGTTTTTATCGGGGTTGGATTTTTATAGAGAAAATCTTAAACAGCATAAACAAGACGGAAACGCTTTCTTTGAGGGCTTGTTGGATGAAATGATTTCTAAGATCGTTGGTGGTCGAAAGATTAAGTTGAGTGATTAGCTTTTCTTCTTTAAGAATTCCATGATTTTCTTTGGGTCTGCCTTTCCTTTTAGCTTACCCATTACTATGCCCATTAAACGTCTTTCATCTGCATCTTTGTTTTCTGTGATTAATTTCTTTAGTTCTTTTTCTAGTTCTTTTTCATCCATTAAGCTGTATTTAGAAAGATCATATTTGTTGTTTGCAATATCTGTAATAATGTCGAAGATTGCACTCTTGGCGATCTTAGAATTGTGTAGTGCTGAAAATATTTCTTTAAACTGTGAATCTGTAATGGTAAATTCTTTGTTTATTTTCTTTTTTACTTCTTTTGGTGTTGCGATTAATGTTTCTGCGATAAATGCCGGTTTGACTTTTTTGAATTTAGTAACAAATTCCTCAAATAAGTCTGCAAGCCCTGATTTTGTGATAACATCCGCAAGATCTTGACCTAGTTTGTAGTTTTCTACGATTCTTGTAGCTCTTTCTGTTAGAAGTTCTGGTAATTTGATCTTGTCTAAGTGTGACGTAGAGATTTTAACAGGAATTATGTCTGTTTCTGGATACATTCTTGCAGCTCCAGGCATAGGACGCATGAATGAACTAGTTCCGTTGTCATTTGGTTTTCGTACTTCTTTTATGATTCCAATCTCAAAATGTTTTGCTCTTTTTATCACTGCTCTGAGAGCTTTATCGACTTTATCTTCTTTATCTGCAATAATGATAAATGCATCTTTGTCGTGGCATTTTAGTAAAGATCTTATGTTCTCGATATCTTCTTCTGTGATTCCATACTTAGGTAGTTCGTCTGAGTGAAATAATCCTCCGACGCCTCCTGCTTGTTTACCATAATCTGATAGTTCGCTTCCCACTCTTCTTCCTGGCATTGTTTCCTTGCCAAGCAGAGTTGCAAAACTTGGTAACTTGATTGCTTTTATGACGCCTTTTTTGGTTAAGGCACTTTTAATTACTTTTGATTCGGATTTTTTGAATAGTGATGTGATGTCATGTATCTCTTCCGGTATTTTTATTCCTTTTACTAGTTCTTTTATTTCTAATAAACAGATTTGTCTTTTTGCTTCGTTTTCAACCCAAAGTGGAATTAGTTTTAGATCTTGAGCGCCTTTGATTTCTATTCGATCTCCGCCTTTGATTGAGACGTTAACATCTTGTCGTATTGTTCCGATGCCTCTTTTCACTTTACTTGTGCTTCTAAGAATCATACCTATGTGGCCTGCGACTTCTTGAGCGTGTTCAGGTGTGAACATGTCGGGTTCTGTTGCTAGTTCGATAAGAGGAATTCCTAATTTGCATAAATTGTAAATGTCTCTGTCAGAACCTCGTTCAATAATCTTAGCTGCGTCTTCTTCTAGGCAGATGGTTGGAATTCTTACTGTTCCTGATTCTGTTTCTACAAGGCCGTCTTGTGATACTAATGAAGTTCTCTGAAAACCTGAAGTGTTTGAACCGTCTACTACGGTCTTTCTCATAACTTGAATTTCATCTACAACTTTTGCGTTAAGCATCTTAGAAACCTGAAGAACAATATTAATTGCGTCTTGATTCATTGGATGGGGAGGTTCTTCATCAAGTTCAACTAAGCAAGTAGTATCAGAATATGCTTGATAGGTGTATGTTTTTTCCTTTTGCATCTCGTGCGCTGCTGCTTGGTCAATCTCTCCAGTTTCTCCAATAACTGCTTTAAGATTCCTAGAAACTTCAATATCAGGTTCGTCTTCTCTAATTAAGGATGGACACTGACAGAATAATTTATGTGTGTCTAGTTGTTGGTGTATTTCAATACCGCATTTTAGTCCAAGCTTCTTGTAGTCCATTTTTAAGAATTATACTAAATAGGATTTTTCGTCTATTATTGGGTTAATTTCTCCTGCGACGTTTGTTTGCATCATCTTTTTTACTTCGTCAACTTTTGTTGTGTGACCTAAAATCCATCCAAGTTTGACGTAGGCAGTTTCAGGAGTCATGTCTTCTGCGAATATGCATTTACTTTGTATGGATAGTTTTCTTAAGTTTGTATAAACATAAGGATTAACTCGCCCATATAGAGTTTGAGTTGCAATGATTACTGGAATGTTATTTTTCATTGCTTTCTCTAAGTATGGGAGTAAAGAATGGTTGGGATTATCTGTGGGGACATGGCCGAGAGCAGTTGCTGCAAGTACGAGTCCTTTGTATCCTTTATCTAAGTAGAAATCTATTATTTCTGGGTTCATTCCAGGGTAGATTTGTATTAAAGCAGTTTTTTCTTCGTGTTTAATGTCTGCTTGAGTTTTTGTTTTGCTTCGTTTTTTGAATTTGTTGTTGGTAATTTCAATGTTACCGTCTTTGTGAACTTTAGCGATGGGTAATTCATTGATTGGTCTAAATGCATCTCTTCGGGATGTGTGCATTTTTCTTGCTTTTGGACCTCTGATAAGTATACAATAATTATCTGAGCTGGTTCCGTGTAGGCAAGTGAATACTTCTGCACCTTCGAAACTTCCTGCGGCTTTTACTGCACAAACTAAGTTCATGAACGCGTCACTTGAGCCTCTATCAATGCTTCTTTGTGCTGCTGTGATTATTACTGGAACGCTTAAATCTTTTAACATGAATGATAGTGCGGCGGATGTGAAATGTAGTGTGTCTGTGCCTTGTGTTATGACAATTCCGTCAGCGCCTTTGTCCACTTCTTTTTTGATCTCTTTGGCCATAGTAGTCCAATGTTCCCAATACATATCTTCACTCATGATGTTCATAATGCTTCTAGCTTCTATGTTGGCAACATTTGCTAGTTCTGGATATGTTCTTAGAAAATCTTCTGCACAAAATCCTGTGCTCTTTACTCCGCCAGTTGTATAATCAATTCTTGATGCGATTGTTCCGCCAGTGCTTAGAATTGAAACTTTTGGTAGTTTAGGATTGTGAGTTATCTTGATTGGTTTCTCTTTTTTCTCTTTACGTTCTTCTAGAACTTCTACTTTCTTTATTCTGCTATTGTCTATTCCGATGTTGTAGCCATGATGTAATTTGATAACTGTAACATCATCTTCAAGAATATCTGGTCTTGGTAGAAGCATACCTTCAATGGTTTCTTCTTCGGTTGTGACTCGTACCATGTCACCTTCTTTTGGTTTTGCCATACTTTCACCACTTGGTTTGTTATTTATAAAGATTGCTCTATTCAGTTAATAAACCCTTTGGGAATAGATTGAATAAAACTTGTTCTTTGACGATTAAGTATTCTTGACTTCTTATGATATCGTCAAAGTTCTTCCTTAAACTCCTTGATAGTGCATCAATTTCTTCTGTATTCTTGAATGCGCAAGAAAATATAAGATTGTATGATAATAAATCTATGAATGCGTAGGTTACTTTGTGATTATTTGAAATGCTGTTTCTTAGTTTTTGCATCTTTTCTGCAGAAGTGTTTTTTAGTTTGATGATGTATATGTATTTTGAGTATCCTAGCTTCTGAAGGTTTATTTCTGGGAAGAATTTTACGATAATTCCTTTTTCTATTAGGTTCTTGATTCTGTATCTTACTATGTCTATGGTTAGTCCTAGTTTTTGTGATATGTGTAAGTATGATGCTGATGAGTCTTTGTTTAGTTCGTATAGTATCTTTCTATCTGTATTGTCTACTTTGTGACCTGGTTTTGCTCTCGGTGCGCGTGTGATTTCTGGTAGGTCTAGTCCTTTGTATATATCTTCTATGAGATGTTCAACTCTAAGTACGTCTGATGAAAAGTAGATTTGGTATGTGTTTAGGGAATGTTGGAAGTTGCTAACTATTTCATGTACTCTGTCATGTACATCATTTATTGTGTCTGCTATCATTTCTACGAATAAGTCCCATTGTCCTGAAAGTGTTATAACCCAATCGCTATAGGGGTGTAGTTCAAAGAATTTTACAATTGCTTTGTTTTCGTAAATGTCTTCGTTGAATTTTAAAAGGATGGTGAATGTGTTTTGATCTATTGCTCCCAGGTTTACTGTAGTTGCGAAATGTTCAATAACGCCTAGTCTCCTCAGTCTTTCTATTCTATACTTGACTGAGTTTTTGCTAAGGCCGATTTTCTTTGATAATTGTGTATGGGACTCTCTTGCGTTGTGTGATAGGTAATATAGCAGTTTTCTATCTTTGGTGTCTATTTTGAGCATAATTTGTTATATTGGGGCCTTCTTTATAATAGTTTTCCTGTTAATCTCAACTTTTCTGAGATAACTTTGATATACTTAGTTACATCTACTAAGTGGTAATAACTTAAGAGGTGCAACATGTCAGACTATATCAATGAACTTGTCTTATGGAAGCCGTTGAAAATCACTACTATTGTGATGTTGGTTTTTGTAGTGATTTTGTTACCTTTTAGCGGATTTTGGGCAGTGATGATGCTGTTTGCTATTATCTGTTTGTGGAGTAGAGTTCCTTGTTTGCTTTCTATGTTTACTAAAGATCTTGATGTTGTTGATTTCTTTGTAGTTATGTTAGCAATTAATGTTGGTGGAGTTTGTGGTGGTGTGTTTGGAATCTTTATTATGTTATTCTCAAGAATCTTTGGTCCTAATGAATGGTACTTGTATACAATAAAAGACGGAATAAGTATTATGATTTGTGGATTCTTAACACCTTGGTTTTATGCAATGACTGGTTCAGTTCTTTATACTTTTTACATATTTACAATGTTGAGATGGATACTTTTCTTACTTCTTACTATTGTTTTAGAACCTGAGGCAATGGGTTTAGAATTAAGTCTTTGTAGCATCGGTATCTTAAAATCATATGTTTACAATACTTTTATCGCAAAAACATTTGAGGTTCCTTTAGCAAAGGTTTTCGAAGGGGGCGTACATTTTAGCTTTGGCTTATTCGCAGTAACTTTAGTAATAATTGCTGTGTGTCTTTCTATTGGTAAGTTTGGAAAGTGGTTAGAGAAGTATACCAAATCCGATTCAGTTAGTGATAAGTGTATTCAAGAAGAATTATCTTGGGGAGTTAATTTGTAAGATGGCTCTAACTTTATCAGAACAAGAGATGAATGAGATGGATCCTCACTGGTGCCTTGTTAATTTACATTATACAAATGATAAGTATCAATGGGCAAAAGAGCAGACAGTTTTGCAAAGAACCGGTTGTATGATGTCCGAGGCACAGCCTGGACGAGAAAGATGGTTGTTTGAACATAGACAAATAAAGTGGTTTAAGAAATTACGTTAATCTGACATGAATTCGTTTGTTTTACAAACCTGTTGGACTGTCAATGAAGCCAACTTCAATGTTGAACTCTTGTTTAATGACGTTGGCCAAGGCTTGTACTCCAACAGTTTCAGTAGCATAATGACCGCCTGCGATGACGTTTAGGTTGCTTTCTTTCGCAACGTGATAAGTATCATGTCCTGCTTCGCCAACGAGAATTACGTCGTAACCTTGTTCTGCGGCTTCTGATATTCTGCTAGCGCCTGGTTTTCCTGAGATTATCGCCACTCTTTTGATATCTTTAGGGCCAAAAGGTAGGACTGTTAGATTAGTATCTAGTTTTTGTTTTACTTTCTGTGAAAAAGATTCGAGACTTTCGTGGAATTCTAGTTCTCCTGCGTAGCCAACATCAGTAAATGGCACTGCGTGTTTAATTCCAAGAATTTTGCACAGTTGTATGTTGTTTCCAATCTCTGGATGTTTATCTAATGATAAATGATAGCAGAATAATGATACGTCATGTATAAGAGCGGCTTTAATTCTTGGTTTTTCAAATCCTGTTATGGATTTTATTCCACCGTAGCCAACTCCATGATGGACAATTAGCGCATCACAGTTAGCTTCTTTGGCTCTAAGGATGGTGTCTACGCAAGCATCAACAGCAAACGCAATTCTTTGGATGTCTTCTTTACCTTCAATTTGTAATCCGTTTACAAATCCGTCATCTTTTGGATCGCATTCATCAAGTCTCATGTATTTGGTTAAGAATTCGTTTAAGTTTTGTAGTTTTATCATTCTGAATTGTTTCTATGGGTAATTTATAAGTTTTTACTTTTTAGTTTGCCAAGCGGCGTGTCAAAGAGATATCTGAACAATATAAGAGGGATGTTCTGGGATAATGGTTTGTAGGGTGTGACGTAAGCGGTATCTGTGCCTGCCAGGTTCCCGCAAACAATGTCCGTATGGTAGTAGTCTCCAACCACGAGAGTTTTTGGGTTCTTGTGTAGTGCTAGTATTGCTTTTAGAATGATTGGTTCTGGTTTCTTGAATTCTTCTGCAATAAGTGGTTCCAAGTTAGGATTTTCTAATAATACTTGAGTGGTCTTGTTTGTTTTAGGATCATAGTGGTAGGCCGCCAAATTGTCATTTTGTACTCTTAGCAAAGTTAATCTTTTTTCTCCTTTCAATCTTACTAGTTTATTGGCGGGGAATAGATCTCCGTATACTAAACCAATGCGTAAGAATTCTTTGAATGATGAATTTGATACTATTTCGCTTTTTTTTGATATTTGTTGTAGTGTTTTTTCGAATTTTGAAGCTCTTTCATAAGCGTGATCTTTTTGTAAGGTGCAATCTCTGTCAAGAAGGATGAGTTGGTATTGTTTCTCTACTTTAGTTATGTCATTTATATCATCAAACCAGTGAGTAACTTTAAAGTTCTCTTTTTTCCCGTAGAACTTCTTACGATTTCTTAATGCTCTGCCGGCTGTGTGTATGAAATTGATCATTGTGATTTTAACTCGATATAGTTTTCAAATGCTTTCGTTAGATTAGGGATTATATTGTAGTTTTTGTATTCTTCTGGCGAGATCCAGACATATTCTTCATGGTCTTCGCTTAGAGTAACTTGGTTGCTATCTGAGAGACATTCAAAGAACGTTCCTATGATTTGCCATTTTTCTCTCCTTACTTCCGGTCGCCATTCGTTTACAAAGAAAGGTCGTCCAATTTTCACAGTTAATCCGGTTTCTTCTTTTATTTCTCTTATTAGGCTGTCATCAAAACGTTGTCCTGGTTCAACTCTGCCACCCACTACATCATATCTTCCTGCATTGGCGCCATCTTTATAGTTGGTTGATTCTTTAAGAAGGAGAATCTTGCCGTCGTGAACAATGAATGCTTTCGTCGCGGCAAATAATTTGTCAACCATCTTATCCGAAATAATTAGGCTTGGATTTTAACATCTCTCTAGCTTTGGCTGCAGTGAAATGATCTTGTAGCTCTTCGTATTCTTTTTGAATTTCTTGATTTGCTGAAGGTCTTACTTTTTTCAATGCGTCTGTAAAGTTCTTTGACGTAACTTCTTTGGCTTTCATGTTTTTTCTTAGTGCCAATATTGCTGCTTCTCTACATACCGATTGTATGTCTGCGCCAACATAGCCGTCTGTCTTTTCTGCAAGACTATCAAGAGATACGCCTTTTAATGGCATGTTCTTAGTGTGTATTTGGAATACTTTTTTTCGAGTTGCTTTTTCTGGAACAGGAGTCAGTATGATTCTGTCGAATCTTCCAGGTCTTAGCATTGCCGTATCAACAATATCGGGACGGTTGGTTGCACCAATAATAACAACGCCGTGCATTTCCTCTAGGCCGTCTATTTCTGTCAATAGTTGATTAACAACTCGTTCAGTTGCATGAGAGTCGGATGATAATCCTCTTCTTGGAGCTAGAGCGTCAATTTCATCAAAGAAAATGATACACGGTGCGGTCTGTCTTGCTTTTTCAAAAACTTTTCGCACTCCTGCTTCTGATTCTCCTACCCATTTTGACAATAGTTCTGGGCCTTTTACAAGTATGAAGTTTGCTTTAGATTCATGTGCGACAGCTTTTGCAAGCATAGTTTTACCAGTTCCTGGTGCGCCGTACAGTAGAACTCCTTTCGGCGGAGCAATTCCTAAACGTTTGAATGCTTCAGGATTTTTTAATGGCCAATCAACAGCTTCTTGAAGTTCTTGTTTAACATCATCTAGTCCGCCAACATCACTCCATGAAACGTTTGGAATTTCTATTAGAACTTCTCTTAGTGCGGATGGTTTAACTGTTTTCAAAGCGTCAAAGAGATCTGCTTGAGTTATTTGAAGTTTCTTTAGCGTTTCTTCTGAAATTGCTTCTTCTTCATTAAGTTTTAAGTCTGGAAATATTTTTCTTAATACAATCATTGCGGCTTCCTTAGCAACTGATTCTAAATCTGCACCAACAAAACCATGAGTGATGTCTGCGATCGCTTCAAGATCTACATCTTTTGATAATGGCATGTTTCTAGTATGGATTTTCAGAATGTTAACTCTACCGTCTCTGTTAGGAACGCCAATTACAATTTCTCTATCAAATCTTCCAGGTCTTCTTAGCGCTGGATCGATAGCGTTAGGGATGTTAGTTGCAGCAATCACAACAACTTTTCCTCTGGATACTAAACCATCCATTAGTGAGAGAAGTTGAGCAACAACTCTTCGTTCTACTTCACCTTTACTTTCCTCTCGCTTAGGTGCGATGGCGTCAATTTCATCAATAAATATGATTGATGGTGATTCTTTTTCTGCTTCTTCGAATTTTTTCCTTAAGTTCTCTTCTGATTGTCCATAATATTTACTCATTATTTCTGGACCATTAATTACGAAAAAGTTTGAATTGGTTTCGCTGGCAACAGCTTTTGCAAGCAATGTTTTACCAGTACCCGGAGGGCCGTGTAACAATACACCTTTTGGTGGTTCTATTCCGAGATGTTCGAAGATTTCAGGATGTTTTAATGGTAGTTCTACCATTTCTCTAACTTTCTTGATTTCTTCTTTTAATCCGCCGACGTCTTCGTATGAAACTTCAGGAACTTTTTCTTCTTCCTCTAATGCTGCAGCTTGAGGATTAAATTCAACTTCAGTAGCGTCTGTTATGATTGTAGGGCATTTTGCAGGAGTTGTTGAAACAACTACAAACTTAATATCTCCAAATCCGAAGTTTAGTATTCCTTCAGGAGAATCAAACATGCTTTCTATTTGTTCAAAGAAAGGGTTGTCGCTTAAGGTAGTTCTTCTTCTTCTTGAACCGCCTAATGATATTAAATCTCCTTTTACGACAGCTCGTCCTAAAAGATTTTGTTTAAACAAGTTAGGAGGTGCTCTAATGTGAACGCCTTCTTTTGCAGGTGCGATTATAACTTTTTTAGCTTCTTTGATGTCGGCTTTTCTGACTTTTACAACTTCGCCAATACCAGTCTTTCCATTTCTTCTGATAAGTCCATCCATACGGATGATGTTTAATCCAATATCTCCAGGTAGCGCTCTATCTGCAAGGGCTACTGTTTGTCTTTCGCCTTGTATTTCTAGAACGTCTCCGACTCTTACTCCTAATTCTTTCATTGTGTTAGAATCAATTCTAACAATACCTTTGTTAACATCATCTTGGATTGCTTCTGCAACCTTTAAACTGGTTTCTTTAGCCATTTTTCAGGATTTTTAAGCTCAGTTCGATTAATAAACTTTTTGGTGTTATAAGAAAAAAGAAAGAAAGAGTGGTTTATTTCTTAACCACAGGAGTTCCAAGCTTGGCTTTTGGCAGAGGTATTGATGGTGGAAGGTTAACTTCCTTACCTAGCATAAGTGCTTGGATGTTCGCTTTTGTAAGTATGTTGTTGAGAAGTGTGTCTAGAACATCTTTTGTAAGCTTTTTGTTCTTTTTCCAGTTCTCTGAGACTTCTGTCATTTTCTTTTCGTCCTCGATAGAAATGACTTCGCCAGTAAGAACGATCTCACCAATCTTTGGTTCGTACGTCGAGATGTACTGGAATACATATTTTAGAGCTTTCTGCTTAGTCTTGCCAAGAGAAAGATCTGTCTCGGATACATCCTTGATTGCGATGTTATTTTGAATTTGGATTTTACCTTTGATAGGTGCTTTTTTCTCTGCTACAATTTTTGTGAAATTAAAACTCACTATTGCCATGTTATATCACCACTCTTCAGGATAAAGAAGTACTATTTAAAGATTATGAAGGCCGTTAATTGCCTTTTTAAGTGTTTATAGGGGCCTTCGAGGTATGTTTTATATAGTATTTCGGATATTTATTGGATTATGGGTAAGGTGCGATTTATTAAGGATTTTGCTGAAACGGCTAATGAAGCTAGAACGCAGTTTGCAAGCTGTTTCTTTAAAGGAGATAAAGTAGCTATCAAGATGCATATGGGTGAGAAGGGTAATTTGCACTATTTGCGTCCTAAAGATGTTAAGCCGTTTGTTGATGTATTGAAGGATTTAGGTGCTGAGCCATTTTTATTTGATTCTATTGTAATTTATTCTGGTGGGAGGGATACTGTTGAAAAGTATTTGAAGACTGCTGAAGAGCATGGTTATACTGAAGAAGCGATTGGTTGTCCGATTGTGGTCAGTGATGATTTTGTTGAAGTTGAAACACAAGATATGAAATTTCAAGTTTGTAAACCACTTACGGGAGCAGATGGTGTTTTAGTTCTAAGTCATGTTAAAGGTCATCCTTGTGCTGGTTTTGGTGGTGCTATTAAGAATTTGAGTATGGGTGGCGCTACTAAAAAGAGTAAAGGAGATATGCATAATGGTTGTAAACCCAATTTGACTGGTAAGTGCACTGTTTGCGGCACGTGTGAGAAGTTGTGTCCTGCGAAGTCATGTACAGTTAAGTCTGGAAATTTTGTTAATGATGAAAATGCATGTTGGGGTTGTAGTATTTGTATAGTGCAATGTCCTGAGAGAGCATTAAGTCCTAAGGTTGCATTGTTCGATGATTTACTTGCGCAAGGCGCTTATGCTACTGTTAAAGCATCTAAAAAAGTTTTCTGTGTTAATGTTATTAAGAACGTTTCAAAATATTGTGATTGCCAGGCTGGCGAGAACCCTATTGTTGCAAAGGACGTTGGTGTATTGTTTAGTGCCGATCCTGTTTCAATAGATAATGCCTCGGTTGATTTACTTGACAAAGCAGAGGGTCGAGATCTGTTTAATGATGAAAATCACAAAGATCCTAAATTGCAGTTAGGTTATTCTCAAGATTATGGTATTGGTACATTAGAGTATGAGTTAATATGATCGTAAGTAGAGGAGAGTTCTTTGGGGAAAAGGATAAGTATTTGTCTTTAATTAAAGACGGGGCAGTTTTTATTATTTTGACAGATACCATTTATGGTTTGAGTTGTGATGCAACTAATCCTGCTGCTGTTCTGAAATTACGCCAGCTTAAAGGGATGGGTTTTGATAAACCTATGTCGGTTATTGCGCCATCCAAAGAATGGATTAAAGAAAATTGTTTAGTTTCTTCTCTTGACAAGTTGCCCGGGCCGTATACGTTTATTCTTCCATTGCACAATAAAAGTTGTGTTAGTTTTGAAGTGAATAATGGCTCCGATGCGTTGGGTGTCAGAATTCCTGATCATTGGTGTAGTAAATTGTGTTCTGAGTATGGTATTCCGTTGATTACTACAAGTGCGAATGTTACTGGAAAGCCTAACATGACTTCGGTTGATGATTTGGATCCTTCTATAAAGTCAAAAGTAGATTTTATTATTGATGAAGGCGTTAAAGAGGGGAAAGCTTCTACCATTATTGATTATCGTGGTGGTGCTGAGAAGGTTTTGAGAGAATGAGATTACTTGATGTGCATTTACATTTAGATCATCCTTTGTTTGATAAAGATAGGGATGATGTTGTAAAGCGCGCAGTTGATTCTGGAGTGAAGGTTATGGTTACTAACGGTATTAATCCAAGAACTAACAGAATTTCTTTGAAATATGGTGAAGTGTACGATGAAGTTAAGGTTGCGTTAGGAATATATCCTACTGAAGTATTGGTGGCTGAAGTAGAAGAAGGTTCTCAAAGAGAAGTTGTTGAAAAGTTTGATGAAGACGAGGAAATTGCTTTTATTGAATCTCAGAAGGATAAGATTGTTGCTGTGGGTGAGTGCGGCATGGATTTCTATTGGATTCAAGAAGGTAAAGATAAACAACGAGTGTTGTTTCAGAAAATGATTGATTTGGCTAAGAGAATTGAGAAGCCAATTATTGTTCATACTAGAAAAGCTGAGTTGGAATGTGTTGAAATGTTGGAGAAGAATGAGATGAATAAAGTATTGCTACATTGTTTTGGTGGTCGTCTTCATTTAGCTAAACGTGCTGCGGATAATGGATGGTATTTATCGATTCCTCCTTCTATTGTTAGAAGTTCACATTTTCAAAGAATTGTTGAAGAAGTTAATGTTTCTAATTTATTGACTGAGACTGATGCTCCTTATTTAGCTCCTGGCAAGGATCAGAGAAATGAGCCAACTTTTGTTAGTGAAACTGTGAAGAAGATTGCTGAGATCAAGAAGATGGATGCTAATGAAGTTGCAGATATTATTTTTATGAATTACCAACGGTTGTTTTTATGAAATTTGAGAAAAATGAGTTGAAGTTGCTTTGGCCTTTTTATTTGTCTAAGTTTTTCTATAGTTTTGGATTCATTGCTGCTTATGCTGTTATTTATCTTAAGGGTTTGGGTCTGAGCTATTTTCAAGTTTCCTTGTTGTTATCGATGTCTTACATCACTAGTGTTTTGTTTGACATTCCAACAGGAGCTGTTGCGGATGTGTTTGGGCGAAGAGTATCTGTTATTCTGAGTCATATTATTTCTGCCATTGCTTTAATATCTATTGCGTTTATTACTAATTTTTATCTTCTGTTAGTTGTTTTTATTCTTTGGGGTGTGGCGCATACTTTACAAACTGGTGCGGATGAGGCGTGGATAGTTTCTAATCTGAAGTGTGCTAAGAGATCGCGATTGATAGATATATGTTATGCGAGATTGCCAAGTATTGGGGCGTTGGGTGTGGCCGTTGGTCCAGTTTTGGCTGCGATTACTGTTTCTACAATTGGCATGGAGTATCTTTGGCTCTTTCAAGGTATTCTAGTTTTTATCTCTGCATTTATTCTGCTTTTTGCTGTTGAGACTCACAAAGTGCCGACCGATAAGTCTTTTTCTTCGTTGATGCAACAAACAAAGAAATCATTCAATTATGGTTCAAAACACCCTGTCGTCTTTAGGTTGGTTTTTGCATCTGTTTTTATGTCGTTCTTTTTTGGAGGGACTGGTTTGTTGTGGCAACCTTATCTTATAGAATTAAATGTGCCATTAAGCTATTTAGGTTATTTGTTAACTGGCATGGCTTTCTTGGCGGTGTTGATACCTTATCTTTCTGCTCATTTGGCAAAACAGTTTAAGAGACGAAGTTGTTATCTCTCTTTGATTGCGTTTGTGGTTTTTTTAGTTTTACTTTCAGTTATATTTGTGGATTCTATGTTTTTGGCTATGGCTGTAGTTTCGGTAATGTTTCTTGCCATGCAATTTATTAGTCCTGTTGAACGTCCTTTGTTTCAGAAATTTTTGCCGGAAAAGATGAGGGCGACTATTGGCTCGTTTAAATCGATGGCGGGAACTTTGGGTGCAGCAATTGCGATGTTGTTTATCGGGTATGTTGCAGATTTAGTTGGACCTAAGTATGCGATGGCTTTGGTTGGGGCTTTCTTAATTCCTGCGATAGTTCTCTATTATGGTATTGGTAAGTATAAACATTAATCGTTACAGTCGACGATTTCCATTAAAGCGTTGTATGCTCTTGTGGCATCTTTTTTGTTTACTATAAATATTAATTCTGTTAGTGTGGAGATGTTTTCATAAACGTTTATGTTGTGCCAATGTAGTTTTCTTGTGGCTTTTGCTAATATTCCTGGTGTGTAGAAGAAATCTTTTGAGAAACCCATCGCTAATGAGACTAAATTCTTATCGACATTTAACTTTTTCTCATCAGAAAGAAGATCTAGTGTGTCTTTTAGATATTTCTCACTCATTACTATGTTGATTTCATAATTTCCTTGTATTATGTTTAAAGTATCGCCTTTATCAAAGTCAACTAGTTCGTATATTTTTCTTAATGATTTTAGAAGTGATGGCGACTTTACAAATGCAACATCACAAAGTCCGCTTTTTAAAATTATTTCTGAATAGAATTCGAATTTAGGATCTATGTGTTCTTTTTGAGATAATTTTTCTTGATAACGCCTTAAGGCCATTATGATTGCGGTTTCTTTTACTTCTTCTCCCAGATTTTTCTCTATGCTTGGTTTGAGATTTTCTGCAAGGTTTGCATAGTTGATTATGTTTTGAATTAATGCTGCCTGTATTATCGGTCGCTTTTCTAAGATCTGTCGTACTATTGTTGATACGTTTACCATGGATTTTGGATGTGATAACACTATTTAAACTTTTTTGTTATAATAATAACATCATGTTAAAGTATTAGCTCCCGTAGATCTTTCGGATGAGATCGATTGGTATAAAGGCAGGAAGTTCAGTATTTCGTGATGAGGCGTGCTATTCTGAAGTTGCAGGTATGCTTGCTTTATTAACCGAAAGCTATGAACGGATTTTTTTTGTGGTCTCCGCTTTGGAAGGAGAAACGGACCGTACGATAGATAGTATTGCTGCTGATTTTGCCAAACGTTTAAAAGCTGATTCTGATGTGTTGAGGGCTGAACTTGATAATGCTTTAAGAGGTAATCCTACACCGTATGATGGTGAGTTTAATACTACTGATGTTGCTTCAAGGCTTGTTACACCCGAAGGAAATTCTGTAAGAAATATTGCCTCGGAACTGGAATCCTTGGGTGTATCTGTGGCAACTATGGAGCATGGTCCAAACTATCCTTTAGTGGGTTTGAATAATGGCCAATATTTATATGCGACTCCAGATCTTATTGCATCTCATTCGGTTGCTTATGACTCACAAGTTGTTGTGGTTCCAGGTTTTGGTGTGCGTAATAGTGATGGCGAAGTTATGTGTACTGGAAGAGGATCTTCTGATTTAACTTTGGTACAGATTGCTCAAGTTTATGGTTTGCCTGAGATAGTTTATTGGAAAGGTAAAGATGCTGGAGGTTTTTGGAGAACTCCTGGAACTGCGGCTGATGGAATTCTTGAAACTATGACTAGAGATGAAGCAAGAGCCAGATCTGATGAAAAAGTTTTAGATTCTAGAGTTTATGATTTTCGTGGCGATATTAGAATAACTTTACCTGGAAGATGTGATGGGGGTACACTTATTCTAAAATGACTGTTGAAAAGATTGAGTTGGCTCGGAAGTATGGAACTCCGTTGTATGTTTATGATTTGGATGTTGTTAGAGAACGGTATAGAAACTTAAAAACATGGGTGCCGGGTGCTAAATTTTTTTATGCTATGAAAGCTAATTATAATCCTCGTATTCTAAAATGTTTGTTGGATGAGGGGGCTAGTATTGATGCAGTATCTGTTGCAGAGGTTTTATTGGCACTTAAAATTGGTTTTAGTGCAGATCAGATTTTGTTTACTGCAAATATGGTGACGGATGATGAAATGCGCGAAGTTAAGAAACGTAATGTTTTGTTTAATATAGGTTCTTTGTCTGAGCTGAGACGATTTGGACAGTTGTATCCTGGTAGTGAGGTTTGTTTACGTTTTAATCCTGATATTGTTGCGGGGCATCACCGTAAAGTTCGAACTGGTGGTAAGGATACTAAGTTTGGTATTGTTTTAGAAGATTTAGAAAAGGCTAAAGCGGTTGTTTCTGAGTTTGGTTTAATAGTTGTTGGTATACATGAGCATACTGGTTCTGGTATTCCTGAGACGGTTGATATGGTCGGAGGAATGAGAAATATATTGGCTATCGTGTCTCCTGAAAATTTTCCAGACTTGAGGTTTGTTGATTTTGGTGGTGGGTTTAAGATCTCTTATTATCATGATGAAGAGCCTCCTAATTATTCTGAGTTTGGTAAAGAAGTTAATGAATTGTTTAGTGCTGTTCGTGAAAAGTATTCTCAGTTAGAGATTTTTTTTGAACCGGGGAGGTATTTGGCTGCGGAGTGTGGTTGTTTATTGGTACGGGCAACGACCATAAAGGAAAATTGTGGTAAGGTGATTGTTGGTACCGATTCTGGCTTTCCTCAGTTGATACGACCTATGTTTTATGAAGCTCATCATGAGATAACTAACTTGTCAAATCTTGGTGGTTCATCCAAGCGGTATGACGTGGCAGGTAATATTTGTGAAACTGGTGATTATTTTGCATCTCGCAGAGAAATTTCTGAGATTAGTGAAGGAGACTTTCTTTGTATTCATGATGCGGGGGCTTATTGTTATTCTATGGGTGGCGTGTATAATCTTAGACCTATGCCTTCCGAAGTTGTATTGGATGATGGTGTGGATGAATTGGTTACTAAGAGAAAGAGTAATGAAGAGTTGGTTAATGAAATATTCTAAGTGATTTTTCCATGCTATTTTATATTCTAGAACTTGTATTTGGTGAGTAGAATGAAATGTATCAATAAAACGGAATATTATTCTTTGAAAATAGGTGGGTTGCCTAAAGGATGTAAACAGTGTGTGCAAGGAAGAAAGACTGTGTTGTTCATCACAGGAATCTGCGGTATGAACTGTTTTTATTGTCCTATTTCTGATAAAAAGAATCAGAAAGATGTTACTTATGCGAATGAGTGGGAAGTATCTTCTATCAAGGATTTGTTTAAAGAAATTGAGTTGTGTGGTTCTAAAGGTGTTGGAATCACTGGAGGCGATCCTTTAGTTAAGTTGAGTAGAACTTGTAGTTGGATCAAGCAGTTGAAGAAAAGGTTTGGAGATAAGTTTCATGTTCATTTGTATACTCCGTTATTGTTAGTTAACGAGAAGAGTTTGAAGAAGTTGCATTCTGCTGGATTAGATGAGATTCGGTTTCATCCTGATGTTATGGACAATAAACATTGGAGTAGATTGGAATTGGCTAAGAAGTTTAAATGGGATGTCGGCGTTGAGATTCCTGTGGTTCCTGGTTGGGAAAAAGAGACAAAAAAATTGATTGATTATTTAGATGGTAAGATCAAGTTTCTTAATTTGAATGAGTTAGAGATTGCAGATAGTAATGCTAACAAATTGGTTGATAAAGGTTTTATGCCTAAAGATTCAATTTCGTATGCAGTTAAAGATAGTGAGAAGCTAGCTAAAAGGCTGTTGAAGTATTGTTTAAAGAAAAAATTCAGAGTACATTATTGTACTTGTAAGTTGAAGGATAAAGTTCAGCTTTCTAAAAGAATACAATTAAGAGCGAAGGGTGTTGCAAAGAAATACGATGTTGTGCAAGAAGATGGTACTTTGTTGCGCGGTGTGGTGTATTTAGATGAGTTGATGCCTGGGTTTGATTATGAAAAACGGCTAGTAAAAGCAGATCAGAAAGAAGTGTTAAGTGATTTAGGTCGATTGCGCAGAAAAATTATGAGTCGATTTGAGGTTCCTTCTGAGTTGATGGAAGTTGACAAAGATAGATTAAGAATTTTAGTGGCTCCATGGGTTTTGGAAGAGATAAGTAAAGAATTAATATTCAAATGTGCGTTAGTGCAAGAATATCCCACTCAGGATCATATGATTGTAGAGCTTGAATGGTTGAATTAGCTATTTCTCAGGTGATTAAAGGATAAATTTATATATCTTTGATGGTTATATTAACAATAGTTATCTTATCGGAGGTGTTAAGGTATGTTTGATAAATTTTTCAAAAAAAATGGCGATTACTTCTATTTAGCATTTAGAGTAGTCCTAGGTTTGTTGCTCTTTATGCATGGAGCAGGAAAGTTTGGTTTAATTGGTGAAATGAACATTGGCGGATTTGCTGGTATGTTTGGATTTCCTCTTTGGGTCGCTTCTTTAGTTGCATTAGTTGAGTTGGTCGGCGGATTGGCAATTCTGTTTGGTTTGTTTACTAGACTGGCTGCATTAGGAAATGCAATCGTAATGTTTGGAGCTTGGTTTCTAGCACATGTACCAAAAGGTTGGAATCCGATGTCGAACGGCGGAGAACTTTCTCTAGTTTACTTTGTGGCTTTGCTGGTTATTTTAGCATACGGGGCAAAAGTATGGTGCTTGGAGAAGGCAATCTTGAAGAAAGAGTTTTTCTAAGTTCTTTCTTTTTTTATTTATTATAATAGATTTTTTTATAAATGGCTGAGGTGTTTATAGTAGTATGAAGGTGATTATTGGTTCTGATCATGCAGGGTATGCTCTTAAAGAGAGATTAAAGAGTTATTTTGATAAGGCTAAGATCAAGTATGAAGATGTTGGTGCATTTTCTAAAAATGATAAAGATGATTATCCTGTTTATGCTGAGAAAGTTTCTAAAAAGGTTGCCAGAGATAAATTGTTGAAAGGTGTGTTGATTTGTGGTTCTGGTACGGGAATGGCTATTGCTGCAAACAAGTTTAAAGGGGTTAGAGCAGTAGTTTGTTATGATAAATTTTCTGCAAAAATGTCAAGACATGATAATGATGCTAATGTGCTTTGTTTGAGAGGGAGGTTCTTTCCACATGATAAAGCACGCGATATTGTTTCAGTTTGGTTGAAGAGTAAGTTTAGTGGTTTGGCCAGACATAAAAGACGAGTTTCTGAATTGAAGAAGTTAGAACGAAAATGATGAGAAGAATTGTTCCAACAGTTATTGCAAAGTCTCCTGAAAAATTACTGGATGCTATCTACAAAGTGAAAGATTGCGTGGATTGGATACAACTTGATGTTATGGATGGAACTTTTGCTCCGAATAAGTCTTTAGACTTTGATTTTAGTTTGCCTGATGTTGAATGTAGGTTTGAAGCACATTTGATGATGGATCATCCTTTAGAGTGGATTAAAAAGCATATTGATGAAGTTGATACGTTTCTAATTCATGTTGAAAGTAGAGATGATTTAGATGGAGTGATTGAGTTTGTTAAGAGTAAAGGTAAGAAAGTTGGTTTGGCATTGAAGGTTACTTCTTCGTTAGATGTTTTGGAGCCTTATTTTGATAAGATTGATCAAGTGTTGTTGATGACAGTACAGATTGGATTTTATGGTGGTAAGTTTCTGATTGATCAAGTTGATAGGGTTAAAAAATTGCGAAAAGAGCATCCTGAATTGGATATTGAAGTGGATGGGGGAGTAAGTCTTGATACGGTTAAGCTTGTTTCTGATGCTGGAGCAAACTTTTTAGCTTCTGGATCTTATATTATGATGTCTGACGATGTTGGTAAGGCGGTTTGTGATTTGATGAACGCGGTAGGTGATTAGGTTGGTTGATAAATTAAAATTAATGGCTGATAAGTTAAGGTTACATTCTATTAAAGAGACAACTGTTGCAGGATCTGGTCATCCGACATCTTGTATGTCTTGTGCTGAAGTGATGAGCGTATTGTTTTTTTCAGAGTTAAAGAATAAAGATGAGTTTATTTTATCGAAAGGTCATGCAGCACCTATACTTTGGGCAGCATATGCTGAAGCAGGGTTAATTCCTTTGAGTAAGTTGAAGACTTTGCGTAAGATTGATAGTTCTTTAGAGGGACATCCTACGCCTGAAGTTCCTTTGATTAAAGTTGCTACTGGTAGCCTTGGTCAAGGATTGAGTGCGGGAGTTGGTATGGCTTTAGGGCAAAGACTGAGCAAGAATAAAGGAAGAGTGTTTGTTTTGTTAGGCGATGGAGAGTGTGCAGAAGGTTCCGTATGGGAGGCCGCTAATTGTGCATCTTATTATTCTTTGAATAATCTTTGTGCTGTTGTTGATGTTAATAGACTTGGACAGTCTCAACAAACTATGCATGGTCATGATTTGAAAGCTTATGAAGCAAAGTTTAAGGCGTTTGGTTGGCGGACACTTGTTGTTGATGGGCATGATGTTAAAAAGTTGAAATCTGCGTTTAGTAAATTAGGAAAAAGTAAGAAACCTTTGGCTATTTTGGCTAAAACTTTTAAGGGTCATGGGTTGTCTTTAGTTGAAAATAAATTGGGTTGGCACGGTAAACCGTTTAAGGGTGGTGTGTTTGATAAAGCGGTTGAGATGTTAGATTGTTCTAATGTTAAGTTGAAATCTAAAGTTTGTCGTAATTCTGTGAAGCATAGTTTCAAAAATTATTCTTGTAATAAGTATAAACTTGGTGAAATGGTATCTACAAGACAAGCGTTTGGAACTGCTTTTGTTGCGTTAGGTAAGGCCAATAAAACTGTTGTTACAGTCGATGGTGATGTTAGAAACTCTACTATGACTCAGGCGTTCTTTGATAATTTTCCTAAACGAAGTTTTGAATCGTTTATTGCTGAACAAAATATGGCCGGTGCGTCTTTAGGTTTGAGTAAAGTTGGTTATGTTCCTTTTGTTGCGACGTTTGCAGCGTTTTGGACGAGGGCGCATGATTTTATTAGAATGGCTGCCTATTCTGAAGCAAATGTTAAATTTGTAGGTTCCCATGCTGGTGTAAGTATAGGTGAAGATGGTGCCTCTCAGATGGGTTTAGAAGATTTATCTATGTTTCTTAGTGTGCCTGGTGCTTTAGTTTTGTATCCTAGTGATGCTGTTTCCACGGAACATTTAGTTAAAGAATTAGGAAAGCATAAAGGAGTTTCTTACTTGCGAACCACACGAGGAAAGACCCCGGTGGTGTATCCTAATAATGAGAAGTTTCCGATTGGTGGTTTGAAGGTTTTGAGAAAAAGTAAACGAGATAAAGTTTTAGTGATTGGTGCTGGCGAGACTTTGCACGAGGCTTTGAACGCGTATGATTTGTTGAAGGCTAAAGGTGTTGATGTTAGAGTGATTGATTTATATTCTGTGCAGCCGGTTGATCGTAAGGCTTTGCTCAAAAATGCTAAGGAGTGTAAAGGTCGAGTTGTAGTTGTTGAAGATCATTACTTTGGCGGCATAGGTTCTGTTGTTATGTCTGTTGTTGGTAAGATTGAACATCTTTATGTTAAGAAGATTCCTAGGTCCGGTAAACCTGAGCAATTGAGGAAAATGTTCGGCATTGATTCTTCTGCTATTGTTAGAGCAGTAAAGAGGTTAGTGCGATGAAACCTTTGGTAATCTATGCACATCCTAAAACCAATGGGCATTGTTCTACTATTTTGGGTGAGGTTAAGAAGTATTTCAAGTCTCATAAAATTAAATATGATCTTATTGACCTCTACGCTGAAAAGTACGATGCATTGTTGCATGAGAAAGAGCATTACACTGCTGGCGGATATTCTGTTAGTAAACGAAACAAAGAGATTCAGAAAATGATTCTGGCTACAGATAAATTGATTTTTATTTATCCTGTTTGGTGGGGTTCAATGCCTGCTGTGTTGAAAGGTTTTATTGATAGAGTTTTTGTTGGACGTTTTGCTTTCAAGTTTAGAGGCAAAATTCCTGTTGGTTTATTGAAAGGTAAGAAGGCATTGGTGTTTTTGACTACGGGTTCTGCATCATGGATCTACAAGTTAATTATGAGTAATCGTGCTGTTAAATTGATTAAGAATGATATTTTAGGATTTTGTGGTGTGAAAGCCAAAGTTTGTCAGATTGGTGGGTGTACTAAATTAACTGATGCTCAAAAAATTAAGATTCAAAAGGTTGTGCCTTTGCGTTTAAGGAGTTTTTTGAAATGAAAATTGATAAATCTGTATTAACTATTAGCGGCATAGGTGCAGTGTTAGCTTCGCTTTGTTGTTTGTCTCCTTTGATATTAGTTATGGTGGGTCTGGCTTCGGTTGGTTTCGCGGCCTCGTTAAGCGATGTATTTTATGGAACCTATAGGTGGTTATTTCGACTTGGGGGCTTTTTGTTTTTGCTAGTTGCGTTGTTCTTTTACTTTAGAAAACAAGGTATATGCACTTTAGATCAGTATAAACGTAAGAGGAACAAGGTAATAAATACAGTTTTGATTGCTTTGGTTTCTTTTGTGATTGGTTATGTTATATTTCTCTATGTTATTGTCGAATGGATTGGCAAATTGTACGGTATTTGGTAGATTATCGCAAGAGATATAAATTAGAGTAGGATGTAGAGGGTTATGAATCAAAAATATATTGGAATTGTATTGATTGTAATAGCAGTTTTACTATCAGTTCTTGTATTTATGATTAAAGCAAACGATGATGCTCAACTTAGTATGGTCATAGAGGAGCTGGGTTCTTGTTATTTAGATGATGGAACTTGTTTACATGAGGAACGAAGTTTTGTATTGTACATATTTGGATGGGTTCTCTCGGCAGCTTTGTTGATTCTAGGAATTTACTTATTGGTTTTTGATAAAACACAACAGGTTTTGGCTGAGCAACATCTTATGGTGTCTTCTGCATTGGAAGGGGCTAAGAAAAAAGATGAGTTTACTGCATTCTTATCAGGTTTTGAAGAGAATGAACAAAAGGTTTTGAAATCTGTTTATGAGCAAGATGGAATTAAACAGTCAACTTTGAGATATAAGACTGGATTAACTAAAAGTTCTTTGTCTTTACTTTTGAAAGCATTAGAGAAAAAAGATATTGTTTCTCGTAAACCATCTGGTAAAACTAATCAAGTATTTCTTAGAAAAAAGTTTTAATTTTTATAGATTAATTCTCTTCCGCTAGCTTTCCATGCTTTGAACCCGCCATCAAGATCATACACGTTTTTATATCCTAGATCTACAAGTTGTTGTGCCGATGATTCTGACATTCTTCCACTTCTGCAATAGAGTAAGATCATTGCGTCTTTGTTTTCTGGTAGAACATCTTGGTGTAGGGCAATGTTTTCCCAATCTTCTATCGTGGCATCAGTACCTTCTATGTCTCCTTCGTAAGGTGTATGAGTGTTTAGAAGAAATACATTTTCTTGGGCCATTAGTCTTTCAAATTCGTCGCTATCTACTAAGTGTGGTTGAATTGTATTTGTGGTGCAGGAAGTCATTAGTATTAGAATGCAAATAATTAACAGCGAATATTTTGTTTTCATGTTGGAAACCATTTGTAAACGTTCTGGGACAATAATTTGTCGTCTGTAAACGTTTTGAGTGTGTTTTTTTTGTGGAATGTATTTAATAAAGGTTGTGTTTACTATTTGATTATTAGAGGTGGATAAATATGAAACTAAATTTAACAGTTGAAGGAATGCATTGCAGCAGCTGTAGTATGCTTCTTAAAGATGTGGTAGACGAAATTAAGGGCGTTAAGTCTGCAAAATTTGATCATGCGGAGGGTAGCGCTGTTGTAGAGTTTGATGATTCTGTTGTTTCAAAGGAAGTTATTGTTGATTCAATAACTAAAGAAGGATATAAGGTGATCTTATGACTAAAAAAACTACTAAACGAAAAAATTGTTGTGGCCCTAAGAAAAAAGCAAACGGTTTATGGGAGGGTCTTATGTATGGTTTAATTCCCCATATTGGTTGTATTGCATTTATTATTGGATCGATTTTAGGCGTAACTGTATTAATGCAGTTTTTCAAACCTTTGTTGATGAATAGATATTTCTTTCATGCGTTGATTTTGATATCAATTGGATTTGCTACTTTGTCTTCTGTTTTGTACTTGAGAAAGCACGGCATGTTATCTTTGTCCGGTGCTAGAACAAAATGGAAATATTTAGCAACAATGTACGGTTCAACAATTGGAATTAATTTGGTATTGTTCTTATTGATCTTTCCTATGTTGGCGAACGTTAGCATTGCGTCTAGTGCAACTGGTATGTTTGTAGGTGATGTTGATAGTTTATCTTCATTAGCTATGAAAGTTGATATTCCTTGTTCGGGGCATGCTCCTTTGATTTCTACTGAGTTAAAAACTTTGCCGGGAGTTGCTGATATTGAGTTTAGTTTTCCAAATAAATTTGATGTTAAGTATGATGCTTCTTTGACTACTAAATCCGAGATGTTGTCATTAGAAGTTTTTGATGAATATCCTGCGACAGTTGTTGGCGGTTTGGAAGCTGCTTTATCTTCATCAATTGAACCTGTTGCGTCTACACCTACATCTAGTTGTGGCGGAGGCTGCGGTGGATCCGGCGGCGGATGTGGTTCTAGTTGCGGCGGTAGTTGTGGTGGGAGCTGTGGTGGTTCTGGAAGTTGCGGGGGTAAACTATGAAATCAATAAAGTTCTTACTAATTTTTTTACTAGCTTTTGTGGCTGGTTGTGGTACGACTGGTTTGTTTACTTTTGATAATGTTCAAAAGGTACAGCTTACCATGGATGGTGGTACTTATGTGCTTAAACCGTCAGTACTTATGAAAGATGTTCCTGTTGAGCTTGAAGCAGATCTTGGTAGTTTGCATGGCTGTATGAGGGATGTAGTTATTTCTGAGTTTGATGTTAGAAAATTGGTATCTGAGACGGATAATGTGATTAGTTTTACGCCTGATAAAACTGGAACTTTTGGAATTGCTTGTTCCATGAACATGGGTACTGGGACTTTTAGTGTCGAATAGGCACTTTATTTCTTCTTTATTGGTTGTTAAGCGAAAGATTTATATATTTCATTAATATCATATTAGATTGACGTAATATGAAGAAAGCACTAAGACCTCCATTCAGTCGTTTCTTTGGGACGCTGGCGAATCAAAATAGATTAGATATAATCAATCTGTTAAAATGTGAAGGGCCGCTAAATGTTACAGATATTGGGAGGAAACTAAATTTTAAGCAACCCACAGTTTCTCTGAATTTGGGTGTTCTTGAAAGATGTGGTTTTGTATTTGTAGAACAAAAAGGTAAAACGCGCATATATTCATTGAATAAGAAAACGATTAAACCATTACTGGATTTGATGGATAAACACATGGATCAGTATTGTAAACATTTGTGTTGTAATGATGCAACTTAGGGAGGAAAATAAAATGAATCTTACAAAATCACTATCATTTATGTTTTTAGTACTTTTAGTTTTAGTATTTCCTGTTTTTGGTGCATCTACTCGTAACATCGATGTTGTGCTTACTAGTTATTCTCCTAGTCCTGTGCAACCAGGACAGGTTATGGACTTATATTTACAAGTTACAAAGAGTGCTGATCCATTATCTAGTACAGACTTAGAACGTTCTAGTTATGTTGATAAGCCTTGGATTGAGATTGTGGAAGATTATCCTTTCAATCTTGAATGGAGTCAAGATATCGATAGATTGGATTCTTTAGGCAATGTGGCTTTTGCTCAAGAATTGCAGTTTAGGATTGGTGTTAAAGATGATGCTAAAGATGGAATTTATCCTTTGATTGTTAAATTTGGTTCTGGTGATGATAAGACGCAATTTTACGAAGAAACTTTTGATATAAATGTTGAAACTTTTGATGCGCATATAAGTATTGAATCTGTTACGCAAAATCCTGTTGAAATTGTGCCTGGTAAAGAAGGTGAAATCTTAGTTTCCGTGAGAAATAATGATGATAAGCCTTTAAGGAATATTGATGTGATATTGGACTTTACACATACGTTGGACGCATACTCTAACATGAACAACTTAATATCTATGCAGGCAATGATTAATTCTCGGCTTGAACAAATTAATAGACGAGTTGCTAGCGGGCTATCGCCTCTTGGTGGGGCAACACCTATGATGGCTGGTGATGGTTCTGGAGAGATGGCTAGTGATACTCAAGATTTTTCTGCTTTTGCTCCGGTTGGTTCAGTAACTCAAAAAAGAATTGGCGTTTTGAATCCTGGAGAATCTCAGGATATTGTTTTTAAAGTTATTGCTAGACCAAATATTGGTGCGGATATATATTCGGTTCCAGTTTTTGTTAATTATAATGATGACGATAACAATCCTTTTCACATTCAATCTCATTTGGGAATTATTGTAAATGATTTGCCTGAGTTGTATGTTGAGCTTGAGAGTAGTTCTTTAAGGACTGTCGATTTTTTCGGCGAAGTATCTGTTATTGTAGCTAATAAAGGTTTAACTAACTTAAAAGTTGTTGAGTTAGTTCTTCTTGAATCCGATGATTATGAATTAGTAACTGCTCCTCGATCTTCATATTTGGGTGAGCTTAAACCTGGCGAGTCTAAAACTAGTACATTTAGTGTGGTTCCTAATGATGATGAGGTGGATTTTTTATTTTCTGTAGAATATCGAGACGCATTTAACGAAAAACAGGTAACTGATGTCTCTATTCCATTTAAAGTTATTAATCAAAATTTCTATAAAGATCCCAAGCTTGAAAGTTTGTATGCTTGGCTAATTATTGGAGTTGTTATGACAATTTTAGTGGCATTGTATCTTAGGGCACATTTTAAGAACAAGGAGTAGAAGTTAGATGAATAAAACAACTGACATATCTATTGGTGGAATGCATTGCGCTAGTTGTGCTAATATAATTTCTAGAACTTTGATGAAGGTTGATGGTGTTAATGAAGCTGATGTGAATTATTCTACTGAGACGGCGACAATTACCTATGATTCAGATAAAGTTGGTTTGGAAGTTTTGGCTGATTCTATAAAATCAAAAGGATATGATCCTATTCTTTTAGATTTGCCTTCTGAGGATCCGTATAAAGAAAATAAAGAATCTTCTAATCTGACTTCAAAGAAGCCAAAAGATATTCATGAGATTAAAGCACAGCGAGAGAAGAAAGAAATTGATAAGCTTACTAAATTGTTTAAACTAAGTTTGTTATTTTCTGTTCCTGCGTTTGTTGTTGGAATGTTCCTGATGCAAGATGGTTTGTTCTATATAGGATATGAGATGCCTATGGCGATGGTGTTGTTGTTTGCTTTGGTAACTCCTGTTCAATTTGTAGTTGGTTGGCAATTTTATCAAGGAACATGGGTTGCTTTGAAGAATCGTTCAGCGAATATGGATTCTCTTATTGCAATAGGAACTTCTGCGTCTTATTTGTATAGTTTGTATGTGGTTTTTTGGGCCGTTGAACAAACAGGACAATATTTTGAGGTTTCTGCCACGCTTATTACTCTTGTACTTATGGGTAAGTTACTAGAAGCTAGGGCTAAGGGAAAAACAAGTGAGGCAATTAAGAAATTAATTGGGTTGTCTCCTAAAATCGCTACCGTTGTACGAAACGGGGTTGAAGTGAAGATTCCTGTTGATGATGTTGTAGTTGGTGATGTGCTTATTGTAAAACCTGGTGAGAAGATTCCTGTTGATGGAGAACTTGTAGAGGGAACTTCTTTTGTCGATGAGAGTATGGTGACTGGTGAAAGTATTCCTGTTGAAAAGAAAAAAGGAGATTTGGTTATCGGTGCGACAATAAATAAACATGGTAGTTTCAGATTGAAAGCCACCAAAGTTGGTGCAAACACTACACTTTCTCAAATAATTAAATTAATAGAAGACGCACAAGGTAAAAAAGCGCCAATACAAAGATTTGCTGATGTGATTTCATCTTATTTTGTTCCTGCAATCATTCTTATTGCTATACTGACTTTTGTTGTGTGGAGAGTATTCTTTGGTGCCGAGTTAGGTTTTGCAATATTGGTATCGGTGGCAGTACTTGTTATTGCTTGTCCTTGTTCATTGGGGTTGGCTACTCCTACCGCAATCATGGTTGGTACAGGTAAAGGCGCTAAAAATGGGATTCTGATAAAAGGCGGTGATGCACTTGAAACGGCGCATAAACTAGGTGCGGTTATTTTTGATAAAACGGGAACAATTACTAAAGGCGCTCCAGAAGTTACGGATATTTTATCTTATTCTAAGAAATCTGAAAACGATCTGTTGAAATTAGTGGCGTCGGTCGAGCGAGATTCGGAGCACCCTCTTGCTGAGGCAATTGTGGAATGTGCCAAGATTAAGAAGTTAAAGTTAGGTAAGGCTACACAGTTTAAAGCAGTTCCAGGTCACGGTATAACGGCCACCTTGGATAAAGTAGTTTATTATTTTGGTAATGCGAAATTAATGAGTGATCATAAGATTAGTATGACTAAATTCCATAAGGATTTGCATGCCTTGGAGAATCAAGGAAAGACTGCAATGATTTTGGCAAACAAAAAGCAAGTTTTAGGTATTGTTGCTGTGGCCGACACTATTAAGGAAACTTCCGCTCAAGCAGTTAAGATATTGGAAGATTTGGGTGTTGCAGTGTATATGATTACTGGTGACAATGAACGTACAGCTAAAGCTATTGCTAAGGTTGCAAAAATTAAGAATGTTTTTTCTGAAGTTTTGCCTGAAGATAAAGCAAATTATGTCAAGAAGCTACAGGCAAAAGGCATGAAGGTGGCGATGGTTGGTGATGGAATTAATGATGCTCCTGCACTTGCACAAGCAGATATAGGTATTGCAATGGGTTCCGGTACGGATGTTGCGATGGAGTCTGGAAATATTGTGCTGATGAAGAATGATCTTTTAGATGTTCCGCGAGCTATTAGACTTAGTAGACTAACTATGGCCAAGATTAGGCAGAATATGTTTTGGGCATTATTCTATAATTGTTTGGGCATTCCAATTGCTGCAGGAATATTATATCCTTTTACAGGTTGGTTGTTATCTCCAGTAATTGCTGGTGGAGCGATGGCTTTGAGCTCTGTGAGTGTGGTTACGAATTCTCTGCTGTTGAAATATAAGCATCTTTAGGGTAGAAACATTTAAAAAGTTCTTTTAGCTTGTTTACTCAGAGGTGAGTAAATGAAGATTACTATAGATACTCAAGCAGATTCTCATGATCATATTAAGAAAACCATTGGTTTTTTGCAAACTATTGTTGGACATAATGTGGTAAGCAATGCACCAGAGCAAGTGCATAGTTATTCTCCTCCTCCTGTGACTCCTTCAGTTCAAAGAGAAGCACCAAGGCAGGAATCTTACAATCATATGGATATCTTGTCTGCTCCGCGAGAAGAGCCAAAGCCAGAAACTCGTCCTCATACTTATAGTACAAATCCTATGGATTTTCCTGAAGTTAGGCAAGCAACTCAAACAACAACTTCTACTCCATCTAACAATGTGATGAGTATGTTTGATGCTCCAACGCAGAGTACTCCTGCACAGCCAGCTACTCAAGCTCCTGGAACTGTATTTGATATATTCAATACTGAGAAAAGCACGGAAAATACTAGTGATAATCTAACCAGGCAAGAAGATAAACCTGCACCAGTTAGGATTATACATTATTGAGGTTCTTAATGTCGATTGAGAGAAATATTTACTTGTATTATTTACACAACTTTTTCAAAACGTTTAGCTTTTGGCTTCCGTTTGTGTTTATTTATTTGTTGTCCAAGGGATTGAATTATACTGAGTTGTTAATGTTGTCTGTTGTTGCAGGCCTTTTTCAAATTGCTTTTGAAGTTCCAAGTGGAGTCTATGCTGATTTCTTTGGTCGAAAAAGTGCTTTAATTGTTTCTGCTGTTGCCAAGTCTGTTTGTTTAGGATTTTACTTTTTTGGACAAGACTTTTGGGTGCTTTGTGTTGCGGCAAGTTTCTTTGGAATTAGTCTGGCTTTTGAGTCCGGGACAGATTCTGCATTTATTTATGATACGCTTAGAGATCTTGAGAGAGAAAAAGACTATAAAAGGACAGAGGGAATAGGATTTTCTTTTAAGTTAATTGGTATGGCTACAGGTTCATTGATTGGTGGTTGGTTAGTTAGTGCTGGTTATGATTTACCTGTTGTGCTGACTTGGATTGCATTTAGTGTGGCTGTTCCTGTTGCATTATTATTTAAAGAGCCAAAGCACCACAAAGCATCAGATGATAAAGCTTATTTTACTCATTTGATTAAAGCTGCGAAGTTTTCATGGAGACATCCTTTAGTAAGATGGTTGTTAGTTTTTGAAGGAGTGATGGTGGGTGTTTTGGTGATGACTCATAAATTTCATCAACCTTATATGATGTTGGCGGACATAGATGTGGTTTTCTTTGGTTATATCTATGTAGTCTGGTTGTTGCTTTCGGCTGCTAGTTCTAGATTTGCTCATGTTTTAGAAAATAAGTTAGGGCGTATAGGGTCGTTGACTTTGATTGTGTTGTTTGTAGGTTTGCCTTTACTTGTTGTCGGTATGTATGTTTTTGCATCTGCGGTTGTTTTGTTTCTGTTTGGTCAATTTGCTTGGGGTTTTATTCGTCCTGTCATTACTGATTATATTAACAAAGAAGTTGATTCTCATCATAGAGCCACCGTGTTATCTTTAGGGGGATTTATGGGTAGCGTGTTTATAATTATCATCGCCCCTTTCATTGGTTATGTGGCAGATTTGTACTCTGTTACGACTGCTTTTCTTATTGATGGGGTTTTAGGGTTAGTTTTGGGCGGTGTACTGTTGTTTTTGATACGTTCTGCAGGAACGGCTAAGAGCGTTAGATCTTGAGTTAGCTTTTTAAATGATGTATTTCTTTAGAATGTTATGGCATTTGAATTATTAGAACATGAAGCTGATGTAGGTGTTTTGGGTATTGGTAAAACTCTTGAAGAAGCTTTTCAAGAAGGTGCCAAAGCAATGTTTTCTGTGATGGTCAACTTAGATGATTTATCGCCTGATAAAATGGTGCGAGTAGAGTGTGATGCAGTTGATGATGAATCTTTGTTTGTAGAATGGTTAAATGCTTTATTGGCTCAGAAAGATATTGAAGAACTGTTTTTTGTTAAGTTTGAAGTTAAGATTGAAGATCATAAGTTGGTAGGTAAAGCTTGGGGTTGTAGCTTCGATTTAGATAAGCAAGAAGTACTTAACGACGTTAAAGCTGCAACTTATCATGGTTTAAGATTAGAGAAGAAAGATAAAGATTATTATATTAGATGTGTGCTGGATATATGAAGATGGAAGAAATAAAGTTGAATGAAGTTGAACCGTATGTTTGGGAGATCAACAAAGAAGGAGACATGTTAGTTCCTGGTAGGGTATACGGTGATAAAGATATTATTCAACATCTTCTTGATGATGTTAAACAGGGGAAGGAATGGAATGCGTTAAAGCAAATAAAGAATGTTGCTTGCTTACCAGGAATACAGAAAGCATCTCTCGCAATGAGCGACGTTCATCCTGGTTATGGTTTTTGTATAGGTGGTGTGGGTGCGTTTGATGTTAATGAAGGAGTGATTAGTGTTGCAGGAGTTGGTTTTGATGTTAATTGCGGTGTTAGAACTATGTCTACGCCGTTTACTAAAGATGAAATATTAAAGGTTCAAGAACAGTTGGCAGATTCTTTGTACAATACAGTACCTGCGGGTGTTGGTTCGACTGGAGATATTAGATTAGACAAAGACGAGATTGATGAAGTTTTGTTACGTGGTGCTAAGTTTTCAATGGAACGAGGGTATGGAACAAAAGGAGATCTTGATTTTATAGAAGAAAATGGTTTTATTTCTGGAGCAGATCCTGAAGCGGTTAGTGATGTTGCTAAAAGACGTCAGTTTAAACAAATTGGTACGTTAGGTGCGGGTAATCATTATCTTGAAGTTCAGTATGTTGACAAAGTGTATGATGAAGCTGCGGCTAAAGCTTATGGATTAAGCGAAGGCCAAGTTTTAGTTTCTATTCATTGTGGGAGTAGAGCGTTAGGTCATCAGATCGGAACTGATTATTTGAAAACTTTGGAAGCTGCTAGTAAGAAGTATAATATTCCTATTCGTGAACGGGAATTGGTTTGCGCTCCTTTTAGTTCTGAAGAAGGTCAAAAGTATTTTTCTGCTGTTAATGCAGGAATCAATTGTGCTTTTGCAAACAGACAGGCGATAGCGCATCTTGCTCGTAAGGCATTTACTTCTGTCTTAGGTGGAAGTGGTGATGATATCAAAACATTTTACGAAATTGGTCATAATAATGCAAAACTTGAGAAACATGATGTTAATGGTGAATTGAAGAAGCTTATTGTTCATAGAAAAGGTTCAACAAGGGCGTTTGGTCCTGGAAGAGATGAAGTTCCTGAACAGTATCGCGCAGTAGGTCAACCGGTTCTGGTTGGTGGTACGATGGGTACACATTCTTTCATTCTTCATGGAACTGAAAAAGGTATGCGAGATACATTTGGTTCTGCAATTCATGGTGCTGGAAGGGCGATGTCAAGAAAAGGTGCTTTGAGTTGTTGCAGAGGTAATGATGTGCTTAGAGAATTAAGAGATAAAGGCATACTTGTGCGAGGACATTCTATTAAGGGGATAGCTGAAGAGGCTCCTAAGGCATATAAGCCTGTAGAAGAGGTTGTAGATGTTATGCACAACACAGGTATTGCAAAAAAAGTTGTAAGTGTGTTACCTTTGATCAGCATTAAAGGGTAAGATTATGAACATAAGGCAATATAAATATTCCGATAGGTCTGGAGTTGAAAAAGTTCAATTTGAAACTGGTTTTATCGGTAAGTCCATGGCCGAATTAATATCTATACCTCACATGTGGAATGAGAAAATATATTATTATTTAGATAAAGAGTCGAAGAATATTCTGGTTTTAGAAGATAAAGGCGAGATTGTTGGTTATGCTCTTGGTTGTTTTCAGGGTACAAGACGTGATGTGGTTCTTCCTACAATAAAATATTCAATTTTGAATATATTTAGGTTGATTTTTCTGCCTGAGAAAGATAAGATTTTTTGGAAGGGTAAAATCAAAGCGTATCTAAAAATAATAACTGGAATTTCTTCCGAAAGAAGTTTTAAATTGCCAAAGGGTGCTGCGCATTTGCATATTAATTTATTGCCTGAAGCCCGAGGTGGTGGTTTGGGTTCTAAACTTTTAAAACGGTTGTTCTCTAATGCGAAATCTAAGGGTGTTGATAGGATTTATGCTTGTTCTTATTGTACATCTTTGAATCCTAATGACAATTTCTGGTTTAAGAATGGATTTAGTGAGTTTTCTAAGGTAAGGACAATGTTTTGGGTAGATCAGTATCCTGATGAGAATATAGACTTGGTATGTTATCTTAAGGATTTGTAGATAGTTTTAAATCTTAGTTCTTAATTTGATTTTCTATGACAGATTGTGCGTTGTGTAAGGCTGCAAAAGAAGATTCTTATAGAATAATTTGTAAAGATGAGTATTCTTATGCCATGATTAAAAGAGATTTACAAGTTAAATATCATATTTTAATTTCTCCTATACGTCATGTTGAAGATTTTAAGGATTTAACTGCTGAAGAATCACTGTCTTTGCATAAAATGTTGTCTTCTGTTCGTAAACATATATTTGATGTTACTGGGTTGTCGGCTGTGGCTTTATTGAATGGCTTTAAACATATTAGTCAAGATCATATTCATTATCAGATTGCACCGGGCGAGTTTGGTGTCTGGAATCTTCTTCAGGCATGGTTGGATGCAGATCCTAAACCCGAGTGGGAATCTTGGGAACAGTACTTAGATTTGTCTAAAGAAGATAAAGCTAAAATGGCTGAAGAATTAAAATTTAAATGTCAATAATTCTGGCGTGTTTAGCTACGTTGATAACTTTTGTGTCGCCAATCATTTCTTCAATACCTTTTGCTTCATGAACGTGAGAGCAAAGTAAGAATTTTGGTTTGAACTTTTCGATTGCTTTTCTAACACCTTCACTGCCTGGTACAAACTGTGAGAATTTTTCAACCACTGAACCTGTTGGATGAAGATGAGTTACCATTATCTTTTGTTCTAAATATTTTATCTGGTCAAAACCTTGTTTTAGTAAACCAAAAATTTCGTCTTCTGAGATTTGATGTACTCCGATGTTTGCACCGCCACAACCAAAAATGCCTACGTCGTGGTATCTTACAGAATAACCGTGAATGTTTTTTACGTCGTAGAGTTTAGCCATGAAGTCTGCAGTTGCAAAACTTTCGTGATTGCCAGGTATGAGAAGAACTTTTTTATTCTTTTTTACAAATGGGCCTATGAGGTTGTCTGTGCTTTTTTCGGCCATAGTCATATCGCCTGTAATAATAACTAAGTCAACATTTTCTTTTTCTGCCTTCTCAGCAAGCTTTTCTACAAGGGAGGTATCGCCGTGGAAATCTCCCGTGGCAAGAATTCTCATTTTTATGGTTTAGCTTCGAGATGTATAAGTTTGGAAGGCATACCTTTTATTGAGCCTTCTTCAATTATTAAATCAACTCGACTTTTAATTTCAGGATCAAGATCTTCTACGTTAGTCATTGGAACTCTTCCAAGTTTGTTTACTGCGGTAATTACTATTGGTTTGTCAACTTGTCTTACAATTCCTCTTATCCAACTTTTTGGTATTCTAACGTTAATAACTTCTTCACCAGAAGTTGCTTCTTTGCAAACAGCGTTTTTGTTAGCTAAAGTAAGTCTTAAAGTATCAGTAGATGGTAAATTATTTTCAATGTGATCTTTTGCTTGGTCATCAATTACGCAATTATCATAAATCCATTGTTTGTGCGGAGGTATTACGGAAAAGCCGCCATCTGGTTTTTCTTTTATTTCTCTGATTTTCTTAACAGATGTAGGATTAGTTGCATCGCAGCCAATAGAATAAATCGTATCAGTAGGATAGATGAAAAGGGCTCCTAGTGCAATCTTCTCTTTGATTTCGTCCATTCGGATGAAGTATTCATCCTTGTTTAATACGTCCATATATCCAAGGTACAGCAGGTCCTATATAAAACATTTGGTTGGAGATTAGGGTGTTTTGGGGGTTGTGTGGCATGAATTCTGGCAAATTGTGTGTTTTAGGTCAATCTTGTCAGGTATAGAAAGAGGGCCCTCCTTATGGGAGGGGGTGAAAAAGGGCGGCAAACAATTCAAGAAAAAGGGTTAGGAGACAAAAGTCCTTTGCTCCAAGCGTACTCAAAATCATGGTATGAATCTGAAATGTTTAAGCCATATCTTTTGGCTTTGCTCATTAAGTGCGATTGTTTTATCTTTTCTTTTTCTCTAAGGATTTCTATTTCTGCTGAGATGTTTAGTATTGCATTCATTTTAGCCACCTGTCGCTGAATTGTAGATCGAATGTGTTTGTGTTTTTGATTCCTGTAGATAATGCTCTTATTTGATTATAGAACAAGTCTTCGATGGCTTTGTTTGGGTAAGTCTCGTAGTGCATCATTTTCTGTACCTCTTTTTTCTCTGTCATTGGAAAGGGTGGCAGGAGACACGGTTTTGTCACCTTATGCCTGCCATGTTTATTTTTTGATAATAGAAAATAGTCCTGTTTGCTTTATATACCTCACTTGAACAGATGTCCAGTGTCCAGTGGTCTGTGATAATAGCATCAAAGCTAGAATATTATAGTTAGGGTTGTTCTAATCACCGGACTTGTGACTGTTGCAAGAAGAATTAGTATGATGTCTAGTGCTATTTCTGTGATAGAAATGTGTGTCATAAAGCCAAAAACTTTTAGTTGAAGTTTGCTGGATTTGATGTGGAAGTTAAAATGATCTAGGAAGTAGTGTGTGTAGTATGCAATTGTGATAATTAATGCGGTTGTTGGGTGAATTATTAGAACTGCGGCGGCTAGTGCGGTAACTGCTTTGAATCCAACTGGTCTGTGAATGGGTGAGCGTTGGTTTTCTGTTTTATGAACAAATTGATTGTTCCATGTGTTTTTTATGCTGAGTTCTTTGTGATTTCTGTAATGTGCAATTAAATGATCTAGATCAATGGCTACTGCTAAGATCGATATGATTAATGTTGTTTGAAAATCTACTACATTGAATATTTCTAATACAGATGATATTAAGAATGGTAATAGGAAGTGTGTTAATGGATACATGATTTATTGTTTGGTTGTTTGATTTAACTATTTTTGGTTGCGAAATGTTTAAATAAAGTGTTGTTGTGTGGCTGTGTTCTATGGAGGAGCAGTAGATGGGGGAAGACTTGTATTTGGTTACAGTTAAGGGCGATTTACCAACTTTTCTTAGTCCAGGTCTTCAATTGACTGAGTCGGATTTGTTAAATCATCAAAGGTTTATTGAGGTGGTTCAAAGACGTTATTCTGGTTTTGGCTTCCCATATTTTGCGATGTTTTCTGATGGTAGTTATCAAGTTCCTGCCTCGCCTATAGATTCTGAATTTGGTAATTTTGATCATGAGCCTGATTTTATTGATGATGTTATAAGGAGGCATTTGGAGTGTGTAGCTTTTGCCGATATACCTATAGGACCTGCAACCGCGGTCGTTCAGTTTACTAATTCAGGCGGCGATTTGTTTCCTAGAAGTTTAGCAAGGTTGTGTAGAAAATATACTGTTAGAAGGGTGGTGTTAGACTCTATTGACTAGTTCTAGAAATTTTTCGTGGTTTATTCCGTTTGTTGCAACTGCGTTTTTTGAATCTTTGTTGATTGGGTTGCCATCAAAATCTGTTATTTTCCCACCTGCTTCTTGCAGTATGAGTGTTCCTGCGGCAAAGTCCCAATAGTGAAATCTGTTTTTGTAGTATAGATCAAGATGTCCCTCTGCAAGTCTTGCAAGGTGTAATGCGGTGCTACCCATTATTCTGATTGTTCTAAAGTCTGTACACATATTTGTTAATTTCTCAAAGTTTTCTTTTTGAACTTCATCTACATGACTACAATCTGTGCCCAAGGTCATGTCTTTGTATTCTGTTTCGTGTGATACTTTTATTTGTTTTCCGTCTAGGAATGCGCCTTTACCTTTTTCTGCGAAGTATGTTTGATTAGTCTTAGGTTTATGAATTATTCCAAATACTAATTCTCCTTTGTGTTCTACACCTATTGAAATACAATATTCCTCCATGCCTTTTGCGAAGTTCATTGTGCCATCTATTGGGTCGATGATCCACATGTAGTCTGAGACTTCTTTTTTGTCTCCGCATTCTTCTGATAGAATTCTATGATCTGGAAAGTCTTTTTTTATTTGATCGATGATTGCTTTTTCTGAGTCTAGATCTGCTTGTGTGACTATATCTCTACCTACTTTGTGTTTTAGATTAAATTCTTTATTATAATAATCTAAGATGATTTGGCGAGATTTTTCTATTGCTTTCTCTGCTGTGTCTCTAATACTCATCTTATTCTGCTACGTCGCCACCGATGATTTGAGTTACTCCAAACATTTTGTAACATTTTTTTACTCTTGCGTCATCGAATGTGTTATCACACACTGCTTTTTTTGATACTCTAGTTTCTCCTGCTTTAGTTAATTGTGTTTCTCCGCTATCTTGTGTATCTGTGTCTAATACAACGTTTCCTGTAGCTCCGCACCCTGCTAATACAAGAACTAATATTGCTAGAATTGCTATGATTCCTTTATACATGTCAACCCCTCCTTTTGTGAGATTATAGAAAATTAGCCTCTGAGGGTATATAAAACTTTTTAAAAATCAGTTAGCTTTTTAGTGGCTGTCTTGTACTCTAGAATACTGGTTGTGCCTTCTGCGCCACCCGTGGTTTTAGTAACTGTGATAAATCGAGATTCTGAAAGTTTTTTGATCTTTCTTTGAAATGTTTTGTAGCCGGCTTTTCCACCTTTTGCTTGGTATGCTTTGTAGGCATCTCCTATCTTCTTTCCAGAGTTTTCTTTTACTATTTCTAAGATGTCTTGTAAATCATCTTCGAGTTCTTCTTTTTTCTTTATACTGAACTCATCTAGTTTTTCAATTGCTTTTAGAATGTGATCTTTAGTTATTTTGGTTGAAGAGCTGTCTTCTGCTAAGTTCCCTGCTTCTCTTAGAAGGTATAATCCAGATCTTACATCTCCCATTTCGGCAGTTTTAGTTACTGCAATTTCTATAGCATCCTCAGCCCATATATCATCTACGAATGCATATTTTATTCTTTGTCTTAATATTTCTCTTGTTTCGGCTTCGTCGTAAGGCTGAAATTCAATTATCTCTGCAGTTAATCGTGATTTTATTCTTTGATCTAAATTTTGTATCCAATCTTTGTAATTTGTTATAGTTATGATTGACTTTCTGTATATTTCTTCTAAGATATAGTATAAGAAATCGTAATCTTCTAACTTGTCTACTTCATCAAACACAAAAACGGCGGCCTTTTTGTTGACCATGTTTCTTGCTATTGAAAATAATTCATCGCTTTTTTTGTTGTGGGTTAGTTTGTATCCTAATTGTTCACAAATGTCAATAATTACTTTGTAACTAGTATTCTTTTGCCA
Source organism: Candidatus Woesearchaeota archaeon (assembly GCA_018646625.1). Classification (GTDB taxonomy): domain Archaea; phylum Nanobdellota; class Nanobdellia; order Woesearchaeales; family JABGUJ01; genus JABGUJ01. The sequence continues at coordinate 164,696 of JABGUJ010000001.1, read as the reverse complement.
GCAGTTTACATATAGTACATAGATGTCATCAGTTTCTTCTTCTATTTCGTTTAGAACATGTTTACATGCGACAGTTTTTCCTACACCTGGTAGGCCGTGGATCACTACATTTCTTGCATTTCTGTTCATGAATAATGGTTTTACGCATGTTGCAATGAAGTGTTGATGTTTTTCTCTAAATGGGATTAGCTTAGGTACGTAGTCGTAATCTAGTGCTATTGTGTTCTTAAAAAGTGTTTCAGAATCCTTCAGCATGTCTTTAAAGAGTCCCATTAGATCAATCCCCCTTGTGTCTAGAAAGGTCTTATGGATGTTTATAAGTCTTTCTACTTGAGTTTAAATGCCAGGGAAGTAGTTCACAGTATGATCTTTGAATAGCGGGAATGATTCGAAGTCGGTGATAATGTCTGAGAACTGTCCTCGTATTGATACAAATATGTCTTGGAATTCTTTTGCGTCTTTGGTTTCTATTTCCATTCCAATTCTCCATCTGCCTATATGTTTTACAATAAATGCGACGTTAGGGATTGTTTTTAGGTATTCTTGTAGTGCTTTTTCTTTTTGTAAATCTACATTGTTTATTCCTAAGAATAACATGTGTGAGAGGTAGTTTAATGCAGAGGGGTTTATGAACATTCTGTAACCTAAGATTATTTTGTGTTTTTCTAAATCTTTTATTCGATTTCTTATGGTTTTTCCGGAAACCGAGTATTTTCTTCCTAGTTCTAAGTCGGGAGTTAGTGCGTTTTTAGATAATTCTCGTATTATATTTGTGTCTAGTTCGTCAAGTTTTATCTTGTTATTATATTTCATTTTGTGGAAGAATGATCTTCGCTCTCTTTGTTGCTCAAATATGTAGCTTCGTTCCATATCTATTACGTTAATGTAAATTAGAATTTCATACCTTTTGATTATATTTTTGTTCTGGGTTATGATTTCTTCAAAGATTTTGTTGAATTCAAAATTATCTTTTGCTAAGAAGTTGAATACTAAATCCCAGTTTCCTCCTACTTCTCCTATCCACATGATTTCTTTTTTGTCTTGTAGATATTGTATGAGTAGATCTTTTTCTTCTTTAGTTGTGTTTAGTAATTGTAATGCAACTCTGTACCAGCAGTGTCCAACAACTGTGCTATCAAAAACTGCGAATGCTCCGATAAGTACATTTTCTTTTCTTAACCTATTGATTCTGTATTCTACTGCTTGTCTTGAAAGCCCTACTTTCTTGGCTAACTCTGTGGTTGGAATGCGGGCGTTCATATCGAGTTCGGATATGATCTTACGGTCTTTAGTGTCGATTTTAGTCATTATTTGGCATATTGGTGTATTTTCTATTTAAATATTTCTAATATGCAAAAAAACTGGTTGAAAGTTTTAAGTATTTGTTTTGTCACTGAATAAGAATAACTTGGTGGAGGTGCTAAGATGAGAAAGATTTTATGTTTAATTATGATCATTATGTGTTTAGTTTTTGTAGGCTGTGCTGAAAAGATCACTGGTCAACCTGTTAAAGAAGATATATTGAAGGTTGGTTTCATTGGACCGTTAACTGGAGATGCTGCTTTTATTGGTGAGCCAATAAGAAAGGGTGTTGAACTAGCGGCTTCAGATTTAGAAGTTGAAATGTTTTATCAAGATGGTAGATGTAATGGTAAAGATGCACTAGGTGCATATAGAACTTTAAGAGATGTTCACAAAGTTGATGCAATTATTGTTGTTTGTTCACCTGAGTTGCTGGCAATTGCGCCTGTTGCAGAATTAGATGGTGTGTTGGTAATATCTCCGTCAGCTACGGCTCCTTCAATAACTGATGCCGGTGAGCATGTGTTTAGGTTGGCTCCTTCAGATGCATTACAGGGTAAAGTTGGTGCTAAGTTGATGGTTGAGAAGGGTTTTAGTGAAATTGCAATATTGCATATTAGCCATGATTATGGTGTTGGCTTAAGGGATGTTGTTAAAGCAGAGATTGGTGATAAGATTTTTGCAACAGAAAGTTTTGAACCGGACTCTAAAGACTTTAGAACTCAACTTACAAAGATTAAGGATGTGGATGCAATCTATTTGGTTGCGTTTCCTAAAGATGCGGCACTCGCTTTGAAGCAAATTAAAGAAATGGGTATTGAAGCGCAGGTTGTTGCGGTTGAAGGTGCAAAGGATAGTGAAGTCTTGCCTTTCGGTGAGGGTATCTTGATAACGGTTCCTATGGCTGAAGGTGATAAGTACTCTGATTTTGCAGCTAAGTATCTTGCAAAGTTTGGAGAAGATCCTAAGTTATACTCTGGTGAGGCATACGATACAATGAATGTTGTTGCTTTGGCTGCAGAAAAATCAGATGATGTTGTTGAAGGAATGAAACTTGTAAAATCATTTGATGGTGTTGCAGGTACAGTTGTGTTTGATGCATTCGGCGACATAGAAAAGCCATACGATCTTTTTACTGTAGAAGGTGGAGCGTTTGTTAAGGTACAATAATTAAATTATTTTTCTTTTTTCTATTTCTTTTTATTTCTGTTAATGTGCATGATCTTCCTTGATCTCTTATTGCGTTGGCTCTTGTAATGTCTATGTAATCGGCCAAGCCATATGTGTGTAGAACGTGTGGTGGAGTTTCGCATTGCTGGATCATTTCTCTTCTGTGGCAGCAAGGCATTATTGCAAATGGTTTGTGTTCTTGTAACCCTAACTCAATTACTTTGTCTGTTAAAATATAGCAGGCGTGTATTGAAAGGAGTATTCCTTCTTCTGTTTGCGTTAGAGTGTTGATGTCTTCTTGATGGAAGGTGTAATTGGTTTTTCCTTCGGCGAGTTCTCTAAATCTTTCTGTTTGTTGTTGATCATAGAAATGCACATAACCTTCTGGGTAAAGTTCTAAAAAATAAAAGCCGAGCATTCCGTTGCCGCAGCAGAGGTCGACAATCGGAGTGTCGGCACTAAGGGGAATATGTTTGGCTACTTCCCCAAAAAATAGCCTGACCTTTTCGTAATCTCTTCTATCCTTGCCTGTCAGGAGGCGTTGGTCTAGAGTCATTATTCTGGTCGCATGAATGGGTAAAGGATTACATCTCTGATGGAGTATTGTTCTGTTAGTAACATTACCATCCTGTCGATTCCTAATCCTAGGCCGCCGGTTGGTGGTAGGCCGTATTCTAGTGCTCTTACGAATTCATGATCCATTGGGTGTGCTTCTTCATTTCCATCTCTTAGTTTTGCGGCTTGTTCTTCAAAGAGTTGTCTTTGCAGTACTGGATCATTTAATTCAGAATATGCATTTCCAATTTCCATGCCCGCGGCAAAAGGTTCAAAGCGTTCAATCAAGTTAGGATCTTTTCTGTGGCCTTTGCATAACGGCGTAGATTCTTTTGGATGATCTGTGATGAAGATTGGTCCAGTTAATGTATCTTCTACATTGCCTTCAAAGATTTCTTGGACTAGTTCTCCTCTTGTGTCTTCTTCTGCGACATATGGGACACCTTTTAGACCGTGTTCTGTTATTGCTGCGATGATTTCATCTCTGTCCATGTTTGCAACGTCCACACCAGTTGCTTGTTTAATTGCGTCGTACATGGTTCTTCGTTCCCATGGGGCTGCAAAGTCGAGTTCTTTTTTATCATAAGTTACTGTGGTCTTGCCATTAACTTCTCGGAAAATATGTTCATACATTTCTTCAGTTAAACGCATCATATCATTGTAGTCCCAGAAGGCAGCATAACATTCCATCATTGTAAATTCAGGGTTGTGGGTTTTGTCTATGCCTTCGTTTCTAAAGTTTTTACAAATGGTGTAGTTTCTGTCGATTCCTCCCACGATAAGTCTCTTTAGATAAAGTTCGGGTGAGATGCTTAGGTATAGTGGTATGCCCAGTGCGTTTAGTTGTGTTGTGAACGGTCTTGCTGATGCACCTCCGTAGATTGTTTGAAGTGTTGGTACTTCAACTTCTACAAAGCTTTGGGCATCTAAGTAATTTCTCATTAGAGCAATTGCTCTTGATCTTTTTAGAAATACTGCTTTTGAATCTGGATTGACAATTAGATCCAATTCTCTTTGTCTGTAACGAGTTTCTTTATCTTTTAATCCGTGAAACTTCTCTGGTAGGTGTCTTAGTGCTTTAGCCAATAATGCGTGATCGTCAACATCTACACTGACTTCTCCTCTTCGTGTTCTTGCAATGTTCCCTTCCACGCCAATTATATCTCCTGTTGCGACTTTCTTTAATCTGTTGTATGCTTCTGCTCCAACATGATTTTTTCGTACACATAGTTGTACTCGTCCATGTTGATCTTGGAGATCTAGGAATGCGATCTTTCCAATATCTCGTACAGCCATTACTCTGCCTGCGATGCCAACTCGATCTTCAAGTGATTCTCCAGGTTCTAGTTTCTTTCCTTTATCTTGGATTTGGGTTGTTGTTGCTGAAACTTCGTAACTATATGGATAAGGATTTTCTCCTTGTTCTCTGATTCTTTCAACTTCTTTTAGTCTTAGTGGATCAATTCCATCGATTGTTGCCATTTTTTCCTCCGTGCATAGCTATCGCTATTGTTTGTTTTTTCATCTTGAATTCTAGATTGCTTCGAAGTTTCGAATTATTCTTCGTACTACTTCGGGAGTTTGATATAACGCGTTTAGTGAAACAAACTCATTATCTGTGTGACAGACTGCCAAGTTCCCTGGTCCGAATCCCGGGATTAGTTTGTCAGTTAATTCTAAGAGGTACGGTGCATCACTTCCTCCTTGTGCAATAACTTCTCTTACTTCTTGATCTGTTGCGTTCTTGCATGCATCAATGAACGCTCGGTCTTTGGTTTTGAATGCGCATCCTTTATCTCTAATTTGGTAAGTAACTCCTGGCGAGAGTAGTTTTCTCATTGCTTGTAGTAATGCATCGTTTTGACTTGCAGCCAAGTTGGTTCTGATATCGATATTCGCATCACAAAGGTGTTCCGAGAGTTTTGTAGGGTGTGTGAGTAATCTTGCAGATGATGGTAAGGAGTTGGGTCCTTCTGTATCTGATGTAACTATGTATGTGGTGTTTGGATATAGTAAGATTGCTTTTTCTAATGCATTTTCTCCTTCGTGTGGTGTGCTGGCGTGACAGGCTTTTCCCTCAACAATTGTTGTTGTTGATAGTGGTGGACTCCAGTCACAGGCCACTTTAGTTATTTCTAACGTTGCTGGTCCGAAGCCATCATTTAGATCTGGATATTGTGCTAAAAGTTCTTGCTTATGTTCGAGTATTCTTCTGAATGAAGCGATTGTCTCTTTCATGCTGCCTCTTAAGTTGAGGAAGGTGTATCCTCTTCCACCCACATCTATTTGATTGAAATCATTTGTTGGCTCCATAAGTACGCATCTAAGTTCTAGTTCTTCTGGTTTGTATACATCAACAAAACGTTTGATTCCTGAAGCCGAGGTTTCTTCATCTGCTATGAATCCAAATATAATTCGTTTTCCTGTGTGTTTGAGTTGTTCGTAATCTCGTATGAGTGTTGTGACTAATCCTGCCAAGGCAGTTTTCATGTCTGCGGTTCCTCTTCCTTTTAGTTTTCCGTGTTCAATTGTTGGTGTGAATAATGAATCTGGTGCTTCAACTACGTCTGTGTGCGCGTAAAGGAATAATGTTTCGCTACCTTCTCCTATATCTACATATAGATTTGCGGTTTCGGTGTCCGGGGCACTTGGGCTGTAGTCTCTTGGATTAAATCTGTCAACTTTTGCAGGAATTCCTTTCGCATCTAGTAGTTTTGCAATTCGTTCAACTAAGGAAAGCTCGTGGTATGAAGTGCTTCTCTCTTCAATAAATTCTTTCGTTAGGTCTAATATCATTGTTCTGCAAGGTATCTTGGAAAGCTTTCGCAAATGTCGATGTATGTTTTTGTTAAAGTGTTTAAACTCTCTACGTCAACCCATTCGTCTGGGCTGTGACAATCACTTCCTATTGGTCCGAGTACGATGGTTGGTATGTTTAGGTTTGCGATTCTGTTTTCATCTGCAACCGAGTATCCTATGCCGTATTCGTAGTTGCCATAATGATCCATAACCTTCTTTGTTACGAATTTCACAAAAGGATGTTCTGGCGAGACAAAGTATGGTTTTGCGGCAGGCGTAGCACGTCTTTCACTTATCTCAACTTTCGTGTTCGGGTTTAATGTTTCATCTTGATGGCATTCTTTAACGATGTTGCGTAGAATATTAATTTCTTCATCCATGTTCTCATTCATTACAAATGATCTATCTAGATTGAAGGATGCGTTCTCTGAAATTGAAAGTATTCCTTTTCCTCCGTCATGATGGTTGATGAATGCGGAGTTTTTCAGATGAATGTTTCCATGAGAGAATTCTTTTTCGCATTTTTCGCAATATTCTATTATCTTTTTTTGCAGTTTCACAGATTCGTGAATGGCGTTTATTGCATCTTTACTTTCTCTTGCTAATGCGCCGTGAGCTGCTTTACCTGTTATTGAAAAATGGTATTCCGTTCTTCCCATTCTTCCAAGAATTATTCCTTGACTGTTGGTTCTTCTGTCTGATTCGCCTATTTCTGGCACGATTGCTGCTTTTACATCATCTAAAAAATCAGATTTTAGAAGTTCAACTGCGCCAAACGACCAAAATTCTTCGTCGGCCAAGAATGCAACTTTTATTTTGTATTCTTTTGGATCGATTCTGCTTGTTGCTGCAACAATTGTGGAAATGCCGCCCTTCATGTCGTTAGAGCCAAGTCCATATATTCTTTCTTTTCCGTCAACAATTTTTATTGTTGGTTCAAATGGGTCTGAGCTCCAACCATTTTTTACATCTACTGTATCGATATGGCCAAAGAAAAGAAGTGAAGAGTCGCCAATTCCTTTTTCTGCAAGAAGATTATACCTTTGTGGTATGACGATGCGTCTTCCTCTTTCATCTTCAGTTATTTCTTCTTCTTGAACTAGCTGTTTTTTAACAGAGAATCCTGCACTGATAAGTTTTTTTTCAAGATATTTCACAATTTCTTGCTCATTACCTATTCCTATCGTTTGTCCTCCAACCTTTATTGTTTTGAAAGGGTTGGCTGAATTTATGCTTACTAGTTCTTTCGTTAGTTCTACAGGATTCATTTTGTCCTCCTCTTCATTTTTATCTTTGGTATGTTTTTCGTCTTTATATTTTTAGCCTTGAAACTGCTCAACAGCGTACTTTCTTATTTGTTCGTGAGAGGGAATTTGACCTTCTCCGAAATGAGCTCTCATTCTTGCTGCGTCGTTTCCGTTTTGTAAGATATCTTGTATTCCTGCATGCATTTCTGTGTGGTTTTCATCAGTAATTCCTCTTTCTGCAATTTTTGCATGTAAGTCTATTACTTCTGCAAGAGGTGCGCCATTATATGTTGCATCTAATCCGTCTTTGGCTGCGGCATATTCTAATCCTTTCAATGTTTCTCTTGGTACATGTGTGTCAAAGAAATGCGGTTTGCCTTGTTGTATGGCTTCAGATACGCTTCCCATTATGAATGAGTTTAGTGCAGTTAGTCTTTTTGCACTCATTGGCATATCTCCTATTCGATATTCTAATGACATTATGGTGCTATCATCTCCGTTAGTTGCGTGATCAAATCTAGGTCTTACGTGCCAGTAGATTTGGTGAGGGGCCAAATGTGAAGGTTGATCAAATCCTTTGGTGTGAAATCTTTCATCTATGGTTAGTTCTCCGTTACGAAATTTTCTGTGAAGTTCTTTGTTGATTTCAGCGTGTGCTGCATACCAATCTTCTACGTCTTCAAGTACTGGGGGTGTTCCATGCATTATGTCTGGCAGTTCGGCACAACTTTGTGGATATACGTGGGCAATTCGTGAACTGTTTACTGTTTCGCCGTTAGAATGTGCGCTGAATGGTGACGACGCAGTTAGTGCTATAACTAAAGGTCCTAATTGTCTTAGTGTTTCATAAGCGATGCTGGCACTTTTTGTATCTGCCATTCCAAAAAGAATTTGGTGTCCTGCAATGGAAGTTAGTCCTTGTCCTAATGGGACAGAGAGTGTTGTTGTTCTGTATGGACTGTAGTCTAATCCTTTTGTTGACTTTCCTACATAACTTCCTGCGTATAGGGTTCCGCCTAATCGTTTTACTTCATCGGATGTCAGTCTCAATGCGGCTTGTGCTCGTGAATTTAATTCTGCGGAACTTTTAGCTTTGGAGATATTTATTTCCATAGCATCTCTTAGATTAACTTCAGGATCTACGAAAAAAACTGGTCCGTGTTCAGGTAATTTCTTAATTGCAGCTATTGCGTCTTCTGCGCTGATTCCGTCAATCCATACTTCTAGTTCGTTACTAACTAACTTTACTTTGTCTGTCTTCATTTTTGTCCCTCGTTCATTGACTTAATATGTGGAACCCTCTGCAGGTTCGTGTTTCAACCCCTTTTTGATAGTCCGTAACAAAGTCTAGTGCTTTGTATCTGGGCAAATATGTTGAGAATAATTTTGCAAGGTTGCTTTGTTGTGTTGTGGTTGCTTCTGTGCAAGGTGCTTCGATGGCGATTACCGGTGGATCATCTTGGGGGTGGTCTTTTGGTGCGTAATTGTTTTTTGCATCGTAGTTGACGATAGGAATTACTGGTGGTTGTTGAGTTAGTTTCGAAATGTCTGGTTGTTTTAATCTTCCAGTGATCTTTCCTTCTACTCTATCTGAGGTTATTTCCCATGTTGCTCTTACTAATCCGTCGAGAAATTCTTCTGCTTTGAATCCTAGCTTTCCTTGGAATAAATTTGCAAGCCGCGGGTCGGTAATGTTGTATTGAGTTCTAACTTTTGTGTATCCTTCTGCCATTGCTGTGACTCTTGCCTGTGCTAATACGTCAAATCCTGTGTGGGCAAAAGGATTTTGAGGATGACTTGCTATTAGATTGAGATACAATTCGTTTTCTTCTTTTGTTGGTGAAAGTTCTGCAATACTTAGTACTCTTGTTTCTGAGTCTGGATCTGGTTGGTGGTGTGCAACGATTACTATTCCGCCTGCTTCAATTGTTTGTTCTAGTCTCTGGCTAGGTGTGTGTTGTTGTAGTTGTTCTGTTAATTTTATTAGTTTTTTATCGTCTGTTCTTTCAATTTTCATTTTTACACTCTCCCCATTAGGAAAAATAAATATGTTGAGATCAGAAAGGCAATCATGCTGTAGGGTAGTTGGGTGTGGAAGTGATCCATGATTTTGATTTTAGATGCGGCTTTGGTGATTATTGTTGTAGAAGATATTGGGGAGTTGTGATCTCCGAATACTCCTCCTGAGATTATGGCTGCAACTAAGATGGCTAAGTTTCCAGAGATTGCATTTGCTAGTGGTATGAGTATTGGAATAACTATTCCAAAAGCAGTCCAAGATGATGTTAAGAAGGACAATCCTGCAGTGATTAGGAACGCTAGTAGATAGATTGAACCGGTACCGATGTGGGTACTAACTGATTGGATGACAATTGCAGTATCTAGGTGTATACTTATTGAACCTAAACACCATGCGAGGCACAGAATTCCCACTGCTTCGGCCATCCCCGATGCGCCGTGCATTGTTCCTTTTAGCAATTCTATTTTTTTGGCTTTTATCTTTTTGCTGTAATAGAATATTGCAAACGCAATTCCAATTACTGAGCTGGTGATTAATACTGCGGTGACATCTAAGCTTTTTAGTCCTTCAAATGTTCCTTTGGTGAGTGCAATGATTAGTAACATTGCAGTTATCAGCAGAATTACTGGGGGAAAAAGTGCGTCTTTTAGTGCGATGTCATCTCTAAGTTCTAGTTTGTAGTCTCCGCAAGCATCTTCTTCTACTTTTTTTAGTTTTAGAACGTTTATCTCGAATAATATGATTGCAAATGTGATTAGTACTAGGCTTAGACTGTAGAAGTTGTATAGTATTGAGCCAACGAATACTTCCATCGCGTTTGGAACTTGAGAATTCTTGAGCAGGCTGATGATGAATATTGACCAAGTCGAGAATGGAACTAATACGCAACTTGATACACCGAGAGAGTGTATTATTAAAGCAACTTTCTCTCTTGATATGTGATATTTTTTGACAAATGAATTCATCAACACACCATTTAGTAGGATGTTGAAGTAGTCGTCAATGAACAGTAGCATTCCTACGATCCAACTTTTGATTAAAACTTTCTTTCTACTGTTTAATATATTTGAGACTATGTTCTTTTTTTTTAGTGCGACGTCTATGATTCCTATGAATGCTCCTAGAAGTGCTAGGCCTAGTATTAATTTTAAGTTGAAGGGTTCAGTAACTATTTCTAATATGAGTGTTAATAGGGTGGTTGCTCCTTTTTCATATATTACTAGTCCTGCCCCTACAATGGTTGCGATGAGTAAAGAGATTAGTGCTTTTCTTGTAATTATTACTAGAATTATTGCAATTGCTGGTGGCAGTAAACTGATTAGTTCGTTCATGCATGTTTGTTAGAGTTTTGTTTTAATCTGAATTTTCGAGGTATTTCCGTAAGCGTTTCGGTCGTTGGTTGTTGTTATTTAAACTAAAGAAGGGTGTTCGAAAATCTTTCGGATATTTTATTTCTCTCTATATAAAGGACCTAAATTTGGTCCCGAAGAATTTGTGGCGTTAGTACTTGTTTTTGCGTTCTCGTCGGAGAATGTGCTTATTGTGTAGGATGTGGTTCGGTTTTTTCTGGATCAACCTTATTAAAGATGTTGTCTATATCTATTAAGCGAGGGGAAATGAATACTAAAGTTTTTCAACTACTTTCGCACTTGCGTGAGAATTCCAGGGAAAAGCTGACTACCATCAGCAAAGCAACAAACATACCCATCTCCACGCTCTTTGATTTTCTTAAGGATTTGCAGGGTGGAGTGATAACTAAGAGCACTGTGTTGTTGAATTTTTCTGAGTTGGGGTATCATACACATGCGCACGTTTTTTTGAAAGTTGGTGTTGATAGTCGAGATAAGCTAAAGAAACATTTGTACTTTCATGATAATGTTAATTCAGTGTTTAAGTTGAATGATGGTTGGAACTTTGTAGTTGAGACTGCACATAAGAGTGTTAAAGAGTTGGATGCTTTTATAGAGGATCTTGGTGCGAAGTTTAGTTTAGAGGATCATAAGATACATTATTTGGTTGATGAGATTAAGAAAGAAGGGTTTAAATTTTGAGTCTTTTGTTTAGAATAAACAATATTCCTGTTATTATTGGGGGTAGGGATATAAGTAGTATTGTGATTGGGTCTTTGTATGTTTTGAAGAAGATTGTAAAAATTATTCCTAGGATTATGAATGAGATTCCGCCTATTATTTCATATTTCCATGCTAAGATGATTAATGCTATTAGGATGAAGCTTGGTATTAAGTGTATTAGAAATCCAATTCCTGGTGTGTCGAAAGCGAACATACTGATGAATAGAACAAAGAGTATTGATAATACTCTTGGGGCCCAATGTAGAATTTTTTTATGAATTTCTTTCACTTTCTAATAGAGTTATGACTGATTGTGTATCTCTTATTCCATTAACTGCATGAATTTTTCTTTGTAGTACAATCCTGTACTCTTTTTGATCTTTTACTCTTACTTGTAACATGAAACTACCTGTGGACATTATGTGATCGCATTTCTCTATGTTTTCTATTTTTAGAAGTTCTTTCTCTATGTCTTTTTGTATTATGTTTTTTTCTCTCATTCGTTCTATGTTTAGGAAAACGGTAACGTAAATTAGCATTCCTCTATCTATTTTTTCGTAATCTATCTTGATTGTTTGTCCTTTGATTACTCCAGTTTTTCTTAGGTTCTTGACTCTGTAATGTACTGTTGTGATTGGGATTCCTGTTAAGTCTGCAATCTTCTGACTAGAGAGCTTGGCGTCACGTTCTAGGGCTCTTAAGATTTGTCTGTCTTTTTCATCTATTGCCATAAGTTGTATAAATATGCAAGAATTTATATGTTTTTTGCATATTTCTTGTGATTTCCGTCATATTCTTGTTAGAAAGAGTTATATACTTGTTGTCACTACCTTGTAGTAAGCTGGTTTAGACTGATAACACCCGCGGAATGTGAATTCTGAAAACAGTCATTTTCGAACTATATGAGGTTTAGAAGATGACTGATGAAAATACTAGGTTGCCGGAAGGTTTAGAATTATTGTTACAACACGGAGTTGAATTGAGTTTCAGTTCTGGTTCTGATTTTGGTGTTTCTACTCATCATTCCAATTCTGAAGATGTTCTTGGGGCTACTGTCATGCCCTTTGTTGGTTCTATGAGTTGGACGCATACTTTTACTGGAGTTCCTCTTCTAACTCAGTCCAGTAAGTCCTCGCTGTATTCGTTGCCTTTTTCTGATGGAGCATGTTTTACATTATGTTCAAGATGTAATGAAGGGTATAGGGAATTTATTGATTTTTCTAATGTTGATCCTATTCTGTATGCTAGGCGTGTTTTGGAATTAAAGAATTCTGAGGTTGCTGCTTATGACCCTGTTGCATTATCTGCGTTTGCTAAGTCTTCTTATTTTGAGAATCATCCAAATCCTAATGTTGATTCTGCATTTGCGTTCATAGTTTCAGAGGTAAGAGGTGCTTTAGATTCTGGTACTGGTTTGTTAAGCGATGAGATGGTGGTGCTTTTCTCGCGTAAGATTGTTGAGACTCCGAATCTTAGGAGTATGTATCATGCTTATGTGGCTGGGCACAGATTACCTGTTAGAGGTGAAGAAGAATGAGTGATGAAGACAGAACATATAGAAAAAACCATTATCCTCTTAGATTGGGCCTTGGTCCTTTAGAACAGTTGTTAGCTAATGGTGTTGAATTAATTCCTTCTGGCTATCGTGAAGACCATCCTCCTGATTGTACTTTTACTCTTTTTTTATTGAATCAAGCTCCAGGTCTAACTTATTTTATTTCTCCAACATCTGGAAGACTGGAAGTTCAGTATTCTCCACGTGGTGCAAAACTTCAAAAAAGGGAATATGGTCCTGGTCAACATGCTTTTCGGTTTGATGATGATAGTTCGTTCGTCGTATCTGAGACTCCTGATGAGTCCGCTCATCTTCATAGTCCAACCAGAGTGGGTTTTGGTAAGTATTTGGAAAGGGTTCAAGAAGTGCATGAGTCTGGTGAAGTTAAACCTTCGGTACTAGATTATAATAAGCGTGAATTGGGCGCGTTTGCTAGATTTCACATTTTGAATTCTGCTTCTGATGGTTTTTCATCTACTTTTGAATCGAAACTTTTGGGTTTCAGATTGACAGATGGTATGGATCCGGCTAAGGCGACTTTAACTGATGCTGCTTTGGATCGTTTAGTGGATGCGATTGATGGATCTGAAACTCTTAGACGAGCGTATGATGCTTTTAGTAGCGCACAGGTTGTTTTTCGAAGATATTGTGAAGAGGTATAATAAAAAATGGATGTTACAATTGATGAATTTTTAGGAACTGATGATTGTAAGGTGGCGCGGAATTATTTGTTCGGTCGTGATCACGATAGTTTGGTTTCTGAGTTGGAATTAGAAGAGGGCGTGGCTGCATGTTTTAATGAGCACGTAGTTAGGCGTACTCCGGTTGGTCCTTTATTGCCTGGTTTGGTGGTGAGTGTTTTGGATCTTAGAGGTGAAGAACCTGTTCTTTATGAAACTGGCTTTTATCATCGTGATGCTGATGGTTCTATTGGAAGGTTAGGGTATTCTAAAGTTCATACAAATACCATGGTGGATGCCAGTCCTGAAATTGGTGGTGAGTTTTGTAGTGAGTATGCTGAAATGATTACTACTGCTGTTTTGGCTAATCCTGAGAACTTAGGTCCGAGAGTTACTGCGGCAATGTTTAATGAGTTTGAACAACAAAAACGACCGACAGGAACTAGGACAGATCATGTAAGTTATAAAATAAAGAGAGGAAGAAGATGAGTAAGATAGTTTTACCTGATGGATTAGAGTCAATGTTGGAATGCGGAATTAGATTTAGATTATTTCCCGCTGGTGATGATGATGATCTCTTAGTCTGGAATGGCGAATCTGCTTTGGGGCAAACAACTTTTGTAGCTCCAAGTCCTGGTATGTTAGGTTTTGATTACTTTCCTGGAGATGTTTCTCTTAGGTCGGTAACTTCTTATGAAAGTGGTGTGGTTTTGTTCGATTTTTATGATCAACGTTTTGGAATTCATAGTGGTCCTTCTAGGATTCGTTTTGAGGGTGAACCTCTGAGAGTTCCTTTTGAAGATTATTTGGTTAGACTTTCAGAAGTGCAAGATGTGGATGCAGTTGGTTATGATGTGCAACGTCTTACTATGTTTGCTATGTCTCATATGGTTGATGGTGCTTGGCCCGGACCAGAACCTGCAGATCCTGCGGTTCAAGAATTTGTAACTAGAGTTAGAGATGGTTTTGATATGGGGAGTATGACTTTAGATGCTGATATTATAGATTATGTTGCGGGTGTTTATGATGGTTTTGTTAGGGCGTGTAGAGATGCGTCAAAAGGAGGAAAATAAAATGAGTGCTGATAAAAGCGTGTTAGGTTTAAATGGAGAACTTTTTGTTCCTGTTGAAGGTGGTGTTGAACCTTCTCTTGAGGCGGTTGTAGATTTAGATTGGGGTGACCAATTACGAATAAGAGCTGAGACTCTTGTTGACCCCGACAGATTTCTTGTTAATCGAGAATTAAGAGGCGTGGTTACTTTAGATTATGTTACTAAAGATGATGGAAGAGTTGCTTGGTCGGTTAGTACTGCCGACGGTATAACTGATGTTCCCATTATTTTTGATTCAACTAATGGACCTAAGTATATGTTTGATTTAGTTGAGGCATTAAGTGATGAAAATAGACTTGTATCTGCAGATTTGGTTAGAGAGATCAGAGCGAACTTCGGAGATGCTCTTTATGCTTTTTTGAATACTCGAGCGTATGATGATTTGCCTGAGGCAGAGCTTGCTACGTTTCAAACTGGTGTTGCGTATGATGATTCGCCTAAGGCTGGAACTTTAGGACTGCAAACTCGTGTTGCTACTCCTTTGCCTTCTGAAAAAGTTGAATTGGGAGTTACTCCCGGTATGACTGATCCTCTTTATGTTAGACTATCAACTTTCCAATATGAACAAAAAGGCCTACTTGGAACAACCACCGTAGATTGTGAAGTTCTTGTAAGAGATGCTTATATTGATGATGACGGTCAGCTAGTTGGTGATTTAGTTGTGCGTGAAACTGAAGCGGTAAAAGATGGTCGTTTTGGTGATTTTTCTGTTGATAGAACTGTAAGAGAATGGGACTTGGGAGATAGAGTTAAGAATGTTTCTTTAGCGAATGCTTCTGGAGTTACAACTAATTACCAAGGTGCATTGTATGCGGCTATGGATGAGAAGGGTCTTGTCTCTTCTGATAACTTGCCTGGTATTGATCATGTAACTTTACAAGTTCAGTATGGTTTAGAAACAATTTTTAGAGTTCAAAGACAAGGGTTGATGGATTCTGTTTATGATGTTGATGCTCTTGTTGCATCTGCTGATGATGTTTCTGTTGCTGATGATTCTGTTGAGTATGAAGCAGTTGCGCCTTGTCATGTAAGGTGTGGAGAGATTTATGCTGGTTTTCCTGATGGTACTGTGATTAGCGGAGATGAGAATTCTTTCACTCATGCAAAATTTCCTGATGGGTCAACACAAGTTACTTTTCCTAAATCTGGAGATTATTTGTTGACTGGTGCGGACGGTTCTATTAGAGCAAGAGCAAGTTCAGATGATATTTTTAGAGCCCGTACTCGTTTACCTAGGGTTAGCTCTTGTGCTGTTGATAGCGCGAGTGCACAGTATGATGGTGCAATTGCAGAACGTTTGATTGAGTGTGAGACGGCTGTGATGGATATGTTTGGTGAACAATAAAATGAGTGACGAAAAAGCTATAAGGGAATTAGTTGCAGTGCCTGAGGGTGTTGCTGACTCGTATGTTAGAGAAATGGATGTAGATCCTTTAACTGCTGTTATTGAATCAGATGGTTTGGTTTATATTGCTAGAGCAGATGATCTTGTTTTGAATGATGATGTTATTACAACCGGTTCTGTTAGTTTGACTTGTGTTAAACCGGGACCTAGAAGTGTTCATGATGAAGTTTGGTCTATTAGTACTTTAGATGCTAGCAGGAATGAAGGTAGAGATTCGACTACTATTTTTAATGATAGAGGTACTCGAATTTACAAACTAGATTTGGCGGACGTGGTAGATGAAAAACGTCTTGATGTTCCTAAGAGTGGAGTTTTAGCTGATTTGTTTTCTAGTTTAGAAGGTAAATTGGCAGACTTTGCTTCTGGTAGTGGGACTGAAGATTTACCTGAAGGTCGAATTAGGTCTGAAAAATTTTATCTATTAGGAAAATTTGCGTATCAATCTGGTAGAAACTTAACTAACTGTGACGTTGGTGCTACTGATGTCCATTATGACGATGAAACAGGGAGAATTGTTGGAAATCTTGTTGTTAGAGAAACTTCGCAGTTTAAAGCAGGTCTTTGGTCTTCTGGAAGACAAGAATTAGATTCTGAATGGGGGTTAGGAGATTATGCTGAAGGTGTTTGTTTAGCTACTTATGGTGGTGCTAGTCCTGATTATTCTAGAGCGTTTCTTCAATCATTGTTAGATAATGGAATGGCTAATGAAGGGAATACTGATGCTGTTGAACAAATTTTAGTTGAACTTGATCGAAGTCTTGGAAGTGAAGTTTTGTATGATCATGTTCTTGGAGGAGAACTTTCTGATATGCTTGAACAAGGTCCGGCGGGTGAGGTTTCTTTTGCTACTGAGTATGAAACTAGAGAAGCTACTCCTGATGAATCATTGCTACCTGATGGTACTGTGATTGCAAGAGCGCCTACTGGTGTTGAAATAAGATATCTTCCTCCCGCATGTGGTGTGGCTATTGCTCATTTTCCGACAGGAAGATTAGAAGTGGTTCCATTATACGATACTGGAAGAGTTGCGACTCCAATTTATGATAAAACGTCTGGAGATTCTGAGTAAAATGTCAAAAGAATTAGATTGAGGTAATTAGAAAAATGTTTGGATTTATAAAATTAGAAGATGTCAGAAGGTATGTTGTAGGAAGATTTCCTGAATTAGTTAAAAGTGATGATGACGGTCAAGAGACTCGATTAAGTCTTGCAGATTATGTTTCAGGTGCAGTTAAAGTGGTTGCGGTTTCTGTTACTAAATTGACTACGCGAGTGGCTGCAAATGAAACAGCACTTAAGAAATCCAATGGTGAAGGTCGAGGTTGGGTCCAAGCTGATATGGTACAATTACGTGAACGAGCCGGTAAAGTTGAAACGCGAGTTGGTGGAATTGAATCAAGACTTGATCGCTCTGGTGTTGTTAGTGGAGTTGTTGAACCTAAAGGCGAAGTTACTTTTGATGACCTGGTAGGATTTGCAACAGATGTTGCTGATGAAGGATATGGTAGATTAAAAAATTATTTTTTACATGAACTTGCAAGACGGGGTTATGAGAATAGACGTCCAGATTTCAATATTTTTGATCGTGATTCAGGTTTGGCGGTTTCGTTATCTCTTGTAGATTCTAATGGGAGGTATAAAAGAACTTCTGGCGATCGTACTGAAGGAATTTGGGTTGATGTTTCTAAATTTCCCTCTGAGTTTAATTCCGTTAGTAATGAGCGTGCTTTACTTTCAGTTAGCACCATATACAATTCTCGAGATTATCTTAAGATTGAGGTAGAGGGTTCTAGATCGTATGATGCTAATGCTTGGGCGGATCGACTTAATACTGATCTTGGTGAGTTCTATAAAGCATACATGTTTGGATCTGTAATGAGATCATTGGATAACAGGCAGCACGATGTAGCAGTTACTGTGCAGAAAGTTCACGGACTAGAAGAACATGGCGCGTTAGCAACAAGAATGAAAGAAATAATTGCTGGCGGAGATGCTAATTTAGCAAACGCGGTTGCTACTCATTATGGTGAAGACTAATGACGTTGACTTCGACGAAAACCACAAGAAGGGCAAAAGTTTGCGGAAGACGCGACTTTAGTTCCACATCTGGGACACATTACATTATCTGCGCGAGTGTAGTGGTGTTGAGTGTGCTGTTGTGGTTGTTGACGCATAGGCGCATGATGTAGTTGTTGTTTTTGTGCGTGTTGTCTTACATTATGTTGATGCACAACTTTTTTTTTTTGTTCTCTTCCATTTTTTTCTAAAAAGAAATATTTTATTGCGCCGTAAATTATGAACAAAACACCAATAATTACAAATAAAGTTAGAGAATTAGTTTTCAAGAAGAAATTATACAAAAAGGAGAAGACTGTAATAACTCCTCCTATGATGAAAAATATCTTTGATGGCAAATCAGCCATATGTTCACCTCTTTTTACAGCTTAGTTAGTCCATTCATGTACGGTTGAAGGACTTTTGGAATGTTAACTGTGCCGTCAGGGTTTTGAAAGTTTTCTATTATTGCTGCTAAAGCTCTAGATGTTGCAACACATGTAGAGTTTAATGTATGTGCAATAACGTTTCCTTCGGATGTCCTGAAACGGATTTTTAATCTCCGCGCTTGGTAGTCTGTACAGTTTGAACAAGAGACAACTTCTCTGTATGCATTTTGTACTGGGTACCATGCTTCGATGTCGTATTTCTTTGCAGCAACAGTTCCTATGTCGCCTGTGCAAATGTTTACGATTCTGAAATGTAATCCTAGACTTTCAAAGAACTCAGATGCGTTTTGCATGAGTTCTTCGTGATAGTGCCAAGATTCTTCAGGTTTACAAAATATGATCTGTTCGATCTTGTTAAATTGATGTCCTCTGAAGATTCCTTTTGTATCTTTACCGTGGGCGCCAGCTTCTTTTCTGAAACAAGAACTAATTCCGCACATTTTCATTGGAAGTTTATCTGCTTCTAAGATTTCTCCCATGTACATTGCGGTTAGTGGGTGTTCGCTAGTTGCGATTAAGTAAAGATCTTCATCTTCAATCTTATACATTACATCTTCAAAGTCTCCTAAGTCAGTAACACCTTCATAGGATTCTCTGTTCATCATGAACGGAGGATGTACAATTGTATACTTTTTCTTAAACATAAAATCTATTGCGTATTTTTGTAGTGCGAAATCTAGCATTGCTAGTGATCCTTTCAAAAACCAAAAGCGAGCTCCGGAAATCTTTCCTGCTCTAGAAGTATCTGCAAGATCCTGTTCTTCAATAATATCTACATGACTTTTTGGTGTGAAGTCGAAAGTTGGTTTTTCTCCAACTAATTTTACAGATTCATTTTCTGTATCATCTGCACCGACTGGAACAGATTCATGAAGAATATTTGGTAGACGCATTAGGTAATAGTCTATCTTTTCTTTGAGAGCATTTTGTTTGGATTCTATTTCTTCAATCTTCTTAGGGATTTCTGATGCTTCTTTCAACTTAGAGGATGCGTCTTTCCCTTCTTTTTTAAGAGATGCAATCTCTTTACTAACTTCGTTTCTGCTAGCTCTGAGTTTTTCTTTGTCTACGTTTAGAGCTCTCCATTGTTTGTCAAGCTCAAGAACTTCGTCAACCCATGCAAGTTTTTCGCTGTCCTCTCTTTTCTGGAGGTCTTTCTTTACTATTTCCGGTGTATCTCTAATTAGTCTTATATCAAGCATCTAAATCACCTGCCTCCTCTATTGGAGGTGTTCTCTATATAAATTCCTTTCTTAATTTGTATTTATTTCTATATTGAAAATAAAAGGGGTTGCTCGTAACATTTATATACTTACTAATATATATATTACCTTAGTATACCTTTGTGTATATTGGTTCGGCGAGTTCTGTAGTTGACTAGAGGAGAGTGTGTGATATGGATATGAAAGAGCGGGTTGATCAAAATCGAGATTTAATTCTAGGGGTTTTGTTGAATTGCTTCAGCGTTAGTAGTATTAATGGCTCAGATATGAGTTTCACAAAGAGAGTTGAAAAGTCAGTTACACTCTGGCAGAATCCGCTTGAAATGAGTTAGGCATTAATTGCTTAACCATTCAGTAATGTCTTCTTCTAATGTTGTATCTTTGAACATGTTTGTTCCATGAGAAGATCCTTCTAGTTCGATGAATATTCCTTTTAATGTTTGAGATGATTCGTATGAATACATATCTTCTTTTGATGCCACTACTAGTAATGGTTTTTCATAATTAATATCTGCGATGTTTATTCCTCTATACTCAGTTCCTGGCGAGAGAAGCACAACTTTGTAAATACTATTCTGTGCTGCGAATGTTAGCGCTGTGTTGGCGCCGATACTTGCACCGACAATAGATATTTCGATGTTTGCATTTTCGCTTGCAGTTAACATTTTGTACGCGGCATTTACATCTTTTATCATTGCTCTGAAATCGTCATTGGAAAAATCCGTTAGTTGGCCATCACTTTCTCCGTGACCTCTAAGATCTAATGATATTACATTAAATCCTTTGTCAAATAATTTTTTAGATAATGATTTGTATGTGGATTTATCTTTTCCTAATTGGTGTAATAGAATAATAGAAGGTGATGATTTTGATTGTGCGTAGTAGTTGGCAATTATTTTAATGCTATCTTCTGTTTCAAGTGATATCTTCTGAAAATCTAGCTGCTTTGGCGTGCTTATTGATATTTGGGAGTTAGAGTCTTGTGTCTCTATTATATACTCGGATGAATCGGAACATCCTACTGTTAGGAGTAATAATATTGTGATTAGCGATATCATGTATTTCATGCTATTTAGGGGTTAGTTTCAAAGGCTTTTAAAGCTTTCACAATATTTTTAAATAAATCGAGATGGATTAGAAGTATGATATTTACTAGGTGAGATGTATGGCAAGAAAGAAGATAAAAATTTCGAAGAAGAATAATTTATGGAAACAAATTGTTTTTGTTTTAGTAGCAATTGTAATTATTGGATTTATATTATCTAATACATTTGATTTTTCTGGTTTTAAGGACTGGTTTAAGGCAGATCCTGAACCGTTAACTAATGACACTCTAAATGTAACTCCCGAAGAACCTCAAACAATGTTTGAGATTGTGTATCCCAATGGAGAAATAAAAATAATAGATATTGCTGACATTGATAGAACAAAGAATGAAGATGTCGTTATTGGTGTTATGTTGCCAACATCTGGAGAGTTTTCTAAAGTTGGTATCGCAATTGCTAGAGGTATTAACTTAGCAATAGATGAAGTTAATGCTGAAGGTGGTGTTAATAACAAAACTGTGGTTGCTGTGTATAAAGATACAAAGTGCGATTACAATGTTGCAAAACATAACTTTGCTGAACTTGTTGGATTGAGAAATGTTCCTGCAATCATTGGACCTGTATGTGCACAGTCTCTATTTATCCTAGACGATTTAACAAATCTTACTCAGACACTAGTTATTTCTCCTGCAGTAAGTAATCCTCGAACAAGGTTCATGAACAAGTACTTGTTTACTACTTATCCTTTTGATAGTTATGGTGCTGGAATCATGGCCAGGTATATGGATTCTTTAGGTTTGCATAAGCCTGCAGTATTCTATGTTGGAGACGCTAACTATGGTAACTATCTCTATGATAGATTTGAGAGTGTTTATGAGAAGCAGTTAGCAGGCAGAGGCAACGATATCGTTATTGCAGAAGCGTTTGATCCTGGGGAGCAGTTCTTTAAGGATGCAATCTTTAGATCATTAAAGAGAGATCCTGATTCGGTTTTCATTGCTCAACATGGTGAAGGTCCTAAGTTGGTTAAACAGTTAGCTCAATTAGGAGTGAGGAAAAACATTTTTGGAACTGATTCCTTTAACACACCTGAAGTAATTCGAGAGATGGGTGTAGGTATTGAGTCTGTGACTTTTTCTAGAATGGCTTATGATCTTTCAGATGTTAAAGCTGCTATGTTTAGGAAGAAGGTTAGAGCATATTACAATGTAACTGATGTTCCTCATGAACTTTATACGGCTAATGCGTATGATACTACAATGATTTTGCTAGAGGCAATAGAGACTGGTGGATATGATGCTAATGGGATCCATGATTATCTTTTAGGCATGGGACAACGGTCTGGTGTAACGGGCGGTCTGTGGTTTGATAATGTAACTAGGGAACCTTATAGGGATTATCAAGTTATTCGTTATGATAACGGAAGACCTGAAGTTTTAGCTGAATATTAGGGGTAAATCTTTTATACCCTCTTTCTTTCTTTTTATTTATGAACTTAAAAAGAGGGATTTCTATGAAGAAGATTCTAGTATTACTTACAATTTTAGTTTTAACAATGTTTTCTGGTTGTACTCTTGAGCAAAGAGAGCAAGCGGTTGAACCGCAAGTGCAAGCACCTTCTCAGATTAATTTGGCATCTGACTTGTCTGCATTTACTATAGGTTATGTTGGTCCATTAACTGGAGATGTTGCATCTATTGGTGTGCCAATGAAAGAGACTGTTGAGATGGTTGTTAATGATCTCAATGTTAATGGCGGCATAAATGGTAGAATGTTGCATGTTATCTATGAAGATGGTAGATGTAATTCTAAGGATGCAGTTAATGCTGCACAAAAGTTGATGAATGTAAATAAAGTTGAAGTTATTATTGGAGGAACTTGTTCTCCTGAAGTTTTGGGGATGGCCCCTATGGCTGAACAGGTTGGTGTTGTTATGATAAGTCCTTCGGCTACAAATCCCAGTATCAAAGAATCTGGTGATTATGTTTTCAGAGTAGTTCCGTCAGATAATGGGCAAGCTAAAGAAACTGCTGATTTGTTTGCTGCGGAAGAGTTTAAGAGGGTTGCAGTTATTTACATCAATAATGATTGGGGTGTTGGATTGAAGAATGCCTTTGAAAGTTCTTTTGAAGGTAACATTGTTGCAACTGAGAACTTTGATGTTGATGGTGCTGACTTTAAAACTCAACTTTCTAAAATCAAAGCAATGAAACCTGATGTCTTGTACATGATGTCGTTTCCTAAGCAGGCTGGAATAATTATTAAGCAATCTATGGAATTAGGATTGGATGTTCCTATATATGCGGCGGATGGTGCTAAGGATGATTCTATAATTCCTTTTGTAGAAAGTTTAGATCAAGATTTTTTTGTAATTCTTCCAGGTGTTCCTGATTCTCCTGAGTTGGAACAATTTGCTTCTTCATACTTTGAAGAATTTGGTAAGGAATACAATGCGTATACTCCTGAGTCTTATGATGTTGCAAATATTGTGATTCAAGCTTTAGGGAATACTGATGGGAGTGCAGATGCTGTAAAAGATTATCTTTATTCAATGGGCGAATTTAAGGGCGTATCAGGTACTTTTGAATTTGACTTGTTTGGAGAAGTTGAAAAACCATACGATGTTTTTACTGTTGAGAATGGTAAGTTTGTGAAGGTCAGAGCCTCTGGAAACTTGATAACAGGTATGGTTGGTTTTGACGGCATCTTTAGTTTCTTTAAGGGAATTTTCTCTTAAATTTTTTTCTTATTCTTTTATTTTGTATGCTATATAGATATCAGCTTCAATCATTTCATTATCTTTGTAATAATGATGTACGAAGTATAGGTTTCCTTCTTTATCTAGAGTTGGTTCTCCTGCGAAGCTAGACACAATTAACTCTGGTTCTTGCCATTCTTCATTTGATTTTTTAGATCTAAAAACTGCAGGTGATCCTTTGTGCCATTTATTAAACCACATTTCTTTTCCGTCGGATGTGATGTATGGCATACCTTCGTCAATTTCTGAGTTTACTGCTTTTATGTTGGTTGGGTTGGACCATTTATCGTTTATTCTTTTTAGCATCCATATATCTGATCCACCATTTCCATCTTCTCTATTAGAGTGATAGTATAGTTCATCTTTCCATATGTGTAATTCTCCAACGTCGTATTCTGTTGGGAAATCTGATTCTTTCCAGTTGGTCCATTTGTTGTCTTTGTATTCTGCAGAAAACCAGTGTAGTCCTGTGTATCCTTCTCTTGCAGTACAAAATAACATTTCATTTCCTTGTACAAATTCGCATCCGTTTAGTGCCAGCTTATCTGAATTTTGTAATTGAACAAATTCTGGTTCTTGCCAAGCATTGTTTATTTTTTTTGAAACCCAGATTCCATTTACAAAATCTCTTATTTGTATGTGGACATCTTCTCTTACGTCTTTGACAAACATAAAGTATAGTTCATCTCTATCTTCTGGGATGAATGGTGAATCTTCTGCGCCTGCTGTGCTAATGATGGCTAAAGGTACTGGTTGTTCATATTCGGTGGAATGTAATATTGGCGGGTGTTGATCATTTTCTGGAGTTCCTTTTAGAATATCTTGAGGAATCTTGCTTTCTCTTGTTGGTGCAATTAATTTTTTTTCAGCGCAGCCGCCTACTAGAAGGACAATAACGATAAATATTAAAATGAATCTCATATCTTCTTCTTAGATGGATTTGTAGATAAATTTATTTATTCGAATTCCTGCTTTTAAGGTTGTTCGAGGGGGCTATTTGTCCCTGTTAAGTGGTTAAAAGGGAAAGATTTATAAACTAGAACTTCTCTTAAATTAGTAGTTAGAGCTTAATATGGCTGATATTTCTACATCCGGAACAGAACGAACCAGGAGAGACTTTCTTAGAGTTAGCACTAGAGGTGTTGGTGCAGCTTATGTTGTGGCTGAAACGGGTATTCTTGGTTGGCTTTTTGGAGGTTCTAGAGAGGCTCATGCTAAGAGAAGAGCGCCGCAAGTTAAAAAAGCGGAAGTAGAAACTCTTGCAAAACTAGAACAGATTGTTAGAACATCTACTTGGGGTAGAAAAAGAAGTGCATCACTTTCTCAAGAAATGTTAGAAAAAGAGTCTTATTCTTATGCGTGGTATATTTTGAATTCGTCTTCAGCAGGGGATTTGAATTTACCTAAAAGAATTGCATCTGCAATGAAACAGACAGGATTTCATGTAGATTATGTTACTAAAGATTTAGTGGTTAGGCCAGGGTATATGGTTTTCGATGGTGCTGAAATACAACATGATTTATCTAGAACTTTAGTTTATGATGGTCAGTTTAATCCTGCCGCGTTTACTAGAGAAATGCAAGATGATGGGTTTACCGTCGTAAAAGGTGACGCATATCAAAACTTTGGTTTGGTTGGACCTATGAGAATTCCATTTGTGGATTTAGTTAAGGAACGAGATAGGTTGGCCAGAACGTTAGACGATGATGATCAACTTGATAGTGTTATGTTGGATTGTTTAGAAGACGACAAATTTTATGGTTTTCCACATGTTTACATGGTGTTGGCAAAACGTTTGTTGGGTAAAGAGCTATCTGATGGAAGAAGATTAGAATTGTCTGGTTCTATTGATGGTGATGTTGCAAGAGCGTTTGCCCCTTTTGAACGGGCGTTGGCGGCTGATGCTGTTCCTAAACGTGCTAGAACTAGATCGTTTCCTGTTGCTAGGCCTCGTTATGATCGGTTTCAATCAACAGGGGAATATGGTAATTTAACTGATTTTGATAATTTCATGGAGTTCGTTCATGATAAAGCTGATGAGTATAATCTGGATTATAGATTAATATTGTCCTTTATGAGAGTTGAAACTAACTTTAGACCTTTGTCTACTTCAACTGCAGGTGCAATGGGAATAATGCAAGTTATGCCTAGAACATCTAGAGGTGTTGGTGTTGAACCTGAAGATTTGTATAAGATTGAATATGGTGTTACAGCCGGCTGTAGAGTTCTGCAAAAGTTGGCTAGACGTTTTGATAGAGATCCTGAGAAAATGGCTGCTGGTTATCATGCAGGGGGAAGTAGAGTACATAGATATCATGAGTTTCCGAGAACTGTTAGGTATGTAGGAAAACTTCTTAGATATTATGATGAGTTTAAAGCGGATCCGCATTATTATGACGACAAAATCCGAAAACACTTAGATGATCCTGCCGACAAGAGAACGCGCGCTCATGCAGCTTATCGTAGATTGATGGTTGATGACTAGTTTTTAAAGCTTCAGATAATCTTTTTAATCTTTCTTTTCTTGTGTTGTATTATGAATATAAAATGTATCCAATGCAAAGGTCGCAACTTGTGTCATCGACCAGTTTGTCCTATTATTTCTAAAATTTCATCTCAGAAAAAGGTTAATTTAACTTCTAAACAAGATTTTTTTGGGGAGGCTCCAAATATTTTTGTGGGTAAGTATGGCTATCCTGATGTAAATGTTGGCATATTAGGTGTTGAAAATTATGTTGATAATGATGCTCCGTTGTTATGGAGTAAAGAAAATTATCAAATAGATAATATTGTAGACTTGCGTAGTAGTCTAGTGAATTCTAGGTTTGGTGCGAATGTAAAAAGTTTTGACAATAAGTTTCTTGAGATGAGTCAAGAAATTTCGATGGCGTCGAAGCCGGTAGATGTTGAAATAAATCTACAAAAAAGACCGCAGTTTAACGTGAGTTTTAATCAAGATATTATGCCTCATGGTCCGAGCGTTGAACTAAAGAAAGCCATGCTTACTGAAAATCCTAAGATCCCTACTAAAGTAGATAGTATCGTATCTCAGACAGATCTTAAGTCTGTAGAAGCGTTAGAAACTCTTTATGATAAAAAGTTTGATGAACATTACCTGACAAGATTGTTGAGTGTGGGTAATCTGGGTGTTAAAACTCAGAGGAGATTAGTTCCTACAAGATGGAGTATAACTGCTGTCGATGATACGTTAGGTAAGCATCTTATTTCTGATGTTAAGAAACATGCGGAGTGTGATTATGCTGCGTACTTCGGGGGTTATTTGGGAAATTATTATTTGATATTGTTCTTTCCTGATATTTGGGAGTATGAATTGTTTGAGACGCCAGTTGTCGAAGGCAATACAGGATTTACAACTGATCATGAAACTTATGCGGGAAGAACAAAGTATGCATTTAGTACTGCGGGCGGATATTATGCTGCAAGGATTGCTGTATTAGAGGGATTAAATGCCATTAAACGTCAAGGTGCTTGTCTTTGTTTAAGATTTATAACGGATGAATATTGGGCTCCTTTAGGGGTGTGGGTTGTTAGAGAAGCATCCAGAAATTCAATGAAAAGCAAACCTTTGATGTTTGGGTCTGAAGAGTTGATGATGACTTATGCTAAAAATCTAGTCAAGAAGAAGTTTGGCTATGATCTTGATAATATTCTTAAGGTTAGTAAATTAATAAAGGAAAGAAAAAGTCAAAAAAAATTAAGCAAGTTCTTATGAGAACTTACCTGTGCAATGAATCTTGTTGAACATTGTGTCTGCAACAACAATAAGATCATATTCGCTCAAAGAAACTTCGCTTGGTATGTCAAATTTCATACTGATTGCGTCATACCTTGAAATTTTAGGTTCTAGCTTATATGCATTTTTACTCTTTGTTGTTTTGCTTTCAAGAATAAGATCACCAGTTTTTCTCACATTACTTTTACTGCTTAGATATGCGTAAAGTTTTGGTGCGCTCTTGGTCTTGAAGTCTTTAAACTCAAGATAGTATGATCCGTCAGATCTTTGCATAATGTATGCATCTCCTTCACAATCAACAGAGGATTCTTTCTTTAGCGTAGTCTTTTGAAGTTCTTTTGGTTTTTCGTAACTTACTCCGCCACTAGTGGATGCTGACCAATCGCTAGTTGAAGTGGAATCGTCTTCTTCCTCTTCCTCATCTTCTTCGTCCTCATCTGTTGCTTCAGGTTCTTCTTCCTCTTCTTCTTCATCATCTGTAGTTTCAGGTTCGGTTTCTTCTTCCTCTTCTTCTACTTCTGGAGCTTCTTCTTCTAATTCTTCATCTTCTGGAATTGGCATTTCTTCTATTACTTGTTTAACGACTTCGTCTTTGTCGCAAACACCATTGGAATCTTTGTCCAAACAGCAAGTCTCTCCGATTTGCATATATGGGGGGTTGCAGACAAATTCTTTTCCGCAGCCCACTAAGAATAAACTTGTTATCATAATTATGGCGGCTAAGGCCAGATATTTTTTCATGTTTTCTCACCTAATATTTGTTTTTTTGTAGAAATAAGTCTGTGCGGCGATCTTTAAAAATGTTTCTGAGATTTAAAAAGGGTCTTGGGTGATTCTTGTTATTGTGGCTTCTTGAAGTGCGGATAATGCGTGAATGAGGGGTATTTGGTGGTCTTCTTGATTGAGTTTTTTCGAAAGATCGGTGCATCCAATTATTACTGCTTCCGCGCCATCTTTTTTTAGTTCTCTGATTTTTTCATTCATGAAGTCTTTATCTTTATGATTATTTGTGTTGTTGAGTATTCTGAGTATTATCTTGCTTATTTTTTCTTGTTCTTTGGGAAGAACTAATTCAATATTCTCTGTATTAAGTTGTGTTGCGTATAGTTTCTCGTTTATTGTTTTAGTAGATGCTAAAATACCTACTTTCCTTACTTTTTTTGATGCTATTTGTTTAGTGGTTTCTTCAATTATGCTGAGTATCTGGCAGGTTGACGTCGATCTTAAGTCTTTTATGAATGTGTGTACGGTGTTGCACGGTATTACTATTAACTCTACATTTATTTTATTTAATCTTATTATTGCTTCTTTTATTAGTTGGAGATGTTCATTAGTGACTTGTCCATTGATTATTTTTCTCTCTGCTTCTGCTGATATGGGTAAATTCTCCAGAACTATACTGGGTTGGGTGTTGGTGATTTTTCGTATTTCATTATTAAGATTTAAACAGAAGGTGCAACTAGTTTCGGACCCTATTCCTCCTATTATTCCGATTCTTGTTGCTTTCATACATTCTTGTAGAGTTGATTCGTTCTTATATTTGGTTGAATATTATTCAATTATCTTTCAAAAAGTTTAAATAAAGTTGTATATTATTCCATTTTATGAAGGATATAACCTCAAAATTGATTGATCTGTTTAAGCAAGGTTATTGTACTCCTCAGATATCTAGGATTGCTAAAAAACTGAAAGAACCATCTACCACTATTCATTATAATATTAAGAAATTAGAACGTGATGGTTTGGTAAGATCATACAAGGCCGTTTTTGATCATAAGAAGATTGATGAAGGTTATTGTGTGTATGTGTTGATTTCATTATCTCCTGATGAATATGGTAATCCTGAGAAGGTTGCTAAAGAGCTTGCAAAACATGTTCAGATTGAAAGCGTAGATATCTGTACTGGTGATTGTGAAATCATCTTAAAGGTTAGGGTGAAGGATCAGAATGAATATTATCAGTTAGTTAAGACGGTTATTTCAAGAAAAGGAATAATTAAGATAAAATCATTAACTTCTTTAAAGCAAATTAAGTCAGAATGTATAACTCTATGATTTCTCAGTTTTTATCTTGTACTTATTTCCGTTTGTAGATACCACAATATGTCCGTTTTCGTCTGTTCGTAAAATTGTAATCTCTTTGGCTTCTAATTTATCGATTGTTGATTGGTGTGGTAAGTTCTCATCATTAGTTCCTACACTGATTACCGCAACCTTTGGATTTACTGCTTCGAGGAATGCGTCTGTTGTTGCGGACTCATCTCCGTAAGTAGAAATCTTCAAGATGTCTGCACTAAGATCGTGACCTTCTTCTAATATTATCTCTTCACATTCGGCGTTGCAGTTTGATGCAAATAGGAATGAAGAGTTGAGATATGTTAATTTTAAAACAACGGAGTAGAAATTTTCGTCTTTATCTTCTTCCGCACCTTCGAATGCGACGTATGCGAAGATATGTATTGAATTATCGATGCCATCGATTTCTTTATCAAACGATAATTTTCTAGTAAATAGTTGATCTCTTTGTGATTTGTAGGCTTTGTAGTATGAATATGGTAATTCTCTTCCGCTATCGAATACTTTTTCTATACCTTGAAAGTTGAACAATACGTTGGTCATGCCTGCAACGTGGTTTTCTTCCATTACGCTGGTGATTAATACTTCAGGGCTAAACCATCTTGGATTGTAGTTTAAGTCTTGTATGATGTATTTTGTAACTTCTTTACCTTTAATTTTTGATCCTGCGTCTATGATGATTGAATGATTTTTTGGAGTTTCTATTAGAACTGAGCTTCCGTGATCTACATCAATAAAGTGTACTTGCATATCTCCTGAGTATATTTCGTCTGCGGCAGGCCCTGGGTCTACAGGTTCTGGCTCTGGTTCTACTTCTTCAGGTGCTGCCTCTATAGCTTCTCTTACTGGGTAGCTAGGGGTTTGATTGCTGGCTATGGCTATTTCATCATTACAGAAATAATAGCATTCTCCGTCTAAGCAGTTCCAGTCTCCGTTACATCCTTTATGCCATGTTTTCTCACACTGTGCATAGTTATTACATCTTAATGGAAGAAAAAAGAATAATCCTGTTATTATCACGATAGTAAATAGAAGAATTAGGATTTTATTTACCCTTTTTTGTCTCATATTGGGTTTTATAGCTTGTCTTTTTTTAAATATTTCTTATATGATAGGCGGTTTTGTTGTTCTTTCGGACTTTTCATACAAAATTATATATAGATCATTATGTTACTCCTTATTCTAGCATGGTTGCTAGAACACGTGCATTGTTCTCAAAACTTTTTGAATGGATTTATTTTGTGTGTAATTATACTTATTCATCTAATTTTCATAAGATATTACTTTGTAGTTTGAAGAGCTAAGTTAGTGGCTCAGGTTCTTTTAGGTGATCCTATTGCTGTTAGCTTGAGCTCTGGGGTGAATTATGAAATCAATAAGGTTGTGGGAAGAGGAAAAAGAAGAGACTGAACTCTGCGATGAAGATGAGAATCTTTTTAAGAATCGTAGAAGATTAGTTTTGCCGGTCTTTTAGATTTGAAGTTAAGTCTGTTAGATGGTGTTATTTCTCGCTTTTTTCTTTTATTTCTCGTTGAAATCTTTGAATTGTCTTTGGGATGTTTTCTGCTTGAGTTCTTAGAGTCTCAGTTAATTTTCCTAGAACATCTCCTTCAAATTCTTCTTCTGATTTAGGAATTAGATCTTCTGGTGCTAGTTTCTTCTTTTTCTTTACTACTTTCTTCCAGATCGTGAATAATTCTTCTGCTCTGCCAGGTAATTGAGTTTCTTTGCAGTTTAGGAGTTTTGCAGACTCTTCTAGTATTCCTGATTCTGCACTCTCTGTTTTTTCTGCTGCTTTTCCTGCAGTAAATTCTAATCTTACAATGCCATCTTGGATCTTTGTGGCTTTTATAATCTTAATCTTTTCTATTTCTTTTGTGGAGTTTAGGTGCGTTCCACCGCATGCTTCAACGTCGATCTCTGGAATCTCAACAATTCTTATTTCTTGACCGGGAACGGCTCCGCCTTGGTATATTTCTAATCCGTATTTTCGTTCCGCTTCATCTCTTGGCAAGAACATTTTGTGAACAGGAACATCTTCTTGAACGATTCTATTAGATTCTGTTTCGATGTCTTCAAGTTCTTTTTCTGTTAAAGTAGAATAATGAGTTATGTCTAGGTGTGCTTTTTCTGTAGTTTTCTTTGCACCTGCTTGATTAATATGAGGGCCAAGAATCTTTCTAGCGGCTGCGTTGATAACATGGGTGGCGGTATGATGTTGAGTTAGTTGTTTTCTTCGTTCTTTGTCAACTTTACCTTCGATAACATCCCCTTCGTTAAAGTCTGCTTTAGATTCTAGTTTGTGTACAATGAATTCTCCTTGTTTGAATACATCTACAACTTTTGAGCTGTTTATTGTTCCAAGATCGGTTATTTGTCCACCAGAGGTTGGATAAAAAAGCGTTTCATCAAGAATTATCATGTTGTTGTCAATTATCCTTAGAACTTTTGCCATGAATTCTGTATGTGTATAGTCATTGAAGTACTTGGCTTTAGTTCCGGGTATTTCTTTTATTTCTAATTCTGTCTCTTTCTTTGTAGCATGAACTTGAGAAACTTTTTCGTGTCTTTCTGCAACTTTCATGTAGAAATCTTCAGGAACGTTAACTTCCTTACCCAGTTTTTCTGCTTCTTCAGCAATAAGTTCTGGCGCAATACCTTGACTGTCGTATAGTTCTACAAGTTTTGCTTCGTTAATATCTTCTTTAATTATTTTTGCAACGACGTGTCTTGATTTCTGTTTAGTGTTCTCATACTTTTCTTTTTCTACATCGAGAATTTTGTTAACATTATCTAAATTTTTGCTTAACTCAGGAAATATTGGTTTAAGATAATCTGCGTGCCACTTAGCTACAGTTGGTAAGTCGACATTCCAGCCATATTTGTCAATAAATCCTAGTGCTCTTCTTAGGAGTATTCTGAGGTTGTATCCGCCTCCTGTGTTGGAGGGTAGGGCGCCATCATTTAGTGCGAATAGGAGTGCTCTCGTATGTTCTGCAACGGAATATACTCCAGATAATGGTAAAATTAATTTCTTTAATTCTTTAGTTTCTATGCCTACTTTCTGTGAAACTGTATTCCATGCTTTGTTGATGTCATCGACTTCATCAATGTTTAGCAGTCCCGCATTTGGCGTATATTTCTTCATTAATTCTTCATCAACTTTATAGCCTGTTGCACTAAGCATCTTTTTCATTACATCTGGGAAAGTTGCGTCATAGATTGTTGCGCAGCCTTGAGAAAACCAAGCATTTCTTTCCATACCCATTCCCATGTCGAGAACTTTTAGATTAAGATCTTTAACTCCTGAAGGTGTTTGTTCATATAACATGTAAACTTGATTTCCTAACTCGCAACCTCTTGAGAAAAATTCCATACAGCATCCGAGGTTACCTCCCCCAGCCCATGCGTCTTCGTGGTATGTTATTTCTTCGTTAGGTAGACCTAATCCTTTTGTGTTCCATGTGTGGATGTGTTTGAATACTTCGTTTTGATTCCAGTCTTCTGGTGGGACGAACATGTGTTGTCCAATCATTACAAAGCCAGTATTGTGAGATTGTGTTATTCCGACATTGTCAATATCCCCAAATCTCATGCAAAATTGAGGGATGACTAAAGGGTTTGCTGGAGGTTTAACTTCTCCGCTGATAACAAATGGTTGAAATGCAGCAATACTTGCATTAGTATATTCCATTGTTGGGTTCCATCTCGCAACAACGGGGTAACGTTCTATTGGTGTGTAGCCAGAGTTCTTGAACATTTTTGCAAACTCTTGCCAGATTTCTATGTATGATAATTTCTTTTTTGCTGGTGTGTTACCTATAAATCCAAACCCTATCTCTTGATCGCAAGAAGGGTCGCCGCAGATATCTCTGTCAGGGTTCATGCTCCAGAATGGTTTCTTGCAACATTTGCAGATACTTCTTGCATAGCCTTCTTCTTTCAAAGTGCCTGTTGCATAATATTTATCGGGTTCAGCCCAGAATTTTGGCTTGTATTTTGCCTTTATTTCTTTGTCAGGTAACATAGAGAGATTGGTCTGGTTTGTATTTATAAAATTAACGTATCTTTGGAAGAAAGTGTTATATAGCTGTCTGGCTCCCTTATTCTTATGGATGTGTTAAAGCAATGTCAGGTGTGTAAGGTTGAGGTGGCTAGTTGTACTTGTAAGAAATGTGGGGCTTTAGTTGGTAAGAATTGTTTTGATTCTGAAAGTGCTGTGTGTGTTGTGTGTCGTGGCGGAAAAAGAATTAAAGATTTGTTGTAATTTAAAGAAAAAGAAAAAAATAAATTATTCTTCTAAAAGTGCTGGTTCGCCATTTTTTATTACAAATCCAACATAATCAATTCCAACTGGTTCTCCGTAGCTATCAAAATGATATTCTCCTAGAGTTCCTTTGAATTCTATGTTGTAGAGGTAGTCTTTTATTTTCTCTGCATCGTATCCAACAGCTTCTATTGCTTCTTTCAGAATGTATACTGAATCGTATCTTGCGCCAGCTTCAAAAACATTTGAAGGTTTGTGACCTGCTCTTGCAAGATATTTTTTCATTAAATTCTGGGTTTTAGCACTATTTTCATCAAGCGGTTCTGAGTCGATGAATTTTATGCCTTCTGCTAAGTCTCCAACTTTTGTTAGAAAGCTGTTTCCGCTTGCATAGTATGTGGCAATATACTCTCCAGGAACTTGAAGTTCGTGTGCTTGTAGAATTCCTGTTCCACCTGATGTGCCTCCTTGTGCGTTGAAGATTACTGCGTCTGGACTCTTTGCTTTAATCTTTGTTAGCTGTGCTCTGTAATCTTTGGAGGTTATTTCGTGCACTTCTTCAATAATTACTTCTCCGCCTAGTTTTGCAAATTCTTTCTTAAATTCCCTTGCCATGGCTACGGGATAGGCTGTGTTTTCTGTTAGTAATGCTACCTTTTTGTGATCTTTGGCTACAACTTTTGCTAATACAACTGCACCTTGGTCGTCTACAACAGAGTTTCTAAATACATAGTCTCCTGCATTTTTTATGTCTGGGTTACTTGAGAATGCCGAAAATAGTATCACTTTGTTTTGTTCTGCAATTGGTGCTGCAGCCAAAGTTTCTCCTGAACAAATTCCTCCAAGAATAATCTCTACTTTATCCATTTCTGTAAGTTTCTTTGCTGCATTAGTGGCATCTTTTGCACTGCATCTTGAGTCTTCGTAAATAACTTTTACAGGTCTTCCATTTATTCCTCCTGCGTTGTTTATTTCTTCTAGTGCTATTTCTACGACGTGTTGTTCGTTCTCTCCTAATTCTGCGTTGTCCCCGGTCATTGGTCCTAAGAATCCTATGACGATTGGTTTTCCGGTTGGAGCTTGTGCTTTTATTTCCGTTAGTTTTCCATTTTTGGAAATTTTGGCAACGTAGTTCGTAGTTCCGTCTCCGTTTTCATCAAATGTTAATACATTTGCTGCGCCTTTTCTGTTCTTTATGCTGTAGAGGTGTTGTTTTACTCTGTCTGCATCGTATCCAACTTGTTCTACTGCTTCAGCCAGGATATGTATGGCGTCATATGATGCTGCACTAAAGAATGGGTATGGGACCGTGTCTACGTCGTATTTTTCTTTGAATGCTTCCATGAAATTTGCAGCGTTTGATTCTCCTTCGTCGTATTTTGCGTCAAAGAGAATTAATTCTTCAGTGTATTCTTTGTACTTTGTTAGTACGTCGTCACTAGCCATTACTGTGTTACCTAAAA
Organism: Candidatus Woesearchaeota archaeon; assembly: GCA_018646625.1. Lineage (GTDB taxonomy): Archaea > Nanobdellota > Nanobdellia > Woesearchaeales > JABGUJ01 > JABGUJ01. Next base: position 129,689 of record JABGUJ010000001.1, on the reverse strand, counting down.
CCTGTCCTTTGAAACCTAATTCTTGAAGTTGTTTTAGTGCTAATGCTCCTTTTGCTGCACTTTGTGTGTTGATAAACACTGCATCTGGATTTTTTTCTAGAATTTTAGTTAGTTCAGTTCTATAGTCTTTTGCTTCTGGATTGTATTTTTGTGATGATACAATTTCTCCACCAAGTTCTACTACTTTTTTCTCGAATCCTTTGTTTAAGTCAATTGCATAATCAGAGTTTTCTGATAATGTGCCAATCTTTTTCCAGTTGTTTTCAATTGTAAATTCTGCTAATCTGTTTGCTTGCAGTGATTGTGGTCCGATGTTTCTAAATATGTAATCACCTGCGTTGCTGATCTCGGAACTTTCGCCTGAAGATGTCATAAGAATTACTTTGTTTGATTCTGCGACAGGTGCTGCGCCAAGCACTTCACTTGAACATGCTCCGCCCCACATAATTCTGACTTTATCAAAGTTGATTAATTTTTGAGCTGCAGTGGATGCATCTTTTGCGTTACATCTTCCATCTTCCCAAACTATTTTTAATGGTCTTCCATTGATTCCGCCTGCTGCGTTTATTTCTTCAACTGCGAGCATTGCGCCTTTTTGTTCTGGGATGCCGTACTCTGATCCTCCACCCGTTAGTGCTAGGATTCCTCCAAACACTATTGGTTCCTTTTGTGATTTTATTACTTCGCCTGTTGTGTTATTTCCGCAGCCGAATATACCTAAGATAAATAACCCTAATATTGCTATGGTTATGAGTTTTCTCATTTGCCACCCTCCGTTTAGTAACTTTTTAGTGACAAGGTTGGAAAAATTAGATATATATTTAATCCTAATATAATAATAATGCATTATTATATTCGAATGTTTTAGAAAGCCTTAAATAATTGTGATTTCTATATAATTCTATGAGGAGAAAGGTTGTACAGCAAGGTCCTGCGACTCTTATGGTTAGTCTTCCTTCTAAATGGGTTAAACAATTTGGTATAATAAAAGGTCAAGAGCTTGATTTGGATCAAGAAGATGGTAAGTTAATTATTAATTTAGATCAGGACAAAAAGTTAGCCCAAAAGTCTTCTTTGAACATAACTAATCTTAGAACTAAGACCTTTAATTATTCTATTTTGGCTTTGTATGTTAAGGGAGTGGATGAACTTGAGATTAGATCTGAAGATCCTAAAAAACTATCAAAACTTGACTATATCGTAAGTCAATTAATTGGTTATGAGATTGTTTCGCAAGGTAAGAATTCTGTTATGATTAAAGATGTATCTATAATTGCTGGTGATGAGTTTAATACAATGTTTAGAAGAGCGATGTTAATTATTAATCAGATGTCTCAGGAAGCGTATGATGAAATTAAAAAGAAGTCATATGATTTATCTAGAATTGAAAAGATGGATCTGAGCGTTAATAGATTTATGTTCTTTTGTTTGAGGATTTTGAATAAGATTGGAGTTGGAGATGAACGAAAGGCAAAGGTTTTGTTTCACAATATTCTTGTGTTGGAGCAGTTGGGTGATAATCTTGATGGATTGTGTAACTATATAACTAAACACAAAGTGGTTTTTGATAAGAAAATTATTGATTTGTTTGGTATGATTAATGAGTTGTTGCACCTTTATCAAAAGATATTCTATAAATTTGATTTGCAAATGTCTTCTGATATGGAGAATAAATATAGAGAGATAGATGAAGGATTTGAAAAGTTTATTGATAAAACAAGTGATGCAAAGCAGTTACGTTGTGTTATGGCGATGCATACGATTGTAAATCAAATTGCGGATCTTTTAAGAAATCAAAGAATAGTTGAACTTTAGTTTTCTCTCATGTATTGTTGTAGGTATGCTTTTCCAATTATTTGTTCTGCAGCTAGATGTACTATACTTGTTCTGAAGATTTTTTCTTGTGTCACTCCAAACGTGTTTGCTATTTCTTCTAAATCTCTATGAACAAATCCTGAAGTGAGATATTCTATAAGTGCACCTTGTAATCTTAAGTTTTGTCTTGTTGCGTTCTCATCTGCACCAGGTCCCGGCTTGTAATCTATATCTGCTAAGGGGTTGTTAGGATCTATGTCGTATTCATCTAGTATTTCAATTAGTTTTTCTATTGGTCTTGCAATTCTATCTGGTTTAGGTAAATGTCCGCTGTGTGGGTGAAAACTCATTGTGGTGTCGTGAGGATCAATTAGAACTAATCCCTCGTAGCCATGCATTTCTCCGCCTCTGTATGATGTTGAGTATGGGTTGTGTTGATTGTTAATTTCTGCAATTGCTTTGATTAGATCTCTGGATACTTTTCCTGTTGCATAGTCTAAGTGGTCGTTTAAGGTGACTCCTGGCATTTCTCCTGCATTCTCTGGACCATATTCTTCTGTGTTTTGGAGCCAACCACTTCTCTCTGTTGCAAGTTGTTGATAATTTCTAATTAGTGCGTCACCGTAGTTTGAGTCTAATCTATATCTTATTCTTTGACTATCGGCTTGGAACAGTTCTTCGTTTAGCCAAATGGACTTTGCGATTGGATCAAGCATGGCTTCGGATCTTATGTCTCTAAACATTCCTTCGCCTATGGGTCTGTCTTTTACATCTCCGCCAAAACGTTTTGATAGTACTGCTCTAACTAGTGATGGTGGTAAGTAAATTGCGTAATCTCTGAATTCATGACTGCCTGCAAGATTTTTTGCAATTTCCATAATATCTCTTCCTTTAAATGGATCTTGACTTGCATAGTAGATAGTCCATCGATCAACTTCTGGATTGCAATCATCAAAGTATACTTTTCTTTCCGCGCTTCTTGATGCTTGTGGATTACTGCATGCGAAGTCGGCAAGCTGAAGTGCCTTTATTGATATCTGTTCATCTTGTACTGGACCTATGCTGGCTCTCATAACTGTTGGTTCTGCTGCGTAAAGCGCCACAAGTTTCGCAGCGTTAGATTTATCTTCATATTTGTCGTACCATGCATCGAATCCTATTACGCCTGCCGCTAATCCTGCAACCACTGCTAGTGCTCCTCCTGCTACTAAAACTCTAGAGGCGATGTTTGACCTTCTGAACTTTCTTGCAAGCTTTGCAGTTTCTTCATGAGGATCATAAGGATCTTCAGGTTCGAATGAGCTTAGAACGTGATGAGTTCTACCATGAATCTCTCTCATTTTGGCTTGATCTGATTCTAGATTATAGGGTGTGCCGAAGATTTTGTTAGTATATTCTAATGCGTTGTTCGTATCTTCTATTCCTAATTTCTTCATTTCTTCAACTGCGAGAGTATAGTAGTATCTTGCAGTTTCTTTTGATTCAGCTTCGTTGGCTACATCTATTACTTTAGGAATTTGTAGATGTCTTGTTGCCCAAATTAGATAGTTTTCGACTTTTAGTCTTTGGTATGTGTCTCTAAATTCATCCAGTGTTGTGTTTGTGCTCTGTCCTGTAGCTTCCATTAATGAAATAAAGGTGGCATAATTGCCTGCAAGAAGATTATCCTCAACAGGCATGCCACCTAGCTCAAATGATTGTCCGTTCCAGTCGAGTATTCCCGACTTTGCATAAAGTTGAACAAACTGATTTTGAATAAAATCTTTACATGCGTATTCTAAGTCTATAGGAGAATATTTTCTTTGTTCATCTTTTTGAGTTAATATGAAATTAGTAGGTAAAGCATCTCCGTGAGTAGGCATGTAGTTAGTTTCTTCAGGGCATACTTGTGTTGTCCAGAATTCATGGAATTTTGTTATATCTGTATATGATTTCGGGATTCTTTTTTTGTTAGGTCTGCTTTTTTCGTCTTGTAGTCTCTCATCTACTAGCGGGTAGAATTTATCATAGAATAATGATGTGTGAGATTTAGTTTCCATCCATCTGTTTTTTCCATTTTGTGCTTGACCTACAACACTCAATGCGGTTAAGATGTCGCTTGTTTCTCTAAGGTATTGTGCTCTTTCTTCTACTGAATCAGTGGTTGTTAATGTTTCATGTAAGTTTCTTGCGTTAACAAAGGAAGTTGCAAGTACGTTTCCTTTTGCTTGTCTTACCCTTACTGCGGAGACAGTATCTAAAATTGAATCTAATTCTGGTGATTGATATTTGTCTTTGGAATCTGCGACTCTTGCAACGAATTGGCTGCCTTTGTATGCTGCTTTGTATCTTTTTCTATCATCAAATGCAGAAACAAATGTTCTTAGAACTGTACTTTCTCCTAGAATGGTTGCTACTTCCGCAATCCATCCTTTTTTTCTTAGAGTTTTGCTTGTTAATCTGTCATGATAGTATCTTGAGAATGTAGGTAGGTTAATTGCATCTTCTCTGGCTGCTTTTAATGCGGATCCGCTTACTTCATCTGCCAGTACAAGTTCTTCAATTTCACCCATTATATGTTTCTGCCAGAATTTGTTGTATCTTCTTCCTAATCTTAATTTTAATGCTTGTCTGTGTGAGCATGCTTCTATTGCGTCTGTGTTTAATCTTCTAAAAGCGCTCATGTCACTAGCGTATTCTCTACTAGCTGTTTCGTGTCCCGCTTTTCCTGAAAGTGCTAATAGAACTAGTGCGTCTAATCCTCTAGATTGATCTAGTTTACTAGTTTCTAATGTCATTTGAGCTATGACTTGTAAGAAATAAGGATTTATAAGTCTTTCTGTTTTTAATTACTGCGCAGTGACAATATATTATTTCGAGAATTCTTGTATTTCGGCGGCTCTCCACATGAATTCGAAGTATGCTTTGTATCCTTTTGCTACATCTTTGCTGTGGATTATGATTATGAATGGTTTCTCTTTTAGAACATGAATTCCTATGAAATCATCTCCGATTGTGGTGGTGACATCACTTTCAACGTTGTCTAAAAATCTTATGTCTACAAAATCTTGTTCCATCATTTGATGACTTTTGTATTTTGAATTCATAATGCCTCTAACTATTATTCCGAGCTTGACTACTTTTTTTTCTATGAGTTTCATTTCCCACTTTAGAATATCGTAGCTTTTTCCTGTACCGCCAAAAAAGGTTGCAGTCTTTGATTTCTCAATACTATTTAGTAATACTTTTAGTCCTTCTTTACTTTCATATATTGTGACTTTGTGATCGCCAGAGACGATCTTCTCGACGGCTTTCAACTCGGGAATTAATGATGTGATGACTTCTTCTTTCTGTTTTATTGGTTTTAAAAGATTTTCTGGATCTGATGCGCTAAAAACTCTTTTCTTTTCTTTGATTACATAACTAACTAGTGCTTTTTCTATTAAATTGTTGAGAACTGTGTAGCATAAACTTCTATCTAGACCAGTTTTCTTTGCAACTTCATTTCCATTTAGTTCTGCATGCTTTAGAAGTTCAAGATAAACTTTTGATTCATTACCTGTTAAACCGGCGTACTCTAATTTCTCTTTCATGCTTTGCATGTTTATTCATTATTTGGAATTTATTTAAATGTTGTTATGTTAACTAACAACATATCGTTATATACTTATTCTGCTTTTGTGTGTTTAGGTTTGGTGGTTAAGAGAATGATATCGTATGTAGATTTAGCTCTAATCTTGCTATATTTCGCGTCTGTGGCGCTTGTTGGTTATGTTTCATCTAGAAAAGAATCTGGCGAAGATTTCTTAATTGCTAAGAAAAATTTAGGTGTGTTTTCAAATGTATCTACGATTTCTGCAACGAAGATTACTGCTAGTGTGATTATTACATATGTTGCTTTAGTTTATATTTATGGTGTTTCTGCAATTTGGGCTTATGTTGGTATGGTGTTTGGTTACTTGTTTTTCTTGTTTTTTGCTCTAAAAATAAAGAAAGAAGGCGACAAATATAATTATTATACTTTGTCTGACTATTTTTATAGAAGATATGGTGAAAGAACTGGTAAGATTGTTTCCTTTGTCTTGCTTATTTCTATTTTTATGAACTTTATTATACAATTAATTGGTGGTTCTAAAATTATTCAATCTCTTACTGGGTTAAGTTTTAGCATAGGTGTTGTGGTTGTTGGATTGGTGATTTTATTTTATCTTTATCTTGGTGGCTTTAAAGCAGTCGTTAAAACAGATCTAATACAGTTTGTTGCAATTATTGTTTTGTTTTGTGCATTAGGTTTTATCTTGGTGAGTAATTTTTCATTTGAACCCTCACAATGGCAACTCTTTTCTGCTGGTCCGGGAATGATTATTCCTTTGCTTGTTGTTGGTATGTTGTTTCCCTTTTCTGCTGCGGATTTGTGGCAAAGATCTTATGCTGCTAAGAGTGTAAAAACTTTGAAGAAAAGTTTCATTTATTCTATGATTTTGTATTTGGCGTTTGGTGTGTTGCTTTCTTTTATTGCAATTATAATTAAATTAAAGTTGCCAGGTATAAATCCTGATCGGGCATTAGTGGAGGGGTTTATGGTTTTGTTACCGTCTGGTTTTATTGGGTTGGGTGTTGTTGCATTGTTTGCTGCGATCATGAGTTCTGCGGATTCTTTTGCGTTTATTACTGCATCAGTTCTAGTTCAAGATATTGTGTTTAGAAAAAAAGGAAGCAAATACTGGGCTGGTGTGTTAAAATATGCTATATTCGGTGTTGTTGGCGTTGGAATGTTAGTGGCGAGGTTGTTTGAGAGTATCGTAGAAGCTGCTTTTTTGCTGACTGGGATATTTATGGTTCTTTCTGTTGTTGTGTTGGCAACTTGGATTAGAAGATATATTTCTAGAATTGTCTTGAATTGCTCTTTGATTATTGGATTGGTTTTTACCTTTGTTTTTACCTTAGTTAAAGGAATTACTCCTGTGATTATTGTGGCGGGTGTTTTTGGTGGGTTGGTAGGTCTTCTGATAGGTGCAATTATTTCTACATTTGTCTCTACTCGTAGAGTTATTCGGCTCTAGGAATTTCTGGCTGGTATAAGGCCGCTACTTTTTCTAATAATATTGCTCTATCGAATGGTTTGTCTACATGATCATCCATACCCGCTTCTAGACATGCTTGTGCATCTGTACTGGTTACGCCAAGTATTGGTGTTGGAGGGAGACCATGTTGTTTTTCGTAATCTCTTATTTCTTTGGTGGCATCGTATCCGTTCTTGTTTGGCATGTTAACGTCCATTATAATAAGTCCGTATCTTGTTGCCTGTGCTTTTTCTACTGCTTCTACTCCGTTCTTTGCGGTTTCAAATGTGTGATCGCAATGGATCAAGGTTCTCATTGTTGCTTTTGCTACCAGTGGTTCATCATCTACGACTAATACCGGTAATCTATCTTCTAGTGTGCTATCATCTCTCATGTTAATTCACCTATCTAATTATTATGCCTAGAAAACCCTTGCTTTGTTATCTTTAGAGGTTATATATAAAGGTTTTGAGATCGTTGAGTGCTTCAGTCGTTTCGTGGCTGTGGATTTCTAAAGAAGATGTATTTTTATTTCCAAGACTCAACTTCATCATAGAGTTTTTGTATTCTTTTCGCAAGTTTTTCGCTAACTTCTTTTTTGTATCTTTCTACTGCTACCTTAATTGTAGTTTTCTCTGTGTTTGCTGTTGTAACATCTGCAAGCGCTATGATTTTCTCTTCTGGTGTTTCAGGGAAGTAATCTTTTGCAGGCATTGAGAATTTGTTTTTTATGATTTCTTCTTTGCTTATTCCTGCACCACCTGCGTGTCTTGCGCAGACTCTAGCAATTTCTGGAAAGCCTTCTTTTCTCATTATGGCTTCGCCTTCTACTCCATGTTGAATTACTGTGTCTGACCAGGGCGGATGATTGAATCTTCCAATGTCGTGTAGAATTGATGCGATTTTGATAAATTCTTTGTTGATTGTTATCTTTGTAATTTTATCTGCAATCTCTAGAGCATTTTTTTGTACTGCTTTGGAGTGTGCGAGTACTGCTTCAAAACTGTCTACGTCTTTAGAGTACTTCTTCAACAGCTTTATTGCGTCTTCTTCGTTCATAGTAACAAGTATTCTTGTTTTGTTAAAATACTTTTTTGTTTTGATGAGGGGTGTAAAGGCTCCCTTGTTTGGGGGGGTTAGAAAAAGCAAAGGGAGCCTCTTCAGTGTGATTTGTGAATGAATTAAAGCCCGCTAAGAAGCCTTCTCAGCGGGATTGGTTAAGTAACTTTTTTCTTACAAACTTATTACTTATTTTTCTTACGTATTCTCTATTTACTTTCTCTTAAACATCGTCATCAAGATCCGCTGCTCAACCATAAGCACCAAAATTTTTTCAGTCTCAACTTAAATAGCCCGAAAAGTATCGACTTACTTTGCCTCCTTTCGATGCTTTTGCTTCTTGGCAGATCTGCTTCTTGCGCTGTGAAGCAAAAGGATGTTTATGAGTATAAGGTAAAGCTCAAGGACCTCCCGTAGGTTTGGGGTGTTTTAGCGTCTTTGGGGTGGTTAAGAAAGCAGAGGAAGCCCTTGATCTTTGTTTGTGATCGCAATTAATATTCTGCTTTTTTTATCTCTTGTATCCACATTAAACCAATTTTGTTTAATGATTTGCTGAACTTGTCTGAAATCATGTATACTTTTTTGTACATGTCGTAGTCGATCATCCCCATAGTTTTCATTGGGGTTAATATTCTGTCATAAAATTGTCTTTTGTTGTAACTTACTTTGATTGATTTCTTTCTTTTTACCGGTCCAACTTCTTCCTCGTATTCTACAATAGATCCTTCGTGTAGCTTCGTTGCGAAAAGTGACATTCCTGCCTTTCCTAGAACTCCATCGTTACCCTTCATCTCTTTGATCAACATTTTGGCAACTATTACTTGTTGCTCTGTTGCGAAGATGACTTCATACACATCTTCTGGTAGATGAAATTGATCGAATAATATTACCATTTTTAGTCACTAATAGCTACAAGGCATAACTAGTATATAAACGTTTCTAATAAATATGCTAGTATAGAAATATGTATATTGGTCGGGCATTGTATTCTTTATTTTTGAGGGTTGTACTTGTAGAATTAGGTTTAAGTTCTAAACGTTTGAGGTGGCGATGTTCTTTCTGCTCTTTCTGTTATTTCCTCTAGAGGCTCTGTAGGTTCGTTATCTAATGCCACCACTGCTCCAGTTATAATGAGCCATGGTCCTGGTGTTGGTATTGCTAGCGATAAAATTCTTAGAATTTCTAAGCCAGTTGCTTCGGCTGCTGCTCTTCTTGCGCTTTTTCCTCTAGCTCTTTGGTTTTGGTAATGTTGATAGCCCATACCTCCAGGTATTGCTGCAATTCCATATCTTTGATAAGCGCTTTGGCTAGTGTTATCTTCTCCATTTTCCCCTGGTTCGTAACTCATCTTGTATTCGATTTTTTAGAAGTAATATATAAAATCAACTATATACGTAAATTAGCTGTTTCCGTTGGCTTCAAAGAATTCTTTTATTCTGTCTTTGTAAAGTTTAGTAACTTTGATGTCCCATTCTTTTGGAAAGCATTTAAAATAATTTGACCAAGCGTATCTTTCATCTAAGAATACAATAACTCCTTTGTCTTTTTCTGATCTGATACATCTTCCTGCGCTTTGTAGTGTCTTTGAGAATGCGGGAATAATATATCCATAGTCCCAGCCTTTTTTGTACTTGTGGTCATAGTATTTGATTAACTCTTTTGTTTCTAAATTTGGTTGTGTTAATGGAAGACCGACAACCACAACACATTTTAGAAAATCTCCTGGTAAATCGACGCCTTCTGCAAAGTTTCCGGATGATGCGCATAATAATACTGCACCGGATGCTTTGAATTCTTTAAACTTCTCAAGCATTTCTATTTTCTCATCTTTTGTTAGTTGAGGTTGTTCTAATAATGCCGTTTTAGTAGATAATGTGGAGAATGATTTGTAAACTTGATCTCTTAAATGATAACTTGGAAAGTAGATGGCACTATTTCCTGGAATGAGGTTTGTTATTTCTGCTGTGATTTCTCCGATTCTTCTAAATTGTTCTTCACTTCTTAAAGCATATTTTGTGGTGGTTTCTGGTATCACCATTGTTAGTTTGTTCTTTTCTGGAAATGGCGAGGGAAATTCTTTTTCTTCAGTACTGTCGCTGAATCCGAGTAGATCTTTGTACATAACGGTTGGATTTAATGTACCTGACATGAGTATTGTAGAATGTGATTGTTCAATGACTGGTTGAGTTACTAATGCTGGATCTAAACAACGGTATGATATGTGTGAGATTGGACCTTTTGCTGAGCTTTTTATTGTGGCTATTCTAGTGAATCCATCATCTGGACCTAGCCACTCTCGTAGAAAGGTGCCAAGCATTCCAATACTAGATTGTTTTTGTTCTTGTCTGATTAATTCGCCCATTGCTTCAAAGTCATCTATGAGTTCTTCGTAGTTGTAAGACGCTTTTATCATCTTTACAAATTCTTCTTTCTTTGCAATTTTCTCCTCGTTATAGCCAAGGCCTTCCACCATTTTGTCAATTGCTGTTCTGATTATGTGTATTTTTGCAGATGTTTCTTCATTGCCATATTTTTTTGCTTCGTTTTGTGCTCTGTTGGTTGTGAATGTAGAAATGTTAACCGTCATTAAATCTCTAACTCTATATGGTAGGTTGTGTCCTTCGTCAACTATAATCACGGAATTTTGTAATTCTTTTTGAGTTTTAGCCAGGAACGTTCCTGCGATGTTTGGATGAAATAAGTAAAAGTAGTCTGTGATGATTACATCCGCTTTAGATGCTTGAGCGATTGCCATCTCATATGGGCAGAGCGAAGAATGATTACAGTAATCAATAAAATGATTGGTGTGTAGTGGGCTAAGGTCTTTTAACTCTGCAAAAACTTTCTTTGCTTCTACGGTTAGTTTGTTTGATGAGTCTTTAGTTTTCTCATAGAATTCGCATTCATTGTTTTCTCTTAACTTTTTACAGTATTCTGAAAACTCTCCTGCATATAATACATTAGTACCTGGTTGTAAACACATCCATTTCTTTCCTATGATGTCAACAGCGGAGATTTTAAGTCCATATTTCTCTTTTATTTGTTTTATTGTATCAATTGCTATAAGATGTTGAGTGTGTCGGGATGTTAGGAAAAAAACAGTGAGTTTTTTGTCAACTGCTGCCTTGATTGCTGGTGCTAATGTGGCTGCTGTCTTCCCTAAACCGGTTGGTGCGTGGACCAGTAGAGATTTTCCGCGATTTATGGCGTCTTTTACATCACTAACTAGCTCATCTTGTATCTCGCGCATCTCGTCGTGTGGAAAGAATACCTCTTTTGGGTTAAGTTTGTCCATTTATTCACTGTTTTTTGCTTACTCTAATATAGTTTGCTGTCTTCTCAATAGTTGTTTCGAAAACTTTATAAACTAATGGTTGTGTTATAGTATATAGTTCTTAATAGCGGGGGCGTAAATTTGGTTAATGGCAAAGTATTCAACATTTTTTTTAGAGAAAAACCAGCAATGATGCTGATTAAGCTCTATACTGCAAAGAATGAGGTCTATGCTTCGTCTTTGGCTAAACAGATCGACTGCACTTATTCTCATGTTGTAAAAATTCTTCAAGAGCTCGAGAGAGCGGAATTAATCAAGTTTAACAAAACAGGCAGATTGAAGTTGCTTTCTTTGACTAAGAAAGGAGAACAAGTAGCTGACTGTATGGATCGAGTTAGAAATTTGTTGTAAAATTAAGTTTTTCTCATACCCATTACTTCATAGAATAATTCTTTGACTTGTGGATCATCTATTTTATCTTCGCAGTAAGAAAAGAATTTGTCTAATCCTTTGTATCCTCCCGTTTCATAAATGACTGCTTGGAATGCTGTCTCTAATTTGTCAATGGACCTTACGAATAATGCTTCGGGATTAGTTGGAGGATCTGTACTATATTCTATCCAGCGGTCTCTTATGAACATCATTTCTGGTGTTTGTTTTAGAAGTTCATCTAAGCATGCAAGTTCTTCATCGAACTTAGTTGCATAACTTTTACCTTCGTGGGGTGTGTGGTCTCCATACAAAGATTCTGCCAAATCATGGACAATTGCATACTCCATAACTTTTGTTATGTCTAGATCTGGTCTTCTGCTTTTAGCTATGATATAAGAAAATGCGGTGACGTTGTTACAGTGATCTGCGACGCTTTCACAAAGATGTCTTGGTACGTTTCTTCCTAATTCTTCATCTGTCCAACCAGTTCGGTATATGTGTTTGAGGTGTGTTACACCTAGTAGAAGTCTAAGTAATCCTGTTTCTTCTGGAAATACATCTAAAGGTAAAGTTCCTTTAGGTTCGACAGTCATTTTAATAAAAAATAATAGTGGAAATCAATAGATATCCACGTATTGCCAAGAAACAATTCTTCCAAACTCAGATTCAAGAAGAACTCTTGCTAGGTAAGTGTCAGGTCTTACCTTCATAGGTGTGTCTAACCATATGTACTTTCCGAAGTCCATATCATTTTCGTACACTGTAAATGATGCAGTTCTTGTGTATAAATTTAAGTCAGGAATCCATACAACAAGATTAACGTGATCCAATGGAAAGTTGTGTTTGTTCTTCAAGTTAATGTGCATGAAAGTGTCATAGTAAGGATCTTCTAAGGAACCCATAAGATTTAGGTTACCTAAATCGCTACCTCTTTCTTTAAGATTAAAGTCAGTAGGTATGTTGTAGTAATTTCCTGTTGCAAGCGCTGCTTGAACAGTCATTAGAAGTGCAACCAATACAAGAATAACACCAATCACGGTTCTCTTTTTATTCATAATCAATACCCCCTAAATGCGCCTATTTGATACTATTGGAAAATAGTGAAGTACTATATAAATGTTTCTTCTTTAGGATTCTGGCGTTCTAGGCCTTAAGGTGCTAGAAATTAAACAACTGTGATCAATCTGTGCTTTACTCTTTTTATCTCGTCGTTGCTTATTGTGAATCTAATCCAGTAATCACCAGGCAAAGTGTCAAAAGGAATTTCTATGTTTAGTTTGAAGGTTTCCTTGTCATTGTCATCTAAATGTTCATTTGTTATGAACTTAACAATACCCATGTCTGGAATTACCGCTGAGATTTTGACTCTTCTTCTGTCAAATTCGCCAACGTTTTTAACTTTTAGAACTGCTTGTACAAAATCTCCTGGTTGTACATATTCATTTTCTATTGCAATTGAAAGTACTTGTACATCTTCGCTATTAGTTAAACTGTCTCCATCACTTCTTTGATGACAGTATCCTTCTGTTTTGAAATAGTAATTTGGACTGTATGCGTAATTTCCAATATTGTCTTCTACTCTTAAGTAAAATGCATACTCTGAACATGGTTTTAGATTGTATAATATGTATTCGTGATCTTTCTTTGCTTCATAATCGAACATGTGTACTCGTTCCATGTTGTCTGGACGGTAGCTTATCATGCTAACTGTGTCTTTATCGGTCTTGAATGTTATTCTGAAGCTAGTGTCATCAATTTTGGTTATTACAACATCGTGAATATTCGGTTTGCTTGATGTTGTTTGGTTATTATCATCATCATTGTCATCTGTATCGTCATCTTCATTATCATCGTCGGTGTCGTCATCATCAGTTTCATTATCTTCTGAATCTGTTTGATTATTATCCCACATGCCGCACGGTCCTGTAACAATGAACTCATCTGCAACAGTTGATGCATAATAGTTTCCAACGCCGTTTTCGTTATTAGGCCAGCAGTATATGTTATCGATTGCGCTGTCATCTACACCATTTCCTAAGAAGTGATTTGTTACAACAACGTTGTTGTACGCGAAGCCAAGGTTGGTTAGATCTAAGCTGCCAACTAGGCTGTTAGTAAAGTTATTTTTAGTTACCCAGTTATTTTGGGATTCTAAGTATGTTAATCCGGACATTACACTTTCTGAGATTGAGTTTAGAGTTATGTTGTTATCATAACAACCTACAACAGAAATTCCTATGTTACAATCTTCTATGATATTCTCTGATACTAAGTTCTCACTGCTAGTGTCAAGTACGATACATTTGTTACTACCTTGAATATTGTTATTTTTGATCTCGTTGTGTTCTGAGATGCCTGTTAAGAATATTCCTGACTCGATGTTGTTTAGAAGAGTATTGGAATTTATTGATACTAAATCTGTTTCTTCAGAGAGTAGAATTGCTTCTTTGTTTTCTGTGAACTCGTTTGTTCCGACTACTATGTTCTCTGATTTTGTAAGATGTACTCCAACCAAAGTATTTTCTTTAAACTTGTTAACTGCGATAACGCTGTTCTGGTTTTCTTCTAGTTCTACTGCGTATTCATTTTCTTTGAATGTGTTTTCTTTAATTTGAATATCCTCAGAGCCTAAATCGGTAACTCCTAAGCTGTTTTCTCTTATTGTGTTGCTTTCAATTAATACGTTAAGACTGTCTACTATTTTTATTCCTTCATCAAAATATTGGATTATGCAGTTCTTGATTACGATGTTTTCTTGTTGACTAACTAGTATTCCAATGCTGCCTAGTGTATTTGTGCCTGATATTGTATGTCCTTGGCAGTCTAATGTAACATTGTTTTCAGTTATTTCTATTGCCGTTGAAAAGCAGTTTTCTAAGTCGTTTGCTAAAGCAATGCTTCCACTTACTAATGCTCCGCAGCTTAATGATGTCTCAGGAAGATCATCTTCGTTAGAGAAATCGTCATCTGTTTCATTGTCGCCATCTGTTTGATTATCATCATCGTTATTATCATCTACTGTGCCATTAAGTAGTGGAGAATCAAATGGTAATGGTAATGCACCGCAAGGGCCTGTTATTCTTCTGGCCATTGGAACTGTGTAGTTAAAGAAATTGCCTTTCCCTTCTTGATTATTAGGTACGCAGTATATATTCTGTTCTGTTATATCTATAATTCCATTTCCGTAGAAATTGTTAAAAAATATTGTGTTGTTAACTACATTAGCATTAGTGAATGTGTTATGGTTTTCATTGTCGTATATAATAATGTCTGATGAGAACTTTTCTTGGTTGTTAAAGTAATTCTCTGTGATCAGGCTGTATGAGAGTTTTTCATTATCTTTAGCTCTGTTTAGAAATATTCCACTTCTTTCATTAAGGTTGAAGTGGTTGTTGTGAATATGGTTGTTATTAGAGTTCTCAATTAAGATTGCATCTTGGAAATCATTAATATTACAATTTCTTATTTCTATGTTATCTCTATTTTTTATTAAGATACCTGCGGTTTGATCAAAACCAAATGGTTGATTATCAACGCTTTGTATTGTGTAGTTGTCACAATCGATTACTATGTTATCTGCTTCAACAACTAATCCATGATTGTAGCATCCGTTTAAACTTTCGTTAAGAGTTATATTTCCAACAATAACGCTTCCGCATTCGATTGCAAAAGTGTTGGCTGCTAATGCTACTAGTAATATGGCTACTATTAAAGCAAAGAATGTGATCGAACTACTACCTTTTTTCATTTGTATCCCCCGTATCAATCACCTCGAGAGATATTGTGTTTTATCCAGATATCATATATAAAGCTTTCTTTTTATAACTACTGCGCAGTAATTCTTGTTTCAACCTCTCTGGTGCCTTTATTTATGGGGTATAACCCGGGAAGGCCAATGCCAACATATTTAAATGATACAAAGTTCAGATGGTGAGTGATTCAACATGACGAAGCAGGATGGTGTAAATCAAGCAGTAAGAAGCCCTGTTTGTACTGTTGTGGGTCACGTAGATCATGGTAAGTCCAGTGTTCTTGATTCTATAAGAGATTCTAAAATAATTGCTTCAGAAGCTGGAGGAATAACTCAATCTATTGGCGCATCTATTATTCCATTGGATGTTGTGAAGAAAAAATGTGGTAGGTTGCTTGATGCGATGAAAATTAACTTTACAATTCCTGGTTTGCTATTTATTGATACTCCAGGTCATGCTGCGTTTACTAACTTAAGAAAACGGGGAGGCAGTTTGGCTGATATCGCTGTTTTGGTTGTGGATCTTACAGAAGGTTTTATGCCTCAAACAATTGAAGCTGTTGAAATTCTAAAAACTTACAAAACTCCGTTTATAATTGCAGCAAATAAAATTGATACTATTGGTAATTGGAGATCAAATGAAGGATCGGTTCTGGCAAACTTTGCTAAGCAAACACCTGAAGTTCAAACAGCGTTTGAAACTAAAATGTATGAGTTAGTAGGTACTATGCATGAAAAGTTTGCTTTGAATGCTGAAAGATTTGATAGGGTTGATGACTTTACAACGCAGGTTGCGATTGTTCCTTGTAGTGCAAAGACAGGTGAAGGGATTCCTGAGTTGCTTACTATGCTAACAGGGTTGGCTCAGAAATTCTTGGAAAAGAATCTTGCTCTGAATGCTGATGGGTGTGCTAAAGGTACTATTCTTGAAGTTAAAGATGAACGAGGAATAGGTACGAGTTTAGATGTTATTATTTATGATGGAACTTTGAATGTTAATGATACTATTGTGATTGGCGGAATGAATGAACCAATAGTCACTAAAGTTAGAGCTTTGTTTGAACCAGATCCTTTAGCGGAGATGAGGGATAAGAAAGCCAAATTTAAATCGGTAAAGTCTATTGTTGCGGCAATGGGTGTTAAGATTGCAGCGCCAGGTTTAGATGGTGTTGTGGCTGGTATGCCTGTGCGTTCTTGTTCTAAAGATGAAGTCGTTGCATTGAAAAAAGAAATTCAAAAAGAAGTTGATGAAGTTATTGTTGAAACAGATGATGATGGTATAATTATAAAAGCCGACACGTTGGGTAGTTTAGAGGCGCTGACTGTTTTGTTAAGAGAAGCAGGTTATAAAATACGAAAAGCCAGTGTTGGTCATATTTCTAAAAAAGATATTTCTGAAGCGGAAAGTGTGTATGAAAAAGATCCTTTTAGTGCAGTTATATTGGGATTTAATGTTTGTATGGATGCTGGTGTAGAGCCGGGTAAAGTAAAGACAATTTTTAGCATGATTATTTATGAACTTCTTGATAAATTGAAGGAATGGCAAACGGAAGAGAAGAAGAGACAAGAAGGTAAAAAACTAGATGTTTTGATTAGGCCATTTAAGTTCCAATTGATGGAGGGCTATGTTTTTAGACAAAGTAATCCGGCAGTGATTGGATGCGAAGTTTTGGCTGGAACTGCTAGAACTGGATCTCCTGTTATGAAAAATGGTGTTGAAGTTGGTAAACTAAGAAGTATACAACTAGAGAAAGAAAATGTTTCTTCAGTGGAAAAGGGGAAGCAGGCTGCATTTGCGATTGAAGGTGTAACTTTAGGTAGGCAAGTTGATGAAGGCGATATTTTGTATGCGGCCGTTCCTGAAGAAGATTTTAGAAAATTAAAAGAGTTGAAAGATTATCTTACTCCTGATGAAAAGTCGGCTATCAAAGAAGTTGCTAGCATGATGAGAGAACGATACCCTGTTTGGGGCGTATAGTTAATTAATTTTGAGGTGATTACATGAAAAAGAGGTTAGTGTGTTTAGTTCTGATGTTGTTGGTTTTAGTTAGTGCGGTTTATGCTGCAGATTTTGATATGACGATTGATGATAAACCTCTTGGTAAGTACTTGGATATTTATCCAGGTAAGAACATAAAAATCACATATATTGTTGAAGCGGGAGTTAGGTTGATTGATGTTGATTTAGAGTGTACTAATGAGGCAATTTGTGCTTTTATGAAGGATCAGTTGCATTTGTTTGACTCAACTACTGTTTATGAATCATCTCATTCTGATGACAGGTATGTCTATATTCATGATACGATGCCTGCAGGGGATTATGATATTATGATTACAGTAACGTATGATAATGATGGTGAACAAAAAGAATTTACTCATGATTTGGCTGTTGAAGTGAAGAGTAATAGTCTTTCTTCTTCACTTTTTGGAATCGCAACCAGTTGGTTGTCTGAAGGACTAACTTATGAGCTAATAAATAAGTTTCAGACTCCAAAGATTAAGCGATTGAATAAGGAAATCATTCCTCGTGATCTTAAAGGAATTGACTTGGCGTCTATTGGTTTGACGGATGATGATATTGATAACGAAAATTATGTTCTTGAAGAAATTGGAGTTAAAGAGTCCGAAGAGTTTGAGATAAGTACAAGCCAGGCTGCAGACATATTTAATATGGTAGGTGGTCTGATTCCAGAACTTGAGAAAAATTATGCTAAGTTTGATAAACCAATTGTTAAAAAATCTTATAAGAAATTCAGAATAACAAATCCAGATAATAATAAAGAAATGATTCTAACTAAGGTAATGGTTAGTGTGTTCTCTCGTGGCGGCATGAATAACTTAAATGTTGTTGAGGTTATACCTAAAACTTGGGCGGAAGACAGTTCTGATGTTTATTTTGTTATGGGGCCAAAAATTCTAGAGGCCGATCCTGTTGTTATGTGGGATTTTTCTAATTTGCCTTCTGGTAAAACAAAGGATTATGCGTATGTTTTATCTAAGGATATTAACTCAATTGAATCCACATCTATGGCTTTAGGTCATAATGCCTCTTGGTTTGCAAAATTTTTTAGATTTTGTTTGTACGGTGGTTGGATGATTGTCATACCTATTGTTCTTGTTTTGGTTGTTGGTACTCCGATCTTTGTTAAGGCAAGAAAACATAGAAACAAAAAAGTTGGTAAATTTGCTTAAATGAATGTTGTTAATAATACGTAGATTATGTATGCGGCGTAGGCAACTAGCAACATGATTCCTTCTTTTTTATCTATTTTATGATCGTTGCTCATCATTACATATAAGAATACGCTAAATCCTATTACGACTAAGAAATCTATTCTTAGAATGTTTGTGGCAATTTCTATTGGTTTGGCGAGAGCTGACATTCCTAGTACGCATAATAACAAGAAAATATTGCTTCCGACAACGGTTCCAATTGCAATGTCTGCTTCTTTTTTTCTTGCAGCAATGACTCCTGCAGTTAGATCTGGTAATGATGTTCCTACAGCGATCATTGTTATCCCTATTACTACTTCACTAACTCCTAGCGATCTTGCCATTTCGCTGCCTGAGAATACAATTAATTTTGCTCCTATGCTTAAGCCAATAAGTCCTAGGAGTATTGATACATAGAATTTCCAAGTTTTCTCTCTTTCTCCTTTGAATTCTTTCTCAAACTGTGCTTCGGCTTTTTGTGTTCTTTGCTTTTGTGCAGTTCTGATTATGTAGATCATGAATGCGATAAATCCTGCAATTAGTATGACTCCGTCAACTCTACCAATGACGTTGGTTGCACCAGATTGATCGAATATTACATTAAATGCTAGAAAATATGCTGCAAAGCAGGCCGCGATTAGAATTGGTGCTTCTTTCTTTATTGTTGTTAAGCTAACAGTTAGTGGCAGGATCAATGCTGATATTCCTATGATTAATCCAATGTTTGCAACGTTGCTTCCAATCACGTTACCTAATGATATGCCTGTGTTACCGTTCAATGCTGCCAGAAAGCTGACAATTAATTCAGGTAAAGATGTTCCGAACGCTACGACTGTTAATCCTACAATCATAGGCGAAACTCTGTAATGTCTGGCTAGTTTAGTTGCACCGTCGATAAGAATATCTCCTGTTTTTACTAATATAATCACTCCTGCAATAAACCAGAATGGGTGTGCTAGTAGTGAAATTTGATAATGCCAGCCAATAAAGCCTATGAATAGAGTGAGTATGAAATAGAACCAAGGACTTTTGTAGATCTCGTATTCGAAAATCATAGTTATTCTGTCTTTTAAGACCTTTAAAAACGTTTCTTTTAAGATCATAATATTTATAATTGAGAGGTGTTATTGTGGTTATAGATGAATTTTAAGATACTGAACAATAAAAAAAAGAAAGAGATCTTGGCTTCTGTAAATAGGAAGTGGGGTTGTGATTATACTACTGAAAACGCGTTTTTGATTTCTGGAGAAAGAGTTTATATGATCACTAGGGATTTGGATAAGATTGATTTTGAAAATCTTAGAATTAATTCTATGGGTCTTTTCTTTGGAACTTTATTAGACAAAGATTTTGTTTTGAGCATGGAGGGTAGTATGTTAGTTGGTCCTTTGGCAAAGAAGAATATTGTTGAGTTAAGTTTTGAAGAATTAAGGGATTGGTTGAAAGGTCAAGATCTTAAATTACCTAAAGAACGGGTTGATGGTTCTGGATCGCTGATTGTGAAGTCGGGAAGAGATTATGCCGGTACTGCTATTTATTCTAAAGGGGTTTTGTTAAATCAGGTTCCTAAAACTCGAAGAATTCTTTGTGCTGATTAATCAGTTAAGTGTAATTGTCCTAAATAATTTAGGAGTAGTTCTGCTCGTGTGTTTTCTGGTGATGGCCCCTCTGTTTTGTATGCGTTGTGTGCATATTTTCCATCTTCACACTGATAATGCCATTCAGGGGTTCGAAGTTGTATTTCTACTTTTTTTCCTCTGAAAACTACATCAATATTGATTTGAGAGTCAAATGGTGACCCTTTTTTTCTTTTCTTTGGATGTAAGCTCATATCTTCATATCTTACTGAGCCTGCTGTTCCGTCGACTGTAAGGTCGAATCTGTTGTGTGCTTCTTGATCGACTGTTCTATCCATTACTCCCCATCCGCGAGGTAGATCTTCGAATCTTAACTTGATTTCGTCTAAATAATCCCTGTTAGGGTGATGTGCTCTTTCGAATAATTGGTATGTTAACTTTTCTCTTGCTTTAGGTGTTTTTTTTGCATATAATTTTTTTATATTTGTTTTTATTTCTCCTAATCTTCGCTCAGAAGTTGCTGTGTCTTCAATTATGGTGTTTCCAATTCTGGCATATAATTTTGTTGTTCCGTTGTATCTTACTATAAAACAATCATCATCTGCTGTAACTATTTTAACTTTGTAAACTCTTATAACTGTTCTTCCCGGTTGATTCAATTTTTCTATTTTCTCTCTCATTTCTGATTCTAATTCTTCAAAATATCTTACGGCTTGGGTTTTGTCATCCCACACACTAACTCTACTTTTCTTTTTAGATGCGATGCTTCCGAATAGATTGGTGATTGCTGTTTTATATTCTGAGTAGAATAGTTCTTCTTCCATTATGTCAACTTCTGTTTCAATATCAACTATGGTGTCTAGATTTCTTGCTGCAACACAGAATTTGTCTCCATCTTGGTATATAACTAAATCATCCAGTCTTGCATATGGATTTTGTTTACTTATTGCTTTTCTTACTTGGGTTCTGATGTCGTCGGTAATTCGGTCATCTTCTTTTCTTCGAATGTTGTTCATGAATGCTATTGCGCCTTCAACTTTTTCAAATCTATATAGCGATGTATCTATTGGCTCGTATAGACTTTCTGGATCTCCATCACTAATAATTTGACTTCTATGTTTTACGCTGTATGTTCTATCTGAGTCTATCCATAGTCTGTGTTGAGGGAATGGTGCGATGACTTCCCACGGTCGTGCTGGGCTTGAGATCCAGTCAGCTAATCTTCTGGCTTCCACAATGTTAGCTTGTTCGTATGCTGCTTTATAGGTTCGCCAGGCGCTGTCTTCTTTTGTTTTTTGAGATCCTTTCCTCTGTTCTCCACCTTTGTGAGGGAGTTTTATTACCGGCGGAGTTGGAGGACTTGCTGAGTTCTTAATAATGATTCTCATTCTAGAATGTTCGATATTTCTTCCTTGTGTCCATTTAGCAATCTTTTCTAAAAGACTTTTCTCTGCCTTGTGGCCTGAGTATGCTCTCCAAATATTGCTTCTATCTCTGAACTGCCACACTCTTGTTTCAGTTTCTGTTCTGTGATTTAGTACATCTATTGTATGACTTTTATCAAACGCATAAATCATTCTAATATTGTCAAATAATTGGCGCACTATTGATTCTCCGTGTTCTGCTTCTAGTCCTATCTTCTCGCCAACAAAAGGATATCTCTTCTTAATCACATTTTCAACTCTTTGTGGGACTGGAGAATCTTCTACCAAGTATCTTAATGCTACTGCGCAGCTTTCTACAAACTGCTTAAGTTCTGTATCCACTAATGCGTCTAATCCGCTCATTTTCTTTAATTAAAGTCCTGCAGAAAGATCTTCTTCTGGTATGGGTGGGAGTTTTCCTTGATAATATGTTTTTAATGCGTGTCCGTACTGTTTTTTGATGTGTGTTCTTAGTGTTTGCCATCTACTGTCTGGAAGAGCTGAGCTGACATTGATTGATTGTTTTAAGAAATGTACGTATTCTGCTTTTAACTGTTTGCATCTGTTTTCTAATTCTGTGTTTTCATGACCCTTAGATTTTAGTTCTTCAACAATTTCCCCTGTTAATTTTATTCTTGATTCTGTCTTTACAATAAGTTTATCCATTCTTCTTCGATCTAGAGGTGAAGTAGTTCGGATATTATCAATACTATCTGATAATTTTACTAAAAGTGGAACTGCGTAGTATTCGTCGCCTTTCTCTGCTCTTTCTATGGTTTCTCTTTTTATTTCTTCTAAGTATAGATCATAAGATCTGAACTTCAAGAAGTCGTAGAGAGTAAATGTTTCGAAGCGTTGTTTTAGCATTGTCCATTCTTCGGCTTTTGTTTCTCTAATCATTTGTCGGAATTGATTAAAATAATTTTGATACTTTCCGTATATTCCTTGTTCTTTTGTTTCTTCTTCCATTCTGTCTAGAGTATCGTGAATAACTCTTTTGACGGTCATAGCATTTCTTTCGTGTTCTAGATCTGTTCTTTTTTCAATTCCTTTTGCAAGAACCGAGAATGTGTTTGTTAACATATCAACATCTCTTGCTGTATCTTCTCCAAACTCTTCAACAATATATTCTAATCCTCTTTCAAGATCTTGAAAACTTTTTGATTTATCTTCAACGACATCATGCAATAATGCTGCTTGCATATATCTTTGATCTTGACCGATGGATAATCTTAATCGGTATGCGGTATCTTGAGTGTGCGCGATGGTTGGGTTACCGCATCCTCTGTGACAGTTTGCAAATGTTTTTTCTGCGAGTCTATATGCTTTGATGCTTTCTTTTCCATAGGTGTCTACAACTTCTTTGTCTGTCGGACTTTGTTTTAGGTATAGAACTATGAATTCTAGCCAATATTTTGGATTACCATTGGCTTCGAGAATTTGTTGTTTATCTTCTCCACTTAGTCTGTCTCTTAGACCTGAATCTAGAAGGTGTCTACGGCTCATCATGCCTCTTTTCAGAAGCTTAACACTATATAATACTTTCTGTTTTCACTACTTTCGAGTGCTGATTATATTTGGCCGTTCCAGAGCTTGTCTCCTACGAAATGTAGATTTTTAACGACTTTTCCAGAGTTCATTTTTAGAAGTTCTGAGCTTGAAAATGATAGTTGGCCGATGGCCAGGGGTTTTAGATTTTTTTCATCAATTATTACTACTGCTTCTTCTTTTTCTGCTTCTTCTACAGCTTTTATTCCTGGCCGCATGATATCTGCACCAGATGTTACAAATTTTACTGCACCCATGTCAACTGTAACTTTCTTTAGAATGTTTTTTCTAAGTGTAAATCTTAATGTTGGAATCCATTTGTTGTTTATCTTGAAAAAATCTATTTCATTCTCAACTATAATATACTCTCCCGAGTCTGTTTTCTCAAGTTCTACTTTACTTTTTTTGTTTATTATTTCTTCTATATCATATTCTTTTTCTAACTCTTCGTTTAGTTCTTTAACTTCTTTTTTTCTTATTTGTTTTCTTGCCATCTTAGAACATGCTTAATCCTTCGTAAAAGTCTAGTTTCTCATATTTTTCTATTACTTCAATTGTGATTGTCATTTTAGTTTCTTTGTGTTTCATTTTTTCAATCAATTTTTTGTTGATGGTCTTGGAAGATTTATCTGCATATATTGCACCTGTTTTAGGGTTGATGACATTTGTCATTCTTACTACGAATCCTTCATCTGAGAATGTGAGTTCAGGAGATCCGTATGCGATTATTTCTTCTTTTAAATTTTCAACATCTATTGTTATCTTAACTTTAACTTTATCTTTCAAAAATTCTAGTTCTTCAAGTTTGTAGTCTGAGTTTACGCCCATTATACAATCTGCATCTTTACTTATTTCTTTGGATTTTGTAAATTCGAAGCTTCTCTCGTGTGTTGCGAGAATATTTTCGTGACCTGTTGCAGAGAATGTGATGCTATTCATGTTTTTTTCACTTTCTTTTTTGTCTTTTTTCCAAAGGCTTCTAAATGTATTGGACAGTATTTGCAGTGACTTAATTTATCTTTCATGTTGTCTTTCATTCCCATTCTACATGCTTCTGTGCCTGGGATGAGCCAACATCGTCTATCGGATGAACCATACGCGGGACATGTGACCTTGCTACAATTTATCTCTTCCCAACACTTCTTAAGTTTTTCAGCAGGTTTCATTTTTCTTTGAGGGAGTAAAAAGATAAACTCGCTGCCTTCACCGTATTCACTTTTTACGTCCATTAAACCATGGTGTAGTCCTATGATTTCTTTAGCAATCACTAAACCGAGCCCTGAGCCTCCTTGTGCTCTGGTCATGTGTGGATCTATTTGGTAGAATTTATTGAATATTCTTGGTAATTCTTGTTTCTTAATGCCGCGGCCGTTGTCTTTAACAAAAACTCTTACGTAGTTTTGACCTGCTCTTGCTGTTATCTCGACTTTACCTTTGTTGTTGGTAAATTTAATTGCATTACTTACAAGGTTGATTAGAACTTGTTTTATTTTATCTTTATCTATAGGGATTTCCGGGATTTTGTTTGCAATTTTGTAAGTTAGTGAGATTTCTTTTTCTTTAGCAGCTACTTCGAAGTTCTTTACAACGTTTTGCAATATAGGCTCTAAGGAATCGATCTTTTGATTTAGTGACATTTTTCCTGATTCCATTTTTGATAAGTCCAAAACATCGTTTATCAGATTAGCTAACCTGTCACTTTCTTCGTTAAGTATGGCCAAGCACTGTTTTTGTTGTTCATTTACTTTACCAACTTTTTCGTTAAGTAACAATGAGGAATATCCTTTGATGGAGGTTAATGGGGTTCTTAGTTCGTGAGATACAACACTGACGAATTCAGATTTCATTCTGTCGATTTCTTTAATTTTAGTGATGTCTCTCAGAACAGTAACGAGACCGACCTCTTGATCTTGATCTTTAAGCATGGTGATTGTAACTCTTATGTATTTATTTACTGGTTGACCTAATTTCATCTCTTTTATGAAGACAGGTTGATCAACTTTTCTTGCGAGTTCTAATACTTCGATTAACCCTATCTTGCTTAAGTGCTGTGTTGTGGCTTTTGGGCCTAATTTTTCTGAGTCGAACTGTAAAATCTTTTCTGTAGCTGGATTAAATGACATAATTGGTGAATCAAAGTAGGTTACGATAATACCTTCAGAGATACTATCGATCATGGCTTCTATTTTGTTTTTCTCGGCTACAGATTCGTTAGATAATCGTCTTAGCTCTTTGTTTTTCTCTCTTATCTCTCTTGTTGCTGAATATGTTTCTTCTTGTAGTATTTCGTTAAAATCTTTTAGTCTGTTGTATAATCTAGCATTTCTAATAATGATGGCAACGTGATCGGAGATACTTTCTACAAATACCATCTGGTTTTCTGAGAATGGTTTGGGGGATTCGCTGTAAATGTTTATTGCACCAATCGTGGTGTTGTCAACTTTTAGGGGTACTGTAACGAATGAGCGAACATTTTCGGTTTCAATAAATTTTCTTCCTTCTTTAGTAAATCCTTTCCGTTTTAGAGGATCTATGCACTGGAGAACTTCTCCTTTTTGCATGGCACTTCCTGTGAATGATTTATTGTATGGTAGGCTAACTTCTCTATTGCATTTTTTACCATATCTGAAGGTAGATACTGAAAATAATTCTTCACTGGCGCCATCTAGAATGTACATTGTAACTGCTTTAGCTTGATTCATGCTGGAAAGAAGCCTTGTAACTTCGTCAAACAGTTTCTCTTGTTCGAATGTGGATGATAGGGCTTTTGCAAGTTTGTATATTGTTTTTATTCTTTCTATTTTTTTATCTTGTTCGTGTTGAAGTTGTAGATTTTCAATAACTAATGCTATGTGGTTAGCGATGTTTGTTAGTAGATTTAAATCATCTTTGCTGTAACGATCATCTTTGTTACTTTCTACATCTAGTACACCAATTACTTTCTTTTGGATTTTGATTGGGACTGTGAGTTCACATTTTGTTCTTTTCAGGGCGGCCAGGTATTTTGGGTGTTTCTCGGGTGATTTTAATAATAATGGCTCTCCTGTTTTCATTACGTGGCCGGTTATTCCTTCTCCTGCTAGTATTCTCCATTTAACTTCTTTGAGATCTGTACCTACGTTCTTTAATCCAAATGTAGATCGCATTTTGAGTTCATTATCGTCTTGAACTGCAATAAAACTCTTTTCGTAACCCAAATCTTCTTTTAAAATTTTTATGGTTGTATCAAGTACATTCTCGATTTTCTTATTTTTTGTTGTCTCTTTTGAGATTTTGTAGAGTACTGTCAGATCTCTTAATCTTTTTTTAAGATCTGCTTCTAGTTTTACTTTTTTTGTAATGTCTCGAATTTGACAAAAAGCGTATGATCTTTTGTTTATGATTGCAGGGAAACTGCTCACTTCAACATGAAATTTTTCGTCGTTTTTTGTTACTTGGTATTCTGAGGCTACGGTGGTAATTCCTCTTACTATTTTCCTAACATTTCTTCTTGCGGCATCAGGGTTGTCTACAATGTCATAAATACTCATTCCTATCAGATTTTTCTTAGGAGTTTTGAGCATCTTTGCGCCTTTGGTGTTTGTGTCAAAGATTTTTCCTTCTTTATCTAATATGACGACTGGGTCGTTAGAATTATCTAGAAAAATCTGGTATTCTTTCTTTCCTTTGAGTTTCATGCCTTTAGCTGTTATCATCTTTTAGGAATTGTTGTTCAATGACGTGTTTTAGTTCATCTATCTCGAATGGTTTTGCGATGTAATCATCTGCTCCGATTAACATACCTTTGTCGTGATCTATTTCTGTTGATTTTGCACTTACCATCACTATCTTTGTGTTTTGTAGTTCTGGATTCTCTCTAACTTGTCTACACACTTCATAGCCATCCATTTTTGGCATCATAATGTCTAGTACAATTAGATCTGGTTTGAATTCATTGGCTAGCTTTAGTCCCTCTTCACCATCTTTTGCGAAGTATACCTCATAGTCTTGGTTTAGAACTATTCCTTCTAGTTGTGCTATATTTTTGTCGTCTTCTATTATTAAGACACATTTTTTGTCATTATTACTCATATTTTATCCCTCCTGTTTTTGTTGTTTACAATGATTTCAAGTTGTTCTTTCAATGCCATTGGGTCAAACGGTTTTGTTATGTAGTGGTCTGCACCTTTACGCATTCCTTCCATTCTTTCTTGTATTTGGCCTTTGGCAGAGAGCATTGTAATGATTATGTCTTTTGTTTCTGTATTTGATTTTAGCTTTTCGCACACCTCGAAGCCATTCATTCTTGGCATCATAACATCTAGTAGCACAAGATCTGGTAAATTATCCTTGTTATCTTCTATGATTTTCATGGCTTGTTCTCCATCTTCCGCTTCTAGTATTTCGAATGAATCGGATAACGTGAATTTAATTAACTCTAAAATGTGGGGTTCGTCTTCCGCAATTAGGATTTTTCCTTTCATGTTAGGTGTACTTTTTTTCTATGAATTGTTTAGCTTGTTTTGTGCTCATGTTTGAGATTTCTAGCTCTATTAATGAATTTATCTTTTTTGTGTTATCTCCATTGTATAAAAATGGGATTATTTTCTTGAATTCTTCTTTAATTTCTTTAGATAAGTTGTTTTCTTCGGTGATGAATAACATAAATTCTTTGTTGCTTAATCTTAATAATGGGACTCGTTGAGTTTCTGCTTGTTGCAGGATTAGCCTATATATTAGCTTAGTTAATGCGTTAGTTTTTCGTGTTCCATATTTCTTAGAGTATTTTTCTATATTCTTAATAGTTAATGTAGTGGTTTGGGTAATGTTGTTTGTATCGATGATTTGTGATACTTGGTTCACTATGAGTTTTTGTCTTCCGTTTTCTTCCGTGTTTAGTAAGAGTCTTTTCACTCTTGCTTCTAATTCTACAGGATCAAACGGTTTAGTTATATAATCTTCTGCACCTAAACTTACTCCTTTGATTTTTGATTGTAATTGAGTTTTGGCACTTAGGATAACTATGGGGATTTCGCATGTGTTTGGATTTTCCTTTAGTCTTTTGCACACTTCGAAGCCATCAATGCCTGGCATCATTAAGTCAAGAATGATCAAGTCGGGATTTTCGGTGAAGACTTTTTCCATTGCTTCTAAACCTGAGAATGCCTCATAGGTTGTGTATATTTCATCAGGCAGGCTGAACTTGATTAAATTAACTATGTGAGGTTCGTCGTCAACAACAAGTATTCTTTTTTTGCTTCCAGGTTTGTTGATCTTATAGAATACTCCTTGGGCAATTCGTTTACTAGTTAGTTTTTGATTGGCTTCTAGAACGTGAAGATATTTTGTTACTGTGATTCTGTTATGATTAATTTTCTCTGAAATTTCTGAGCTGGTGGCTCCGTCGGATCTAGTTTTTAAGTAGTTGATAATCTTCTTTGATATCTCTGGGTTTAATGTTGTCATCGTCGTCACCTTGCAATTGCTTTGTTGCCTTTAATGTAGTGGATTGTTCCCATGTATTCTTTATTTATTCCTTTTTCCTGTAAACCTTGATCTTTGTTTTGCATTATTTGGTCGATTCGTTTTCTTACTTTTTCAGGTTCAAAGGGTTTGGTGAGATATTCATCTACTCCTAGAGTTATACTCTTTTTAAGATCGTTTGGGTGATGTTTTGCACTAACTATCATGACGTAAGTGTTTTTTGTAAACAATTCGCTTTTAATTTTTTTAAGTACTTCGAATCCGTCTACTCTTGGCATCATGAGATCTAAAATAACTAAGTCTGGTAGATTTAGTCTTATTGTTTTTATTGCTGAATCTCCATCTTCTGCAAATAATGTGTTGTATCCTTTCAAAGTAAATTCAAGTAATGTTCTTATAGCGAAGTCGTCATCAACAACCAATATGGTGGGTTTATGATCATCCATTTAATTCTCCCACCATTTGTATGCATTAATGTTGTTGGCAATTTTAGAGTTTAGTTCTTCTATCTTGAATGGTTTCTCTAAGTAGTCTATTGCGCCTGCGTCAATTCCTGCAATTTTATCTTGGATTGAATCTTTTGCAGAAATCACCATAATTGGTATATCTTTTGTGCTGGGGATTTTTCTAAACTTTTTGCAAAGAGTTAGTCCATCTGTGTTTGGCATCATCACATCTACAGTAATCAAATCTGGTTTCTCTATTCTTGCTTTCTTTATTGCCTCTAGTGCAGAATATGCTTCAATTACTTCAAACTTATCTTCTACTGCAAGTTTGATCATATTTACGATGTGTGGTTCATCATCAACCACCAGAATTTTTGGTTTTTTTGAGGTTTTAGCCTTACCTCTCTCTATTTTGATACTTTGCATTTTTACCCCCCCGGACTATACAATTCTGATTATCATAATGGTTATTTGTTTATTTAAATCTTTGTCTTTCTTTGGGTAAGCTTTTTATATTAACTAATAGTTTGAGTGATAGTAGAGGGTCTATAATGTCGAAATTCATTGATTTGAGTGTTAAAGGTGCCTTAGGTGATGAATCTAAGTGGTTTGAATATATAGGCGGCATCAAGGCAGCTCATGCAGGTTTCGTTGATTATGATGGTGCTAAAGTTGAATTAAGAAAAGTACTTGTAAGTGCAATAGAAAAACGAATTCCTGAACATCATTTCGGTATCTTTTTTTCAGGTGGTGTTGATTCTTCTTTTATTGCTCAAGTGTGTAAAAATAAAAATGCAAATTTTACTTGTTATACTGTTGGTTTTTCTGATAAGAATATGGCGATTCCTCCGGACATAATTTATTCAAGAAAAGTTGCTAAAGATTTGGATTTAAATTATGTTGAAAAGATCTATAACGAATCTGAAGCTGAAAAAATAATTGAAGAAGTTGTTAAAATTTTACCAAAACCAAAAGAATTTGGAATAGACTTCTTTGTGAAGGTTGGTGTTGGAGCTGTTATATTGGCGGCGAAGAAATTGGCAGACGATTCTGTGTTCTTTTCTGGGTTGGGTAGTGAAGAAATCTTTGCAGGTTATCAAAGACATTCTGAAGCTAATGATGTAGATGATGAATGTTGGAATGGGTTGAAGATGATGTGGCAAAGAGATATTCTTCGTGATGTTTCAATTGCAAATGCGGCTGACATTGATTTTAGGTTGCCTTTTTTGGATGAAGATGTTATAAAATCTGCAATGAAAATATCATCTGATCATAAAATCAATGATAAATTTAAGAAAATAGTTTTAAGAGAAATTGCCGAATTAGAAGGTTTGTCGCATGAGTTTGCTTGGCGTAAGAAGCAAGGTGCTCAGTACGGTAGCAAGTTCGATAAAGCTATAGCTCGTATTGCAAAAAAGAAAGGATTTAAGCTTAAGAAAGATTATCTTAGAAATCTGGTGGATTAGTGCAGTATAAAGGAAAAACATTTATAACCAAAACACTAAAAAAACTACTATTCGTGCCGTATTTATGGCTAGAGATTTATTATTAACTTTGTGAAGGGTGTGTATTATGGCAGAGAAAGCAGAATTGAAGGAACTTATATCGTTTGTACAGGAAAAAGGATTTATTTATGGTCCCGAACCCGAGATTTACGGGGGTATATCTGGATTTTATACTTATGGCCCCTTGGGTAAACTTCTAAAAAATAGAGTTGAGAATGCTATTAGATCTGTGTTTAGAAAATATTCTTTTTATGAGGTAGAGTGTCCTGTTGTGATGCCTTCAAAGGTTTGGGAAGCATCTGGACATTTAGGTGGGTTTACTGATCCATTGATCAAAGCAGAAGATGGTGCTGCGTATAGAGTTGATACTTTGATTGAAGAAAACTGTCCTGGTATTAACATAGCAGGTTTTTCTGATGAAAAGTTGTTAGGCGTAATTAGGGAAAAAGGATTACTTGCGCCGAACGGTAAGAAATTGATTCCTGAAATATTGAATCATTCTTTGATGATGCGTACTACGATTGGTGTAGATACTGAAGCGTATAATCGACCTGAGACTGCGACTACAACTTATCTTCCATTTCCTAGGTATTGTAATTTTTTTAGAGATAAGTTTCCTTTTGGTGTTTTTCAGATTGGAAAAGCGTTTAGAAATGAAATTAGTCCAAGACAACATGTGTTGAGGGGTAGGGAATTCACACAAGCCGAAGGTCAGTTGTTTATATTTGATAATCAGAAAAATAATTTTCCAAAGTTTGAGATGGTTAAGGAAATGAAACTTCCTCTCTGGGATCATAAGTCTCAAGAAAAAGGAGACAAAATTCCTAAACTTTCTTTGGCGGATGCTATACAGAACAAGATTTTGAAAAATCAAGCTTATTCTTGGACTTTAGCATTGGCTTATGAACTTTTTGTGGCAATGGGAATTCCTGAGGAAAGAATCCGGTTGAGACAACACCATCCTGACGAAATGGCATTTTATGCTGATGATGCATGGGATGTTGAGATTAATTTGAATTCATTTGGGTGGGTTGAGTGTTGTGGTGTGCATGATAGAACTGACTATGACCTTACTCAGCATGCAAAGTTTTCTGGTCAAGAGCTTATGGCTCGTGATGAGAATAATGAAAAGAAAGTGCCTCATGTTTTGGAGATTGCTTTTGGAAGCGATAGACCAACTTTTGCATTGTTAGATATTTTTTATAGCAAAAAGGAAAAAGATGAAGGTAAGACAACTTTTGAAATTCCTTATTCTTTGGCTCCAATTAATGTTGCGGTTTTTCCGTTAATGAAGAAGCCAGAATTGATTAAAATAGCGTCAGATATCTACTTAGATTTGAGTTCTGAGTTTATTGCTCAGTATGATGAATCGGGAGCGATTGGAAGACGATATTTACGTCAGAATTCGGTTGGAACTCCGTTTTGTTTGACTGTAGATTATGATTCCTTAGAAAACAAAGACGTTACTATTCGTGACAGGGATAGCGGTGAACAGAAAAGAGTCCCTGTGGACAAGTTGAAAGGTTATTTACGTGATCTTTTCAACAAAGAGATTGAATTTAATAGCTTACCATGAAAAAGAGGTTAGAATTATTTGCAATAGTGGGTGTACTAGTTGTACTAGGTTATTCGATTTTTGTTTCTTTTGGTGATATGAACAGAATTACTGGTTACGCCGTTAATGAGGGAGTAAGTTCTGAGTTTTTAGGTGATTCTGTGATGTACTTAGCGAGAAACTCTGCTATGTATAATTTTTTAGCAGATGGAGCGAGTATGTGTGTGATAGTTAAAGTTGATGATGAGATATCTTATTCGTATGGTATTAGTAAAAGCGGGAGTGACATATCTATGACTACGTATGACGCCTATTTTTGTACTGGGCAAGATGAAGAAGACTTCATAGTTTCATTTGTTAGTTCTGATGCCTTGGGTGATTTTGTTGAAGATTATTCTTTTGAAAACTTAATGTCTGGTAGGGCTGGAGATAAATATTATATTCTGCCTTCAAAATATCTTGAGGCTGGCGGGAATGTTTTGTGTGTAGATGAGTTTAAAGATAAATACTGTGGTAAGTTTATGGGTCAAATAGATACGAGTGATGCCATTTTAGGTGATTTAACTTGTTGTGTGGAGGGCGCCTTGGAAGAAGATGAGAAAGTCTTATTGGCACAGCATTATAGTAATGATAATTATAAATCAGATGATGAAGATAAAGAAATATTTAATTTGAAGTATGCGGCGGGTTTTGAAGATGAGATTCTTGAAGAAGGCGCTGAAGAAGAAATTGAGCCTCTAGTTGAGACTCCTGGTTTGTTTTCTGCGGTACCTCCTATGGTTTTAATCGCTGTTATTGCTGTGATTTTAACCGGGGCGGCAGTTGGTTTAGTTATTTTCTTTCATTCAAAACATGTAGTTGATCCTGTAGAGCATAATGGGAAATTTGAAAAGATTCAAACTTGGATTCATGAAGCTGCAAATCATGGTTATACTGAGAAACAAGTTAGGGGCGTGTTGGGTGGCGAAGGTTGGTCCGACGAGGACATCAACAAAGCTATTAAGAATATTGACAATCCGCGCTCTAAACTATGAAATTTAAGGTTTCTGGGATTATTTTTGCTTAGAAAGCTTTATATAATAAATCTTGATTCTCGAGTTTGAATATAATATGAGAGGTTAAAAATGGCAATTTCAGATTTACAAGCAAAACAAGGTAAGGTTGATCTTGTGGTTGAGATTATCGAAAAGTCTGAACCTAGAGAATTCAACAAGTTTGGCAAAGCAGGCAGAGTTTGCAATGCTAAAGCAAAAGACGCTTCCGGTCAAATCACTTTGACTTTATGGAACGAACAAGTTGACCAAGTTAATGTTGGAAGTACTGTTCAAGTTAAGAATGGTTACGTTAGCGAATGGCAAGGCGAACTTCAGTTATCAACTGGAAAGTTTGGTGAGCTAGAAGTAGTATCTGCTGGACAAGCACCCGCTGCTGAAAGTTCTCCTGCTCCTCAAGCTGATGATGAGACGGAAGAAGACGAACTTGAGATTCCTGAAGTGAAGGAAGAAGAAGTTAATTAATTTTCATTTTTTTATTTTCCTGGGACGATAGCTCAATCTGGGAGAGCACTACGCTGAAGACGTAGGTGTTGGGGGTTCAAATCCCCCTCGTCCCACTTTTTTTCTTAATAATAAAATAAAAAAGAAAAAGATAGCTCTATGCGAATAGAACTACAAGTGTCCAGATTGCTAATCCTGTCCAGATAATAAATGCGTACCAAATCTTTTCTCTATGTTTTACAACTTCTTTGCTAAGCGCAAGAGTTTGTTTTGGGAATGAAGCAAGTCCCATTCCTATTAATGGAATCAGAAAGAACATTGCTGCAAATACTTGTACGATTGTTAGTTCCATAAATACAAAGTATCCTATGATTATTGCTGCAATTAGATACAGAAACGGTAGCGCTTTGCATTTGAATATAGACTCTGCAGTTTTTAGCAAGCTGTCAGGCTTTATTAAGAAAAATACCATTTTAATTAGTGTTATTACGGCAACAATTAATGCTAGAATTTCTATTGGTGTCATATTTCATCCCTCCTTTTTGGATTTGTAGCTAATGAGGCTGGAAAACTATATAAATCTAGATGGTTGTTTCCTATCTATGAAGACAAGAGAGCTGTTCTGTGCAGTGGATTCTGCAGGTGTGAGATACAACATCGATAAGTTGGATAAAACTGAAGCTCGAAACTCAAAATTCTTTTGTCCGCATTGTGATGCTGAAGTTACACCTAAGATGGGTGAACAAAAGGTATGGCATTTTGCTCATAAAGGTGAATTGTGTAAATATCTTTTAAGGAAAGATGCTGTTGATTCTGCTCCAACTACATTGGGAGATTTTTCTGAGAAAACTGTTTCTGTAAAGGAATTTAAATTTTCTAAAGACCCTCATTTATTTGAATGTGAAAAGTGTCATACAACTACCAATAAGATAAATGGGGTTAAGTGGGAAGGCGATTCTTACATCTGTTTGAGTTGTTATGGTAAAATGTAGTTAGATTCTTACATTGTTGTTTTTAGTAGTATTGCTCCAGCTATTATTTGGAAGAGCGCCATTACACATATGGATATTATAGAATATTTTATGCTGGCCCCGATTAGATTTACTCCGATCAAATATTTTTCATTTAATGAATCAGAACCATTCTCAATACCGTTAACAATAGTAGTTAGAATAAGTACTAGCAATATAACGTATAAACCTACTATGACTTGGAAGTGGAATGTTGGCATACCGTCTCCAAATAATCCTGCAAGGCCGTCGGCACCTGCGGCAGAAGATCCCGCTTCGATTGTTTTGGCTTGGATTGCTTTAATATTTTTACCTAACTTACCGATGATTGTGGTAACCATGGCAGTAATTCCTATAACAATTCCTGAAATTGCTGGAGTCAAAAACTTAATCTGAGAATTCATGCTTCCAACAATGTCTGCCATTAAGTCTTTTAGTCTTTCGTCAACTTTATGCATCTCTTTAATGTATCTTGAAACGTTGATTAGCGCTTCAGCTGCAATTAATGGTCCTTTCTTAGAAGACTCGGTTAATACTTTCATAGAACTCTCAATCATATTGGAAGGGAAGTGTATTAGTGCGCCATGTTCTGGATCAAAGATGGATTGTTCAACACTCATTCCTAATCTTGCAATGTTAGATGATACTAGTTTGAAGAATCTTCCTGATGTGCTGTCTTTCATGGTTTCCGCTACTCTTTGGAAGGCAATTTCTGCAGGTAATCCGTCACCTAATCTGTTTCCTAGTTGGAATAATGCTGCCGAGAATTCTCTTTCTAGCTGTTTTGCGGCGCTTCGTATTTTTATGATGTTTTGAGTTCGAAATTTATTATAGAATCCTATGCTAATGCCCAAACCTAACGGTATGAGTACACTAATAAGTGAGGCACCAATTCCAAAAGGGCCGTGGATTATAGGATTTCCGTCAGCATCTACTTGTTTTAAGCTTTCTTTGTATTCTATTAACCAGAATGGATAATCTCCGTCATTTTCTTTACCTATGCCTACATCCCATCCAAATGGTGGTGTGTCGGTGGCAGTTAGTACATGAATTATTAATGGCGTCAGGCCAAGAAAAATCAAAGTTGCGCCAATGAATATTGAAAGATATAGTGGAGGTACTAAGTACTCCGTTTTTCCAAATTTCATAACAATGTTTTTGTATTTTTTAACATCGGGGTTGTTGGAAATGTCTGTGTCTCCGTATCCTGATGGTCTAGATTGTAGAATTTTTCTACCTAGATAGAACACACCTAATGGTAGGAAGAAATCATAAAGTGTTGCAATGTGATACCAGGCTACTCCTTCCATAAAACTTACCAAAAGCGGTAAGATTACTAATCCCATAACTGGCAGAACGACACCAAGCATGTTAAGCATGGTTAGAGGTCCTTTTAGGCTGTGAGCATAATGCAACATTTTCTCATATGTTTCAGAAAGAATGACGTCGAGTGATTTTTCTAGTAATGCTACTCTTCGTTGTTCTGATGTTTCAAATAATGATGATTCTATTAAGTGTAAAGCTTCAACAAATTCCATGTTGTAGTCTTTCCAACTTTCTAAGTATGCATCCAGAGATTCTTTTATGGACTCACATTTTTCTGTTTCAACATTCCAGATAACTCTTCTAAGATCTAGAGATAATGGAGGACTAAGGTGATCTGATGCAAATCTTATTGCGCCTTCTAAGTTAGATGTGTGACGCATAAATGTTACAATGTAAAAAACGCAAAGAACCATTTGGTTACTTGCTTTCATACGCCAAGAAGTGGCAATGAAGTGCGGTGCACCGTTAAGTGGACCTATAAGGCTGGCACCCAGTATTAAGAATACCATTGCAAAGAATAATGAATCTAATAGCAGTAGACTGACTATTGCACCAATACCTGCGACGGCTAGTGGGGCCATTAAACCAAAACTTGCAACCCCTACTGGAGTTACGTCTAGATGAGATGCTTCAATAGAAATTTTAAGTTTTGCAAGTTTTTTAGCGTCAGGATGTATTTGTATAATCTTTTCTGTTTTGTTACATGCTTTCTCGTACCAGCTTAAATGCTTTGGAATGTATTCATTCTTGAACTCTGTATATTCTCTTGTGGATACTTCTCTGACTTCTGGGTTTTCTTTAACGTCTTCCTGAGTTTGATTCTCTATTTCGTTTTTATATTTAGCAAGAAGGTTTTTGAGCTCATTTTCAT
The DNA here is from genome assembly GCA_018646625.1 of Candidatus Woesearchaeota archaeon. Lineage (GTDB taxonomy): Archaea > Nanobdellota > Nanobdellia > Woesearchaeales > JABGUJ01 > JABGUJ01. The sequence goes on along the minus strand of JABGUJ010000001.1, from coordinate 92,882 downwards.
CGATACCGGCCATTTTATTTTTCGAGCTTCTGGCGAATCTCCATTTGTCTTCGTTTTATTTCTAATGTGAACCAACTTTCCCATTCTTTGTATATTTCTTTAGAATCTAATTTTCCAACTTTGTTCTTAACTTTTTCCGTAGCTAAATGAAATGCATCGTTACATTTTATTACAAATGGTGCTTCTAGTGCGTCTTTATCTTCACTTTTATCTGCATATTCTACAATGGCTTGTTTGAATTTTCCTCTTAATTCGATGTTTTCCCAAACGGCATCCCAGTTCCCAACAAAATCAGGTATGTTGGCTGCAATGCTTTTGATAACTTCAGAATCGCCATCTATTAATGCACCACTTGGTTGAAGCATATCGGTTTTTGCATCATACTTCATTAAATCTTGGAATCCGCCTTCCATCATAGGATCTTTTATCCAATCTTTTCTAACTTCAGTTATTTGAGTGACTCTTCGGAATTTATGAAGACCGTCTGCGGATTTAATTGGATTTGCGATAATAACTAAATCTAGTGCTTTGAATGAGGTTGCGGGGATTCCAATTGCATTTACAACTCTGTCAAACACACCGTAGGGTGAGTCTGAGTGAAACGTACCACCTGCAACATTTGCGCCTGCACTAACTCTCATTCCTTCAAATAATGCGACTGCTTCTTTACTCCGTACTTCGCCTACAATCAATGACGAGTCTCCAAGTCTTAATGTACTTCTAATACCTTGAGTGGCGGTAAATTCTCCTGAACCTTCTGAGAGTGCAGATGCAACTTTCATTGCTACAATATTAAATCCTAAATCTTTCATTTGAGTGAATGGAAGTTCCATAGTATCTTCAATAGTGATTATTCTGTATCTTCTCATGATTTCTATTAACATGCCTCCTAAAAACGAGGACTTACCAGAACTTCGTGTACCGCATACGAAAAACGTTCTTGTACCGTCGATTAGAAAACTAAGTAAACCTGCACCGAGAGGTGAGATCATTTTGTTTTTTATGAATAAAGGCAAAGTCCATGGTTTTGCTCTGTGTCTTCTGAATGAAAATGCTAAGCCTGTTGGATCTAGAGGTTCTGTGATTACGGACGTTCTTATGCTTGCGCCAGGAAGTTCTAATTCTGTGTCGAGAATAGGGTTTGCTTCATCTAATGGTCTTCCGGAGATCATTCTTAACTTTGTTGCCCAAGATTCCGCTTCAGTTCTTGTTGGAATGATATTTGTGATACAATCATCATGTTTGCCATGAACTATGAATATTGGAGTAGTTCCATATGGGCTGTTTACAGATATGTCTTGAATATCGTCGTCTTCCATCAAAACTTCTATGAGTCCAAATCCTATTGTGTATCTGATAAGAATTCTAGTTATAAGATTTAAATCTTCTTCACTCATTCTAACATTTCTATAGTTGGCAAGTTCTTCGCAAAGATCTCTTCCTACGTTGAAGAAAACTCTTCGCATTCTTTCAGGATTAACAAATTCTTCTTTTGTGGGTTTGTGTTCTGCAAGAATTCTTCGAGCTAAATCCAGAATTTCGTATTGCTCCTCGTCAAGTCTAAACTCTGGGGGATTGATGTGGTAAAGAGTTCTAACATCTGAAGGAAGCTTGAATACTGTAACTTCTGTTTCTCCAACTTTGTAACTTTCTATTTCTTCACCATCTTCAGGGTATGTTGACATTAACTTTGTGTTCATAAAATCTGGTTTTATTGTTGGTTTGAAGATATTTCTGTATATATCTCGATTACCAATTCGCATGCCGCTGATCATTGGTTTTGCAAGAATGATTAATTTTGTGGCTTCTAATCTTTTTATTAGCTCTGTAACTATTTGCACAAAGTTTTCTTGATATGGTATTGCCCTTGTGTCGGCAATTTTCATAAGAATAAGTCTTTGGTGTCGTAATATTCTTCTTAGTTCGACGTATGCGCCAACTGGATCGCTTTTCAAAAGATGGTAAATAATTGTTTGGATTTCATTGAATCTTTGTTCCGCGTTTTTTGCATATGCTCCTTGGTATTGTAATGCGTTGTAGCTGAATCTGTGTTTTTCTTTTACTAACTGATTGTTGAGTTGTCCAATCTCTTTTAGAAGAACTGTTTGATCGTAATCGTATTCATAATCTCTTTTTTGGTGAAATACTACTTTAGTTGCATCTTTATTTTCTGTGAGTATTTCTACGGCTTTCGCCATGGTGATAGAATCATCTTCGATACTAGGTGCTCTAGAATATCTATCGCAATTTATCTTTACTATCCGATCATCGCCTTCTCTTACTAACTCGTAACTGAAAGCCTCTTTAGATTTTTCAAAGAGCAAGCAAACACCCCTTTTTTCACGTAATTATTGTTTTAGTCGTTTGTATTTTTGTTGTTATTTACTCAAAAATACTAACATAACCTTTATATTAGTCCTAGGACTATTTCAGTCCAAATTAAATGAGCTGTATTTATATAGTTTACTGATGTGTATCTCTAATAATGGCATGCAAATCTGCACGAGAGTGCGTCTTTTGCTAGTCTAAGGTGATAAGTAACATGGCGGATGCTCCTAACGAGAAGAAAGATTCTGGATTTCTAGGTTTCTTAGGTGGCGGTGGAAAAGCTGGTAAACCTGAAGAGAAACCAAAACCTGCGGGAGGTGGTTTGTTTGGAAATAAACCCGCGACTCCTGCTGTTCAACCAAATTTTAATGATATTAATACAAATGTTGCTAATTTGAGTCGTCGACTTAGGATTATTGAGGAACGGCAAGTTAGTGCTCGTGAACGGCTTAATGTGACTGATAGTAACATGCTTGCTTCTTCTAAGAAACTTCGTGATGAGATGAAGGCCTCTATAGAGCAAGTTAAGGATGTTTGGAAAGAAGTTGAATCTATAAAATCTGATATTAAATTGATAATTAAAGATCTTCAAACGTGTGCTAAGGCGCAAGATGTTAAAGTTCTTGAAAGATATGTTCAAATGTGGGAGCCAATCAAGTATGTTTCCAGAGATGAAGTTTCTAGAATGATTAAACAGCAAGTTGAAGAGCAAATGATTTCTTTAAATCTTAAGATTCAAGAAGAGAAATATATTGATGAACAAGTTGAGAGAACTGTTAGAAAAATTCTTCGTGAACGTTCTTCTAGTAATGCTTAATTAATCATCAGTTAATGCGCTAGGTGAACTTCCGCCGTGCCATGTGAATCTTGGTCGTACTCTTATCTGATATAACTTTTCATTAGCGTCGTCGAAAACTACTGCTGCGCCTTTAACTCTTGGTAAGAAATTCATTGCTCTTGATAATCCTTCTTTCATATAACTTTGTGCAAGTAAACTTAAAGCTTCAACATCCATTCTTGCAGTGATTCTGTGCGCGATGACTGTGTCGCTTTGAGTCATAACATCTGTATGGATCTTTCCTGGCTGTTGACTTGCCATAATTAAACAAATACCTGGTTGACGTCCTTCTCTCATTATTGTTACTAATGGTTGAGTGGATGCCACAATTCCATCTTTTGGAAGAAATTCGTGAGCTTCATCTATAACTAACCAAACTAATGGCATTTTTTTCTTTAATGATACGCCGCTTGCGTTGGCAAAGTATTGTTCTCGATATTTAATGTCGTCGAACTCTTCGTCTTTTCTTATCTTCATTCTGTGTACGAAGAGATGTTGTGCGACGATTCCAATAACTAATGCTTTTACGTCCCAGCCTCCAGGCATGGTGGCATAGCAACTAACATCTAGTACAGTAATTTGTCCGCCTTTTGCAAGTTCTTCTAAAGGTGTGGCGTGATCAGAGAATACTCCCCACCCCTTTGCTGTTTCAAACATGGAAACGACTGCGGATTGTGTTTCTCTATCTGTTTCTTTATCTTCTTTGACTGCTTTTGTTAAATCATCGAGAGTGAATTTTTTTACTTTTTCATGAAGCTCTGTAGTTATTTTTGAAATTAATAGCCCCTCTGGAGAGTATTTTTCTAAGTGGAATGCTGCGCACCAATCATCTGCGTTTAATGTTGAAGGATCTAATGTAAATGGGTCGTCTGTGGGTATTCCTTTCTTTTTGTATTCGTAGTAGAATTTTTCGGGTGTGAATATTCGAACTTTAATTCCTCTTGGCTCTATTCCGTATGGTTCGAGAAGATCTTTTTCTTTTTTATTTGGATGACTCATAGACCAATAAATGCCCATAGTATCTAGCATGATAATTGCAAGATTGTCTTTAATTTCTGGTTCGAGTAGTGAGAATCCTTCAGCGATAACTCCCATTGTATAGGATTTACCTCCACCTCTTTTACCGCACACAAATACCACGTGTGCTCCTGAAACATCTAGAAATACGTCATCATGTATGACATACTTATCGTCCATTTCGATATAGTGTTTACCTAGAAGAACGGTGCCTTTAGTTCCGTACTTGGCAGTATCTTCTTTGCTTCTACCAATTACAATGTTCTGCTTATCTGGCAAAACCATAGAACGCATTCACCTCTCTTTGTGTTTATATTCGGTTTATATGATATTTATACTTATCGGATAATCTTCTTTTATCAGAAAGCTTTATTAACACTGTAGCTATTTGAATTATAGGTTTTGAGCTCTTGGCTCAAAAATTGTGTTAAGTTTGGTAGTAAGATGGTAGTGGTTAAAGATGCTTTTGAGAGGCCCGATGATGCAACTAAAGCGGTTGAACCACAAGGACTTCCGACTTCGCAAGTAATGCACTTCAGATCTCAAGGCTATTCGAACAATCAAATTGTTCAAGCTTTGCAAAGAGACGGATTTAAAGTTCATGAAATTTATGATGCTTTGAATCAAGTTGATGTTAAAAGAGGGGTTCAACCGATTCCTCTAGAAAAAGGTGATAAAATGGTAGATAATCCAATTCCTCCAGCAAATGTTCCTCCGCCTCCTCCGCCTGGTGGACAGCAACAATATCCTGATCAAGGGTATGCGTATGGTACTCAGTATGGTGGTACTGCGGCGTTTTCTGATCCTTATTCTCAAGATGTTAGAACGGAAGAGATGGCTGAGTCGATTATTGATGAGAAATGGCAAGATCTTATAGCTAATGTTAAAAGAATTGTAGATTGGAAAGAAAAAACTGAGCAAAGAATGATTGCTTTGGAAGAAAAGTTTACTCTTATGAAAGGAGACTTTGACAAATTACATTCTGCTTTGCTTGAGAAAGTTGGCGAGTATAACAAGACTATCGAAACAGTAGGTACTGATGTTAAGGCGATGGAAAAGGTTTTTTCGAAGATGTTGCCTGGTTTTGTTGAGAACGTTAACGAACTTTCTGATATCACTAAAGAGCTTAGATTGGCTCGACAGAAAGCTACGCTTAAGAAACCATAATTATTATTTTCTTTTTTACTTGTTCTATTTGTTTTATTCTGAAGAAGCTAGCATTCTTATTGCGAATGAGAATATAATTAAAATTAGAACTGCGCCAAGGATCTTTGGGTGGAATACAATTTTACCAACATTAGATTGGAAGTCTCCCGTGTTTGTTGAGTAGTCTCCTTTAGCTTGGTCTGCTCGTACTCTGTCCATTGGAGCAATAGATCTTGTTCCGTTCTCGTCAATAAATTCTCCGTATTGTCCACCGGGTGCGACGTTTTCATCTCCAGACCATGGAAGCATAGTTTGTCCATATACTGTTGACAAACCTCCTATTATGAATATGATGAAAACTACGAGTAGAAACCATTGAGCAAAGCCCCATTCACCTGTCATGTCGGCAGTGAGTTCATCCATGGTATAACCTGCGAACAGGAAGATTACTATGAAGAATGTTATTGCAATGATTGCAAAAACAAACCACGGAGTGACTACTGTTAACACCTTAAGCATGTTTGGAGATAAAAGTAATAATGCTGAAACACAAACAGATAGAACTGCGTTAAGTGATCTGTTAGCTTCACCTAGAACTTTAGTTTTTTCTAAACCTGCAAAAACAACAATAAAAACCATTAGCAGGGGAAACACTATCTTCACGTGTTGAAGTATTCCCATATCTAACGGTGTTGCCATTGTAAAAAAATAAATAAAAAAGGCTTACTTCTTGAACAGTTTGCTGAACATATCGCCAGCAGACGCAAGTATGCCTTCCTCGTCTTTCTTTTCTTCGTCTTTAGTGATGAACCATACAATTAATCCAAACACGATTAAGATTACGAGTAATGCTTGAGTGTCCGGGTTCACCGCCCATTTTAGCCAGCTTGGTACATTTTGGAACCATCCTGCTGCTACCGCAAATATGTATGCGACGATTAAGAATGAAACTAATGCGATACCGCCTGTTGCGGGTCCTGCAAGTTCTCCACCGAAAACACCAATCATTAAAAGAACCATGATTGCAGCAACTATTACCAATGAAACGTTTGGAAGCGCTGTGTTGATTATTACAACGATATCAGATCCAGCAGGGTATGCACCGATTACGTGCGGAATAACCACACCGAATGCCATAACCAATGAAATGATCACGTTATATCTTTTAGTTTCTGATGCCTTACCGAGAATGTGTGTTCTCTGCAAGACTGCAAAGACAATTGTGAATATTAGTAAAAATGGTATTAAAACATCAAGAACTCCGTAGCTTTCTAGTGTCTGAACCAGATCGACGAAATTTAGAGCCATATTGAAAACCTCCTTTTGTACAGGATTCTAATGGTATAGCTTCCTGTGTGTATAATGCTATACCAAGTCCCTATTTAAATGTTTCTCTTGCTATCCTTTTATTCTGATTTATCAGGGCTTTTGGTTATGTAGTACATGAAACCAACGACCACAGCAATGAGTATGATTGAACCAATAACGTTTCCAGTTAAGTTGTTCATTACGTAAAACAATACGGGGTCTAGCCACCCTATTGCGTTGAAAAATATTGTGACGATTGAAACTACTGTAACAATCACAAAGAATCCTTTCATTGTACCCGAGAGTACAACTTCTTCTTTTTCGCTATATGCGAAGAATCCTAATACCATTAAGATGCAGAACATTATGATTAAGATTACAACTACTTGTGCGATTGATTGATTAATTATTGCAACAATTCTGGATGATGCAATTACAAGAAATGCAACAACGAAAGCCACCATTGAATTTAGATTCTTTTTGGTGTACTCATTACCATCAGGCATTTTTTCCATGCCGAATACTTTTGTTTTTTCTAGAGCTGCAAATACAATTGTGAAAACAAGTAGAAATGGTAGAATGACATCGTAGATTCCTAACCTCGCAAAGAAGTCAATGATCCCTCTAAATGTGCTCACCATGTTGTTTAAAAGTGCTTTAAACTGTATATAAACCTTTCGTTTATCTTTGATTAATCTTATGAAAACGTATATAAACAGACTGTGATTGTGTTGAGGTAGCTTTGCCCGGAGGTAAAGATGACTACGAAAATTTTTGATGAAAAATCTTTTACTCAAATTCAGAAAGATATGGATGAGTTTGATAGAAAAAGAGATGATGTGATTAAGAAGTCTAGAGATGTTGTTAAGTTATCTAAACAACTTATTAATTCTGTACATAGAGATGAAATTCATAAAGCTGAAAAATTAAAAGATGAGATTAAGAAGGCGTTGGCGGATGTTGTTGAATTTACAAAAGGGTGGCCGGCTCTGTACTATTCTGGTTCTATAAAAGTTGCGGAACAAGAATATGTTGAAGCATTAGCTTATCTTGAGTTTGTAAAGAATAAACGAATACTCGAGTATAAGGATGCTAATGTTTACATGGAAAATTATTTGTTGGGTTTGTGTGATTTAACAGGCGAGTTGGTTCGTCGTGCTATTAACAAAGCAATTAATGAACAATATTCTGAATCAGTTGAGATAAGAGATGTTGTTGCTATGATCTATGAAAATCTTATGCAATTTGATTTTCGTAATGGTGAGTTGAGACGAAAATTTGATTCGATTAAGTATGATCTTAAAAAATTAGAAGATTTGGTTCTTGAGTTGAAGTTAAAGGATAAAATCTAGGTGACTAAGGTGAAAGAATTAACTAAATTTTTGTACGAGCTTGGTAATTTGCAAAGAGTTAAACGAAGTGGTTATTGGGTTATCAATGTTAAAGATCCTGAAAGTGTTGCGGAGCACAGTCAACGATCGGCGATGATTGCTTACTTTCTTGCGAAATTAGAGGATGCGGATTGTTATAAATCTGTGGTGATGTCTTTGTTTCATGATAGTTGTGAGGCGAGATTGAATGATCTTCACAAAGTTGGTCAGAAATATATTGATTTTAAGGCCGCTGAAAAAAAAGTTTATGCTGATCAATTTGGTGCGTTGGGCGAGATGGGTTCTGAATTATCTGCGTTTATGGATGAATTGATGGCTCGTGAAACCAAAGAAGCTAATGTTGCAAGGGATGCAGATCTTCTTGATAATGCGTTAAGTGCTAGAGAGTTGATTAAGATTGGGCATGAGGATGCGCAAAATTGGATAGATAATATCTGGAAAGTTATTAAAACAGAGAATGGTAAAAAGCTGTTGAAGATGATTGAAGAAGTTGATCCTAATGATTGGTGGAGAGAGTTAAAAAATATAACCAGGTGATAAGATGGCTGATGATTTGTTAAGTGGAATTAGTTGGTTAGGACATGCGTCTTTTCAGATTCTTGATAAAAATATAGTGGTTTATATTGATCCTTTTGAAATTTCTGAAGGCTTGGCGGGTGCGGATTTAATTCTTGTAACTCACGAACATTTTGATCATCTTAGTATTGAAGATATGCGCAAGGTTATGAAGAATGGAACAACGATTATTGCGCCTGAAGATTGTGCGGATAAGTTTAATGATTTCTTAGAAAAGTATGAAGATGTTGACTTGCAGTTGATGGCTGTTGGAGATGCAATTGATGTGGAAGGTGTTAATGTTGAAGCCGTGTCTGCATACAATACAAACAAAGATTTTCATACGCAAAATAAAAATTGGGTTGGTTATGTTATAACTATTGGAGGTAGAAGAATTTATCATGCAGGTGATACGGATTTAATACCTGAAATGGGTAAATTAGGTGAAGTTGACGTTGCACTATTGCCTGTTTCTGGAAAATATGTTATGACTGCTGAAGAAGCTGCTGAGGCTGTTGAAATAATCGATCCTAAAGTTGTGGTGCCTATGCATTATGATAGTATTGTTGGGACTAAGAATGATGCTTTAAGATTTGAGAAGTTATGTTCTGGACGTAGGGTTGCCCTATTGGAAAGAAAAAGCTAAATTTTCTTTAATCTCTGTTTTTTATTTTTGGCTCTAGTGTTATTTCTGTAGGTAGATTTATTTCTTCCTCAACAACATTTACTAGTGCCTCTTCTTTCTGAATTCTTATTGATTTCATTTTGTAAGTTTCTGCTTTTTTTGAGGCTAACCACGCCCTTGACTTAATGAATATAAAATGCGTTGTCTATGGTAGAGCAACGCATTTTTTGGGGAAAATAGAGTTGTAACCGAGTTGTAAACAACAGAATTCGTGAATTCTGTCGGTTTGGCTCAATTGCAACAATGTAGTTGGTTTTTAGTTGATATATAAAGCTTGGTTGTCTAGATCAAAACAACACCCTTATTTTCCTTTTTAGGGCTTCTTATTGTTTTTTTTTCATATTCTAAGGTCAATTACGGCTTCTTTTCGCAATTAACGGTTTTAACTTGCGTTTTATAGTGAAAACTAGAGAATTCTTGGTGTGCATTTACTCCTTTTTTCTGAAACTTTCTATCATTCTTTACTAAATATACTCTCTGGTCTGGCAAACAGTCTATTTGTTTTACTTCGTTCGCCAATTATCTCTGTGCTGGAGAGCGGCTTAAAGCTCCAGATTATGGGATTATTCAAAATTATTGTTTTCATTTTCCACCCCTTACTACTATTATGTTTTCTGAGTATTTAACTTGTAGCTGTCTATGATAGAACAACATTTAGTTTTAGAATTAGATTTACTTGCTTGATAGCTGCCAAAGGAGCTCAAAGTACTTATTATAGGACTCTGCTAGGTTTTTGTTTAATACTCTGATTACTAAGATTGGTTCTAATGACCACATAGTTAGAAGTACTTCGTCACCGCAAATAAATGTGGATACTGGGCTGTCATATTCTTTAGGTAGATATTTTGCTTCAGTATTGGAAAGACTATTTAGATATTTTATTCTGTCTTGAGCACCGAAGTTGTAGATGTGCTTCATAGGAATGCCTTTCTCTTCTCTTTCTTTATGGAAATGAGCAATAAAATTCTTTACTTTATCTGGAACGAACGACGGAATACCGTATACAAAAATTGGTTTTTTGTAACGAAGCAAATCGTAAAATAATGTTTTGAATGGGCTAATACCTTCAAAAGTTTGAACTTTTGTTTTCATCTGTCCTAATTGGTGATTCAGAGCCAGATTTGGTAAAATGGTTTGGAGCATTTCTTCTTTTTCTTTTAATATTCCTAACAAACTTTTTGGATCTGATGCGGAGAATACTTTTACGTCATCTTTTAGAACATAAGAAACAAGACCTTTAGTGATTAATCTCTCCATGGCGTCGTAAACGTTGGTTCTGTGAACGCCAGATGTTTCCGATATTCTCCCAGCTGGAGCTGCGCCTGTCTTAAGTAACGAGAGATATATCTTCGACTCATTCTTGCTCAGTCCGATGTTTTCTAGGATTTTTTCGGCCATTTTGTTTTGTCTTTTTTCTGTGCTTTTCTAATTTTATAACGACACTCGAGTGGCTATCTTCTTCCTCGTGTTTCGTTTATGTATCTTCGAGGGTCTCTTTGCCATCTTTCGTGTTTTTGTAATGATTTCTTATAAGCATTCAACTCCGAAGGTGTTAATTCTATACTGCTATCATCTGGTGCCATGATCAATGCATCCCCGTTAGTTTGGAATAATCCATTTGTGAATAGGCTATGTCCTTCTACAGTTCTGTAACCCATCATCGCAACACGGGATGAATAATTTGATAATATTGCTGCAACAGTCTCAAGAGTTCCTTGTGCAGGTAGGCTTGTTGAATATCCATGTTGTTGAAGAACATTTTTTACCCAATTAACTCTTAGATCTTCATGAATGGCATCTTTCGCTACTCTGCTTGATAATGGTGTATCATAGAACGGAATGGATTTATCATCAAATGTTATGTATACATTTTTGAATGGGATCATCATATCTTGTCCACCGTGTGGTCCGATGGTGCAAGGGAGAACTACCTGATATTCATTGATAGGTCCTCTTGCTAATGCTTCTTTTTCTTTCGGGTTTAATTTTGTCTTTCTTTTTCTACCTTTTACAGTTCTGTTTTCTAGATTTGTTAACATTGTATTGTATTGGTCTCTTATTACTCTTTTCGCTCTCATTGTATCAACAAGAGTCTGACCATATAGAAGTGATGGATTAAAACCTGCTTTCATTGCATGAGCCAATGCAAATTCAATAGGGTTGGTTTGCCATAACATGTATCCGAAATCTCCTGGTAAGGCCTTTCCTTGTGATTTCCATTTTTCGGTTTGTGCTCTTTTGTACCAAGGAAGAAATCTTTCTACTACGTCGGTAAATATTGGTAGCTCTTTTTCATATAATGCCAGATGCACTTTTTCTGCTGCTAGTGTTGCGGGATTAAAACCAGAACCTGCTGCAATTATGTGTAAGAATATTCTATCTGCATCAAATATTCTGCCGCTTGTAACTCTCTTTCTAGGATCAAAATATTCTTCTAATGCGCTTTCTCCTCTCTTTTGAATTCTCAGAAGGGTTGCTTCGGTCTCTCTTCTTGCACGAGGTCCTCTTGAGTCTTTTAATCTTCTTTCTAGTTTATTTCTTTCGTCTCTTCTTACATCTGTTGCTTGACAAATGTATACTCGTGGATCTCTTTCAACTATAGATTCAATTTCTGCTCTGCCTTCTGGTGAATGTGGTAATACGACAAGTTTTAATGAGGGGTCTGAAGCGGCTAGTATTCTCTCGATTATTGATTGTCCCAACATTCCTGGATATGCCAGACCTATAGTTTTTTCTGTTTGATGTTTGGATGAAGTGATGATTGAGATGTTTCGTGTCATTCGATCGTCGCTTGCAGTTTGAACTGCTCTGCGAACGATTGCATCAAATGCTTCGACACTAGTATCATAAAAACCAGGTTTTTTCCTACCTTCGCGAGGGGGAAAATTCTTTCTTCCTTCTATAAATCCTTTAAGTGACGATCTGTCTTTTGTTCCTTCAACTTTTTTAGCCAAATCTTCTGCAGTTCTGGAATCTAATTTAGTTCTGAATGCGTAGCCGCGAACATCTAATCCTAAGTCTGTTGCTCGTGTAACTGCTGTAGCATCTTTGTTAGGTGTTGCAATAATTATTTGAGGGTTATATCCTGTAGCGTTTGACATTCTTAGAATTTCATCTAGTAGTGGATTTACACCTTCTTCGGCTTCATCTCCTAAAGCAATATCTGTAATGATGACATCAGGCATAGTTGTAGAAAGAACGGTTGAGGCCGCTTCGTATGAACCGGTTGATTCAACGATACATCTGTTAGCTAATTCTCCATTTGTAAGAATAGATTTTTCTAGAACGGCTCTTGCTAATCTGCTGTGTTCCACTATCAAAACGTTTACTCTATCAGCTAGATTACCTTTGCTTCCCATTTACCAAAGTGCCCCCCTTTGCTGTTGTTGTGTCTAGGACTTCCTAGACGCTCTGGAGTACAGGAAAATAGTTTTTCATTTATAAAGCTTTCTGTTTTGTTGTTATTTGCGAGTGGTGTTTTATCTCATTCAACTTTCCGAGAGTCGTTTATTCTGTACTCTCAGGTCATTTTGGTGTTATGGTGTCTGACTAGACAAGAATTCGTCTTTGTACTCTTTGAATCTATTTTCTTTAATTGCCACTCTTATTTTTTGTAAAAGTTTCTGGGTGAAGTAGACATTATGGTAACTAAGATGTCTTAATACGCTTTTTTCTTTCATTCTAATTAAATGATACAAGTATGCTCTTGAATATGTTTTGCAAACTTCACAATCACAATTTTCGTCTAGAGGTTTAGTATCTTTTGCATATTTTCCTCTATCAATTTTTATTGTTCCTTTTGATGTTAAAATATTACAGTGTCTTGCGTTTTGTGTTGGATAAATAGAATCAAAACAATCTACGCCTTTTGATACTGCTTCTAAAATATCTTCTGGGCTTCCGACACCCATTAAGTATCTTGCTTTTTCTTTATTAAAAACTGGGACTTGATAATCAACGGCTTTGAACATTGCTTCTTTTGATTCTCCTAAACATAATCCTCCCATGGCGACGCCATCAAAGTTTAATTTTTCTATGAACTCTGCGGATTTTATTCTTAATTTTTTATCTAATCCTCCTTGAGCAATGCCGAAAAGCATTTGTTTTTCTCCGTAGTTGTATTCGAGAAGTCGATGCGCGCTTTTGCATCTTTCTGCCCATGCGTGAGTTCTTTTTGTTGCTTGAATCCAGTCTTCTTGACCTTGAGTGGTGTGTGGCATTTGATCTAAACACATTGCAACATCTGCTCCAATTTCTATTTCGTTTTTCATGACTGCTTCTGGTGTTAGAAATGTTTTCTTTCCGGAGAAAGGATCTCTGAAGTGAACACCTCTGTCGCTTATTGATAAAAATAATTTTGGACTTTGCATTTGAAAGCCCCCACTATCTGTGAATATACATTTGTTAAAGTTCATGAATTTATGTATGCCTCCCATTTCTTTGATGTGTTCAACACCTGGGGCCATGGTTAGGATCATAGAGTTTGAAATTATTGATTCGACACCCATGTTTAGAAGTTCAGTTTGAGTCAGATACTTCACAGTCATCTTCGTAGCTACTGGCATTAAAAATGGAGTTTGAGCTATGCCGTGAGCTGTATGTAATTGGCCTGTTCTGGCACCTGTTTCGTTGTCTTCTGAGGTTATCTTAAACATGGTGGTTGGGTATCTTTTTTTCTATTTATATAACTTAGTGGTTTCTCCGATCTGGATCTCAAAAGGTTTATAAATTTGGTAGCTTCAGCGGCCTTCACTATGAAACGAACACATACATGCGGGGAATTAAGAGAAGATGACTGTGGCAAAGAAGTTTGTCTGCAGGGCTGGGTAAATAATACTAGAAATTTGGGTGGATTAGTTTTTGTGGATATTCGTGATCGCTATGGTGTAACTCAAGTTATAGTAAATCCTGATAATTCTGATTTTGATGTTGCTAATGATTTAAGAAAAGAAGATGTTGTTGAAGTGCGTGGGGTTGTAGAAAAAAAAGATAAACCTAATGCGGTTTTAGCTACAGGTACAATTGAAGTTAAAGTTTCTAAGTTTGCTGTTATTAATAAATCTGCAATTTTGCCAATGGCCGTTGAAGATGAAACTAATGCAACAGATGATACTAGATTAAAGTATAGATTTTTAGATTTGAGAAGGCCGATTATGCAAAGCAGAATTGCGTTGAGAAGTAAAGCAATGTTTGCTGCAAGACAGTTTTTGAATTCTAAACAATTTTTAGAAATACAAACGCCAGTTTTGGTTAGAGCAACTCCTGAAGGTGCGAGAGATTATATTGTTCCATCTAGAGTTAATCCAAGTAAGTTTTATGCTTTACCTCAATCACCGCAACTGTATAAACAAATATTGATGGTTAGTGGTTTTGATAGGTATTTTCAATTTCCAATTTGTTGTAGGGATGAAGACTTGAGAGCAGATCGTCAGCCCGAGCATACTCAAATAGATTTGGAAATGACTTTTCCGTCTTTAGATGATTTGTTTGAGACTGGAGAGGGGATCATGAAAAGCATCTTTAAAGAAACTTTGAATTATGAATTAGAAACTCCGTTCTTAAAAATTCCATACTATGAATCAATGGGTAAATATGGTATTGATAAACCTGATATTAGATTTGACTTGTTTCTTTATGACTTGTCTGATGTGTTTAAAGAGAGTGGATTTGATTTGTTTAAGAAGATTGTTGCAGGAAACGGAATTGTTAAATGCATAAATCCTGAAAAAGAATTTTCGAGAAAGGAAGTTGAAGCTTTAGAAGCTATTGCTAAAAGGCATGGTGCAAAAGGTTTGGCTGCTTTGAAAGTTGTTGAAGGTAGTCTTGATGGCGGTTTTGCAAAGTTCTTATCTGATGATGAGAAAAAAGCAATTGTTGAAAAAACTGGTGCTAAGAATGGAAGTACTTTGTTTTTCGTTGCTGATAAATGGACTGTTGTTAATGATGCATTGTCTAGATTGCGAAATCATCTGGGTGCAGAATTAAATTTGTATGATCCAAAAACGTTTAAGTTTTGTTGGATTACTGATTTTCCATTGTTTGAATGGAATGAAGATTCTGACAAGTGGGATGCATGTCATCATTTGTTTTGTCAACCTAAAGAAGAATGCATTGAGTTGCTAGATTCAGATCCTGGTAAGGTTCTTTGTACTCAGTACGATATGGTTCTTAACGGTGTTGAACTAGCTTCTGGTTCTTTAAGAATTACTGATCCTGATCTTCAGAAGAAAATAATGAAAACTATTGGACTAACTGAGGATGAAGCGGAAAACAAATTTGGATTCTTGTTGGAAGCATTTAGATACGGCGCTCCTCCTCACGGTGGAATGGGTATTGGCTTCGATAGGGTTGTAGCATTAGCTTGTGGATTAACAGACATAAGAGAAGTAATTGCTTTTCCTAAAAACAAGAATGCGCATTGTCCTATGGATGGTAGTCCTGCTGATGTTGGTGATGATCAACTTAAGGAATTACATATTGCTTCTACCTTTAAAGGCGATTGAGCCTTTACTTTTTTCTTCTTTTTAACTACTTCTAAATGTATACTTGCGAAAGCTTTATAATGTGCTTTTTTTCTGGTTGAGGTATGAGGCCGTATGTTGTTGGAAGTTTGCATTCGAATGGATTAGTTAAAGAACTACTTGGTAATTTGATGAGGGTTGAGTCTTTGGCTCAACAAGTTGGAGAGCTTGGCGGTGGAATTATTCTGCACTATGATCCTGTGAAGATGAGGGATAATGGTGAGTGTTCTCAGGTCTTAAGAATGTTAGAGGATGAGAATCCAAATTTATCTGTAGTTGGTTCTACTGATCAGTTGAACGGCGCATTAACTGTTTTACGTGATGATGTTAGTTCTGTTGATGATTTAGTCATTGCACTGCTTGGTGGAGATGGGGTTAGTACTTTAACAAATACGGAGATTGTTAATGTTTGGGGAGATGAAACTCCTTATGTGACTTTCTTAGGTGGTGGTACTATGACTACTACTAAGAAAAATTGTGGCATTAAGGGCAGGGATCCTTTTGCAAACCTTGATGCTTTATGTGAGGTTGCTAGTGGTGCCAAGCCTGTTTCAACTTTTAACTTAGATTTGTTGTGTGTTGATGATGGAGATAAGTTGCGTTATGGTGGATTGGTTGGTTTTGGTTTTCCTGTTAATTTGTTAGCTTCATATTATAGTAAGGCCGGCATTCCTACATCGGATGAATGGATGAAAAGTGGGAAGTCTTCTCCTTTGTATGGTGCTTTGTTTGTTTTGAGGGGAGTTGGTTCAAGTATTCTTTATGCTGCGACTTTTGGGCGAGCTGGTAAGTTCTTGAAGTTTTTGCGTAGCTCTACTCGTGCTTCTGTTAGTGTAGATGGTGAGCCGGCGGTTGAGAAGGATTATCTTGGAGTTTTGTGTGGTGCGTTTAGTGATGTGGGTCTAGGTTTTCATGCGCTTTATCATGCAGGTCAAGGTGGCGGATTTCATGTTTGTGTTGCAGGTGCGGATTTTAATCCTGCGAGTTTGGTGCCAAATATTCCTAGAATTCGTGCAGGTAAGGAGATTATGCAACCTTTTAGTGATGCTTCTTTTCCTCCCGATGTTTTGGATAACCGTCTTACGCAAGATACTCGTATTGTTTTTCCTAAGCCGACTGTTTGGCAGTTGGATGGAGAGTTCAACAAAAGTAGGGAATTGCATGTTACCCAAGGTCCGACTGTTAGGGTTATAAACGGACATTATGGATATTAGTTAATTTTTTAAAGTTCTAGGTTATGTTTATTGTTATGAAGATCGCAATTTCTGCTCCGGTTAATGTTGGCAAACGAGTAGAGGTTCTAGGTATATCTGAATCTGAATTTTATTCTAATGTTGATAAAGTGATTAGTGCTTTATCTGGTAAGGAGATTGTGATTGTTCCACACAAAGGATCCTTGTCTGAGTATGTTGCTTGTAAGCATACTGGTAAGGTGATTGGGGTGGTTCCTAAGAACGATACTGAGTTTGGAATTGATTTTTTAAATTCTTCTGTTTGTACTGAAGTGTTAGATTGTGGAACTTGGAGAAATCAAATTGAAGCTATGTTAGATGTTAGCGATGTTTTGGTTGTGATGGGTTTAGGTTGTGGCTCTATGGCGGAGTTGTGTTTTACTAAATGGTTCAAAGTAAAAAAAATCTTTGTAGTTGATGAATTTATATCTTCTAAAATTCCTAAAGAAATTGATGAGGAATTAGATATTGAATATATTTCTGTTGATGAGTTGATGCTGGGTTGACGTATAAACTAGTTTGTTTTGATATGGATGGTGTGTTGTTTGAAGGTAATAATTTCTGGCTTAGGTTGCATAAAGCTTTAGGGACGTATGAGGAAGGAAAAGAGTTGACTGAGAAATATTTGAAAACAGATTATGCTAAGTTAGTTAAGGAAGTTGTGGGTAGATTGTGGAAAGGCAAGAACGCAGATCCTTATTTTGATTTAGTGGCAAGTACTGAGTATATTTTTGGTGTTAAGGACACTTTTTCTGAATTGAAGAAACGCGGTATCAAGACTGTGATTATTTCTTCAGGTCCTAAACATTTGGTTGAGCGGGCAAGAGATGAGTTGGGAGTGGACTATGTTTTTAGTAATAATTTAATGGTTTCTAATGGGATTATCACAGGTGAATTTGATTGGCCGATTGGATTTGGAAGTAAAGCTAAGTTTCTCAAAGAAGTATGTGATAAAGAGAATGTGTTGCTTTCTGAGGTTGTTTCTGTAGGAGATAATGATAATGATGTTGAGAAAGCTAAATTGGTTGGTTTTTCAATTGCCTTTAATTCTGGTTCTGATGAATTACGATCTGTGTGCGATGTTGAAATAAAAAAGAAAGATTTAAGAGAAATACTGCCATACTTGTCGTAAAAAAGAGGTAATATGGAGCTTTTTAGCATTGGGTTGGCACTTCTTTGTGCTTTTGGTTATGGTGTTTATCCTTTCTTTACGAAAAAGGTTATTCATCGAGTTGGTGTGTTGTTGACCACTTTTGCAGTTCATATAGTACTTGTATTTTTCTTGTTTCTGTTCTTTATGTTTAATAGTAAGATTGTGTTACCAGGAGCCCAGAGCTTAATCTATATAATTGTTGGGGGTATTGTTGGAGCACTCACTTTGGTACTATATTACAAAACAATTCATATTGGTAATATTTCTGTGAATATTCCTTTAGCGCATTCTCATGCTATTGTGTCTGTGTTGTTAGGGTATTATCTGTTTAATGAAACTCTTTCGATATTTCAATATTTTGCAGTGGGCGTGGTTATTGTTGGTGGTTTGCTTTCTGCTACTAGATTTTCTAAACTAAGGCGAAAGGAAAAGTTTTTTGTTGAAGGCGCTTTTTTGTCACTTGTTGTTGCAATTGGTTGGGCTGTGTGGAACATGATGACAAACTTTGCGGTTAAGGATATTGGTCCATTTTATGCTAATTTGTATATGGAGATTTTAATTTTTGTCGTAATAGCATTATTGTTTTTCTTGTTTGGAGAAAGTATTAGTAAAGTTAAAGAAATTAAGACATACGATATCATCTATGCTGGTTTGTTGTTTGCAGTAGGTGCGATTGCATTTTACTTTGCTTTGCATTATGGTTTGTTTTCTGTGGTTATTCCTGTTGTGTCGGCGTCTGCTTTGTTTAGTGTTATTCTGGGTAGGTTTGTTTTGAAGGAAAAAATGGAGACTAATCAAGCAATTGGTGTTGCTATGATTATTCTTGGTTTAGTTCTTGTCTGGCTTTAAATTAGAGTTCTGAGACTTCGTAAGCTTTATAAATAAGCTATTAACATCGTTATGAATTGACTATTGGGGAGTGATATTATATGAGAGTTGATACTGAAGATGTACGAAAAACTTTGGACATAATTGTAAGAACTGGTGAAAAGGTTCGTGATGAACACAGACCAGGGGTTTCAAGAAATCCTGCGTTTGTTGAAAATTTAGAATTAAGAGATCTTAATGCTGAGCCATATGTTACTGCGATTTATGGTGCTTTAGAAACGTCTGTTTCTGATTTACCTGGATCTAGAATAGAAGCTCATAAAGATGGCTTGAAGAATTTAGCTAACGACCTTATTGGTTTGGCGGCTACTATGATTATTCAATATGAATTAGATGATGCAAAGTTAGTTTGTGGTGAAGGTGATGATGCGCAAACTGTTGATGTTACTTATGATGTTCTTTTTGAGAAGGTTGTTGGTGCAGTGAATCTTGTTGAAGGTTTAGATGCGAAGAGAGATTTTGTTAGAAGAGTGCGTGGATTAGTAATGACCGACACTGATGGTTGGTGGGTTCAAGCATCTCCTGATGATGCTGGATTCGGTTATGCTTTGTTACCACCTTTTGCTTATGGTATTTTGCCACATATATTAACCTCGGATGATTTAACTAAGGCGATGGATTATTTAGCTGATCCTGATGATGGTTTGTATAACAAAATTGGTTCTAAACCTGGTATTGATTTGATGTCAGTTACAGATTGTTTGGGAGATCAGGCGAGATTATCTCTTGATGTTTTTGAAAGATTTCTTGCTGAAAGAACGGATGTGCCGTATAGCACTGTTGCACGTGAGGCCGTTGAGACTTTTGGTGTAGTTAGAGTTGAGGATAGAGGTAAGAAAGGTGGAGACCTTGATGGTGTTAGAGCTATTTGTCAATCAAATGGTTCTGATACTCAATTTACAGTTTCTTTGATGTATGACTCGGGAATGTCTCCCAGACATAGGGAAGTGTTTGACGCTATGAGAACTCAAGCACGTTAGTTTTCTTTTTCTCTCTTTTTTCCTATTTTAGTTAGACTTATATATTAGTTATCTATTATATTTTACGGTTGAGATGGTAAATTCGAGGGTTGTGGCGCTTGCGATCAAGAGCATGGGATTGAAGCAGCTTTCTAGCCCTTACGATTTAGATTCTGATTTTTCTGAAGATTCTTCTTTTGATGGCAAGTTTGTTGCTGGATAGAATTCTTATTTTGTTAATTCCATTATTGCTTGATGAGCTCTTAAAGTATCGTCCTCTCTTACGTATACTAGAGTATCAGGTAAGCAAGAAATTATTTCTACAATTGGCACATTATGCATTGCAATCTCGTTTGTGATCTTTGAAAGTACGCCAACCATTTCTGGGCTTTCTTTCTCAAGAACAATTCTTAACTCGCTGAGATCTCTTTGCACTTCTATGATGTCCTCTTTTTTGAAAAGTTCTATTAATCGTTCTAGGTATGGTTGATCAATAATTATCTTTGAATATTTTTTTGCTCTGATTAGTCTGAAGTTTTTTCGGGTTTTGCTGAATACGTCTTCTAACTTTCCAATTTCAGAGTCTAGTCGTATGGTTAAGCAAGCCATGTGATTTTTTGTGAAGAAAACACAATCTTTGAATATTTTTTTTGATAATTCTTCTTCGTCTTTGAACGTTTCTGAATTCTCGAATCTTCGTATTGCGCTAATCACTGCGTCAAGCGAAGCTCGTAGATTATATGTTTCGATTAAGTATTTTGCAAGTCCTCTTACGTTGATTAGGCCCTTTTTTAGGTTTTTTTGTATGCTTAAATCTTGTGCAAGAAGTCTCCAAACCGTTTGATTGATATTTGTCATGACTTTGTTCTTTGTGTCATAATTTAAATATTTTTGGACTGATTTTTCTTTTTTAGTCTTGGTTGAGGTGCTAGATTGGTTAATTAGTATACTTAATCGTAATATTTATATACCTATTTCATATTTATGTGCTTTAAATAGGTTTGGACGAAGAGGTGTACTGTGTATTGTAGAAGAGGTGTACTGATAGCTTTTTTTGTAGTTGTGTTTTCATTGTCTGTATTTGCATTAAATGATGGTGGAGTTTCTTTGAGTGCTAATTCATATTATGAGTCTGTTAATTCTAGATTTGTATTTGCAGTTAGTAATTCTGATAGTGACGCTATTGGTGATATTACTTTAGTTGTTCCAGGTTCTCCTGTTAGTTATTCGGTTTTGACTGGGTCTCTTACTGAGCCAGACAATTATGTTACTTCTTTTGTTAATGATGCGCTAGGTTCTCCTAAGGATCTTAGATGGGCTGCTGTGTTGGGCGGTGTTGATGATGCTGTTCAGTATTTTAGATTTAATGCAACGGCGGCATTAGTAGATTCTGATGAAGAATTGGTATGGGTTGCTAAGCTTTTAGATAATGATGGCGATTTAACACAGATTGAAATAAATTTTACTGTGTTTAACGATGATACTGCTCCTGTTATATCTGAAGTGTATCCTGCTTCTGGAGATTATGTTAGAGAAGGCACTTCTGATCAATTAGTTAGAATAAATGTTACAGACCCTGAGACGGGAATAAAATCTGCAACTTTTGATTATTATTTATGTGATACTAGTAATGTTTCTCAAAAAGATTTAGATTGTGTCGGAGAATCTTGTACAACGGTTATTGATTTATCTTCTTTTGAAGATTCTGATGAGATTTGTTTTGAATATGAAGTTAGTAACAATGCTTTAGAGACTGTTACTTATACTGGAAGAATAACGATTGATGGTTTAGCTCCTTGGGTTGAATTGCATTCTCCTGAAGATGATGCTTTGCTTGGTGCACAACATTTTTTCATATTTACTCCTCATGATAATTTAGCGGATACTCTTTACTGTGAACTTTTGGTCGACGATGTGTCGGTTTCAGCAGGTTACTTTGAGAATGATGTGGCTGCTAATTTTAGTACTGTTGGTTTGAGTGAAGGAGAACATCAATGGAGCATCTCTTGTGAAGATGGTGTGGGTTTTGTTAACAGTACTGAACAGAGGACTGTTACTTTAGATCTGACCGCGCCTGAAGTTAGTGGGTTGAGTCCTGCGAATGCTTCTATATTGGCACAAGGAGATTTTATTTATGTTAATGTAACTGATAATTATGAGTTGAGGAATGTTAGTATTGTATTAGAAGGGAATAGTTCTTTGATTGTAAATACTCTTGGTGAAGGTGTTTTTGCTTTAGATACTTCTTCATTAGGTGAAGGAACATTTTCTTTTGGTGTTGTAGCATCTGATGCTGCCGGTAATTCTTTATCTCACGTTTATGTTTATGTGATTGATTTAACTGCGCCTAGTTTGGAGATAGTATCTCCTGCTGATGGTGTTGAGACTGATCATCATGTGCAATTTGTGGTTAATGTTACAGATAATTATGATTCTGTGTTGGATTGTGAATTGTTTGTGGATGGCGTTTCTGTCAAGGAGATTTCTCTTGCTAGTGGTGTGCTAAGCGAATTTAGTGAAACTTTAGATTTAGGTAATAGGACTTGGTTCTTGCGTTGTGAAGATGATGTGGGTAACTCTGATGATTCTGATGATTTTAGCTTAATGGCTGTTGATTTATCTGGTCCTACTATTGTGATTACTGCTTTAGATTTAGTTACTAGAGATGGAGATGTTGATTTTGAAGCTACTATTACAGATATCAGTGGTGTTGACTCTGATTCGGTAGAAGGCATTGTTTATGATGCAGATAATACTTCATACTTAGTTGATTTTGTTCATGATTCTGGTGATGTTTATACTGGAACTTTAACTTTATCTAGTGCTGTGTTACTCGGAGAGTATGTGTTAGAACTATCTGCTGATGATACTTTAGGTAATTCTGCAGTAGAAGATGAACTGTTTGAGGTAACTTATAATTACGATATTGATTTTAGTTTTGCAGATGATGATGTAACTAAAGGCGCTTCGGTTTCTTTAACTGGTACTGTGTACTATGATAATGGCTCTGATGTTCCTGAAGATTCTGTGCAATTAACTTTGCCGGGAGATGATGAGGTTGTTGATCTTGTTGATGGAGAATTTACTCATTCATTTAATGCTCCAACTTCTGTAGGTGACTATGATGTTGTTGCTTCAGTTAGTGCTGAGAATGAACTAACATATTCACATAGCGATTCTTTTGAGGTATATACTTTAGGCGGATCTTCTGGTGGAAATAAAGATGGCGATAAGGATGAGAATAATGGTGCCGATAGTGTTGGTGGCGGTTCTTGGGTAGCTAAACCTTCAACTGTGCATGTTCAAACACCTTCGGAATCTGAACCCGAGTCATCTTATGAGCAAGCTTCTGAGCCTGAAGATAAACCAGCTGTTAAGCCTAAAAAAGAAAAACCGTTAGTTGTGGCTAAGAAAACAGTTGTTGAAGATTTAGGCGAGAATAGCGTTAGAGCTGTAGGTGGCGCTTGGGCATTCTTTAAAGATTTTTTATCTGCTGGGATTGTTTGGTGGGTGATACTTTTATTGGTGGCGATAGTGCTTGGATTATATTTACTTTCTAAATCTGATATAACTTTAGGTTTGTTTAAGAAAAGTAGGAAAAAAGAAGAGACGCCAAATCATCAACATCATGTCCATCACGTGCCTAGTGCAAGTAATAGTCATGAGAAGTTCAGAGCAAGGATTCGTTAAATAAATAGATGGCAATAAGCGACATATTTACTAAAAAACGTTTACTAAGGCATCCTTTGTTTGCCTTTTTTCTAGGGGTACTTTACGTCCTCGTAGGTTTTTCTACTGCTAATTACTTTTTTTCTAGTGATGCTTCAATGGCAACCTTGTTTTTTATTACTATTTTGGTTGTTCCTACTGTTGTTAAACTTTTGAAATTGGAGGAAGAGATTGAAAGGCGAGTGGGGGTAAAACATTTCTT
This sequence comes from Candidatus Woesearchaeota archaeon, assembly GCA_018646625.1. Lineage (GTDB taxonomy): Archaea > Nanobdellota > Nanobdellia > Woesearchaeales > JABGUJ01 > JABGUJ01. The sequence continues at coordinate 68,930 of JABGUJ010000001.1, read as the reverse complement.
GAAAAATCATGTTCAAATCTTTAAGATTTATGGAATGCTGTTTTTAGGTATTTTTTTTGGTTATTTGTTGTTAGGGCACCTGGCTCAGACATCTTATGTTGATGAGTTTGTGTCTTATGATACGGTTTTTGGATTTCAGGCAAAGTTTTTGACTGGTAATAATTTTACTGAATCTGCAATAGAGGATTTTGTCAACAGAGAGTCTGCTGGAAGTATTACTAATTTCTTTAATCTTTTACAGAATAATGTTGGTGTGGCTATTGTTTGTTTTATACTGTCGTTTTTTTACGGTGCTGGTGGAATCTATTTGTTGGTATTGAATGCTTCAATCTTTTCCGCGGCTATAATGTTGGTATCTCGTTTTTTAGCTAATAGTCTTCTTGAATTCTTTCAGATTATTGGAGTTTTTGCGATTCATTTAGTGCCCGAAGTTCTTGGATTTTTGATTGCTGCTATTGCTGGTGGTTTGGTTTCTAAAGCTTTAGTTTTAGAACAATTTGGAAGTAAGAAGTTTACTAATGTAGTGAAAGACTCTTTGATTTTGTTTTTGATATCTCTTACATTGATATTGATATCTTCATTTTTAGAAGGCATGGTTACCCCGGGAATATTTCTGAGTTTATTTTAGAATTAACTTTTAGTTTTCTTCAAATTTGTCAAGACCTTTCTTGAATGTTTTTGGAAGGTCAATCATGTATTTACCATCTGCAAGTTTATAGATCAAAGGATCGTCTTTGAATAATTTAACTAAGTCTATTTCAAATTTACCTGGCTTTTTAACTCTGATGGATTCGAGATCGAGAATTACTGGGGCGTCTTGTTCGGTGTTGCCCACCATTTCTTTTACGTCTTTTTCTATCTGCTCTTTATCTTTGGGAGAGAGTTTTTCAACTTGTTCTTGAGTTTTCTTTAAATGGTCTTTCCTTATATAGAAGAAAACTTTGGCAGAGCACTTACTGCAACCTTGTAGAATTTCTTGGGCCCCGTCATCATATAGGGCACTACACCTGACGCACTGATGTGGCATTTATCTAAACCTTTATTTCCTTTTTTTAGTCTTAGTCTTTTTTTTAGTAGACTTTGATCTTGATGCAGGTGTTTTCTTTCTTTTTGATAGGTTCTTTGTTAGTAATTGTATCTTATCTGGATCTTTTCTTATTTCTTTAACGATTGTTGCAGGGCCTATGATGGTTAATCCCTGTCTATTTCCTAGTAACATATCTACTACACTTTTCTTTAATCTCTGTATAGGATCGCTTTCTTCATCCTTAGGATACATCACAAATAGTTCAATTCCTTTAAACTTTGGACCAATCTCTTCCATAGTTTTTTTGATAAGAAGGGTTTCTTCGTTTTTCTCAATTCTTCCTTCTAGTAAGATGATCTTTTCTTCTTTTACTATCTTGATAAGTTTGTTTACCTTTGCGGTGGAATCAAGATTTTCTATTTCACCATACGGCACAAATTGCAAAGTTAAACTCATTTTCTAATAACCTCTTTTTTTATCCTGCTATTACGAATAGTGCTTCGTAAAACTTGTCGATGTTTTTTCCTGTTTTAGCGCTTATTGGTACAACGTCGTATTGCGGAAATGCTGCTTCAATCTTTTTCTTCTTTGCTTTTTTAAGATCCATCTTGTTGCAGACAATTAATACAGGGATGTCCCTTGCTGCTAAATTTCCAACGATTGTAATATTAACTTGCGAGTATGGGTCTTTAGTTCCATCTAGAACTACGATTACTACATCCATTTCATCAAGCCATTTGATTGCGTCGATAACTCCTTTTGTTGCTTCTTTAGCTCTTTGTTTGGCTTTCTTTTCACTCATGCCTTTTTTAACAAAGTCTTCGTAATCAATTTTAGTTGCAATGCCTGGAGTGTCTACTAAGTTGAATTTTAATTCTTTCTTACCAGATTTTACAGAAATTTCTTCTTTAATCTTGATTTCTCTAGTTTCGTGTTCAATTGCAGAAACAGATCCCATCTCTTCTCCGAGCCAGTCTTCGCAGATTCGATTTGCTAGCGTTGTTTTACCACCGTTTGGAGGACCATACAACCCGATCTTCACCTTTTTTTTCTTCTTAAAGAATTGTCTCACCAATCTTTTCATAAATCTCTGAACGATATTTAACATTCAACCACCAATTATATTTACAAACCTTTACTAATTAATTAACGCCCCAAACCAGGGTTAACCTAAAAATTGATGGGGCCAAGTTACTATATAAACCTTTTGTTTTTTAAGTTTTCAAGCCCCCTTTCTTCTGTTTTCGATAGTTTCATCGAAAGCTTTATAATTGTTCAAACGGATATTATTGTTATGAGGGGTGAAGTTAAACGCGAAATTCTTGAAGTTCTTAAGCGGTCCATAGTATTGGTTAAGTTAGGTAAAGTAGGGGATCTTAAGAAACTTAGTGATGAAGCGGTTTACGAAGCCAGTATTTTTCAAGAAAAAGATTCTGTTTCAGTTGCTGTGGTGATATATGCGCTTTCTAAAATAATTGAACGTGGCGAAATTGCGGGTAATTTTATCAAAAAAGTTTCTAAGAATTTGAAAAAGTGTTATGATCTTTTGTCTAATGATGATTATAATCGTTATAGGGAGAGAATGAATTCCATTTTCGGTTTGATTTCTGGGTTTGATGAGAAATTTAGAGTTTATGTTCAAGATGTTCTTCAAAAGTCTATGATTAAGAAAGGAAGTATGTTGTATGGTAAGGGTATTTCCATGGCTCAAGCAGCGAGTGTTCTTAATTTATCTCAATGGGAATTAATGGACTATGCTGGTAAGGTTGACATGCCTTCAGCTAAAGAAGGGGTTACTGTAGATTCTAGAATGAAATATGTTAGGGGGTTGTTTGATTTATGAAATCTCTAGATTTTCATAAAGCATTGATCTTTGATACTGGTCCTTTGATTAGTTTAACAATGAATAATCTTCTTTGGACTCTGGATCCTCTTAAGAATAGTTTTAAGGGTGAATTTATTATTACTCCCAAAGTTTACAAGGAAGTGATTGAGAAACCGTTGCGAACACGGAAGTTTAAATTTGAAGCTTTGCAAGTTCTTAAGTACATCAGACGTGGAGTGATTACTGTTTTTGATGATCTTGAGATTACTAATTTGGCTGAGAAGTTAAACGATTTGGCTAATCGGTGTTTTATTGCGCGAGGTCATCCAATTACTATAGTTCACTTTGCAGAGGTTCAAGTTGTTGCATGTGCAATGTTGACTGGTGCTCAAGCGATTGTGATCGATGAGCGTACAATGCGTAAACTTATTGAAGCGCCTCATGAGTTGAGGAAATTATTGCAACATAAGCTTAGAACAAAAATCAAAGAAGATAAAAGATGTTTGAGAGAGTTTAAAGAGCTGGTTGGAGATATTAAAGTATTAAGATCTCTTGAGTTGATGTCAGTTGCGTATGACATGGGTATTCTTGATCAATATATGCCTAAGCTTCCCGATATTGCTGATGCGAATAGGGAGCTTATAGAAAGCGTTTTTTGGGGTTTAAAACTGAGTGGATGTGCCATTTCAGAAAGAGATTTAAACAAAGCAGTTAGAGTAGTTCTAAAGCACAAGAGGACTGGATAAATGTTTGGCAAGGCTAAAAAAACGGCAAAGGTTGAAACTGAAGAGAATACTGCTTCTGCTAAATCTAAGCCGATTGACTTTAAAATCTTGCTTGTTGTGTTAGTGGTACTTGTGCTGCTTGGTGCGGGACTTTATTTATACTGGGATGTGGTTCGTTCTGCTATTGGTTTTTAACTCTTTAAAATGGTGAAAGGACAGATTGTAGGTGGGGAATTTTCTAAGATTCTTGTTAGACAGAAAAGTGATGTTGATGTAGAACTGGGAGAATTGATGATTGCTGAAAGTTCTGGCAAGAAGATAATGATGCAAGTTTATGATTTACTTTTTGGTTCTCAGATTTCGCAACAGAATCTGGAATTAGTTTCTGGTTTGCAATTAGAAGATGGATCTGATGAGAATTTCTTTGATTCTGAATTGAGAAATTATAATCTTGCTTTGCTTAAAAGTTTAATCACCGTAGATTCTTCTGGTGTTAAGATTTCTAAAAGTATGCCTTCGTTTTTTTCAAAAGTTCGTGAAGTGGAAAAAGATGATCTTAAGTTTATTACTCGTCCAAAAAATCCTTTTTTTGTAGGCAATTTACGTTCTGGTAGTAAAGTATTGGATGTTCCTGTTTATTTGGATGGTAAAAGTGTACTATCTCATCACGTTTTAGTTCCTGCAACTACGGGAAGGGGTAAAAGTAATCTTACTTCTTGTATTTTATGGGATAATGTCGACAAAAGTTATGCTGGTGTGTTGGTTTTAGATCCACATGATGAATATTATGGTAGAGATGGGTTGGGTTTGAAGGACCATCCATCTTCGGGTAGTGTTGTTTACTACACCCCTAGAAATCCGCCAGTAGGTGCAATGAGTCTTAAGATTAATATTAGAAATCTAAAGCCGCAGCATTTTGATGGTGCAGTAGATTGGAGTATGCCTCAAAAAGATGCTTTGTCGTTTTATTATAAAAAATATGGCAGGGAATGGATTGAGGCCATTGTTATGGAGAAGCCATTAGATAATTTGTTTAATGAAGCTACTCTTGCGGTTGTTAAGAGAAAGGTAATGGGTTTATTGGATTTAAGTTTTTCAAACTTCAGATTAGGATGTAATGGTGTTTTTGATCTAAGTGCTGGAGAGACGACTATTGGCGATATAGTTCGAGAGTTAGAACTTGGTAAGATCGTTGTTGTTGACACTTCTAATTTTGGTGGTAGTGTTGAGATCTTAGTTGGAAGTTTGATTGCTTCAGAAATCCTTTCGAGATATCGTTATTATAAATTTAAAGGGGAACTGGATGACAAGCCCGTTATTTCAATTGTGTTGGAGGAGGCGCCACGTGTTTTAGGTAAAGAAGCTTTAGAGCGCGGTCCTAATATTTTTTCAACTATTGCTAGAGAGGGTCGAAAGTTTAAAGTCGGTTTGTTTGCAATCACTCAGCTTCCTTCTTTGATTCCTCGTCAAATTCTTGCTAACATGAATACGAAAATTATTTTAGGTATTGAGATGGCACCTGAAAGGCAAGCTATTATTGAAAGTGCTGCTCAGGATTTGAGTAATGATAATAGAACAATTGCTTCTTTGGATAAGGGTGAGGCGATAATAACTTCTAATTTTGCTAAGTTTGCGATGCCGATTAAGATTCCTTTATTTTCTGATTTGGTTAAGAAACAAATTTCTGAGAGTGTTAAGAAAGATTTTAGTGCGATTAGGTAAGCTTTATAAGTAATTATGACTTTTTTTGTATTATGAGATTTGCACATTTAGCTGACGTACACATTGGTTCTTGGAGAGACCCTAAACTTAAGAGTGCATCTACTGATGCGTTCATTAAAGCAATAGATGAATGTTTATCTCGTGCTGTAGATTTTGTGTTGTTTTCTGGTGATTTGTTTAATACTGCAATGCCGCCAGTTGATTTGTTAAAAATTGTTGTTGGTAAATTGAAATCACTAAAGGATGCATCAATTCCATTTTATTTAATTGCAGGAAGTCATGATTTTGCAGCTTCTGGTAAGACTATGTTGGATGTGTTGGAGGAGGCAGGTCTTGCAGTTAATGTGGTTAAAGGTGGAGTTGAGGAGAATAAATTAATATTAAGATTTAGCGTTGATGAAAAGACTGGTGCAAAGATTACTGGGATGATTGGTAAGAAAGGTATGTTGGAGAGAAGTTATTATGAAAGTTTAGATAAAACTAATCTTGAAGATGAAACTGGGTTTAAGATATTTATGTTTCATACTGCTTTGTCTGAGTTTAAACCAAAAGAATTAGAGCAGATGGATGCTGCGCCATTATCTTTGTTGCCAAAATGTTTCGATTATTATGCTGGTGGACACGTTCACTATATCTTTGATAAAAATGAAGAGGGATATGGACGAATAGTTTATCCTGGTCCTTTGTTTCCTTGCAATTTTAAAGAGATCGAAGATTTGGGCCATGGCGGTTTATATTTTATTGATACTGAGAAAGATGAATGGTTAGAATATTTTCCTCTTGAATTGTATGCTTCTTTTAAGATTAAATTGGATTGTGCTGGGATGAACCCTAATCAAGTTGAAGATGAGTTGCTTTCTCTTGTTAACGGGAAAGATTTGTCAAATCATATTGTTACTATGCGATTAGTTGGTCGGTTAAGTTCTGGTAAGCCTTCAGATATTGATTTTAATATGATTCATTCGACTTTGGATAGTGCTGGTGCATATTTTGTTATGCGTAACACTACTAAATTGACTGGTGAGGATTTTGAAGAAGTCAAAGTTGAGCAGGGGAGTGTTGATGAAGTTGAGGGCAAGTTGATCCGAGAACATGTTGGTCAAGTTAGTGTTGAAAATTTGACTCCTGAAGATGAGAGAATTATGACTGAAGGGATGATGGGTGCATTGTCTCAGGAGAAAAGGGAAGGCGAAACTAAAACTGATTATGAAAAACGCCTTAAAGAAGAAATTGATCGAATTCTTAAGCTTTAGATTTCATATATTCTTTGTACTGTTTGAATACGGCGCTTTAAGCTGTTGTAGATATTAGTCACTCTAAAGTGACGAAAGATTTAAATAGTAGTTGTGTGTTCTTTTTTAGAAGATGACTTTAGGTAGATATTTAGGTATTGGAGCGCTTATAACTGCTGCAGTTTTGGCTTTGACTTTGAGGTCTCCAGATAAATCTGATGTTCTTGATGCTTATGATCGTGCATTTCATGCAGCTAGTTCTGCTTCCTTTCCTCAAGATGGTGCTCATTTAGGACATTTGGTTTCTGCAAGAAGTGATTTGTCCGATTGTTTGCGTGCCGAAGGTAAAAACGGTTGGCCTATGGAACCTATACTTCCGAGTGAAGATGCTTCTCCTGATGAGATTGTTCAATATGAGAAAGATCTTGCAGCTTATAATGAAACCTGTGCTAGTATTAATGTAGCCGCATTTGAGAAGAAGGTTGCTGAAGCACTTGCAGGGAGATTTGACTGTGATGGAGATAATCCTGTTGCTCAGTGTTATGCTAAAGCAAGTACTAATTTGGATTTGTTTGATTGTACTAATAGTCAATGGAATTTTTCTTTTTTTCAATCTCTTGTTGAAGATGCGAGATTAAAAGCAGAAGAGTTAGGTGTTGATGCGAGTGCATATGAACGTGGACTTGTTGATAAAGTATATTCTATTTTAGGCAATGATGATAATACTGTTTCAAACTTGGCGATGTTTTTGTTTCCTATGGATAATATTCTGAGAGGAGTTAATGTGCCTGTAAAATCATTATATTATTTTTCTAATGATTCTGCAAAAGATTTGGGTATGGATGTTGCTGAGTTGGAAAGATCGCTTTATGACGGTGCTTTAGAAATGCTACAAACTGCTGATGAACCTGGGAGTCTAATAGTTATGTACTCGCAGCTAGAATTAGTTAGGATGTTGGGTAGAAATAACGGTTACTCTTATTTTGATGACTTAAAACCAATTTTTGAATCTGACTTGAAGCGTTTTGAGGATTGTTCGGAGGATATTTCAACTGATGAATATGATCCTTGCGTTTATCGTCGTGCTGCAAAAATTGTTTGTGGAAATATTGCTGGTCTTCTTGGTTTTGATGATGTTGCTGCTCGTTATAGAGATTTGTGATTTATTTCATATATTCTTTTAGATCAACGGACATGTTCCATAACACTTTGAAGTATTCTCTGTATGCGTTTGAGATTTCTTTGCTTCTCATAACTATGCCTATTGGATCTGAAGACCATAATAGTATCGCTACTTTCTCTCCGTAAATTTGTATTGATGTAGGAGAAGCGAAGGGTGCTTTTAGGATTCTTATTGGAGTGTATTTGTATTTGCTTAATTGTTTGGCTCTTGCAATGGATTTCTCAGTGAAAATAAACTTCATAACTTGTTTCTTTCTTTCTCTGCGTTTGTGAAAGCTTGGTAGAGAGTATTTCATATGGTATTGAAGCGACTCTGCTTCTTCGGCGAATGCACCAATAACTAGATTTTCTTTATCGTCTTCTAACCAATCTTGAAATATTGATTTTAATCCTTTATTTCCTTTAAACAAAGTAACTTCTTGAGCTTCTTTACCTAGTTTTCTTTTTGCTTCTAAGTCCGGGATGATTTTTAGTAGTTCTTGTTTTTCTTTTTTGATTTTTTTTTCTTTTTTTTCTATTATTTCTACTAAGTTTTTTGCCATTGCGGCTTCAAAATATTTTCTGTTTGCTTTGATTACATAAGAAACAAGACCTTTGTCCATGAGTCTTTCTAGGGTGTCATAAACTGCTGCTCTGTGTAATTCTGATTTTTTTATTATTTCTCCCGCGCTTACTGATCCAAGAGATAAAAGAGCAAGATAAACTTTTATTTCGTTATTTGTTAAGCCTGCTTTTTCTAAGATTTTTGTGTTCATATACTTGGTGTTCTTTGCTACTTTATAAATATTGTCGTAATGTCGTAGTATGGTAAAAATATATATGGTTTGTTGCTTTCTTTTGACTTGGTGGTTAGAGTGAAATTGGCTATGATATTGATAGTGGTAGTATTAATCATGGGTTGTGGGTCTAGTTCCATAACTGGTAAGAGCGTTTATGAGGATATTGAGATTGGGTTCAGTTTACCTTTAACGGGTCCTGTTGCTCTGTATGGTGAGTGGGCTTTACAAGGGGCGCAGATGGCTGTAGATGATATAAATCGAGCAGGTGGAATTAATAATAGGCTGGTACGACTTATTGTTGAAGATGATAAGTGCAGTCCAACTGAAGGTACTAAAACAGTTAGTAAGCTTTTGGATGTTGATGGTTTGGACAAGATTATTGTATATTGTGGCGCAGTAACTCCTGCTGTTGCACCTATAACTGAAGGAAAAGCTTTAACTTATAGTATTTCGGTAAGAACCGATCCTTTGATTGGCAAACACCCGCATTTGTTTAACATGCCTCCTGCTATATCGAATGAAATGGATAAACTTGCGGAGCACGTTATTGATAATGGCGTAACTAAGGTTGCGATTTTTCATCAACATGATTTTTTCGGACAAAGTTATAGAGAACATTTTCAACGTGCTTTTGAACAAAATGGTGGTGAAATAACAATTATTGAATCTGTTGATAAATTTGAATCTGCTGATTTGAGAACGGCTTTGTTGAAAGCAAAAGAACATAGAACTGAGGCAATCTTTACTTCATTTAATCCTCCTCATTTTGCAAATCTGTTAAAACAGGCTGGCGAATATGATGTGGATGTTAAATTTATTGGTCCTTGGTTATCGCAAACAAAATTGTTAGTTAATACTGTTGGTAAAAGCGCATATGGGGTTACATATACTTATCCGTTTAGGGTCGATGAAAGTGATTTTGCGGTCAGGTATGAGGTGAAATACGGCGAAGAGCCTGAGATGAACGCCGCGTTTGCTTATGATGCAATTATGTTAATGGCCGGAATTGGTAGTAATTGTGACAGTGTTGATTGTATGGTTTCAGAAAGTCGAAATGTGTTTGATTATAACGGGGCGAGTGGTGTGTTCTCATTTACAGAAGAACAAGTGGCAGAAAGAGAAGTTTTTGTTAAACAAATAACGGAGAACGGTTTTGTGGTTGTTGAATAGATTATTTATCAGAAACGATTTCAACAACATCTCGGTGTTTTAGAACGTGATCTTTGCCAACTGTCATTCTTGTTTTAACATCTTTAGCGCAAATGAATCTTTTTCCTAAATCAGTATGGATTTTGAATGCAAAGTCTAATGCTGTTGATTTTTCTTTTAGTAAGAAGCAATCAGGGAGAACGTTACCGTGTTGATCTTCTAGTTTGGTCATTCCTCCAGGGAAGATTGCAATGTATTTTAAAACATCAAATATGGCTGCGTTTAATGTATCTTGTACGCCGGTTGTATTAAACTTATCAAGCATGTTTGTTTTTATGAACTCTAATGCTTTAGTTTGTGCTTCACTAAGATCTCCTTTTACTGTGTAATTATTTTCACCAGGAACGTAATCAATTAATCCATGTTTTGCTGCTTCTTTTAGTGCTAACTCACTTTCTGAACTACATGGAACAAATGTATATTCTGGGAATTCTTTTCTTAATCTTTCGAGATTGTCTGAGGCTCCTGGAACGTCAATCTTGTTGGCTGCAATTAGCATGGGTTTTGTTCTGATTCTCAATTCTCTTGCAAGTTGAAACAATTCTTCTTCTGTCCAAGATAATGGTTTTTCTTTGTCTAAATTAAGCTTCTTTATGATATCTTCAACCATGTTTTCATTTACGCCAAGGCCGCCTAGTTGTTTACCTAAGGATTTGTGAATTTCTTTCTTTTCTTGTATGGTGGTTCTTGCGAATTTTTCCCATCCTTTTTTCATTATCCCCAAATACCAATAGTCTAGTTCTTCTTCTAAAAATCTGACGTCATTAGCGGGATCGTAGCTTAGTTTTTCTACGGGTTCCCCTTTTTCATTTATTGAACCGGATATGTCTATTACGTGAATAAGCGCGTCTGCTTGATTAAGATCGCTGAGAAATTGTGAACCCATGCCGAGTCCTTCATGTGCTCCTGGTACTAAGCCTGCGACATCTACTAGGTCAACTGGAACAAATCTTTTGTGATTTATACAATATCCTTCTCGTGGATTACATTGTTTATTGAAGTGTTGATCTACGCAGTCAATTTTTACAAAACCTACTGCGTGATTGGGTTTTATTGTGGTGAATGGGTAATTGGCTATGTCTACATCTGCAAGCGTAGCTGCTTTAAAGAATGTGGACTTTCCAACGGACGGTTTTCCGACTATACCTATGATCATGCGGGATTCTGTATATATTGTGTTTATATAATTTTCTTTTGTCTGTTGGGTAGCTTTAAATATGTGCAGATTGAGATCTAGATTATGTTAAAAGCAGACTTTCATATTCATACAAATAGAGATCCTAAGGATAATACTGTACAGAAGAAAGTAATCTATTCGCCTTATGATATTATTGATCGTGCTGTTGAAGGGAAATTTGATGTTTTAGCATTTACTCACCATGATTTTCAGTTAGAAGATAAACAAGTTTTTGCTTATGCTAAGAAAAAAGGAATCTTGCTTATTCCTGGAATTGAGAAAACCATAAATGGTGCGCATGTCTTAATATTGAATGCGCCTAAGAAACAATCTGAGAATGTTGATACTTTTGATGATTTGCGTGAGCTGAGAAATAAGTTTAGAAACTCTTTGATTATTGCTCCCCATCCTTATCATGTTTTGATGAATTGTTTGCGTGGTAAGTTAGTAAAGCATATTGATTTGTTTGATGCGATTGAAATGAGCTCGTTTACATCAATTGTCTTAGATCTTAATGGTCATGCGAGAAAAGTTGCAAAAAAATTTTCTAAACCGATCGTTGCGACAAGTGATTCTCATTTCAGTTTTCAATTTGGGAAGAGTTATACTGCTGTTAAATCTGCTAAAACAGTTTTAGGAGTGGTTCGTGCTGTTAAGAAAGGGAATGTTGAATGTTTTGTAAATCCTTTGTCTGTTTTTGGTTTAGCTAGAATTTTCACTCTATTCTTTTTATTTGAACTTAGACTAGGGTTTCTTGTTAGATTTCTTCGCCTTAAACAATAATCTTTAAATACCTTCTCCGGGTCTATTATGGTATGAGTGGACCATTGTCTGGAAATATGGACTCCATTGACGTTATAGGCGGCAATGGTGAGTTGATTGTTAAATATAAAGATGTCTTTCATTTGAAAAATATTTATGATTTTTGTAAAGAATGGCTTCTAGAAAACGATTATACTGATATTACTAATATGGCTACTATGGATACTACTGGTGCTGAGAAATATTTTGAAAAGTTTTATCTTGAAGAGCATGAAGGCGGTGTTAAACATATTTGGTGGTGGTGGATTGCTCAGCACAGGCCAGACGGCTCTAATTTTTTATGTTATAATATCTTAACCAGTGCACATCTTGTTGCAATCGCTAATACTGAAGTAATGGTGGAAGGTAAAAAGTATAAAACTAATGTTGGTGAGATTGAGTTTAAGTTCTACGGCAATCTTTTAGTGGATTTTCAAAGTGATTTCTGGAGTAAAAGTCCTTTGTTAACTCATTTTTCGTCTATTTTTAGAAAACGTTGGTATAAGAAGAATATTGAAGATCATAAAAAGATTCTTAGGACCCATGTTTATACTTTTCAGGGGGCTGTGAAGAATTACTTGGAATTAAAGGAGTTCTTGCCAAGATCTACACCGTTCTTCCCGCAGAAAGGTCTTTGGTAATTGGTCGATTTCTACAATAATTTTATAAATAAACTGCGAATTTAAGGGCTTTAGTGCCTCTGTAGCATAGCGGCTAATGCACTCGACTTGTAATCGAGAGATCGAGGGTTCAATTCCCTCCAGAGGCTTTGAGGATTTGATTAATGAAAGAACTTTATGACCAAATTAAGTCCAGGTATAGTTTACCTGACTATGATTCTTTGAATAGGTTGTTTGAGATTAGTACTCTCGAGGATGATGAATTTCTTGTTCGTTCAATCAGGAGCAGGATCTTGGAGCGTCTTGAAAGGCATATTAAGATAATTGATGATTTAGTTCATGGTGAAGGTTCTTTTGCTTCATTGCACGAATTAAGTAGTGTTGATGAAATTCTTAGGGATAAGATCTTTAAGGTTTATTCTAGATTTATGTTTCTCTCTAGAGAAGCACTTGAGTTGTCTTTGAAAGAAGATGATGATAAGAGTGCAAAATTTATTAACAAAGTGTTTCAGGAATGGGATGAGTTGATGTTGATTATGTCATCTATCGTATTGGCTCTGAAAAACTCTTGGAAAGATGAAATAAAATTGAAAGAACAACTAAAATATTTGGGGTGAAGTGAATGAAATTAATTTTTTTAGGTCAGCCTGGTGCTGGTAAAGGAACAATCGCTGAAATGGTGGTTGAGAAGTACGGTGTAGCTCATATTTCTACTGGTGATATTCTTAGAGAAGCTATTAAGAATGAAACAGAAATGGGACAAAAGGCAAAGGACTTTATGGATAAAGGGGAGCTTGTTCCTGATGAAGTTGTTATTGGTATTGTTGAAGATAGACTTAAAGAACCTGATTGTGAAAAAGGATTTCTTTTTGATGGTTTTCCAAGAACTATTCCTCAAGCTGAAGCTTTAGATAAAATTACTGAGATTAGTAAAGTAATTGAGTTAACTTGTTCTGAAGAAACAGTTTTGGATAGGTTGGCAACAAGATGGACTTGTAAAGAGTGTAGTGCGATCTTTAATGTTAAAACTAAACCTCCTAAAGAGGAAGGTAAATGTGATTCTTGTGGTGGTGTTTTGTATCAGCGAGAAGATCAGAAACCTGAAACTGTGAAAGAGCGGCTTGTTGAATATAAGAATAAGACTGCGCCTTTGACTGATTATTATGATCAGAAAGGTCTATTGTCTAGAGTTGGTACTGAAAGTACGCCTCAAGAGATCTTCTCAGAAGTTGTATCTATCTTGGATGCTTGAGTTTGTTACTATCTCATAGAAAAGATTTATAAATGATTTTTTTGTTTTATCTTTATTATGTCTAAAAAATGTTTCATTTGTGGTAAACCGGCGGAGTACATGATTAAGGACTCTAAGGACGCGTACTGTCTGGATTGTGCTGAAGAACATTTCGGGGATCTTTCTTATTTAGTTACGGTTGAGGACGAAGCTAAACGGCTTAAGACTTTTGTTGAAGGCAGAATAGATCAGCTTGATGAATTGAATTCTGGTGAAGATAATTCATCTTCTGAAGAAGAGTAAACCTATTTTCTTTGTGTTTTTGTCGACGTAGAAATAATTTATTTCTCGTTTAGTTGTTAGTTTTAGACGTTGTTTTTTTTACTGTTTTTTGTGGTTTTTGAGATGCAAAGTTATTTAAATAAGTAATATTAGTTATTTTATTAATATAACCTAACTAACTTATTTAACTAATATCATGGGCAGAGTCAATATCGAGATTACGGATGAGCTTCATAAGAAGCTCAAAATCGCCTGTATAACTAATGAGAAAACTATAGAGAAGTTCATTAACGAAGCGGTGAAAGAAAAACTTAAACGATAGATCTGGGCATATTAAGCCTCAGAATGCATTAATCACAGTTTTTTGGCGAAAACACAAGGCGAAATTGCTAGGGGGTGGTGAGTACTTTGTACTCCCCTAGTCTTTTATCTTATATTCAGGTAAGTTTTATAAATTGGCTAGGAGTCGTGTTTCCATGGTTTTATCTCAAAAGCAATTAATCAAAATAAAAGACGAATTAGATCATTGTACTAGACCTTTGTTTCTTTTTGATTCAGATCCGGATGGGACTGCATCTTTTCTTTTGTTCTACAGGTATTTGCGTGAAGGGCGCGGAGTAATGGTGAAAAATTCTCCTGAAGTTACTCCACAGTTTCTTAAAAAGGTTGAAGAGTATGATCCTGATAAGATTTTTATATTGGATAAACCCTTAGTTAGCCAAGACTTTTTAGATAGAGTTCATATTCCTGTAGTTTGGTTAGATCATCACGAACCACAAAATATGGATAAAGTTGAATATTTTAATTCTAGAACGCGTGGCGAAATTCAACCAACAAGTTGTATGGCTTATCAAGTTGTGAAACATGATTTGTGGATTGCAATGATGGGTTGTGTTGGTGATTGGTATTTGCCTGATTTTAAAGATGAATTTATTGCGCAATATCCTGATTTGTTATCTAAGAAAATTAAAACTCCTCCTCAAGCTTTGTTTGATTCTAAGTTAGGTGAATTGGTTAAAGTTGTTTCTTTTATACTCAAAGGGAAAACAGATGAGGCTATGAAGTGTATTAAGATTCTTACAAGGATTGCTTCACCTTATGAGATATTGAATCAAGAAACTCCACGAGGCAAGTATATTTACAAACGTTATGAGAAGCTTAAAGTTGAGTATGATGAGATTTTGAATGAAGCGAAGAAAGCAGCAACTAAAGATAAAATTTTGTTTTATGCTTATAGGGCTGATAGAAATAGTTTTACAAAAGAATTATCTAATGAAATGTTATATCTTTTTCCTACTAAGATTATTATGTTGGGTAGAGAAAAGTCTGGCGATATGAAGTTAAGTTTGAGGTCAAGTAAAGTTAATATTTCTAATATTTTGAAAAAGGCTTTGGTGGGGATAGAAGGTAACGGCGGTGGTCATGATTTGGCTTGCGGTGCTTCTGTGTCTTTGAGGGATTTTGATAGATTTATGGAACAGTTTAGAGAAGAGCTAAGTAAGTCGAAAGGCTTATAAATCCACTAATTTTTTTCTGGTTCTATGCGCCGGTAGTCTAATGGCTAGGATAGAGGCCTTCCAAGCCTTTGATCCGGGTTCGAAAGAATTGGCGGGTTGATGTTGTAAAAACTGACCAGTTGGTCTCCTTGTGGGACTGTCAAACCTGCTATTGTCGAAAGTCCCGGCCGGCGCATTTTTTATGTTCTAATGCGCTACCTAATTACTATCTATTGATTGATTTTTTGAGAAGTAGTAAAGACATCCCTATTTCCTGCTTTAGCTTTTTCAATAGTTATCTTTATTCGTTTGGCTCTTGTTTCTTCTTTTTTTCCACGCAATATCCACCTATAAAACATTATTTTTGTTGAAGGAGGATATTCTTCAAAGCCGGACTTGGCTCTTTTATCTCTAGCTAAAGATTTTTTTAATTCGTCTGGCATGGTGGGTTTTCTAGGTATGCCAAAATCGTGTGTTGGCTTTGCTAATCCCTCTTTGTAATATTTTAAGCCTTGAGGCCTCATTCTTTTTTGTTTAACCAACTCTTTCGCATATCTGATTGTATTATTGCTCCATTTGCTATTATTATTTCTTTTAGTAAAATTTCGGATGTATCTATCTTCATCTAACCTTTTTACAGTTGTATCTATCCATCCAAAGCATATGGCTTCTTCCATTAGTTCTCTATGAGTCGGGGATGGTTTAGAAGTGTGTTTTTTATGTATTACAACTGCTACTTTGTTTTCTGTTTTATGGTGTTTTTTTAGCCATGTTCTAAATTCGCTTCTTGTGAATATTTCGATTGTTTTCATATCATTATCAGAAATATTTGAATTTAAATGTGTTGAGGTATTAATCCCCTCAATTTTACCTATGTTTATGTGTCGGCGCATTTCTTATTATTTCACTGGACACTGGACATTCTTACGATATGTATTTAATTGAGTTAGATTGTTTTAGTTTTGGTGATGTGAAGTGGATCATAAAATTGTTGAGAAAGATGAATTTTTTGTGATTGGGATGCCAATCAAGGTTTCGTTGAAAGAGCCTAATTATCCTGCTAGACTTAAGGATTCTTGGAATGCTTTTGTTCCAAGGCTGCAAGAGATTAAAAATCGATCTGGCGATTTGTTTTATGGTTTGTGTAACGTGGCAGAAGGGATAGAAGGCGATGATTGTTCTTTTGAGCATATTGCTGGAGTTGAAGTGAAGGATGATGGTTTTGTGCCTGAAGGGATGAAACTTCAAAAAGTTCCTGCCGCAAAGTATTTTGTTGTGACACATAAGGGTAATATATCTAAAGTTGGTGAGACGTATTGTGCTCTTGAAGAGGAGTTTAAGAAGCTTAATCTTGTTGAGGATAAATCAAAGATTTTCTTTGAATTGTATGATGATAGATTTCATGAAGATTCAGACGACTCGGAACATGATATCTATACCGCTTTGAAGTGATTTTTTTCTTTTTCTTAGTATGTTTTATAAATTCATAGTCTGTTGGTTATTTCTATGCGAAGAATGAAGTCTTTTGATGGTACGAGAATCTATTATCATTATCATAAAGGCAAATCTCCATTCACTTTAGTTTTTCTTCATGGTGTTGGTGCTAACTGGACTATATGGAAAAAAGAGTTTGATTATTTTAAGCGAGTAGGTTTTTCTTTGTTGGCTATTGATATGAGGGGTCATGGTAAATCCGATGCTCCTGATGCAATGTCCAAGTATAGATTGCCTAATTTTTCTAAAGATATAAGGGCAATTTTGAAAAAAGAGAAGATTGAAAATTTTGCATTCCTGGGTCATAGTCTGGGTGGCGCGGTGGCAATTAATTATTGTATGTTGTACAAGTCTTTGCGTCCTTCTGCTATGGTGTTGGTCGAGAGTGCACGAACATATCCTTTTGATCATGAACGTTTGTTAAATTTGAAACCATATCTTACTCATCTTTTGAGATATATTTCGAAGCATAAGCTTTCTCATCATAATCATTTGAGAGGATTTGGTGATGTTGATTTGTCTGCATCAGGTATGAGGGAAGATCTACATCTTTTATCTCATCTTGTACATTTAACTCCTTTGAGAAGTATTGTAAAAACTTTAGATAATGTTGAGAAGTATGTTTTTAAGAATCAATCTAAAATAGATGGCGCAATAAGATCTTTGGAAATGCCTCTCTTGCTTCTTGCTGGAGATCAAGATCCGGTTATTCCTCCCAGATTTACTAAGGAGATTCAAACGTTACACAAATCTGCTGAACTAAGGGTTCTTAGAGATAATCATCACATGGTTGTTGTTGAAGATGCTGATGAATTAGAGGCAGTGATTCTTGAATTTCTCTGTCCTTTGGTTAAAAACCTTTAAATACCTTCTTTTGGAGTATAGTATTATGTTGTCAAAAGTGGTGAGGTATCTTCCAGCTGCTGTGCTGGATAGTTTTATGCGTAGAAATGCTCATAATATTGATTTCTTAAGATCTTTGATTCTGAATTCTTCACCTAAAGATCTTGATATTATGGCGAAGCGCAAAGTGGTGGCAGCGTTTAAGCGTGCAGCTTTGAATATTTCTCATTATGAAAACTTTTTATCTTCTAGGAATGTGATAATATCTGATGTTGCGGATTTTGATGACTTTGTGAAGTATGTTCCTATGATGACAAAGAATGATTATGTTAAAACTTCTAAAGGTTTAAGTGATCTTTGTGTTGGGATGGATGTTTCTAAATGTAGTTTATTGGCTAGAAGTTCCGGGTATAGTGGCAAGGCAAGTACTTGGGCGAAATCTAGAGAAGAGCAAAAGGAGTCAAAGAACTTTGCGGCTCTAGGACTGGATTTGTTATTTAATATTACTAAAGAAAAAACCTTGTTAGTTGACACTTTTGCATTGGGATCTTGGGTTAGTGGTGTGGATTTGTTGATGATTGCTGATTCTAAGTGTTCAGTTATTGCTCCTGGTGCGGACATGGAGGAAAGTCTTGATATTTTCAAAGATATGAAAGATGAATATGATCAATTTATCTTTGCTGGTACTCCTCATTTTACTAAGAATTTATTTGAAGAAGGCGTACGGAAAAAGATTAATTTTAAGCGATATAAAATTAACTTGCTTCTTGGTGCTGAACCTTTTACTGAAGGATGGAGGCAGCACATGTCTACTATTTTAGGCACATCTATGCGAGATGATCGTAAGGGATTTATTTTTTCTGCGTTTGGTGCATCAGATTTGGGAATAACTGGTGTTAATGAAACAAAAGATTCTGCTTATATTCGTTATTTGTGTATGAATGATAAAAAGTTGCGAAAAGCAATTTATGGAACGTATGCTTCTGTTTTGCCGACTTTGTTTCAGTATGATCCTACTAAGTATTTCATTGAAACTAATAAGAAAGATGAATTGATATTTACTAACTGTGATCTGAAGGCGATGATGCCTTTGATTAGGTATAATATACATGACGTTGGCGGATTGTTAACTAATGATAAAGTTAATAAGATCTTAAAAGAGCACGGTGTTTCTTTGAAACTTGAACTTCCAACTCCTTTTGTTTTTGTTGTAGGTAGATCTGATGGTACTGTGAATTTTATAGGTCAATTGATTTATCCTGAATATATTCATGATGTTATTTTTTCTAATAAACAATTTTTGAAACAGTTTTCGGGTGTGTTTAGATTACAAGAAGTTTATGATAAGAACTATAATCCTTTCTTGCAGATTGATGTGCAATTGAAGAAAAAGCAGCGTAAAAGTAAAGCGTTAGAGAAAAAAGCACATGCTGCTGTTATGCGTTATTTTACTAAATTAAGTACTGACTTTCCACTTAATTTTTCAATATTGCAGAAGAAAACTGGCAAAAGCCCTTTGATTATTAATTTGTATGAGTTTGAAAAGTATCCTCATAAACATGGGATAAAGGTAAAATATGTGTGAGTGATGAATGTGTGTGGTTTTGCGATATTAGTGGTTTTGTGCGTTTTGTGTATGGCGTGGGTTTATTGGAGATTTATTTGGTTCTTTAGAGATCCTGATAGAGTTGTTCCTTCTGGTAATAATGTTGTTAGTCCTGCGGATGGTGAAATCGTTTATGTTAAGAGGATTAAGAAGGGTGTTGTTCCGATTTCCGTTAAGAGGGGTAGAAAAATTAGTCTTAAGGATGATATTAAAGAAAAATCTTATGGCGATAAGTATTTGATTGGTGTGTTTATGAGTCCTTTTTCTGTTCACGTTAATAGGGCGCCAATTGCAGGCAAGGTTGATCATGTCAAGCATTATAATCATAACAATTTGGCAATGACGATAATGTGGTTTAGAACTTTACTAAATATACGGCCTTTTTACAAATATTCTCATCATATGTGGGTGAATGAACGGAATGTTGTGTTGATTAAAGGGAAGTTTCCTGTTTATGTTGTGCAAATTGCAGATTTAGCTGTGAACAAAGTTGTTTGTTGGGTGAAAAAAGGTAGTAAAGTGAAGAAAGGACAAAGGTTTGGAATGATTAAGATGGGTTCTCAGGTTGATGTTGTACTGCCTGCTAATAAAGTTAAAGTTTTAGTTAAAGAAGGGGATAAAGTTAGAGCAGGAGAAAGTGTTTTGGCTAAGATTATCTAGATCTTTTTCTGATATATTCTATATTTCTTATCTATTTTTCCGCCATAGTGTTCTGCAATTTTTCGGGATATTTTGTTTGTTTCTAATACCCATGAGTACTCTAATGTTTGGAAACCTTGTTCTTTCATGTTTCTTAGAAGCTTTACCATCATAAGTTTTCCCAGTCCTTTACCTTTGTATTCTGGTAAAACTGCCATGATGTCGGACTTTACTTCTCCTATTTTATTTCTATTAAAAATGAATTTTATTTTGTTGATGAAGTTTAGCTTGCCTTTGAAGTGTTTAACAATTATGTTTACGTTTGGAAAGCTAAGGACCAGTCCACAGTCTTTTTTCTTTTTCTCGTCGTAGATGAAGAATGCTAAGTGAGGGTTATTGAGCATAGGAACATCTTTCCATTGGAATTCTGCTTCTTCTATCTTGTGTGGTCTGAATAATGTGTGTTTTGTTGGTTTGAACGCTGCGTTTATTATTTTTGTTCCAATGTGACAGTCATCTACTACTTTGTCGTTTCTTATTGGTCTGAAGTGGATGTGTGTGGGTTGGTTAATTACTAAATCTTTATCTTTTACTTGAGAAATATCTATTTTGTAAGATAATGTATCTACTAGTTTTTTTAATTTGCATGATTTCATTAAATCTTTATAGTATTTAGGATGGTAGTTCATTAGTGGTGCAATGATTTGTGGTTCGTGTTCTAGTAGTAGGCCACATTTGTGTCCAATGTTTCCATCGATTGGTCCCCATATTTCTTTGATTTTGTTTTGTTTGATGTATTGTTCTGCTGCATTTAGTAGTGCCTTAGCAACTTCTTTATCATTAATTGATTCGAAACAGCCGAAGTAACCAACTTTCTCAATCTTTTGATAGAACGGATCAATGAATGCTGCGATTCTTCCAACTGTTTCTTTATTCTTTATTGCGATAAAAAGTTTTTTCTTTACATTGTCCCAGCAAGGGTTGGAGTCTGAGAAGAATAATTCTTCATCTTCATCTATTGGATGTACCCATTCTGGATCGTTTTTGTATATTTTTACAGGAAGTTTGAGAAATTCTGCTATGTTTTCTCGAGTTACTTCTTTTATTTCAATCATGCCTTGTTTTGGTTAGTTATTGATTATAAGTCTTTGGTTTAGAGGGCTTTAAATAGGGTTTTTCTGGGCTTTAGTAAAGCATTTAAATTATAAGTGAGTATCTTTTTCTAATGGTTCATAGTGCAGTAGGAGGAGCGAGCGCAAGCTCTCTAGATGATGTTCTAGATAGGGTTCTGAGAGAGGGTGAAGATCGTAAGGCAATTAAGCATAAACTTTCTAAAACAATTTCT
The DNA here is from genome assembly GCA_018646625.1 of Candidatus Woesearchaeota archaeon. Taxonomy (GTDB): domain Archaea; phylum Nanobdellota; class Nanobdellia; order Woesearchaeales; family JABGUJ01; genus JABGUJ01. Next base: position 47,695 of record JABGUJ010000001.1, on the reverse strand, counting down.
GGTAGAAGTTTACTTATAGATCTGGATGTTATGAGGGCCAAAGTTGTTGGTAAGTACGAAAAAAGACCTAACCTTAAAAAAATGGAAGGGGGGCGGGTGTTAAGTGATTTTTCTTTTGTTGATTGGTATTCTTCTGTGAGTTTTTTTTGGGATGGATTGAGAGAAAATAGATTGTTTCAAATATATGCTTTGGCTGCAGAAAAGGATGATGTTTTAGAGTGTAGTGATGAAAGATTAATTCGTTTGTTTTCTTCTCCGTTCAAAGGAATTCCTTATGAAGTTATGGAAGATGTTTTTATGCATAATCTGTTGCAATGGGCTGCATTGCTTGATCCTCCCGATCCTTCAATTACTTTGTCTGTAACTACTGAGACGCATCGTCATGTAAGAGATGTTGATCAATCTACTGCTTTTTCTATTCCTGAAAACATTGTTGCACTGACTCATGTTTTGAGTGAAAGATTTAATACAGTTCTTGATATGAGACATGTTGATCTTGGCGGTCCTGAACCCGGAGCATCTGTTCAGATGGGTGAATATTCTGTTAGAAATAGTCTTTGGGACGAATGGTTTACTCAAGGTATGATGTCTGTTTCTCCTTTAGTTTCTTCTATTCCTATTTTCGGGTGGAGGGCTAAACCATTTAAGCATGTTGCAACTCATTCTCAATCTCGTGTAGAAGATACTGTTGATCGATTAAATACTTATTTTGGTACTGGTTATGAACTGCGCAGAGACGGTACGTCTGTTTTCTTAGATGGTAAATATTTTGGAAGGTATGTTAGATTGCTTGATCCGCAACGCCCTGTTGATCGGGGTTGGGGGTATGATCTTGAAACCTTAGAACATGCACTTGCACCGCAAGTGGCAGGGGGATCGACTTCTCGAAATTTTGGGGTGTTATCTAACTATTCTCAACAATTAGATCCAAGATTGATTGGGATGCCTGGATTGCAGGTTGGTTTACTCTGTGAACTGGATGAAGATTTAAAATTGCATGGTAAGAGAATCTTTCGCAGAGGGGTTTTTTATAATTGTCCTGCTTGTTTTGATCATTATTACTATAAGCCAACAAATAGATTTTGGAGAGCTTTTTCTCGAAAGGCGGCGCGTGTTGTACTTGCAGGAAAGATTGATGAAGCTAATCAAGCGTACTCGGCGCGAATGGGTCAGTCTCTTGTTGAAAGATCTAGATTGGTTACTGAGAGGGTTGAGTCTCAGTTGGAGACTATGGGTGCTCGAGTTAGTGAGGCCGAGGCTGCTCGAAGAGCTGCAGAGGCTGATGCGGAAGTTGAGAGATTAACTGCTACTCAAGAAGCTGCTTTCGTTGAAAGAAAGCGAGTTAAGAAGAAAGCGCATGATGGGAAAAACTTAGCAAATCCTTTGACGATTAATGCGTTTAGATGTTTAAGAGATTCTTTGTCTTCTTATTTGGGAGATTTGGTCTTGATTGCGGGTGACCGATATAATGATGATGGCTTTTTGTATGATGGTCTTGATTATTTGGTTAGTGCGCCAACGAATGAAGTTCCGTCTAATATTAAGAAGGATGCTTTCAATTGTCAACAAGCTGTGAAACTTAGAGATCTTCTTGAAGATCTTATGGCGGGTACAGAACGCAAAGGTAAGTTTGTTATTATTGACTATAAAGGATTTATTGATGAGATTGTTGCACACTTATCTCCACGAGGACATGCACAAATAATTAATCAAGTACCTGAACATATCTATGTTAATGTTGAGCGAGATGTATTGATGGCGGCGATGTTAAATTTAGTTGATAACGCCGCTGAGGCATCTGTGCGGGGTAAAGTATTTATTACTGCTGAAGAAAATCCGTACACTCTAAGTGGAAAATCTGATTTGGTTAAGACCATTATAACTCAATCAGGAGATCTTGATGCTAAGCTAGCTGTAAAATTGACAGACGGTTTAGAGGTACCTTCTTCTAAAAAAGATGGTCATAGTATTGGAGCAATTGCGAGTCACGAGATGATTACAGGGGGATTGGGCGGTTTAATTCGATATATTACTAATGGACCAACTAAAGGCGCGAGAGTAGAAGTTTATCTTCCAGGTTTAAATGACGATTTATTCTATAAGGTTTCTGAGATTGGTGGACCTCAAGCATATTATGCTGATTTAGAAAGAGAAGCAAAAAGAAAATAAAAAAGAATAGACCTATTCCGCTCCAGGTCTTTTTCTTGTTCTTTGTTGTAGATAAAGTCTTTCGACCCCGTGCTCTTCTTTTAAGTCGTCAAAATGTTTTGCTATGACTTGTTCAGGTGCATCTCTTGCAACTGCTGCATCTTTTGCTGCATGTGCATCTATTATTTGAGTTACTCTGTCACCATAAGCTACATCTCTTTTGTGACCTGTCCAAATTTCAACTCCGTGATCTGCTCTAGTTGCATAGTCTGTTCCCATATCTCTTTCGGAAGTCAAGACCTGTACAACGATTTCTCCTCCGTACATTGCTGCGGCAGCAATAATTGAATCTAATGCGCCTCCGCCGGAAATGTCTTCAGGAACATCAGAAGGTTCTTGCCCGGCTAGTTGTACTGCGTCAGCTCCTTCTGCGTATGGTTTTATTGCATCTGCTTTGTACTCAAAATTCTTATCAAGTACTACATAAACTCTTTTACCACCTGCTTGTTCAAGTGTTGTTTGCCATGCGCTTGGCGCCATTACTTGAGTAATGTCTAAATCTAAAACTTTGTGGCCTGCAGTTTCAAGAGCTTGTCTACCTTCAGCTACTAATTTTTCTTCATCATCTACTAGAACGCAAATTGTTGTTGCTTTAGTCATATTATAATCCCTCCTAATGAATTAGTAAGAAAAAGGTGTTGTTTTTTCTTTTAAGCATTGCTGTTCTGGTGTATATATGTAGTGTTGCGGTAGACAGCTTTCGTTATTCTACCCGCAATGTTTAAAAAGCCCTAATTTAGGGATACTAATTGATGGCAAAGAAACAGAATGTTGTAGTGTTTTGTGCACACCCTGATGATGAAATCATAGGTGCGGGCGGAACTATTGCTAAATATTCTAAGGAAGGATATAATGTTTATGCAGTTATTTTCTCATATGGTGAAGGAAGTCATTGGTGGTTAAAAAAAAAATATACTGCTGAGATGAGAGTAAAAGAGTCTCAAGAAGCGGGTAAGGTTGTTGGCGTTAAAGATACTGTGTTTCTGGGTTTACAAGATTTACATTTGACTAGTGAGATTAAACAACCAAGAGTTAAACAAATACTTAAAGATATTATGAAAAAGTACAAGCCGGTTAAGGTTTTTACTCACTCTATGGATGATGTTTTGTATAAAGATCATAAGGCGGTTCATGAGATTATTACTACTTTTTTAGATGAAATTAAATACTCTGGTGAGTTGTATGCTTTTAATATATGGACGATGAATGTTAGAAAGACTGATTCGCCGAAATTAATTGTTGATATTTCAGATACGTTTGGTGATAAGATTAAATCATTAAAATGTTTTAGTAGCCAGTGGTTGGCTCTAGCTCAATTAACTCCTGCAGTATACGCTAGAGCAATGAAGAATGGTTTCAAGCATGGCTATCGTTATGCTGAAGAGTTTTATAAGCTAAAATGAAAAAGCTCTTAATTGCATCGGATTGTTTTCTCCCGAGATGGGATGGTATTGCCAGATTTCTTGCTGAGTTGTTACCTTATTTAGCTAAAAAATACAAAGTAACAGTTATTGCTCCGGCTTACGAAGGTCATGTTGTTGAAATAAAAGGGGTGACTGTTGTTAGAGTACCGTTGCATAAAATGAGGGTTGGTGACTTTGTTCCTGCTACTCTTCAACCCAGGAAAATTAAAAAACTGGTTAAGGATGCGGATATTGTTTGGTCACACACCATAGGATCGATAGGTGCGATGGCAATAAAGTATGGTAAGAAGTATAAGAAGCCAACAATTTCTTTTGTTCATTCTTATGAGTGGGAGTTGGTTTCAAGAAGTATTTTTGAAAGGCCTTTGCTTAAAAAGTTCTCTTTAAAGTCTATTAAATGGTTGACTAGGCACTTTTACAATAAATGTGATTTGCTTTTAGTTCCTTATGATGGATTAATTGATGAGTTGAGAAAAGTTGGTGTTAAGTCTAGGATGGATTTAGTGCATTTGGGTGTAGATGTTAAGAAATTCTGTCCTCCGAAAAATAAAAATATTGCAAAATCTAATATTGGTATAAATTTCAGGAAAAAAGTTATTGGCTATGCTGGTAGGATTGCGAGAGAGAAAGATTTGACTACGCTTTACAATGCGTTTTCGATTCTTAGAGAGAAAAGAGATGACGTGATGTTATTGGTTGTCGGTAAAGGATTGCCTTTTAATTCTATTTTTAAGGATTCTTCGAATATTATAGAGGTTTCTGGTACGGATAATGTGATTCCGTATTATCAAGCGATGGATGTGTTTGCTTTATCTTCTCTTACTGAAACAACTTCTCTTGCTACTATGGAAGCAATGAGTTGTGGTGTTCCAGTTGTCACAACTGGTGTTGGTTTGATTAAGAAATATGTGAAAAGAGGGTTAAATGGTTATTTGTTTGAGCTGCGTAATGCCGAGCAAATGGCTGCGCATCTAGCTAAAATTGTTAAGAATGATGATTTAAGAAAAGAAATGGGTAGTCATGCTAGAAAAACAATTATGTACAAATATTCTTGGGACAAAACTGTTAAAGAAATTATGGATGTTTTATCTGAATTCTAAACTTTAAGGCTGACAACTTTACTTACTCCGTGTTCGTCCATTGATACGCCGTATAGTCTATCTCCTTCTGAAATTACTGAATCATTATGGCTTATTACCACGTATTGTGCTCTGTCGCAGTATTTCTTTACTAGTTGTGCCAGCCTTTCGGAATTCTTTTTGTCTAGAGCTGCATCAACTTCGTCCATTATGTAGAATGATGCTGGATCGTGTTCTTGGATTGAGAAGATAAATGCTAGTGCAGTCATTGTTTTCTCTCCACCCGATAAACTTCTGATGTCCATAAACTTGTTACCTGAGATTTTTACTTTAATTAATACGCCGCCGTCAAATGGCTGTTCTTTATTTTCTAGAACCATTGAGGCATCCCCTTTTGTGGATAATGCTAGGAAGATGTTTTTGAAATGTTCATTAACGCCTTCGAACGTTTTCATGAACTGTATTACTTTTTTGCCTTCAATTTCATCCATCATGGCCATTACATCTTCTTTCTCTAATCTTAGTCTTTCTTTCTTTTCAACTAAGCTATGGTATTCTTTTTCAATTTGATCATAGATTTCTAGAGATCTCATGTTAATGCTACCCATACGTTCTATTCTTCGTTCTGCGTTGTAGATCTCTTGTTTTAGTTGGTCGACGGACTTGTTCATAATTAAGTCAACATCTTTGTAAGGTTCATATTCTTGTCTTAGCGCTTCAAGTTCTGCTTTGAACTTTGCACTTTCTAATGAGATTGCGTTTATTTTGTGTTCTGCTTGTCTTGAACGTTCGTCATATGTACCCAATTTAGTTTCTTGTTTGCTTACTTCGTCACTAAGTTTTTGTCTTTGACCAAATAATCCTTTAAATTGTTCTTGGAATCGTTTTTGTTCTTTTTCTTTAGATGTTAGTTCTGTTTTCAAGCTAGAAATGTGTTTTTTAGTAGATTTTATACTCTCGGTGATGTTTTCTTCTTCACTTTTGAGTTCTCTCTTGACTTTGTTTAAGTTTGATATTTCTGGTTCTAATATGTTTTTAACTTGGGCTTTGATGCTGTTTAACTCTGCTTCTGTCTTGATCATGGTTTCGTTAAGTTCTTTTCTTTTCTCTTCAAATGCGTTTAATTCTGCAATCAAAACAGGGTTTCTTAGTTCGTTAATCTTGTTTCTTAACTCTTGTTTGGCTATCTTGTTTTGGGCCAATTCTCGATTCATTCCACTAAGGGTGTTCTGGACTTTGTTTATGTCGCTGTCCATCTTTTCTGCTTGTTGTTCTAGTTCTTTTCTTAGTTTATTGTTAGCTTCTGTGTCTCCTGAGTCCAGATGTAGTATCTTTTCAAGTTTGATTATGTCTCCTTCTAGATGTGCTTTGAATTCTCTTAATTTTACGATCTCTTCTTCATTGACAGATTTCTGTGTTTGTATTGAGGATATCTTTATTTCCATCTCTTCTGAGACTTTTTCATATTGTTTCAGTGATCTTGATACTTCTTTTTCTACAAATCCTAAACCTTTCTCTCGTTTTCTAAAACCGCCTTGCATTGCTCCTGATACCTCTGCCGTATCTCCATCAAGAGTAACCATTTTAGCAGAACCAATCCCAATTCTTCTTGCTGTTGTGATGTTCTCAACGACCACCGTATCTGAGAAAACGTATTCAAATACATTCTTGAACTTTGAATCGTACGTGATTAAATCAATGGCTAGGCCGTGTGCCCCATTTGATCTTGATAATACTTTGACTTTGGGGTCGCTAGTTCTGCCTTTAATTTTGTTTAATGGTAAAAATGTTGCAATACCTAATTTATTTTCTTTAAGGAATGAGATGCATTTAGAGGCAACTGCGTCGCTTTCTACTACTACGCTTTTGATTTTAGCTCCCGCAGCGACTTCTAGTGCTAAAGAGTATCTGGTTTGAACTTCTCCTAACTCGGAGACAGTGCCGTAGATCCCGGGGATGCTTTTCTTTTCTTCTAATATTCTTTTAAGTGCGATGTTTCCTGCTATCTTTTCTTGAATTCCTACACTTCTGTTTCTTAGTTTAGCTAGCTCTTCGTTGGCCACCATTAATTTTTTTCTGGATTCCCCTAATTGAGCGGCGTAGCTTGAATCGTCATTTATTCTCTTTGATAATTGTGATGTGGTTTTCTTGAATTCTTCTTTCTTATATTTGAGTTCTTCTAGTTGAGATTTGTTTTCTTTTTGTAGCTCTAATACTTTGTTTATCTTCTCGTCCACAGATTGAATTTGCATCTCAATTCTATCTTTTTCTCTTAGAAGGTTTTGCTGTTGCTGTCTTGCATCTTGAATTTCTTTTTGTTTAGCTTCTGCATCTGTGTCAAGGATGTCAACTTCTTTCTCTATGTCTCCAAGGTTATCGAGATTATTCTTCTTCTTAAAGTCTTTAATTTTCTTTTCAATCTCTTCTTTTAGATTTGCAGCAGACTGGAACGATTTCTTAGTATCATTTCTTTGTTGGAAGAGGGTATCTATTTTGGCTTGTATCTCTGCCAGGCTTCGGTTAACATTTTCTTTTCTTGTATTAAGTTTCACGATCTCATTTTCGTGATTCTTGACTTTATCTGTAGATGTTGCCAGATCAATTTTTAGTTCTTCTACTTGTTTATGGATTGTGACTTGATCTTTCTCGCCTTTCTGTTCAATTTCTTTATTAATTTCTTCAATTTCTTTCTTCTTTTGTTCTATTAGATATTTGATTTTCTGGATTTCTCCATTTGCTTTGTCTAGTTCTTCTCTTTCTTTTCTAATTCTATTGTCTTGTTTATCAACAGATTCTTGTTTGTTTTTTATGTTCTTGTAAATGTAAGTTGCTTTGTTCTGGGTTATTTTTTGGTTAAGGTCATTGAATGCTAGTGCTTGATCTCTTTCTTTCTTTAGATCTTTAAGTCTTGATTCTCTTTCTGATAGTATAATTTCTACTTCTTTTAGTCTTTCTTCAACTTTGTTTAGTTCATTTATGGCTTTGTTCTTCTTTTCTTCATACATGCCAATTCCAGATATATCTTCAATTAGAACTCTACGATCGTTGGGTGACATTTCACAGAATCGCACAATGTCTCCTTGGAGTATAATGTTATAACCATCAGGATTAATTTTCACTATGCTTAGAAGTTCTATGATGTGATGTCGAGTTCTTGTTACGTCATTTATTTTGTATACGCTTTGTCCGCTTGGTTTTACAAGTCTTGTGATCTTAACTTGATCTTCTTCAGTAGGTAGTTCTTTTTTTGTGTTGTCGAAATAGATACTAACTTCTGCTTCGGATGCTGGTTTTTTACTCTTGCCACCGTTATAGATTAGGTTGGCGGATTTTTCACTTCTAAGTGCTTTTGCACTTGACTTGCCTAATACAAAGCATAGGGCGTCTAGAACATTAGATTTTCCTGATCCGTTGGGGCCAAGAATGACGTTAAAATCATCTCCAAAGATGAGTTCTGTCTTCTTAGCGAAGCTCTTGAAACCCCTCATAACCAATTTATTTATCTTAGTCAATCATATCCCCTTTTTTGCTTTATTTGTTTTTTACGACTTTTATAAAGTTTTTGCTTGTTAATGTCTGTAACGCCAGAATCTTGGCATTTTAGCTGAATATTTCTTTAACATTTCTGAAGTGCATCTTTACGAACTCTTCAGGGTTTCTCTTTGACCTCTTTAGATATTCTAATGCTTCTTTAACATGTGTTGAACCTTTTGGAATATCTATGCCTAGTTCGTTGCTTAATGTTCCTAATTGTTTTAACGCTGCGTCTCTTGCAATGATTGATGCGGCTGCAACGCTGGGGTATTTTGATTCTGCTTTGAATTCTTTGATATCCCCCACTTTACATCCTGGATATTGATCTACTATGTGAGTTCCTTCACCAAGTTCTAATGCGACTTGAGTGTGGAGTGCGTTAAGGAGATCTTGTGAATCATGTTTGTTGTATTCTTTTGGTTTGACGTTTTTTATTGCGTAGTTTTCTTTCCCTACTATTCGTTTTATTTCTTCTGAGAATCCTGCAATCTTTTCATCTTTGATTTTTTTTGAATCTTGTACTCCTAGTAATTCTAATGATTCTCTTGTTTTGTCATCTACCCTTACGGCTGCGACAACTAACCCTCCAAATGTATCGCCTTTTAGAGTTTCATCCGAACCAATGGTGGTGCCTGTGAGGATGATCTTTTGTACTTCTTGTTTTGTTAACTTCTTACCAATTGCTAGGTCTTTAAGTGTGTGTTCAACTTGTTTTTTGATTTCATCACTTGCTTGGATTACTAGTTTTTTTGAATTGTAGAGAATTAATGATGTTTTGGGTTGAAGTCTTTGCATTCTTCGTGTTTCATATTCTGTTTTTAGTTCTATATCGAAGAACCCTTGCTCTCTTAATTTGTCTAGTTGTTTTTTATCGACGTTGATGTGGGTCATTATACTTTATCTCCTAGTTTCCAAAGACTTTCAAAGAATGCTTTGAATGATTTTGCTATGTATTTATTCTTGATATATATTGTGGTTTCACTGTCGTAATCTATTATTTTCAGATGTGGGCCTATAAGTGTTACAGCTGATGCGCTAACTGATTTTAAGACTCTTACTTCTGATAACGGAATGTTTTTTAGTTGTTTTGCATATCTTTCGCTTTCCTCTGCAAATAGTAGTCTTGTTTTTACACCTTTCTCTGCACGTTTTTGATGGAACTGTCTCCAGAATAGGTTGAATTTTTCTGGTTTGTGTTCCACTAATCCCATTGCTGTGTATTCATCACCAGGTTCTGCGTGTTCCAATGTTAGATCTGCTGCATGTTTTAATCCTTTGATCCCTTTATAGACTACTGCGCAACTTTCTTCTTCTGTGAATTTATGTAACTCTTTTAGATCTGGAAGAATGTTTCTGATTTCTTTTTCTCTCTTTTCTAGGTTAGATTTTTTCTCTTCAACAAATTCTAAAAGAGAATCTGGTGTGGCTGCATTAAAATATTTTATTTTTCCTTTTACTATGTAATTCACCAAACCTTTGTTTATCAGTTTGTCAAGTATTTCGTATATTTTGCCAGATGATATTTGTGCGTTTTCTATTATCTTTCCCGTAGTTGTTGAGCCTAATTCTAGTAATGAGAAGTAAATTGTGATTTCGCCTTTAGTGAGGCCTATATTCTCTAATGTTGAAGATAGTTTCTCTTTTTTCATTTACACCTCACTTGGTGGGAGGGAGTATTTATATATTTAATGTATCTGTTAAGTAGTAACAAAAAAGAGGTTGGCTTCTAAAGAGGTCATCTGGAGGCTTAAAATGAATAAACTGATTGTTTTAGCGGTAGCTTTATTGTTAGTGTTTAGCGTATTTACTGGTTGTGGTACAGTTACTGGTGAAGTTGTAAAAGTTGAGAAAGATGTAGTTAAGGTTGGATTCATGGTTCCTCAGACCGGGCCGTTGGCTAGTGTTGGTTATCCTGTTGAAAAATCCCTTTTGTTGGCTTTAGATCAGATCAATATGGGTGGTAAGAAGATTGAGATTGTAGTTGAGGATAGCAGGTGTAATCCAAGTGAGGCTGCAATTATTGCAAATAAGTTTGTTAATGTGGATAAAGTTGATGTAATTGTTACAGGAATTTGTAGCAGTGTTGCATTGGCTGTTGCTCCGATTGCGGAAGCAAACAAAATAATTCATATTACTCCTGTAGCTGCATCACCAAAGATAACATATGCGGGTGACTATGTTTTTAGAATATCTGCATCTTCACGGTTGGCTGCAACTGAAGCTGCAAAGTTGATTAGCTCTCATGAAATAAAAACTGTTGGTGTAATCTATGAAAACAATGATTATCCCATTGGTTATTATGAAGTTTTCACAGAAGAGTTTGAGAAACTTGGTGGGGATGTTATTATTGCTGAGACTTATGACTTTGGTTCTTCAGATATGAGAACTCAAATCCTAAAGGTTAAAGATGCAGAGCCAGAAGCGATGTTGATTTTACCAATTGGTATTCCTGGTGCGGCAATGATGTTGAAGCAAATTAAGGAGCTTGAAGTTGAGTTGCCTGTATATGGCCAAGAGTTGGTGTCTTATGATAGTGTTGTTGCTTTAGCGGGTGACGCAGCTGATGGTGTTACTGCTATTATGTATGACTTTGATCCTGAAGATGTTGTGAGTGCTGAGTTTATAGCTGAGTATGAATTGCATTATGGTGAGGCATTAGTTGATAAGTACTATGGTGCTGTTGGATATGATGTTTTGATGTTATTATTTGAAGGTTTTGAAGTTTGTGATGGTGATGCTGACTGTTTAGTGGAGTACTTGTCGTCTATGGAATCATATTCTGGAGCTGGCGGAGACTTGGAGTTTGAGAATGGAATTTGGGGCCTTTATCGGCCAATACAAATGAAAACTGTTAGAAATGGTGAATTTGTTTTGGTTGAGTGACTTAACTACATATTCGCAGATAATTATAACTTGTTGCGAGATTGTCGATGGTATAGGGGCACATGCCAAAAGACGAAAGATGATTCCAGCTTTGCTTGTAATCTTCGCTTCCCATGATATCATCACATGTGTCTGTTCCAAAATGATCGTAATTATGGGTATTGCCGAAGTGGTGTAATAATTCATGTATGGCTACAAATGCTAAAAAAGACATCTTGCTTTGTAGATAGGGGTGGGAGGGATCCTTATTACTGCAGGCATAGTACTCAACAATGTCGTTAAATACACAAGCTATCCCTGCTTGGTTTTTGCATGAACCATCATCTAAACTTACGTTACTTATATGATTTAACTCTCCTGTGCTTTTGTAATGCTCTAAGTCATAACCACATCCGGAATATATATGAGTCCAATCAATTACAGCACCCCAAATAAGATTTGCACTCTGGTAAGGAGAAACAAAATTATTACAGTATCCTTCTTCGATGAGGTTAGAGGAGGTTATTGCGTAACCTCCATAACTTAATGAGATTGTATTGCTTCTAAAGATAATGACATAATCTGGTGGATTATCATTGTTTTCGTTATAATAATTATCTGCCGTTATTCCAAAATTTGTATGTCTTATTCCGTGTAATTTCACATTTATGTTTGTTTTTTTCGACAGTTCTTTGTCCATAAGACTGATGAAGTCCTCTATTTCTTCATCAGTTATTGTGTAGTCGGTGTCATCTACTATTATGCCAACTTGTAAGTATTTAGGGACCCTTTGATCGACATTCTCTTCTATATAGGTCTTAAAATGGCCTGCCGGTTCTATCACGGGAATATTATGGGTTTCTGTCTGTTCAAATATTTGTGTTGCTATCTGAGGAAGAATATCCCAATCATCAATATTGTTAGAGATTAATCTAATTTTGTTGTCTGTACTGCTTAGCGTATATGTTATTTCCTCAATCACAATTTTATCGCTCAATTTATAGTTATTGCATATGTTGTTTAGACAGATCATGAACTTTGGTATTCTAACAAATCTTGTTGCTTTTGCGTCTCTTATTTTTTTTATCTCGGGTGTTAATTTTTTCTTGAAAAGTACATTTGTTCTGTGAATTTTGACAGTCTTCCCAAGTTCTAAGACTTCCATGTTGGAGTAAATCCACGCATCATTTACATGCGTCATTAATGGTTTTTTTATGATCTCTCCTGTGATTGCTCTAGTTGCCTCTCCAGCAATATCTTTCTCTAATGTGTTTGGTCCCCTAGAAACAATAATAAATATTCCTACAATTGCAACTATAGAAACTATCATTACTAAATAAAATGCATGATTGTTGTCGTTAATAAAATTCACCTCTTGTTCTGCTAACTTATAACTCTTAAGGCACTATTCTTTAAATGTATTTCTATATGATTTTATTTTTTTGCTATTCTCTTGAAAGTGTCATAGTATGACCTAAATCCGTCAACGACTTCTTTGCTTTCTATTAAGAAGCCGGTGGGTTCTGATGTTAGGAAGAAAATAAATGCTTTGTTTTTGTAAAATACTGTTGTCATGTTACTCATTAAATGCGGGGGGAGGTAACGAACTTCCGAGTTGAGGGCGGTAGTTTCTACTAGTGTGCCTCTTGTATCTGAGTTTACTAGCATATTTAATTTGATTTTTTTATCTGCTCTTTGTTGGTGGTATTTATGAAAAAAGGATCTTATGCCCATTGCGTGATCTCCATAATTTGCACCAAGAACAAAATATTCATCTCCTGGATTTAGCTCATCTAATATGTTTAGGTAGAAATTTTTAATTGCTTTGATGCCTTTATGGATTGAAGCTTCGTTCTTGTTCTTCGCTAATTCTCTTTTAATTTCAAGTTGCGGAATTAGTTTCTCAATTTCGATTTCTTGTTCTTGTATTGTTCTTTTTTTCTCTTGTAGATATTCTTTTAGTCTTGAAGGAGATTGTGTATCGTAGTAGCGAGTTCCAGATTTGATAACAAAATTAACTAATCCTTTTTGCATCAGCCTTTCTAGTATTTCATAAATCTTTGATGATGTTACTTTTGATTTTTCTATTATCGGTCCCGCGGTAGATGATCCTAGTTCTAATAATGCTAAATATACCTTTATTTCAGAGTCTGTTAGGCCAATTTCTCTTAGTAATTCTGTGTTCATAGGGGTTTTATAGCTTGAATTCTATTTAAGTGTTTCTATTCAACCCCCTGCGGGGTGGGGGATGTTTTATATCTTTATTTTGCTCTTGGTGAAGTAGGTGTTTTGGCGTTAAGTTGTTGGAGGTAAAAATGAAATTAAGATTATTGTTAGTAGCGTTAGCTTTGATGTTTATAGTTGGATGTGGGGTTACTGGTGAAGTAGTTAAGCAAGAAGAAGTTTATACTATTGGGGCGGTCATGCCAATGAGTGGGGCGAATTCTGATTCTTATGGTGTTAGGGTGTGGAGAGGCGTGCAGATTGCGCAAGATGAAATTAATTCTAATGGTGGAATAAATGGTAAACGTTTAGAGATTATTATGGAAGATAGTATGGCTCAACCTAAGGAAGCGATAAAAGCATTTCAAAGTCTAGCCGCAAGAGGTGTTAGTGCAGTGATAAGTGATGTGACTGTTAATAGTTTGTACATTGCGCCATTTGCTGAGCAATCACAAATTCCTATATTTACTCCGGGTTCTGCGGTTCCTCACTTGAGATATGCTGGCGATTTTACTTTTAGGGCCAAGGTTGCTGGCGATGTTGAAGCTTTTAAGATTGCTGAAAAGTCGGTTTCAGTTCTTAATGCTAAGAAAGCTGCAGTTATTGTGAAGAACTCTGATTATGGTGTTGGGTTAGGAGATGCTTTTGTGAAGAAGTTTGAAGAGTTGGGCGGCGAGATTATTGCTTATGAAAAGTTTGAGACCGGAGATCATGATTTTAGAACTTATCTTTTGAAAATAAAGTCGGGTGATCCTGATGTTATGTTTTTTGTGTCTCATTCAGAAGAAGGGGGTCTGATAGTTAAACAAGCAAGAGAGTTGGGTATTGATGTTCCATTTATGATTAATCCGTCTTCGTGGGGTCCTGAAGTTTATCAGATTGCGGGAGAGGCTGCTGAAGGAATATATTCCTTTTATGAGTTTGATATGGAGAGCGATAATCCTAAGACTAAACGTTTTCGAGAGAAATATATTGAGATTGCTGGGAAGGAACCAACAATTCATCCTTACTTGGCTTATGATATTGTATATATCTATGCCGGGTTGTTAGAGCAGTGTGGTGAAGATCCGGTCTGTATAAAAAACGGATTATACGGGGTAGATCATGAAGGTTCTTCTGGTCGTCTTAGATTTGATCACAATGGAGATGTTATAAGAGATGAAAGCGATTTTATCTTGAAAGTGTTTAGGGATGGCGAGTTTGTAGATGCTTAAAAATCTCCTAAACCTTTTTGTTCTTTTTTTCTTATTATATTTTTGTAACTTTCCCAAGTTTGTCTGAATATTTCAGGAAATTTCTTAAAATTTTTCTTAAGAAAATCTTGAGTTTTAGGATCTGAAGGATAGCCTGATCCGCAGTCTCCGTATTTCTTTTTTATTGCTTCAATCTCTGCGTCTCTTGTTACTTTTGCTAAGATAGAAGCTGCACTGACTACCGGATATGTATCGTCTGCTTTATGTTCTGCAATCACGTTCGTTTTGTCTTTGAGTTTTTGTTCAACATATTGTTTGTATTTTTCTGGAACGGTTGATGGACAATCTAATATGACGCCATCAGGTTTTAATTTTTTTATTATTTCTACAGATTTGTCTGCTTCTAACCAGTTTAAGTTAGATGATGGACTTCTTAGAGTTTCATCAATTTCTTCTGGATGTATGATTAGAATTTCATATTCTACGCCTAAGTCTTTAATCTCTTGAAATAACTCATTTCTTCTTTTTTCCGTAAGTTGTTTAGAATCTTTTACGCCTAATTTGATTAGTTTTGGTTCGTCTTTTTCATTGATCATTACCCCTGCAATAACTAATGGTCCGATGACTGGTCCACGTCCTGCTTCGTCAATACCTACAATAAGTGTCATTTTGTTTTAGTTTATAGTTATGTTTAAATATGCTTCTGTTAATGAATATACTATGAGACTAGCATTTTTTATGATTTTGTTGCTTTTGTTTGTTGTAGGTTGTTCTAATAATGTTGTAGAGGAGAGTGTGGAGCTAGAGCCGATTAAGGTTGGAGTGGTAGGTCCTTTTGCAGGTCCGATTGCGTTTTATGGTGAACGTATGCGGGACGGATTTGAAATGGCTCTCGAAGAAATTAATTCTTTAGGTGGTGTTAATGGTAGATTAATTGAGTTGGTTTACGAAGATGATGGTTGTAGACCTCAGAATACTGTTAATGCCGTTCATAAATTAGTTGAGATGGATGATGTTGTTGCTTTGTTGGGTCCATTTTGTGGTTCTTCTGTTAAAGCTGCGGCAAATTTGGTGGATGAGAAAAAAGTTTTTCTAATTACTCCTGGGGATAATTTTGGTAAGTTGACTAAATATTATTTTAGTACGAGATTTTTGATAGGTCGCGAAGGTGAAGAATTGGCTAAAGTTGCTTTTGAGTCTGGTGTTCGAAAAGTGGGTGTGATTCACATTGACAATGATTGGGCGCAAGCTTATATTGGGGCTTTTGGTAGTACGTTGAGGAATTTAGGTGGTGAGTTGACAGTTGTTGAAAGTTATGATTATTCGGATTCTGATTTTAGAACTCGGTTAGCTAAGATTTCTGAATCTGGTGCTGATGCAATACTTGTTCTTTATGGTAGGGGCGGATTAATATTTAATCAGATGAGGGAGTTGGGTTTGAATTTAACTTTGTTGTCTGATATGGCTGTCGAGGAACCGTACGAGATTCAAGGTGCGGCTGGTGCTGATGAAGGGGTATTGTATGTTTATTCTGGTATTGTTGATAAAGGGTTTGAGTCTGAGTTTATGTCTCGTTATAATCGTAGTAGTGGTATTGTTAATAGAGATAGCTATGATGCATTGATGATATTGAAGAATGCATTAGTCAAATGTGAAAATTCTAAGTTCAATAGTGATTGTTTAGGCGCGTATGTTGCAATGTTGAGAAATTATCAAGGTGCGTCTGGTGTTTTAGACTATGATTCTGTTACTGGCGGTTTTGGTAAAGTTTTAGCTCCTAAAGTTATTAGAAATAGTATTCCTATGGCTTACTCTTAGCTGTGTTCCACATCCAATCAAACATCATTTTTTGTGTTTTAGCGTAATCCTCACTTTCAATTATCATTCCTACTAATTCAGTTCCAACATTTATTACTGCAACTTTATTTGCGTATACATATAGAAGGGTTGGTACACTAAAATCCATTACTTTGTACTCTGTGAGTTCTTTTGTTAGTGGTTCTTTGTCAATAATTAGTTTAGCCTTCATTTTCAGTTCAACTCTTTTTAATATGAAGTGTTTAAACATAAAATCAATTTTTGATCTGACTTGTTCAACTGATGCAATGGCTATGAAATCCTCTCCAACGTTAAGAATGTCTTGGAAAATATTTTTGATTCCTTCTGTACCTGAATATACGGTCATTGTCGGTTTAATAGAAACAGATTTGTGAATTGATAATAGGTCTGGCATGATTTCTTGAATTCTTCTTTCTTTTTCTTTTAATCCTTGTAATAATTTTTCAGGGCTTGCTACAATAAAATGTTTTTTCTTATCTCTTATTACTGAGCTGACTAAACCTTTGTCTTCTAATGATTTTAGGACTTCGTACGTTAAGGTTCTGTAAGTGTTGGCTTTGTTGGCTATATCTGTTACGGGTGATTCTCCTAACTTTAGAACTGCTAGATATACGTTTGCTTCGTTGTCTGAAAGCCCATACTCTCTTAGCGCTTCTTTCATTGGTATTTGTGTATTCTATGAGATATTTAAATGTTGTCATATTTTATTTACGACAAATTCTTATATAGTTTCTTTACTCTTTGATTATTAGGGTTTAGGCATTCTGTTGGAGGTACTACAAATGAAATTTAAGATAGCTTTAGCTTTATTTATGATCATTATTTTGGGTGGTTGCGGTTCAAGTCAAATTACTGCTCAAGTTGTTGAAGATGATGTTATCAAGATCGGTGCGGTTCAACCTTTTACTGGGAAGGCGGCATGGCATGCAGAGAATGTTAGAAAAGGTGTTGATTTAGCTGTTGAAGAAATTAATTCTAAAGGCGGCATTAGCGGTAAAAGATTAGAAGTTGTGTATGAGGATAGTATGTTTGATAAGACTAGGGCTTTGTTGGCACTTAGAAAATTAATTGATAATGACAAAGTTTCTGTTGTTATTGGTCCTACAAGTTCATCAAACGTTATGGCTGTAGCTCCAGTTGCTGAGATCTCGCAAACTGTTGTTTTTTCTACGGTTGCATCTGCTCCTAGAATTCGTGATGCAGGAGATTTTGTTTTCAGGAACAGTATAAGTGGAGATGTACATGGAAAGTATATGGCTGAGTATGCTTATGATGTGTTGGGTGCGAGGACTGCGTCGACGTTGTTTTTGAATTTAGCTAATGGTGTAGATTACAATGATGCGTTTGTTACAAGATTTAGGGAACTGGGTGGTGAGGTTATTGTGCAGGAGTCTTATGATAAATCTGTTAATGATTTTAGAACACAGTTGATTAAGATTAAGTCATCCGATTCGGATGTTGTTTATTTTGCTGGTTTGTCACTTGAGTTGGCTGTTAAACAAGCAAAAGAATTGGGTATTGAATCACAAATCTTAGCGCCTGTGATTATTGAAAGTCAAGATTTACTTGATGTGGCTGGTGAAGCGGCTGATGGTATACTTTACACTGCACCTGCATTCGATCCTGAGAGTGATGATATGATCATTGGTGATTTTGTTGATGACTTTGTTACTCGTTATGGTGATTTGCCTGAGAGAACTGCAGCAGATAGCTATGATGCTGTTATGATTATTGCTTTAGCTCTAGAAGTTTGTGGCCAAGACTCTATCTGTATTAGAGATGAGTTATATGGTGTTACTGACTATAGGGGTGTCGGAGGATTGACTACGTTCGATGAATTTGGAGATGTGTCTAAGCCTCTTGCAATAAAAATGGTAGAAAAAGAAAAATTTGTTTTTGTTTAATCTTGACAAAGACTTTAGTGGTCTAGTTTCCTAGACCTTTTTTGTCTTTTGTAAAAATTATTCTTCTGCTAGAGCAACGTTTACAGCCTTTAGGCCTCTATCGCCGTCAGCAACTTCGAAAGAAACATTATCATTCTCTCTGATTACAACGCCTTCGTTAATACCAGTTTGGTGTACAAAGTAGTCTTTTCCATCTTCAGCTTCAATAAAGCCAAATCCTTTTTGTTCGTTGAAGAACTTTACTCTTCCGTTCATTTTTTATTACTCCACTAAAATTTTTTATCTTAGTTTTTATGTTTTTTCACTGTGTCTTGTTTTTACACTCGATACAGTGACTGTTTCTGCTATTCCTTTAATTTACTCTTTATATAATGTTCTATTTTGTATTTGGTGTTTATTTTCAATATGGAAATTAAACTCGTTGTCCCTCTTAAGTGGTGTCTTTGCGAAATCTTTATAAAGCGCAGAACCTCTCTATTTAGCTATTCCGCAAAAAAATGGCTTTAAATCCTTTCAGTCGATTTGGTAGAGTTATTAGCACTGCTGTACTTGCTAGTATGTTGTTTGGATGTAATCCTAGTGCTCCTGTCAGTTCAGGCTGGGAGATGAGGCGTAATATTTCTCAGGAATCTCCACTTGATAAAATAGAAGTTCTTCAAAAGCTTGCTAATGTTTATGCTCAGCGTGATGGTGATCATTGTACGACTGCTTATTTTTTCGGTAACTTCTTTGCAGATGACCAAGAGAATATTAAAGAGGATAATTATGTTGGTTGTGATGACTTAAGTGGTCACTGTGTTTGTGGTGGTAATTCTTCTGATTATAAAGATCATTTGCGACGTTATGGTTTGAGTGATTCTATGGAAGAGATTCTTGCTGGAAAAGAAGTTACTAATGCTAGTGGTATTGTGCATGATATTTTGCTTTACAACATGGATTATAATCGGACTGCTTTTTTTGTACAATTGGCAGAATGTTATGTTCGGGATCCTGATGAGAATTTTTCTGATCTGATAAGACAAACTGCTTCTTCTTTTACTCCTGTGGAACCTGAGTTCTGGGATTTGTATGATAACTTTCTTGATGATAGAGATCGTAAATTTCTTACTGATTATGGTTCTCCTGCTTTTATGGTTGCAGTGCGTGATAATGTTGAAGGTTTGATTGATCAATTCGAAGATTGTACTGATGATGGTAATTACAGTACGGTGGTTGGTACTCCTGCTGAACATTTATGTGGATTGCAAGATAATCTTGATCGTATTAGTGATGATTTAGATTTAGTGCGAGATTTTTCTGAGAAGAATGGTCTTCCTATTGGTTTTGTCTATCATACTTTGGGCGACTATTCAAGAAATGTTAGATCTGTGGTGGCTGCGCCGACTCAACAAAAGAGACAACAACAACGAGAGCATTACATTGATGCTCGTCGTCTTGCTTTTGCTGTTCTTCCGCATTTGGAAGATATAATTCAGAATGGTGTTGATAGGGTTTTCATTGCAGATAGAGGTGCAAGACCTATTGGTAAGATGATGCAAGCAATGTCTGCGACTTTAGATGTTAAGTTAGATGCAAGTGTGGATTATTTTAAATTTACTTCTGCAAAAAAAGTGACTGAAGCTTATGTTAGAACTGATGATTTTGCAGATAGTTATTCTGGTGATGTTGGTGCTGTTCGGAAAGCATTAGGAGATATTTCTGCTTTACGAAAAAAAGAGAAACAGTATAGGCAGAGCGGTGATGAAGAGAAGATGCGTGTTGCGAGAGATGAGCTAGCTCCTGTTTTAGATGTGATGGAGGAAAGACATTTTTGGATTTATTCTATGTTGAATTCTAATGCGAAGCAGCTCCAGTTAGATGCTTTTAGATCTAGGTTTGGTGATGTCAAGCCTGGAGAGAAGGTTTATGTTTATGATGATTGGGTAAAAGGTGGAGATACTAAGCGGGAAGTTGAAGAGTTGTTTGCGGAGTTTGGTGTTGAAATTGAGTTTAGAGCCTTCTTAGATTCTAGAGGGAATACTTCTTCGGATCGTGCAAAGGGATTATCGATTAAGATTAAAGATGCTTTTGATGAAATGTATGCTGAGAATACTGGTTGGATGGATAGAGTTTTTTGGCATAATAAAGATATTGAATTAGGGGTTCACTATGGTATTGATTTGAAAACTCAAGATGTTGAGGGTTTGTTTACTCCTCATAGAGTTGAAAGTACAAATATTTTATATTCATTGCCCGCGCCTAAAGAACGGTTTTATTCTACGGCTGAAAGGATGTCGATTGCGGAAGACATTGTCGTAAATTATGCTGTTCTTGGGCCTGAGGCATCTCTTGATGAGGTTTTGGCAGTTAAGCAAAAAGTGTTTGATGTTCTTGAAAGGTTTAATTCAAACGTCGAGAACTACGAAGCAACTCAAAGGCAATTAACAGGTTTAATTAGCAGAGAGTTTTATGCGCGAATCAGAGAAGGTGCTGAGTATGTTGCGGGTGTTGTTGAAGGTGCTGGCGTGTCGAGATCTGTTCTGGCAGCTCATCTTTCTGGTGATTATGTTGATGCGCCAGAGGGTTTGTTAGAACGAGTTGCACATAAATTTAGAGAAGATAAGGCACTTTGTTCTGTTGGGTCTGAAGTATCGGATTTACTAAGATGTGCTTAGATATTCATTTCTAGAAAGGCTTCGCCCATTTCGTATGTCTTTGTTAATATGTTTAAAATGTGATGTACTATTCTCTTATCTTTTGTTGATGGTTTATCGAATAATTGCAGCGCAGTTTCTTCTTCTTTACAAAAGCCTTTTGTTAATGTGTGGATGCTTTCGAGATCAAATTTAAAGAATGAATTTGAGTATTGTACTACTAATTTGTTTGTATCTTCTAGAAGTGTAACAATTTCCTTGCTGATTTCTGGATTTTTACTATTCAATATGTATTTGCAGATGTCTTTATACTCGTCGACAAGTCTTTCATTCTCTGCAATGAGTGCATAAAGGTATCTTGTTTTCTTTGGTGAATCGTAGTCTTTTGCTGCCAATAGTCTTTTACAGAAATCAGTTATCTTGTTATGGGTTTTTTCTAGTCTTAGAAGATTTTTTAGATCATCATATTCTTTTGATTTTATTATTTCCAATGATTCTGTGGCAAATCGATTTGTTATTAGTAATGTTCTTCTAAAGACATTATCAAACTCTTCATCTAACCCTGAAACCAGGTTTTTTATTTTGAAATAATCTCTTCCTTGGTCAATTATTTCTATTCCTATGAACGTTTCAACTCTTTTTTCGATGTATTCTAAAACTTCTTTGCAATCGGATCTTATTATGATTTCATCATATCCTGCTTTGTATGGTGCTGCAAGAATTCTTTGAACATATTTATATTTTTTATTTGGGATTTCCCAATGTTTTTTATTAAAATTTAATGTGACGGTCCTTTCTTTTCTTTTTGATTGATCTGCTATGCTTACAATTAGTTTATCTTCTTGTTCCGAAATGTCCAACTCATCGCCTTTTGTTACTTCGTTTGCTTTTGCCCATTTTGCTGGTAATGAGACTACTAATGTGGTGGGATTTTGCTGTATAACTTTCCTTCTCATCGAATTATGGTAGTTCGCGCTTTTATTTAAGTGTTTCTAAAAAAGTTATATATTGATAGAAAGTTATAACTTATAAGGATTAAAGTTATATAATTCGCTTTCTGTCTCTTTAGAGTTGTAGGGGTGTTCTGGAGGTCAAGATGGATAAGATACTATGTATGATACTTTTAGTTTTGATTACCTGCTCATTTTTGGGTTGTGGTACTAATGCAAATGTTGTAATGAGCGAAAAGCAAGATTATGATGTAGTTCGAATAGGGTATCAAAATATTGCTCCCAGTTTAACTTATTTTGTTGCAAAAGATTTGGGTTTCTTTGAAAAATATAATCTTAAGGTTGAACCTGTTTTATTAGGAAGTTCTAATATGGCTCTTGATTCTTTGCTTACTGATGAGATTGATTTTGCATCTGCACTATCAGTTATTCCAATATTGATGAGTGAATCATCTTCTCCTGGTATGGTTAAATTGTTGTTTGCTAGGCCAATGACTAGGGAGCATGGATTTACTGCATTGGTGGTTAAGAATGATTCTGTGATCAGATCATTATCTGATCTTGAAGGTAAACAGATTGGAGTTTATCCAGGTACTACTGCAACCAATATTCTTGCTCATTTACTATCGTCTGAAGGGGTTGATGTAAGTTCTATCGATTTTGTACGGATGCAAGGAAGTTTGCATATGGAAGCATTTCTTTCTGGAGCGATTGATGCCTTGCTGGCTTATGATCCTCTTAAAACAATGTTGATACATAATTATGATGTTCGAGTATTAGAAGAAAATGTGTATTCTTATGCGGTTGAGTCTTCTTATATTGGGGTTAATGCAATATCCACTAGGTTTTATGAAATGAATCCTGATGTTGTACTTAGGCTGAAGAAAGCAATGATGGAAGCTAGTGATTATTTAGTTAATAATCCTGATTCTGCTAGGGGTATTCTTTCAAATAACATAGGCTTGGCGAAAGATGTTGTTGATAAATTACCGTTGTTGTATCAAGCAGAGAATATTGATCCTTTTGTGTTGCAGAATAATATAGACTTCTTTTATAATTCTGGTATTATTGAAAAAAAAATAGACGCGAATAGTCTGTTATTACCTAGAAAAAAACTTGATAAGGTTAGAGTGGGCTATGTAAAAATTGTTCCTACTTTGCCACTTTTTGTTGCTGAGGAGAAAGGTTTCTTTGAGATGAATGGTTTGCAAGTGGAAGATCAATTAATTGAGAGTTCTAATTTATTGGCTGAAGCATTGGTCCAAGATAGTATTGATGCGGTGGTGGAATTTTCTGTTGTCCCGGTTTTGGCTATAGAGGCATTAAATCCTGGTAATTTGATGATATATACTTCGACTGAACAATCAGGTACTGCGAATTTTTCTGCGTTGTTGACTTTGAATAATTCTGGCATTAATGAGATGAATGATTTAGTAGGTAAGAAGGTGGGAGTATTTCCTGGTTCAACGGCTTCGTTGTTTTTTGAAACTTTTTTGAGTAAGAGGGGAGTAGATCCTGAGTCTGTTGAGTTAATTAAGTTAGTACCTTCTCAACAATTGAATGCATTAAACTCTGGAGCTATTGATGCTTTGTTTGGTTATCAACCAACTGTGACTGTGGCTTTGTTGCAAGGCAATGTAAAAGCAATTTCTTGGAACATATTTGCTGATGCGGTACAACCGGCATATATTGGTTGTGGTGCGATGTCTACTAAGTTTATTGAGAATAAAGAAGATGTTGCTAAAAGATTTAAGGGGGCTATTGTTTATGCGCAGGATTTTATTGATGAGAATCCGGACGAGGCGAGAGAGATTTTGATTAAATATATGGGTTTGTCTAGAGATGTGGCCTTTGCTGTGCCTTTGATGGAACAATATCCTATTGAAGATGCGCAACATGATAAGTATGTTGAATTGGCTGATTTTCTTTATGATGCGGAAATCATTCAGAAACCAATAGATGTTATGGATCTTATGTGGGGTGTAGAATGAGAACAATACTTATTTTACTAACTTTTTTACTTTTTTTATTTGGTTGTGGTACTGGCAATGTTGTTAATGGTAATTTAGTAGATGGTGAGCCAGTTAGAATTGGTTATCTGGAACTTAGCGCATTTCTTCCTGATTTTATTGTCTTGGAGAATGGTTTTTTGGAAGATGAAGGGTTAGTAGCGGAATATATTGAATATGGAGATGGTAATACTCTTTTGAATGATGTTGTTTTAGGGAGAATTGATAAAGCTTTTATTGGTGTTACTAGTTATTTGCCGATTGAGGAACAGAGTCCTGGAGCATTTCAGATATTCTATCCTGCTTTTGAAAACTTGAATCATTCAGGATCTTGTTTGATGGTCAATGTTGACTCTAATGTAACGGATATCTCTGAATTAAAAGGCAAATCTTTTGGTACGTACATTGGTACAACACAAAAACTTAGTTTAACTTTGATATTCAAGAATGTTTTTGGTAG
The DNA here is from genome assembly GCA_018646625.1 of Candidatus Woesearchaeota archaeon. GTDB lineage: Archaea > Nanobdellota > Nanobdellia > Woesearchaeales > JABGUJ01 > JABGUJ01. The sequence goes on along the minus strand of JABGUJ010000001.1, from coordinate 23,377 downwards.
CAAAGATGCTGCTGAAATTATACAAGTTGATAAGTTATTACAATTACAAGGATTAGTTGATGAACAGTTTGATGCGTTGTTGACTATTGAGCCGTTCTGTTCAATTGGTGTTTCACAAGGTATGGCTAAGATACTAGAAAAAGCTCCAAGGGCCAAATATATTATGAATCCTTATCCTGTTGGTGCAGGATTTTTTTCATCTGATTTTGTTGAACGTCGTCCTGCTGATGCCGATAAAGTTGTCAGGGCTTTTGATCGTGCTTTAAAAATCATTAAAGAAAATGAGTTTGAAGCAAAGAAATTGTTACCTAAGTATACTAAGTTGACTGAAGAGATTGCTCCGTATACTCAGTTTTATGTTTTAGGAGAATCTTCTGATCTGACTTATGAATTTAGAGAAAAAACACAAGAGATGGCTAATATTTTGTATGAAGAAAATATTCTTGATACTAAAGTTGATACTAGCAATATTTACTATCAATCTCCGAGTGCTGTTCATGAGGTTGTGATTGGATATAGAGGTCATGGGCAGTATCTTCCTGTGTTTGTTGCGAAAGAACAGGGTTATTTTGAAGACGAAGGACTTAGTGCGGAGCTCGTTATGTTTGAATCTACCAATACAATGATTGAGGCCATACTTGCGGAGAGGGTTCATGCTTCTTTTGGTGGTGTGAATACTTTAGCGTTATTTTATCTTCAGCAACAACATTCGGATGCGGTTAAGATATTTGGATTGGCTAAGGGTGATGAGGATCATTTTTTGCAAAGAATTTTAGTTAAAGCGGATTCTGATATGAATAACATACTAGATCTTGAAGGCAAGACCTTAGGGATATATCTTGGTTCTGGTGTTAAAGTTATTGTGGAGGAGCTTATGAGTACGGAAAATGTATTTTTTGAATATATACAAATGGCGCCTTCGTTGCTTGTCGATGCATTAGAATCGGGTAGTGTTGATGATATTTTGGTTTTAGAGCCTATGGGTACTTATGCAATACAAAAAGGAATTGCTAAGGCATTAGTTGATGCGGTATATGTAACTTACTTCACTGATTTGGTATCTGGTAGCGTGATGAGTTCTGATTTGGTTACTGATGATCTTCTTTTGGCGGATAAATTGGTTAGAATACAAGATCGAGCTGCGAAGTTTATCAATGATAATCCCGAGATTGCTGCACAATACTTGATTGAATATGCAAACGTGGATTCAGAAATGGTTGAACATTTGATGATTGTGCCCTTCTTAGGATCTGATGATTTGGATTCTACGTCAGTACAACATTATGCAGATAAAATGTTTGAGGCAGGGCATCTTGATTCGAGAATTAATGTTAGCGGGTTGTTTTATTAGGTTGGAGCATGGAATTTAATCGAGGTTCATTAGAGGATATAGTTCTGAAAACTAGCATCCGTATTAATGATACTGTCGAATCGCTTTGCGGTTGTGTCTTTAATCATTATGAACGTGCAAAACATCTTTTTAAGACTGTGAACAAAGTAGACTTTGGTTTTGCAGTTGCTAAAAATGGTGGATTTTACGCAATTACTTTAGGTGTGAATGAAGACGGCAGCGGAAGAGGTGTTTTGACTGTTGTAAAACAACTAGCTTTTCAATTGACATATAGTGTTGCTTTGGGCAGGGTCTATAGATCTATTCCTCAGAAATATACAACTAGAAAAAGTGCGTATCCTAGAATGTTGACGTTATATGCGATTAATATAGGTGTGTTTACTGCATTTCATTATCTTTCTGGTACTCCTAAGCCAGGAATAACAATGATCTGTGCGGGTGCTTGGGCTTTAGGTATGAATGCTGCTATTACCGAAACTCAACTTTATTTGAACGGGAGACAAGATGACTTACATAAAGATCAAGAATCTTAAAAAAACATATTATGATGATCCAGTTACTGAATCTATTAGAGATATCTCTCTCGATATTGAGGAGGGAGAATTTGTAACTTTCTTTGGTCCTAACGGGTGTGGTAAGACTACAATGTTTAATGTTTTGTGTGGATTAGAAACTGACTTTGAAGGTAGAGTTACTATAAATAAAAAAAATCCCGAGCATGCAAGAGTGGGTTTTGTTTTTCAGAATTATCATGATAGTATGTTCCCTTGGAGAACTGTGATAGACAATGTGACTTTTGGTCTGGAGATGGAAGGTGTGTCTAAAGCGAAAAGGGAACAAGTTGGTAACAAATTGTTGCAGAAAGTAAATTTATGGGAACACCACAATAAATTTTTGTATCAATTGTCCGGGGGAATGAAGCAGTTAACTTCAATTTGTAGAGCTTTAGCATTTAATCCTGATGTTTTGTTGATGGATGAACCATTTTCTGCTTTGGATTATCATACTTCTAGGAAAATGGAGATGGAATTATTGAAGATTTGGAGAGAAAACAAGAAGACCACTTTGTTTATTTCTCATGAAATTGATGAGGCTGTTTTGCTCGCTGATAGGGTTGTAGTATTATCTAAACGTCCTGCTGAAATTAAAGGGATTGTTAAAGTTGATTTGCCTCGACCTAGAACTCTTGAGATGTTACGTGATGAACGGTTCTACAAGATTAGAAACAAAGTTCTAGATCTTTTTGAAGATGATGGGGGGGCAAGATGAGTAGGTTAGAATTTCTCAAAACTCTCTCGGATAAGGATGGTACTAGACGTACAGGATACATGTTGTTAACGCCTCTCTTAATTATCTTGATTTGGCAGTTTTCATCTAGTTTAGAATTAGTGAATGCGTTGTTTCTTCCCGGTCCTTGGACTGTGTTTAGTGAGCTTGTAGGGCTTTGTTTAAGTGCGGAAATTTTACCTGATGTTGGTGCAACGTTTGTTAGAGTATTTGTTTCGTTTTTTCTTGCTATAATTATCGGTACACCGATTGGAATGATGATGGGTTATTTTAAAAAAGTGTATTATTCTTTGGAATTTGTTGTAGATTTTTTTAGATCTATTCCTGCAACTGCTTTGTTTCCATTGTTTTTGCTTTTTTTTGGAATAGGGGACGCAGCTAAGATTGCAATCGCCGTATGGGGTTCTACATTGATAATTGTAGTTAATTCCATGTATGGTGTGAAGCACGCCAACAAGTTAAGATTAAGAGCAGCAAGAGCCTATAAGGCTAAGGGTTTTAAATTATTTAGACATGTTATTCTTCCAGAGTCTTTACCTGAAATCGTAACAGGGTATCGTCTTGGAGTATCGCTTTGTTTGATTATAGTAATAGTGGTGGAGATGTTCATTGGTACAAATGTAGGATTAGGTCATAGAATTTTAGATGCTCAATTGGTTTATAAGATTCCTGAAATGTATTCTGCCATTATACTAACAGGAGTATTGGGGTATGCAATCAACAAGTTATTCATGCTTCTGGAGAAAAAGGTGTTGCACTATAGTGGAAGATGAACTAGTTCAGAAGGTATTGCCTTGAAAATGTGCAAATCATGGTAGTATAGAACTCCCGATTCAGTTGCACCGTAATTTCTGCTTTGAGTTATATCTCCATGGTACATTTCTCTATCTGCAATTGCTAATAATTTATCTCTTTGGGAACAGTATTGATCTTCAGGAAATTGTTCTAGTCTCATTTTTCTATCTTTTGTTAAGGTTGTAGTAAGTTCTGGTGAGGCACAAAGTATTCGGAATCCATGTTCTCCTTCTGATAGAATAAATCTAGTTTCAGGATGATAAAATTCTAAATCTCTTAAGTGAAGGTAGAAACCTAGGTGTGCTCTACCTGTTTCTTCATCTTCGAATGCGAACGGTTTTGCTAGTCCATCTGAGTTTTTGACGTAGAATACGGAACCATCTTTGAATGTTGCTTTATGAACGCCCGCGTAAAGTCTGGTCTCTAAATCAGATACGTTCTTGATTTTGCGGGTTTAGACGGAAAATCTGGATCTGCAGCTTGCAGTTCTCTAATTAGTAATCTATGACTTATGTGGTGTGGCATTCGTCTTGACATTTTAATCTCTACTGTATTAGCCTAAACATGCCTAAAGCCCCAAAAGAACAGTAGCGGGGAGAGGATTTGAACCTCCGACCTCCGGGTTATGAGCCCGACGGGCACTCCTGGCTGCCCTACCCCGCTATATTTCAATCGATTAAAGGGCTATTTATAAATCTTTTGTAAAACTAAATAGAATTAGAGCGCCTATTTCCTTCGTTTTTTGCGTTTTACGGGCTTTTTCTTGGTAGGGGTCTTCTTGACAGCTTTTCGTCTTCTTACAACTACTTTTCTAGCTGGCTTTCTCTTATTTCCTAGAAGTTTCTTTGCAATTACAGATCCCCACAAGGATAAGAACATGATTAGCAGCGAAAATGCAAACAGAGTCCAGTCAGAACCTCCTGCAATGAATTTTGCAAGAGAAAGAACGTATAAGATTGTTGCAATTACGAATATTACGTAGTAGTTTCTTACTGCTATTTCTTTTTCCATAACTGGTGATATAGTTATTTGCTTTTTAAGTATTACTATTGAATTGGTGGCAAAGTTTAAATAACGTCCTTTTCTAGTTTAATCTATGGATCTTGATCTTCCAGATATGAATAAAAAGGTGACTGGTAATGCTTCACTTCTTAGAAGGCTGATTTCTTTATTGGCTGATTTGATTATAATTGATTTTGTGATCATTGAATCGTTTAAGAATTTATTTTTAAGGCTTTTTAGTGGTGCAGAGGAATTATCTCTTTCTGCATATCAGAAAGTGTTTGCGAATTCTCCTAATTACGGGATGTTGTTTTTTTCTGTGATGGTTATATCAATTTTGGCTTGGATATATTTGTCGGTCTTACAATATAAATTTGGTCAAACCATTGGACAGATGTTGGTTAGAGTAAAGGTTGTATCTCAAACAGGAGAACTAACTTACTTGCAAGCTTTTTTGAGAAATTTGTTTATTATACCAGTGTTTCCATTTATGTTGCTTTGGATAATAGATCCAATTTATATTTTCTTTGATAAAGATAATAGACGTTTAAGTGAGTTAATTAGTAAAACAAAAGTTGAACAGGAGTATGTGGTGCTTTATGGTGCAAAATAAAAAATCTGATGAAAAGAAGAGTAATGTGGGGAGTGTTTTTAAGTGGGTATTCATAGTTCTTTTTTTGGTGATGCTGGGCTTAGTTAGTTTGGTAATTGCTGGAGTTGCATTGTTATTTGTAGAAGTTGATGGTACTGAGTTAATCGGAGACGCAAATGTTGCGATAATTAAAGTTCATGGTGTAATCACTGCAGAGTCTTCTAGTTCTTTTGGTTCTTCTAGTGGTGCTGCATCTTCTAGTATTGTAAAACTTATTGATAAAGCAGACGAGAATCCTTTGATTGAAGCTGTGTTGTTTGAGGTTAATTCTCCTGGTGGTAGTCCTGTAGCATCTGAAGAAATATCTAATAGAATCAATAAAATGGATAAACCTTCGGTGGCTTTGATAAGGGAAGTTGGTGCCTCAGGTGCTTATTGGGTAAGTACTGCTACAGATCATATTGTTGCGAGTAAGATGTCTTTAACTGGAAGTATTGGTGTTATTGGTTCTTATGTTGAACTTTATGGTTTTTTAGATAGATACAATTTGTCGTATAATCGCTTAGTTGCTGGAAAGCATAAAGATTTAGGTACGCCACTTAAGGAAATGCCTGAGGATGAACGAGAGATTATACAAGATGTTCTTGATGAGTTGCATGATGAATTTATTTCTACTGTGGCAGAGAATAGAAACATGAGTGATTTTGAAGTTAGAAAATTGGCGACTGGTCAGTATTATACTGGTAGGCAAGCATTAGAGAATGGTTTAGTTGATCGCTTAGGTGGAATGGATGAAGCACTAGAGTACATTGAAGTTGAGCTGAACATAACAGCTAAACCTGCTGCGTTTGAGGAACCAAGATCATTCTGGGAATCTCTTGCTGTGATCTTTACTGAACAAAGTTTTTTTGTAGGTAAAGGTATTGGTGATTCTTTGTTAGAGAACAAAGCAAGAAGCGACTTTAAGGTATCTATCTAGATGGCTAGTGATAATATTGAAGTGGAGATTAAGATCCCTGTAAGCGAGATGTTTTTTTCATCTGTTAAGGCCGTGCTTAAGCAGAAGGCGAAGTTTGCAGGGGTTTCAAATCAAACCGATGAGTATTTTACTTTATCTAATAGGGATTTTGTTGAGCCAGATTATCCTTTTGAGTGGTTGAGTATTAGAAAGAGAGGAAATAAAGCTATACTTAACTACAAACACTTTCATCCAGAGAATGTTGAAATTACAACACATTGTGATGAATATGAGAGTGAAGTGGCAAATCCAGAGATGATTAAAAAAATGTTCTCTGAGCTGAATATTAAATCATTGATCGTGGTTAATAAGAAAAGGGAAACTTATGTCTTTAATGATGAGTTTGAGATTGCGCTGGATGAAGTTGCTGAGCTTGGCTTTTTTGTTGAGATAGAGGCACTTAAAGATTTTGGTGGTGTGAGCTTGACTCGGCAAAAATTAGAGGAATTTGCAAAGCAACTTGGAATAGATCATATAGATACTGATAAGAGAGGTTATCCTTATCTTCTTCTTGAGAAGAAGGGGCTTATTAAATAGCTACAAAAGATTATTAAATGCCTTCTTATTCTTTAATTTCTATGGAATATCTTGATGTAGTAAATGATAAAGATCAAGTTGTTGGTAAAGCCTCAATCTCTGAGATTTATGAGAAAAAATTACTTCATAGGATAGTTCATATTCTTATTTTTAATAATGAAGGTAAGCTAGCTTTGCAGTTAAGAAGCGAACATAAGTCATTTTGTCCTTTGCATTGGAGTACGCCAGTTGGAGGGCATGTTCAATCAGGTGAAACGTATATGCAGGGCGCCTTGCGAGAGTTTAAGGAGGAACTTGGTACGGAAATGCCTATAGGATTTCTTTACAGAGATGTTTACGATGATGATAGAGGATTGAAGAAGTTCTTAGAAACTTTCAAAGTTGTTTTTGATGGGCCTTTTGAAGTTAATCCTGAAGAAGTGATTAAGGTTGAATACTTTACAATGGATGAGATTCAGAAACTGATTGAAGAGGGTGGAAAGTTTCATCCTGAGTTATTATTTCTTTTAAGAAAACATTATGGCTTGAAGTAATTACATGGCTTCAATTGCTGTTATACCTAATAAGGTGAGACCATTCTTTATTGTTTGTCTTGTACAATCAATTAATGATAGTCTGGCTTTTGCAAGTTCTTCATTTTCTTCTTTAATGCAAGGACAACTGTGATAAAATTCGTTGAACGCTCTTGCTAGTGTTAGAAGATATTGTCCAATGAGATGTGGTTTATATCCTGCGAATGATTCTTCGGTTTTTGAGGGGAACTGAGCTAAAGTATCTATTAATGCTAACTCCGACTTATCTGCTAATTTATTGAATGCGATGTCTGCACTTGGAGTTAAGTCTTTCTCTTCTTTTGCTTTTCTTAAGATTGAGCATGCTCTTGCGTGCGTGTATTGTAGATATGGGCCTGTGTCTCCTTCAAAAGATAAGCTTTCCTTAGGATTAAAAGTCATGTCTTTGTTGGCGTCGTTTTTTAGAAGATAAAACTTGATTGCTCCGATGCCTACTTCTTGACTTCTGCTTTTAACTTCATCTTTACTCAGTGTTTTGTGTCGTTCTTTTATTGCTTCTCCAGCCATATTTTCCATCTTCGTCATTAAATCGTCAGCGTCAACTGCTGTGCCTTCTCGACTTTTCATTCTTCCTTCGGGGAGATGTACCATACCGTATGAGAAGTGGTAGCATCCTTCTGCGAAAGGGTACTGTAACTTTTTTAGAAGTGTGAAGAGTACATTAAAATGATATTTTTGTTCTGTTGCAACAACATAAACTGATCTATCAAATTTGAATTCGTTGTATTTTAGATTAGCGAGATGCAAGTCTTGAGTAATGTATACGGTAGTGCCATCAGCTCTTACTAGTACTTTTTCTCCTAGACCTTCTTTTTCTAGATCAACGACAATTGCATCGTCATCTCTTTTTTGAAATAGTCCTTTATCTAATCCTTCTAACACGATGTTTTTCCCATCTTTGTATGTATTACTTTCGTAGTATACTTTATCAAAAGGTCGTAATCCAAAGTGTTTGTATGTGGAATCGAAGCCAGATAATGCCCAAGAGTTCATTTTTTCCCACAATGATCTAATTTCAGAATCTTCTGCTTCCCATTTTCTTAACATTTCTTGAGCTTGTTCTGTGTAATTAGGATCTTCTTTCTCTTTCTTAGCAAATTCAACATAATATTTACCCACAAAATGGTCCGACTTTATTTTATCAGATTCTGGAGTGTTGTTGTTTCCCCAAAGTTTGTAGGCCAGCATACTTTTACAAATGTGAATTCCTCGATCGTTGTTTAGGTTTACTCTGAATACTTTGTAACCTTGGCATTCGATTATATTCGCCAGACACGCGCCGAGAGCCATGTTTCTCATATGGCCAAGATGTAGTGGTTTGTTCGTATTTGGAGCAGGAAACTCTACTACTACTTTTTTTCCTTCTCCATCTTTAGAATGTCCGTATAGATCTGTTTCTTGAAATATTTTTTTGATTGTTTGTTCTGCAAGTTTAGACTTGTCTATGAAAAAGTTAACATAAGGTCCAACGTTCTTAACTTCTTTAACGCTACCTTCTGGTTGAATCTCTTTTGCAAGATCTTCTGCGATTGCATTTGGAGCTTTTTTCTTTTCTTCTGCTAACGTAAAACAAGGTAGGGCGAAGTCACCCAGTTTTGAATCTGGAGGAACCTCTAGTTCGATGTTTTGTATGTTGTGTTTTTTTAGCAATTCATAGATTTCTTCTTTAAAGCTCATGTTGGATGCTATTAGTATTGTATTTATTAAGGTTACTGTTTAAGAAACATGGTTGTAGCGTGTTAGATGTTCTATTTCAACACTTTATTGGTTTCCATGTACCATAAATACAGATCAAGTTCTGCAAGGTTAAGTTTGGTTTTTTCACCAATTTTTGAAAGTATGATTTCGATTTCGATATACTTCTTTTTACTTATGGTTCTTGTGCTTTCTGTTAGATTGTGTTTTGCAAGAAGATTTATTATGTGGAAATCAATTATTGCTAAGTTTTCATATCCTATATTTCTTAGAAAATGGCTGGCTTCTTTAAATCCCAGACCTTTTATGTTTTTTTCTAACCATTCTCTGGATTCATATGATGATTTGTGTGAGGATAATGTTTTTTTGAGATTATCTTTGTATTTTTGATTAGTATGAATGTAGTTGGCTCTGGCATTAGGAAATCTGTGTCCTAGTTTCTTAAGTTCTTTAGCGAGTTTTTTCTCTGTGAATGTTAGAAACCCGTTGTTGATGGTTTTTTGTATTTGAATTCCTCTTTCTGCATTAAAGTTCGCAGTTAAGGTGCAAAAGCATAGTTCTTTGAACAGTTCTTTGCTAGATTTCCTGCCTACTTTCTGGAATTCTTTTATTCTATCATCTATTACTTTCTTTATTGGCTGTAGTTTAAGGGTATTTATTTCTTTAATGAGTGTTCTCATGTGTTTAATCCTCGATGTCTTGTTGATAAGTTAATTTATATGGTTTTCTGTGGTGTGTAAGAATAAGTTCAACACTATGCTAATTGTAAATTAAGTTAAAAAATAAATGGCTGTTTCATGAAGGTTTTATAGTGGTTCTTTACTATCTCCATCAGTAGTTTCTTCTTCGTCCCAAGGCTCTTCTTCCTTAGCTTTCGCTTTTTCCTTTTTCTGATTCTCTTCAAACGGATCTGCGCTGTTGTAACCTTCCATGAACGCGGCTTCTTCTGCAGAAACTTCGTCGTCTTCTAGCTTATCTTCAGCTTTTGCATCATCGTAGCACTCTTCTTCGTCCAAATGTTCTTCTTCATAAAATTCGTCTTCGGGCATGCTATCACCTTCCTTTCGAAATTGCTTTATTTGTCTTTGTTGACTTTTTAAAGGTTTCTTTTTTCTTGCTGCTTTCCTTTGCTTCAGAGCTTCTTATGGCTGTAGACAGCAAGAAGGCCTTTTCTTGTTTCAAGTCAGAGATTTCTTTCTCTTTACGAACTATATGTTTATGAAAAACTGTTTCGGCTCTTTTGAGTTGTTTGTTCTCGAAACCTTTTCGGCTTCTTAGTTCATCATACACAAAATAACCAAGTATTAACACCGCCAGATATATTATTATTCTGATTACATCTAGAATGTTGTTGAACTTAAGAGCGGTTTCAATTAGAATCGCTACTAGAATTAGTGTAGTTATGATATACCAAGTCTCAATCACTCTCATGAGGGTAATTATTGTTTTACACTATAAAAAGTATTCGTAATAGTATAAAAATGATTTATTGAGGGAATTCTAGTTTCTGTTTCTTGATGCTGCTCAAAGTTTGTATGAAATTGAACGCTTCATTACTGTTTCTTGCGCTCAATCTGCTGGCGATGGACATAAAAAACTTGTTTATTCGTTTTTCGTTCTCTTCCTCATCCTTAATCATGACATTTACAACGTCAAAAGGAGTCTCTTGTATTGATGGTCCATGTGCTTTTCGTACGTGTTGTCGAATTCTGGCTAGTATTTCTTCAGCGCAGTCTGGATTTTTCATGTCAACTTTAAGTTTCAGTGCTTTATTTTGTGTGTCATTGAAGTAGACTTTTGCATCGGCTACTCCTCTAAGAAATTCTTCGATAGTAATCTTTTGTAGTATCACGTTCATTTGTAACATTATTTCCTCACCTTCTCTTTTTTTAGTACCGCTTCTAATGCTTTGATTGCAACTTCAACTTGTTTATCTGTAGGTTCTCGTGTTGTTAGTTTTTGTAACATTAATCCTGGCCAGATAATTGCTCTGCAGCAAATAGTTTTCTCGTGTCTTGCACTAAATCTTAATAGTTCGTAGGATAGTCCTGCGATAACTGGTAGTAGAACTACTCTTGCTAATATTTTTATGATTGTACTTTCTGATGTGATTAATGAAAAAATCAATATGCTAATCACCAACACTATCAATAAGAAACTAGTTCCGCATCTTGGGTGTAGTGTGGAGAATTTCTGTGCATTTTTTACTGTAAGTTTCTTGCCGGACTCGTAACAATGTACTGATTTGTGTTCTGCGCCGTGATATTGGAAGACTGCTCTTATGTCTTTCATGAATGGGATTACTAGTACGTATACTAAGAATAATCCTACTCTGATCAATCCGTCAAGTAGATTGAATAGTATTCCTTGTCCTGACGTAACTACCAATTTACTTAGATAAAATGGTAGAATAATAAAGAATGCGACTGTGAATAACATTGCTGCTAAGAATGTAGTTATGATCTCTGTTTTTGTGAGTTCTTCCTCCTCTTCTCCTGATGCTTCGTTTGCGGAGAAGGTTAGTGCTTGCATACCTATTGCTAGCATCTCGATTAGATTAACGACGCCTCTTATGAGTGGCCACCCTAACCATTTGTATTTATCTGTAATGGACTTAAAACTTTCAGTCTTGACAGATATTTTTTTGTTAGGTTTTCTTACGGCTATAGAAAGATATTTTGGTGATTTCATCATCACCCCTTCGATCACTGCTTGTCCACCAATCACTAATTTTTTCATTTATTTCTCTATGAATTATGGTTTATTTAAACTTTTCTTAGAATTGAGAAGTCTATATGCCTAGGCCATCATCTATTTCTTTAGCAATTTGCATCATATCGTAAAATGTTCTGTTAACGTCTTTTTGTACTTCTTCGATCACTGCCTGTAGTGTGTTTGCTCTTAATGCGTATGTGTTACCTTCTCTTAATACTATTCCTGATTGCATCATTTTGTTTAGGTGATGTACAACCGTTCCTCGAGAAAGATTTAGCTTTAGTGAGATTGCATCGCTGCTCATTGCTTTGTTTCTTCTTGTGCTTTTTAGAAGCTCGATAAATATTCTAAAGCAAGAATTGTCTTTGTCTCTGTTACCAAATAAGCCTAAAGTTGTGCCGAGCCATTGAAGTTCATCGTTTAATGTGCTTTCTGCTGGTTTGTTGCTGCTCACTATCGTGATTTTGTGGCTAATGAATTTCATGTGGTTGGTTAATGGGGTTATCTATATAATTCTTTCTTATTTTCATGTCTGAAAGGGCATTTTTGTCCACTTTTGGGCCTTGGTTGATTTCAGGTCTTCTTGTTGATATGTTACTTTTTCCGAAAGATTTATATATTGGTGTTGAGTTCAACTAGTTCAGGTTGACTTAAGGTCAACAGGGGTGAAGCGAATGAAACGTATACATTTGACGAAAAACCAATCTGACTTCGATGAATGCGAGGAAGAAGAGGAAGAGTAGTTAGGTGAATTTGTTTTTCATTTATTTTTTTAAGGTGGGGTTACATGACAAAAAAATGTGGCAGTGGACATGGAACATGCAAATGTTCTAGTAAAAAATCTGATGTTAAAATCAAGATTGATGAAAAAGATATGAAGATAGCGGAGCTTACTGAATCTTTGAAAAGATTACAAGCTGAATTTGAGAATTATAAACGAAGAGTTGAGAAGGAGCAGAAGGATTTTTCTGAATATGCTTGTGGAGATTTTATTAAAAAGTTTTTACCTGTGCTTGATAGTTTTGAGTTGTCGTTAAAGAACTTGGATGGTAAAGAGACTCAAGTTACAAAAGGTTTAAAGTTAATTTATAGTCAGTTTTTTGATGTTCTTGAGAGTTTTGGTTTGAGAAAAATTGAGTGTGTTGGTAAGAAATTTGATCCTTATTCGCATGAAGTGCTTTTGAGTGAAAAGTCGGATGATGATTCTGATGTGGTCTTGGAAGAGCTTCATGTTGGTTATATGTTAAAAGATAAAGTGTTGAGACATTCAAAAGTCAAGGTGAGCAAATGATAAAGAAAAATACTCCTGCGGACGATGTATTGTGTCACGGTAAAAAATGTGATAGGAAGAATCATTGTTGTAAAATGGGGTCTGGATTTTTGATTAAGGATGATCTAGATAAAATTGCAGAGTTTCTAAAGATCTCTGTTGATAGTCTTAAAGATATTCGCTTAGACGCTGTTGAAATGTTTAATACGACATTGCATAAACCTAAGTTAGATAAAAAGAAAGGAAAACATTACGGTCCCTGTACTTTTTTTGACGGTAAAGGTTGTTCTATTCATGAAGTTAAACCATTAGGATGTAAAGTTGGTAACTGTTCAGAGCATGGGGAAAAACTACATCTCTGGTTTATGTTAAATCATTTTCTTAATGATGAAGATCCTGAGTCTATAAGACAGTATGCAACTTATCTAAAATCTGGAGGTAAAACTTTGGATGGTGGTGAGTTGAAGAATATAGTAAAGGATGAAACATTGTTGAATAAGATTTTGAATTTTGAGATTTTAAGATAAAATGAAAGAAATGAAGATGAAGAAGAAGATGTTTTTGGAGGCCGAGGCTATCTTAAGATATCTTTTAGATTCTGATGATGCTGTTGATACTTTGGTGACTTGTAAGTCGACTGAGGTGGATCTGATGACAAGTATTCAGGCGCTTTATGCTGCCTTGGGCTCTGTTGAGGATCGAGATAACTTCAAACTTAACAAGTTGATCAAACTTCTTGAGGTGACGAAGTTCGTTGACAATGGTAGAAAGGTGCTAACTCATGAGTTTGTTGATGAGCTTAGAACTAAATCTTTCAGTAAAGTCAAGGACAATAATATTTAATGGAGGTAATGGAAAATGTCAAAAATAATTGGTATTGATTTAGGAACAAGTAACTCTTGCGCATCGGTTTTGGAGGGTGGTAAGCCTGTAATTATTCCGAGTGCTGAAGGTGCAACTGTTGCAGGTAAAACTGTACCTAGTGTTGTAGCTTTTAGTAAAGATGGTCAACTTTTAGTTGGTGAGCCTGCCAGAAGGCAAGCAGTGAGTAATCCAAAAAACACAATCACTGGTGCAAAAAGAAAGATGGGTACTTCTTTCAAATATGCCGTTAATAGCAAGGAATATACTCCTCAGCAAATTTCAGCATTTATTTTGCAAAAGATAAAGAAAGACGCTGAAGCTTTTTTGGGTGGTTCTGTTGAAAAAGCAGTGATCACTGTTCCTGCGTACTTTGATGATAATCAGAGACAAGCAACTAAAGATGCTGGTGCGATTGCTGGATTAGATGTTGTTAGAATAATCAACGAACCTACTGCTGCTGCATTAGCTTATGGTTTGGATAAAGCAGATCAAGATCATAAAATTATGGTGTTTGATTTTGGTGGCGGTACGCTGGATGTTACTGTAATGGAATTTGGTGAAGGTGTTTTTGAAGTTAAATCTACTTCCGGAGATACTAATCTTGGTGGTAGAGATATGGATGAAGTGCTGATGAAATTCCTGGTTGATGAATTTAAAAAACAAGAAGGAATTGATTTGGGTGATGACGATACTGCTATGCAAAGGCTTAGAGAAGCAGCCGAAAAGGCGAAGATTGAGTTGTCAACTGTTTTAGAAACAGAAGTTAACTTACCTTTCGTTACTCAGAAAGATGGCGAGCCTAAGCATTTGGTTGTTAAAATAACTAGATCTAAATTGGATGAACTTATTGATGCTATTGTGCAGAAATGTAAACAACCAGTTGAGCAAGCTGTTGCTGATGCAAAGGTTACACTCAATGATGTTAGTAAGATTATCATGGTTGGTGGTCCTACTAGGATGCCTATCGTACAGAAGTTTGTTGAAGGTTTAGTGGGTAAGAAAATAGAGCGAGGAGTAGATCCTATGGAATGTGTATCAGTTGGTGCTGCAATCCAGGGTGGTGTATTGGCTGGAGATGTTAAAGATGTTCTCTTGCTTGATGTAACTCCTTTATCTTTAGGAATTGAAACGTTAGGTGGAGTGTTTACTAAGTTGATAGAAAGAAACACTACTATTCCTACAAAAAAATCTCAAGTGTTTTCAACTGCTGCCGATAATCAACCTGCTGTAACTATACATGTTTTGCAGGGTGAAAGAGCAATGGCTGCCGATAATAAGAAGTTAGGAAACTTTGATCTTGTTGGTATTCCTCCGGCACCTAGAGGTGTTCCTCAAGTTGAGGTTACTTTCGATATTGATGCCAATGGTATCGTGAATGTTTCTGCTAAAGATCTTGGAACTGGTAAGCAACAGCAAATCACTGTGACTGCTTCAACTAAATTAAATAAGGATGAAGTAGAAAAGATGAAGAAAGAAGCTGAAGCTCATGCGTCTGAGGATGAAAAGCGCAAAGAGGAGATTGAAACTATCAATACAGCTGACACTTTAGTTTACAGTACCGAAAAAACTCTTAAAGAGTTTGAAGGTAAGGTTGATGAAGCTAAGATTAAGGGAATCAAAGACAAGATTGATGAACTTAAAAAGCTTTTAGAACCTGAACAAAAAAATGTGGCTGCATTAAAGGCAAAAATTGAGGAAGTTAACAAAGTTGCACAAGAAGCTGCAACTGAACTTTATCAAAAGGCCGCTGCTGAGCAAGCAGAGAAACAGAAAGAAGCACCTTCTGAAGATGGGAAGAAGGAAGAAGATGTTGTAGATGCTCAGTTCAAAGAAGAAAAGAAAGATGAGAAGAAGTAATTCTTCTTTACTTTTGTTTTTTTACGAGGTGTATGATGATACCAACTGAACAAGAATGTTATGATTTATTGGGTAAGCAAGAAATGAAAGAAGATTTGCTTAACCATACTGAGAAACTCTTTGAGGTTAGTTTGGTGCTCGCTGAAAAGTTGTTGTCTGCAGGTGTGCAAGTGAATAAAGGGCTGGTGGTTGCTGGTTCTTTGTTGCAAAATGTTGGATATACTGTGGAGGATGATGGATTTAATCATGCAAAACGAGGATCTGTCTTTCTAAGGAAACTTGGGTATGGTGATGTGGCTGATGTGGTTGCATGTCATGTTTATGATAAAGAAATGACTCCTACAACTGTTGAGCAGAAAATTCTGGTTGCGGCGGATTCTTTAGTTAAGAACTCTAAAGTGGTTGGATTGGATAAACGTTTTGAAGGATCGAAGTTAAAAGAAACTAAACCTGATTTTTTTTCTGAGAAATTAGAATTTAATAAAAGAATTCTTGCTGAGATCTTAGCTCAAGCTGGTATGAGTGAAGAAGATTTGATCGCGGAGTTGAACTAAATGAAGATTTTAGGTATTAGTGGAAGTCCTAGAGAAGGGAATACTGAAAGTATGCTTAATGTTATATTAAATTCTGCAAAAGAATTTGGAGCAGAAACTAAGTTAGTTTCTTTAAAGGATCTTAAGATGGGTCTTTGTAAAGGGGATCAATCTTGTTCTGATACCAAGAAATGTATTATTTCTGATGATATGGATGTTTTGGTTGGTGAAATTAAGGATGCTGATGTTCTATTGATTGGTTCTCCTTGTTATTTTAACAATGTAACTGCTAATCTAAAAGTATTTTTTGATAGATCCAATCCGCAATACGAATCTCAAGCGTGGAAAGGAAAGAAAGTTGCAGTTGTAATGGTGGGTGCAATGGAGCAGTCTGCTAAGAAAGGAATTGAAGTTTTAGAAGATTTTTGTGTTATACATGGAATGGAAGTAATTGAATCCTATGTTGCTGAAGGTGAAAAGATTGGAGAAGTTGAGAGTAATAGTGAAGTTATGACTGAGTTAAAGGCGATTGGAGAGAGATTAGCAAATGGGTAATGATTATTATAAAACTCTTGGATTGAGTAAAGGTGCTTCTAAAGAGGAGATTAAGAAGGCCTATAAGCGATTGGCCAAAAAGTTTCATCCAGATTTGAATAAAGAAGATGATGCTTCTGATAAATTTAAAGAAATTAATGAAGCTGCTGCTGTTTTAGGTGATGATAAGAAAAGAGCGCACTATGATCAGTATGGTACTGCTGACTTTTCTGGTTTCCAAGGCGGAGCAGGAGGGTTTGATTTCTCGGATTTCTCAAACTTCGGAGGATTTTCTGATTTTGGTGATATATTTGATATGTTCTTTGGCGGAGGCAGACGTAGAGGTGCTCATGGTCCACAAAGAGGTTCAGATTTAAGATATGATTTGGAAATCACATTGGAGGAAGCAGCTTCCGGTGTGAATAAGAGTCTTTCTTTGGAACGAGAAACTACTTGTTCTACTTGTGATGGTAAGGGTGCAAAGTCAGATTCGGATATTGTGACTTGTGATGGTTGTGGTGGTTCTGGTCAAGTAACTAGATCTCAAAGAACTCCGTTTGGTGTGTTTCAGACGGCTTCTGCTTGTCCTACTTGTGGAGGAGAAGGTAAAAAGATCGTTAATCCTTGTAGTAAATGTCATGGTTCTGGTTCAGTTTTGAATAAGACCAAGTTGAGTGTTGATATTCCTGCTGGTGTTGATGCGGGTTCAAGACTAAGATTGGCTGGAGAGGGTGAGGCTGGCAAAAAAGGCGGTCCGTCAGGAGATTTGTATGCGTTTCTTCATGTTAAGCCACATAAGATTTTTCAAAGGGATGGGTTAGATCTTTATAGTGATGTTCCGATTAGTTTTATTCAAGCAACACTTGGTGATGAGATTGAGGTTCCTACTTTGGATGGTAAGGCGAAAATGAAAATACCTGCTGGAACTCAACCTGGTACTATGTTCAGATTAAAGGGATTGGGTATCAAAAGTTTAAGAGGATTTGGTGTTGGAGACCAGAAAGTTAGGGTTGATGTTAAAATTCCAAAATCGTTGTCGAAAACACAAAAACAGCTACTTAGAAACTATGCGAAAGAGAGTGCCGACGATATACAAGCAAACAAAGGTTTTTTCTCAAAGTTGAAGGAAGCATTTGAATAATTTCTGATTTTTTTCATTTCCGAAAGATATAAATATTTAGTGAGTATTTTAAAATAGTAATAAAATTAGGAGATAGAGGTGAACTTATGAAAAGAGGTCTTATTTTTTCTGTAGTATTGTTGCTCTTTTTGAGTATGTTTGTGGGTTGTTCATTCCAGAATACAATTAGAGAGAGATTTGCAAATGGTGGGCCAACAGGTATGGTGGTTCTTGATGATATTGAACAAGTTGAGTTGATTGATGATATTGAAGTTGATGATGAACTTTCTGAATTAGATAGTCTTAGTGAGGATTTAGAATTGATAGATCCAGTTAATAATAAGGTTGATGCTGATTTAATTGTTAAAGAAGGCGAATTGGTTAGGCTTAAATTGAATTATGATGATCCTGATGGGGATAGAGTTAAATTTACTTTTGGTCCTCCTTTAGATGAAAATGGTGAGTGGCAGACGGGTAAAGGAGATTCTGGATTGTATGAAGTTGATGTGGAAGCAAATGATGGTTCTGCAACTGTTTCAAAGAAGTTTAGAATTCTTGTAGATTCGTTAAATCATCCACCTGTGTTAGAAGATATCTTGGATGTGGTTGTTGAAGAGGGGGAAATTGTTGAGATAACTTCTGTTTTCTCTGATCCCGAGAACGATGATGTTACTGTGACTTATTCAGGTTGGATGACAACTAGCAGTTACACTACCGGATTCAACGATGCGGGTGTGCATAAAGTTACTGTTACCGTTTCTGATGGTATGAATGTTGTTAAGAAAGACGCTAAAGTTGTAGTTAATGATGTGAACAGAGCGCCTGTTCTAAAACAGATGAGTGATATTCAGATGGAAGAAGGAGATAGGTTGGAGTTAAGACCTGTTGCTTTGGATCCTGATGGCGATAAGTTGACTTTGAGTTTTAGTTTGCCTTTGAATAGTAATGGTGTTTGGCAAAGTAAAACAGGAGATGCTGGTGTGTATGATCTTACTGTTTCAGTTAGCGATGGTGATCTTTCTGATGAAAAAACCATTAAACTTTCAGTTGGTAGTGCGAATGATGCGCCTATGATTGAAGAAATCTCAACTATTACTGTGAAAGAAGGCGATACTGTTACTTTGATGCCTAAAGTTACTGATCCTGAGAATGAAGAGATGACTATTACTTATTCGGGTTGGATGACTAGTGATGCCAAAGAAACCGGTTATGATGATGCTGGTGTGCATAAAGTTGTGGTGACTGTGTCTGATGGTCAGAATACGGTATCTCAAGAAGTAAAAGTTGTTGTTGAAAATGTTAACAGAGCTCCTGTGTTTGAGATTGTTAACTAATTTTTTCTTTTTTTCATAAGTTTTTTAAACGTTTTCTACTGTTGTTTTATTAGAGGTGAATGGATGTCAATATTGTGGATTATTGTTGTTCTTGGATTTATTGCGCTAAATATTTGGATTTATCGTTCAAAACATCCTGTTGCCAGAGTTCTTTTCTATTTTATGTCTGTGATTGGCGTTTTAGTTTTGGTTGGGTCTGTGTTTGTAATGCAAGATGTTAAAAATTTTAATGAAAATTTTCCTATATCTAAAAATTTATTTTTGCTTTCAGAAAATGGCGAGTTGATTAGTGCTTTAGCAATTGATCCATCTCAAGGCAATGCTGCAATTTATTTTAATGATTCTGAGTTTTCAAGTATGGTTGAGATGTTTAAGTTTGGTGATGAAGGCTTAAATGATATTTCCGAGGGGTATTACAAAACTTTAGTTTTTTCTATGCCTGTGTTTGATGAAATGGAAACTTTTGATATATTTTTAGATAATTATTCTTTTAACAAATCTTTTGCTCTAACTCTTTTGCGCTCAAAGATTCCTAGAGATTTAGTTGCAAATCGAATAATAAAAAGTCGTAATCTAACCCATGAAGAAGGAATGTATTTGTCGATAAAAGATCAATTAGGTAGTGATGTTTATGTTAAACAATTAGTTTTTGCAATGCTTTCAAACGAATTTTTGTCTAAAGGTACTGAATCTAGCGCTAATATGCTTTTAGAGATAAAAAAAGGTAACATTATTATATACCCAAAGACACTTTTGTTTAAGTTTGTAGACTATCTACCTGAGAATATAGTGCGTCAGGCGATATCTGCGGTAGAAAAAAGGGGTGCATGAATGGGAATTGGAGATAAGCTAATGTTCTGGAAAAAGAATGATAGTTTAGATTTTAATTCAGACATGGGTGGATTTGATTCCTCTCCTTCAGGTTCTATGGGTGATTCTGGTCTGGGCAGTATGCCTGATATGGGTGGTTTAGGTGGTGGCTTAGGTTCGTCTAGTATGGGAAATCCTGCTGCAGATCCTTTGCAAAGTCTTGGTGCAAGTCCTCAATCTCCTGCACATCCTGGTATGGCTGCACCTCATAATGATCCTTTGGGTGCTCCGAGTCAAGATCCTGGTTTGAGTGATCCTATGCATATGGGTGCTTCTCAAGCTCCTGCTATGCCTCAGAATCCTCATCCTCAGTTACATCCTGATGATCCTAGTCATGATACATTTGGTCCTCCTCAGCCTGCGCAGCAGCATCATGCGACGCATACAGGATCTTCGGATTATATGGTTTCTAAAGATATTGAGGTTATTTCTAGTAAACTTGATGCTCTGAAAGCTGCAATTGATAGTATGAATCAGCGTTTGATTAACATAGAAGATATGGCCAGATCTAATGATCATGGTCGCCGCAAAAATGTGTGGTAAGACTTTTATAGTTCTCTTTGTTTTTTTGTAAGATGAATTGGTTTACTAAGTTAGGAAAAGATAAGGTCTTTCTTATTTTTACTCCTGTGCTTTTCTTATTAGATATTCTCTCAAAACTTTATGTTAAGTATGTTATTTTTGATAAAATTAAAGTTTTAGGAAATTTATTCTCTATAAATTATCATGAGAATTTGGGTGCTGGATTTAGCATTCTTTATGGTAAAACTGCTTTACTTATCTTGGTTAGTGTGTTGGCAGTTGGTTTTATTTTTTATTATTATAGAAAAATTCCAAACGAGTTGGGAGTTTATGTGGTCTTAATTTTAGCAGGTATACTTGGAAATTTGTTTGACAGAGTTTTCTTTGGATATGTTATCGACTTCCTTGACTTTATTTATTGGCCTGTTTTCAATTTTGCAGATATTTACATAACAGTTGGTGCGTTGTGTTTAGTCTTTCTTTGGAAAGATGAGAAAAAGGGTAAGAAAAAAAATTAAAGCCATTCAACTGGCTTATCTTTTTTTGTGTTAAGTTGTAGTTGATCTCTGAATTCTGTAACGTAACCTTCGATGATCCTTAACTTTAAACCTTCTTTAGCTTTCTTTACGTTTTCTTCACCAAATAAAGTTAGTTTTATGTCTCCACTATCGTCTTTTACTATTGTAGTTATTCTTGGCATTTCACCATATTCCCAGTACTTTTGTCTGGGTGCGACCATATCAATTTCAACTTCAATTGTTATGTCATTCATTCCAACTTTAAGCTCTTTTACTTTGTATTCTTTCTTTTCTTCACTCATTTTTTCATATTTTCTTCTTGCATATTGTACTTAGAGGACATTCATTACATTCTGGTTTGGTTTTGCAGTGTCTCTTTGCAAGTTCAACTAGTAAGGCGTGGTACTCATTAAAAAGCTTTGTTGTTCTTGGCAGTTCTGTGGTGATTTGTTGCTGTAATTCTTCATATTTTATCTCTTTTTTACATAATCCAATTCTTGAAAAGATTCTTTTGGTATATGTATCAATTACAAATGTAGCTTTGTTTGCTGAATATAAGATAATTGAATCTGCTGTTTCGGGCCCAATACCTTTTATTGAGAGTAATTCTTCTCTTAATTTATTGATTGGTTGCGAGAATAATTCTTTGATTGTTTTTTTGTAAAGATATTCTGAAAGAATTTTTAATCGTTCTGATTTCTGATTAAAGTAGCCGGCCGGTTTTATTAATTCAGCAATCTTTTCTTGTTTTGTTTTTTTTATCTTTTCAATTGACAGAAGTTTATTATTGTTTAAGTTGAATATTGCTTTCTCAACATTTTTCCATGATGTGTTTTGTGTTAGAATTGTGCCAACAATGATCTCAAATTGTTGTGTTTCATTGTGTTTTTTTCCATGATATGTAGGGTGAAGATCTCCTGTTAGAGTAGTTGGCCACCATTTTTGTGAATCGTACTTCTCGTGTAGAATGTTGTAGATTCTCTGAGTAGTATTAACCATACTATTTCTTTAGAGATGTCTCTATTTATAATTAATGCTTATAGAATAAAAAATTAAACGAGAACGCCGTTTAGTACAGCTTCTTGACCTGGACGAGATGTTACTTTAGCTTGTCCTTTGTCTGTTTCGACGACAGTTCCTTTTGTGATTATATTTCGTCTTACGAAGTGTCTGTTTGCTTTGTTTTCTATTACGTTTAGAATCTTTGCTTTAACTATCTTATTATCCTTGCCAACAAGGTTAATAGTTTCACCAGATGCAAGTTTTGATTTTGAATTTCCGCCCTTTGTTTTAACGGTTTTTGTTTTTTGTAGACCTAGTTTGGTTAAGATGGCTAACCTTCCAATTTCAAACTTTCTTTTACTTCTGGCTGCTTTGTATCTTCCACCAGTACTCTTCCTTTTTGCTCTGTGTTGTGTTGTTGCCATCTTATTTCTTACTCCAATTGTAGGATCTTAATTTGCTTGAGTTACCATATCCGCAGCTACTACATTTTTTTTTTCTGCAATGATATGTGTGTTGACCGCACCTTCTACAAATTATGTGAGTTTTCTTTCCCGACTTCTTCCCCATAGAAGGTGTTCCTTTTGTCATTTTTACTCAGGTGATATGATTGTTATTGTGTCTCCTCTAATGAATGCGTTTCCAAGCTTTCGCTTGATTTCTCCATTCTCTAGCTCTTCAACATCAGTTATTACTATGTTTATGTGGATATCGAATGCTTTCAGTATTCCGGTATATTGTCTACCGTTTTTTTGTTCAATTATGATTTTTTTGTTTCTGGCAGCATTAAGCATGTCCAGAGGTCTTGCGGCTTCCATTGTTTGAACCCCCTCGTTCGTTGAAATTCGAGTTATTACCCCTGGAATTTAGGTTCCATATTTAAATCTTACTATGTTCTGGGGTGGCTTAGAAGCCATTCAAAAGCTTTTTATAGGGGTTTCAGATTCTTTCTTCTACCTCAATTATAATGCGGGGGTGCCGGAGCGGTCAAACGGGACAGGCTTAGGTATGTCATTGGTATGATGAGACACTTCGTGTCTATGACTTGAAGATACCTGTTGGCTTAGTGCCTACTAGGGTTCAAATCCCTACCCCCGCATTTTGTTGTTTTTTTCTCGATTCTTGTTGATTTTTGTTCTTTTTTGCTGTTTTCGCTATACTTTTGTGGGACCATTTCCTATTATCTCGCTTTAAATTCTTTTCAATTGTCTTATATTAGTTTAAACTTCTCTTTTTATCTCTCGGTCTTATTATTGACTTTAGAATTCTTTTTGGTCTTCTCTGGCTCGTTAGTATACACTTTTGTACCGCTATATATTTATATATGTGTTTGACGGATATTCTTGTTGCGTTGGAAGAGTTATCTCTTTGAACGCAGGGCCGTATTGT
>JABGUJ010000002.1 GCA_018646625.1 Candidatus Woesearchaeota archaeon | reverse complement strand
TGTATTTCCTACTGATACTTCAGAATGCGCTCTAACTATTGAAAACAATACTGGTTCGGGAAATCTTCCTATTTATTATGCAAATAGTTCTGTAACTTGGCAGGATCTGAATGCATCAGAGATCATACTTTGTAATGCCGATAACTCGATTTTAGATAACATATCAATTAACGGCTCTAGCACTTTTACTAACAATGGCCTCTACATGTTTTTTACAGATGACTCTTTAATCACCAACTCTACAATAATAGACACCGATTATGGAGTTTACTTGAGAAATTTCAATAATATTAGTTTAGTTAACAATACAATTTCTGGTGATGGAGCTGGCGGTATCCTCATGAACTCTGGATCGAATGTCAGTATACTTCAAAACAATATTTCCTCATATTTGGAAGGTTTACGAGTTTATTCTAGTGCAGAGAATGTAACGATTTCCGATAATATATTATCTAGCAACGGCCGAGGCATTCGTTCAGAAGATGCAAGGTCGAGTGTTTGTTTAATATCTAATAATATCATCTCTAGTTATTCTACTGCTGGAATAAGCTTAACAGATGCGAATAATCACCTTATCACAAATAATTCAATTTATTCTTCTGATGGTGCTGCAAATGCTATGAGTTTTTCTAGGTCATCTAATAATACTTTAATTGGCAACAATATTGACGATTCTTATGGGGGTCTGTCTTTCAGTGGAGCCTCACATAATAATACCTTACAGAACAATACCATATCTAATGTAAGTTCTACAGGCATGGCTTTAGATTTTGCTCAGTCCTCTGGAATATATCCTGAGAATAACTTATTTGATAACTTAACTATTTATGCATATCAAGGCTTGCCAGCTAATGGATATATTAAAACATACGGAACTTTAACTAGCGATAATAACTTTACAAATCTTCGTATTTGTGAAGATACAACGAACGCAGGTTGCATCACTTGGGATTTCTTAAACATATCTGAAGCTGATCTTACTGATGATAACTTAATGCTAGATGGAGATTTTGTTTCATTAAACACATCTGATGTCAACGCAACACAATTTAACAAATCTGCAAATATAACTATAAACACAACCACGTGTGACGGACTAACTTACTACAACGCATCTGGCTTCCCTGAAAACAAAGCAAACATTCTCTCAACAGGGACAACCTTTACTCCCTCCTATTCAACATGCGCAAACAACATCACAACTTTTGCTGTTGATCACTTCTCCGGTTATGCTATTCTGGAGCCTGATGAACCTTTAGGTCCGTGTGTTAATCTCTCAGACCCATCAACATACCGGGGGAAAGTAGTTAATGTTTCTAATGACTTCTATGTTAATGATAATATTGTCCTTTGTCGGGATACCTACGTTACTACTGGCGATATGATAACTATTAATGCAAGTGACATCAACCTAGATTGTAATGGTTCAACTTTGGTTGGGGATCAAGCATTTCAAAAAGACGGAATTTATATTTATTATAAAACGAATGTCAACGTAACTAATTGCACTGTAACAAACTTTTCAAGAGGTATTACTACTCATAACTCTAATATTAAATTAACAAACAATACATTGCAAGATAACATTTACCAGGATGTTCTTTTTGTAGCTGGCGACACCTCGTATTGTAATAACATTATAGAAAATAACACTGGTTCTGGTAATCTTCCAATTTATTATGCGAATTCTTCGGTGTATTGGAACAATCTTGTTGCTTCTGAGATTATACTGTGTAATGCAGATAACTCTATTCTCACAAACATCACTATGAATGGTTCAGAGGAACTTAAAAATAATTGGTTGTACGCGGCGTACTCAGACAACATATCTATTCATAATTCATCTTTTTCCAATAATTATATGGCTATAGTATCTTCATCAGGAACCAATTGGGATGTTGTGGGGAATTTTATCAACGGTAGCGGAGATTCTGGAATGCAGATTTTTTCATCTGAAAATATAAGTATTACTGGGAATCTTTTTTATGACTCCATATATGGAATTCAGCCAGGGTCATCTTCACAAAACATTACGGTGGCACACAACACCTTTACTGACTGTCAGTACCCCATTAGTTCTAGTAGTGGACTATATTATTCGCTATTTCTTAACAACACCATATTAGAAAATCAAGGAAGGGCCATATCTCTTAATGACGGATCTAATAACCAAATCATAGACAACAACTTGTCAGGAACTAACACCGTCGGATCGATGGGTTTTTGGTTTTCAAATTCGTTCAATAATTCACTAAGAAACAATATAATTTCAAATTATTATTATGGTATGTATCTCAGAGGTACATCGGAAAATAATACCATCAACGACACCCTAATTGATAATAGTTCATATGTTGGGGTTTACTTCACTCAAATTAGTGGCAATTATGCAATAAAAAACAAATTATACAATACAACCATACTTGCGGGTTCTGGTTATATTAAAACCACTGCAACGCTTCCTGATGAGAATAACTTTACGAACTTAGAAATCTGTAAAGATACAACAAATACTGGATGTATCAACTGGGCGTTCCTAAATATTTCATATGCGGATCTAACTAACAATAACTTGTTGCTATACAATGATTTTGTTTCCTTAAATGCTTCAAATGCAACACAATTCAGCAAGTCTGCAAACATAACTATAAACACCAGTTCTTGTGATAACTTGACATACTACAACGCATCTGGCTTTCCTGAGAATAGAACAGAGATCTTAACAACAGGAACAACCTTTACTCCATCCTATTCAACATGTGCAAACAACATCACAACATTCTCTGTAGATCACTTCTCTGGCTATGCTGTGGATGAAGCTTCAGAAGAATCTAACCACTTCATTTTCCGAATAAACACAACAGCCTCGCCACAAAACTTCTCATTCCAAGTAGATGATGCCAGCTTAACTGTTAATTGGGGAGATGGGAACACTACAGATTACAATGGAACTGTATTATTATCGCACAATTATACAACTGCGGGTATCTATAACATTTCGGTAAATGGAACTGCAAGTAGATTATCTTTCTCAAAGTACTATGGTACTTATACGCAACAATGTACGCCCGAACTATTAAACGATATTTTAACACCTGTTTCAGATGGAGTTACTGGAATAATTAGTGCAAGCGAAATGTTCGCATTTACAAACATAACAAATTTTACAGCAACAGACTTCTTCGATATAACT
Organism: Candidatus Woesearchaeota archaeon; assembly: GCA_018646625.1. Classification (GTDB taxonomy): domain Archaea; phylum Nanobdellota; class Nanobdellia; order Woesearchaeales; family JABGUJ01; genus JABGUJ01. The sequence continues at coordinate 501,086 of JABGUJ010000002.1, read as the reverse complement.
TCACAAAACGTAACTAATCTTGATTTTATGTTTAGTGATGCGGTTAATTTTAATCAAGATCTTAGTGGGTGGAACGTTTCCAATGTGATGACTATGAGCTTTATGTTTAGTAACGCAGACTCCTTTAATGAAAATATAAGCACATGGGACGTTTCTTCTGTTACTGATATGCGATACATGTTCTGGGATGTCGACACTTTTAATCAATCAATTAGTAATTGGGATGTATCTAGTGTCACTCAAATGGATGGATTGTTTTCTGGTGCGGAAGATTTCAATCAAGATCTTGGTGCTTGGAATGTTTCTAATGTCTTAGATATGCAAGCAATGTTTCGTGATACATTATTGTTCAACAACAATATTAGTTCCTGGGATGTCTCTGCTGTCACTAATATGAATTTCATGTTTTACAATGCTCCTTTCAACCAGAGTATTGCTAACTGGGACGTTTCTAATGTTACGACTATGCAATATACTTTTGGTTATTCGGATTTTAATCAGAATATTAGTGCCTGGGATGTTTCTAATGTCATATACATGAGTTACCTGTTTAAAGATTCTGATTTCAATCAAGATCTTGGTGCTTGGAATGTTTCAAATGTTATTAGTATGTCTGGCATGTTTACTAGTGCGCCATTTAATCAAAACATTAGTGCTTGGGATGTATCGAACGTTACAGATATGAGGGGTATGTTTTACAGTACTCCTTTTAATTGGAGTATTGCTAACTGGGATGTTTCTAAAGTAGAAGATATGGAGATTATGTTCTATGGAACCCCATTCAATCAATCTATTAGTGACTGGAATGTATCTTCAGTTACAGATATGAAACAAATGTTCTTTAATTCAGACTTCAATCAAAATATTAGTGGCTGGGATGTATCTTCTGTTCAAGACATGAGTTACATGTTCAGATACTCTGATTTTAACCAAGATATCGGTGCTTGGGATGTTTCCAACGTAACAACAATGACTGCTATGTTAGGATCAACACCTTTCGATCAAAATATTAGTGGCTGGAATGTTTCTTTAGTAACTAACTTTACAGACATGTTTGAGTTTGCAGAATTATCAACGGAAAATTATGACGCTTTACTAACAGGTTGGGCATCTCTGCCTTCTCTTAACTACAATTTGAGTTTCCATGGGGGAACATCACAATATTGCACGGGGGAATCCGATAGAAACAATACTTTGATTGACATGTACAACTGGAGCATTACGGATGGTGGTAAGAATTGTAGCGGACAAGAAGAACAAACCTACTTCATTTTCCAAATAAACACAACAGCTTCACCTCAAAACTTTTCATTCCAAGTAGATGATGCAAACTTGACTGTAAATTGGGGAGATGGAAACACTACAGATTACCGCGGAACCGTATTATTAACACACGAGTATGCAACTGCAGATATTTATAACATTTCGGTAAATGGAACTGCAAGTAGAATAGCATATGATGATGAATGGGATGAAGATGATAATGATCCAACTCCCGGACTTCTGGTTGATATTCTGACTCCGCTCTCGGACGGTGTGAGTGGGTTGACCAGTGCAAGCTATATGTTTGCTAATACCAACGTAACAAATTTTACTAGTGATACTTTCTTTGATGACATATTAAGTAATATAACTGACATGAGTTATATGTTTGTTTCTTCTCCATTTGATCATAACATGAGTGATTGGGACGTTTCTAATGTTACAACCATGCAGGGTATGTTTGCTTACTCTCCGTTCAACCAAGACATTAGTGCCTGGAATGTTTCTAGTGTAACCAACATGGGTGGAATGTTTTCTAATTCCCCATTCAATCAAAGCTTAAACTCTTGGGATGTATCTAATGTTACAGACATGAGTGCAATGTTCTACTTATCTCAATTTGATCAAAATATAAGTAATTGGGATGTTTCAAGTGTAGAAACAATGAGTTCTATGTTCTATAGGACCTGGTCCTATTTCAATCAAGACATCAGTAACTGGAATGTTTCTAGTGTAACTGACATGAGTAGCATGTTTTTTATGTCTGAATTTGATCGGAATATAAGTGGTTGGGATGTTTCTAGTGTAACTGATATGAGTCATATGTTCTATAGCTCTTTATTTAATCAAAGCTTAAACTCTTGGGACGTTTCTAATGTTACGACCATGCAGTCTATGTTTGCTTACTCTAAATTTAATCAAAACATTAGCGCTTGGAATGTTTCTTCCGTTCAGCATATGGGTGAAATGTTTCACTCTACTAAATTAAATTCTCAATTCAATCAAGACATTAGTAATTGGGATGTATCTAGTGTTATATATATGAGTTGGATGTTTCGGGAGTCCTCGTTTAATCAAAGCATTGGTAATTGGAACGTCTCTTCTGTAACAGACATGAGTTATATGTTTAGTGGCTCCGATTTTAATCAAAACATCAGTACATGGAGTGTATCTAATGTTACTAACATGTATCAAATGTTCTATGATGCTCCTTTCAATCAAGATCTAAGTCTTTGGGATGTATCTTCTGTAACTAACATGGGCGGGATGTTTGAGGGAGCACCATTCGATCAAAACATTAGCTCCTGGAATGTTTCCACTGTTACAACCTTTACCAATATGTTTGCTGATGCACAATTATCAACATCCAATTATGATGCATTACTAACAGGTTGGGCGTCATTAGGCTCTTTAAATTACAACCTAAGCTTCCACGCAGGAACATCACAATATTGCACAGGGGAATCCGATAGAAACGATACTTTGATTGGTGTGTATAACTGGAGCATTACGGATGCAGGTAAGAATTGTAGTTTGCCGCCGCAGTCCAGTTCCTGTGTTAACTTATCTGATCCTACAACCTATCAAGATAAAGTTGTAAACACCACGATTGGTTATTATATTAATGACTCAATAACTCTTTGCCAAGACGTTTATCATAGAGACTCAACAGTAATAGTAATAAATAACTCGGATTTAACTCTAGACTGTAATGGATCGACATTAAATTTCTCAACAACAACAAGCCTCGGATATGGTATTAACAATTCCTTTGGTCATAACAATGTTTCAATAATGAATTGTATTATAACTGAAGCCAATGGTCCTGGCGCAGCAATTAATATAGGGATCTATGCTCTAGATGCTGACCACAACACTTTCTATAATAACACAATCTCAATTGTGAGTGGCGCGTATGGGCTAGCGCTCTCTGGAAATTATTTCAATATAACTCAGAATAACATAACAACATCTTTTTGGACAGCATACGCCCTCACTTTAGCTTATGTAAATCATTCCTTAGTGCATCAGAACACAATTTCCGTAGAAGAGACTGTATCTTCAGGAATTTTAATATATGGTGCAACAAATACCACAATATCAAATAATGCTGTGACGACGCAACTAGATAATGCAAATGGGTTGGAGTTTAGTTGTATTAATAATTGTAATTTACTTACTGTAGAAGATAACACTGTCACTACTTCGGGAACGCTTTCAGACCCTATTTCCTTAGAAAATTTCGGGACCGTTACTAATTGTACGTTCGATAACAATACACTAATAGCTACCAACGCAGGTTCTAAAGCTATTGACATTCAGTCAAATAGTGCCGTTGATAATACTTTCATAAATAATAACCTGTCAGCAATCGGGGCATTCACATTATACGACGTTTCAACTGGAAACAACACATTAATCTACAACAGCACTCATGCAGAAATATCTTGGACTCTTAGTAACTTAACAACCGCCACAGATTTAGAAATCAATTCATTAGTCTTCTTAGAATACAACTTAGCAGGACTAGTGACAAGCACAAACAATCTTGAACTAAACAATACTGCAACTATAACTCTTAAATCTGTTTCAGGACTGACATCGCCAACAGTGCAGAGAAATGGGCAAGACTGCGGTGGAGTCTGCTCTGCGGTAGTAGATTTAGGTTCGAACAATTATCAGTTTAATGTAAGTCAATTCTCAAACTACAGCCTTGCAAGCGAAGAAAATGATCTTTTCATTTTCCAAATAAACACAACAGCTTCACCCCAAAACTTCTCATTCCAAGTAGATGATGCAAACTTGACTGTGAATTGGGGGGATGGAAATACTACAAACTACAATGGAACTGTATTATTAAATCACACATTTGCAACTGCAGGTATCTACAATATTTCAGTAAACGGAACCGCAAGTAGAATTGCATTCTCAAAATATTACGATATCTATTCACAAGAAGCCACGCCTGAATTATTGAAAGATATCCTAACTCCCGTCTCAGATGGAGTTACTGGTATAACCAGTGCAAGCGAAATGTTTGCATTTACAAACATAACAAATTTTACAGCAACAGACTTCTTTGACATCACTTCACAAAATGTCACAGACATGCGTTACATGTTTTACACTTCACAATTCAATCAAAACATTAGCGACTGGGATGTTTCTAATGTTACAGACACGAGTATAATGTTTGCGTATACACCATTCAATCAATCTCTAAATGGGTGGGATGTTTCTAATGTTACTACTATGCTTTACATGTTTCGTGATGCAGTTGATTTCAATCAGGATCTTAGTGGGTGGGACGTTTCTAGAGTTATAACGATGAGTAATATGTTCCGTAACGCGGACTCCTTTAATGAAAACATAAGCACATGGAATGTTTCTAACGTAACCGATATGCGATTTATGTTTTTTAGTGCTGATTCCTTTAATCAATCAATAGGTAACTGGGATGTTTCTAACGTTACTCAAATGGATGGGATGTTTTCTTATGCAATTAGTTTTAATCAAGATCTTGATAGTTGGGATGTTTCCTCTGTCGTGGATATGCAGCAGATGTTTAAAGATGCTGATGCTTTTAACAATAACATAAGTACATGGAATGTTTCTAGTGTTACTGATATGAGCAATATGCTCTGGGGAACTGAATTTAATCAATCAATAAACAATTGGGATGTCTCTAATGTTACTGATATGAGTAGTATGTTTAGTTACTCGAATTTTAATCAAAACATTAGTTCCTGGAATGTTTCTTCTGTAACAGATATGAGTCGTATGTTTGAAGGAACACCATTCGATCAGAACTTAAGTGATTGGAATGTTTCTTCTGTAACAGATTTTACTAATTTTCTTCTAACCGCAGAACTATCTACCACTAACTACGATTCTCTACTAACTGGTTGGGCATCATTAGCGCTGAATTACAACTTAAGTTTCCACGGAGGTAACTCACAATATTGTGCAGGAGAAACAGCAAGAAACGATACTTTAATTGATATTTACAACTGGACAATTACTGATGGTGGCAAAAACTGTACCATTCCAGAAGAACCATCTTTCTTTACTTTCCAAATCAACACAACAGCCTCACCCCAAAACTTTTCATTCCAAGTAGATGATGCAGTCAGTTTATTTATTGACTGGGGTGATGGAACAAACAATACTTATACGGGAACAGGAACATTCAAGCACGAATACGCGACAGAAAATGTCTACAATCTCTCCCTTAACGGAACCGCATCAAGAATATCTTTCTATGAAGGAACGCCTGAATTGTTAATAGATATTCTAACTCCAATCTCAAATGGCATCACAGGAATAATTAATGCAGAAAACATGTTTAGGGATACGTTGGTGAGTTCATTTACATCAGAAAATTTCTTTGATGATGTCTCTGGAGATGTCACAAATATGAACTCTATGTTCTATAGTTCAAATTTCAACCAGAACATTAGTGGTTGGGATGTTTCTAGTGTTACATATATGCAATCTATGTTTTTTAACTCTCAATTTAACCAAAGCCTGAACACTTGGAATGTTTCTAATGTTGGTAATATGGCTGGGATGTTCTCTAATTCTCCATTTAATCAAGATATCGGCAATTGGAATGTTTCTAGTGTTGTAGACATGAACGCAATGTTCTCTCTCTCTCCATTCAACCAAAACATTGGTAACTGGGATGTGTCTAGTGTTGCTAATATGAATTGGATGTTTGGTGCATCCAATTTCAATCAGAATATTAGTGCTTGGAATGTCTCCGGTGTTCTTTATATGAGCTATATGTTTTATGATTCTGTCTTTGACCAGAATATTAGTGCTTGGAATGTTTCTAGTGTTATTGATATGTTGGGTATGTTCTATAGTTCAAATTTCAACAAGAACATTAGTAATTGGGATGTTTCTTCTGTAACAGACATGAGCAGTATGTTCCAAAGTTCTTTATTCAATCAAAACATCAGCGAATGGGACGTTTCCACTGTTACAGATATGTCTCTTATGTTCTCTTCTTCCTCATTCAATCAAAGTATCGCGAATTGGAATGTCTCAAATGTGTCAGACATGAATCGTATGTTTATGAGCTCAGATTTTAACCAAGACATTAGTGCCTGGAATGTTTCTTCTGTGGAGAATATGAGTTTTATGTTCACCCAGGCTAGTGATTTTAATCAAAACCTTAGCAGCTGGGACGTTTCTGGCGTAACCGATATGGAGCAAATGTTTTATTACTCGGACTTCAATCAAGATATAGGATCATGGGATGTTTCCTCTGCCACAAGTATGAGGGGTATGTTCCGAGGCACACCATTTGATCAGAACTTAAGTGATTGGAACGTTTCTGGCGTGACTGACTTCACCAGTATGTTCCAAAGCTCAGAACTATCAACATTAAACTATGACAGTTTACTCACCGGCTGGGCGTCATTAGGATCACTTAACTACAACTTAAGTTTCCATGGAGGCAATTCACAATACTGCGATGGAGAATCAGCAAGAAACGATACTTTAATTGATGTATACAATTGGACAATTACTGATGGTGGTAAAAATTGTAGCACTCCTGAAGAATCAAATTACTTTATCTTCCAAATAAACACAACTGCTTCACCCCAAAACTTCTCATTCCAAGTAGATAATTCCAACTTAACTGTAAATTGGGGAGATGGGAACACTACATATTACAACGGAACTGTATTATTAACACATAATTATACAACTGCGGGCATCTATAACATATCATTAAACGGATCAGCAACTAGAATTTCTTTCTACGAAGGATCAGCAGATTTACTTATAGATATCTTAACTCCAATTTCAGATGGTGTGACTGGAATAACAAGTGCTGAAAACATGTTTAGAGAAACAACAGTAGTGAACTTTACTGCGGAAGATTTCTTTGATGATATTTCTAGAAATGTTACAGATATGAGATATATGTTTGCGTGGTCAACATTTAATCAAGATATTAGCGGGTGGAATGTCTCTGCAGTCACAGATATGTTTGCGATGTTTTCTAACGCCAATGATTTCGACCAAGATATTGGTAACTGGGATGTATCGAATGTAACAGATATGAGATATATGTTGGGTGCTAGTGCCTTCAACCAAGATATAGGTGACTGGAACCTCTCTAGTATTATTAATATTAACAAACTATTTTATAATGCCCAATCTTTTAACCAGAATATAAATACATGGGATATTTCAGGCGTTACAAATCTGGAAGCTATGTTTTACAATGCGAATTCTTTCAATCAAAGTCTAAATAATTGGAATGTTAGTACCGTAACTAGTATGAACGGAATGTTTTGGTTCGCGAATTCTTTCAATCAAAGCCTTAATAACTGGGATGTATCAAGCGTTACAGGTATGGATAATATGTTTACTGAAGCCAGTGACTTCAATCAAAACATTAGTGCCTGGAATGTATCGAGCGTTACAACTATGAGGGCTATGTTTTACAATGCAGATTCTTTCAACCAAAATATCAATGATTGGGATGTATCAAGTGTTACTGATATGAGTAGCATGTTTAGTCTTGTAGACTCTTTCAACCAAAGTTTGAATAATTGGAATGTCTCATCTGCTACTTACATGACTGGTATGTTTCAAAGTTCGCTTTTTAATCAAGATATAGGTGATTGGGACGTTTCTTCTGTAATAGATATGCGTTGGATGTTCGCCAATTGCCAATTTGATCAAGATATTGGTACTTGGAATGTTTCAAACACAACAGACTTAGCTAACATGTTTCAACTCTCAGAACTATCAACATTAAACTATGACAGTTTACTCACTGGCTGGGCGTCATTAGGATCACTTAACTACAATTTAAGTTTCCACGGAGGCGATTCACAATACTGCAATGGAGAATCTGCAAGAAACGATACTCTAATTGATTTTTACAATTGGAGTATTACTGACGGTGGTAAGAATTGTAGTGCACATCCTGAATCCGAAAACTACACATTAAACGTAACAATAGACGGAGTAGAATCAACAACATTCAACCAAACAGCTCACCCATACGAAGTAACAATACATGTAGAGAACAATCAAGTGGCGGTTGAAAACGCAACTGTTGCATTAGTAGAACTTTACGGTAACAACATCTTCGCAGCACAAACAAGTTTAGCATTAACTGAAACACTAACAGATGAAAATGGAAATGCAACTTTCATCATTGCTCCAACACATTATCCTACAATAGAAAACTACGCACTTGAAGTAGAACTAATAGTGGATGGTAACATAGAAGCAAATGAATCTTTCACAATAACAAACAATGCAAGTCTTGTATTCACTGACAAGTACTTAACACCCTCAAATTTAGCAGATAATTCAAAGACAACAGTAAACTCTTTGGCCTCAATAGCTGATAGCTTGTTTATATGGACAAACACGCTAGAACAAGCCATACTTTTAAATATGACTGTGTACTCAAATGGTACATACGAGGGTGTACAAACCATACAGACAGGGGCTCCAAACGTCATTAACGTAACTTTGAAGGCTACGAACGGAACTCCAATAGATGGCTATGTCACAATAAAAGAGGTTGGTGGTTACTTAATGTTTAATCCTACAAATAATCCGCCTAATATTGGCGCGAAAAATCATACTCATGAGTACGAAGAAATAAACACAACAGAACAATTCATTATTACTCCAACAGAATATGGAGGAATAGATTCTAACATTACTTTAACAATTTACAACTCAACAGATGATGTAGTTACAGAAATAAACTTAACTGTAAACCAAAGTTTAGAACCTAGATCTGGAAGTTCTTATGCTAGCGATGAACTAAAAGTGATTGTAAACAGTCTAAACTCTGTTGTAAATCATCTTTATGAGGCATTAAACTAGGAGGTAAAAAAGAATGATAAATAAAACCAAAAGATGCGTTTTAATATTAGCACTCTTGGTGATATTTGCTTTACTGACGTCGACACTAGCGTTAGCTATCTCTGCAAGTTTAAAGACCTCTTCAGATACAATTACTAGTCTGTATTACACAGGAACCTCTGGCAGCACTTCCTACTTTTACAAAGACGCACAGTCCCCTAACTCCGATATTGGTATTGAACTCTGCGGTGTTGGACAAAAGTATGTCGCATTGGTATTTGTTGCAAATATTAGTGGGACAATGGCTGGATATGACATAGCTGTAAGCTATGGTAATGACGCACCTAATGCATTAGAAGATACTGTTGCAAGCGCCGGAGACTGTTACAAAACTACACCTGTAGGTAACTTTCAAGTTAGTCCTTCACATTTATCGTCGAGAGACCCCGAAGTTTATGTAGCTGCATTTCCTGGATTACCTTACGTACTTTACGCCGATAGTGCAGATGGTCAAACGAATGCTAGCTACTATGCAATTCCTGAAGCGAACGGATCTTTGCTAGGCTCATATGCAATATCTAGCTTAGATTCATATTTCAACGAAACAACGAAGAACGTTACAATTATCGCACCAACAATTACTTTTACAACACAATCCGGATCATTTACAAAACTTGCTAACGACTCTAGCTTTGGAGTAAATTCGGATAGAAGTTTGATCATAGCTGTATGTAACTCTACTCGTGGACAAGCTTGCAATTCGGGAGCATTTGCCAACTACTCTTCTGTTTTTCCATTATCCCTTTATGTAGGAGTTGCTTCACCGAGTGAATCAACAACTTACACTAGATACTTAGACATTAATGGTTACGATCTAACAATGTGTATTGGTCCGGAACTAGAAATAACGAGTGTAACTGTTAACACAACAGCAATTTCTGCAGGACAGCAAGTAAGAATAACTGTAAACTATGAAAACTCTGGAAATGTTGCTGTAACTAGTGATTTCGACATGGAGTTCTACTTCGACGCAGGACTAGTCAATACCACTACAGTCTCAGGAGGATTAACTGTAGGAGAAACTGGAAGTGTATACTATGACGTGGATACAACTGGTTATAGCTCTGGTGCGTTAGCAACTGCTGCCAACTTAAGCATAGGTGCGATTGCAGACTGTGACGGCGGAAACAACCAAGACGCAGGTCCAAGTGTAACAATTAGCAAAATCATTACACCCTATGTTTTAATTGACGGCACAGAAACAGATGTTTTCAATCGAGCAGGACGACCCTACAACATTTCAATCTACTTAAACGATACTGACGGCGCAACAAGATCTGGTTTAATTGTGAAGGTAACAGAAGTTAATGGATTAACTATCTTCACACCAATGCAAACTGCAGAAACTGAAGGTACTGCAACTTCATCTTTTACTGGTGGACAATCTACAACAAACTCTTCAGGATATGTGGAATTCACTCTGATTCCTACAGGAAACAAACTGTTCACTGCACCTTATGAATATCTTAACGTGAGCGACGCGGTAGGAAATTACAGCTTATACTTTGAAGTCTTCAACGGTTCGACAGAGCAAATAATATCGAAAAACGGACAAATAGTAACAGAATGGGAATTTAACTTAACAAACATGACTATTAACGATCCATCTACATCGGAACAAAATACTTTAACAGTATTAAACCAAGATACTTACGTATCGGATATACTAGAATATGTGAACCAAGCATTCGCATCAGCGTTTGGTTGGCTACTACAATAGAATGAAACATCCAACAATAGAATTAGCACTGACAATTTTCTTAGTTCTACTTCTGATGCCGCTCTCGTACGCAGCAATAACTTCTGGAAGAATTACATCTTGGGACGGAGAAACGCAAACCTTAGAATATTCTGATGCGGTTTCACATTATGCGGATGGATCTCTAACAAATAGAAATATTCTAGTAGAAATCTGTGCAGACTCACAAGCGGATTTACTAAATAAATACACATCTTTAGTTTACAAAGTTTCGACGAACTACACAACACTGGAGATCATACCTCCGAGAATAGTTTCATCTTGGATCAACTCATCTAACTGTACGAGAGTTGATGTGGATTTAAGTAGAGCAAAAGCTACTTACGCAGGCATTCTTTCAGTAGTATTATCCAATTCTGCGGAATTAACTTCACCAACATTCTATGATCTCTCTCAATCTACTGGATTTCTTGATGGTAACTTCACACTAGAATATACTGACCTGGGTGCAACTGTAAATGCAACAGTGACTGCTGCAGAAAGTTCTAACGGGACAAATATAACAACAGATAGAAATTACATAATTATTGGAATTAGAAACAGCACCGGGGATATAACAGACGCAGGAATTACTAGTTTGAACGACCCCGTAACTTTACAAGATCCAAACACTATGTATGATTTCTCTGTCAATAGAATTATTTTAGCAGGAAGTATAACCAATGGTGCACTATCTGTTACATTAAACTCACCGGCAAACAACACATACTATAACATTTCGAACGCAACTTTCTCCTGTTCAGCATTATCTAACACCGATCTACAAAACATAACTCTTTATCACAACATTGGAGGATCTTTCCAAGCTAATATAACTAATGACAGCATTAGCGGCTTTGTAGACTCTGCTAGTTTCCCTCTAACGAGTATACCTGATGGCACTTATCTTTGGAATTGTTTAGCAGTATCAGCATCGGACGATACGTTTGCAACCACCAACAGAACAGTGACAATAGATACAACAAATCCTAGCTTAAATGTTTCACTTTCAACAACCCAAGTAGAATATGTAACTGAAACAATAACAATCGACTGGAATGCTTCAGACACAAACTTAGACACAAAATACATTAACATAACATACCCTGATAGTTCTCAACTAACCTACCAAACAAACGATAGCAATAACATTACTCTAAACCTAAACAACCTCACACAACTAGGAACATACACAATAACTGCTTACGTTAACGATTCTGCAACTAACTTCAACACAACAACTGTAACCTTCTCAGTTAATGATACGACAAACCCTGTAACCACTCTAAATTCTCCCGAGAACAACATATACAATAACACTGGAAATCTATCATTTACTTGTTCCGCAACAGACTACGGATTGTCTTCAATTACTCTTTACCATAACATCTCAGGTACATTTGAACCTAATCAAACACTCTCTGCCTCACCAAATTCATCCACTATAACATTCAATTTAACAGACTTAAACGATGGAATTTACGCTTGGAACTGTTTAGCAAACGACACTTCCGGTTTGACAGATTTTGCAAACTCGAATAGAACATTCACAATTGACAAAACGCTTCCTCAAGTAACTTTAGTTTTACCTTACAACGGAACATACAACAGCGATGGAAATATGACTTTTATCTGTAATGCTACAGACACAAATCTAGATGCGATTGTTTTCTACCATAACATCTCCGGCACATTCCAAGCTAATCAGACAAGCGACGTTTCACCTACGGCAGAGCAAGTAGAATTTAATGTGACTGGACTACAAGACGGAGAATATGTTTGGAATTGTTTAGCAAATGACTCTGCGGGAAACCAAAACTTTGCCGCAAACAGAACATTTACCGAAGATCCTACCAACCCTAACGTAGCTCTACTTAGTCCAGACAACAACATATACTCCAATTCTGAGAACATAACACTAATTTGTCAAGCGATAAACATTAACTTAGACACAATTGAACTTTATCATAACATTAATGGATCATTCATACAGAACCAAACACTCTCCCTACCAGAAGGAACTACATCGTATATTGCATCATTCAATTTAACCAACCTACCTAATGATGTAACATTCCAATGGAATTGCTTCGCTAATGACACGCAAACACTGGATAGATACAATGATACTAACAGAACTGTAATTATTGATCAAACAGATCCTGTTGTTGCATTAATCTCTCCATTAAATAATTCTCTACTAAGAGAACAAAACATTACCCTAATATGCAACGCCACAGACTTAAACTTAGAAACTATTTCCCTTTATCACAACATAAGCGGCAATTGGACATTAAATCAAACAAGAATAGTTTCTGCTCCATTCGCTGAAGTGAACTTCACAATAAACAACACAGCTGATGAGGTATACAAATGGAATTGCTTAGCAAATGACTCGGCAACGAACGACGCATTTGCTCCCGAGAACTTTACATTTGAAATTGATGCAGTTTTAGATCTAGATTTACCTGAAGGAGTTTATGAACCACTATGCTGTGCAGGAGGCGGGGAAAGCTGTGACGCAACACCTTTCTCAACAGATGACAGAAACTGTGACACTGGCGCAGTCTTACCTGGAACTCACCTGCATACATTTTCGATAATGATTTACGATATTAACTCAACTGCTAACGACGAGTTAGAGTGCTACATCAGACAATCCAACTCATCTTTAATTAGATTAAACACCACACTAAATGCAATGGCAAACGGCCAGGCTTACCTTAATCATACTGTTTCAAACATGTCAAACTCTGTAGACTCGGACACACCATGGGTTATAGTAAACTGTACCCAATACAACACCACGGACACAATACTTAATAATCCGATAAATGCAATCTTATACGTGCACAACAATACTTGGACACCTGTACCTGGTACTGATTCTTATCCTGAAGATGATGCGAGTAAATCTTTTGATTGCTTCAACGCACAAACTGGAAGATACTTGAATAATTCAAGAGAATGTTCATTTTCTGGAGATGTGTTATATGTTGTTGATCAAAGAACTGGTGCATTGACTGAATCATCATGCGACAATAGCCAAGACGACAACAGCTTTCTAGGTATTGATTGTAATGATAGAACTTGTTCCGGTTTACCATTCCCTTGGGCTTGTTCCGGGTTTAGCACGAACCATCCTTACGTTGCTCCGTATAATGACTATACATCATATCACGGACAATCTCAACCCATAACCGGCTTTGCAGTTAACAGCATAACCGGAAATTCAATATTTGATACAATTAAAGATGTTCTAACCCCCAAACCTGCACTGATAACAGGATATGCAACTGCGGATGCGGAAGATCTTTGTACTGGAAATATTTGTTCTTCAATTTTAAGTAATGGTATAAGAGTACAATATACTCAACACACCTCTCCAACAGGGCAATTCAAAGTACAATACTCTGGTGCAATTACGCAGAACGTTTACTCAAAATTTGCATTTAAAGATATACCTTATTCATTTACTAACAACCAAACCTCGGGTTCTAATCAACTAACATTACAATCACATGCGCTTGTTACAAACACATCACTTACTGTGAGTGGATATGCTCCTGCTGGAACAACCTACGAAACATTATCTGTGAATTTGTCGAGTGCCGCGGCATCATCCTACAGTTCAATAATTAGTACCCAAATAAATGGCGTTCCTGCACAATTATCTGCAACAACATATGTTGATTCTAATGCGCCAACTAATGATAATGAAAGTTATAACTATACCGAAATTACTGGACAATACCCTTGCGCTGATAGCGTGGACAATGACTTAGATGAAGATACTGATTGCGAAGACGCAAACTGTGTTGGATTTATAGGGGACGACGGAAACGCATTCTTATTAAACAGCGGCGGCTTATGTGAGGCTGCAGAAACAACTTGCTTTGACTTGTTTGATAATGATGCTGATGGACTGGCTGACTGCTTAGATCCTGATTGTGATGGTTTGGTTGGTAACTTCACGTCAAGTGCGACTTGTGAATATGCTATAGAGGGTAATGATACAAATTACCCTGATAATTGTAATGACCTTTTCGATAACGATGCAGATAATTATCTAGACTGTTTTGACCAAGACGTTTGTTGGCAACAAGGAGGAACCAGTTCTTCCAATCCTTGTCCTGCTTTCGAAAACAATTCCGAAGCTTGGTGTTCAGACGGCTTAGATAATGATGTTGATAATGGTTTAAACTCTTGGGACGTTAACACCTCTAGTGGTGCTGATTGTTATGATTACGACTGTGCTGGAAATGCTGCATGTCCTGCAACTGAAAATGCTCAAGGCGATGATAAGTGTTTTGATGAAATAGATAATGATCTTGATGCATATGGTTGGAACGGTACAACATATCTTGAAGTGGGATTATTATCTTTGCTTGGCGGAACTGATTGTAAAGATCTTGATTGTAATGGTGTTGTCAATCCTGCAAACAGCAACGAAGTTTGTAGAATACAAGAATTCAACTTAAGTTTAGAAATACAGGTTTGCGGCAACAGTTATGATGATGATGGTGACGACAACGACACTAATCCATACTACGAAGGGGATGGCGGTACAAATTGTGAAGATTCTGACTGTAATAAAAAGTTCGGACACTGTGGTCCTTGTCCTAACGTAGAAAATTATACGTGGAATGCATGCTTCGATGATGAAGATAATGATGTTGATTCAACAAATGGTGTGGATAACACTGACTGCACAGACACAGACTGCCTAAATGAAATTGCATCAAATACCGGATACAAATGTGCTCAGACAGAGAACACTACTGCTCTTTGCTCTGATAATGTTGATAATGATGGTGATGGGAATATTGACTGTCTAGATTCTGATTGTATTGCAGGAAACTATGGGGGGTGCGCAAACGAAAATACAACTGCGCTATGTTCTGACAATCTTGATAATGATAATGATAATTACATTGACTGTGCAGAATCGAGCTGCTATGGATTAGCTGGTTGCCATACAGATCTTAGTGGGGAGTTAACGTCATGCTTGAGCTTACCTGCCTATACAATTGAAACATTCGATAGTGTGGGAATAACTGTGAGATACACTTCTCAGATTTTAAATAACACTAATCATATCATAAACGTTACAGGAAATGAAGGAACTTATGCTAATGGTGAATTAAGTTTAGTATTTGGTGTTGCGGCACCTGGACAACCTTTCCCATACGATTGTTCTGCAATGGTTGTTGTTGCAACAGAAGGAATTGAGACTCAATGTAATGTCAATAATCAAATTATTATTGCTAACAACCAATCTCTCGGTAATTTCACAGCACAGATAACCATAACGCCGCAACAGACGGCAAATACTACTTCATATTATCTTAATGGTGGTGCAAAAGGAAGCACTCTGCCTGAAACTACATTATCTTATAGAGTATGGGAGAATACTCCTCCAAGAGTGCAAGACGTAGAAGCCGTTAATGAGACAGTAAGTCTAAATTATGGAAACGCTCTAACTTTCAGGGCAATACCTAACGATACCGTGAGTGGAGGAATATCCGATTCTTTAGTGTGTAAATGTAATTTCTTATACAATGGAACATCTTCTGAGCAGAGCGACTGCACTTGGGAGATTAACTTTACCCAAGACGGTACGTATACAATCTACGCTAACGCAACAGATCAACCTGGCAATACTGGTGATTATAATCAAACAAACGTTACCGTAAACATAGTACCAATTTCACAAAGCACTTCAGACCCTAATAGAATTTTCTTTAACTCGTCTCTTTATGATACGACTCTGACTGCTGGATACTACACAGGAGAAGGTGATCGCTTTTCTGGAAACTGTACATTCATTGTCTGGAATGATACGTCAGTAATATACAATACAACCACCGACAAACATGAGGCGGATAATTATGCTGCGTGTTCGGCAAACATCAATTTAACCGATAAATTCTTTGATCAAAGAAATAGAACTGAAGAAAGATACAACTACAATTATACCTATGATGTAACTTTTGTTAATGGGACTAATATCACTGTATCAACAAATGTGACGATGAATGACACATACTTCCCAGGAGAAGACTACACTTATGTTCTAAACAACACGGTCGTAACACCATATAATGTTAATGTGACCTACAACCACACATTGGCACACGAAGATGGTATGTATTTTGTACAATTTAACATATCAGACTCTGATGGTGATGCTGTGTTATCTGAAAGAAGAACAATTTTCGTTTGCAATGATCTCAATAGTTCAGGAATTCTTACTGATGGGACTAGATGGACTTGTGAAAAGGCTGATTTTGATGAAGATGGCTGGACTGAAGGATTATTTACTAATTTATATTATAATATTTCAACAACATCTTTACTAGCTTGTGATTCTTGTCTTAACCAAGTGAATTCTGGATTAGATCATGATGCTGATGGTATTGATAATGTGTGTGATGAAATTTGTGGTAATGGCATCAAAGAAAACACCAACAGCGAGGAATGTGATGGTAATGATTTTGGCGAACTTAGCTGCGCTGATTATGGTCACACTAGCGGAAGATTAACTTGTAGTGCATCATGCAGGGTTAGCCCTATGTTGTGTTACACGCCAAGTGACGATGATGATGACGACAGCGATGACGATGATGGGCCCGCATATGACGTATCTGATTCACCGTTTGATTTTGATGAGAACGAAACGGAAGAATGGATTCTGCCTCTTATGGAGGAAACTCCTTTTGCACCTGTAGTGGCTTGTGATAGGACGATATATACTTACAAAGAAGAGTCGGCTCTTGACCTTAGTACATATA
Source organism: Candidatus Woesearchaeota archaeon (assembly GCA_018646625.1). Classification (GTDB taxonomy): domain Archaea; phylum Nanobdellota; class Nanobdellia; order Woesearchaeales; family JABGUJ01; genus JABGUJ01. Next base: position 483,380 of record JABGUJ010000002.1, on the reverse strand, counting down.
CAATTGAAGGCGGTTCGGGAGATGTTGTTGAATTAGGGCTGGAATTACCTGAAGATCATGTTGTTGCCATACCTCCTTTCAAAGTTTCTTGCGAAGAAGCAACAGGAAAAACTATACAGATTGCAATTCCTGATAATTTAGCCGACGTCCAAGCAGTTATTTGTCGCGATGGACTGTGTGGATATAAAATAGTGCAAGCTACTGACACGATAGGTTGTGAAACTCCTGAAGAACACCAAGAAGATATAGTGGATGTGAAGCGCTTCCCTATAAATATTGAGCCAATAATTGGAGATTTAAGTTTCACCGACGCGTTACGTTCAAATAATCTTAAGATCGACTTCTCTGAAACCAAAGAGAATACAACCGTTAGTATTTCTGAAGCCGACGTATCTAACTTAGCAAATAAAGATGCACAATTTGTAGGAAAACCTATAGAGATTAAGAGTGAAGGCGAAGATCTTGGTATGGTTAGAGTTGAAGTGCCTTACTTACCTGGCGAGGAGAATGAGACATTAGTTTCACTTTATGCTGGTACACCCGACAAACAAGGAACTAGTTGGGAGTATGTTGGAGGAACTATTGACCGTGATAGGGGAGTTATTATTGCAGATATAAATTATTCTGAGTTTGTAGGTCAAAATGATCGATTGATCTTAGGCCCTATCGGAGTATTTTGTCCTAATTGTTTCTCTTCTCAACTAGAAAATATCTTCACACCAAAACCTGACTCAAAATTTGCGATATTATTCATTCATGGTTTATTTAGTACACCACAAACTTGGTTGAAGGTTGTAGACGAGATTAGATTAACTAATCAACCATGGCAACTCTGGACTTACAGCTACCCGACAGGTCGTTCTGTTATTGATACTGCAGATGATTTGGTAAAAAGACTAGAAGCTGCCAGCGAACGATTTGATCATATTTACATAATTGGTCACAGTCTTGGAGGTATGGTTGCACAGAGAGCATTATATGATGCACATAATGCGGGAAATAGTTTTGTAGATAAAGTTAGAAAAGTTATTTTGATTGCAACACCTACTGAAGGAACTCCTTTGGCCGTACACTTAAAAGACTTCATTAGTTTCTTTTCCAATACGGATGCAGAAGGTGCTTTGGCAGTCAGTCCAATTCTTAATGATGAATTAATTCATGGTTTGGTTACTCCGCGAGTGCCTGATATTGAGTACTTCGTAATTGCTGGAACTAAGGAACTTCCAATAACTCAAGGGAAACTCGACGGCGCTAATGACGGACTAGTTCCATTAAGAAGTGCACAAAGAGTTGGCGATGGATATTATGATCAAGTTTGTGAAAATTTCTGGAGTAGAGATGTTTCTCATAATGATCTACCTAAAGACGAGTTGGTAAAGAAAGTAGTTGAACAAATAATATCTAAATCTGCAAAAGAACAGCTTGTGGCATCCAAGGTTGACGCCCCAGTTTTAGGATATACTAATTATTACGAAATAACTATTGATGATTGTAACCCTGAAGACGAGATTGTAATCTTTGGTAAGAAAATGGAATTGAGTGAGTCAGACAAAGCATTAATTTGCAGTTGCGGTAATGGTGTTTGTGCAGGACTTGAATCTCCTTTCAATTGTCCGCAAGATTGTAAAGTCGGTGCACTGGGTGCAGAACGAATACCTATTATAACTTTAACACTTATAGTGCTAGCAATAGTTCTTATTTTATACTTATCCTTGGCCTACGCTCCAAAGGGAAATAGGAAACGAACAAGGATTAAATCCATATTGAGTTCCGTTAAAAGTGAAGTGAAATATGCATCTAAGGAAATCAATAAGATGTTTGGTAAGAAAACTCCTAAAAAACCCAAGTCAAAGAGGTGACAAAATGTTTGATGTAATTGCAATAGGCAGCGCAACTGTTGATGTATTTATGAAATCACATTCTGAACTAATTAAGATCAAAACACAACATTCTGAAGAGAAGCTTATTGCATATCCTTCTGGGAGCAAAGTGTTGATAAAAGACCTACAATTCATGACTGGTGGAGGAGGAACAAACACTGCCGTTTGTTTTTCTAAGCTGGGGCTTAAGACTGCTTATTTAGGGAACATAGGTAAAGACGAAAACGGAACTAGGGTGATCAATCAGCTTAAAAAAGAAAAGATTAAGTTCATTGGCACAATTTCAAATGATCTTACGAATTACTCTGTCATTCTCGATAGCATTGAACACGACAGAACAATCCTTGCGTACAAGGAAGCTAGTCAAAAACTAAAATTTTCTAAGATTAACAAATCTAAATTAAAAGCCAAATGGTTTTATTCATCTGCGCTCATGGGAAACGCATTCAAAACTGAAGAGCAACTAGCAAGTTATGCATCAAAAAACAAAATAAAGTTCGCACTCAACCCTAGCAGTTATCAAGCTAAGAAAGGTAAGAAATTTCTTGCCAAATTACTATCTAATACTAATCTTCTGGTACTAAATCGAGAAGAGGCTGGCCTAGTTTTGGGCATTGCCAAAAACACAAAGATTGAGTTGTTACTAAAAGGCCTCTATAATCTTGGGCCTGAGATTGTAATAATTACTGAAGGGAAGAAAGGCGCATATTGCTTTGATGGTAAGTATAAGTACTATGCTAAACCAAAGGTCGCAAAAGTTCTGGAAACAACAGGCGCCGGAGACGCATTTGCTTCAACATTTTTAACTGCATTAATAAAGAAGAAAGACATTGAATTTGCATTAAAAGTTGCAACTGTTAATGCGCAGTCAGTCACAAAACAATATGGTGCAAAGAATGGATTACTAAGTTGGAATAAAGCTTTAAGCTTGATGAAGAGTCCTAAAACGAGACCTTCGTTAAAGAAAACCATGATGAAATAAAATGAGCGTATTTGACAGAAATTTAAACACTGAATTGTTGCTTGCAATTGAGTATATGAAAGTATCGCTTAGTGCAAACAACGCCGTAGAAAGCGTTTTGTTTGATATTTCTGCACAAAAATTCGGAAGGGTTTCGCGAGTTTTCTCTAACATTATTAAAGAAAACAAGAAAGGAAAACCTCTTGATACGCTTTTAGCTCAAAAAGCACAGTCGGTTTCTAATAAAAATTTCAAAGAACTTCTTATCGTACTAAATACTGAATCTTCGGATATTGTGAATAGGCTTGGTGAGGTGGCGGATCACATCATGAACGATAAAAAACAAGGCATCACCAAGCTTTATGGGAAACTTAATGCATACTTTGGGAAGATAATGATTGTATTGGTTGTACCTATGTTGATCTACTTGGCAGATATACTAAAAGATGCATTCGGAATGGAAGAAGCGCAAACACTCATTCCTGAGAACATAAAACTGGGCGCAATAGTTGCATGTGCTGTGGCTCTTGTAATAATGATGCTGATGATGAGGTACACAGAAAATTGATTGCTGAAATCATACTCGGTGTGACGTTTCTTATCTTCCTAGCATTTAAAATATTTGATTCAGTTCACGAGTCATTAGAATCTGACTTAATAATATCTATACGCGAGATATCTAGATCTATAAAACAGAACAATTCTTTAGAAACTGCAGTAATGGCTGCATCGCAATCTCCAACATCTGCTGCTAAATATTATAAAAGAATAATGCACAAGTCTCAAGAAGGATTATCATTTATTCAAGCCATTGAATTTGTTGCAAACAAGTCTCACTCAAAAATGTTTAAATTGATTTGTAATCTCTTAACTGTATCTGCAAAATCAAAGAAAGATGTTTCTACAACGTTAGATGACTTTTCAAGAAAAGTAGACTCTATGAAACAACTTCAAGATGATTTCAGAACAAAGATGGCCGCCTCACTTACAATGTTAAAGATTGTGGTTGTGGTTGTTTTCCCGCTACTTTACATATACTCTACTACCATTTTCGGATTTCCTCTTGATAATTATGCCTTCCTTTTCTTAGGGTTTTGTACTCTTATGATTGGTTTCATGGATTTAATTATGTTTAATGATGTCAATAGTTCATTATTTTTCTTTCCTTTCGCTTTATCCGCATTTTATGTAGTGTATGTAAAACTCGCTCCTGTTTTAGTTACTTTTATAAACTCAACAATCGGTACTCTCTAAGTACTAAATTAAAAAGAGGTGAAATGTGCAACCAGTACTAGTAGACAATTATCCGCATGTAATGATTTACGAAGTTGCAGAGAAATCTTATTTTTATCAACTAGGTCCTGCAATTCTTCAATTAGACCTCAAAGGAGTTGTAGATTTCTTTCTTAAAGATGATAACTTAGAAGAGATCATGTACAATGGTCCCGCATATCCCATTAGAATTTATCACAAAAAATATGGCTTCTGCGATACTAATGTGAGAATCAACGAGATTGCTGCTAAAAGTTTGATAGACGAAGTGGCTGCGTTAAATCAAAAAACCATCACACCACAAAATCCTACGCTTGATGGAACTTTAATGGATGGGAGTAGAGTTAATATTACAATTCCTCCCGCATCTTACGGCGGATCAACCATAACAATACGAAAATTCACTCAGAAGATTCTAAACATAATAGATCTTATGCGAAGCAACGTATTAACTTCTGAAGTTGCTGCTTTTCTTTGGACTGTTGTTGAAGGACTCTCCTTTAAACCTTCAAATATAATCTTTGCTGGAGGCACCGGCTCAGGTAAAACAACCACGCTGAATGCATTACTTATGTTCATGCCTATTGATTCAAGAATAATTACTATTGAAGATACTATGGAGTTAAGACTGAAGCAAGGTAACGTTGTTAGAATGCTTGCCAACGAAGAGCAAGGAGTTACTATGGATGCTTTACTTAACAACGCATTAAGGATGAGACCAGATAGAATTCTAGTAGGTGAGGTGCGTGGTCCTGAAGCGTTAACGTTGTTTAATGCGATGAACACAGGTCACGAAGGGTGTATGGGTACCTTACATGCTAATGACGTGAGACATGTTCTTGTCAGAGTAACTTCTCCTCCTATGAATGTTCCTGAAAACTTGGTGAGTGCTCTTGACTTGGTTGTAATGCAAGAAAGAGTTTCTACTTTAAGTGGTCATTTTAGAAGAATTACTGAAGTAACTGAACTTTCTGGTGCAGAAGAAGGCAATATTAGATTCAACACGCTATACAAGTGGAATCCCTCTAAGAATAAACTACTAGAAACGGGCATACCTAGCAAGCTAAGAACTCGTATTTCTCAAGCCGCGGGAATTAGTATAAAGGAATTTGATAAGGTTCTAAAGAAAAGAATTAAAGTTCTAGAAAAACTTCTAAAAAACAAAGCAGACACCGAGACGGTTATGCAAGCAATATCTGATAATCGTTTTAAGTAATTGTATATAGAAACTTTTATAAACACATAGTTTTCTCAAAAAGTTAGGTTTGTTATAGGTGATTGAACTGAATTCATACGATAGAACATATGTAGAACCTTACTTCAAAACACAAGAAAAACAGGGGAAAAAATTAGGTTTTGGAATAGATCCAAAGATTCTTCTCGTGGTTGTTATTGTTGTTTTAATGGTTGCAACAACACTTTAGAAAAAGTTTATTTCTTTTTATTTACGCAGCTCTATCTCTTATTTTATATCCGCCACCAGGCATTCTTCTAATACCTTCTCTTCTATCTCTCCTATCTCGCGCTTCCCTCTCAAGATGTCTGGAAAGACTAATCGCATGATCATCTATACTATTAAGATCCATTAATTCATCCATTATTACGTGAATATCATCGTGCACTTCTTGTAATTCTTCTATTGCTGCGATTGTATCGCGGTATGCCTCACTTCTCTTTACACCACTATCATTTTTGTCTGGATCTCTTAATGCTTCAATATCTTCTCCCAATTTATCAATAGCGGTATCTTCATCGCTTAATCCTCTATCCATTACTTCTGTATTTGAAGATATTCGCCTAGTAGTGTCACTTATTTTATCAAAAACAGCTCTTGCCTTTTGCGGTGTTAGATAAGTATAATCATCTCCTCTGTGTTTTCTCAAAGCATCAAACGCTTCGCCAATATCGTGAGCAATGTACCCTACTTCCCATATGACTTTCTTTAGTCTTTTTGCAAGATGCATTTGATCATGTTCATCATCATCAATTCTTGAAAGGCATTTTCTGAGCGATTTCTCATCAACCTTACCAGATTTCAAACTACTCTTTAGTTCTTCTAGAAGTACTTTAAGATGATCTAATACCTTCATCTCTTTACTAAGAAATTTATAAGACCATACATCTTTATCCTTTAGCGCTCTTTCTTGACGAATCAATCTTCTACATGACTCTCCAGGATCACGCCAGAAATCGTACCCATTAAATCTCCTAAACAGACTCATAACTAAATTAAGCAAAAACCACTATATAAACATTATTATCTAAATCTATTTCCAAGCAGGCATCTTGGTCATATATTCATCTACAAACGTCTCTGCATCTTCTTTACTTTTTCCTTCATGCTCAACGTAATAAGAAATCATACCTTCTCTAACTTCTTCTTTGCCCTTTAACTTACCTTCTGCATCACAACAATGCACACAACACTTATTCTCTGGTTGTTTTCCGCCTCTTAGTTCTGCATTTTGCATTGGCATTCCACAACTCTCGCACATATCTACTTTTTTATCTCCACAACAACAACAATCGCATCCCATATCAAACACCTCTTTAATAATCATGTCCTGGTGCAAGAATTTCATATTTAAATTCTTTCAATTTATCAACACTTTCTTGCATCTTTTCAGGAACTGAAGTTGGTAAATCATCTCTTCCCCACGCATTATCAAAAATTGTATCGCCTGAGAACAAAACATCACCATAAAGTAAACAAATACTACCTCTTGTATGCCCGGGTGTGTTGATGATTTTAAACTTATCTATACTCAAGGAGCTAACGGAGTTAAGTTTTGCTTTAAACATGCTAGCCATAAGCATGTTAAGAATAGTACCTTCTCTGTTTCTTTTTAAATCTTCAATAGATTCTTCGCTAGCATAAAACTTTGCATTTGGGAACAGATTATAGTTTCCAATATGGTCATAATGTAGGTGAGTAAATATCACAACATCTACTTCTTTAGGATCTACCACTTCAGAAACGTCTTTTTTAACTTGCTCTCTGTACTGCATATCTCCTGCATCGATTACAACGACTTTATCGTCTTTAACAACATAAATATTAGAATCGTTATTAACTTTCCATATATTATCTTTGATTTGTTTTATCATTTCACCAACACCAGTATATTCTTACTTAAACTTTTGTGTACATATTGGCTAAACTTTTTACCAACTTTCCACCTACCTAAATATTTACGATAATCTACAAAGTCTGGAAACACAACAACCATTGATGTTCTAACGTATCTATAACTCAGATTCATAAACTTGCTATAAGTTTCATCTAAATCAATACTTTTTGTTCCTCTTGCATATGGCAGATCTGTAAAAACATAATCAAACTTCTCGTTCAACTTTGTAGCGTCACTCAGTTTTACTTTGGCTTTAAGATTATAATGCTTTAAGTTGGCTTTACATTTCTTAATCAATCTTTCATCCACATCATAACCTGTGGCTTTTACTCCCATTAAACTACTTTCGATAAGCGTCGTCCCTGATCCACAAAAAGGATCTAAGATGCTTTCCCCTTTTTTAATCTCCGTAAGATTGATTCCTGCTCTTGTCAACTTTGGACTTGTAGCAGTAGGGTGTAATCCTGGTCTTTGATGAGCTCTTCGTTTCAGAAAGCTTTTATCAACTTCCGTCTCAACTATGCCGACATAATACTTGTCTTTTATTTTGTAAACTTCAACAAGCATCTCTGGAGATCTAAGATTTACTTTAGGTTTTATCCCGGATTTTTCTAGATTCTTAAAAATCAAAGACGCAATCCTTCTTTCACCCTTAAATCCACTCACTCTAACACAGAAATTCTTTCTATAATATTCATTCCAATTAATTCTACCAATCCATTCAACATTTCTACAACAACATACAAATCTAAGAACCTTATGACAATATGATAATCGCTCTACATTGCTTTTCTGACCTTCAACAATTAGGATGTTATCTCTCAATCTGCCCTTTCCACACAAAGCTTCAACTTCTGCGCGAGCTAGCTTAATATCTTCTTTATCAAGAACAAACAGCCATTTCATGTTATCTTCTTTCAGATAGCTTTTTAAATAATTAACTGTTATTCCATTTAAAAAGAGGTGTGTTGATGCGTCGCATTCAGGGTCTATTCCTATGTATATTTCTTACCTTGCTACTTTGTCTGCCTAGCGTCTTATCTTATGGCGCAGCTGATATACATGCAACTTGTATGTTTGAGAATTATTGCACCCAAGATGAAGTTGATTTGTTAGTTGCGGATCTAGAAGACATTTCATCTAAAGTTTCTTCTTTGAGAGGCTCTGCATCTGTTGAAGGATATGATGACATTGTATTGTTAGTTAGCAGCATTAATGAAGTCCTTGCCAACGTTTATGCTGCAAAAGAAGATGAAGACTATGAAGATATGATTGTATTGACAGATGAAGCACGTTATTTATATTATGATGCGGAAATGCGTTATAAAAATCATTCTAAACCAACAGAACTAAACTCTTATGTTAACGATATTATATTTGAATCTCAAGTTTATATTACAGAAGTTAAAGATCATCCGAAGTATGGTGCTAAATCTTCTACAAATGCGTTGATAACGGATGCAGAATCGAAGATTGTTAAAGCACAAGAGAATCTATTTCAAAATGATTATGAAGATTCTATAAAATTGAGTGGTCAAGCAAAAGAAAAAGGCATACAAGCACTTGAAGACATGAAAAAAAAGCAAGAAGACATGGATTGTACTTCTGGGCTTAATCAACTAGCCAAAGACGGTTGTGAAGAAGGTTGTAAAAAATGCAGTTGTGGAGATGAATCTGGACCTACTTTAGATCGAGGAGAAATCACTAGTGAAAAAAAATGTCAAAAAGATGAAGGCGGCTCAACTTGGGAATCTGACGAAGATGTTGAGGACTTAGTTGAATGTTTTGTAGAAGACGGGGCATCTACTGAGGAGGATTGTGGTGATGATGACGATCCTTGTGACAAATGTTTCTGTGGCAACTCAACTGCGATGCCTTTAGAGTATGATGAACTTTACAAGCGAGTGTGCATACACAACCCCAAAGGAAAATCTTATGATCTTGAAGATCTGTCAAATTGTAATTCTAAGAAGAACTCTAATCTTTGTAAATTTAATTATGACGAAAAAGAAGGAACATCTTACAATTGTAATGATGTTGTAAAAGAATACAAATATTGTTTACTCAATCCACAAACCGAGAAAAACTCTTGGTCATTTTATGGGATGGATGAATGCAAACCTAATCGGGCAGAGTCTGCCTGTCGTTGCGGATCTCATGTGTGTGGTCCGTCATCAATATATAATGCATACTGCTGTGATTTAGATGTTGACGGCGTCTATGAAACCTGTAGTGCGGAACCTTGCACTGCTTTCTTCAATGCAACTGCGCAAGTAATAGATCTAGCAGTTACTGAAATTAAACTTTCCGCGGATACAATCTTTGCGGGGGACTTTTTTGATATTACTATCAGAGTGTCAAATGTCGGTACAATGGATTCTAGCATTGCTCATACTACCATGGTTGTAGAAGAATTAAATATTAAAGAAACTGAGCAAGTTGCTAATCTTGGTCCTGCTAAGAAAAATCTTTTACTAACCAGCAACACAAATCAATCTGATGAGGATATAGAATTAGAATTTAATGTACTTTATACTGACTCGGGCCAACAAATAAATTATACTCCTAAAGAGTATCCTTCGACAGCTAATTTTACTTTTGAAGATATAGTGATAAGCACACCAGGAGAATACAAATTCGTGTTTAATGTTGGATTAAGTAGTGTTGTGCTTGAAGATTCTGATTTATCGAACAACGGGTTGGAGAGAAATATATCCATAATACAGCCTCTAAAAGAATTGGAGTGTGGAGATAGATATTGCGACCCTAGAGAACACAACACTTGTTGTAAAGACTGCGGGTGTAGCGCGGGTTTTGAATGTGAAGAGAATCAATGTGCTGCAATACCTCAACTTGAATGTAAGATTAATTCTGATTGTAAAAGTTCTAACTCTTGCGCGTATGGGCTTTGTAATTTACTAACAAACACTTGTGAATATGATGAAATTTTGATGTGTTTTAACGGAGACGCTTGTTGTCCAAAAAGTTGCTCTTATGAAGTTGATTATGATTGCCGTCCGGAGAATACTTGTGGCGATGGTGTCTGTCAAGAAACTGAATCTGTAGATAATTGTTGTTTTGATTGCGGGTGTGACTTTGGAAAAACCTGCGTGAAAAATCAATGTACTGCTGAAAGTTTTGATGATATAACTCTCAAAGGAGTCAGAGGAGATTTTTTCTTTGGAGAAAATGCAAGTTGGCGAGCAATTACGGATCCCGCTGAAATGATTTCATTAATCAAAGAACAACGTTATCCTATTTTTGGATCTATCTTAGCAATCATAATTATCTGCATGGTACTAATATTTCTAAAGAAATCTCATCTATCTGGTCAGGAGCTGCGTATTCAACAGTACATTAGGCAGTTAGAAGCTAAAGGGTATAATGATGGACAGATTCAGCAGTATCTTAAACGCTATAACTACTCAGATGCCGAATTAAAGCGTCTAATGAAGTAATTCTTTAATCAGTAAGCTTTTTAAGACAGAGCCATAGCTAGGCATTATGAACGCATCAGATGCCAAATTCCTTGAGAAAGTTGAGTCTAAAGTACAGGATTCTATAAAGAAATATTCTTTATTTGCTAAGAAGGATTTAGTTGGTGTTGCGGTATCGGGTGGTAAGGATTCTACTGTTTGCTTACATATTCTAAAGAAGTTAGGCTACAAAGTAGAGGCATTGACAATTGACGCAGCTATTGGAAACTACACCAAGGTAAATCTTGATAATCTAATACAGGTGTGTGATGATCTGAAGGTAAAGCTCCATATTGTTTCTTTCAGAGATGAGTTTGGGAAATCTCTTTGTTACATGCGTTCCATTCTTAATGAAAAAGGATACAAATATTCATCTTGCATGCTTTGCGGAATACTAAAACGATATCTTATCAACAAATATTCTAAGAAATACAAATTTAATTATCTTACTACTGGCCACAATCTGGATGACGAAGCTCAAGCTTTTATCATGAATCTTGTTAGAGGAGACATGAACTTGGCATTTAAGAAAGGACCAAAAACAGGTTCGAGTAATGCTAAAGGGTTTGTGCAGAGAGTAAAACCTCTGTATGATATTTCTGAGAAAGAAATCATAAGATACTCAAAGATTATGAAATTTCCTGTGAATTATGAAATCTGCCCTTGTTCTACTAATGCATACCGTAGAGGTTTTTTGAACATACTTAATGATCTCGAAGAGAAGCAAAAAAACGTAAAACAAAACATAGTGGATTTCCATCAATGGGTAATGTCTCACGATAAAAGAACAGAAACTGTTAACATTCCTTCATGTAAACTCTGTGGAGAGCCAACTAGTGGCGAGATCTGCAGAACTTGCACTATCTTTCAAGAGATTAATGTATAATTATTCAGCTTTGTCCCATACTAATCCAAATATTTTTCTTAATGAATCACTAAAAGCTGGGTCTGTTATAATTATTCCAATTTTTGAGTTGTTGGGATTGATTATGGCCACCTTCTGTCCATAAATGTAAATGCTATCTTTAATTCTCATCTTATCAGGGAAGAATCGTGTTTTTCTCAGTTCTTCTTTATCTTTCATTCGAGAAGTTATTGCCTCACTAGACTTTTCAGTAATTATTTCTGCTTTAATATTATTATCCGCTCTTCTCTTTATGTAATTAGGGTAATAATATTTTAATTCTTCAAACATAGAACTGGTTGCAGTAAAGCCTTGAATCTTTTTCTTGGTCTTAATCAAATCGTCAATTACAGTTTTCATTCCTGAAACACCTTCATAAAATTCAACAGATGGCTTTTCGAATACTTGTTCTTTTATTTTATCGAGTCTAGATTTTATTCTTTTAACTTTGAACTTTTTTTCTTCAAGAATTTCTATCAACTTTTCAGGATTTGCTGCCTCAAAATATTTTGTACCTGATTTAATTACATGACCCATTAATCCTTTTTCTTCAAGAGATTTAATCACAAAGTATGTTGTCTCTCGCAAAATTCTTGCTTCTTTGGCAATATCGTTAGCCTTCGCACTTCCAAGTTTAAGTGTCGCCAAATAGACCTTGGCTTCTTTATCATTTAGCCCAAAATCCTTTAATCCTAACATTAACTCAGGGTCTTCCATATCTGCTTGTAGCCGCTCTTTGTTTTTAAAACTTGTGTATTGTAGTAAATTATTTCCAACAAACATTATTAAGTGTTTGACTACTTAGTGGTAACAAACTAGAGGTGCTAATTATGGCTAAACAACTACTAGACGAAATGACTGATGATCAGTTGCATGCGGTGGAGGCGTGGATTAAACAAAAATCTCCCGGCACCTTTCTAGCGACTGATGATAATTTAATGGAGATTGTTCGTGAAGATCAAAAAGTATTGGCGAGCGCAGGAGTAACTTACGAACAAATAGTCGATAGATTAAATCATTTTGTTAATGCCTTTAAGGCAAAAGCACAAGAGGCTGGTCCTCAAGATGATCTTTTTCTTGCTTTTCGTTGTGGTTATGATGTTGATTCTAACTATCATGTAAGTGCTGAGTTATCTTTAGGTAAAGAGATGTGTCCTCTAGATGATTGTGAAGGTTCATCTGTTGTTTATCGTGTGTTTAACAAGTTGACTGGTGGTGAAATAACGTTTCCAGAATTAATGCCGCATTTAGTCAGAGATCATCATTTTTTTGAAGGAAATGTGACCTATAGATTAGATCCTGGCGATGCAATAAGAGTTATGAGGTTAGAATGACTGAAGAAAAATATAGATCTGTTAAAAAGTATTCTGCATCCGAACTAGTTTCGATTGAACGAGAAATGCGTTCGAGAGGGAAATTAGTGATGGGATTAAATGAAAATTTAGTTGAACGTGCTATTGATGACTTGCTTGTTTTAGCTGAAATGGAAGTTGATGTTGCGGACATAGCTGCTAAGTTAGAGGACTGTAGATGGCATTTATTTGAAGAGATTCATGGTCCGAGAGGATTACAAGGAGATTTTTCTGATTTGATGGGTAGTGGTACTGAAATTGATTCTAACTATTCTGTTCGCGGCGTTCCTTTTGAAGGCGCAGTTAAATGTCCTTTCCTTGATCCCGGAAAGATAAAGTATCTCATACATTCTTACATTGTTACTAGAACTTCAGACGATGAAACTCTGCGATTCACAGATCTTGGGTTGCATATGTTAAAAGAACATCATTTCTTTTCAGGAGTAGAAGGTTACACAAGAGTAGATCCTGAGAAAGCGATAGATTTCTTTAAACTTGGATAATTAACTCAGTAACGGAGTTTATTATCTTTGTTAACTTTTTTTCTTCCAAAAGTTATTTAAAGGCAAATCCATAACTTCTGCTAGAGGTGATGGACAGTTCTAAAGTCTATCTACATTAAACGATGATTCAGATTAGATTTCATGGCAGAGGAGGCCAAGGCGCAAAAACCGCATCCGAGATATTTGCAAGAGGTGCACTTCTGAAAGGAAAACACATACAGTCTTTTCCTGAATATGGTGCTGCAAGACAAGGTGCTCCTGTACAGATCTTTCTAAGAATCAGCGATAAACCTATACGAATTCATTGTGGCATTAAGAATCCGACTGCCGTTGTAGTTCTAGATCCTACTCTTTTAGCCATGAGATTCATTAACCAAGGTATTGATCAAGACGGACTCATGTTAGTCAACTCTGCACTACAAAGCGAAAGCTTGAGAGAGTGCTTAGATTTCAAAGGACAATTATTCTATGTTGATGCTACTAAAATATCTAAAGAAGAATTTGGCAGACCTATACCTAATACTGTCATGGTCGGCGCATTAGCTAAAGCAACTGGCATTCTTTCTCTCGATGATGTGAAAAAAGCCATTGAAGATGAGATGCTTTACAAATTTGGAAAAGAAATTACTGATAAAAATATTAAAGCTGCAGAGCGAGCCTATAATGAGGTGATCTCTGTATGACTGCTAACAATGAAGGTAAGAAATGGAGTGAAATACCTATTGGCGGCGTTGTAGATCGTCCAGGTAGTAGTGAAGATTACAAAACTGGTGAGTGGCGAGACTCTAGACCAATTCATATTCCTGAGAAATGCATCAACTGTATGATTTGCTGGTCAGTTTGTCCAGACTGCGCAGTTGTAGGCAAAGACGGGGATTTTAAAGAATTCAATTATGATTATTGTAAAGGTTGCGGCGTGTGTGCAGAAGAATGTCCTGTCGACGCTATAAAGATGGAAGAAGAAGGAGATTTTCCTAATTCTGTAGAGGAAAAGAAATGATTAAGAAAACTATGCTGGCAATGACTGGTGCTGATGCTGTGGCTGAAGCCATGAGACAGATTAATCCTGACGTTGTTGCTGCCTATCCAATTACTCCTCAAACTCCTATTATGCATGGGTTTTGTAAATATTATGCACAAGGCAAGGTAGACACTGAACTAATAACTGTTGAATCAGAACATAGCGCAATGTCTGCTGTTGTTGGTGCGGCTGCCGCTGGCGCAAGAGCGATGACTGCCACTGCTGCTAACGGTTTAGCATTGATGTTTGAGATTGTTTACATTGCTGCATCTTGCAGATTACCTATTGTTATGAACGTTGCTAATAGAGCACTTAGTGCTCCAATTAATATTCACTGTGATCATTCTGATAGCATGGCTTGTAGAGATACTGGTTGGTTACAACTATACTCTGAGACTAGTCAAGAAGCTTATGAAAACACGCTAATGGCTGTTAGGATTGCTGAACATCCTGATGTACATCTTCCTGTTATGGTTTGCCAAGATGGGTTTATCACTAGTCATTCTATGCAAAACACAGAAATCTTTGATGATAATGATGTTAAGAAGTTCATAGGTGAATACTCTCCAAAATATTCTTTACTTGATACTGATAATCCTGTTACTGTGGGTCCTTTTGATATGTACAATTATTATTTTGAACATAAGCGTCAACAACTCGATGCAATGGAAAAATCCTTTGATGTGATAACTGATGTATTCTCTGAATTTGGTAAATTAGTTGGCAAGGAATATGATTTCTTTGAAGGCTACCAATTGGAAGATGCTGAAGAAGTAATTGTTGCATTAAATTCTAGTTGCGGTACAACTAAGGATGTTATTGATGAGCTAAGAGCCAAAGGTAAAAAAGTGGGTTTATTGAAAGTAAGGGTATTTAGACCATTTAATTTTAAACTAATTGTAGAAAAATTAAAGCATGCCAAAACAATTGCTGTGCTTGACAGAAGTGCTAGCTTTGGTGGCTTCGGTGGTCCTGTTTTCACAGAAATAAGAAGTTCATTTCATGAATCTGATGCTAAACCTAATATTATTAATTATATTTATGGTCTTGGTGGGAGAGAACTTGACCTGGAATTAGTTCATAAAGTATTTAATGAGATTAAAGAAATCTCTGAAACCGGGGAACTTGGGATTCAAGTTCGTTGCTTGGGGGTGAGACAATAAAATGCCATCCTTAAAAGATCTATCAAAAGGAGAGGAAAGATTAACATCAGGCCATAAACTTTGTCCTGGGTGTGCTGAATCCATTATTGTTAGAGCAGTTACAAAAGCAACCAACAACCCTATTGTTGTTTCTTGTGCAACTAGCTGTCTTGAAGTTTCATCAACTGAATTTCCTCAAACAGCCTGGAAAGTACCTTACATTCACAATGCGTTTGAAAATGCTGCTGCTACTCTATCTGGCGTGGAAAGTGCATATTTGGCACTAAAACGGAGAGGGAAAGTTAACAAAGAAATAAAATTCTTAGCATTCGGCGGTGATGGTGGTACTTATGATATAGGTCTGCAATCTCTCTCTGGCACACTAGAGCGTGGTCATGATGTAGTTTACGTTTGCCTAGATAATGAAGCCTATATGAACACAGGAATTCAAAGAAGTTCTGCAACTCCTCATGGTGCTTGGACTAACACTAGTCAAGTTGGAGATGCACACAGAGGTAAAGAAGAATTCAAGAAAGACATCTTACAAGTTGTTGCTGCTCATGATATTCCTTATGCAGCTCAAGCATCTCCTCACAATTATATGGATCTTTTCAACAAAGCGAAGAAGGCTTTTGAAACAAAAGGACCTGCTTACATAAATGTAATAAGTCCATGTGTCCCTGGGTGGAAGTACCCTCCTCATCTGACAATAAAGATGGCCAAGTTGGCTGTTGAAACTTGTTTTTGGCCTTTGGTTGAGATTGAACGAGGCAAATGGAAGCTAAACTTTGATCCTGGAGACAACAAGAAACCGATCACTGAATGGATCAAGCATCAAAAAAGATTCAAACACATATTCAAACCAGAAAATAAACACATTTTGGATGAGTTGCAAGCGCATGTAGATCTCAAATGGGATCTTTACAAAAAACGTTGTCAACTTTGATTTCTATTTTGTTACTTAGTAATTGTGTCTGATATAAATGATTATGCGGTTTAACATATATTATTGAATTTAGTAATCTTTAAATAGGAGCTGGCCTTGCTATAAAATGGCGTATGTTGTATAGATATTCTCGCCGACACACAATATATTGTGTATTTAGTGAGCTCAGAGAGGTGGTTGGAAATCGCTAAGGACAACAAAGAAACTAAAAAGAAATGTATTTCTCAAGTGAGAAAGAGAGATGGATCTATCGTCCCTTTTGACAGTGAAAAAGTAGTGGAAGCAATATTTCATGCTGCTCAATCCGTTGGTGGGAACGATCGAAAGAAGGCAGAAATAATTGCCGAAAGTGTAATTGAGTCGATGAACTCAACATTTCATCACAAATCTATTCCTTCTGTGGAACAGATATCTGATTTAGTGGAAAAGGTTTTAATAGAAGAGAACCACGTTAAAACTGCTAAAGCATTCATAATCTATCGTCAGAAACACAGAGAATTAAGAGAACGAAAATCTGCAATTCTTGGTGAATTTATTGATACTGATCTTAGCGAGAACGCTCTTAGAGTTCTTAAGGAAAGATACTTGCTCAAAGATAAAACAGGTAAGTTAAAAGAAACCCCTGAAGAACTATTTAGAAGAATCTCAGAAAACATAGCTCTTGCTGATGCCTTTTATGGTGAAAAAACTAAAGATGTTGGAGAAGTTTCTGAAGAATTCTACACTATGATGAGCAAATTAGAGTTTTTGCCTAATAGTCCAACTTTGATGAACGCCGGTACCGCTATTCAGCAATTATCCGCATGTTTTGTACTGCCTGTTGGAGATTCTATGGAAGAAATCTTTGATTCCATTAAGTATACTGCTTTAATTCACAAAAGTGGTGGCGGAACAGGATTCTCATTCTCAAGACTTCGTCCGAAAAATGATCTAGTCATGTCAACTAAAGGTGTTGCATCTGGTCCTATATCTTTCATGAAGGTCTTTGACGCAGCTACTAATGTTGTGAAGCAAGGTGGTAAACGTCGTGGCGCCAATATGGGTGTACTACGGGTAGATCATCCTGATATTCTTGAGTTTATCTCTTGTAAAGAGAAAAATGATCAACTAAACAATTTTAACATTTCTGTAGGATTAACTGAGAAGTTTATGAAGGCAGTAATTGCCAACAAAGACTATGATCTTATAATGCCTAAGAATAAAAAAGTTGTAAGAACACTTAACGCACGTCAAGTGTTTGATTTGGTTGTTACCATGGCTTGGAACAACGGAGAACCAGGAATGCTTTTCCTAGACCGAATCAACAAGGACAATCCAACGCCTAAAGTTGGTGAGATTGAAAGTACCAATCCTTGCGGAGAACAACCATTACTTCCGTTCGAAGCATGTAACTTGGGATCTATTAACTTGGGTAAATTTGTAAAAAGCGGCAAGGTTAATTGGGATCATTTAAGAGAAATAACTCGAAGCGCAATTCATTTCTTAGATAATGTTATTGATATGAACAAATATCCTTTACCTCAGATTGACGAAATGGTTAAAGCTAACCGTAAAGTTGGACTAGGTGTGATGGGCTGGGCAGACATGCTTGTTCAGTTAGGCCTTCCTTATAACTCTGAAGCTGGAGTTAAAATGGGTGAGAAGGTAATGAAGTTCATTAACGATGAGGCTAAAAAAATGTCTCAGGAACTTGCTAAGAAAAGAGGCGCATTCCCTAACTTCAGGAAAAGTATTTTTGCTGAGAAAGGAGAACCTAAGATCAGAAATGCAACTCGAACAACTATTGCTCCAACCGGAACATTAAGTATGATCGGAGAAGCATCTGGTGGCGTCGAACCTAACTTTTCTATCTGTTTCATGAAAAGGGTTATGGATGCTCAAGAACTTCTATACGTTAACAAATTCTTTGAAAGAGCAACAAAAGAAAAGGGCGTATACAGTGAAGACTTGATGAGGAAGATTGCAAATAAAGACACAATACAAAACATTGAAGAACTTCCTGAAGAGATCCGATCTAGTTTTGTTGTTGCACACGACATAGCTCCTGAATGGCATATCCGAATGCAAGCTGCATTCCAGAAACATTGTGATAATGCTGTATCCAAAACAGTAAATTTTCCTAACTCTGCAACTGTTAAAGAAGTTGAAGAAGTATACATGCTGGCTTACAAACTAGGATGTAAGGGTGTAACTATTTACCGTGATGGAAGCAGGGACAATCAAGTTCTCAACATAGAACACGTTAAGAAAGAAGATAAGAAGGTTCCTGATGCGAAGAAAACAGTAACGAAGAAGACTGTGGCAAAGAAGGAAGAACCAAAGAAAGTAATAACTCTCGCAAAGAAGAGCGATAAATCCGCTTGCCCTGAATGTGGGGGCAGGATGAACCAAAGTGAGGGTTGTGCATCTTGTCCAGCGTGTGGCTACTCGTTTTGTAGCTGAATTTGAAGTGATTGATAATGGCTCATCCAAGCTTAGGACTTGTGCAAGTTTACACAGGCGAAGGTAAAGGTAAAACTACTGCGTCTATGGGTCTCGCTATGCGGGCCATTGGTCAAGGCTTCAAAGTTTACATTGTTCAGTTTTTGAAAGGCGGTTCATACACTGGAGAGTTTGTGACTGCTTGCGAATACTTACCTTCTGAAAAAATCATGTTTATTCAATGTGGTAAAGGCTGTTTAAAAAGTCACAAGCAACTAAAGATTGATACTCTTTCTAAAACCGATCCCGAGTTTATCACTGTGCGGGATGAGGAAAAATGCGGTAGTTGCAGATATTGCTTTACGGTCGACGACAGCGAAGAGAAGAATATAGAACGATCATTTGATCACGCAAGAGAAATTGCCAAATCAGGGGACTGGGATATTCTAATCATGGATGAAATAAATTGCGTTGCTGCCTCCGGGTTAATCTCTCCTGAGAAAGTTGTTTCTTTGATGAAAGAAAAACATCCTAATTGTGAATTAATTCTTACTGGACGAAACGCGCCAGAATTAATCAAGGAATCTGCCGACTTAGTATCTTACGTTAAAGAAGTTAAACACTATTACAATACAAAAGGCATCTTGGCAAGAAGAGGAATTGAGTATTAGTACAATGATTGAGGAAGCAAAAACTTGCACCAATTGTGAACTATCTAAAACTAGAACGAATGTTGTTATTGGTAAAGGTCGAGAAGATGCGGAAATTCTTTTAATCGGTGAAGCTCCTGGTAGAAACGAGGATGAACAAGGCTTACCTTTTGTTGGTGCTGCAGGCAAAAATCTTGATAAGTTCTTATCTGTTATTGGCTTAAGCTCTGAAGATGTTTACATTGCCAACATTCTAAAATGTCGTCCACCTGAAAACCGTGATCCTAAGCCTGACGAAATAAAAATCTGCACTCCTTGGTTGATTAAACAGATAGAACACATCAAACCAAGAGTAATTTGCACTTTAGGTAACTATTCTACTAAATTTATTCTTTCAAAATGCGACCCTGACCACATGAAATCCATTGGAGGGATATCTGCATTACATGGAAAAGTGGTTACTGTTGTAATTAATCAGACTGAATACAAAGTTATTCCTCTCTATCATCCTGCGGCACTAATCTACAATCGCTCTCTCCAAAGTCAGATGGATGAAGACCTGATTACGGTTAAGAAAACAGTGGAAAAGTACACAGGAACGCCTCTAGCCAAGCAAAAGAGCCTTTCTGAGTTTTAAACATACTGAAAGTTATATTTAAATATGATAATTAATCCTAGCTTCTTACTATAATATGTTATTCGAATCACACAGACTAATTATCCGAAGAGCGGTAAAAAAGTTCAAACATCCTTTGTTTAGAAAGTACGCTAATGAGTTAGAAAAAGGTTGTGTTGATGAAGATTGGCCTCAACTTATGATTGGCTCTCTAGATCTTGGAATAACCGGAGTAAATCACGCTTACAATCCTGAAACAAAGAAAGGATTTGCTTTCTTCAAGAATGCTAAAGAAAAAGCCGGAGAATACTTCCATAAAGCGGTTGAACATTATAAACAAAAGAATCATTCTAAAGCTTTCGAATATTTAGGAAGATGCTCACACATGCTTGGCGATGTTGCAACACCTGCTCATACACAAAATCTCCCTCATTATGTTGGCTATGATGATTATGAACACTTCTTAGAAAACAATATACAGAAACTTAAGTTTAAGACGGGTACTGTGCGACAGAATGTAAAGAGTATGCGAAGAAAAACTCTTGCCAAGATTGTAGATGAAGTTGCAAAGTTCAGCTTCAAACTAAAATATTGCGAAGGGCACAAATTTCATACCCCTATTTTGAAAGTAATGGGTTTAGTAAAACGAGAAAAGAAGGAAAAGCTTCACAAAATGTCTCATCAACTAGTTCCTATGACTATGGCGGCTACTTTAGTATTGTTTCAGCTATTTTTGATTGCTGTAAAAAAAGATAAAGCTAAAAAGTTAGCTGGCGAGATCTGATAACTTTTTCATAACGTGTTCTGCTATTGGTTTAAGATTAACAGTGTCTTCTTCATTATATTGCATTAGTAAATCTAAGAAATGTCTATCGTTTGTAACCTTCCACAGACGATATAGCTTGCAAGGATCTCCCGATCTTATCTCATAATCTGTGATCCTTTCAATACCTAATAGTTTTTCAACCTCTTTTAATCCTCCTCTTAACCCAATTCTTGCACATAACGGCTTCAGATCTACATGTATCTGGGGAAAATCTAGATTAAAGTATTTTCTAAGTTGAGGCAAATCAAAAGACGCGCCATTGTATGTCACAATCATTTTGTACCTTGATAAGACCTCTTTAACATCTCGTATGTTTAAGTTTATTCCTCTAACAAACATCATAGTTTCATATCCATCATATAAACACACAGCAGTAATATCATTATTCATACGATTAATCTCTATATCCAAATAAACACACTCGTCTTTGTAATATTCATATAGTCTCCATCTTTCTCGATTAGGTAAACAGTTGCTCAAGTATTCTATGTTATCGCTAAGAAGTTGCTTTTTTACATATTCTATTTGTTTGTGATACTTCAGCTTTCGCTTTTTTGAGATTCCTTTAATTGAATCTTTTTCAACAAAGTCGCTCCAACAATTTATTCCTTGATCCCATATTCTCCGCTCGAATTTTGGAGAAATGCCGTCGAGAAATACAAAACTTTTTCTTATCATAAATGAAACAAGAACCTTCTTCTTAAAAAGAATTATGCTGGCATGTCCAGTGACCAGTGAGAAATCACGAAAATAATAAACTCGCGTCAGGTCTAACTCTAAATATATCAGTCATTCTCTCTGTCATATATTGCATTGCTGCAAAACATTTGTCTAATCCATCTGCGATCTTAACATAAACTGGAGACTTGCTTGCCTTACCATAGAATGATCTGATCCAGTCATCTGCAAAGGTGGGAGAACCTCTAACTAATCCAGGATATCTTCCTCTTACTATAAACAATTCATCAGTAAAGTACTTTGTATCGTGCCAGTCCATTCTTCCTTCATCTACTGCCAGGATAACATCTGTAACTCTATATCCTCTATCTGCATGTCTGAGATTCTCAAATCGAGAATACATCGCCAACAAATTACCCATTAACTGAGAAACATCATAATGTTGAGAAACATCAACCTTCTGCCTATGCAATGCAATCATTGCCACTAATCCCATTATTCTTTCAAGATCTGCATCTTGTAAAAATACTTCATCTTGTAATGTTTCTTCTGCTAATCCTACAACAACATCAAAGTCTAAAGAATTAGCCATGTGGTCTCCAGTTTCTGCCAACGCCCTTGCAGCCCATCTCTGATTATCTGGGCCCATCATCATAAGGCTAGGCATAGTTCCATTTGCATTCAACTCTGCTGCGACTCTTTGAGCCCATTTATCTTTATTGACAACTCCATCTAGATCTAGTGTTAATCTTTCCAACCCGTTCCTCGCCATAACAAAATACCGGTAGTGGAGATTTAAATACATTCTGACACAAATATGTCAACGCTCAGAACAAACTTTATAAATAAACAAAACAAAAAATCCGTTATGTGGGGCAAGAAAGGCAAATTCAAATGGTTTCTCGCTGGAGAAATTGTCGCTGAACTATTTGAGGCTGGTTTAACGTTATTAACTGTTTCTTTAGGGTTAAAATACTACCAGATGAAGACAAATTACTTTGAAGTTCTTGCACTAATGTTTAACAAACTCGGAATTGGTGGTGCTAGTGCAGAATCTTCTGCAATGGTTGATACAATTGGTTCAAGTTTTCCTTTTAATTATCTTTACAGTTTCAATCCCAATACTGCGATATTAATTGGCGCGGTAGTTGCCATAATTGGTTTGGTTCTTACAGTACTAACTACAAAACATTTCAAAGAATTCGTGAGAGAACTTGGAAAAGGAATGATGGTTCCTGGTGTTGTAGGTTTAGTGTCTGTGATTATATTAACTTTAGCCAATGCTTCTGTTCTACAAACAATCATCACAAAATCTCAATTCTCAGCTACTGCTGAAGCGGTTGCATTAACAGAAATCGGCGTGCTCACTTGGCAGACGATGGGGATTCTATTCATTATTGGTATTTATGCAGTTATATGCGGTCTACTAATACAATATGTTGTAAAGACTCTTGGCGCAAAGCGACATTTAATTCTATATTTTGTTGGAAACGCTTTATTTGCTTTGGGGATATTCTCTTTTGCCTACTATTTCCTTGTAAGAATCCTTGGATTACAGTTCATCGCAGATACGCTATACGGAGCAAGCTTAATAAAATATTTTGTAATGTCTTGGTACATATCTCGAGTGTCATTCATAGTCTGTTTAGTGTTATTTTTTGTTGGTTGGTCAATATTCAAGGTTTCCAAGAAAATGCCTAAGCGTCCTGTAGTAGAACACTGGTTACTAGATTATTTCTTGGGACACTATCCAAGAAGAGCGCAACCCCATCCACACTACCAACAAAGACAACATCCTCATCAAAACTTAAGGCCAGTTCATCCTTACTCTTACCAGCGTAGCTACAGTCATTACCCTCATCATCAAAAAAGAAAATAAAAAAAGAATTAGTATACTTCTATCTCTCCGTTCTTAACAACTTTTACATTGTACTCGAACAGAGGGTCTCCATTAACATCCATTGTCAACACACCTGAAGCACCTTGCCTATCACGAATAGTGTACAGATAGTTCTTTATTGCTTCTGAATCATCACCGTGCAATTTCATAGCTTCTGCCAACACATAGACCGCATCATATGTTGCTGAATGATAAAATGGTGGTAATCCTGTCATTTCCCCAAACAATGCGTTATACTTTGCTTTAAAGTCAACAAACAAAGGGTTTTTCTCATCAAAAGCCGGCTCTGCGAACATTACTCCTTCAACTAATTCGGGATTCTGATCTAACATGTCTGATGTTACAATCACTTCATTACCTAGTATGGGTATTTCTATTCCCAATTCTCTAAATTGTTGAAGTATTAACGCAGGTTTTCCTGGAGTTAACGGCAACACGTAAACTGCATCTGCTCCTGACTCTTTTATTTTGGTTAATTGAGTTTTAACGTCACTATCCTCTGCATTAAACATTTCTTCTGCAACAACATCTCCATTATACTTCGACTTAAACACTTCTTTCAAAGCCATTGAATAATCGTTTACTTCAACCAACAAAGCAACCTTGCCAAACTTTTCAGAATCTGCCAACTCTGCCATTTTCTTTCCAGTGCTTGCATCTGATGGGAAATTTCTAAAAACATAATCTCCTGCTTTAGTTATCTCGGGACTTCCTGCAAACGATGAGAACAAAACAACTTTATTTGCTTCAACTATTGGTGCGGCACCCATAACCTCTGGACTACAGAAAACCATCATTGTTTCTACTTTATCAACATTGATTAACTTTTGTACTGCAGTTGTTGCATCTTTAGGATTGCAATGTCCATCTTCATAAATAATTTCTAAGGCTCTTCCATTTATACCGCCAGCAGAATTAATTTCATCCACTGCCAACATTGTTGCATCTCTCATTGGTTCACCGTATGCTGCGACATCTCCGCTCAACGGTCCAACCCAGCCTATCTTTATTGGGTCTGCTTTAACAACTTCTGAATTTATCTTTTGACCACCGCACCCAACTAAGAATACCAGAATCAAAAGAATTGCTAAAATTTTAAGTTTCATTTTTCAAACCTACCTCCTCGTTTGTCATTGATAGGTAATGATTAGGCGATAATCTATATTAAACTAATCTTTAGTTTTTCACACATAAATGGCTACATTTATAAATTAAAACCATTTATTGATTAATTATGGCTTTCAATATAGACAAAATTGATAAAAGGATTTTATTTGAGATGGATGATTATGCTAGAATTCCAGAGACTAAGCTGGCTAAAATGGTGAATCGTTCGAAAGCCTCCATAAGATATAGAATCAAACAGTTAGAACAAAAGAAAATCATAACTGGTTATCATGCATGGATTGATCCTACTAAAGTTGGTTATCAAGTATACAAGATTTATCTTAAAGTTGCAAACAAACCAAAACGAAGAAAAGAGTTTATTGATTATATCAAAAAAGAAAAAAGTGTATTCTGGTTAGGGGTTGCAGATGGTGCTTGGGATTTAGGAATTACATTCTTTGCAAAAAACAACACAGACTTCTACGAGTTTCAACACAAATCATTTTACAAGTTTAGAGATATTATTCTTTCAAAGAAAACAGCAGTTGTGGCTGAAGTTGTTATTTCTCCCAAAGGTTTTCTGTTAGATCAGAAAAAACATAAACGTACTCATTTCTTTCTCAACCCTGCAAAGAACCAATTAGATTATATAGAATATTCCATGTTGCGACTTTTATTCAAGAATGCCCGAATCTCAATTGTAGAAATGGCAAGACAAACAAAATCGACTGTTGACATGGTTCGAACCAGACTTAAGAGGTTAGAAAACACAGGCGTGATCGTTTGCTACAAAGCAACAATTGATCATAATAAGATTGGTATGGAATTCTTTAAAACATTTCTTTATCTATCCCAAATAGATCCTGACCAAGAGAAAAAAATGGTGAATTATCTTCTTAGTCACCCAAATATTCTGCACGTCGTAAAACAAGTAGGCCCTTGGGAAATTGAGCTAGAAATAATGGTGGAAAACTATCTGAAATACACTGAAATTCTGAATGAAATAAAAGAACATTTTCCCGACGAAATAATGGATGTGGATACTGCCATCATGGGTGGAGATTATGTATTTCCTTGTCGAGATATAGTATTTGAATGATTATTCTAAATGTTTATAACAATTCTCTAAGATTATTTTGTGATTATTATCTTCTTTTATCTCAAATATACTTATTGCAGTATTCTTCTGAGAAGTAACATCTTCCATTTCATCAGGAGTTTTATTCTGGATTGCAGTTATCAACGCCAGATTAATGCCGTTATGTGCCGCAAACAACACCGAACCATCTTTATACTTAGAATATGCTTCATCTAAGATTTTCTTTGCTCTGGCCAACATGTTCGCTCGACTTTCAATACCTTCTGGACGGTCCAATCCATTTTATCAACAGACATACCCGCATACTCTCCCAGATCTCCCTCTCTCAACTCTGCTACATAAAACACAGGAACGTCTGGATGAAACTTGGCAATCTCTTTAGTAGTATCTGCTGTTCTTGCTAGGTCACTAGAATAAATTGCATCAATATTTTCATCCTTTAATCTCGAAGCCAACTTCTTAGCTTGCTCTATACCTAAAGGAGTCAACTTACCAGGCATATGACCTTGTAGAATTCTCTTTACATTCTCTTCAGTTTGTCCATGTCTTGTTAGGATTAGTCTCATACAATCACCCTCCCTAAATCTAAATATAAACCTTTCGAGAATATCTTACTGCTGCAAACGCAAATACTAGAAAACCGATCAACACGAAAAAGAACAGACCTTGTACTCCAAAATAATCTGCCAAAATACCTGAAAAGAATATCAAAACTGCTCTGAACAATGTTTGAATCAAACTAGATATTGATAATATTGTTGTTCTGTTAGATTTAACACTCTGATTAAGTTTATCTTCTAGCACTATCCGATTTAATCCAAAAGCCAAGTTAATCAACAATACACAAAAAGGAATTATTAATCCGAAACCTAACAAATATCCTGCAAACGCTGCAGACATTAGAAATATTACAAGTAATATTATCGACTCTGCGGAGAACCATCTCTCTAATCTATGAGTTAAAGCAGCACCCAAGCCCATAGCTGCACGCATTAATGCATAAACCACACCAAAGTAAATCACAGGCAATCCTGCAATTGTCAGCAGTGGTTGAATATAATTAGCACCAACATGAGTAAATGCTGCAATAACTGTAGTCAACAAGATTACAGAAAAGATTTCTCGTTCATTAGCCACAATCTTTAGAGACTTAATAATATTTTTATTGAACTCTTTACTAGAACTTTTCTTAACAGTCTTTCTAGGTTCAACAAACAATGCTGCAACAATAAATGACCCTATGAAGAACCCGATACCGATAACAAATGGATACTTTGGATTATAATCAAAAACGAATGGTATGAGCAACAAAACAACTGCATTAACCAAATGAGAAATCAACAACATTCTTCCATTAAATTTCTTAAACTCGGAAGTCCTTTTTAATTTCTGCAACGTCTCAAACATTAACGCATTTCTTGAACCGCTAATGAACGCCCCAGACACACCATAACATACGCTAGCTACAAAGAAATACCAAAAAGAGTCTCCAATCAGATAAAATAACATGCAAAGAGCTGCAAACACTGAGTGAATCATCAATGATAATCTATTTCCTTTCAGATCTGCAAACACCCCTCCATGAACTTCTAAACTAACGTGGATTATTGCAATGGTCGCTGTTAAGATTCCAATTTCTGTGAAATTTAGGCGATTGAGAAGAAAATAGATGATGATAATCGGCATAGAAACTCTTTTTATCAGAATGCTATAGATATACAATAAAGGAATATTCTTGTAATAGTTAATTTTCATACTTATTGTGAACGCAAATACTTGCTATTCTTAAACATTCCTAAAGAGGTAAACACGCTAAACAAAGAGAAAATAAACATAGCAACAAACAGTGCCTTAAAACCTAGAGATTTAGCTAAATAACCGCCAGCTAATGCCGCTATCGCCGTTACAATGTATTGCATTGCCTCCCAGTTACCCCATTCTGATGCTGCTTTATGCTTCCTCAAATAACTAGAATACATTGCATCATACGCAGGAACTTGAACTGCTTCTGCCACTCCAAGAATCATTTGGGTAATCACCAAAGTCAACTGACTATCAACAAAGATATACGACAAACACCCAAGAGCGGTCAAAGAATAACCCAATGTAATTAATCTATTCTTATGCTTGACTTTATCTTCCCAGTGACTGATAAAATACATCACCACACCGGAAGTTATCATAAACGCAAAGTATGCCCAAGAAGCATCTAGAATATCTCCTCCGATATCTGCAACAAAAATAGCATAGATGGGACCAATCATACCCAAGGCCAAGGTCGCCCAAGTATCAGATAATAATAATATCTTAAGTCCTTTCTTCATACCAATTCCTTGCAATTCCAGATATTTAAACCTTGTCTTTAGCACAGCTTCTTTACATCTTTCAAAGTTCCAAAGTCATAAACTGAATCACTCACAATTACAACTCTAAACTTATCCAAATTTCCATCTAAAAAAGGACTCAGCAATCTATCAGAAACCACGTCTGTTCCTTCAGTAACAAGATTATACGACGGCATTACTACCAAGTTTTTTCTTTTCCACTTACCTACTAAAAAACACTTAAACTTCTCGACTCTAGGATAATCTGAAATAGAAACTGCGGGATGCTCATGACCTATAATTATTGTTTTAACATCTTTCAAAGTTGCAACATCGGGAACGTGATCTCCATGACTAATCAAAGTATCTCCAACTAAGAACTCATCCATCATCTCAATATTTCTCTTCTTCGCAATAGGACCCAAACTTTTATCGTGATTTCCTCTCAACAGAACAAGCTTTTTACAATGTTTTGCCAAATAGTCTATCAACTTAATAGTGTGTCTCCACTCTGTCTCAGATATCGTGCCAAACTCATGTTTCACATCGCCATTTAGAATAATGGTCTCAGGCTTTACAAAGGTCAAAGTTTTCTTCAACCTTTCCATTGTTTCTCTAAACTGGTGCCTCGGTATCAACACTCCACCTTTATTCAATGCCTCCTCATACCCCATATGTACATCAGAGACTACCAAAATCTTTTCATCCTCTAAGTACAAACACAAATCCAGTACTTTTATGTTAGAAACTACTTCCATAAAACAATAGAAAAAGAAATGAAATAAAAAGTTATGCTAACTTATTGTAAAGCCATGCAAAGATATAGCCGCCAATAAAGCCGTCTAAGAAGCCGTATACTGTTCCAACAATAACACCTAGACCTGATATTGCATATCCTGGATAGACTGATTCCACCATTTTCAAGAATGCTAGTCCGTAGTCAACTCCAAATACTGCAAATAAAGTCATTAAAAATAACATTACTGCTCCAATTATACCACAAGAAAGACCAAAAGCCTTTGGGTCAAGTTTTGCAAAAGATTTTTTAGCCATAATTTCACCTCAATAGGACATAAAGAAAGAGCACTATTTAATCCTTTCTCTGGCTTGTGATAGAAAGTTAATCAACTTCACCGGCCATTCTTCATTTATAGGAGGCTCCAACAGACCACCTAGCCAGTCAACAAAGCTTTGCTTAAACTTAACATCTCCTTCAATCAAATTCTTAATATTGTAAACAATCTTGGCATCTAGATTAATTTTCTTGCTCACATCGAACAACATCTGCTTTAATTCATCTTCCTTCTCTTCTTTTTCTTTCTCTATTTTCTCTTTCTCTTCATTCCAGAATCTTTGATAAGAAAACTCTTCAATATCTACATAGCTTTTACTTTTCTTATTATTTTTATTAAGAAGAATCTTGGCTAAAACCATTTGATGCATTCTCTGCAAAAACTCCATTCTATCTTCCATCTTTACAATATCCATCACACCCTGCAAAGCGATCTTAAAAGCAAACGGTGACGGAATCTGAGTGTCAACTTCGACTAATTTTATTTTTCCTTCTTCTATACCCTTCATCACCACAGTTGCATTCTCGATATCCATTTGATCTTCTAAAACTTCACGACGCGCTTCACGCAATATGGAAAACTCTGATGAAATTCTTTTAACTGCGCTTAATAATATCAATGAACTAACTTGCTGCCTTCCAACTCTTTTCTTTCGACCCATATAATTTCTAAGAATCATTAAAGCTCTGCCTGCACAATGTCTAAATCGTCGACGTAGAACTTCTGAATCCTCAATAGCATTTTCCATTACTTTTCTTAGCTCTTTAGCTTTAATCAGCTTCATAGCTTTACTTACCTGAACACCTTTACCTATACCTATGTAGAACCCATTATCATTCAACCCAATCTCTACATCCTTATGCTGACTTCGAGAAATGGAATACGCGACTGCTCTAGACAAAACATCATTAACTCTTCTACCAAACAAAGAATGGAACACAACCTTTCTTTTTCCTTCCTCATCAGTATAATGTTCCAAAATAATCTTTTTGTCACCTGGAATTTCTCCTAAATATCCATATTGCTCGAAGAAATATGCATATATAGCCAATGCTGAATTCTTATCTACATACAAATATTCGTTAATAAATTTCAAAATTTCTTTTTTGCTAACGTGTTTCTTGAATTTATCTTCAATAAATCTTCTAAACTTTCCGATCTGCATAGATAAATCAAAACTTAATGGCAACATTTCTGAAACCCATGACGGAACTGTCGGTGGACGATTAGCTGATGCTTGTACAAACGCAACCATTCCTTTTGCATGTCTGAAAGTATAAGTATTTCCTCCTAGAATAAAAACATCTCCTGGCCTTAGCCTTTCCAAAAACCCTTCATCTAATGTTCCCACAGGTATGGTGCCCATTTTAACAATTATACCAGTTCTATCAGGGATTGTACCAATGTTAGTCATGTAGATAACTCTGGCCAGCCTCCCTCTCTTGCCTAATTTTCCATTCTCTCTCCAGATCTTGGCATATACATGACGATCTTCTAGTGAAGTAAACTCTCCAGCCAAATACGATAAAACTTCATTAAAATCTTTTAAACTCAAATTAGAATAACAATAACTTTTCTTAATAACTTTAAACAACTCTTTTTCCTCCCATACTTGTTCAATGGCCATTCCGTAAATGTGCTGTGCCAGAACATCTAATGCATTCTTTGGCAAGTGTATTCTATCAATCTTTTTCTCTACTGCTGCCTTCAACAAAACAGAACATTCTATCAGATCATCTCTATCCATCACAATGATTCTGCCTTTAGTAACTGAATGAAGTTGATGTCCCGACCTTCCAATTCTTTGCAACGCTCTTGCAACCGACTTAGGAGAACCCAAACAAATAACCAGATCAATAAAACCTATATCTATTCCCAACTCTAGCGAGGTAGAACAAACAACCACCTTTAACTTTCCATCTCTTAATGATTGTTCTAACTTTGTTCTATGATCTGCGCTTAAACTCCCATGATGCGCGCCAATATTTTCATAATAATCTTTAGGGAACTTATACTTCAAGTGATCAACTACTCTTTCTGTTGCTGCTCTAGTATTTGTAAAAACCAAAGTAGTTTTGTGTTTACTAATCAACTCATGCATTCTCTCATACAGTGCCGTATGCATATCTTCGTGACTTATGTTTATTAAATCAGGAACTGCACTTATAACTTGTAAATCCATCTGCTTTATGAACTGAACATCGACGATCTTACATTCTCTTTTAGCTCCGACTAAATATTTTGCCACTTCATCTAATGGCGCAACTGTTGCGGACAAACCTACTCTCGCCATGTGCTCACTTAAATAAGCTAATCGTTCCATACTAAGATTAAGATGTACTCCTCTTTTGTTCTCTGCTAATGCATGAATCTCATCTGCGATAAACCACTGTACTCCGCGCAAATGTTCTCTAAACTTTGGAGATGCAAGTAATATTCCTAAAGACTCTGGAGTTGTTATCAAAATATGCGGAGGATTCTTCAACATATTTGTTCTTTCTTTAGTTGTGGTATCTCCAGTTCTAACAGAAACTCTTATCCCTAGCTTACTTCCATGTATTTCCTCCATTTGCTCTAATGGTTCTATCAAGTTTAGCTTAATGTCATTATTCAACGCTTTCAATGGAGAAACATAAACACAATACACTTTATCTTCTAGAATCTCTTTAACAGATGAATCAACCAACTCATTCAATATTGCCATAAAACCTGTCAAAGTTTTTGTTGCACCTGTTGGCGCACTTATCAAAACATTATTTCTGCTATGAATCTCAAGTATACCGTACAACTGTGGCAATGAAAATTCTTTAAATCTTGAATAGAACCATTTCTCAACTAGCGGATTCAGAATCTTTTTTACACTGCTTTCGCTATTAGGTTTCTTTTTATACTTGATTCGCTCCGACTCAGCCATATATTACACTCTCAAAAACCCTTATTTAAAGCCTTTGATTTGGCCGAATTCTGGCGTTTTAACGGCGTTAGTGCGGGATCTTATATGATTCTAGAATTAATTACCGACTTTTCTCAACGCCAACCCTTCTACAATAAGGCCTTACTTTACACTTAGAACAATGAGGACTAACAGGGGTACACAAATTTTGACCATAGGCAACAAGTAAATCATTATACACAATCCAATATATTTTTGGTAACTTATCTCGTAATGCAAACTCGGTCTCTTCTGGATTTTTTGTTTTAATATAACCTAAACGATTACTAATCCGATGCACATGAACATCAACACATATTCCTAACTTACCAAAACCTAAAGTCATAACCAAATTTGCAGTTTTACGACCAACACCCTTAAACTCTAACAACTTATCTATATCGGAAGGAACTTCACTATTATATTCCGAGATTAACTTTTTACAAATTTCAATAATACTTTTAGCTTTAGTTTTATAGAACCCAACAGGATAAATTGCTTTTTCAATACGAGGCAAAGACAATTTAACCATCTTCTCTGGAGTATCCGCTAAATCAAATAATCTATAAGATGCTTTAGCTGTTGTTTCATCTTTAGTACGCAAACTCAACACAGTAGAAATCAAAACCAGAAAAGGTTTCCCCGTCATGGAAATCTCAGTAACAATCGGCTCTTTAAAATTCTTATACTCTTTTTTCAGAATACTAATAACTTTAGAAACTTCTTCTTGCTTCATTTACAATCAAAGGGTTTTTTCTTAAAGTAGTATAAATGGCTTTGACATTTACAATCAGAACAACCAAATCCCTTTACTCTATCATCACAAAGATTACCTACCCTTGCACTCAATTGACATTCAATCTTCTTATTAGACTCAATAGATATTGTATCTACGATCTCTGCTTTTCTTAAGAAATAATCTATATGCCATCTGATAGTCTTTTTCTTAGAATGGTGTCTGGCGATTCGTTTATCCAAATTCTGCATTGCAGAACCAACATAAATATAGTATCCTTTCTTGAATGCAATAAAGCCTTTAGCGCCGATCTTTATTCTAGTATTTGCTTTGAGTTTCATAACCAACAAATATGCACCTTTTACCATAGAACAAGCTTTCTCTGGGCTATTTAATTAAGTTTCGTTTAATAATATATAAAGCTTATACAAAAGGAATTTAAATAAAAAAAACACCTTCTAATAATGAAAAAAAAGCTACTTTTGCTCGTTTGTTGTGGACCATGCTCTACACACGTAATTAACACCCTGAAAGAAGATTTTGATGTTACTGCATTTTTTTACAATCCTAATATTCAACCCAGACCTGAGTATACACAACGACTAGAAGCTGCACAAAAGTTCGCAAAAGACTCAGACATTCCTTTTATAGAGGGCAAGTACGATCCTGAATACTGGTTTGAGCTAATCAAGGGTCATGAAAAGGATGAAGAAGGTGGTGAACGTTGTACTATTTGCTTTAACGCAAGAATGAAGTGCGCTGCGAAGTTCGCAAAAGAAAATAACTTCGACATAATCTCGAACACACTAACAATTAGTCCTCATAAAGATGCTAAATTAATTAACGCAACTGAAAAACGTCAAGCAGACAAAGCAGGTGTTGAACATTTAAATGCCAACTTCAAGAAAGAAGATGGTTTTAAGAAAAGTATCGAGCTAAGCAAAGAACATGATCTTTACCGTCAACAATACTGTGGTTGTCTTTATTCTTTAAAAAGCAGCATGGCATCTCCGAACGAGAAAAACCTATAACGTTCTTTGACTGCTTCTTTATACGCATCAAAAACTCTTTTCTTTCCCGCAAATGCGCTAATAAACAACAACAATGTGGATTTTGGAAGATGAAAGTTAGTAACTAAGATCTCTGCTTCACACTTAAACCTATGTCCTGGATATACGAACAGTTTAGACCATCCACTGCTTGGTTGAATCTGTCCTCCTGAATAATCTGATGACTCCAAAGTCTTCAAACTTGTTGTACCGACAACAACTAGTCTTCCTTTTCTGTTATTTATTACGTCGCAAGTCTTTTTATCAACAGTAAAATACTCTGGATCCATTTGATGTTTTCTAAAATCATCTTCTTTAATTGGATTAAACGTTCCAAAACTAACATGTAAACAAACTTTGGCTATTTTAACTCCTTTTTTCTTAATCTCATCTAAAACTTTCTTAGAAAAATGCAGCCCTGCAGTTGGCGCGGCCAATGATCCTTTTTTCTTCGCATAAGACGTTTGATAATGATCTTCTCTCTTCAGTTTTTCTTTAACATAAGGGGGTGTAGGTAACGTTCCATGCTTTTGCATATACTTTGCAACATCTTTGTTGAACTTAACATGATAAATTTCTCCTTCTTTGTCAATTATTTCTCCGTTTAATCCATGAGGGAAAACTAATTTGTGTCCCGGCTGTGCATTAGTGCACTTTATCTTGCATTCATAATATTCATCTCTTGGAAAACTCAACAACAAATCTACCTTTCCACCAGTACCGTCCTTTTTACCAATTATTCTTGCAGGCAAAACTTTTGTTTCATTCACCACCAGAACATCACCTTTTTGTAGATAGTTTACAATGTCTGAGAATTTCTTATGCTCAACTTTATCTTTAACAACCAACATCTTAGAACTATGTCTTGGTCTAACAGGTTGTTGAGCTATTAACTCTTTTGGCAAATGGTAGTTGTATTCTGAAAGATTCATATGGGTGAATTTATCTCTCTCATTTAAATAATTTATTTATAGAACAAAATAGGATCTTTCGGAATAATTCTGCGCTGTACTCTATTTCTCTCAAAGATTTCGCACAGGCAGAACCAACTTCTGAAGCAACGCAAACACTTCCGAGAACTCGGATATAACCTTTATCTAGCTTAAAACACCAAAAAACTTAAATATTGTGTCTTATATATATCCATATAAGATGAAACAAAGGAAAATCATACACAGTCCAACACTTGAGTCGGTACGCATGGTAGAGGAAACCATCCAGAAACACACGCAAGAGTTCGGCAAGTATCAACTATGGAAAAGACTACCAAAAAAGATGATGTACCAAACGTTTCAAGTAATCATAGACTATCTAGAAGAATCCGGAAAGATAGGGATAGATCCAAGAGATGGAATAATTTTCTGGACCTGGGATCCCGAGACAATAGAACGCGTAATCCGGGAAGGCCTAGTTGTAAGATAAACACTTCTGTAACATTTATTTCTAATAAACTAAAGATTGAGTTTGAGCACTTAAAGCTAGGAAAGTTTGAAGACAAACAGCTTTACAAATTTATAGATCGAGCGATTGATGATCTAAAACAAAACCCTTATTGTGGAATAAAGATACCTCAAAAACTTTGGCCAAGATTCTATGTTCAAAATTATAAATTATCAAATCTTTGGAAGTACAACTTACCTAATAGTTGGAGACTAATTTATACAGTAAAAAAGACGGAAGTAGTAATAATGAGCATAATTCTAGAATGGTTTAGTCATAACGAATATAGTCGCAGATTCAAGTACTAATTCTACAAAGAACCCAATACGACGACAAACAATACTCCTGCAATCAATGAGAATATAGTACTATGACTCCAAGGTTTATCGCTTTTATTACAGGAAGTTGGTATTAATTCATCTCCGGAAATATAAATCATTACTCCTGCTGTTGCAGCAACTACTCCACTAATGATTATGGGGGAAAGAACAGTATACAACGCTTTACCAATAAAAAATCCAACAAGTATTGGAATCGCAGTAGATGCTGATACTAAAAAGGATTTTAGTCTTTTTTTAGAACAGAAATAAAATGGTGCGCTAGTACAAATACCTTCGGGGATGTTGTGTATTGCGATTGCTAACGCCACTACTAGTGCTGAGTCCATGCCTGATATTGTTCCTGTGGCGATTGCCATACCTTCTGGAAGATTATGAATAAATATTCCAATTAAAAGATAGGTTGCTGTTTTTTTTAGTTTACTTCCTTGTTCGTTCAGACACATGCCTGGATGAATATGAGGTGCCGTTTTATCGACTGCATACATAACTATAGACCCCACAATTATTCCAATTGCGCAACTCCAGATTGTGCCTATTTCTATACTTTGTGGGATTAATTCCAAGAATGATATGGCTAACATAACACCTGCGGCAAACGCAAGCATATCCAGCATAAATCTCTCGCTAGGTTTTTTTATAACTCCAATTAAAGAACCAATAACAGGACCCATTACGCTAACAATTAAAATCCAGATTAGCATATCCATCTTAATACTCTAACCCCATTCTTGCATCTGCTAGATCTAGTAACAATTCTAACATCTGTTTCATATTTGACATATGCCTTATCTCTTCTCGAGAAACCTTCTTCATTGCAGCACTTATTTGAGATTTAACTCGCTGCCTGTTTCTCTCTATATCGTTTATTAAGTTCTGATCGTACTTATAGAACATTTCATAGTACATTTCTACTGATTTATTAATGTTTTCCCAAACCTCTATGCTAGTTTTACTAAACTTCGTATCCTCGTTCAAAATCATTCTTGCACTATATTTCATTATATCCATTATTTTATCTAGTGAAGCAATAACGTGATAATAAAAACAAGTTTTCTTCACATCGGGATAACCATATTTATTTAGTAATCTCAGTGAATAATTAACAAACTTGTTCACATTATCGTGCATGTCTTCTATAATTTCTATCTTTGTTTTGTCGTCGTTTTTTGCTCCATCCAACAAAGTTGCAGACGCTTCTTTTAATAGGAGAAACGCTCTTCTCAATACAACCTTAAAGTCTTGGCCTGCTTCTTTTGTTAGATACTTTACTAAAATTCTATTTTCCGTTTGCTCTACCACTTCTGCACCAATCAACCTATTCACAATCTCGTGTACAACGGCTGAAAAGTTCACCTCTTTTTCCCTTCTGTAATGTATTGTCTTTTGTTTTTTGAATTTGATTTCAATTTCATTGTACCCATACCTGTACAAACTCTGTATGTGCAACAATGTAGAAGTTCGATCTAAGTTACTAACATCAACAGAAACCTTTTCTATTTTCAACGGTTCATCTGTGCTAACGATTAACTTACTTCCTTCATCCACTACTTGAACACTGTCTCCTTTCTTCAGTGCTCGCTCCTTTAGCCATTTTGAAGGTAAGGCTATTGTCAAGCTAGACATTCCGTGTTGGATTAGCTTCCTTCTATCCATGATTTGTTAATAAAGAAGCTCTCTATTTAAAGATTTCGCTAAAATATATACAATATGCATTAAATAACAAATGTATGCCATACATACTCATATGAGTACATTTATTACTATTACTACGATGGAACAAGCCTGTGGTTATTGTGGATACGAATGGATGGCTCGCAAAGAAGAGCCTGTGAGTTGTCCTAGATGCAAAAGACGGTTTGACTATCCAGAATTAAGTGAAGAATAATTTTCCTAAAAGGGGGTGATTGAGATTAAACACGAATAGTGTGGTGAATATTATGGTTGATATTAAAATTAAACATGCAATGGGCGGCTACGATTTGGCCAATATGGACAAAGAAGAAGCACATCGAGCAATGCAAGAACAATTTTTTGCTGGTGATCCTGTAGAATTCAAAGACTGTCACGCAAAAGGATTAATAGTTGACAGTGAAGGTTATCTTTATCTTCAAATTCGTCCTCCTGGTGGGAGAGACAATGGTGGATTGATAGACACAACTTGGGGATCACACATTGCCGCTGGTGACACAACACTAACTTCTGTAATGTATGAGAGTGCAAGAGAACTTGGCATTGCAACAACGGTTTTTGATGATCAACACTTTTTCCCTATGTTAGAAAATCATCCTGATATTACTTCTGAACTTGCAGTAACAAGGCAAGCAGCGTATCTTAGAAATTTTCAATCAGAAAGATTATTGCCTGATGGAAATACTTGGAAAGAACCTTGTGAATTATCATTCTTTGTATCATACTTCGACGGTAAATTTAGACAACAAGCCAAGAATGGCGCCGGAATGACTTATCGTACTTTAGATGCTTTACAAGAAGAAGTTGAAAGTAATCCTGAACGATTTACTTTTGATCTTAAAGAACTAGTAAGACAATATGCTCATGCAATGGTGGCGTACAAGGATTTATCCGGATTTAGTCCATCTCCTAATGTTAACGCAAATGAACTTGTACAACAATTCTCTTTAGATGGAAGACCTTTAGCTCCAGTACCGAGAAAACAAGCTCATGCAGAACTAATTGAAGCCTTTCACGCAGGCCAACCCGCACCCGCAAAACACAGACACGTAAGAGTAATGATGATGAGGTCTGATGGATCTTTCTACTTACAACAAAGAGCATCCAACAAAAAAGAAAACCCTGGTTTGATTGACAAACCTATTGCTGGACATGTTGGATTGGGTGATGTGTATGACACCGCCGTTATTCACGAATGTAACGACGAACTAGCAATACCTGCTGCGGTTTTGCCTGAAGAAGATTACGCGGCAATCGTCGCTAATCGTCCTGAAGTTCTAAGACACCAAGCGGTATTAACTAGGGTCGCAACTCTGAGTGATTATGTTTCTAAGGATAGAACTTTGCGAGATGGTCAACCTTGGAATGAACATTGTGACACTGCCGTATACATCGGTTGTTATGATGGTCCTGTTAGATTCAAAGATGGTGAAACATCAGGAGTTGAGGTTAAAGACATTGATCATTTAAGAGCAGAACTGAGAGCACATCCTGAGAAATACACTCATGATCTCTTAGATCTTGTTGCATTGCTAGAACAAAGAGGTATTGTAAAATGAGTGAAATAATTGCTTACGATACTGATTTTGGAAAACCTTTGCATACTATTGACAAAGCCGAGTCTCATCGACTTTGCATGGAGGCGCAGGCACGAGGAGAACCCGCACCTCACAAACACAAACATCTTGGAGTGATGCTGTTCGATGGATTAGAAAAAATAATCACTTCGGTAAGAGATTTTGATGCATCTCACAACGCAGACATGATGGATAAAACTCTTGGTGGACACATTCCTACCGGTTTTGATGCTGCTGCCGCTCTATTGAAAGTTAGTAGTAGAGAATATAAAGTTCCAATTGCAATCGTTAGCAAAGAAGAACTGGCCTACATAGTATTAAATCATCCTGAACTTGTAAAAAGACAAGCATTCATTACTGAAGTTGATTACGACGATAACTATGTTTCTGAAAGAGCCATTGGTGACGATAAAACATTCAACGAACTTTGTATTCAACAAGTTTTTGTTGGTGTGTATGATGGGCCATATAAGTGTGAAGATGACGGTACTGCAATAAGAGTGGCTTCTTTAGATAAAGTTAGGGGATACATGTCACGTAAACCTGGCAAAGTAACTGGGGATTTTAAAACATTTATGGCTGCATATGATCATGAGATTGCTAGCGTAGTAGATTTGATTGCACGTTCTAATGCGCTCGAAGGTAAAGATACTGCTGAAGAACTTGTTGCGGAGTTTGATATGGATGGTATCATGACTGGCACCGTTGCTAGAAAGCAAGCCCATCATGCAATAAGAGCAACTGCACGTGACGGTAAACCTCAAGAGGTAAAACACTCTCACATTGGTGGTTTGTTAATTGGAAGTGACGGCCAGATCTATGTGCAAATTAGATCTGAGAACAAAGCAGAAAACCCTGGTATGTACGACAAGATTGTCGGCGGACATATACCTTTAGGTGACTCACCCACTGTTGCGGCCTATCACGAATTTTTAGAAGAAATGAGAATTCCTGTTGCTCTCTATTCTGAAGTAACTTGGAAAAATATTCTTAAGAATTGTCCTGATGCAATAAACACTCAAGCAATTTGTCTTCATCCTGTGCTAAAAGAGAACTTTCCATCCTACAGAAAACGTGCAGATGGCGATAGCTTTACAGAACTTTGTGATCAATACATTACTGTAGGCTACTATGATGGAGATTTTGGTTTTACTGACAAAGAAGCTGCAGGAATTTACCAATTTCCCTCTCGAGAAGCATTAAAGGACGAAATAACAGAACATCCTGAGAAGTTCACTGCTGATCTTAAGTTTTTAGTAGGAGAATACTGGGACCAACTAGTGCCTTTAGAAGATCGAATTGCTAAATAGTGTTATTTAGCAACGACTAAGTTATTTACTTTAATTTGGGATATTGAGTCTTTTGGTAATCTTTTACTTACCTCTAGAAGTTCTATTCCAATTACTTTTCCTTCATTATCCAGATCTAATATAGTGAAATCATCTATTTTCTTGTTTTTCGAAAACTCAGTTTGCAGAAAACTTATGTAGATCGCATCTGCTTCTTTATCATAGTTTATTTCCATTTTATAGCCAATATACAGTTATTACCTTTATAATTCTTTGTGTTTTCTCACAACATACTTCTATCCAGCCCCTGCCAAGATCTTTCTGAAAATAGGATTTATCATGTCTTCTAAATGACTTTGCCGGAAAGAAAACAGTGGATATAACTTCTTCTTGAAATACCCCTCTGCGTAGCATTCTTTCCATTGCATGATTTGTGAAGATTACTTTTTGCTTAAATTTCATTAATTTTCTTGACTGAAGAAGTTCTTTTAGTTTGACTATTCAGATAACATAAAAAATAATGCACTAATCAGAACTAATTAAGTATTTAGATTGAGATTCTTTAAAGAATTAAATACTAATCAAAATCTTTTCGGGATTATTAGTTTATTTACAACCAAACAAATGGTTTACTCTCTTGCCAGAATTCATTGAAGTACGCTCTAAATGAATCCGCAATATCTTGATTAACTATCTCGACGACAAGCGGGGTGGGGCCTTGAAAGAATATCCCCGAAACATCTGCATAAACATGAAACCATGATTTTGTCTGAATATTATTGGGCATGTACCTTGCTTCACATCCTTTGTAACTATTTCTGTTTATCATTGTTTCTTTATCTGTTCCTCTATCAAACAACATTTTACACTTAACACCCGTTTGTTCTCTTTTAATGTGTCCTCTTT
Source organism: Candidatus Woesearchaeota archaeon (assembly GCA_018646625.1). Taxonomy (GTDB): domain Archaea; phylum Nanobdellota; class Nanobdellia; order Woesearchaeales; family JABGUJ01; genus JABGUJ01. Next base: position 442,139 of record JABGUJ010000002.1, on the reverse strand, counting down.
TCCAATACAAATGATATCTTTCATCTTGTGTGATTGGTATGCCCCATGAAAAGAATTCTTCTCCCTTCTTTAGCTTGGAATAGACATTTTCAAATGCAGTTTGAAAACCACGAAATCCCTCATACATTCTGACACTACTCTCGATTTTAGTCAGAGGTATTAACTCTGGGAGAATTTGTTTTATTTTTTCTTTGCTTTCATCAAGCTTTTCTTTTCTTTCTTCTATATAATCCAGCAATCTTTTTGGTTCTGCAGCTTGGAAATATTTTGTTTTCTCTTTTATGATGTAAGATGCTAAACCTTTATCGACAAGACCATTTAATATTCTATAAATTATTGAATTGGCAACACCTGATTCATCTATTATTGGGCCTGTAGTTGAACTTCCAAGTTTTAGTAGTGCTAAGTAGACTTTTGCTTCTCCATCAGTCAATCCTGCTTCCTTTATCAAAACTGAATATGCCATTAAGATGCTTTAATCATTAATAATTTATATACTTTACGAATAACTCCACCATAAGTGGTGGAATAATCTTTATAAGTACGTTTTGAACATTCTAAGTAGGGTTGTTTAGGCACACTGGGTGATCAATATGAATGAATATTACATAGCTTTAGCTCTGATAACTATAGTCCTTGCTGGATGTACCACTACTGGAAACACAGTATTTGAAGACAACACAATAAAGATTGGTGCAATTCTTCCACTATCTGCAGGCTACGGTTCACAAAATGGATTTAATTCGCTAAGAGGATACCAGCTAGCTGTTGAAGAAATAAATTCCGAAGGCGGATTACTTGGGAGAAATATTGAGTTGGTTGTAGAAGATCACAAAGGGGATGATACTAAGTCTGCACTTTCTGCATATCGTTCGCTAAGATACAAAAAAGTAGATCTAATTCTTGGGCCAAACTACTCACCACTTGGACAGGCAATTGCTCCAATCGCTTGTCAAGATAAATCATTAATTATTTCACCTGCGATAGGCGTAAAAGATTTTGCACCAACCTGCGAATACATCTTTAATCTCTGGCCTGTTGACTATGAAAACAGTGTGACTTTGGGAAAAACTGTTGTCAATGATGGATACGAACATATTGCTGTTGTTGGCTCTGATCAGTCCTGGGAATTAGAACAAGCAAAGGGTGTGAGAGATGGTATCTTATCAGTTAACGGAACAATAGTTGAGTATATCATTGTTGAGAACAAAGCATCAGATTTTGCTACGGAAGCAACTAAGATAATTCATTCTAACGCAGATGCGGTGATATTTGCAAATTATGGTTATATGCATCTATTTGCAAGACGATTAAGATCTATGGGGTTAACAGCGCAGTTTTACGTAGTTCTACTTGACAACTCAAGAAAAGATCCTGCACAAGGTTCATTTGAGAATGCGGTCATAATTTCTAGTTTCACTCCAACATCAAAGTTCATTGAGAAGTTTGAGAAAATGTATGGTGCTAAGCCTGACTTTCCTGCAGATTCTTCTTATGATGCACTAATGTTACTTGCAAGAGCTATAAACAAGACATATAGTTTAGACTCCAAAACTATCAGTCATCACTTACTAAATTTAGACAAATTTGAAGGTGCATCTGGTAATTTAACCTTAACCTCTACGGGAGACGTACTAAAGAAACCAGTTTTTCAAACAGTTATCAATGACACAATCAGATAGTAATTTTTTTCTTTTTTCTTTTTTCAAAATAACAAACTTTCTTAAAACCAATATCCTTCAAAATCTTCAACCCATAGTCTATCCGTTTATTTACCTTACCAACATTATGAGAATCCCCACCATACGTGACATCTCTCAAACCTGCACCATAACACAGTTTTAAGATCTTCATATTAGGATACATTGTTTTCTTATACATATAGGACATGTTCAACTCAAAAGCATGCTTATTTGTTTTCAATGCATCGATCAGTTCTTCAATTTTGTCTTTGTACATAGATAATTTGACTGGTGTATTCATCATTTCATCAGTATATCTTCTTACAATATCTAAATGTGCAAAAGAATCAAACAAACCAGACTCAATCGCCAAAACGGCATTATCAAAATATCTTTCAAACACCCCTCTAGTTCCATACTTGTCATACAATGGTTTAGAATTCTGAGCATAAACATGAACTCCATTTAACAAATGAGCAGCTCCTAAAACAAAATCCAAAGGATATTTCTCCGCAGTCTTCTCAATTAATCTTTCTTTACCTTTAATGTAATCAATCTCTAGCCCACATAAAACTTTCAACTTAAAATTGTCTTGAGCTCTTTCAACTTCTCTACAATAAGCACCAATTCTTCGATTATTCATTCTCCAATAGAATGGAGTATTATTACCAATAACACAATGCTCTGTAAATGAGATTATCTTCAGCTTAGCTTTCTCTGCCGCCTCACACATTTCAAAAATGGTGTTCTTGCCATCTGAAAATGTGCTGTGCATATGTAGGTTAATCATGCTTTTTACTGCATATTATTAGTATATAAATCAATCTATCAAAGAAAAGTATATAAACGTTCTTAACTCACCATACCTTATGTATATCGAGTATGTATTGGCATTGATCATCTCTTACCTGGGACTACTAGCTGGAAATATTTTGGCATTTATTTCCCCTGAAGAGATTAAACCATACAAATATTACTTTGATCTACTAAAATATGCGCTACTTTTAGGAATATTTTCTACTTTACTTTACGCTTATGGATTTCATGCATGGCTAACTGCACTTTTTACAATCATATTAACTGCTGCACTATATTTAGTAAAGAAAGATTTCGTTACCTACATTTTATTGGCATTCGCATTCTTCTTATCATTCAAAGTACAAGCCACAATTGTAACTGCATCTTTAATTTTCTTATTCGGAATGTTGGCAGCTGCTACTTTTTCTGAACCTTTCATGAAAAACAGAAAAAAGATCACTCTTTGCTTCAAAGGAATAAAACTAAACGTAATAGGTAAAACGCTTATGCACTACATTCCTTACTTCATAATCGGCGTAATCCTTATGTTCTTTCTTTAAGCAAGAAAAGCTTTTATACTCATATCTTAATCTATTCTTATGGTTGAAGAATTAGACGTTGCGATCAAAGCTTGCAAAGCTGCGGGAGAAGTTCTAAAAAAACACTTTAGAGATGCCGCTCTACAGTTCACTGACAAAGGCAACCAAAACATTGTGTCTGAAGCAGACCTAAAGGCAGATAAAGTTATTATTAAAACACTTAACGAATCATTCCCTGACTATGCTTACTATTCTGAAGAGGACGGTTTTTCTAAAAACAGCTCAGAAAACATGTGGATCATAGATCCTCTTGACGGCACAAACAACTTCGCTTTGGGCATATCCATGTTCAACGTGTCTATTGCTTTATTCAAGAACAACATATTAACTCTTGGTGTAATCTACGATCCTTTGCTTGATGATTTAGTCTATGCAATAAACGGAAAAGGCGCATTTCATAATGAAACTAAACTAACTTCTCGTCCTAAACTAACTGATAAACAAACTGTCGGGATCATCACCGGATACGCAAATTCTAATAATCAATACAAGGTTATGGACAAAGTTGCTAGTAAAGTACGAAGACAATTTGTTAACTGGGCACCTACTGTTGATTTCAAGTTATTAGCAGAAGGAAAGATTGATTCTATAATATCTACAGAAGCAGAATCTGAAGACCACATTGCAGGTCTGTTGATTGCAAAAGAGATTGGATTAGTACTCAAGACATTTGATGGTGCGGATTTTTACCCTGATAAGTTTGAAAGAGTCCTGCCAAACATAATAATAACGAAAAATCTAGAAACATTCAAAGAAATAAAAGAAATGTTGGATTAAAGCTTATTCTTCTTTATACCCAAATAATATCCTGCTAAATTAATGCCTATATGCAATAACGGCGCAGCAATTATTGTAAACACAATCAGCTCCCACGGAGGCATCCAGTACAAAGAGATAAATGCTATTCCTCCAATAACTAGATCTAATTGATCCCATGGCATCCATGACTTACCTGGCGCTATTCCTCTTTGTCTCTTGAAGAAGCTTTCAACAGCATCTCCAAACAAAACACCAAATCCTATTAAGAATCCAAGAAGTAAAAAGTTATACTCTGAGTAGTTAATGAAACTTATTTTCTGAAAGAACTCAAATCTGTGCAGGTATGTTTGCAATCCGACAATGATTATCGCCGTTAGAATCCCGAATACAAATCCTCTAAGAGTTTTATGATCTCCAAAAACTCTCTTTCCTCTAAACTTTGCACCAAAGTCTACAGACACTTCTAAGAATTTGAAATGTTTTCTAACAACCACCGGCATCATGTTGGCCAGTGCCGCAGGGATAAACAAGTAAATCGCTTTTACAAGAAACAACCACATCTTAATCCCCATACATGTACTGTTATTGATATGATAATTCCTAATATTGTTCCCGCCAATACTTGAGTAGGAGTATGACCTAAGAATTCATTAAGATGTGTAACTTTTAACTTTTTACCCAGCTTTAGATCCCTTATGATCTTGTTTAACACTTTAGCATGTAATCCCGATTGATTCCTTAATCCCATTGCGTCTCTAATAACAATACCTGCAAAAGCTAAAACTACAACTGATAATGTTGACACGCCTTCAACTGCAAACACCGATATAGTTAACGCGGCCACAACTGATGAATGCGAACTAGGCATTCCTCCTGTTGCAAAAATCTCATTTAAGGCTAATTTTCCTTTCCTTATTGAATCTATTATTACTTTAAGAACTTGAGTAATAACTACGGCTGCAATCATAGTCACAACCACTTCATTTGTAAAAAAATCTATCAAAAATTTCTCTATCATTACATCTTCACCTTTTTATTGAATGCAATTATCAACAACGGCGCCGCCGCGATTGAGTAAATAAATGGTAATACTATCAAGAATCTTGGATCATGATAGAACGCTATAGTGGCCAAAGCCAATCCAAACGCAAATACAAACAAATACGTTTTAACTTTTATCATCTTATTGAAGAACAATGGTATTATCACTGCAACCCATAGTAATAAATTCTCTCCTATCGCTATATAGAATATATCTAGTTTCAACAAGAACGCTATTGCCATTAAAGCCATTATACCTATTCCAAAATACTTATACAGCTTCATGTTCTTTTGTTTAAATGAAGGATATTGTATTGGGCTAACCATCAAATACGCCAATATGAAGAATACTATTGCCGCAACCTGTTCAGTTAATGTTATTTTAAGAAAAATAAACGATATTACGATTGCTGCAAAGAATGGTGTTGGCATACCAACAAAATGATCCTTAGTCTTCATCGTGTTAAACTTTGCCAACCTTAATATTCCGCAAACTAGTACAAATAACGAAACTAATATTCCTATTCTTGTTGTTTGAAAGAAATAAAAGAAAACTAATAACGACGGTGTCAACACAAACGTTACTGCGTCTGCCAACGAGTCCAGCTCTACACCGAAATCCGATGCAACTGACAAGTATCTCGCCATCATTCCATCTAAAATATCAAATATGAATCCAATTAGTATGAGTAAAGACGCCACATTATACATCTCGTTAAAGATTGATATAATTGCAAAGAATCCTAATGCTAAGTTTGCTAACGTAAAAACGGTAGGAATATTTTTCTTTTGAGCCCTGATCTTTGGCTTAACCTTCCTAATATTCCGCGATAATCGTTTCGCCGGCTTTGACTTTCTCATCCTCTTTCACCCTCAAGTTAACTTTTTCTGGTAATAACAAACAAACCATACTTCCTAGGTTAATTAAACCCAGTAATTCGCCCTTTTTAATGTTTTGGTTAGTCTTTACAAAATCACTAATTCTTCTCGCTAACGCTCCTGCGATTTGTACAACCTTAACTCTGCCAATCTTTGTTTTCATAAGAATTTCATTTCTTTCATTATCAAAAATTCTTATTGACTTTGCTCCTCGCACTACATTATGAAAATTTCCGCTTTTGTACTTTTTTCTAATCACTTCGCCATCTATAGGAACTCTTTGATAATGTACATCTAACGGAGTCATCATTATCGCTATCAAATAACCTTTTTTGAAAACATCTTCAGAAACAATCTTTACTTTTCCTAAAAGTCCTTTCTCTATAATCTTATCATTATTGATTTTTAATACTCTAACAACCTTACCATCTGCCGGACTAACAACATTATTACCTTCTGGTGTGATTCTATCCGGATTTCTTAAGAAATAAAATTTCCAAAACAATAGAAACACTAGAATTAATATCGCGATGATTAGTATAATATTCAGAATCATAGTTGATATTCGCCTTCTCAAGTTTTTAAAGCTTTGCAACCATATGGTGGCCTATACTCTGCGAATTCTCAAGAATTGGGGACTACTGGGTGGTGGTGCTTTTAACAAACTTTATATATTAGCTTTTGCGCATCATTAAGATGAGCATATCAAAACTTGTACAAATATCTCGTTTATACCCTTCGGATATAGAAGATCTAGCCAAACCTTTCAGAGATGTAACTGAAGTTTCTAAACCGTATGGTATGTCACGTGGAGAATCTACTGAAAGATACATCCAAGCACTTGTTGATGAAGTTGAAGTTGGTCTAGATGTGAGAGATCCTGAGCGTAGAAATGGTCCTTATTTTAGAGATCTAGATGCGCGTATAGATGATGTTAATAAAGCAACGACTGTATTAACAGACGATCCTGCAAAACAAGTTCCTGAAGAACTTAGATTTGTTCAACTTGCACTTTTTGAAGCTCCTGAAGTTGATGGGAGACGTTTCAGTTATGGTATTATGATACATTACGGTAGTTCTGCAAATCCCTTAGAAAAAACAGAACTTGCTGTCTTACTACCCTACGAAAAAGATGATGCTTCAGCCTTGGTTTTATCAAACAATCATAGAGCTAAAGAAAGCAAAACTCTTAGACTAATTGTCAAAGCGCTTGAATATGCTAGACATAGAACATCTGACTGATCGGTTACGTTCTCTACAATTACGAAGACTACAGGCTCTACGTTGACTTTCTTATAGGCGAAAACTATTTAAATGGTCTCAAGATTTTTGAACATCATGCCTCCGTAGCTTAGTGGTTGGAGCGTGCGGCTGTTAACCGCAAGGTCCTCAGTTCAAATCTGAGCGGAGGCGTTCATTACCAATAAAACGAGCCCGTGGCGCAGCCTGGCTAGCGCGTACGACTGATAATCGTAAGGTCCCGTGTTCAAATCACGGCGGGCTCATTTCTTATTACTAAAAAGGGTGATAGAAACAAAATGAATATGGATCTAGAATTCTTATGGCGCTTTAAGTTTTCAGCATTCTTTAGCGTAGCGACTTTTGTGCTTGCAGTGAAATGTTTGAGAGCAATCTATTCGGGCAACGCCACATTGTTTGGCATTCTAGCGGGTGCAGTAGTGTTAATTGCGGTATGTGCTTTTGTTGCATTCAAGACAGAGACAAAAGGATAAAAGAAATGGAAAGAATAATAATTGTAGACAAAAACGATAACGTAGTAGGTCATAAAGATAGAGGTACATTAAACGAAGAAGACATCTATCGAGTTTCTGCGTTATGGATAACCAATTCAAAAAAAGAAATTCTTCTTGCAAGAAGACACAAAAACAAATCTCATCATCCGAGAAGATGGGGGCCAGCAGTCGCAGGCACGGTTGATGAAGGCGAAAGTTACAAAGAGAATATAATAAAAGAAGCGGAAGAGGAACTGGGATTGAAGAACATAGATCCCGCAATTGGCCTTAAGCGTGAGGCTAAAGAAAAATATCATCATTTCACTCAATGGTACACGATGGTTTTAGATGAAGACATTTCTTATTTCAAGATTCAAGAAGACGAAGTAGAAGAAATAAAATGGTGGGCTAAAGAAGATTTGAAAACAGAATTGGAAGCCCATCCTGAAAACTTTTTACCTCAGATGAAGTATTATTTAGATATTTTCTAAACCTTTTTTCGTAAACTTAAATAAACGGAAAATTATATATATGCGTGGATCCACAACTACTTTATGAGCGAACACAAAGAAGTTAAATTTGAAGAATTGGTTAAGTTTGTATATACTTTAGAGGATCCTTCTTCAATTATTGTTCCTGCTGTAGGTGGACGTCAAACATATCACCTTAAAGGAAATCCTACAGGATACATAGGTGCAGTAAGCGCTTTTTTTGGATTTGTAAGTGGCGGTATTGATGCTAATACAAAGGTGAAATTAACTCACATTGAGATAAAAAGACACCTGATTTCACATCATAATTCTTTTGAATTTGATCTACATGTTGAGCTACCTAGTATTGGGGAGAATCCAAACTCTGCTAGATATCCTGAAAGCAAGGACGCGAAGATAGAATTCAAAGGTAGATTGAAGATTTCTGATCTGGTAGATAAATTGCTAAAATAATCTTACTTCTGTTTCTTCAATTCCCTCAAAACAACTTTACACTTCTTAATTGCTAACTTAGCAGTTTCAAATTCCATGCGATTACCATAGTAAGTCAAAGAGTTTCTCTTATACCTTAAATCATCAAAAACATTAAACAAATCTTCTCGACCTAAACAATCACGTAAATAATAACCTAAACAGATATGATTTAAGATATTAAAACCATTACGGAAAGCATTAGCTTGCAACACTTCGATTATTGAAGTATAGTAATCTTCAAACACAAAATTACAGTTCTTAGAATTAATTTCAGAAATCAAAGAAATTCTGTCTGAGGCGGTTTCAACTAACGACCTTGCTCTAGAAATATCTTTACTAACTTTTCTTGCAGAAAAACTTGATAAACAATCATCCCAACTTCTTTCTCTCATCAAAAACCTCGACATAATTGTTTAACACAACTCCGTTAATTATGTTATTGGCTAAATGATGATTGTTAATCTTTTTAAGATTTTTGTATTGGTGAATTTGTATCTGTCGTCGTAAAAACTTCGAAAATTTGCTCAAAGATAAAACTTTTTCCGAACTAGTCTCAACATAAATATCAATATCACTATCTTCTACATCTTCACCTCTAGAATAAGATCCGAATAAAATAACGACAGGATTACTCAACTCCTTTTTCAAATACGAGATTAAATCAGAATCATAAACACACTTAATATTAAACAACTTTTTCTCAAGTAAGAACTTTGAACTTCTGCTAGCAGTATACAATCGAACTTTGCCAATTTCAACTAAAGAAAGCAATCTTTCTTCCTCCAACTCTTTACAATATCTAATAACAGAAGGCAAAGGCATCTTAAGCTCTCTCTCAATCTCTCTAACGCGCAACTTAGAACGAGGATTAACAAAGAAATATTCTTTTATCTTATCTTTCAAGCCCATCGATAACTTTAATTATCGATTGATATTTAAAATTATCGTTTTTTGAGCAGGTTCATTAACTCAAGCCGATGGTCTTCAGAAACAATATAACCAACACAATTAGTAGAACCGCATCTGCAAGGATGTTCATGATAATCATCTAGGCAATAACCATAATCATAAGACAATTCTTCGCCTTTCTTAATATTTTTCGTAGCAACAATCCATATGTGTCCTCTAATATTGATTGGCTCACAATTAGGTTCACAAGAATGATTAATATAACGCGCTGTATTGTAAGAAACATTACCATCAATATCATATCTCTTGTTCAACTCAAATATGTATACTGAGCCGTTACTGCTATTCTTTTTAGAAGCTTCTAATGTGCCTTCGAATATCTTTCTAGCCTGAGCCTTAGTTATTCTCTCGCCAATATATTCTATAACTTCTGTTTCTGCGGGAATATCTCTCTTTGCAAAGATTCCTTTGTTATGCACTCCCGAGTTCTTCACTGTCACATATTCTGATTTAGTTGCTGTTATCATAAATGTCACGAATTTATAAACTGTTTTTATATGTTTTGGTTAATGACCAGATTTCTCGAGAGATTTTCATCAAAAACTATATAAATCGTATTACTGGCATATGTGTTATGAATAACAACGGAGTTCTAAGCTTTAGTGCATTGGTGACACTGATACTGGGGCTGATTTTTCTGCTGGCTGCTTTGCAATTTATCTTTGGAATATTTGGAGATGTTGAGAGAAAAATAGATGTAGACGAAGTTGATGATCTTGCTACGGATTCAGAAACAATAACCATGCATCTATCTTCAGAAGTTACTGCTAGCAGGGTTGATGATACCGTCATATCGGTAAACTTGTACAATAAACACAGCAAAAGAACCTGGTATCCCTTGGTGGACTGCCCGAGCTTTGCCGAAAAATCTCAAATAATTAACCAAAGTGATAATTGGCCAATAGAGGGAGTTCCGCAGTTAATTGAGAAAGGAGAATCTAAGAACTTTAAAATCATCTTATCTTCATCTTTATTATCAAATTTAAACAAAGGTGAGAATAACATCTGTTCAGTCACATTCTACGGTGGTCAAGGAGATTCACTTATAGACATTGCACATGATCCAAACTATGCTATCGAAAGCAAACAAATAATCGTAGGGATAAAATGAAACTAAGAATATTAATCGCAATTATAATATTAACAATCACACTGCCTGTTGCTTTCTCAAAAACATGTATTGATGAAAATGGAGATCCTTATTTAGCAGATTCTGAAGATAGCTGTTGGAAGTCTTTGGAGTTCACAACATGTAGAGATCCCGATCAGCTAAATTATTACATTCCTTCTTTAGTCGAAGATCACTCGCATGCAGACAAGAAAGATACCTTGGAATTCTCAAGAGTCTACGACGTTTGTGATTCATCTGGAGAATATGTTTATGAACATTATTGCGAAGGTGGTCTTCGGAAGACTGTGAAACATAGATGTCCTATTGATTGTAGATCTGGTGCTTGCATTTACAACGGAACATCATACCAAATTTATACTTATGATAATAATTATGTTAACTCCTATGCAAACTTTCTTGGAGAGAAAGACGGAAAGATCTATTTTCTCAATTACCCCTATTCTGATGAGGCAATCACGCAGATGATCCATATACTCGATAAAAACAATGATACATTTAGTAGTTTTGCAATTAGCCTGAGCAAGGACTCTCGTCTCAGCGGGGGTATGATTGATCAAGATGGCAATTTCTTGGCATTTGGCGGAAGCTATGAAGGTGGGGGGTATACGGTAAGGTCCTCCGATGGATTAAATTGGTCCGCCCCCAAATACTTGAATTTCGATGAGAGAACTGATTCTTTTTTAGATTTAACTCAAGATAGTTATGGCTGCTACTATTTGCTTTTCTACAGGGAAAAAAAAACTCCTAATCTTATCGATATGGATAGTTTATTTGTTGCCAAATCCTGCGACTTAGTGAACTGGAACTTATCGGAAATAATATCTGAAACTCTTTTCTCTCCAGAGATATTCTGGGACTTTTCAAGTAATAAACTAGTAGTTATCTCAATGAAGTATTTTCACCCTACGATTTCTGAGATAATCCACTTTACATCAGATGATGGGGTATCTTGGTCAGAACCTGAAGTATTGTTAGAGAACGCTCTGGGATCTTTTGCACGTTGCGAAGGTGAAGAATTAAAACTTCTTCCAAACATTCTCTTGTTTCCTATGGCCCCTATCTCGAGCGGTAAAGATAACATTGTTCTTTTAGAAGGACAGCCATCCTTGCTAACTTTCTATAAGGGCGGGGTCTGGTCACCTTTCAGATCTCTAATGGCGCCACTAAACGATGTTCAAGATTTGCTTCTTTCTGATAATTCGGATCTATACATCCTTGATCTTATTAGCCAGAATGAGACCTCTAAATTGATATTAAGACACATAAATCTTGAAGAAGAAACTTCTTATTGGAACTATTCTCTAAGAGATTACATAGATCCTTCTTTTAATCTCACCATAACTTCTGAATCTTGCACCCTCGAGAGTAAAGAGGAAGTGGATGAAGTTGTATTCAATTCAACACAGTGTAACGAAATAGACGGGGGAAAAAATCCAACGATACCTGGACTTGTTTGGCAATATGGGGTTAAATCAGAAGATGAATGTTTATTTGGTAAATATGTTTATGAGTACTTCTGCGAAGATGGTGAAAAGAAGCATGACACAATATACTGTAAGGATGGATGTCAAAACGGTGCTTGCGCGTCTAAATAAGAAAATTAAGAATTATTCTTCATCTAAGCCATATCTCTTTCTGAAATCTTCACCGGATCCTATACGAATAAAGGGTTGCTTTCTTACTCCATTCAGATAGTCGAGATATTCCTTTTTTGCTCTTTTCTCTTTCATAATGAGAACTAGGTAACTTTAGTATATAAATTATACTCCAGATCCATTTATTTTATATATGACAATGTATTAACAACCTTTAATGGTAGCTAGAAAACATATAATCCTGCTATTAGCACTTTCTCTTATACTGATCGCTGGCTGTGGATACACTCCTGAGTGTGGAAATGCTTATGTTGATGAAGGTGAGGACTGGAATACTTGCTGCCTTGATGTTGGTTGCTTAGGTGATCAAACCTGTCAGAACAACACTTGTATTAATCCTGAATGTGGAGAATGTCAATTTCTAGATGAACGAAAACATGCTTGCGCAGATCATGAATGCTGTGATGATTCTGATTGTACTGATGGCAACATTTGTGAAGATAACAAGTGCCAAATGGTTGTTTGTGGCGATTGCCAATACTTAAGTTCTGAAACTAATGAATGTGTAGATCATGAATGTTGTGAAACTAAAGAGTGTAAAGATAATGAAATCTGTACAGATCACGCTTGCGAAACGGTAACTTGTGGTAGCTGCCAATATGTTGAAGATCATGTTTGTGCTGCTTATGCTTGCTGTAAAGATTCTGAATGTGATGATGATAAATCAACCACTATAGATACATGTGATAAACCAACTACTGCAGATGCTAAGTGTATGCACGAGAGTGTAAAGACTTGTACTGAAGATTCTGACTGCGAAGATGGTAAGACATACACCGAAGATGTTTGTTTGTTTGGTAATCCATCAAGATGTGTTAATTTTGAAATAAGTGATTGTAAAGATGATGATGATTTCTGTCCTGACGGTTGTTCATACAGTGAAGATGATGACTGCAGTAGCGCTTCAGAAGACTGTGATGATTTAGATTGCTTCCTTGACGCATTAGAAGATTGCGACTATGCAGAAGTTGATTATACTGCTAAAGATGACGATAATGATATTATAGTTCGAGCAAGAACTTACATGGAAATTAAAGGAGAAAACAGCGATGATGAGTGTGAAGTTTTCTTTGAAACGAAAAACATTGATATTGATTTTACTGATGATTATATTGAAGAACTAGAAGATGACGGACATTCAGATAATGAAATAGACGACATGGAAGATGATGAGCAAGACGAGGCTGATGATATAGAAGGAGAGGATTTCTTAGCTTGTTTTGCCAACACTAATAATCTTGAAACTATCCTTGAAGACTGGGATGATGACAAATACGATTTAGATGATTTAGATGATTATGTTTGTGAAGAAAGCACCGTTGATTGTGATGAAGATCTTCAATGCTTCTTAGATGAATTGGCAGATTGTGATCCTGCTGAATTAATATTCAAGGTAGAATGGGATAACAACACAGTTGACATGGAGATAACAACTGAAATAATTATAGAAAAAGAAACTAGCAACGATGATTGCCGAGTTTCTTTTGAAACCACACGAGTTGCATTAGACTTCAAAAACAGTTACATTGATGATCTAGAAGATGATGGTTATTCTGATAATGAAATAGATGACTTGGAAGAAGACGCACAAGACGATGCTGAATCTGTAGAAGGCGATGATTGGAAATGCGACTTCCCTGATACTGGAGATTTAGAAGACATCTTAGAAGACTGGGAAGATGGAGACTACGAGCTTGAAGATCTTGACGATTCTGATTACGATTGTGATGGCGACGGTTTCTAGATAATCAATTTCAAAAAATATTCTTTAGTTTGTTGAACAATTGCTTTATCTGTTTCAAATGTGAACTTAACAGGATAATTTGTATTCTCCTTAATGGCGTCAAACACGTCCATCAACCCCGTCATATTCTTAGTAGTAACCCCTTTGTACATATTTTCCATATACTCTACCATTCCTTGAGAGTATGTTAAATACACAGTATCTCCATAAATGGTTGTCGTATACGGTGTAGAACGAGGAATTCCTAAATAAACTTCAATACCAATCGTCTTAAAGTATTTTGCAATTAAACTATTAATAATATTTTTCTTCTCAACGAGAAACATACAACGAGATCTCTTAGCAATTCTTTTCAATAATTGTTTTTGTTTACTATCTATTCCAAAAAATGCAATGTTCTTAACATGAGAAATAAACAAATCTTCTCCATTATTCTTCAACGCTCCAGACTCAATGTTCTTTAGTATGAAATCGAAAGCCTCTCCTACACATTTGAACGTGACAGTTCTCATCTCTGGCGTATACACTGGCGCTTGACCTTTCTGAGAATAGCTGTCCAGTACAGAACAAATTCCCTTGCACCATTCTTTCTTTACTCTCCAAGCCTTATCTTTCCTCTCAACTATATCCTCCTCTTTAAAGTGAATTAGTATCTTGTTTATTCCTTGATACGTAAAAGATTTATTGTAATTCTTCTTTATCTTTGATCTGATTTCTTCTACAGACAACTCTTCATCCTTGCAAGAAATTAAGATGTTCATAACAATATTCTTCAACGACTCTTTAGGTGGGAAAATATTTGCCAACATAATCACATCAACAATTGGTTTATTTTTAAACGTTTTGTTTAACACCATTTAAACTGCTGTTTTTTATCCAAATAACTTTGTTTTCAGTACATGTTACCTGTAAAAACATTAGTAAAAGCCATTACGAGATACTTGCAAGCAAAGATTTACGACAGACCGTTTGCCGCTCATCTGGGTGTAACTGATACTTGTAATCTTAGTTGCGATTATTGCAATCTAGAGGGCAAAGCAAGAAATCCAACATTAGAACAACTTGCAGAACGATTAGATTTATTGGATAATTTAGGGATTGCTGTAGTTTGGTTAATGGGTAAAGGCGAACCGACACTGAGAGATGACTTGGATCAAATAATCGCAAAAGCAAACAAAAGAGCATTATTCACTGGAATTACAACCAATGGATCCATACTAACAAAAGAAGTAGTAACAAGATATGCGGCTGCAGGATTAAATTTAATGGAAATCTCGGTTGACACATACAAAGAAAATCCTTTCTCAAGAAAATCTGTTGAAGCTAACCCTAACTTTCCAAGAATAATTCAACATGCACAACAACAAGGTGTTGGTTGTATTTTGCACTCTGTAATTTTACCACAACAAGAAGCAGTTGAAGACGCAAGAAGATTACTAGATTTTTGCAAAGAATACAACGTACCAATAACTTTTGGTTTTATGTTCAACTCACCAGAAGAAGAAAGAACACCATACAACCAATCAGATCTAGAACCCCTATTAAGATTATTAGAACAAGAAGCCAAACCTGGAGGAATTGTATTAAACTTTCCATCTTACTTTACAAAAGGACAGCAATGGTTACAACAACCAATAGAATGGAGCTGTGAAAAAACGTTGGTTGTTAGTACTGATAATCATATTGATCTTTGCAGCAGACTATCTGGAAAGTCTGGAATAGCAGATACCATAACACCAGAACAAATTCACCAACTTCAACATACTTCTTACCCTGAATGCGAGGATTGCTTCTCCTCTTGTGGCTATCAACTCAACATGTTCAGAACAAGCCCCTTACACTATATTGCGAGATACTTAGCATTCTCTTTAAAGCATAAATAATATAAATTACTACAATAGAGCAAAGATATGACTGAACTAATTGAAGAGATTGACTGGGATGGAAACTTAGTGGCGAAGCGCCCAATAGCTGAGCTAAAAGAAAGAATGTTTCCTCACAAAGTTTCTTTAGTCATACCTAAAGGGGAAAACAACAAATTTATCTTTGCAATGCGAGCAAAAGACAAACATCCATTTCCTAATACATGGACTTGCGGCATTGGCGGAAAAGTTTCTGCAGAAGAATCTTACGAGCAAGCAGCATTAAGAGAATTTAAAGAAGAGGCTAGTGTATCGTTTGATGTTGAAAAAGTAGCCGAGTTCAAGTACGATGAAGATCATTATAAAGCAATATTCTCAATCTTTACAACAAAAAACGAAGTAGACATTAACGTCTTCAAACCTGATCCTAGAGAAGTACAATATTTTGAGGCAATCTCTCTAGACGAAATATCAAAAATAGTGGCCGAAGACGCAGATAATTGCGCACCTACTTTTATTGCGGCCGTTAAGGCATTTATTTCTGGACTTAATTAAACAAAAGATTTAATAAACGAATTAAAGATACATTCTAGGATGTTGTTTAGAAAATTCAAGATAAAGTCAAGAAACATAGCTTTAGTTGGAATTATAGAATTTATAATAGGCTTTACCTTCTTTATTCCAATTCTTGCATTATATATTGAAAAAGAATTATTTTCGGTTACAAATGTGGCGCTGATATTCACCGTCCAAGCTATTACTGCGGCAATTTTAGAGATTCCAACCGGGGCAATCGCCGACTTGTTTGGTAGAAAAAAGACATATCTTCTTGCAAACTTAATCTTTACCTCGGGCATAGTGTTCCTTTACATAGGGGGTAGTATGGCGATGTTTGTGATTTTTGCAATCTTAACCGCGGCAGGTGCTGCATTAGTTAGCGGAACAGATTCATCAATAATATATGATACTCTAAAACAAGAAAAGAAAGAGAAACATTACAAGAAAATCACGGGCATCTTGAATTCTCTGTGGCCTTTCGGTGCAATAATTGGATCCGTTGCTGGAGGATTCTTTGCAACGTTTTCACTAAAACTACCAATTCTATTATCGCTTATTCCTTTCATTATCGCATTAATCGTTACTTTGTTTATCGAGGAACCAAAATACAAAAAAGAAATTCATAGAAATATATTCAAACAAATGCGGAACTCGTCGAGAGTGGTTCTGAATAATAAACAGCTCCTACTTCTAATTGCTGCAGGTCTAATAATAATTGCATTTGGTGAGTCTATTCATTTACTTAAACCTCTATTTTTTGATTTCAAGAACATCCCTATTGAATACTTTGGAATAGTATTTGGATTCACATACGCTTGTTCGTCAGTCGGATTCTTTTTCTCTCATAGAGTGTCTGAGTGGTTGGGCAACAAAAACACACTTATCATAGCAACAATTCTAACAATGGTCTTTTTATTCATTGCAACTTTGACTAATGGGGTTCTTGCAATAGTGTTCTTGGTTATTACATCAATATTTTATGGTCTGAGAGGTCCCATAATGGAGCATTTTTTGAATATAGAAATACCATCTTCAAAACGCGCCACAGTGCTGTCAATAAATAACTTAGTGAGTAGGCTCGGTATGGGGGTTGTAACACCTTTTATAGGCTATTGTGCGGATCTTTGGAACATTAACACCGCATATGCGATTAGCACTTCATTTATGATTATTGCAATCGCATTGTTCATGTTTGTAAAAGATAAACCTTAGAAATATTATAAACAAAAGATTTAATAAACAAACTCTCTATAAACCAATACATGAGCAAAAAGACAATCATTGCGCCTGTTGGGGATTACATAGAAGATATTTTTGTAAGCATTAGAGAGTTCCCTACTGAACGAGTTATTCTTCTAGCACCTAAAGATAAACTAGACGTGGCTAATGAAACAAAAGAGTCATTAGACAAATTTAAAGTCCCAACAAGAATTGTTGAGATTGAAGGAAACATCTGGGAAGCAATCTTCAAAGAGGTAGCAAAGCTAAAACAATTTGATCCTGGAGACTTGATGATCAACGTCTCAACTGGAGACAGAGAATCAAGATGTGCTGCAACATCTGCTGCTTTTGTTAATGGATTAAAAGCATTCGCGGTACAAGGAGATGCACTAATGATGTTACCTGTTCTAAAATTTTCATACTACAAAGACATTGGTGAAAAGAAGATGAGTCTTCTAAAAATAATGCACGACAAAAGTTGCTGCGCTTCTTTGGATGAACTATCAAAACGATCGGGAATGTCTCTACCTCTTATTTCATATCACATTAACGGTAATCTAAAATCTGAAGGGTTAAAGACAATGGGTTTAGTTGATACTGAAGAAGTTAAAGGGAAAGTTAAGATTAGTCTTTCCACACCGGGCAGAATGCTGCTTAAGGGATACATAAAATCAGAAGAAAAATAAAAAAAGAAATTAGCGTTTTCTCTTAGTTGTTTTTTTCTTAGTAGCCTTCTTCTTAGCTACTTTTTTTTTAACAGGCTTTCTTTTAACAACTTTTTTCTTCACAGCTTTCTTCTTAGCCGGTTTTCGAACTCTAACAACTACTTTTTTCTTCACAGGTTTCTTTCTTTTAACACTAATCACAACTCTTTGCTTTTTAGCAACAGGAGATTTCTTAGCAACAACCCGCTTATACGTAGGAGGTGCGGTCATTTTCACTGGTTTAACAACATCTGATTGTGATGCTACAGCTCTAAACTTATCCCTACTAACGCCCCTCATTTTTTCAAGTTGCGCCAACTCAGAGTCAATTTGCTTAGTCAATTTTTCAATTCTTGACAAATCAGTTCGATAATCCATAGAAGATCTTGACATTCCTGCTTTAATCTCATTAATATCTTGAGATTCTTGTTTTTCAAACTTTTCAATCCTAGAAACACCTTCACCTAGTCTAGAAACTCTTCTTATCATTAAGAAAAGTAGTATTAACAAAACTAATAATATAATCACAAAAATCAACAGAGATAACATTCCACCCATTTTAACACCTCTTTTTATACAATATGAGCTGAAATGCTTTAAAAAGGTTTTGTTGTATTCACCTCACAAGATTTATAAATGGTGTATCTAATACACTTTTGATGGGGTCATCTAAGCAAAAGATAAAACTGGCAGCAGATGTTGCGGTATTTACTGTAATTCAAGGCGAATTAAATCTACTTCTAATCCGGAGAAAGTATGATCCATTCAAAGGTCAATATGCAATACCTGGTGGTTTCGTTGAAAACAACGAAAATTTAGAAGATGCTGCGGCAAGAGAACTTGAAGAAGAAACAGGAGTCAAGAATATTTTTATGAAGAAGCTAAATGCGTATGGTGATGTTAGCAGAGATCCAAGAGGTCGTGTTGTTACTGTTGTTTACATTGCATTAATAGACTCTGAAAAGTTTAAATTAAAAGCAGATACCGACGCTCTAGTTGCAGAATGGATTCCTGTAGAAGATATTAAAACTTTGGCTTTTGACCATAATATGATTCTTTCTGATTGCTTGCAAGAGTTAAGATATGATATTCAAACGACTAACATCGCAGCACAATTATTACCTGATAAGTTTACATTATCTGAGTTGCAAACTCTTTACGAAGTTGTGCTAGGAAAAGAGTTAGATAAACGAAACTTTAGAAAGAGAATAAAAGCTCTTGATTTCTTGCAGGAAACTAAAGAAACAAAGATGGAGGGCGCTCATAGGCCTGCTTTATTACACAAGTTCAGAACCAAGAAATTCAGCACACTAAAAGACAAGATTCAAGTCTTTGTTTAGTTCTTTATATATTGTTATTCTGAACCATAGAAAAGTTTAAATAGTTGTTGGTGTATACTATACACTAAGTGGTTAAACACATTGGTGGTTTTCCCACCTAATATGCCTGAATAGGGCAATAAAAGGCCTAAAACCTTTATTTTGCTTTATTTGGGCTAAAAAAATCAGATAGTAAGTGTATATAATACACAAAGGAGACTCAAAATGAACAAAACACTATTAACGGATTTATATCAAATAACAATGAATGCTGCATACTTTGATAATCAAAAAGATGACACTGCAACTTTTGATCTATTTGTGAGAAAACTCCCACAAGACTGGGGATTTTTTATTGCAAATGGAATTGAAGATGCAATTGATTATGCAACCAATATACAATTTCAAGAAGATGATATTGATTATCTAAGACAACAAGGTATGTTTGCGGAAGAATTCTTAGATGTTCTTGCAGATTTTAAGTTTGAAGGAGAAATTCATGCGGTGCCTGAAGGAACTCCTTTCGCACCCAACACCCCAATCATGAGAGTTACTGCAAAGCGAACTCAAGCACAGTTTCTAGAATCCGCATTACTAAACACAATCAACTTTCAAACCATGGTGGCTACAAAAGCAAACAGAGTTGCAAGTGCTGCAGGAGATGCAAAAGTTGTTGACTTTGGATTAAGAAGAGGACAAGAAGAAGATGGAGCCATGAAAGGTGCAAGGGCCACATACATTGGAGGCGCAGTTGCTACTAGTAATGTTAAAGCAGGTAAGGAATATGGTATTCCGATATCTGGAACACACGCTCACAGTTTTGTTATGAGTTTTCCAACTGAACTTGATGCATTTCGAGCGTATGTGAAAACATTTCCTGATAACGCAACACTACTTATTGACACCTATGACACTGAACAAGGTGCAAGAAACGCATCAATTGTGGCTAAAGAACTAGAAGCAAACGGAAAGAAACTTGGTGCAGTAAGATTAGACTCGGGAGATCTTGGTGACCTCTCAATAAAAGTACGAGAAATTCTAGATGAAGAAGGTTGTGATTATGTTAGAGTTGTTGCAAGCAATGACTTAAACGAATACAAGATTGATGATTTGATTAATTCTGGTGCGCAAATAGATGGTTATGGTGTTGGTACTGAAATGATCACTGCGAAACCTGTTGCTGCCATCTCAGGAGTATACAAACTTGTAGAAGATGATGGTGGTGCAAAAATAAAACTTGCCCCTGGTAAGAAAACGTATCCAGGAAAGAAACAAGTGTACAGAGTAGATGATGAAGATGGAGACTATTCTCATGACATCTTAGCTCTAGATGGGGAAGAAGTTCAAGGAACGCCACTTTTAGAACTGGTTGTAAAAGATGGACAAAGAGTATCTGCTAAACGGTCTTTGGTAGATATCAGAGAGTATGCGCAAGATTGCGTTGCAAAAATGCCTGGGACTGTTAAAGGAGTTAGGGCTGCAGAACAATATGCTGTTGAAACATCTCCACAACTAAACTCGCTAGTTGACGAACTAACTGGCAGATATGCACATCAAGATGAAACATCTCAAACTAGATTTCAATAAAGTAGTAAGTGTATTAACCACACTAACAACAAATCGAGGAGGTAAACAAAATGAAAACAATCTTTTGGAACGTAGACACGCAATACGATTTTATGAGGAGTGATGACAGCTTCAAAGGCACATTACCTGTAGAGGGTGCAAGAAGTATTGAACCTAACTTAGAAAAATTAACTGAACTCGCGGAAAATGAAGATATCAAAGTTGTAAATAGTGCTGATTGGCATAACAAAGACTCTGCGGAATTTTCTGACGAACCTAACTATCAAACAACCTTCCCGCCACATTGTTTGACGGAAACAAAAGGTGCGGATTACGTGCCTTCAACTCAACCCAAAGATGCTTACAAAGTTGATTGGCAACAGGAAAGTGTTGATGCGAAAGCAGTAACAAACACGAGGAATATTGTATTATACAAAGATGCATTTGATGTTTTCGAAGGCAACCCGCATACTGAAGAAGTTCTAAGCACAATTGCACCTGACAGAGCAATAGTTTATGGTGTTGCAACAAATGTTTGTGTAGACTTTGCTGTTCAAGGACTTCTAGAACGGGGCGTGGAAGTATACGTGCCAACTGACGCCATAAAAGAATTACCTGGACTACCTTTAGAGGCTACTCTGGATGCTTGGCAACAGGCTGGTGCACTTCTAACAACAACGGATGAAGTTTCAAATTATATTTAGGAGGTAGACAAAATGCTCGAGAAAAAAATAATCATTCCAGAAATGGATGCGGAATTAGTAAGTCAAGAAATAGGTGACTTTGTAGTCGATACAGTGAAAAGAGCCAATTCAACTGGTTGTGTTATCGGTTTATCGGGAGGGGTGGATTCAACAACTACTGCTGCCCTAATTAAAAAAGCATTTGACAGTTACAATGCAACACATGATGACACTTTAGAGTTGGTGGGATATGTTTTACCTTCAAGTACGAACATAGATGCAGACACTGAAGACGGAATTAAAGTTGCAGAACGATTGGGAATACGATGTGAGACTCAAAGTATTGAAGGGATAGTCAAAGCGTATGAAGGAACTAATCCTGAAGCACTCTCAAATAATTTCCACAGAGGAAACTTAACTTCTAGAATTAGAGCCAACGTGCTTTCAACAAAGTCTGCTACTGAAAGAAAAACCGTTGCAGGTACGGGTAACAAAGACGAAGATTTTGGAATTGGTTACTACACTCTTTTTGGTGATGGTGCAGTACACATGAGTCCAATTTCTGGTTTGCCTAAACGACTGGTTAGACAAATGGCATCTTACCTTGGTTTTGAAGACATGGCCAGCAGAACACCCTCTGCGGGATTAGAACCTGGTCAAACAGATTTCAAAGATTTAGGTTATGAGTATAACTTTGTAGAACTTGTAACTGAAGGACTTGCTCAAGGCCTAACCCAAGAAGAACTCTACACTCACGGTCAAGTACATCCACTTGCTAAGCAACAAAGAGCATTCTATCATGACAGCTTTGGAGAACACAAGTATCATACTACTAGTGAGATGGTAGACGACGTTATCAGAAGACACGAAAATGTTGCAGCGCCTAAAATGGAAATAATTCATCCACCTAGTGCGCCTGTAACTTTAATTTATCAATAAGGAGGTAAAAATGCCCGCTCAAGATAAGATCCAAGTTTACAGAAATCCAATCCCTACAACTGATATTGTTATTGAATACAACAATGGCGATAAAGATGGAATTGTATTAATCACAAGAAAAAATCCACCGCACGGTATTGCTCTTCCAGGAGGATTTGCTGAACTAGGAATTTCTCTTGAAGAAAATGCGGCGAAAGAAGCTAAAGAAGAAACCGGATTAGAAGTTATTCTCGAGTCTCCTGAATCCCCTCTATGTGTACACTCCGATCCCTTGAGGGATCCTCGTGCACATATGATTAGCGTAACTTACGTTGCAAAAGGATACGGCGAACTAAGAGCGGGAGATGACGCAAAGACTGCAACTCTGTATACCATAAATGAAGTTAGAGATTTACTAGGTCAAGGACAAATTGTGTTTGATCATGAACGAATTCTAATGAAATATTTGGAACATAGGGGGTATGCCTGATGACTGAGTTAGGGATCGTGGGTTTTATTGGAAGATTCAAGCCACTACATAACGGAAGTGCGTCTGCTTTGGAAGCATTATGCGAAACAGCAGAACATGTCGTTATCGGAATTGGTAGCAGCAACCAATACAACGTGAGAAATCCATTTACTGCCGATGAATCGAGAGCGATGATTGACCTGGTTCTAGGTCCCAAATATCAAAACTATTCCCTAGTACAAATTCCTGATTACGCACACTTGCCTCAGTACCGAGATGGTTCAAAATGGAAACAAGAAGTTGTAGAACAATTTGGCGAAATAACACACTTTGTTACTGGTAATGGTTATGTTGCGGAGTTATTGCAAGATACATATGAAGTTCTAACGCCTGTGCAGGCCGTTCCCGGAAATAGAAAACGAGACGTAAAAGCCACAATAGTACGAATAGAACTTGCAACTAACGGAGATTGGGAATGTATGGTTCCAGAACCGGTTGCGGATTATCTAAAAACAAATGGCTTAGTGGAACGCTTTCAAGAAGAATTTGCTGAAGAAACATTAGCAGTACTCTCCCCTGATTATACTCCTTGGGAGAGCACAGAAGAGGAACGAAGACACGTTTACGAGGGAAGATGAAATTAATAATTGACACGGATATTGGAACTGATGTTGACGATGCACTAGCAATCGCTCACGCCGTTAAATCAGGTATAGATTTAGAATTAATCACAACCGTTCACGGAGATACTGAAACTAGAGCGAAGATTGCAAAAAAACTTCTCAACTTATTAGGTAAAGATGTTCCAGTACACATGGGTGAAGAAACACCACTAAAACAAAGACATATTTACACCTCTGGCAGAGAAGGACAAGGCTTTTTAGAAAATGATGATGTGCTAGACATAGAACGTGACGGTATAGATGCGCTAGCGGAAACAATTCTTAGAAATCGCGGAAATATTAACATTGCAGCCATTGGTCCTCTAACAAATATTGCAAAAGCCTTTCAAACTTATCCTGAATTACCTGGCGCGGTCAATCATCTATACTTAATGGGTAATGCCGTAGTAAGATCGAGTGAATATTTCATTAACTATCGATCTCATAATTTCAAAGTTGATCCCGAAGCCGTAGACATTGTGATGGCTGCAGAGGTTGACAAAACAATAGTAACAACTGGAGTGTGTAAACTTAATTTTCTAACTTCCGAAGATCTGCAGCAAATGGGAAAACATCCTTCGCAAGCCGTGAAATATCTTGCAGCGGCAGCACAGGAATGGATGGATTACATCTCTTATCCTGTTGCATATCTTTATGACCCTTTAACTGTGCATCATCATATAGATCAAAGAGTAACCTCTCAAGTATGTTACGCCGCGCAAAGAACTTCAGTAACAACCCATGTTTCAAGAGACTTTAGTAGAACATTTCTAGACTCAATTCTAAGAGGTAATAATTTATGAACTCTGCATTAGTTGTATACAAAAAAAGCAGTTTCGAACTATACGGAAATTCACCCGACAAAGATGTTAGAGATTTTCTCAAAAGCACAAACTCGGATGTAAAAACCATGAGAACTAGTGCTGATACTCAAAGAAGAACCCTAGATCATGTTTTAGATGTATTGCAACGATCTGGGGTACAACACAGAGCCATTTATCGTGCAGATCTAGAACAAGTAGATGAAGATCTAGTAATTGCCGTTGGTGGAGATGGTACTTTTCTAGAAGTATCTCATTACGTAACAACGACTCCGGTTTTAGGGGTAAATTCTGATCCACAAAATAGTGTTGGTTTTTTTATGTCAACAAATAGAGAAAAGTTTGAACAAGCATGGCAAAACATAGAAACCGCAAAACGTAACGAACTCAGTAGGCTAGAATTAACACTAGAGGGTAAACCTCTGCAACAATTAGCGTTAAATGATGTTTTAGTAGCACACTCTAACCCTGCAGCAACAACTCGGTATATTCTAAATACAAAAGAATACAAAAACTCCGGATTACTTGTATGCACCGCTGCTGGCTCAACTGGGTGGATGTATGAAGAAAACGGAAAAGTAATGCCCTTAGAATCCACTAAACTACAATATGTACATCGAGGAACAAGAAACGCTACACCTCAATATGCTGAACAACTACAAGTACATTCACTAACAAGACAAGGTACATTATATGTTGATGGAAATCATTTAGAATACGACTTCACTTTAGGAAAAGAACTGATAATAAAATCTGGCACGCCTTTAATTGCGCTAGGACAATTAAGAAATTAATGAGTCAATCCGTACAACACCGCACGAACCGCATTCCGTTCTCCTTTATCTGAATCTAACTCTTTAGCTAAAGTATCTCCTTGCAAAGGCAAATCAGATACATGACCTACAAAACCAAAACCAACATTAAGATTATTATGATAACGACGTCTTGCTCTATTGATTGCTTCTACACTCTCTCTAACTTCCATCTCTACACATACACAACCTAGATCTCTTGCAAGCCTAAGATCTTCAGGAGATTCGTTTATTACACTAGTAACATTCAAGTTAACTCCTCTATGTCCATTCTCTCCAATCATTCTGTTATGTATTGGATACACCTTTGAGCCGTCTAGAGTTTCTAGATCAACTTCATCAATTATGCCATGAGGGAAAACCAAATCATGTCTTTGCATTCCATATGCTAATCCTCCAACTCGACCTAGCATACCAACTCTTAGAGCCACTCCGCCATTTCTTCTTCCAATAGCGTCATACTCTCTTGTAATCTTATCTAACAATATTCCAACTTGATCAGAATAAACATAACCTAAGTTTAGAATTCTTTCACCTTCAACTTCAATGATTTGTGCATCTAAATATTCACTCTCTCCTTTAGCAACAACATCTGATTGCTTTGCAACAGCACTAGTAGGACCAAAGATGATTTTTCTTATTTCACCAATGTCATGTTCAGGAAAAATTCTCCAGGCATCATATCTTTCAGAAGGAACAAAAAGTCCCATTGTAAAATCATATGCTAAATTATCAAATGCAACATTAGTTTCTCTTGGATCATCTTTTCTTTCTTTTGATTCAAATTTAATATCTTTACCGCTAATCTGAACAAACGCTTCAATCATTTCTTCATATCTTTCTCTTCTTCCAAAACCACTGTATTGTGGAATAAACAAAACACCTGAATGAAACAAAATAGGTTCTCTTCCGTTTCTTTGATTTACTACTGTAACACCATCTCCCATTCTTGTTGAGACTAGTGATTCTAATTCAGAAGGAAGAATACCATTATGCAACTCTATTCTGCTAACATCATCTACAGAAACATTGCTACCAAAAAGCCTATTTAGGGCATAATCGTGGATGTCTGAATCATTAAAAACGCGCGTTTTCATAGAATTAGGGTATTATAAGGGATTTATAAATGTTTCTGAACAGACGTTACTTTCCAGTGATGACTGCCCTCAAACTGCAGAATCTTTAAGTTTTAGCTAATAATTCGCTTTTTGTTGTTAGATATTTTTGCGAATTCATTTCTTCCTCTTTTGGCTCAATTTGAAAGTGTTATTTATTACTCCAATTATGAAGTAATACTTCTATTGAATGATTAAGTGATATTTAAATCCATCCTTTATTTTGTAATTTTTTGAGCCTTTAATCTTTTTGTTTTCATCAATCTGTTAACTTCTTTTGTTGAAATTTCACCTACAAACTTATTTTCCGTTTGTTCTAATATCTTTTCCCTAAGTTTGTAAGTGTTAGCATTCTTAGCATAAGCACACCAACCTTCCAGAAAATCATAAATTTGGTCGTACTCAGTTAATTTTAAGTTATATTCAAACAACAATTCTTTAAGTTTCCTTTCAAACTTCCCTAAATTCTTCTTTTTGAGAAGTTTATGGTATGGAAATATTCTTAATCCTAAAAATTCAACTCCTTTTTGGAGCAGGATGATCCTAGATTTCTCTGGATGTGCTTGTAAAGATAACTTTTCTTGTAAGAATTTATCGATTTTTAATTTGTAATCTTGTAGTTTCTTCTTAGATGCATCAAAAATAACAAAATCATCAACATACCTAATGTAATACTTTGCTCTTAGTTTGTGTTTCATAAACTGATCTAATTCATTAAGATAAACATTAGCAAAAAATTGAGAAGTTAGATTGCCAAGAGGCATACCTTTGCCTTTCACTTTTGTTTTGTAATTTGTTAAAATAGTTTTTATTAACCAAAATACTCTTTCATCTTCAATTTTTCTTTTGAGAATTGAAATCAAAATACTATGATTAACATCTTCAAAATAATGTTTAATATCTACTTTCAAAGCATAAGCAATTCTTGTATGATTCTTAGACACTTTTCTAGCAAAATAATTAAACCTTTTTATTGCCTTAAAAGTTCCTTTGCCAATTCTGTTGGCATAGGAATCATAAATAAACTCTTTTTCTAGGATTGGGGTGATTATGTTACATAATGCGTGATGAACGATTCTATCACGAAAAGCAGATTTACTAATTTTTCTTGTTTTTGGATCACGCAGAATAAAATTTTCTAAAGGTTTTGGTTTGTAGATGTGGAAAATCAATTCACTTCTTAACTTTGATAAATTTTCTTCTAAATTCTCCTCAAATTCAGTAACATAAGATTTCAGAGTTTTGCCTTTTCTTGCATTCTTGAAAGCAAGTTTAAGATTTTGATAAGCACAAAGCTTTGAATAAAGATTTTCCATAAAAACTACCTCTTTGAGTAATAATAAGCCACTATTAGAATAAGCATAAAAGCCTTGCGTAGTGCTGGGGTTATTTGGAGAAAAGACCCGTTATTGTTTAGGTTATTGTTACCATTTGCATTTGAATTGTTATTTAGATTATTAACGAACAACGCCCTCCTCAGTAGCCCTCTCGCCTAGTTGAATGCACCACCACTTCACGCATTAGGTGTCGTGATTGAATTTTATGACAAACAGATATTAGTTTGTCGTAGCGAAAGGACGTGTAGCCCAAGCACTTCCATTACTTCTCATAAAGAAGCAACGCAAGGCCTATTTATTGAAAATACTAACAAGAATAAAAAGCTTTCTAAATTTGAGTGGCTAAATTTTTCGCGCGACTGCCTACGGCGTCTTCGGTGGGGCTACTTGGAGAAAAGACCCGTTAATGTCTAGGTCATTGCCACCATTTGCATCTGAAATGTTATTTAGAATATTAACGAACAACGCCCTTAGTTGATCTTGAGCAGTATTACTTGTAACCCAAAATCTCATTAATTTACTTGCATCTCGGTCAGGATATTGTTGTGCATACTCTGTAAAAACAATCTCGGCATAAGTTTCTAATAATTTTTTATCATCTTCAACTGCTGCTCGCCAAGCAGGATGTTCAATAACTTCTGCTTTTGTTAATCTTTCATTATATTTTCCACTACTGCTGTTCAACTCTACTCCTGCTATTGAATCATAATCAATTACCATAAACGCACTATTAAAATCTTTAGCAATTTCAATCAATGGTTCACATTGAGGAATTAATTTAAATTTAGTTGTGCCTGCTTTGTAAGCAACTCCTGTGCAGGAATCTATCCAACGATTGAATAAACGTAATCTATTTTTAGCGTTATCTCTTGTATCAGTATCTTTATTGCTTTCATAATCATTAACTCTCGCTTCTATATCTTCTTTAAATGTCAAAGGACGATAAATTTTACTGCCATCAGTTCTAACAAACTGAGGATGAGCAGAACTGCTTTCCTTTTCACAGGATTCTCTCAATGCGTGAATTCCTAAGGCCTTAGTGTTAGCTTTAGGCATCAGGATGTAATCACCACTAATCTCCACTGAACCTTCTAAATTACCATTTGGTTCTGGGTCTGGGTCAGTAGGTGGATTCTGAGGAGTTTTCTCTGGAACATAGCCTTCCAACTGTGCAAGAGCTTCCTCTGTAGTAAGCACTCTTCTATTTCCAAAGTCCAATGGTTTTAAAGTTTTTATAGTCATTTTGTTTTACTTCTTGTAATATAAGGTCTGGTTAAATCAATCACCAATTTACCTAAGTTTTTTCCATTATCATATTTAACAACTAACCCCGCATTTTCTAAATCTTGCGACATTGCTGTTGGCGAACCGATCTGTAAATGAAAATAATGGTTTTGTTTAGCTCTTTTAATATAATCATCTTTAATACTACTCCAGTTAGTAACATCTCCATCTGATAAAGAAAACACTAATTGTTCTCTGCCAAACATGTCATTAATTGCATCCATGCTTAATGAAGTACCACCAAACTGAGGAGTTAAAGCCAGTTTCCTTGCTTCTCTTAAATTAGAAGCAGTTTTAGTTGAACTTGAATAATTTGCTAATTTAACTGAAGTATGTTTTAAGGTTCCTTGTTTCCTTAACAATTCCTGTAATCCATACCAGGCAACCAAAGCATGATGATATCTGCTGTTATTTCCCCATTGCCTTTCTTCATCTGCCCAAGGATTCATAACCATGCCAGAATCATCTCCCTCTACAGGCCAAGCCATCGAACCAGAAGTGTCTAACATCACAAACTTTATTTCCGGCAAACTTCTTTTCCTTTCTGTATATTCAATTGGATGATCCTCATGGTATCGTTTAACACTTAATTCTAATTTTCCTTTCTTTCCAAAACCAACTCTGGCTTTAGATAATTTGTCTTTCTGGAGATCAAATTCCCTTTTACCATACCACATTATCGGCATTGTGGTTGTTCTTGTTGAAGCACGAGTTTTAATTTCCAGATTTCTGGCTAACCTTTGGTAAACTAAATCTAAAGATTCAAAATCATCCAAATAAGCAGGCGGTTGAAATCCTAAAGAAGCTTCTTTGCCCTTTTGATATTTCTTCCAAACAAATTTCATTTTAGTTTCTTTATGATCCATCTCATCAGAGAAACCATCAGCTTCTCCTTTTAATGGAGTAAAAGTGACTTTAACATATTCTGGCTGAGGAAGTTTATCCTTATCAATCAATTTAGCAAACTCTTCAGTTAAGATTCTTGATAATTCTGACCAGTTAGTTTCATCTAAACAGTATTCTACTGCTTTTTTTCTGTCAAGAACTAACTTTTTCTCTTCTTTTCTGGTAAAACCTTCTTTTTGTAACTCGCTTAATCCAGAACGTTGCATAAAATTGTCTAATGTGGTTTGAACTTTCTCTTCTCCAGAATAATGTTCCTGTAATAGCTTCCTGCTTCTTTTACCACCATAAAAAATTTGTTGTAATTGCACAAATGCATCAAACAATGGTGATAATTTTTTATCTTTAACGTGTGGAGAGTTTTCTGCATCATCTTTATAACATAAAAACATCCCAACATGGTCTGAACTATTGCCTAATTCAGAATTGTCAAAAATATCTTCTATTAAATTAGCCATATATGCGTAGAGGGTTTGATTTTCATTTACTAACATGTTAGGAAAACCTAATTCTCTTAAAGTTTCTGATACTGGCTCCAAGATGTTTTCAACGTGTAAATCAATTTTTCTAGGACAACCCTGAAAATTTCCACCACCTTTATGATTTAACTCATGCCTTTGAATGGCAGTAAATGCTTCTTTAAATGGATGAGCCACTATTTTTTCTAAATGCTCAGATTTCTCAACATATTCTGGATTATAACCTAGCTCTACCTTTGCGGTAGTTAACAAGTCCATACAACCAGAAAAACTAGGTTTTTTAGAGATTTCTCTAATAGAAACTTCTCCTTTGTAATCAAACCTTGCGGTTTCCTGTTCTTTGATTTCCTCTGTAAGTTCTGCTAAATCCATTTTTTTATTTTTTATGATTGTGATTTTCGAGCGCGACCGCCTACGGCGTTTTCGGTGGGGCTACTTGGAGAAAAGACCCGTTACTGCTTAGGTTATTGTTACCATTAGCATCTGAATTGTCATTAAGATAATCAACGAACAACGCCCTTAACTCATTTTCTGTAATGTTTTCAGTTCTTACCCAAAATCCCATTCCTGTATCTCGGTTATATTTCTCTTTCAATTCTGAAAATACAATCTGGGTATAATTTTCTAATAATGTTCTGTCTTCCTCTACAGCCGTAAGCCAAGCTGGATGTTCTAAAACCTCTGCTTGAGTTAATACTGGTCTGTATTTTACTCCTTCTTGACTACTATCTAATTCCACTCCTGCTATTGAATTATAATCAACAGTTAAGTAACTGTCATTAAAATCTTTGTCAATAGTAACTAATTCTCTGCAAACAGGAATTAATTTAAATTTAGTGGTTTCTGCTTTATAAGCAACTCCTGTACAAGAGTCTAGCCATCTTTCTGTAAACAACTTTAATCTTTCTTCTTTAGTTCTTTCAGAACCATCTGAATTAGTTAAAGTTTCATAATCATTAATTCTGGCTTCTAAATTTTCTTTAAAAGTTAAAGGTCTAACTAGTTTACTTCCCTCAATTTCAACAGTCAGATGGCCTGGACATTCTCCTCTGGCATAGACATCTCTTAAAGCTTGAACACCCAAAGCATAAGTGTTTGTTTTCGCCATTAAAATATAATTCCCAGAAATACTTTCTGAACCCTGAATATTTCCTGGGGGTTGTGGCGGATTAATCGGAGGTTGGTTTTCAGGAAGTTTTTCTGGAACATAACCTTCCAACTGCGCAAGAGCTTCCTCTGTAGTAAGCACTCTTCTACGTCCAAAGTCCAACGGTTTTAATGTTTTGATTGTCATTTTGTTTCACTTTATTTTATATCATGATTTTTTCGCGCGACTGCCTACGGCTTCTTTGAGGGGGCTACTTGGAGAAAAGACCCGTAATTGCTTAGGTAATCGCTACCATTTGCACTTGAATTGTCATTTAGATTATCAACGAACAACGCCCTTAATTGATCTTGAGCAATATTACTTCTCGTCCAAAAACTCATTAGTTTATTTGCACTTTTTTTCTCTGTAAAAATAATATCTGCATAATCTTTTAACAATTCTTTATCATCTTCAACTGCTGTTCTCCAAGCAGGATGTTCAATAACTTCTGCTTTTGTTAATAGCGTGTCATATTTGGCATTACTTCTATCTAATTCTGTGCCCACAACCTTATCATAATTTATTGGAAGATATTCTCCATTAAAATTTTTAACAACTTCAATCAATTCTTTACAAACAGGAATGATTTTGAATTTGGTTGTGCCTGCTTTGTAGGCGATCCCACAACTAGAGTCCAACCAACGATTAAATAATCTTAACCTTTCCTCTTTGGTTCTTTCAGAACCATCGGGATTAGTTAAAGTTTTATAATCATTAACTCTCGCTTCAATATTTTCTTTGAAAGTTAAAGGGCGAACAATTCTACTTCCTGCAATCTCAATAACTGGATGATCTGGACATTTTCCTTCAGAGTAAACATCTCTTAACGCTTGAACACCTAATGCATAAGTACTTGTTTGTGGCATTAAGATATGACTGCCAGTAATCTCCACTGAACCTTCTAAATCACCATTTGGGTCTGGGTCTGGGTCAATAGGTGGATTAGTTGGATTCTGAGGAGGCTTTTCTGGCACATAACCTTCCAACTGTGCAAGAGCTTCCTCTGTAGTAAGTACTCTTCTATTTCCAAAGTCCAAAGGTTTTAAAGTTTTGATGGTCATTTTAATTCTTTCATTCTTTTAACATAAGGATCAACCCAGTCAACTCCTAAGCCTTTCTCTTTCAATTCTTTCTTTAGATTTGTTTCTTGGAAAGAAATATTTGCTTTATTTAACGCCTGAACAGTTTTTTGATCTTTTGGTGCTTTAACTCTGTTGCCCTGAAACTGATAACTAATAATTGTTGGGTCTTGCCCTGCAATCATCATTGGCAAATAATCCCTTAAAGTGTTAACTACTCCAGACAATTTTTCTACTGTTTCATCCATCATTGTCTGATTACGAGCAGCATATTCTTCCTGAGCAACCAGTTCATTAAGATTGCCGTGATAAGTAGTGAATCTAAAAGCTTGTAAAACAGCATCAAGAGGGTCAATCTCTACTTTCTCTCCTAATTTCAATTCAGCAAGGTAAGATAAAGCATAAGCTAAAGTTTTTACTGCTGGAATACTTCTTTCAGAAGAACCTTTAATCATTGAACACAAATCTTTGCCAGTATATCCACATTCATTGCAAAGCATCGGAAAAGCGGCTCCTTTTTCTTTATACTTATCGGTATCACAATAATCTAATCCTCTGCCCACTAAAAACCTAAAAGCAGTAAAATAAGGGTCTAACTGCTTGGCAGCAGTCAAAATTTTTTTGTTAATAGTTAATATCTTACCAGTTAAGTCCTGAGCAGGAGCTAAATCCACTTTAGGATTAGCTTTCCTTTCTTCAATCACCATCTCATCTTCAGGGGTTGGCCTGAAATTAGGATGATCTAAATCAAAAGTTAAGTGTGCTCTGTTCAGTAAAGCACGGTCTAACTCGAAAGTTCCTGAAAAATCTCCGTTCAGTTTGTTTAAGTTAGCAGTAGCCATGAAAAGAGCATATCCATCTTCTCCCAAATTCAATCTTTTTCCGTTAAAAGTATATTTACCATCAGCTAAATCAAAAAACTCGTTTTGTTTTGGGCCAGGAGCACGATTAATCTCATCAACCCCGAAAAATAATCTTTTAACTCGTTCTTCTTTAACTTGTCTGGCAGTATCGCTGTCAAATTTGCCTGAATCTAAATCTACTCTTGTCCTTTCAAACAAATCAGTAATATCAAAACTTGGACGTCCATCAGCCCAGTTAGCCTGTCCAGTTTCTTGGTCTCCACCATAATGATGCCAGGCAACATCACTCATTAATTGAGTTTTACCTCTCCCAGTATCAGAAACAAATAACATGTTTAATCCTGCTAATTCAGCAGCATAAACCACATCAGATAAAGTTAATTCTAAAGTTTTTAAGGGTCTTGCATCTTTTCCTTCTCTATCTAGTTCTGGCTCGCCAACTTTTGCCCTTAAACGAATAGCAGTATTACTATTCACATAATTAGGAAATTTCAATTCATCGTAAGTCAATTCATTCATTTTTAACCTCTGGTTGTAATTTAGTGAAATTTACTTCAACTAAATCTCCACCATTCAAAAATGGATGAAGATTTCTAGGAATAATAAGTACTAAGTTCTTTCCCTGTTTTGCTATTTTTTTAGTTATTGTTAAATTCATTTTCGTTTTGTTTTATATCATGATTTTTTCGCGCGACTGCCTACGGCGTCTTCGAGGGGGCTACTTGGAGAAAAGACCCGCTATCGTATAGGCTAACGCTACCACCTGCATTCGAATTGCTATTTAGATAATCAACGAACAACGCCCTCAATTGGTCTTGAGCAGTATTCCCCATCACATAAAAGCCCATTGCTTTTTCTGGCTGGTTTCCTTCAGAATCTTTCAAAGCTTCAAAAACGATATTACGATATTCTTTCAACAAATCTAAATCATCTTCAAGAGCAGTACGCCAACCAGAATGATTTTCAATTTCCTGTTTAGTTAATGATTGATCATATTTCTCATTGCTACTATCTAATTCAACACCAGACAACGTATCATAATCCACTGGTAAAAAATTTTCATTAAAACTTGAATCAATAGTAATCAGTTTTTTACACACTGGAATTACTTTGAATTTGGTTGTTTCTGCTTTGTAAGCTATACTTGTACAAGAATCAATATAGTGGGCATATAATTTTAAACGTTCATCAAGAGAACGTTCTTCTCCGTTTTCAGCAACAGAAGTATTAAAGTCATCAACTCTTGCCCTAATAGTTTCTTTAAAAGTTAAAGGGCGATAGATTTCACTGCCATCATCTTTAGTAAACAAAAGCTGAGCAGAATTTGGGTCGTTAACACAGGCTTCTCTTAAGGCATGCACACCAAGAGCATAAGTGTCTCCAGAAACTAAATTATAAATTCCAGAAACATTTTCTGAACCGGGAATATTTCCTGGAGGTTGTGGAGAAGTTGTTGGAGTTCTACCATCATCCTGAGGAGATTTCTCTGGAACATAGCCTTCCAACTGCGCAAGAGCTTCCTCTGTAGTAAGTACATTCCCAAAGTCCAACGGTTTTAAAGTCTTTATTTTTGACATTTTTCACATAATTGTTCATTTGTTATAACTTTATTATAGAAAAATAGCAAATTCTTTATAAATGTTTTGTTATTAAATAGTGATAACAAAACGAAGAACATGGCCACTATAAGTCCAGGAATTATTTAAACAGAACTTTCCGTACAAATTCCGTACAAAATTAATAAACTCTTTTGTCCCCACATAGTCCTACAAAACTTAAAAGTGTAGCCACAATTGGCTACAAGATTAATAAACAATTTTTTGTCCTACAAATGTCCTACAAAGTTTAAAAGGGACCCTGATAGACTCAAAAATTAATAAACGTTGTATACACAAACGATATACAAGACTTATAATTAACTTTAATCTCTGGTTTATGTGCACGGGACGCACATAAGAGTTAAATACCGACAAAATGCCGTACAAATATTATATATTCAACAAATAACCAACAAAAACAAAACTCGGAGGTACTTTAACATGACATATAAAAGAGAACCTTTAGAGGATTATGAGATAGATGTTCTAAGAAAAGCCTGTAAAACGTTTGAAGAATCACTAATAATTAACGTTTTACTGGAAACAGGAATGAGAGTTTCTGAATTAGCCAAGTTAGAGAAAGACCAAATCTCTTGGCAAAGAGATTGTATAACTACAATCGGCAAAGGTGGAAAAAGAAGAGTTATTCCGATGAGCAGTAGAACTAGATTCTACCTCGCCGAACATTTCAAAGATAAACACAGAATTAAGTACGGAAGCAGATGGATACAAAAGATAGTAAAACGTGTAGCAGAAAAAGCCAAAGTGATGAAAAAAGTAAGTCCTCACGTACTGAGACATACTTTCGCTGTCTGTTATTTACATAGAGGCGGAAACGTGAGGGCTTTGCAGGGAATTCTCGGGCATAGCCATATTCAGACAACAGATATGTATCTAAACTATTCAGGAACGAGAGTTTTAGAAGATTTTAAGCGAGTGTGGGAACAATGAACACTGAAGAAAAATTTGTTGGCATTGTTACAATTATCTTGGCTATAAGTGTTATTTTAGCAATTCCCACTTATTTTTACAAAGAAAAAATTCTGGTAATAATTCACCCAATTCTAAACCTTAACTGGAAATTGATTGGAATAAGAACTGCTGTAGCAATAATTTCATTATTTATTTTGTATCGGATTATTCGTTACATTTACCGCAAGATAAAATATAACAAAGAGAAAAAGGAAGCAGAAATTGAAAGAATAGAAAATACACGAAACAAACTACGGGCATTAATAAGAATAACTCTGGGGAATTTATCTCCTGAAATGATGAGAGAGAAGTTAGACAAAACTAAAAAAGAAATTGAAGCAATTAGCCCAGAGATTAGGGATGAATTTCAAAAGGAGATAAAAGAATTCTATGCTGAAAAGAAAGATATTATCAAAAGAAAAATAAGAAAAGAGGAATTACTTAAACAACAGAAATTAGAACAGGAAGAAAGAGAACGTCAGGAAGAGGAAAGAAAAGAAAGAGAACACAAGAGTAAAGTAAAAGAATTATATGATTTCAAACTAAAAAAGAAAGACCCAGAAGCAGTTCCTACAGACAAAACATATTCAAAAAGAGTTATTAGTGAAGCCACTTGGGAAGCAAGAGGTTATTTCAGTGAACAACAGGAATACAAAGAAAACCGAGATGAAGCAATTGAGTATTACAGAACCCATGACTTAGATACTCAACCACATTTTGAAGATGAAGAAAAGGAAGAAATCTGGGCAGAAGTAAGAGATGATATTGAGAACAAGAAAATTGAACTGAAAAAGAAAGTTAAAATTGAATTTCAGGGTGAGAAATTAAAAAAGAATTTCTATCGTGCAGATGAGTTTGATGAAGATGAAAAAAGAATTGCTAAAGCACAGGGTTTTAAGTATGTGAGAGTACCTAACTTAGATGGTTTTCTTCGGGGCGGATTTTATATTAGGAAAGAAAACCCCAGAGAAACAGATTATCACTTTGTAATGAAGCACCTCTTTGCTGAGTTACATGATAATATCTATGTAGAAGAAACAATTGACGGCAGAAGAATTGATGCAGTTTTCCTCTTGGAAAACTTCAAGTTGGGAATAGAGGTTGAAACAGGAGCAAATAGAGAAAATTATTTGGCTGCGAAAATCCAGTGGTTAAATAAGAACTTTGACCAATGGATCTTCGTCTGTCCAAAGAAACTAGAAGCAAAATATGACAAGTATGTTAACAATAAAAAAAGTTTCTGCATGAAACCTAAGAAAGCAAAGGAGTTTATTGAAAAAATATTAATTTCAGCAGAAGAACCGATGAATGACCGATAATTTTTCGGTGAGAACCTCCCAGCCCACAAAATCTTGGGCTTTGGGACGTTCTCACAGGCGAATTATATATGGATATATTACGGTGAAAACATATCTAATATACGGAGGTAGATAAATATGGAAATAGACGACCATTATTCAAGTGCTTGGTTTTTGTTAGTAGCACTGGCAGGAGGTATTGTGGGGTTGTTTGCTATTATTGGCAATCATCTAACAGTGTTTGTTGGAGAAATACTTAGGACAGCTTTGGGTGTGATTGGTTTGATGGCTGTCTCTGGAACAAGTATTATTGTGGCAATGTGTGTTTCAATGATACGTACTGCAAAAGGGTAGAGTTTTTTCTACCCCCATAATATTCTTTTGGGGGGAAGTTGCTTAAGAGAAATATAGGTTGATATTATAGATTCTCATTCTGGGTCAATGACCCATAAATGTCTCATAAATGTCCCATAAGATTAATTGAGTTCATAATAGGCTCCTTTCCGTTCGCCCTTTTGCTTAATTACTTGTTTCTTTACTAATTGTTGTAAATCTCGAGTGAGTGTTTTTCTTGAAACTCCAACACACAAGTCTTGATAATCTTTATTAGTAATTTTCTTGTTTTTAATGAGGAACTTAATCGCTTTTCTTTGTCTTTCATTCAAGTCAGCCAAAATTTCGTCACTAATTCTGTATTTCCTTAGTGTTACAACGAGACCACCTGCTTTTTCTTCAAAATGAGGTTCTGGTAATCCGTTTTTCACACAAGCATTAATGATATCATTTGTTCCAGTTCCTAATTCTTCAACAAAGTTAATCATATAAAATTGTTTAGCAATAAAAGGATTTCTTGGGATTGAACGATGTTGTCTTTCCAAATCCTCCACCGTCAATTCCTTTGGAAGTCTCCCAGGATTAAGAAATTCTATCCTATCGTCAAAAATTCTAATCTGAACATGAGATGAACTTTCATAATCTCGGTGAGCAATGGCATTCACAATAGCTTCTCTGATTGCATCTGGTGGAAATTCATATTTTTCTTTCCTTTGAATTTCTCCAGGAACAAGTTCAACAGATTTTCTAATGTTTTTTAGTACAAATCTCTCTGCTTCCATGACTTGATCAATAATATTTCCTGAAATAACTTCAAAGTCAATAAATGGTTTAACTGGCTTAATCCCTTTAAACCGCACTCCTTTTACTTCTGCTTGTAAGAAAAATTTCTGCGGACTTTTAGCAAACAATAAAATCGCTGCATTCGTTAATTTTTCATTTTTCAATAAGTTTAGTCTCATAAGTGTTTCTTTTATTGGAAGCCCTTCCTCAAGATTTGAGTTTCTTTGCTTTTTTGATTCTCTAACAAACCACTGCACTTTCTCTTCATCAATATCTTTTAGAGTTGCTTCTTTACAAACTAATTCTGTAATATTAAACCCAACACTCTCTTTAGCTAGTTTTCTTATTTCTTCTGAAGTAAGTTTTCTATTTGTTTTTCCCACCCGCTTAAAAGCACTCCTCTTAGCAAACACTGGCTTGAAAGGGCTTTCCTCTACTTTGATAGACAAAATCTCTTTTCCTTGCATTTCATTTATTTCAACTGATGGAAATATAGTTGGGTCAGTATTTTGTTTAATTTCATTAGTTAAATTTTCAATCTCTTTGCCCTTAATTTCCATTCCAACAACTTCTTTAACAGAACCATCTTTATTTTCTTCAATACCGACTAAGATTTCTCCGCCTTTAGAATTTGAAAAAGCTGAGATGGTTTCTAGAATTTCATTAGTCTCTGCTAAAGACCTTTTCAATTCCAAAGTTTCAGATTCTTTCATCTTTTCTTTAGTGTTATTCTAATTATATTAAAATCTTCTGTTTGTTCCCGCTCTAAACAAACCCACCCACTTGACTAAGTATGTTTAGTTTATTCTGATATTCTTCCAGACTTAATTCATCATTAGCAAACTTTAACTGCAATAACTGAACAGGATCAGTGATGTTATGATTCATTTTCTTCTTGCTTTTTCCAAAAGCACCATTAATCTTATTCTGTAAGTCTTTGTTGCTGATGTGGGTATAAATTTGGGTTGTGTGAATATCTGCATGACCTAAAGCACGTTGCACATAATAAAGATCAACACCTTTCTCTAAAAGAAAAGTGGCGTAAGTATGTCTAAGAGTATGAAAACTATAGGCGTGTCTTTGCTGTCCGTGACTTGTCACTTCAGTTTTAATCAACAATTCTGCCTGCTTCAAATATTTCCTAAACTTATTAGATAATATCGCAGGGGAAACTTTTTCATTATACATTCCAGCAATAACAAAATCTTTCTCGTTGATTCTAAACCATTTCTTTAAAATTGGTTTAAGTTTCTCAGGAAGCATTACATATCTGTCTTTGCTTCCTTTTCCCTGCACAACTTTGATTTTCTCGTTCTCAAAGTCAATATCCCTCTTTCTGAGACTACAAACTTCACTTATTCTTAGACCGCAACAGAGAGCGATTAAACAGGCAATAAACACGTCTGTTTCTTTAATGTAAGTGAATAAAGAAGTTAATTGTTTCTTGTTTAATATGTTAGGTAATTTTCTCTCTTTTTCTTTAATTTTTCTGAAATTCACCATCTTACATACCTCTAACTAATTGTAAGCCTAATTGCTTAATGCTTAGCTGTAAACTAGTTTCTGTTTCGTGTCTTCGCTCAAAGAATAGCTTACTGGCTTTCTTCTGACTTAAGTTATGATTCCTTAACTGAAATCTAATGTCTTCAGGAACACGCTTCAATAAAGCCCAGCGGTAAACTGTGTAGGGATTGTAAGAATTTTCTATCAAAGTATTATACACTAATTTATCTTTCCCTAACAACATTATTTTCTTTTTGTTGTAATGGTATGTTCCAATTTTTCCCAAAAGTTTACACAATTCCCGAATTTCTATCTCGGGAAAGTGAACTTCTACTAATTTTTTAACTTTTTCTAGCTCTTCAAAGATATTTTTACGTATTCTAGCCATTTTTTCCGAACCTCTTATTTCTTAGTTCTCTCAAATAGCCAAAATATAGGGATAGAAACGCTGTGTCTCAAAAATTCGCAGATTATAAATGTTTCGCCAAAACGCCACTGAAAAGTGGTGAATAGGAGGGTGTGGCTCATTTTTTGTTATGTTCAATGGTTTTATAACCTTAAAGGATCTCCACAACTCGTGAACTTTTTCAAGAAAAACTGGATACTTAGCATTGGTTTGGCTTTACTAATACTCGGGGTAGGTCCACTTTTAATAGTAATATTATTATCGATCATAGGGATTTTAGACAACCCAAATCCCATTGGCTTAGGATTATTAGCATTCATAACTCTCTGGCCATCAATCATTCTATTAATTATAGGATTCATTTTCTTAATAAGAAACAATAAAAAAAGTGATTGACTATTTCTTACCATAAACAATAACGCAATCATTATCTGTGCCATTCGCATTCATAGCTTTCTCAAAAAGAGTTTTATCAACTTTTTTATGAGGTTCAGCACCCTTTGGACCTGACTCGTGATAATAGAGGTTAGATTCATCATAGCCTGTTAGAACAACAAAATGACCTTGATACTCGCCATCTATTTCTGCCAAGACATTATGATCAATCAGAACCAACGGCACATGGCCATTTTCAATTTCAGATTCAATTTCGTTCAGTGATAGAATTCTTTTCTCAAATACATCATACTTCAAAAGCTCTTGTATGGATTCTAAAACAACTGGCAAGTCAGTAAACTTCAAAACAGTTTTTGCGTCATTACCAAAGTGCTTTAGTATAAATGGCTCTCCTTCTAGAAAAGGTTCTAAATCTGTTTTAGAATAATATTTAACTTTCAAACTCCTATTGTGCAAAACAGTTACAATTTGAGAAGTCCAAGTCCAAAGTCCTTCTTTACGTTTAGTAAGTTTATCTAATTCATCTAAAGAAATTTTAGTATCTAGAAAGTATTCAATAACGCACTTCATAGCAACCTGCATGCACTGTTTACCGTCATTATCGTTCTTGTAGAATGGAATATCTAATTTCATTTCAAATGTATCTCAACAATATCTTGATCTTGCAAAATATGTTTCTTCATTAATCTCTGTCCGGGAAATTTAGCTGATGGTCCCCATACTTTTGAATGTTTAAACTTCTTCACAAAATCCTTGTGCAACTTTCTACACATTGCTTCAATATTAGAACCTACAGTCATAATCAAAGGTTCCCCCATATCTGCTTTTTTACCTACTTCTTTACAATATATTCTCATAAAATCTAAGTTAGAGAAAATCATTTCCTTAAGTTCATCTATTCCAACTCCACTCTTTGCAGAAATACACAAGTCAGGATTTAATTCTTGGTTCAATTCTTCTAATCTCTCATCATCTACCAAGTCAATTTTGTTCATCACAGTCAACATAGGAATATACTTTTTATTACCTTCAATTATATCAATCATTTCATCTGCATCAATCACAGATCTAATTACAACATCTGCATTATTAAGTCTAAATTCTTTAAGAATTGATTTTATAGTATCATTACTTAACTTAGGCAACCTAACTGTTTTACCTATACTTATTCCGCCTTTAGCTTTCTTCTTAATAACAACGTCAGGTTTTTCTTTATTCACTCTAACATTAGAATCATATATCTCGCGCAAAATTACTTTATGCGCTGCAGGACGCAAAGGATCCAACAATACTAATACTAAATCTGCATTTTGCACAACAGATAAAACTTCTTTACCTCTACCTCTACCCATTGCTGCTCCTTGCACTATACCGGGAACATCTAATATCTGTATTTTTGCATCTTTATATTCAAGCAAACCTGGAACTACATCCAGCGTTGTAAATTCATAATCTCCAACTAGAGATTCGGCATCAGTCAATTGATTCAACAAACTTGACTTACCTGAACTGGGAAAACCAATTAGAATAACAGTACCATCTCCTGATTTTCTAACACAATAACCTGAACCTTTCTTGCCACCTGAACTTCTTGATCTTTCCTGATCCTTCAAACGAGCAATCTTGGCACGTACCAACCCATAATGGTGCTGAGTACGTTTATTGTACTGCATAGTAGAAAGCTCTTTCTCTAGATCCTTTACCTTTTCAAGATAGTCAACCATAGGTTCTAACCTGAACACGCCCTATTTAAATATTTGCCACAAAAGCCTGGATTCACAAAATATATAAACCCTTTAAGAATCAATAAAATAATGATAAACGAGACAATCAAGTATTCTGTGCTTGGACAGACTTTTTCATTTGCAAGAGATCTATTTGAAGGATTCTTTGCAAAGATTGTAGTGGCGCTCGTAATACTTCTGGTGGGTTTTATTTTAGGTAAGTTTGTTGGTAAAGTAGTCAAGAAACTAATGAGTGAGATAGAAATAAACAATATTCTAGGTAATGCTACTGGAGTTAACATAAGAATTGAAGAAATCATATCAGGATTTCTAACTTATTTCATTTATTTTCTTACAATAATCACTGCATTAAACCAATTAGGATTAACAACAACAATCTTAAACATGTTGAGTGCGGCAGTAATAGTGATCATTATTATCTCAGTATTCTTAGCACTAAAAGATTTCATTCCAAACGCGTTCTCTGGATTCTTCATATTTAGAAACGCATTCCTTAAAGAAGGCGACTGGATAAAATTTAAAGGCATCGAAGGGAAGATAACTCAAATTAATCTTCTTGAAACTAAAGTAGAAACCAAGAATAGAGACATTTTGTTTATTCCAAACTCTGCTTTAACTAAAACAGAAGTTGTTAAAATGGAATTCAAGAAAAAAGCTAAGAAGAAAACTTCTAAAAAGAAAAAATCTTAAATTGTTTCTAACAAAGAAACTACATTCCAAATCTGAGTTCTAGTATACGGTTGCATGTTTGAATCTTCAGATATATCGTCAAGTTCAGTAAGTGCTTTATTTATTCTAATAGAAACTTCAGAATCGTCTTGCAGGACACCAATAATGCCCATTATTTTACTTTTAATATTTCTAGGAACAGAAGTATCGTTTTGAAGCTCGCTTAATGCTTCGATAATACCGACCATTGGGTCGTCCATAAATGTAGATTCTGATGACATCTTACTTGCCTCATTTCTTCATGCTTTCAAGAACTTCTTTCTGCATGGCTTCTGCTTTTTCTCTAAGCTTTTCTTCCTGTGTCTCTATTGTTTTAATTCTAAGCTCTGTTGACTCTTTTTTAGCTTCGAGATCTTTCTTTAATTCGTCTTTCTTAGAAGCAACCATAATGTTACCTACAATTTTGTAAGCTTCATCAGTTTTTTCAATCTCGTTTAGTGCAGAATCAACTTCTAACATCTGAGATTGGAATGATTGTTTTTGAACTAGAAAATTTTGAAGATTTTGTTCGATAAGTTGTAGTTGTTGGATTTTTTCTTGTGCTTCTTTATTTTCACTCATTTTATTTCCCCCATCTTTTCATAGATAGACAACAACTGTGTTATTGCACTTAATGTTGCACGTAACGCTGTAGCGTCTTTCGCCTCAACATGAAACTCGAGACGATCATCATCTTTCTTTATAGTGAACAGAGATCGTTCTCTTTCACTTATCTCAGTCAGCATGCATTTGTAAACGGTATCAACATCTTCTTTGATGTTAACAACAACACTGTATTTCATTTTACAATGCCTTTACAACCGTAGCTCTGCCTCTAGGTTTGTACAACATCTTAGAACCACAGTACGGACATCTGATTTTCTTTCTCAAATATTCGAGACCGACTTGTTTATTACATTGAAAGCATTTATATTCGACCATTTTTAGTATGAACCAAGCTCAGTTATCTCTGAACTTTAGGACTGTAAGCTTTAGCTGCGAATTTTTTATCGCATTTGTCGCACTGCCAGATACCTGCAGCCAATCTCTTAAGTTTTTGCCAAGTACAGAAAGGACATTTCTTTTTACCTTTATGCTGACTCTCTACTTTAGAAAGTTTATT
Source organism: Candidatus Woesearchaeota archaeon (assembly GCA_018646625.1). GTDB lineage: Archaea > Nanobdellota > Nanobdellia > Woesearchaeales > JABGUJ01 > JABGUJ01. Next base: position 397,516 of record JABGUJ010000002.1, on the reverse strand, counting down.
TCTTAAAGTTCGGCCATATCTTGGTCCAAACCGCTTTGCTGATGATAATTCTTTAGGAACCGCCATTTTTTACCTTCTCAGAGCCTTAAGCTCTACTTCTCGCGAAATTTCAATCCATATATAAATGTTATGCTATGGGGCTAGGAGGATTTGAACCCCCAGCGCAAGGTCCCAAACCTTGAATGCTAACCAAGTTACACCATAGCCCCGGATACTTCAGGGTTTTTATTAGCTGTTTTTAAAGCTTTTGCTTACCTGAGACTATCTCTATATAATAGCGGGCGAATATTTATAAAGACCCTTGTTTTCCACCTATAAAGAGGCTAAAATGTCAATATCTGCAAAAGAGCAATACAAGTTAAAGAAGCTAATAAAGGAGCTTTCCACTTATCGAGGTAGACATACCGAGCTTGTTACAGTATATGTTCCTGCAGGATATGATCTTAACAAGATTATTTCTCATTTACAACAAGAGCAAGGCACTGCTACAAACATTAAGTCCGCATCTACTAGAAAGAATGTGGTTGATGGTTTGGAAAGAATGATACAACATCTTAAGTTGTACAAAAAAACTCCTGAAAATGGATTATGTGTTTTCTCAGGTAACGTTGCAGAACGTGAAGGGCAAAGCGATGTTAAGGTTTGGAGTTTTGAACCACCTGTTCCTTTGAATCAACGTATTTACAGATGCGATAAAACTTTTGTTCTTGAAGCACTAGAAGACATGATAGAAGTCAAAGAAGTTTATGGCTTAGTGGTTTTAGATCTAAGAGATGGAGATATTGCTTTGCTTAAAGGAAAAACAATAATTCCTCTTCAATCTACTCATTCCGAAGTTCCTGGTAAACACAAAACTGGTGGTCAATCTGCACAAAGATTTGAAAGACTAAGAGATGGTGCTGCATTCGAGCACTACAAAAAAATTGCAGAGTACATGAAGAATCAATTTCTTACTATGACTAACCTTAAAGGTATTATTATTGGTGGTCCTGGTTCAACTATTAGTTCTTTTATGGAAAAGAATTATCTTACTGGAGATTTGAAGAAAAAGATACTCGGAACAAAAGATCTTAGTTATACTGGCGATTTTGGATTACAAGAATTATTAGAAAAAAGTTCTGACATATTAGCTTCTGAAGAAGTCTCACATGAAAAACAAATTATGCAAAAATTCTTTGGCTACCTAGCAACAAAACCTGGGATGGTTAGCTATGGTGAAGATCATGTTAAAAAGCATTTAAAGATGGGTGCAGTCGATTCATTACTTATCTCTGAAAATTTAGATGACGAGAAGATTGAAGAGTTTGAAGAGATGGCAACAGAACAAGGAACCACGGTTGAGATTATTTCAACAGAAACTCGAGAAGGTGTTCAATTAAGAGACATGGGTATGATTGCTGCTATTCTAAGATATAATGTAGATCTTTAAGAAGATCTTCTCATTCCTGATGCGGCTTCTAGATTTCTAAGATCATCCATTGCAAAATCCTTAGGACCTTTATAAATATCTTCAACTTGGCTGTATAGTCTATCAAGAATTCTTGGAGTTAACTGAACTTTTCCTCTAAACAATGCAGCATCTCCCTCTGCAGGTTTGATTCTTTCTGCAATTGCCCTTGCATATTCTACCAAACCTGAAAAAACATACAGTATACTATCTGAAGACATTTTATCTTCAAGACCTATTGGTGGTATGTCCATAAATGGTTCTAGTATGTGAGTTGGTGCACCTACAATTCCAAGATATTTCATTGCAGCTACAACATCAAGTAATGGTACACTACTCTTGCCATAATCTAAGCTTTCGTCTGGAGCTCTCAACACATCTGCTAAATCGATGGGCCTGCCTCTATCTTTATCATTAACTCTCAACTCTAATCTGAAAGTCCAAGTACTTCCGCGCTTGTTTAGTTCTTCGCTTGGAGTTAAAGTGTTGGCGGACAAAGAAATATCTACATTATCGCCTGGTCTAAGATCATAGCTCTCTAGTACTTTGTCAAGTCCTGTGGTCATGATATCCCCCAATACCTAGAACTACAATACAAAACTTATTTATAAAGTTGTTCCTTGACAGAAATAACAACTAATTAAGTAGAATTAGTAACTTAGGCGGCTTCTACTCTGTTTCGGCCCTTTTCTTTTGCTTTGTAAAGCGCACCATCTGCTGCTTTTACCATTTGTTCTCTTAATTTTGTAACATTTGCACCAGCTATTACTTCTACTCCGCCTTTTATGTTACAACTACTTGGAAAAGTAGCAACTCCAATACTAATTGTAACCGGTTTCTTACCATCTTTATCTAAAGGGTCATACCAAGGCTCTTTATTTTTCTTCAATCTTCTTGCATTTAATTTTCTACTATCTTCCATTACTCTTTTTCTAACTCTGTTTGCAACTGTTATCGCCGCATTTTTATTTGCTGTAGAAAGTAATATCAAGAACTCTTCTCCACCATATCTAATAACGGGATCAATTTTTCTGTCTGCTTCAAACCTAACAGCATCCCCCATACTTTTAACAACCATTCTCAATACATCATCACCTACTGAGTGACCATATCCTCCTTTGTCCGGATCATTAAATGTTTTAAAGTTATCAATATCTAAGAAAAGTAAAGAAAACTCTCTACCTGTTCTAGTATAATTTAAAACAAAGCTGGGAAACAATCTGTCTTCAAACTCTGGACGAGATATCGCTCCAGTTAATCTGTCTCTGTGAGCCAACACAACTTGTCTGGCAAGTCTAAAAGAATCTTTCTTAGCTTTAAGCAACACACCCTTTTCGGCATGTGTTATGAATGCTCGTGCTCTCTTTGTCAAAAACTTATGATTTTTACGTAAAGCACGAAAGAAATCAAGAACTTCTGATGGTGAAGTCATAATTCTATAATCTCTTAATACCTCTGGAAGATCGACTTTATTTCTAAATACTGATACTTTATTCCACCAATGTTGGTTTTTTTCAGAAATAATTTCTGCAACTCTGTCTTCTGCAGTAACCTTATCATCAAGAAATTTTTGAAATGGTTTATAGAAATTCTCTTTAAGTTCAAGATGGAATTCTGTTAATTCCTTATTAGTTCTCCTTAGTCTAATCGCGTATTGCTCAATTTTTCTCCATTCTGGTGAATTTAACTTTAACTCTGCATCTTTATATGATGCGATCGCCCTCAAACTATCGAGCTCGAGTCTTATTCTATCTCTTATCAAACCGACAACTCCACGAAAATGATTTAGTAGTTCTGCCAAATGAACATCAATAGAATCAACCACTTGTTCTTTTCTGTGTGCAAATTTTAATCGCGTTTTAACTTTTTCTAATGTTTTTCTAGTTGTAAGGCCCTTCTCCAATCTTGCGTCATTAAGCGATTCATAAAGTGCAAAAGTTAAATTCTCTTCATCCTTAGTAAGATCCTTATCTTTCTCTAACTTGGCTTCTACGTCCTGTTCATCGTAGACTTTTCGATTAATTAATGCCTTATCTGCGTCAATTTCTGCGATTACTTTATTCATTAAACGAAATAGTTCTTCACCTTCTATCCAATAATTTTTAGTTGCAGATCTTTTAGTAAGAAGAATAATTCTTTTTACTCTGTCAAGATGTATTCTGACTCTGCGAAAATAGTCTGGAAGATCTTTTATGAAATGCTTCTGATAATCTGCCAACTCGGCCATTTGTTTAATTACTTCTTCTATATGGTGATTAGAACCATCATCGCCGCTCATACCATAATAACTGCTTTACAAGGTTTATAAATTATTCCTTTAAGTAGTAGATAATTAACTGCGTTTTCAAAAATAATAAAAACTAAAGCAAAGTAGAGAACATTATGACTGATATGAATCTAATTGAAGAAGCTTACAACAAGCTTTATCCTGGTAGGGATTTCAAATACAAGACAGATCTAATTTATTCTGGAAGATTCAAAGATTATGGGGCTAACGTCAGACTTTCTGGAAATCACATTGAGTTTAATTTATGCAGAAAATGGTTTCCTGTTGATGGTGAGATTAAACTTGGTTTAATACAAGAACTTTTACTAAAATTGTTCAAGAACAAAAGAAAAAAATCTTATTATATAGATCTCTACAACAATTTCATAAAGAATTTACACATTGCAATTCCCAAAAATAACATTGATCCTGATCTTAAAGAGTCATTCGACAGAGTTAATGAACGTTATTTTTTGGGCGGAGTGGAAATGCCTAACTTAGAATGGGGATCACACTCTACAACCAAACTTGGAAGTTATGATTTCAAAACAGATACTGTTAGTGTAAGTAGAATTTTTGAAAATGAAGAACTTAACTACCTAGATTACATAATGTATCATGAATTACTACATAAAGTTAGAAAGTTTAAAACAAATTCTTCTAGAACTACTTATCATGATAAAAAGTTCAAAGTTTTGGAAGGAATATATGAAAATCAAGAACAAATTGAAAAGGAGCTCTCAAAGATTGCTAGAAAAGCCAGGCTCAAAGGTTTCTTTGGATTAAAGAGATAAGCACTCTAGTTTCTCCTTTTTTGTCTCTACGAAGCACATTCTGCCCTTCTCACGCCCAAAACAACCTAAAACGGCCATTTTTTCCGAAAACTATTTAAATGGATTTTCGCGATTTTAACTTAATTAACCTATTGGGGGTATAAACAGATGACACAATCTAAGAGGCTACTTCCTCTTGCGGCAATGGAGAAGATCCTTAAGCTAGGCGGTGCTGAGCGAGTCTCAGACAAGGCAAAGGTTGCTCTTAAGCAAGTCGTTGAAGAAGCTGCTGAACATATTGCTGAGAAGGCCGTTAAGCTTGCAGTCCATGCAGGAAGAAAGACTGTAAAGGCTGGGGACATTAAATTAGCAGCAAAGCAGTAGAGCCAATAAATTTATAAATGAGGGTCAAAGTTCTCATAATTTGTACGATTTATATTCCTGATTTAATTTCGTGAAAAGGAGGAGTTTATTATGAAAAAGTTAGCAAGTGTTGGAAGTTTACAAAAAGGAAGTTATATCATCGTTGATGGTGTGGCATGCAGAGTCACCAGCACTGCAACTTCAAGGCCAGGAAAGCACGGTCATGCTAAAGTTAACATGATGGCTGTTGGTTTAATTGATGAGAAAAAGAGAAACGTGGTCTTACCAGGTCACGATCAAGTTGAAGTTCCGGTGATTGATAAGAGAACTGCTCAAGTTCTGTCTGTAACAGGAGATGTTGCAAACGTAATGGACTCAGAGAGCTATGAAACATTCGACATGAAGGTCGATGATGAATTTAAAGATCAAGTCGTAGAAGGTTGCCAAATATTATATTGGAACATTCTAGGAGATAAGGTCATTAAACAGATTAAGAGTGATTAAATATGGCGAAATTCCCAGAAGCTGATGCACGATTATTCAAAAACATCTTCGTATGTAAAGTATGTAAGAGTAAGGTTAGAGCACCTAACTTGAAAGTACTTGCAGGCAAGATTAAATGCAGAAAGTGCAGCTCAAAAGCATTAAGGACAGTGCGTAAAAAATAAGATGATAGACCTGCAATCCGCGGCTGCCATTGTTTTTCTTATCTCATTGTTATCATTTTTTCTAATAAAGCGTGCACAGTTTACTATTCAGAAGATTTTTGGTCCTGTATTGTACTTCGGAATGTACAAGACTAAGTTAGGATTAAAATCTATGGACGGTCTTGCTAAGAAATTTCCTAGAACCATAAAAGTCGCCGGTTATATTGGTGTTGTTCTCGGTTTTGCTGGAATGATTCTAATTGCATACTCGCTTATTGACAGTTTTCTAAAATTATTATTTGTTGAATCTGCTGTATCTCAGGTTGCTTTAGTTCTACCATTTAAAGTCAAAGGCGGATTCTATGTTCCATTTCTATATTGGATAATCTCAATCTTTGTTATTGCTACTATACATGAGTTTGCACACGGTGTCGTTGCAAGAAGATATGCTATAAAGATAAAATCTAGCGGATTTGCTTTTTTAGGTGCAATCGTACCTATAATCCCTGCCGCATTTGTTGAACCTGACGAAAAACAGTTAGCAAAAAAACCTAAGCTACAGCAAATGTCTGTATATGCTGCAGGTCCTATGGCTAACATTGTGTTGGGAATCGTTTGCGCATTACTATTATTTGCATTAGCAACACCTGTCGCAACTGGTGTAGTTGATTATGATGGTGTTGTAATAAAAGATTACACTCCTGGCAATCATACATACCCTGCTGAGAAATACAATCTTCCTATAGGGGATAAAATTATTGGCATAGATGATTATAATATTGTTTCAGTAAATAATTTTACCGATGTACTGTTAAGACATGCACCTGGTGATCAAATAACTGTAATAACTCATAAAGCGAGCTTTGATGTAACTCTTGATGCACATCCTGAGAACAACAGTAAAGCATACATGGGTATTTTCTTAGAACAAGGATCAAAGATTAAAGATTCGTTTGCAAACTTATTTGGTAAGTGGACTGGTAAGTTTATACTCTGGTTTTTAGGCCTACTATACTGGCTATATTTACTAAACATCGGTATTGGTTTGTTCAACTTACTGCCTCTTGGGCCTATTGATGGTGGAAGAATGCTTCAACAAGGGTTATACGCTGTTATGAAAAAGAAACTTGCAGACAGCATTTGGAAATACACTGGTTTGTTCTTCTTACTACTAATAATAGTTAACATAGCATTTGCATTCATAAGATGAATCCTGACTCACTTCACGTGGTGCTTGTTGAACCAAGAAACTCTGGCAACATCGGTGCAATTTCTAGAGCTATGGCAAACTTTGGTTTCAAGAATCTTCTACTACTAGATCCTAAAGTTAATCACTTATCTCAAACCGCAAGAAATCGAGCAAAACATTCTCAAGAAATCCTAACTAAAGCAAAGAAGACTACGTTTAACAAACTAAAAAAGTTTGATTATGTTATTGGTACAACAGGAAAACTAGGTTCTGACTACAACATAACGAGAACGCCTATACAGATTGAAAGTTTAGCAAAACGATTAAGTCAAGTTAAAGGAAAGAAAGTCGCACTTATTATTGGAAGGGAATCCTCTGGATTGCTAAACAAAGAGCTAGAACTTTGTGATTTCATTGTACACGTACCCACTGACAAAAAATATCCTATTATGAACATTAGCCACGCAACTAGTACTCTGCTTTACGAATTATCTAAACAATCTCACTCAAAACGCCTTGAGGATGAGTTTCAACCAATTGGCTCAGAAGAAAAGACGCGACTACTGAAGATTATTAATCAAGCAATAAAAAATCTGCCATTTAGAACTAAAGATAAACAAGAAACACAGAAAAAAATTTGGAAACGAATAATTGGGAAGAGTTTTCTTACCAAACGAGAAGCATTCTCTCTAATGGGATTCTTCAGAAAAATAAAATAATCATTTTGGCAAGTGTAGTCTTTTATGCTTGTGCGCAATAATATTGTTCTGGACTTTAGATTCTTTTATTGCATACTCAACAAAATGTTGATCTATTCCTCTAGAACAAATTCTTTTTATAATTTCTTTGTCTGGTATGTTGTGACCTAATAACGCTCTTACTGTATGCAACACTCTAGGATGTACTGGCACTGCGCCCAATCCTTTGTACACTTGCAATAAAGTCATGTCTATATCATCTGCGTGAAAGCCTGCTTTCTTAAGATGATTTCTAATATGTTCTTCTGAAAAGTTTTTCTTTAATGCTTCTTCGATATAACCAACAAGGTGTTTATCCATTTTTCACCTCTTTTTTATCAAAATATTCTCTTACTCTTTCATCGACTTTTGGCTTTGCTTCTTCACCTAATCTGTAATATATTTTTTCAGCTTCAGGTCCCCAACTAAAATCACCTTTCTCTCTTACAACTCTATCAACTGCAAACTCTCCAGTTGAAGATCCTTTTTTCAGGTGATAATAAATAACTCTCATAGTTGCCTTAGGAAAAACTTCTCTGTATACTTTGTATATTTCGTATGCATAACCTGATTTCATAAAGAACAAGATTTCTACTACATTCTGTCTTATTTGACTCCTTACAGGTCTTCCTCTTGGCATGATTATAGCAATACAAGCCCCCTATATAAATATTTCCATATGGAAAATAAAAAACCTACTATTTTATATGGGACCTCTTAAAATGCTACTACTATGAAGTACTTAACTTATAACGTGATGTTTGGGATGGATGGTAGTACTGTTACAGGTCAAGCTCTAGCACATCTTGCAGTTCATGGAATGAAATCTCCTAAATTTGCAGAAAAGCTAATGGGTAGTTTAGATCATGCAGTCGCTTTAGCACTTGGTCAAGATCCTGATGTTCTTTGTTTAACGGAAACTTTAATCACACCACAACTTGAACACATTACTGAACGATTACGTGCAGATGGTTACAGAGGTATTGCTTGGAAAGCCTCAAGACATCATGCATCTCCTTTAGATATTGGGATTGTCTTAGCATCTAAGTATATGATTCAAGCAATTGATCCTGAAATTTCCATGTGGCCGCAAATGGGTGGTGGTGGTGGAGCTTGTGCAGCTTACCTGCATGAAGCTAAAACTACTGTTGTGGGTGTGCATCTTGCTTTGGATCGACAAATGATTACTACTCAATTGTTTGATTTAAGAAAATTTTTACGAGAACAAAAAGAACTAGATCGAGAACTTGTTGTGATGGGAGATTTCAATTGTACTCTTGAACAAATTTATGATCTAATTGATCCTGCTGAGTTTGGAATTGAAGGTGAAGCATTAGATACTTATCCGAATAACAGAAGTGCATTTCTTCCTGGTATGACGAGGGCGATTGACCACATTCTTGTGAAGCGAGATGCAAATACGCGTGCGACCTACAAAACTAGTACAGGATATTCTGATCACAAACTTTTATTTTGCGAAGTAAAACCGGAGGAGTATAGGAGTTAACTTTTCTCTTAACACTGCAAACAGTTACTCTTAAATACAACTTGCAAAAACGTAGAAACACGATGACTTTAGATGTATTAGTTTTAGAAGACAACGGAGATGACATTTTTTTAATGACTCATTACTTGCGAGGTCGCAATTACGAGTTAGTGGAAGATAGTAGTTCGTTCAGATCAGCAATTGAATCTGGAACGAGAGCAAAAGTATATTTCTTAGATGACTACGTGCCTGAAGACGGTACAAGGAGTGCTGAACCTATGTTCTTAGTTAACTATGCATTTCTTATGGATACATTAACTCCTGAAGAGCAAAGAGATTCGATAGTTCTCTACAGCGGATCAACTGCAAAACCTGATGTTGAAGACTTTTGTAGACTTAACGGTATAGCGATGGTTAAAAAAACATACGTGAGAGATTTGGCAGAACAACTCAAAGAACCTGAACAACCTATTCCATTACCCGCTGTTCCTGCATTTGCATACTAATTTATTTTTTTATATTCTTTTTGCAACATCATTGCGTCATCCTCAATATTTGGACTTTCGCAAATCACTATTCCTTTAATATCAAAATCTTTCCATGCCTTAAGCATCTCTTTGTACTTTAAATCTGAATCATTAAGATTAAGATGATGCCTCTCTCCTTTTTCACTATATTCTATCCCTGCAACATGAATGTGCATGTTCTGCAATGCTTTTTTACCTAGATTATCTTCAATATGTGTTAATATTTTTCGAAACTCATCATAAGTGTTGTAAACATTCGTTCTGGCGTGCACATGAGCGAAATCAACGCACGGCATTACATTATCTAACTCGGAACTTAACTTAACTATCTCCTCATATGAACCCCATTGTGTTCCTTTACCTGTTGTTTCTGGCCTGATCCACAAATCATTACCTTCTGCACGCAAAGTATCAACAATCTTTTTCATATTTGACTTAATAACAGAATAAGTTTTGTCTGCTTCCATTCCTAAATAAAATCCTGCATGAAATGTGATCGTACTCGCACCACAAATCTTTGCAATACGTGCAGTTTGTAGAATTCTTTCAATACTTGCATCAATTTTTTCTTTTTCTTTAGCATTCAAGTTAATATAGTAAGGTCCATGAGCACTTAACTCTATTCCTGTTGATGCGCGAACTTCATTAACGGCCGCAGCCGTTTCTTCTTTCATCCGAACTCCTCTAACAAATTCTACTTCGAGACAACCCAAACCTAATTCTTTAACCCGCCTAATACCTTCAATAGTAGTTCGCTCTCTACAACTATGTGGTGTACCTGCGGTACCAAAATGTAACTTTTTCATTCTAGAATTATTTCCAATCTAGCAATAATTGACTAACTAGTCGAATTCCAAAACCTGTCGCGCCCTTTTTTGTATAGCTGTTTTCTTTCATTCCCCAAGCAACACCTGCAATATCCAAATGTGCCCAGTTCTCGCATTCAACAAACTCTTTCAAAAAACAACCCGCGGTGCTAGTACCAGCTTCTCCGCTCCAGCCGCCTAAGTTTCTAAGATCTGCAACATCGCTTTTCAACAAGTCAGAATATTCTTCATACATTGGTAATCTCCATATTTTCTCGGAGCTCTTTCTGCTAGCCAATTCCATTTTCAAACACAGTGTATCGGAGTTACTCATCAACCCAGCACTCGCATGACCTAATGCGACAACGCACGCGCCAGTTAAAGTGGCAAAATCAATCATTGCCTTAGGCTTAAACTTTTTAGCATGTATCAATACATCTGCAAGAACTAATCTACCTTCCGCATCTGTATGCATAACTTCTACACTCTTACCATTGTTGTATTCAATAAGATCTCCGGGTTTTACTGCAGAACCGCTAGGCATATTCTCTGCCGCACCTATCAAACCAACAACATGTAATTTTGGCTTTAATTTAGCTACTGCTTTCATCACACCTAGAACAACTGCTGCTCCGCACATATCAAACTTCATCTCATCCATTCTTACTCCTGGCTTGAGTGAAATTCCTCCTGCATCAAATGTAAGACCTTTACCTACTAAAACAACGGTATCTTTGCCTGATCCATATTCCATTTCAATAAATCTTGGTTCTTCTATGCTACCTTGAGATACTGCCAACAAACCATTCATTTTTTGTTTAACGATCTGTTTCTTATCAAGAACTTTACACTTCATTCCTGATTCTTTAGAAATTTTCTTTGCAATATTACCCATTGCTGTTGGTGTTAGTTTGTTTGCAGGATCATTTGCGATATCTCTTGCAAACATTACTGCTTCTCCCAACACAGAACCAATCATTACTCCTTTTTTACCTAATTTAACATCGGAAACCAATATGCTAACGTTCTTAACTTCTGGTTGTTTATCTTCTTTTTTCTTATACTTATCAAATTTATATGATGCCAAAACAATTCCTTCAGTTGCAGCTTGCGCCCTCAACAAAACATCTTCTTCTATCTCAAATAAATCTAAACAGAATTCTTCTACTTTCTTAGATGAAGCAACTAAATAACTCTTACCTGAAAATTCGCGTACTTTTGCTAGATCAAATTTTTCTTTTTTACCCAAACCTAACAACACTACTCTTTTCAGTTTTCCATTTAGTCTAACGTAACATGCTTCTCCATCTTTACCACTAAACTTCTCTATTTTAGCAGCATCTAACACATTTTTAGATAGATGAGAAGGTAACTTCTCTTTTTCAAAAACTCCCAATATTAAAAGTTGAGAACTCAGTTTACTATAATCTTTCTGTGCAGCACTAACTTTCACAGACGCTCACCTCTTTAAGTCATTGTCGATTCTATATTAGCAAAAACGTGATTGACGTCGTCTCTAGTCTTCAATCTGTTCAAAATCCTCAATCACAGCCCCGCACATTGGACACTCATCCGGAAGACCGTCTCCATCATGCATATAGCTGCAAGTTGTACACATCCATTTAGCCATTTTGACCACGCTAATGCAATAAATTAGGGCATTGTACTATTTAAAATTATTGTCTTTTTCCTCCAATGACATTAAGAATGACTTGGGGAATATGTTATATTTGTAGTTAGCCGTTAATATGGAATATCTAAAATTAACCATGTTATCGGAGAATCTCTCTTTAGTTTCTCTCTGGAAATTCTCCAACGACTCTGGCCTTTTGAACGTCGCGTATATGAACACTGAAGGCTGTGCTGCACTCATGAAAGAATACAGTATTCTTGGATGATTGATGATATAATTTCGCAAGGCTCTTTCCTTTTCACCACCTATATCTCTAAGATCTAGTCTTATACAGTAATATGTATAACCTAACGGCTCAAGATTCATTTTTGCTGTGAATTTATTGATTATTCCATTTTTCTTTAATCTCTTTATCCTCTCTGCGACCGTTTCCGATGTTAATCCTATCTTTTCTGATAACACTCTTAATGAAGTAGTTGAATCATGATCTAACTCGTATAATAGTTGTCTGTCTGCTTTATCTAGATTTTTTGGTATTATTGTGTCAGGAATAATAAACGATGCATATTCTTTTTCTATCTGGTTGCCCAATGGTAATTGCTCAACTTTGTATGCGTCATAAACCGGATGAACTTCATACGTTTCAATTATGTTTGAGAACTCTTTCATTATTTTCCCAAACAACTTGAAGTATTCGTATATATTGCTACATCCCATCTCTGTTACAAAGTTCCATTCACCTGATAACCTATCTACTGTAAGAGTATTTGGTAGGCTGCATAAAAACTTTGCAAATTTATTTTCTTCTTCCTCTGATGCTCTTGTTCTAAAGAATAAATTATAGAAGCTATGTCCTAATGGTCCGTGATCTAGTATTGTAAAAAAACCAACGATGATATTATTTTTCTTTAATCTCTCAACCCTGTACGTAACTCCGTTTTTACTCAACCCAACTCTTTTTGCTATTTGATTGTGGCTTAGCCTGGCATCTGTACAGAGTAACTCCAATATCTTCCAATCCTTCTTGTCTAGCTTAATTTCTGACATATTGCACTATTAGTCGAATTTTGATATAAATCTTCCGTTATTTTGTCGAAAATACATAAAAATATTTTATATATCTAAGATACTTCTTTCATCCCATGAAAGTGGTAAAAATGGCGATAACTCTGACTGAACAAGAATTAAGGGAACTTGATCCCAATTGGCGTTTGCTTAATCTTCATTATACTGACTCAAGATATCAACATGCGAAACAACAAGTGATCGATCAAAGAACTGGACTCATGATGGGAGAAACAGGTCCTGCGAGAGAACGTTGGTTGTTTGAGCATGGAAAGATTGGGTGGTAACAACTTACAACTAAAAGGGGTGTAAAATGTCGGACTTGATAAATGAGTTTGTTTTATGGGAACCGTTAAAGATTACAACAGTTGTCATGTTCATCATTGTAATCGTTCTTTTGCCTTTTAGTGGATTCTGGTCTGTGATAATGCTCTTTGCAATTGTATGCTTATGGAGTAGAGTTCCTTGTTTACTTTCAACGTTCACAAAAGACTTCGAAGTTGTTGATTTTTTTGTAGTGATGTTGGCAATCCATGTTGGTGGAATTTTCGGAGGAATATTTGGAATACTACTTATGTTATTCTCTAGAATCTTTGGTCCACAAGAGTGGTGGTTATACACAGTAAAAGATGGAATAAGTATAATGGTGTGTGGTTTTTTAACACCTCTTTTCTATTTCGTAACTGGCGGCTCTGCCATAAACACAATATATCTTTTTACTATCGTAAGGTATGCTCTTTACATATTACTAACAGTATTCTTAGAACCCGATTACTTGGGATTAGAACTTAGTCTTTGCGCGATAGGTGCACTTGAAGCATATCTCTTTAACACATTCATAATGAACACCTTCGAAGAGCATCTTTCTAAATTATTCATAGGTGGAGTACACTTCAGCTTTGGTTTGTTTGCAATAACTCTGGGTCTAATTGTACTATTCTTCTCGATAGGACGATTGGCTAGAAGACTAGAAAACTACTTAACACCTGAAGAAAAACCACAAGACGAATTTCACGGATTAATTTTTTGAACCTGAAATTCTTTCCTTAGCAATCTCAATTGCCGCTTGTCTTGCACTAATACCTTTCTCTTTTGCTCTTTCAAGCATAAGTTTAGTATTCTTCACAACTTTATCTTCAATCATAGGAAAAACTTCTTCTTCTTTTCCATCTATACTTTCGATATACGAAGAAATAACTCCGCCAGCATTTGCAACAAAGTCTGGAACAACCAAAACACCTTTTTCGTGCATTTCTTCTTCAATTCTTGCACTCATGGGTATGTTAGCACCACAACAAATGATTTTTGCATCAACTTTATCTTTGTTGGCTTCATGAATAATATCAGGTTTAGCTGCTGGGATAAACAAATCTGTTTTAATTTCAGCAATCTTTTCGCCTGGTAAAACTTCTCCGTCGTCATATTTAACAACAGAACCCATTTCTCCTTTAACACACATTAATTTATCATAATCTAATCCATTTGGATTGTAAATAACTCCTTTAGAATCTGAAGCCGCAATAAACTTTGCACCTCGTTCTGTTAAAAATTTTGCAGCAAACGTACCAACATTTCCAAAACCATCTACAGTAAATGTGATTTGGTCGCAGTTTAATCCTAGATGTTCTATCGCAACAAACGCAGACTGTGCCACGCCAAAGCCAGTACTTCCTAACTCGTGAGGTAGCCCGTTCATATCTAACGGCTTTCCAGTACAACATTTATGGTCGCCATGAGCTTCTGCCATCTGTCTCATTTCTTCTTCTCCCATATACATGTCAGGAGCAGAAATGTAAATTGCAGGAGCTATTCCTCTAAGTGCTCTTCCGAATGCTTCGACAATTGATTTTTTCTCTTCTTTTGTAATCTCTTTAGAATTTGCAAATATTCCTGATTTAGCTCCGCCAAATGGAAGGTCTGCCATTGCATTCTTCCATGTCATAGCTCTTGCCAAACCTTTAACTTCCTCTTCATTAACTGTCGGAGTCATTCTACACCCGCCTTTACCCGGGCCTAGTGCAGTATTGTCAATAACAACCACTCCTCGCAATTTTGTCTTAGGATCATACACTTGTATTATTTTTTCAGGTCCAACTTCATCATAATCTACCACTTCATTCACCTATTTCTTCTTTAACAATTTTTTAAGTTCTTTTTCAAACTCTTCAAGATCTGCAAAATCTCGGTACACAGATGCAAAACGAATGTAAGCTACTTGATCAATTCTTCTTAGCTTTTTCATAACAAAATCGCCAATCTCCCTTGACTTAATCTCTGTTGTTTCCTTGTTACGCAATTCATTCTCAACGTAATCCACAACTTTCTCAATTTTGTCTTGGCTAATATCTCTTTTAATACAACAACGTAAGATGCCCTTCAACAATTTCTGTCTGTCAAATTGCTCTCTAACGCCATTTTTTTTAATAACCAGAAGTTCAATATTTTCTATTCTTTCATAAGTCGTAAAACGCTTTTCACACTTAAGGCACTCCCTTCTTCTTCTCGTTGCCTCTATGTTTTCAGTCTCTCGTTTATCAACAACTTTAGTTTCGGTAGCGCCACAATAAGGACATTTCATTATCAATCCCCCTCTACTATAATCAAGATTTGCTCTTTATATATCTTACTCCTAATTTTCGGAGAGCCAAGCTTGCTTTACTGCCTCTGCAACCTTGGGAACAACACTTTTATCCAATGCATAGGGTATGATATTTTCTTCTGAAGGTGATTCGACAATTGACGCAAGTGCTTCTGCTGCCGCAACCTTCATCTTCTCAGTAATCCTTGTTGCTCTAACATCTAATGCCCCTCTGAAAATCCCCGGAAAACCTAGAACGTTATTCACTTGGTTAGGAAAATCACTCCTACCTGTGGCGATAACTCTAGCACCCGCTTCTTTAGCTTCATCAGGCATTATCTCTGGATCTGGATTTGCCATTGCAAGGACGATTGCATCTTTATTCATGCTCTCTACCATTTCCTTTTTCAACAAACCTTTTTTTGATACACCTAAGAAAACGTCTGCACCTTTTATTGCGTCACTCAAATTACCTTGAACCTTACATGAATTCGTTATCTCTGCCAACTCTTTTTTGTATTTATTATTTTCAAGATCCTCTCGACCAGAATAAATTGTACCTTTTGAATCACATAATATTACATTTTTAGAACTAATGCCATAACTAACTAACAATTTAGTTACTGCAATACCTGCAGCTCCCGCACCATTAACTATGACCTTAACATCTTCTTTATTCTTGCCTACAACTTTTAATGCATTAATCATTGCAGCCATAACAACAACTGCAGTTCCATGTTGGTCATCATGCATTACTGGAATACCCAAATCTTGCAATGCTGCTTCAATCTCAAAACATTGAGGTGCTTTGAAATCTTCTAAATTTATTCCTCCAAAAACTGGAACAATATTCTTAATCGTTTCAATATTTTTCTCAACATCTTGGGATGCTAAACAAATAGGGAACGCATCAATATCTGCAAACTCTTTAAACAAAATAGCCTTACCTTCCATTACTGGTAAAGAAGCTTCCGCGCCTATGTTACCTAATCCAAGAACTGCGCTACCATCAGAAATTACTGCAACACTGTTTCCTTTGAAAGTATATTTGTAAACATCTTCTTTATTTTTGGCTATATACCTGCATGGCTCAGCCACACCTGGAGTATAAGCTAATGACAAATCATCTTTTGTTTCAACTTTAACTTTAGATCTAACAGCAATCTTACCTTTTTTCTCTTCATGTACTCTTAGTGATTCTTCTTGATAGTTCATTCTGCAACACCCCATAATAAACATTAAATTCCTTTATCTATTGATTCTTTATACCTTAAACTATTTCTTTAACCAAATTTTGGTTTTGAGAATCTAGAATGTCCCCATTGAATCAGCAAATCCACTTTAAGATTTTCTAATCCATTTGGAACATCGCACGCACCAAAACAACTTCCCATCCAAATAAGAATTTCCGCTTTAGTGTTTGCTTTCAAATGATCGTAAACCTCTAACGCTCTTGTCTTTAATCCATCAGGCAGTTGTATGCATACCCTTTTAGCTTTAGAAGACTCTATTTCCTTAACAGCTTTATCTAGCTCTAAATCAAAATTCATAAAATAAAAATAAGAAAGGAATATATAAAATTATTGACTGAGGCTATTCACTATTCTGTCTATTAACGTGCCTTTAAGCTTCGCAGTATCTAATGCGAGAGCCATTCTTTGATGATCTTCCATTTTTTGAGGCCCTGTTGCTTTATCAGCTGCTAAATTCATGGGGAGAATAAGTATATCCTCATATTTTATATCTGCATGTAATTCATAGGCTCTTCCATAAAACTCAAAGCAGGCAGTTAATTCATACGTTCTGCCTTTCTCATCTCTTGAAGGAATAACAATTGATCCTCTAGCACCAGTAGCTCTCATTACGGCGTCCCAGTTTTCAGGAGAACCGCGAAAACCTTCTGCTTCTTTGTCTACTCGTCTCATCTCTGTAAAGTATGCTTGTGGAATCACTTCTGCTTCAAAAGTGCCAATTTCCATTGCTCTAAATGCTTCAACATATTCGTGATGAGAAATTGCGGTGTATGTGCCATCTCTATGCTCAACTAAAACAGGAACTCTGTCTTTCATGACTTCTGCTGCTAATCCAACTTCGCTTATTCCACCTTCAACATCATAAACAGTTTCGCCAATAATTGCGCAAACAGTCATAACATCCTCTGATGTTGCATAAACTGCAGAAACTCCGTCAATATCTTTTACATTAACTTCTTTAGATGTGGTGTGAGAATCTCCTAAAAGCCTTTGTAAATCTGGCGTCTCTATACGGGTATTAAAGTAATCCATATTATCAACGTCCTGTAACTATGTCAACTAATGTAGCAAAGTTTTCTGAAGCCGTTGGTAATGGCTGACATTCACCGTCTGCAAACTGTGCAGTCTTTGGATCATAAGGAACCATAATTGCATGTCCAGCAACAATTGTACCGCAGTTAGGATCATCACTTGGAAACGAAAGAAGTCCTTGACCAACATCTCTGTCGTGAGTATTCTCATTAGCTCTACACATAAAGCTTACTGCATCATCAACATCTCTACCGGTATACCCTGCTTTTTGTGCAATACTTGCAGGAGTATCTCCTCGCTGTACTGTATAATCACAATGATCTGCTGAATATTCCATAGGTTGTATTAATTTCAATGCTCCAACTAAAAGTAATGCTGCCACTCCTATACCTGCAGCAACACCTACTGGTTTAGCAACGTACTTCATTGCAAGTCCAGATATTGTAGGATGATTATGTCCAAACTTTGCAAATCCTCTAAGATCATCAACATTATAATTACGATCAGGTATTCTCCAGAAATATGTCTGTCTTCTATTATCTCTCATTTTCCCCGTACCTCATTCAGAAACTCATTATATTTAGAGATTTCGGTCTGTACCCAAACTTCTTTTTTCAGTTCATATTTCCGTCTTTCAAGCTCGTTTAGTACCATGTTCCAATACCTCTTAGTAATTGTTACTACTTAGTAACGATCGAGACACTATTTAAACTTTTCCATTTTCTTTAAAAAGAAATATATATTTTCCATATTGAAAACAATTCTTTCAAAAAAAAAGAACTAAGAAAGTGTCTTAGCCGCTTCTTCAACAGTTAGAAGATTCTGATCTCCACTAGCCATATCTCGCAACAAAACCTTCCCTGCCTTTAACTCATTTTCTCCAATAATGATAACAAAAGGAATCCCCATTGCATTAGCATAGTTCAAGTTTTTACTCATGCCGCGACCATTAATATCAAAATCCGCATTCACTCCCAAGTCTCTCAACTTTTGAACAACATCTAATGATTCATCAACTGTTTTAATTGGAATCACATAAACCTTTGCAGGATTTTTTTCTTTGAACTCTTCTTTAGCTTTCAAAGAATCCATTATTGGTGCTAAACCGAATGCAACACCTACTGCAGGTATGTCTCTTCCACCGCCCAAAAATTTTCCAACCATAGAATCATATCTACCGCCGCCTGCGAGAGATGATTTAATCGGACCAGATTTAGAAAAAGCTTCAAACACAGTTCCAGTATAGTATGCTAAACCACGTGCAAGAGTTACGTCAAACGCAGCCACTTTGATTTTCATCTTATCTAAGTAACCAAACAACTCTTCCAACTCTTTAACACCTTCTAAACCTTCTTCATCTGTTATTTTCAACTTCAATTTAGATAAATCACTACCAACATCTAACACATCAAAGATCTTTTCAACTTGAACATCGTTATATCCTCTATCGAACAACTCGTCAGTCACTCCAGATTTTCCAATCTTCTCGAGTTTATCAATTGCAATAATTGCCTCTTCTTTATCATCTACGCCTGCTTGATTCAACAAACCATTCAACACTTTTCGATTATTAACTTTAATTGCAATATCAAAACCAAAGTCCTCAAACACTTTTTCCATTATTGCAATAACTTCGGCATCTGCCAACATAGATTTACTTCCAACAGTATCTACATCACATTGCCAAAACTGTCTATACCTTCCAGCTTTTATTGGGCCATCTCTAAACACTGGACCGATTTCATATCTTTTGAAAGGCATTTTAATCTGAGGATTCATTCCTACATACCTTGCTAAAGAAGTTGTTTGTTCAAACTTTAATCCCAATGCACGATCGCCTTGATCTTTCAAAGTAAAAGTTTCTTTCAAAGCATCACTTTCTCCACCAGCACCACCTTTAGCAGCTAATGTCTCAAACCGTTCAATTATTGGAGTTTCTAATGGTGCAAAACCATATCTCTCAAAAACTGTGGTCAACGTAGAAATCATTCTATTCCTAACTATCTTTTCCTCTGGTGGTATGTCTCTTACTCCTTTTGCAGTTTGTAGTTTCATCTTGATCACTCCTTCTCTCTTTTACTTTATATAACTTATTATCTTTTCAGGATTGGTTATCATCATGAGCTCAAGCTCTCTTTCACTAATCCCTTCTTTTTTCAATGCTTCCGCAAACTCATTCATACACACCCAAGGATCCTTGCTAAACACTTGGCCGCTATCTGAAGTCATGATACATTTCTCTGCACCAATTTCTTTTATTTGCTCAGCAATCTTACTCATTGGAATGTTGTCAATTGAGTACATGGCATAAGTTTGTTCTATAAATGCGCCTTTCACCGCCAATTCTTTTTGTACTTCTATTGGCATATCAATTAAGTGATATATTGGGTGAGTTATCACTACCGTAACATCATCCTGCAAACAATACTTTGCCAACTTCTTCGCTTCTTGCCAACTTAAGTGTCCGGTCGCAATAACATTGTTGAATACCTTTGCTGCTTTAACGACTGCTTTTGCATCTTCGCTTAAACCACCGACTGAGTTCAAAACACTCAACCCTTCGATTTCTTTTGCACTTCTTGACTTTATTTTTCCTTGAGTCCACTCATTAGGAATCTCGAGTTCCGATTTATCCACAAATCTTTTTGCATTTATTGTTGGAAACCACACAATAATTGGTTTTTTGCTGATAACTGATGCAGCATACACTGCATCTTTGTTTATACCACCAACATAATTATTCAATGCAACTGAGCCTATCAACGAGTCTGAATCGTCGATAAAAACACTTGTTGGATAAAAGTGTGACTTCAAAGCCATTCCCTTGATATTGCCTTTCATTCTTTCTCGAAGTTCTGCAACACCATATTTCCTTGGAATAACTTCAGGTCCTATGTGATAATGCAAATCCCAAACTCTTCTCATAAATGAATTATCCATATTAATTACCTCCCTAACCATGGTGCTCTGTTATTAATTACATAAACTCTCTTCAACGATCCATCTAGTTCATCTTTTTCTGGAATGACCATGCTCGCTTTTATTGGATCATACAACAGATCAATCATTCTGGCTTCAACTACTCTCTCGATGCAATACTTCCTTGAAGATTCTCTTCCTGATCCTGGATTAAATCTCTCTCCAACCTTGACCATTTTCTCAAAAGTACCTTCCGATACATACGTTCCAAACATCTCGCTAACTTGTGCACACAAAGCATCATACATATCTTGTGCTCCACTTCTTATTACCGACCATGGTTTCACCAAAGGATCTTGCAGTCTATCAACTGCTGTTTGTTTTAGTGATTGACCATAAGCTCTCACGACATTTACAGGCAATCCATTAACATCTGTTCCATAGAGATCGGCATACATCAACAAATTAGTTACATTCATTCCTGTATCTCTAATTCCTTTTGTAACTTCTGCTAACTCCTCTAGTGCCTTCGTTTCGGCATCGTTTTCTTTAATTTCAGTTCCTCTAGTTTCATAACCATATCTCGGACCCCAAGGAGTAAACAAAAATAATTCATCACCCGAAACAAATTTCTCCCACAACTTAACCACAATCTCTTCGGGATTCGTACTCTTGAATTGTTTTCTACCTTCCAACATGTTCCATACTTGTGCCGCAGCCAGAACACCATTTACTGCTTCAGGGGTCAACCTGTATTGAACATCGGTAATTCTTCCTTTGGGTTCATCTATCCATTCGTCATCTACTTGAAACCTTTTTCTTCCTTCAACTTGTTTACATGCGTAGTCCAATAATTTCTTTCCTGTACTTGAATCATCAAACCACTCTTTCATCATGTTTCTACTAACCGAATCAACCTCTTCTCTTTCTCTCATAGCTGTTAATTGCATTTTTCCATACCTCCAATAATTTGAGGTCCATTGCCGAGAATTGAACCCGGCCCTCCAGATCCACAGTCTGGTATGCTACCAATACACCACAATGGACATTGAAAGCGGCTACCGGGAGTTGAACCCGGACCTGAGGTTCCACAGACCTCAATGCAAACCGATACACCATAGCCGCCATTTTGTTGATAAAAGGACATAGCTAGCGCTATTGTACATTTTACGTTGTTTTAAATCCCTAGAAGGTCAAAGAACAGTTCTTTGGCGATTTTGAGATCGAAGATATTTGTTTTTAGATATAGGAGGCAGCAGGAGCTACCTATGAAATTTATGTCCGAAGAAATTAGTGTTTAAACTATTTGGAGTGCAATATACTTTGCAAACAATGAAAACAACCACTCACAATAGTTTTTGTCATGGCAATTACAGAAGTAATCATTGTTTATAAGTTTTACTAAAACCTCATTTTTAATGAAAACATTTTTAATGGGTGTTCAACAGTTAAACACAATGAACAAAAAGCTGCTAATACTCGTTTTAACGTTGGTTGTAATTCTATTAGCTGGTTGCGATTTAGGAGATATAAGTCCAGTTCTTGAAGATATGATTGAAGCTGATTGTGACCCTGAAGATCCTGCGGACATTTGTGGCCCACATGAATATTGTGTTTCTATGTCTGATATTTTGAATCCGGTAACTGGAGAAGTGATGATTTCAGCAAACGATGCCTGTATTGATCCTGATATGTATTTGATTCGTTTATATTCTAGTATTATGGAAGAACCTCTAATTAATGCATATGGCTCTGAACTTGCAGCACTAGATGGTGTTGGAGAGTCTGTAAATGAAATTAGCTGTAGAGCTGACCAGGATCAGAATGATTGTTCTTCTCCGTCTTTAGTTGTACTCTGGGCTTTAATAAAGTTTTCTGGTGCATCAGAGTTTGCTGAATGCTCGGAAGTTGGCGAAGAAGGATTCAGATGTTACGATGATGATACAAAATATTGTGATGAAGATAATTATTGCAGCGAATGTGCAACTGATGACCATTGCGTTGATTCAGATATGCCTTTTTGTATATCGGGGTATCAGGGTAGTTATTGCGGTGCCTGTAAAACGGATGAAGATTGTTCTTATGGTTATACTTGTCGTATGCTTTACGCTTATGAATATCACTCCAATTGTATGCAAGATTCTGAGGTCTCAGACATAGACATATTAGCGCACGAAGCACCAGAATTTCCAGCTTACTTAGGAATAATAGCACTACTTGCGGCAATAACGATTGCACTACTAATATCAAAAAGAAAATAATTATTTCTTAAAAATCTTCAAAAGAAAACTATCTTTCAACCCGATAGCCTTAACAGGACACATTTCATGACAACAATAACATCGAATACATTTATTATAATCAAATTGAGGATAACCATCAACCATCTTAATTGCATCTACAGGACAAACTTCAAAACATCTCGCACAATGAATACACTTTTCAGGTAACAACCAGGGCTTTGCAGTAAACAATCCTTTAAACATTTTCATAATCCATTTAGGAATTCTATCAAAACTAGATCTCGCAGGTAAAAACTTTCTAGACAACTTTACAGAATCTAACTTTTCTCCCTTAACAACAACTTTACCAAGCAACTTTTGTTTGCGAGCAATGTCTAAATAAGGGGCCTTATCAATACCTGCAACAGAACAGGCAACAGAATCGACCTCATAAGGATTCTCTCCAACAATCAACAATCCAACTTCGCGAGGACTACCCGAGCTAGGACCTTGCCCCTCCATCCCAACAACTGCATCCATTATATGCAACGATGGAACAACAACTTTATTCAAATCCACCAACATTCTAGAAAACGTATGGGCATCTTGCTGTCGTAAATGAAACTGCGGCTTCAACTTCCCAGGTATGCATCCAAATATATTCTTCACTGCACCAGTAAAGTGCGTCAAAGTATGAGTCTTCATCTTTGGTAAATTAATAATAACATCAACATCATTAGCCAATTTAGATATTGTAAACAACTTAACTAATTTATTCTGTTTTCTTTCAACATCAACTCTCTCCTTTAACTCTACTATCTCAACTTTAAATTCATCACATACTTTCTTTAATCCCGTCTTCTTAGCAATCCCGTCAAAGTTACCCATTCCAGGACTATCCCCTACAATTACTGAAGCTCCAATCTTCTTCAATTCAACTAACACGGCACGAAGAATCTCTGGATGTGTTGTTGCAGCATCTTCTGGTAACTTACCCAATAACAGATTTGGTTTAACTAGAACCCTTTGACCTTTCTTAACATATTTCCCCATTCCACCGATCAAAGAAAGAGCCTTAGGCAACATCTTACCAACAGATGAGTAATCCTTACACTTTACAACTGCGACAACCATAAAACGACCAACACAATAACCCTATTTAACCCTTTCCACCAAAACATATTTTAACTCACTAAACTAAACAAACATATGCGAAAGCAACTATTCAACGAACAATCAAAGCTAAACTTGGCTCATGAAATACAACAAACATTTCGCTATCAATACAGAGATCAATGGTGCTCGCAAGCCTTCATCAATTCTCATTCTAGGCTCTGGATTCAAGTTTTCAATTTATTAGTGAAAGAAGGTTTCATTGAAAAGAAGAAAAGTCAAGACGGCAATAAATACCGCTGGATAGCAATGCATCCCATTTAAATACGCTACAATAAACTTAATAAACCACCTCAAACCCATTAAATCTATGATTCTAAAGAGCCTAAAGTTAGAGAATATCAGGAGCTATCTCTGCGAAAAGATCGACTTCCCTGAAGGATCTCTATTATTGTCTGGAGATATTGGTTCAGGCAAATCCACCGTGCTTCAAGCAATAGAATTCGCATTATTTGGAACCCGGCGAGATCAATTGTCGGCAGAATCCCTTTTGCGACATGGAGAAATTCAAGGTTCTGTTGAGTTGGCTTTTAATATAAAAGGGGAAGACATCTCAATAAGACGTAACCTTCGGAAGACGAAAGATTCTATTAAGCAAGAAGCAGGTTTCATAATACGAGACAACGTAAAAAAAGAAGCTACCGCGATAGAATTAAAAACAATAATAATCGAAATGCTTGGCTATCCTCAAGATCTGGTTTCTAAATCTAAATCTATGGTGTATAGATATACAGTCTACACTCCTCAAGAAGATATGAAAAGCATAATTTATGATGATAAAGAAACCAGACTAAACACGCTAAGAAAAGTTTTTGGCATTGACAAATACAAGTTAATTAAAGAGAACGCCGTAACTTACGTTAGAACTCTTAAAGAAAAAAGAAAAGAGCTTGAAGGACGATTTGCAGATCTGGCGGGCAAGTTAAAACAAAAAGAGCTTTACGAAGAAGAGTCTAAAAGAATAACCAAAGATGTTGAAATCATCACCCCAACAATTCGAACGTTGAAAGAACAAATAACTCAAAAGAAAGAGTTGATACAACAAGGGGAAGACAACGTTAAACGATTTCTGGACACAAAAAAGAAAATCTTGGTTGCTGAAGAAAAGGTCTTGGCACACACTCAACAGATAAAAAAGCAACAAGAATGGATTGAGCGATTGGATGTTGAGATTCTTAGCATAAACAACAAACTTTCAACCATGAAAATAGATGAGAATCCAATTAATTCTGATCAAATAGATGCGGAGATTGAAGAGCTACAAACCAAGATACAATCAAAAGAAAAAAAAGAATCAGAACTAAATGCAATATTAAACTCGACAAAAGAATCAGTTAAGATAATACAAGAAGAGATAACTATCAAAGAAAGCAAACTAAAGTTGCTAAATAAAAAGAAAGACGATCTTGACATCATCAAATTAGAAGTAGAATCAAAGAAAATCGTAGAAGAAGAATTGAACATAATAAATAAAGAGCTAGATGAACTTAAAGCCAAAATAAACGAATGCACGATCAATATTAATTTAAGTACTAAAACAAAAGAGGACATATCGAGTCTTGACACTTGTCCCACTTGTATTCAGCCAGTCACAACTGAACACAAAACCAAGATAACTGAGACTGAAGATGGGAAGATCGCAACCCATTCTAAAGAAAAAGACACATTAACTTCTGAACTAACTGAGAAAGAAAATAAAATAAAAAGCTTAAAAGAACAGCTAATCACTTTGCAAGAGAAAGAAAAGAACTTCCTAATCTTAAAGTCGGAACTAGAAAACTTAAAAGAGATACAAAATGAAATAACACAAAAAGAAACACAAAGACAAGATACTAACAAAAAGGCGGAAGAACTAGAAAGACAAATAAATTCTCTTAAGATGCTAAACACAGAAGCACTTCTAGCTCAAATTAACAAAAAGAAGGAATTACTAAAAACACATCAAGATACTATTCTGAAGATAAAAGAAAAATCTCATCTAGAACAATCTTTAAAGTCAAAAAACAACGACAAAACACGTCTAAGGTCACAACGAGACAATCTTCAGGAGGAAACAAACGCTTTGCTCAACTTAAAGATCACTTTAGAAAAAAGGGTGAGTGAATTAAAAGAATGTGAAGTAACTTACGAAAACTTGCGACACGATCTAGAACAAATATCGAAGCAAGAGAAAGAAGTAGAAATAAAACATGCGCAGTTAACACAAAATCTATCTAATATTAATAAAGTTCTAGAAGACATAAATGATGAAGTAAAGCTCAAAGTCTGTTTTAAGGAGAAAGCACAAAAAGTCGCACAAATCCAGAACTGGCTAGAAGAATATTTTGTTAATCTTGTAACTTTGATGGAAAAACAAATCATGTCTAAAGTTTACCATCAATTCAACAATCTATTTTCTGAATGGTTTAATTTGATTATTGAAGATGAAATGCTCTCTGCTAAACTTGATGAAGAGTTTACTCCAGTTGTAATGCAAAATGGCTATGAAACTAACGTTAGATCTTTATCTGGCGGAGAGAAAACAGCATTAGCTCTTTCTTATCGTTTAGCATTAAACAAAGTTATTAACGACGTTATTTCTGAAATAAACACTAAAGACTTAATCATTCTTGATGAGCCAACTGATGGATTCTCAGCGGAACAACTTGACAGAGTTCGTGATGTAATTCAACAATTAAAAATGAGACAAATCATTGTAGTTAGTCATGAGAGTAAAGTAGAAAGCTTTGTCGAGAGTGTACTAAAAATAACAAAAGACAACCACGTAAGTACCATATCTTGATGCATAACATTTATAAAGGCTCATTGCCAGCTACAGCCTAGGTGGTTGATGTATGAAACTAAGACTGAAAAAACACTCAGAGAGTTTTCTTGGATTATCTGAAACAAAGTTAATCGTTACTTTAGTGCTTGGTGCGTTCGTATTTTTTGAAGCCATAATCAACTTCTTCGCTACATCAAATCCTTTATGGGCACAATTTATTGCATTAATAATCATGTTTGCATTCTTCTATTTATTAGCATCACTCTTAATTTGGCTTTCCACTAAGTACAAATCTTTAGGGTCTGTCCTTAGAATTTGTTTTTATTTTCTTGTGCTAATAGATATTCTAGCAATTATCACTGTAACAACTGTGAGGCTAGCAGCATGAATCGAGAAGAGCTAGAAAAATTATCAAAAGAAGAACTAATTGGTTTAGTCTTAGAACAAGACGCCAACCTTATGAAACTATTCAAAGAGTTCCTTCAAGAACATCCTGAAGGGATTGTCACAGACAAGTCACTTAACGATTTCTTTGCAATGAAATTAGAGGAGGAAGAGAAAAATGAGTAAAACAGACGAAAATCTTCAAGCTGCTTTCGCAGGCGAAAGTCAAGCTAGAAACAAATACACATATTTTGCAAAAGTTGCGAGAAAAGAAGGCTATCACTACATAGCTAAGATCTTTGAAGAAACCGCGGACAACGAGATGCAACACGCAAAAGACGAGTTTAAACTTCTGAAAGGCATTGGTGACACTAAAACTAACCTTAAAGCCGCAATGGATGGCGAGCATTACGAAACAACTGACATGTATCCGACTTTTGCTAAAGAAGCTGAAGAAGAGGGCAACATGGAAGCTGCTGAATTATTCAAAAGAATTGCAAATGTTGAATCCCACCATGAAGCAAGATACAAAAAACTTCTTGAAATGGTAGAAAATGGAACTGTCTTCAAAAGAGATAAACCAATCAAGTGGAAATGCAGCAAGTGCGGCCATATACACGAAGGCGAAATGCCTCCTGACAAATGTCCATCTTGTAAACATGAAAAGGGATACTTTGAACCTGAATGTATGTGTTTTGAAGATGACTGTGGGTGTTGCTAAGAATGACCGATAAGGTATTCAAATGCGATGTTTGTGGAAACCTTGCTTCACTTTTAGAAGACAAAGGTATTCCGCTAAACTGTTGCGGTCAACCTATGACTGAGTTAAAATCTATGACAAAAGAGTCAGAAGGGAACGAAAAACACGTTCCAGTCATGACTATTGATGGAAACAAAGTCAAAGTTGTGGTTGGCTCAACGCCACATCCTATGGATCAAGATCATCACATAATCTTAATCCAAATAATGGGTGGCGACAGGATCATTGCAGGTGTCAGACTAATGCCTGGCGAAAAGCCCGAAGCAGAGTTTCATCTCGAAAGTACCGAGAATATTTCTGCAAGAGCTCTTTGCAACATCCATGGCTTGTGGCGAAGCTAATTTTTTTCTTTTTAACTTCTCAATACAACAACATCTTTCTTTGGCATCAATACACAAAATGCAGTACTAATTGCAATCATAAACAACGAAGCCATTACTACCCAGATGGTGTTATCGACCAGGTTTGCATAAAAAAATACTGGCATGCCAACTATCATCGCTATCAATACGCCCCAAAAAACGCCTTTCGCACTCAATCTATCCCAATATACGCTCAACACTGTTGGAACAGAGATGGATGCGGCAACTGAAATACTCAATAACCAAAGATGATTTAGTCCCATTCCTGTAATGCTCATGATGATATACACGCAAGCTAATCCTATAAGAGTAACTCCAATCATAGCATACCTTGACTTCCTAATTACTGTTTTATCATCTCCACTTTTTACAACATCTGTTGCCCATAATGAACTTGTAGCAGATATTGCCGAGTCTACTGTTGAACTCAGTCCTGCCAACAATATCAATACGAACAATGCAGTCGCCCACGAGGGTAATAAACTTGACACCGTCACAACTCCAATCATGGATGGATCTACTCCTGCCGGTAACACAACTCCTGAACTAGGACTTGCGCCTATAAAACCTAATAACGAAAGAACAATTGGAACCAACGCAAACAGTACAGCACCAAACAGAAATGATTTGGCAATGTGTCCATCTTTCATTGCAAAAGTTCTTTGCCAATATTGTTGATCTGCAATCGTTGAAGAGATTAAACCAATTGAACTAACGATTCCTAATGAAAATGCAACACCTGGATGAAATATATTTCTAAAACCGCCACTTAATCCGCCTAGTCCTGCACTTACAACACTAGCTCCACCTGCTGCATGAAATGCCCAAGGAACTATAATTGCAATACCTCCAATGATCAATGTCATCTGAATAAAATCTGTAATGATTGATGCTTCTACTCCTGATATCAATGTGTACAATAATGCGACTATTGCCAACACTGGGACTACTTGAACCATAGGTATTCCTGTAAGGAGGGAAATCATTGTTCCTCCCGCAAACACGTTAAAGATTATTGCAATCAATTGAATAAAAAAGAATGGAATGAGATATATTTTGTGAACTTTATCGCAACCAAGTTTATGTTTAATAAACTGCGGCAAAGTATAACCATTAACAAACTTCTTTCTTATCTGTGGAGCCCAAAACGCAAATAGCGCTAACGCCAATACATTAGGAAACGTAAACCAAAATATGCCTGCCAAACCTTTTTGATATGCCATTTGTACAGAAACAAACAAAGCACCTGCCCAAATCCAAGACGCAGCAATACTTGGTCCACCCAACCACCATTTTACTTTTCTTCCTGCTACTAAGAAACTATCTTTGTTTTTCCATTTTCTAACTCTGGAAAAAAGATAGGTTATCAAAATCATACTGAGACTAAATATCAACAAAAACCAATATCCTGTTGTTTGTGATATGAATTGCATTTTACACCTCTGTTATAGCTATCGCTATTTCGTAAATTTCTTGAAAATCTACCTAAACACCCAACTTCAACCTATTGTCACTAAGGGATAATTAACTATATAAACTCTGGCGGTGGCACTTACCACCAATATTCGCAACCTTTATAAAGAACCTTACTTTGTTTATATACTATGCACGAAGAACTCTTAAGAGAAATTGGATTAAGCCCTAACGAAGCTAGAGTGTACGAGGCGCTTCTTAAAACCGGAGAAGCATCAGTGCAAACCATTTCTTTATCTTCTGGCGTACACAGAAGAAATGTTTACGATTCATTAAGTAAACTTTCTGAGAAAGGATTAGCATCTGAGGTTTTCATTAAAGGAGAAAAAAATTTCAAAGCTATTAATCCAAGAAGACTTCTAGAGTTAATCAAAGAGAAAGAAGAAAAAATAAACAAAGCTTTGCCTGAGATGCAAAAAAGATACGAAGCAATAGAAGAAAAAGAAGAAGCCTATATTTACAAAGGTATTGAAGGATTCAAAAACTATCTTCAGGACATTCTTAAAACAAAAGAAACAGTATACTTTGTTGGAGCAAAAGCAATTTGGTTAGATCCAAGACTAAAATCTTTTCTTCCAAGATTTGAAAGAGAACGTAAACGTTTAGGAATTAAATTTAAACACTTATTTGATCATGAAGTTAAAGAAGAAATGCCTGAAATTTTAAAATTAGTTGGAAAACCCTACAAATTTCTCCCAAAAAAGTATTCAGGACTAGCTATGGTAGATATCTTCGGTCCATATGTCATAACATTCATGGGGTCTAAGGTAGGAGTTCTACCAGAAGAACCAATTGCGTTTGTTCTAAAAAGCCAGAATCTTGCAGATGGTTACAGGAAGTTCTGGCAGTTCATATGGGATCATTGCGCAGAGGAATAACTTATTCCTCTAACTTCATTTGCGCTTCTCTTTTCTCTCTAAGCATTCTTTTAATGCTTTCAAAGACATAATCCTTATGAGCCTCTACAAACTTAATCGTACCAGCACATTCGTGTCCACCACCATCAACGTTAGCTTCAGGAACTTCCTTCTGCAATCTGTCGATTACTTCTTGCACAGGCAAGACTGGTTCAGTTGCACGGAAGATTATCATATCAGGCAATATACCTAACGACAATACTGGCTGTGCTTCTTTTCCTGTTTTAACTTGATCATGGATTATTCCAATCAACTTACCGGGCGTAGGATAAGTAAACCTTAGTGTGTATTTTGCCAAATCAATATAAGAAAAGCAAACACCACCAATAGTTTGAGTTCTAAGATAAGGTAAAGTACTTTGCAACTGCGTCTCAACACCTTTATTTACTTGAGAAATTAATGTCTTAACAAACGCCTTGTTGTCAAGAACTTCTTCATAAACGCCTTTTCCAGAATCATGACGTAAGTTATATGCCAAATAATCTAATGCAATGACCATGTCACGCAACTCTTCTTCAGGAACTCCGCTGTTTTTAATGTAAGCGTGAGCCTCATCAATATCACTTCTATCCCCTATTGCGCTTAAAGCAGGTAGAACTTTGTTATCAAAAGTTTCATTCACAAATCTGGCGATCTCATAACATTCCATTCCCGCTGTTACTTGTCCATCAAATCCTTCCATGTATGGATTCACATGTAAACTAACATATGGGCATACTGCTGTTTTGTTACCTTCATATTCAACAGGATTGTGGTGATCAATAACTATAACTTCATACCCCAAATCTTTACAAATCTTCATTGCAAAAACATCTTCAGGAGTAGAACCGTTATCAAGTATCAAAATCAAAGGTTTCTTCTGACCATGACCTGCGATAAATTTAGTTGAGAATGTAATATCTTTCAATACATCCATTACTTCATAGAATGGTGCTTTACTAGGGCTTCTAAAAAAGTTATAATGGCTTTCCATACCTATCTCAGTCATTAATGAAACGCAAGCTTTCTCAATACATAGCGCGGAAGTTATACCATCTGCATCTGCATGGTGTCTGATCATTATTGGCTGTCCATCAAAGATCGATCTTCGAATTCTAGCAGCAATTTTCAAGAAGTATGGTTTTAACTTCTCAAGTTTATCTGATTGCATAGACAACTCTTGTCTTTTTGGTTTACTATTCTCTTCTAGAATATCATCAAAGTTTTTATCTGATTTAAACACAGATTTAATCTCTATCTGCATTCTGCCTGCTCTTTCATTAACAAAGCCTGATAGCTTAATTACATCTCCAGTTTCAAATTCACATTCTTTTGAGACTGCATCTATTGTGCAAACCCCATCGCTAACCTGTAATATTACTGGTCCTGGTTTTGCTTTTCTTAAAATTTTAACTACTCCGCTAAAAAAGTCATTTGACTTCAAACCGGAGATTTTGTCTTTCGAATCCTTTTGGATTGTCATCTTATATTCCTCCAATTGAACGAATTTTCGTACATAATCATTTTCAATGAATTGTTTTAGAATGCAAGGTTCCGATAATATATTGCCTCGCGGATTCCGTCCGTTCTTCTCTTCTATCACCAATATTGAAATAGTATTTATAAAATTATCTCCTAACATCAATCACAAAGTTTATAAGCACCCTCCCTATATATTAAAATCAGCAAAGAGAGGTGTTAATTCTGGCTCTGACAATAAATACTAAAGTGTGGCAATTTACTTTATTATTTGCTCTAGCTTTAACTGCGGTATTCTCTCTGGTATTCTATTTTGAGAACATTTTCGTAACATTCATTATTGGTTTTGCACTTATATTAGTCACAAGATTATTTCTTGGAAAGCTAGAAAAGCTTTTTGGGCGATTTCCAAAAGATGGAATATTTCGATTCTTATCTGTTGCAATAGTAATTGTGTTCTGGTTAGGATTCATTTACTACTTAGTTTCATTCACAAGCGCAGACATGGGTCAGCTAATGTCAACCGTGCGAGAATCCAATCAGGGAATATCAACTTTAATTGGAGAAAAAGTAGACACACTTATTCCTAAAAATATTCAAGATAAGTTTTTTACTGAAGACTATATATTAAGATTTACAGATTTCTTTGGAAAATTCTTAGCAGATACAGTTTCATCAACTGCATCAATATTAGTAAACTCAATTTTAATCATACCATTATTATTTTACATTTATTTTGCAAGGCGAAGAGAACTAGCAGATAAAATACTTGAACTGGTGCCTATAAAGTTTAAAAAAGCATTTGAAGGTGTATACAATGATGCATCAAATGAACTTTATTCCTTTTTTACTGCAAAATTAGTTGAGTCATTCATAATAGCATGTGTATGTGCAATTGGATTTTACTTTGGTGGACTTAAAGGTTGGTTATTTCTTGCAATACTCGCAGGATTCCTAAACATAATTCCTTACCTTGGTCCATTTCTTGGAGCCATACCTCCACTATTTTTAGCGTTTGTTCATCCATCCATCACGACTGTATATTGGGTTTTAGGAACAATAGTGGTAGCGCAACTTTTAGATAATTTATACATAATTCCCTTTATGATTTCTAGTAAAGTCAAAATTGATCCGCTACTTTCTTTAGTACTTATATTAGTTGGAGCAAAACTTCTTGGTCCATTAGGAATGATTCTTGCCATTCCAGTATACTCCGTTTACAGAGTTACTTTAATGGAAGTATACCGAGAGCTGGTCAAAGTCTATGACCCTAAATTAAAACGTTAATTCGTCTCTAAGTTAGGATGACTCTGGACCTTTAAATTCTCTTTAAAAATACTCTACTAAAATTATTTAAACTCCTCTTACCATCCTATCCTTATGGGGGACACATACAGAGAGGTCATTGTTGTTTGCACAAAGTGTGGATTAGATTTACCTATCACCCACATGCAATTAGATTCTAGATCTGAAGCTTTAGTTTGCAAAAATTGCTTAGATAATCCTGGTAGTAAGATAACTAAAATATCGGATGATCCAATTCCTGTGCGAAAAAAACCCAATCCTTTGGTTAAAGATGTTGATAGAGTAGGAGAGAAAGAACCAAAACCTGAACCGGAATATCCTGTTTTCAACAAACCTAACATAGAACCGTTCATACGTTCTGTGGAAGAAGAGAAGTTAAAATACAAATGCATAAACTGCGGTTTTGTAATGTTACGAAGAGAAGATTCACCTGTTAAAAGATGTCCTTATTGTGATCAACCTTCGCTAAGGCTTATGCAAAACAAGTAATTAACGTCTGTAAACTGCTAATTCTATACATGCAAACCATTCGAAAGCTTTATAATTGATGATTTTGGATGTTTCAGAGATGAGCAGATTCAAGGATGAGAAAAAATTGATATTAACTGGAGCCGCCGCCTTTATTGGATTGGCATTATTCTCTTTGTTAATAACACTCTAAATTCTATTCACGGTTTCTTTAACAATACAAAACAATTTTCTAGTCATTGCTATAATTTTCCAATTTGCATTATACGCAACATTAACTGCATTAGCGACGCAAAGCATTTTTTCCATTAAATGATCATTAATTTTTCTATCTTCTTCTGGAACTTGTTGTTCTAACAATTTTGCTAAAGATTGCGTATGCATTTCATCTATCACACTAAAATGAAACATGTATCCATCTTTCAATTGGCCAACTATGCCGTTCATATGTTCATACTGTTGTTCATTAATCAACTCTTCATACTTTAGTCTACCCTCGCCATTACCTAATACGTCACACATAATAGAAAACATTTCTTTACCGAGTGCATCAAGAACTGTATCATTCTTCCCTGATCTCAATCTCGACAAAGATGATTGCACATTATTACATAACCCTTGTTGAACCTTAAGCAAATTTTCAAACAAGTCAATATTTCTCTGCAATGCTCCAGGAACTTCATTAATGATTGTTTTAACTCTACCGATGTTCATAGTTTCATAAACTTTTTTCTTTTGATCTGCTAATGCAGATATATGAATCATTATTCCTTCTATCTCATCAAATACTCCTTGCACACTTTTCATTGCATCTACTTCACTTTCAGAAATAAAATAGTTTGAAATCTCTTCAGAAATTTGATTTACAGAAGGAACATCTCCTTGCGAAATTGTTTCATTCCATTTCTTACGCAACACTCTAGTTTCATCTACTGTACAAGTTTCTAACCCTGCGAAGCTGAAGTTGCTCAATAAGCGCTCTGACATCGAGATTCGAGTACTTAACCTATATTTAAACTTTTTTCAATTAGCCAAAACCTTTATAAATGACTTCGTTAATCATCAGTTAAAAGCTGAGGCGCCCAATGGGACGTTCTGTTAAGGACTCAATGCCTCGGGAGGATAAAAAAATGGCAGAATTTAAACTAGTAATCGGAGACACCAAAGAAGGTAAGTCTCACAAAAAAGAGCTAAAAGATACAGATGCTCAACCACTTCTAGGAAAAAAACTTGGTCAAACAATAAAAGGTGAACTTTTTGACATGACTGGTTATGAGTTTAAAATCACTGGTGGTAGTGATAAAGCTGGTTTTCCTATGAGATCCGACGTTGAAGGAACTCAAAGAAAAAAGATTTTAGCAATCAAAGGTGTTGGTTTAAACAACAAAAAGAAATACCGTAAAAAGACTAAGAAAGGGAAGAGAACTATGAACGGTATGAGAACTAGAAAAACTGTTGCAGGTAACACAATATCTGAGATAACTTCTCAAATTAATCTTAAAGTACTCAAGTACGGTAAAGATCCTTTAGAGCCTAAACCTGAAGCTGCTCCTGAGCAGACAGAAGGAGACGCAAAAGCTGAAGCTCCAAAAGAAGAATCTAAGCCCAAAGAAGCACCAAAGGAGTAAAAAAAACAAATAGTTTTATTAACTCCTTTTTTCTTTTTTTATTATATAAAGAGGTGACTAGATGCCAGCATCAGCTAAAAAGAGTACTAAAAAGAAGACTTCTTCAAGCGCTATCTCTGATCTCGGCTCTATTACCAAAACAAAGTCAAAAGCAAAGGCACCTGACGATTTTGATAAATTAAGTCAACTAAAAACTAAGAAACCCGTAAATAAAGCAGAATCCAAATCTGCACTTTCTAATCTTTCTTCTGTCGCAGGTAAGCCAAAACCAAAAAGTGATGATTTCTCTAAATTATCCTCATTAAATATAAAAAAACCTGCAACAAAAACGAAACCAATTATTAGAAATAAACCATTAACAGTTACAAAACCAAAAACAACAACACAACAAAAATCTAAGGCTGTGGCACAAAGACCTTCAACTCAACCAAGACCTGCCGCAATACCTAAACCTCTGCCTAAACCAGTATGGCACACCTTTTTCAAACCACCAAGACCTGAACTAGACAAAATCAAATTAGGTTTTGATTGGAACTCATTCAATTTACGATTACAAAAGTTTTTTACTGAACAAATTCCTACCTACTTCAAAAACATTAAAGAAAACATTAAACTTGTGCCTGACCAAGTAAAGAAATTCTTTCAAACATTTCCTCTTAGATGGAATGAATCTCCTATGGATGAACGTGTAGCTTGGAGTTGCCTTGGCGGAAGCATTTTCTTATTTCTAGTGTCTATCGTTCTTGTTATTGTAATATAGATAAGTTTTATATACATAATTCTCAATACAACACACATGAACAACATATTCTTAATTCATGGATCGTACGGAAACCCTCACGAAAACTGGTTTCCTTGGTTAAAACAAGAACTAGAAAAACTAGATCTTGAAGTTATAACGCCGACCTTCCCAACACCTGAGAATCAATCATTAACAACGTGGATGCAAGCATTTGAACCATACCAAGATAAGATAACCAACGACACAATTTTCGTAGGACACAGTTTAGGTCCTGCATTCATTCTAAATTTATTACAAACGAATAAAGCTAAAGCGGCATTTTTCGTAGCACCATTTCTAGGAAGAATTAACAATCCTGATTTTGACGACATAAACAAAACATTCATGACAAATCTAGATTGGGCCAAGATACAACAGAACTGTCAGAATTTTCAAATTTTCTACTCGGACAACGATCCTTATGTACCCAAAGAAAAGGCCAAAGAAATTGCAAATCACTTAAACATCACACCAAGTTTAGTAACTAACGCAGGACATTTTAACAAAGCAGCAGGTTATACTGAGTTCAAGGAACTTTTAGAAGAAATAAAAAAAGAAATAAAAAATTAACAAATTTCTGTGTACAATAGTTTTTCGTTACAGTCATACCAACCTTCGTTAGCGGTGCCAATTTCTTTACACTCGACTGCACAATCTCCTACACTACATTCGCCATTAAAGTAAGCCCATTCTTCACAAACACTCGTTTTGTCAAAAATACACATTCCTTCTGTACCTTCTGGCCAACTTATTAATTTAAAGTCTCCACCATCAGTTAAACACTTAACTGAAGCGGGGTTAGCGACTTGAGCAGACTCTTCATCCTTTGCTCTTACGATAACATCATCTTCAACAGCTAGTTCACACACAAATGCGCAAGCCATTACACACATATCATCGCCTTCAGCACAAGGACTTCCACATTCGTTAAATGTGCCGCCTTTTTGCTCACAATCTGCCATCATTTCTGCTTGAGTCATATCCCCTTCGCCGATACCATATACAATTTTTTCATCGGATATGTATATTTTCTCAGGCTTCGCTTCAACTTCAGGCTCAGAAACAATTTCCACTTCTTCAGCTAATCTTTCATCTTGAGTTGCTTCACTGGGCATAGCTTCTGGTTCATCCATTGGCTCATTAGCTGGAGCCTCGCCACATCCGTACAAAACAACTGTCAATAAAACTAAAAGTAAAAATACTTTTTTCATCTAATCACCTCGTAATTCTCTTGTACCCTTTGTACAATCCAAACAGTACAAGTATTCCAATTATAAATGCTACTGTTCTAGACAAGAACGAAAACAAGTCATCAAAGCTAATAATTACATTCTCTAAATGTTCCTTTACGGGAGTCATTTCATAAAATGTATCTTTAACGTCGTGCTTTTCAGTTATTTGAACACTTATTGTAGAATAATCTGTTTGTCTATCGATGTTAGTTAATCTTTTATTGTAATTATCAATCTCTCTTTGCAAATTAGCAAGCTTTTCTTCAATTGTAATTACATCTTTGATGTCTTCTGCCTTTACTAACAATTCTGCCACTCTTGCTTTAACCTTTTCTTTACTATCTAGGTCCGCTTGTATATCTTGATACTGAGTAGTCATATCGTATGAGTCAACATTAAGATTCTTTACTTCGCCAATTGCTCTTAAGCTCTCAATAGTTTCTTCAAAACCATCTTTAGGAACTTTGAATGCAATATTGTACGTTTTGTAATGAGAATCATACCAGTTATGTTTATTCTCATTCTTTGAAGTGTAAAATCCAGAGTTAGAATCAATTACAACATTAATTGCTGCTTTAGCACTTTCGTATGCAGTTTTTTCAACTTCCAACTGCATGTTTGCTGTTTTTCTAATCTTTCTTTCTTCATCTTCTACAGGCGCTTGTTCATACAACTCTGGTTGAGGCATATGCATATCTGCCGCCATCCCTTCTGATGCAAAAGATGCACTTTTCATCATTCGAGGAGCATCGTTCATAGCCATCATCTCACTACTTTCAGCGTAGCCTCCGACAGATTTAAATGAACTACCTCCGAAGTTAGATGCGACTGAAAATAAAACTAATACGATTACAACTAACCACAAAAACTCTTTTTTACTAGAATAAAATTCTTTTATTTTATTTGAAAAGGACATTTCCCTTACCTCCTTTCTTGGACATTTAATCATTTTACTACCTAATAAACTTAGCGTTTATATAAACCAATCTAAGACTTCAATTCAGATTGAAGTTTTCTTGTTTGAATTCGCAAGAATAACGCCCTGATGGGTGCGAATTACTATTCTCGCAGAAAAAACTATATACTCTCAAAACATATTACTTACTGAGATGACATCAAACCCTCTCTACGAGACTCAAGTAGATGGTGAGGGGCCAAGTCGTTCCACCACCTACATCGCTAGACGCGTGCATGTTCTTTCTACTGAGCCTGAGTTTTACAGAGAAACGATGGGCAATTACTATGGTTCTTGGCATGCGAAAGTAAGATACATGGTTGTTGAATTAAGAGTACAAAGAGATAGGGGATCAGAACTTGCGGAAGTCATCAATCAATCGCCTGAGAAAACAATTGACATAACAACCAATGGAACAGGTGTAAATAAAGCATGGAGAAAAATAAGAGATCGGATTAGAACTAAAGAAGGCGGATTGGAAATACTAATGGCGCTACCTGAACCTGAAAACATAGAACCAAAATTAAAATTAATAAAATAAAAAAATTAAAATTCAACTTTAACGTCTTGCTGCTCTTCTTCAGAAACTTTAAACATTTCTTTAGATTGAAGCTTCATCCATCCTGCAACAATCATGTCAGGGAACGACTCACGTTTTATGTTGTAAGTATTAACAGATTCGTTATAGAATTCTCTTCGATCTGCCAATTCATTCTCTAATCCGCTAATTCTGCTTTGTAATTGCAAGAAATTCTCATTAGCTTTTAGATTTGGATAGTTTTCTGCAACCGCAAATATAGTCTTCAAAGCAGAGGTTATCTGATTGTCTGCTGCAGCTTTCGCATCCATGGTTTTGGCACTCATAAAAGCAGTTCTCGCTTTAGTTAATTCGGCTAAAGTTGACTTTTCGTGCTTCATGTAACCTTTTACAGAAGCGATTAACTTTGGTAATTCGTCATGTCTTTGTTTTAACAAAACATTAATGTTAGACCATGATTTTTTAATATCATTTCTTAATCTAACAAACGCGTTGTATATACCTACAAAGTAACCGATAAAAACCAACGCAACAAGTACAACAACGACCGCAATAATTATTCCTAATCCTATTGCCATTTTCTTTTCCTCCTTATAGTATTCCTATGAAAAAAAATATGTAAAACAAACAAACCACTATCAATGCGCCACCGCCCAAGAAACCACCAAGTACTTTCCACTTGAATTTCTTCAGCACAGCCGTTTCTGGTTTATCTGAAATATAATAAAAGTCACTTTTACCTTTCTGAATCATAATATCGTCAACATTATTCTGTGCACTTCCATCTTCAACAAAAGGATTATCCCCTGCGCTACCCATAATATACACTTCATCTCCGGGTGCTAAGTAATACTCTCTGAATCTGAGTGATTTATTAAATCCTAACCATGACTTATACTTTATTGCTTCGCCATCTAGATATTTCTTTATAGGCTCAGTGAGTTTTTTACTTTCAAAGTCAACTGGAATGTCTAGTTGAGAATCTTTTGGGTCTACTAGTACCTTCCCCGTGTTATCTTGAAGATTAAAATGATTTGTCTCAACACCTTCCTTTACTACAACCCATCTGCTACTCTTACCTTGATTCCTATACTCTTCAATTGTCCATTTACAATAAACACAATCAGCGCCCGAAAATGGTGATTTGATTTTCTTTTTAGCTTCTGCAACAACCTTACCGAAAATCTCAACTCTACCCATAGCCAATGACCTTATCTTAGAAGTTGGAGTGTTTTCTATTAGCCTTTTCTCCCTCAACCAAGTAAATCCTTTAAAGAACAAATAAACTCCGACACCGAGGCCTACAAAACTGTATACAAACATCTTCATTGCACCATCATCTGCCATTTTCAAATATAATCCTTCTTAGAATATTTAGTGTGCAGCAATTTATGTGCTTTCTCTCCACCAAACTCTCCTACATATTCTTTGTATATCTCAAGCACTGCGGGATTTTTATGAGATTTCCTATACTTCATCTTCACATCTTGCTTATTCAAAGCACCTGCTCTTTCCACTAATACATCATCATCTTTTAACGGTGGTTGTCCTCCGCCACCGATACATCCGCCATAACAGGCCATTATTTCAATAAAGTGATATGGTGATTTTCCTGCTCTTATATCATCCATGATTTTACGAGCTTCGCCTAATGTTTGTACTGCTGCAACTTTTATTTTGTGACCTGCAATATTAATCTCTGCTTCTTTTAATGTCTCTAGTCCCCTAACTTTTTCATACTCAACTTTCTTAAGATCTTTTCCAGTTAAAAAATCTGCCGCTGTACGAAGCGCAGCTTCCATAACTCCGCCGCTTCTTCCGAATATTGCGCCAGCTCCACTAGAAATTCCTAATGGATTATCAAACTCACTATCAGGAAGATCTTCAAAATCAATATTGAATTGCTTAATCAACTTAGCCAATTCAACAGTTGTAAGAACATAATCAACATCACCTGCAAACTCGGGACGCTGAATCTCATACTTCTTCGCAGTGCAAGGCATAATATCTACCAACACAATATCATCCGCATCTACTCCTTTCTTTTCTGCATAGTATGTTCGCACTAATGATGCTAATATTGCCTGTGGAGATCTACAACTAGACATATGCTCTAGTTCGTCTATAAAGAATTGTTCTCCGAACTTTATCCATGCAGGACAACAGGTAGTAATCATTGGAAGATTGTCATTATTCTTTAATCTTTTAACAAATTCAGTTGCTTCTTCAACAATTGTAATGTCTGCTGCCAAGTCAGTATCAAAGACCATATCGAATCCAACTTCTCGTAAAGCGGTAACTAATTTACCTGTAACGGGAGTGCCTGCGGGCATACCGAACAATTCTCCTAATGTTGCTCTAATAGATGGTGCAACCTGAACAACAAAATGTTTTTTTGTCTTAGACTTATCAACTAATTCTTTAATAAATTCATGAATACTGGAATGTTCTGTCAGTGCACCAACAGGACAATTCACAACACACTGTCCACAATTAATACAACTAGACTCCGATAACTCGTGCTTGAATGGTGGTTCAACATTCATATAAAATCCTCTGTTAACTTGGCCAATTGCATGCACAGTCTGAACATCTCCGCAAACTCTAACACATCTACCACATAAAATACATTTATCGGGATCTCTTTGAATTGACACGGAAGAATGGTCTTTTGGGTTATGTCTCATTTCTCCAACATATGATATTTCATCTATCATCAAGTCCGTAGAATATTCTTGTAGTTTACAATTCAAATTTTTCTTACATGTCGGACAATTCAAATCGTGATTAGCCAACAAAAGTTCTAATATTGTACGTCGAGCTTCAATAACCCTTTCAGAATGAGTATACACAACCTGCCCTTCTTTAACTGGTGTAGAACATGACGCTTCAAGATTTCTTCTGCCTTCAACTTCAACAACGCACATTCTACATGCGCCAACAACCTTCAATCTAGGATGATAACAAAAGTGAGGTATATTTATACAATTTCTCTCAGCTGCCTGAAATATTGTTTCATCTTGATAAGCCAAGATCTCCATTCCATTAATCACCAACTTAACAGTAGGTTTTTCTTTCCTGAACTTTACTTTGCATCTTTTTTTCTTAAACATTTTACAAAATATCTATGGCATTTACTGGACAAACTTTATGACACTTACCACAATGCACACAAGTTTCTTGATCAATATGATGTTTAGCTTTTGGAGTGCCTGATATTGCTTTCACGGGGCAATTCCTTTTACACAATCCACATCCGATACATCTATCAGTTATCATAAACGTATTAGGTTTCTTTTGACCTAGCGCTTCTTCATATTCTTTACCAAAATACTTTAGCGTAGTTAGCACAGGATTTGGCGCACTCTTT
Organism: Candidatus Woesearchaeota archaeon; assembly: GCA_018646625.1. Lineage (GTDB taxonomy): Archaea > Nanobdellota > Nanobdellia > Woesearchaeales > JABGUJ01 > JABGUJ01. Next base: position 355,005 of record JABGUJ010000002.1, on the reverse strand, counting down.
CCCAAACCGCACAACGAAGAATCTTGTACGACTTTTGCTAATCTCTTCAATAATTCAATCTCATGATGTTGACCCATTCCTTTAGAAACCCTGTCAACAATTTCTAACATTCTTTTTGTACCTTCTCTGCATGGTACGCACTTACCGCAACTTTCACTTGTAGTAAACGTAAGAAAAAACCGCGCAACATCAACCATGGAATCGTCTTCATCTAATACAATAACTCCGCCGCTACCCATTATTGCTCCTAACTTGGGAACACTATCAAAGTCCAATGTAGTATCTAAAAATTGCTCAGGAATACATCCACCACTTGGACCTCCCAATTGAACTGCTTTGAATTTTTTACCGTTCTTCAACCCACCACCAATATCATAAACAACTTCTCTTAAGGTGATTCCTAGAGGAACTTCTGCAACACCCGCTCTAAGAACCTTTCCTGCTAAACATATTGCTTTTGTCCCGTGATTTTTCTCAACACCTATTTTCTCATAAAAAGATGATCCATAACGTAGCACGTTAGCAACATGCGCATACGTCTCAACATTATTAATATTTGTTGGATGCCCTAATATTCCTTTTTGAGCAGGATACGGTGGACGAGGCATTGGATGTCCTCTTTTACCTTCCACAGATTTCATTAAAGAAGTTTCCTCGCCGCAAACAAATGCACCAGCGCCTGTTTTAACTTCAACATCAAAATCAAAACCTTTTATTCCTAGAATATCTTTACCTAACAAATTATTTTCTTCACAGATACTAATTGCTTTTTCTAATGTTTCAACCGCTAGGGGATATTCTGCTCTAGTATAGATTATGCCTTTCTTTGCTCCAGTTGCTCGAGATGCAATTGTAAAGCCTTCCAATATTCTAAACGGATCGGATTCAATCAAAGTTCGATTCATGAACGCGCCAGGATCTCCTTCGTCACCATTAACCACTAAATATTTTTCTCCGCTTGATTTAGAAAATATATCCCATTTCATATGAGTGGGAAAACCTGCTCCGCCTCTTCCTCTTAAACCAGATTTTTTAATCTCTGCAATTATCTCACCCGAATCTAATTCAACAGCATGCATCAACCCTTTATACCCTTCACGAGCAATGTAATGTTCAACAACTAAAGGACTAACTAGTCCACAATTACTCATCAACACTCTTTTCTGTTTCTTAAAGAACTCAATATCTTCTAACTTTTCACCTATGAAACAATCATCATGCCTTGTTCCATCTTTTATCGTTTTAATTATATTTCTTATCTTATCTTCTGTAGCTTCTCCGTAAATAAACGTCTTTCCCGCTATTCTAACACTAACAATAGGTTCATTAAAACACATGCCTGAACAACCAACTTCGTCAACAGGCATACTCAACTTAGAACTTCTCAACACATCTAAACTTTTCTTTGCTCCCGCAGCCAAACCACATGTTGCAACTCCTACAGTGATTCTATCATCTTTCTCTAAATAATTATTAACTTCGGAAATTTTATCTTTACACTCACTACTTTCGTGGTGAACTTTACCAACTTCTAGTTCCTTACCACAAAACAAACAAGTTTTCACTTATCTCCCTCTTTTATTTTCTTAACAATCTCAATTGCCTTTTCATCAGTAAGGCTTCCATAAACTGTGCCGTTAATCATCATCGCAGGTGCCCTTGCACACGCACCAATACAATTCACGGGAACTAAAGTAAACAATCCATCGGACGTAGTGCCACACTCCTGCACACCTAAAAATGTTTCAAGCGCTTTCATTATAGATTCTGATTTGTTAACATGACATGCGGTGCCTCTGCACAAACTAATCACGTACTTTCCTTCTTTTTCCAATTTAAACTGAGAATAAAATGTAGCAACTCCAAACATATCAACCATAGAAATATCCAACGCTAAAGATAGTTCTTTACATTCTTTTTCAGGAACATAGCCGTACTCACTTTGAAGATCTTGCAGTATTGCAACGGTATTTCTATCCTCTTTATGTTTATCAAAAATCTTCTGGAGTTTCTTATCCACATCAACACCCTTTTTAGAGCTATGAGGGATATCTCGCTTTATAAACCTTATTACAAGAAATAAAAATTAAACCATGCCTAAACGCATGGCCACAATCATTCCCAGACCTAGTAAAAGCATTATAACGCCTGCAATTAAATGCAAATGCCTCAACTTTGATTGTCTCAGTTTTTCCAATTTTTCTGTTGTAGCCAAACCTTGGTATACTACCCAAGTTATAACAATCATTGGAAAAACAAATATCAGATTGTACAATAATAAATACAGTATTCCTGTAGATCTTGTAACTTCTTTAGCTAACAAACCTAAGATAACTATATACGGTCCTGATGTGCACGGTAATAAAAAGAAACTAACTACAACTCCAATAACTCCTGCACCGCCAGGAGATGCAACACTCTTCAATAACTTTTTCATTGTAGGGCGCCAACTCAAAGGCACTTCCATCAAGAAACCTTTACCGTACCAAATATAATCTTTAACATTAAATAATCCAACCAGCAAAGCAATTATAGATACTATCCAATAAAATGTATGAGTAATTCCTGATACTTGGATAACTGTGAATATGCCGACACCCATTAAGAAATACATAACATAAATGGCTGCAATGAATGTAACACCACACCATAATGCTCTCTTTCTATCCCCTGACGCCAACACTGTGCTCATCAATAATATTAATACTGCGAACGCACACGGATTAATTGCGTCTACTAACGCAGCACCAACAACTGCAGGAATAGTGAGCTGTTCAATCATTTTTTCTTTCCTCTTCTCAATGTTCTCTTAGCATATTTATGGCCAAAATATATCACGATTGTCAAACCAACAAGCATCAAAAACAAAGTTCCAATCAATGAATGATATGTCTCAGTTTTAGGATCAACGGGATCAATATCTCTTGGTAATGGATCATTAACTTGCCCACCTGGTCCGTGAATTTCGCATTTTTCAACAATGCAAGATTGTATCTCTGATTCAATTTGATCTCTTACTTCATTACTAAACCCGACAAACATTCTGTCCTCGATAAAGATCGTTGGAACTCCTTGTACGCTTGTTCCAGCTTCATAACAAAATTTTTCAAATAACTCTCTGTTCTCATCATTAGAATATACTTCCTTTTCGTGTATATTTACATGAGGGTACTTTGGAGAAATTTCTTCAAACCAAGATAGCGCTTTAGCACAATGTGGACAGCCTTGTCCATGAAATATGTATACCTCAACAGTTTCTCCTTCCGGCAAAATATGTTCATCAGGATTAAACTGCGCAAAAACTGCTGTTGACATACACAAAATTAGAATAATCATTAATACTTTTTTCACTGAAATCACCATCTATCAACACTCATGAATTTTTCCTTATAAACTTTTTGATAACTCCAACTCAAATAACAACGTTATCGCCAGTATATATAATATCTATATATTTTATAGGTTAAATATATTACCTCTTCTTAACTACTACTTAGTTGAGAATGATCATAAACGTAAGTCTCGAAGAACAGCTTGACGCTACGAAACTTTTAGGTGCTGATGTAGATCCAATCATCTCTGGTATGACCAATCAAGGCTATTCTTTAGAACAAACAGAATCTGGAATTCTAAGATTTGCAAAAGATGGAGAACAAAAACATCCTAACATAGATGCAAACTTATTTGTTTTTTGTGCAGACACGGTGAGACTAGTTCCTTTTGCCATACGCATGGATTCTTTATACGAAGAACATAAAGAAACTCTCAAGCCCGGTTATGATAATCTGCAAAGAGTTGAACAACTTGTTGAGGAATTAGATGAACTTGCATCACAACTTGTTGCAGGAATAGGTGCCGGTAGTATTGAAGACTCAGTTCGCGATACTGCGATACACTATGGGGACTCATCAACGGGAAACTACTTTTCAAGAAATTTACAAACTGCAAGAAGAAAAGATGAACTAGGTGCTGCATTACATTCAGCTACTGAACATGCGGCCAATGGAAGTACGCTTGGTTTGCAAACTACTGCTTTGTATTCTGCTTCACTTATGGCGATGAGGCATGATTTTGATACTAACTTGCCTGGGGAATTAAGAGAGCTAGTTAATATTTTGAATGGTCATATGGTTGCGCAAGAAATGCCAAAACACATGGACCAGTTAACTGCCGGAACTCCTTTTGAAATCAACGTTAAAGGTGTAGTCCCTTACTCACCATCCTGTTCACATTTAATGAGGCTATATCACAAAATCAATAAAACTTTGATGGATTACTTTCTTGAATAATACTCGATTAAACACCTTTTACAGCTTGAATCTGACTAGAATGGCCTTTATGGACCCAATAAGCTTATAAATAATCGACTTTTCGGTTTCTTTATGGCTAAAAAGAAAGCTGCAGAGAAATCTCCTATTGAAATGGGTCAACCAGAGATCAATATTGGCTTAGTAGGTCACGTAGATCATGGTAAAACCACATTAACCGAAAAATTATCTGGTAAGTGGACTGATACACATTCTGAGGAACTCAAGCGAGGAATCACAATAAGATTGGGATACGCTGATTCTGTATTTAGGCGCTGTGAAAAATGCGATGAATTCACTGTAAATAAGAAGTGTATTGGCTGCATGGGTGATACTACTCCTATACGGAAAGTTAGCTTTGTTGATGCTCCTGGTCACGAAAGTTTAATGGCAACAATGCTTTCAGGTGCAACTATCATAGATGGTGCTTTACTTTTAGTGGCTGCTAACGAAAGATGTCCGCAACCTCAAACAAGAGAACACTTGATGGCTCTTGAAATTATGGGTATCGATAAAGTAATCATAGTTCAAAATAAAATTGATTTAGTGAAAGAAGATCAAGCATTAAAGAATTATAAACAAATAAGAAAATTTTTACAAGATACTAAATTTGCAGATGTTCCAATTATTCCAATTTCTGCACAACTAGGTATAAACATTGATGTTTTAATAAAAACAATTCAAGAATACATTCCTACTCCTGATAGAGATCCTAAAAAAGATGCACTTATGTTTGTTGCTCGAAGTTTCGACGTTAACAAACCTGGAGCGGCGCCTGAAGAACTTGTTGGCGGCGTTGTTGGTGGTGCGCTAGTTAAAGGTGAATTCAAAACAGGGGATGAAATTGAATTAAAACCTGGAAGAAAAATTGAAAAACAAGGTAGAGTGGTATATGAACCGATCACTACCACAATCACTGCACTAAAAACTGGTGGTGCAACTGTTAAGAATGTAATTCCTGGCGGTTCGATTGGAGTGATGACTAATCTTGATCCTTATTTAGTAAAATCCGATTCTTTAACCGGAATGGTTGTAGGTAAAAAAGGAAAATTGCCTCCCGTATGGCAGCAATTAGTATTAGAAACCGATCTTCTTGAAAGAGTTGTAGGCTCAAAAGAAGATTTGGACGTAGAACCAATAAAAATACACGAACCATTAATGCTTAACGTAAACGCAGCTGCAACTGTTGGAGTTGTTTCTGAACTTTCTAAAAATAAAGTTAAGTGCGCTTTGAAAATACCTGTTTGCGCTTCTGTCGGTTCAAGAGTTACAATCTCTAGAAGAGTTGGTAACCGATTTAGACTTATTGGTTTTGGTATAATCAAAGAAAAATGATAATATCTATTTGTGGCACAGCCGGTTCAGGCAAATCTACTGTTGCACGAATTCTTGCTCAAAAATTAAGTTACAAACATTACTACATGGGCGGCATAAGACGTCAAGTTGCAAAAGAAAAAGGAATGAACTTAGAAGAGTTTAATGAATTTGGCGAAGGCGACATTTCAACTGATAAGGTTGTTGACGACTATCAAGCGAAACTTGGTAAGACTGAAGATGATTTTGTTATTGAAGGCAGAACTTCTTTTTATTTTATACCACAATCATTCAAAGTTTTTATTGATGTAGATCCTAAAACTGGCGCGGAAAGAGTTTTCAAAGATAAACGTAAAGAGTCTGGTGCGCATAGAAATGAGAAGATTTTTGAAACTGTTGAAGAAACAATGGACGATCTTAAAAAACGTGTTGAATCTGACAAAAAGAGATACACTAAATATTATAATTTTGATTGTTATGATCTCGAACATTACGATTTCATAATTGACACTTCTGATCACGCAGTTCCTCAAGTAGTGGACGCAATTCTTGAAGCATTCAACAAATGGAAACAATAGTTGGATAACTTTATTAACTTCTATTATTCTACTCTTCATATGGGTAGCTACATAGAGTTAAACGATACTTTACAAATAACTACTGAACAAGGTTTTCCTGCAGAATTAGATTTAGAGAAGCACAAAGAAAATCCAATCACTGCTGAAGAATTTAAAGGAAGGATTTTTGAATTCAAAAACAAAAAGAATCTACGTATTTATCATTCTGCACCTTGCAGAGTTTTTCTTGTTCACAATATTGATGGTAAGTGGCTTTATTGGGGACATTGTTTAATGCTTGAACAAACAATTCATTCTGAATCGAAAACAACATCTGGAAAATTTAAAATAATAAAAATTTATTCGCCTGATTATCAAAAACTAATAACGGAAAACGAAACCTCTGAAGGCTGTAACTATTTTGAGTAATGTTGATTTTTAATGAATACGGGCCATCTACTGCTAATTCTCAAAACCCAAACTTTTATATACTAAAACTATCAACCTTGCACTATTCTTCTCGTGTTTTCAATTCGAGATAGAGGGACCTAAAATGACAAATACTATTAAAAAAGGAGATTTCGTAGAGCTAGAGTACACAGGAGCGATTAAAGATCCTGAATTGGTATTCGACACTACTAGCGAGTCTGTCGCTAAGAAAAACAACATATTTGACCCTAAAACAATCTACGGGCCAGTCATAGTTTGCGTAGGCGAAAAACAAGTTCTTGCAGGTATGGATGCGCAATTAGAAGGTAAGGGATCTGATGTCGAGTTTCCTATTAAGATAGCTCCAGAAGGCGGATTCGGAAAGAAAGAATCCAAATTAATTCAATTAATTCCTACTAACAAATTTACTAAAGAAGGCATTAGGCCTGCTCCAGGACTTCAAGTTAACATTGATGGTACAATCGCTACTATCAAAAATGTATCTGGTGGTAGAACTCTTGTTGACTTTAATCACCCCTTGGCTGGTCAAGATCTTTATTACAAAATCAAAGTAATAAGAAAAGTAGAAGACAAAGTCGAGCAAATTAACGCATTTATCTCTATATCTCTTAACATTAAAGCAGAACTTTTAACCACAACTTACGACAAAGAGAAAGATGAAGCAAAAGTTATTATGAAAACTGATGCTGAAGTACCAAAAGAGGTCTTCGACCAACTTTCTGAAAAAATCAAGGAAGTCGTGAAAGTTAAGAATTTAGAGGTTACAGCCCAGAATAAATAAGTTTATATAGAAGTATAGGCCAATTAAATTGACAACTGTCAAACTGGGTTGAGGTGGGAAATAATGGATACATTCATACAAGCCGCTACGGAAAGAGCGCAAGAAATCGATGAACAAAGAAAGGACTTTGAGCTTCGAACTGAAAACAGAACCGAAGAATCAGAAGCACCAAAAAGAAGCGCATCCATAAAAAACGAGATGGATGATGAACTTGAGGCAATGCTTTCAAAGAAAAAAGCACTGATTAAAGTTATAGGCTGCGGTGGTGGCGGTAATAATACTATTAACAGAATAAGCGAAGTTGGAATTGAAGGAACAGAAACAATCGCTTTGAACACAGACGCTCAAGATTTACTTTATACAACTGCTTCAAAAAAAATCTTAATTGGAAAAGAATCAACTCAAGGTTTGGGTGCAGGTTCCGTACCTAAGATTGGTGAAGAAGCAGCTCGCGAACAAGAATCAGAATTAAAACAATCAATACAAGGCGCCGACATGGTTTTTATCACCTGTGGTTTGGGTGGTGGAACTGGTACAGGCTCCGCACCTGTTGTTGCAGATATTGCAAAAAAACTTGGTGCACTAACTGTTGGCATTGTAACTCTTCCGTTCTCTATGGAAGGTCAAAGACGGTATGAAAACGCAGTCGTTGGTTTAGAGAAAATGGAAAGTATCGTTGACACATTGATTGTAATACCTAACGATAAATTACTCGAATTGGCACCTAACTTGCCGTTACACACTGCATTTAAGGTTGCTGATGAGATATTAACAAACGCGGTCAAAGGAATTGCTGAGCTAGTAACTAAAGCTGGCCTGGTAAACTTAGACTTTGCAGACATCAGAGCCATCATGGGTAATGGTGGTGTTGCTTTAATTGGTGTTGGTGAATCCGACTCTGGACAACGAGCATTAGAAGCTGTTGAGAAAGCTGTCAACAATCCTTTATTGAGTGTTGATATTGCTGGCGCAACTGGCGCACTAATCAACGTTGCTGGTGGGAGTGACATGACACTTGATGAAGCAAGACAAGTTGTTGAAGCAGTATCAGAACAACTTGACGAAGACGCAAGAGTTATTTGGGGTGCGCAAATAAGCGAAGACCTTCAAAACTCAATCAGAACTATGCTGATCATTACTGGAGTAAAGTCCTCACAGATATTTGGTCCCGCAAGGACAACTATGGACGGAAAGAAAAAGGACATTGAAAGTGCTCTAGGAATTGAATTTGTTAACTAAAAAAGAGGGTAAGAATTTCAAGATGGAAAACGAAGAACCTGGCAAAAAACAAAAGATCGCGAGATTTTGTAAGGAGTGCATTAGGGTAGTTAAAGTTACAAAAAAACCTACCAACTTCGAGTTTAAGACTATAGTTAAGGTTTCAGGTCTCGGTTTACTCATCATTGGATTTTTAGGATTCTTATTCGCAATGGGGAAGGAGTTACTTTTGTAAAATGGACGAAATAAAACAACCGAAACGGCCAGTAGATGCTCAGGAAAACGTACCTGAAGAACACGAAGAAGTTGAAGAAACTAAAGAGACTACAGAAAAAGAAGTTCCTGTAGAAATAGTTCACAAAAATTTAATCTTCGCACTTAGAACTACTGCAAATCGAGAAGATCAAGTAATGGATTTTCTTATTGGTCACATTGAAAGAAAAGGATTTAACGTATTTTCTGTGATTAGACCTCACGGTATGCGTGGTTACATATTCTTAGAAGCAGATACTAAACAACAAGCAGAAGAAGCATCTTATGGCGTTCCGTACGCTAGAGGTATATTGCCTGCACCTGTTGATTACAAAGAAATTGAACACATGCTCGAACAGGTCAAGAAAGAAGTTAACATTATGAAGAACGATATTGTTGAAATTATCTCTGGACCTTTCAAAAGGGAGAAAGCCAAGATTACAAGAATCGACAAAGGCAAAGAAGAAGTCGTTGTTGAACTTCTTGAGGCGGCAGTCCCGATTCCAATAACTCTTAAACTAGACTCTGTAAAGGTCATTCGAAGAGAGGGAGATGAAGAGGAAGGTGAATAGAAATGGCTAAAGAAACTGTTGAAACGCTAATAGAAGGAGGAAAAGCAAGTGCTGCTCCACCATTAGGACCCGCTCTAGGACCTCTTGGAGTGAATATTGGTCAAGTTGTTACTGAAATTAACAAAAAAACAGGTGATTTCAAAGGAATGAAAGTTCCTGTAAAAGTTACTGTTGATACTGAAACAAAAGATTTTGAGATTAAGATAGGTACACCACCTGCTAGCGCTTTGATTAAAAAAGAAGCTGGAATTGCGAAAGCATCAGGTAGACCTACTGTTGATTTTGTAGCAGATCTTAAAATTGAACAAATAATCAAAGTTGCAAACATGAAAGCCGACTCATTATTGGGAAAAGATAATTTTTCCAGAGTTAAAGAGATTTGCGGTACTTGTAGAGCGATGGGTATAATGGTTGAAGGTAAAATTGCTGATGAAACCATCAAAGACATCAATGAAGGTGCTCACAAAGCAAAGATCGAATCAGGCAAGACTGAACTTTCTGATGAAGAACTGAAGGCTCTTGAAGAAGAAAAGAAGAAAATGGAAGAAGAATTAGCTTCCAAGAGAAAGAAGTTTGAGGCGAAAGCTAAAGATATTATGGCACAGATGGCTAATAAAGCCACTTCCATAATCAGAAAGAAGATGGTTGAAGATAAGATTCCTGAAGTAATTATAAATGAAATCTGTCCAGCAGATGATGCTGGTAAGAAGTAATTGCTGAGAATTGGCTTCAAAATACAAAATTATTTATTTGTGTTTGTTTTTCCTTTAGAGTAGAACCACGATGGCAGAGAAATTTAGGGCAAGAATAGCAGGAGTGAACGATCATGAAGAGCATGACGTTCAAATGAAATCCAGGTATAAGAGCTATCGTAACAAGTTTATCATCGCTCTCGTGGTGCTCGCAGTTCTTTTTTACGTATTTACAAGTGCAAAAACCGTCACAACTGTAAAGACAATACGAGTTATAGAAACTGTACCTAATGTTTATGACGAAATTGAGTTCACAAACAAAACATTTGTTGAGCGTGTACCGTATAATGCTACAGAATTCTATTATGAAAAAGAAGGTGTTGGGAAAGAGACGTGTAGGCGTGAAAAGTATGATTATGACGTAGATGTCCAAGGATATTACGAATCCAAAGATGATGTTACGCGTTATAAATGCCAAGTTAGAATCACTAATAATGGTGATAAACACCACAACTGGACCATTAGAGCTAAATTTACTGGCGAAAGTACTGGTTTGGGACCTGAAAGTGAAGCTTTAACACTTGATATCATGCCTGGCAACGAGAAAGATTTCATATTCTATCTTGAAGAAGGGGTATTTAAACCAAAAACTTGTATTCATATGATTGAAGACGCTCCTGCAAAAGAGATCTGCGAATATTCATTCTATGAAGATGTTAGGAAATCTAAACCTGTTGTTAAGTTCAGAAACCGAACAGTTATTCGGACAATAAAAACAACAAAAACATTCACTGCACTAGAAAATATTACAACTGAAAAACGTCATGTGCAAAACATTACAATCAACAGATTCTTTGGTTGGAGACAAGGATTTAACCTTGGATATTAAACTTTAATTTCTTTCCACACAATTTCTTTTGTAGAAAAGTATTCTTTTGTAAATTGAGCTGCTTCTTCGACTGAGAATGGTTTGCATGTATAGGTATCAACCGTAAACAATGGGGGATTGGTTGGGTAACTGTAAAAATGACATCCTGATGTTCTCCAATGAATCCATCCACTAAAACCCAATTCGTGTGCACTTGAAGTATATGGTCCTGCCATCACTTCCATCTGAGTTACATCTGCTAATTTTAACAAGTAATCTGCTATTTGATCTGGCTCAACTAAAAGTTCAGTCGTACCTTCTATTATCAATCTTTGTCTGATTAAATTTGGAGCTAGATTCTTCCATTCAAGTTTTTCTTCGATCGTCATACAATTGCCTCATTAGTTACTAGTAAGTAAAGAACAACTGTTGCTGATAAATAAAAGTTGTGTGCTTAATTTCCGATAATTAGCGATACTTTTATAAAAAACAGTTAAATATCTTAACTAATGGATAGATTAGATTGGAAAATACTTCAAATACTTGATTGGAGCGGTAGAGAGCCAATAACTCAGATCGCTAAAAAAGTAAAGTCCAACAAAGATGTTGTTGCATACAGAATAAAACGATTAGAAGAACAAGGAATAGTCAAAAGATATTTTCCCGTTCTCAACATGCACAAACTTGGATATCATACTACCAGACTTTACCTTGACATTGAAGAAATGAATTCTAAAGAGGAACAAGATCTTGTAACTTTTCTTGACAAAGAGATTGGTGCGGGATTAATCTTTAGGATGGATTATCCCTACAGATACGGAATACTGCTTTGGGTGAAATCAATCTATGATGTTGAATCTGCACTCATTAAGATAAAACAAAAACTTGGTAGGAACTTGGTGAAATATCATCACACTGTATTTTGTAAATTTAGTGTTTATCCCAAAGATTATCTTTTTGGCAAAGATTACCACACCAACAGTTTTGATCAAAAACCTGACGATGAAATTAATCATGATGTGAGTGACTTTTTAATTCTAAAACAACTATCAGAAAATGCAAGGCTATCTACAACTCAGATTGCTAAAGAATTAACTATTCCGCAAACAACTGTATCTGCAAAGATAAAAAACATGGAAAAGAAAGGCATAATTATTGGTTACAGGGCAGAAATAGATTATCTAAAGCTGGGTTACATGAATTACTTCTTAGAGATCTATCTTGATGATAATCATAATTTATCTGAGATTGAAGGGTGGGCAAATACAAATAAGAATGTCGTCTGGCTGCAACGAATAATTGGCACCTGTGACATAGAGGTTGAGGTCGAAGTAAAGGATAGAATTGAACTAGAAAATCTGTTAGATAAACTCAGAACACGTTTCAAGAACATACGTAAGATTGTTTTCTGGTCACAAGAATATAAAAAATTAACTTTCCTTCCCTAATTCAGGAATCTCTTGAAGCTCTTCACTCACAACTTTTCTTCCGCCTTTAAGAGACCATAATGACATCACGATTGTCCATACAAATGCAGCTCCTAAAGTTACTGGAGTTCTCATTTCATCTGGTATGTATGCATAGTTTGCTGCTTGAAAACCATTCCACAGCGTAAACGTTGCAACAGTAGCATACATGTATTCTCTTCCAGGAACATTTGAAAAATATTTATCTCTTACGTTGCCACAAAAACTTTTAACATTATCATAGAATCCTAAAAAACCATTTCTTTCAGATCGTTCATAATTCATTAATTCTACTGCGTCATCTGACACACTTGATCTGAACGCTTCTTTAATATTATATCCAACTCTTTCTGCAATTGTGCAATTAGTAAAAAAAACTGTGTTAAACAAATTACCCCATAAGTTTGGACCAAGTGCTGCCATTGCAATTGGATTATCTGATATGGTTGCACCAACTGCATTACCTGTTTGCATCAATGCTTCTAAACCTATGCCATAGACTGGTGCGGATAATGCTGTGTGTCCTAACTTGGCTGGATTGATTTTTCTATCTGTTACTAATTGAGAAATCGCATCTGATGCTGTATACACAACTTCCGCTGTAGCCATAGAACCTATCACAGGGTGTGCTGCTTGAAAAGCCACATACGCGTCCAATATACTTCCTAAATCCATGTAACGCCGGTTCTACAACCAATATATAAAGCTATCTTGCATTAACTACTGAGAAATAGTACTCAATGAGTTCTGTGCTTATATCCTTCTTTAACATCCTCTTTAGCTAAAACAATCTGCCAAAGTTGATTCTTACGCGCCCTAAAAGAACCAGCGCAAACAAGAAGATAATATTTCCACATTCTATAAAATTGTTCAGTATAATTGTTCTTAATCTTATTCCATCCCTTATCAAAATTTTTGAACCAAGCCATCAGAGTTTTGTCATAGTCTGGTCCGAAGTTATGGAGGTCTTCAACTATAAACAATCCTTCTGCAGCATCTGCAATTTGTTTTACAGAAGGCAGCATAGAGTTAGGAAAAATATATTTTGTGATCCAAGGATCACATGATTTAACTGACTTTAATCCTCCAATGGTATGTAGCAAAAACAGTCCTTCAGGCCTCAAACATTTCTCTGCAACTTTCATATAAGTTTTATAATTTTTGTGACCGACATGCTCAATCATGCCTAGTGAAACAATCCTATCGAATTTCTCATCCACATCTCGATAATCTTGTAATCTTATCTCAACAGGTAAACCTTTACATTTCTCTCTCGCCAACAAAGCTTGTTCTTTAGAAACTGTTATACCTACAACTTTAACTTTATATTTTTCTGCAGCAAACTTAGCAAAACTTCCCCAGCCACAACCGATATCCAACACCTTCATACCTTTCTTTAATCCAATTTTATCGCAAACTAGTTTTAATTTTGCGTCTTGAGCTTGATTAAGATTTTTCGCTTTTTTCCAGTATCCGCAAGTATAGGCCATCCTCTTATCCAACATTAAGGTGTATAGATCATTTCCAATATCATAATGATGTTCGCCGATTTTGAAAGCCCTTGACTTCTTTTGAAGATTCATAACCTTGGCTTTAACCACACCAGAAACTAGTTGTAATTTGTTAACGACCTTACTATCTAATTGAGCTCTCAGAACCTTATCCATTAGCTTATCCAGTCTTTTGCACTCCCACCAGCCTTCCATGTAGGATTCTCCTAGACCTAATGACCCTTGAGACAACACCCTAGAATAAAATCTATCATCTTTAACTTGAATATCCCACTCTCTCCTGCCGCCGATCTTAACATCTGCTAAATCCAGGATATCTTGCGCAACTTTCTTCAAATCTGCCATTTTTTGAATAGAATTATTTTACTATTTATATAATTTAATTTATATATTTTATATTTTTCATATTCTTAGAAGGCTATTTCACCTTTTCATACTCTAATCCCATATCATCCAGCAGCGTAGTAACTTTCTCCTTAAAGCCTGCCAAACCTTTCCACTCTAAGAATATCTTTTCTGCACCAGACTTCTCCATAGCCTCTTTAACCAAAGCCGAATCCAAATCTTCGAGTCGATACTTCGGACAAACATGACCAAAACAATAATCTGTTTTATACATCAACGAAGTAAACCGGGGTGTATGATGCAACCCTCCAATTCCAAATGCGATTGGGTAAGAAGGTATTAATGAACGACAAAAATGCAAGATAGTATCTGCGATAACTTCTGCTGCATCCTTTCTCTCCCATGACTTTTCTTCACTTCCAATCTCAATAAACATAACTGGTTTTTCCATATAAGGTCCATGATGCGTACATTCTTGAATAACTTCATAACCCAATTCTTTCTCAGAATTCAACTCTTTCAACTTTAACAAAGCAAACTTCAAAAGACAAGAAGGTGCAACACAAAGGGTTTTCTCCTTGCCCCCTAATCCTGCGTCTCCCCAATTACCTGGTGCATGAACTGATAATGATTGTACTCCCGAAGCTGCTTGATGCTTTGTTGCAAACACCACTACATCAACATCTAACTCTTTATCATACTCTTCACAATCAACAGACTCTAAATCTGTTGTATACAATTCAATATTCTCAAAGAAATAACTTGGGTGACCGAACTTCTCGCCATTCTCCTTAAAATCAAATCTTTCAAGAAGTCGTTCTTTAATATTCATTCCCGCGGCATCTTTTGTAGATACAATTACTGCAAATTTCATTAGCCTCACAACAAATAGATTTTAAACGCAATATATGCAACATAAAGTGACAACAACACCATCCCCTCTTTATGATTTATTTCTAACTTTTTACCAAACCATGGCAACCATCCTTTGAAAAATACAAAACCTAAAATCGAAACACCAAACCATATTGGCAAATCTACCCATAATATGTTCCAATCAACCGTATAACCTGAAATAATCGCACCGACACCTAATGCGAATAATGGGTTGGTTATGTTACTTCCAATCAAAGTACCTAAAGACATTCCTGATGCGCCTTTCATAACTCCGCGAACCGCTGTCGTCAATTCAGGGAGTGCAGTTCCAAATCCAATAATCAAAGCACCTAATACAGAGTCTGCAATGCCCCATGCTTCTGCCAATGATTCTCCCCTTGTAACAACTAAATGAGCACCATAAAGAAGTATTACAAAACCAACAGCTAATATTCCACCGTTTTTCCAATAATGTGGATTTTTATGATCTTTACTTTCTACTTTCGCAACCACGTGTTCATGTTTAAACAAATAAATCATGTATGCTATGTACAAAATAGTAAGCACGGCACCTTCAATTCTACTAATATATCCTCCTAAACTAAAAAGCCAGAGAATCACTATAGATGCAATCATAATCATGTAATCTCTGTACAATTCTTTCTGTTTGGCTTTTACTTTCAAGAAAATTGCAACCACTCCTAGAATCAAAGTGATCTGAACTAAATTAGAACCTATATTAGTACCTACAGAAATACCGCTAGCATCTACACCTTTCAGAATATAAACACTGGACATAATATGCGTGAATATTTCTGGCAACGATGTACCGATAGAGAGTATTGTTAATCCAATAAATGCTTCGTGGATCTTCAAGGCCTTAGCTACCCTTACAGAGGCATCAATAACAAGTCCTGCACCGTACCATACAGCAACCATTCCTAAAACTAGAACGCCTAGATCAATCACATTTAGCATGCATATCTGCTATCTAGCCTTGTTTTTAAATCTTTCTGGCAGATAACCTAAAACTTTAAATAGGCGATTTCATACATTTAGACTATGGTTAAGAAAATATTACTAGGGATTTTAGTTTTACTGACGATTTTTCTTTTTGCTGCATGTTCGAAGGTTGATTACATTACTTGTGAAGACGACACAGCCGTCACTGACTTCTCACTCTGTTCGGAGTATGTTCCAACTGAGGATGCTCCCAAAGAAACTACTGTTGTTGAAGACATCACGCCAGGCGTGGATGTTGTTGCTGAGGTTGAATCACCTGACAATACTGAAATAATTGAATCAGAACCTGTGATTGAGGCTATGCCTGATCCGGTAGATGTTGAATGTTATTCTGATGAAGATTGTGGTGAAGGAGAACTTGTTTCTGCGAGCTGTCAATTCGATACTGCTATCCGAACGTATGATATTGGTGTTTGTAAGAATCCGGGAACTAAGAAAGCATTTTGTAAACTTGCGCCTGAAGCTGAAGTTGTAGTTGACTGCGGTGTCAAAGGTAGCTGTTCTAAAGGAGAATGCATTACGCCTGGAAGTTGTTACGATAAAGACAACGGCCTAAACTACGACAAAAGTTCAAGAGTGGTTGGCGATGTAGAGTACAAAGATGATACTTGTCTTAATGAAACAACTCTGATTGAATACTTCTGTGACGATGCTAACTTAATTGATAGCGTAGAATACGATTGTCCTAGAGGTTGTGAGTACAACGCTTGCAAATAATTTCTTATTTCTTCTTATTTTTCTTTTAATTATTACATAAAATAAAAATAAAAAAATAAATGATTAACGTCTTGGCAGAAATTCATTTCCCCACGCAGATGTCATCATTTTGTTAATAAATTCGCGTCTTTTATCTTTCTTTATTTTGAATACTTTGTCTGCCAGATATAAAGTCATCATTGCTTTATACTTGGCAGTCTGTGGTTGCATGTTCAATGCAGGAATCTCGTGTCCTGGAACATCATACACTTGATGTGCGGGTATTCTTCCCCCGGGAAGAGGTACGCGAAATGCAACCAGTCCTTCTGTTTCCATTTTCTTCAATAGATCATAGTCTCTCCCCATTACATTTCCTGCTCCCTTTGAAACATATATTGCCACTTCTGGTAATTCTTCTTTCAGTGCTTCAGCCGCGCTTCCTTTGGTCGCAGTATATGCTTTCAAAATGTTTAGGTGGGATGATTCATACACGGTAATCACTTTACTCTCGTAGTCTGATGATCCTCCTATGACAAATGGAACAAACGTTCGTCCTTCTCCTGCTCTTTGCAAAAACCCTTGAGGTAAATATCTTATTCCTAATGCTGTGTACTTTGCTAACGCCGGAACTCCGGGATCTGTTCTGTACGGTGGAATGTCTACTTCCGCTCCTTTTTCGCAAGCTGTTCCTCTTAGTCCTTCTCCGTTGTTTGTTATTATTCCTGCTTCGCCAACATTTTCATCGGCAATTATCATCAATGCTAAAGAAAGATTCATTGGCCCGTCACTATCTATTCGATATGTCAATTCATCGTCTACGGAATCAACTGCAGGAACTTGCGATGATAGAACAAGAACTGGTTTACCCCAATTAAAATTTCTTATTTCATCTTTCCAAATTGTTCTTGGATCATAGTATGGGAGGGCTAAATGCAAAAACTTTGCCGTATCTGCACCTGTGTCTGTTCCATGTATGATCACTACGCCATCTATTTCGGTGTAGTCTGCTTGTATTGCATTAACAATTTGGTCTCTTTGCTTCTCAGTCATCTGACTACTATCGACATTAAACAAATGGATTATTCTAATCTTAAGTAACCCCTTGTTAACGAATGTTTTCAGATTGAGTCCATCTGTAATCAATTTGTTAAGTTCTTTCTCTGATTGTATTGGTTCGAGTAACCCTTTTTTATTAGGTAAACAAGTAAATGTTCCTCCTGTGTTCACCATGAGAACTTTCATTGGTTCTCCTGTTCTCTCTCTGTGTGCGCTTAATGATTGTAGTAATGGATCTGCCATTCTAACTTACCTCCAAGTTTTCATTAGTTTTTTCTCTTTTTTTGACATTCTTGTTTTGATTACTTTTCTACATCTTAGCCCCCTTGATGAAATATTATACCAATTATGGGGTGGAAAGTAGAATAAGAAGATATCTCGTATAAAGAGGCATAATTTTCAATAGATTTGGCTTTTTTAGACCTATTTGGAAAATATTTCCAAACTACTGCACAATTATGGCATTTACTAATTGTGGTTTTTAGAACTCTGTTGCATTAGTATTTAAATGAACAGGGATTTTATTCCAAAAAATGCGTTAAATTTAAAAAAGATGGCATCTTTTTCCGTATTTATGCGAGAAGAAAAACCAATAAAATTGGATGATAAGGATCGTACGATAATTCAAGAACTTATCGCCAATAGCAAGCTAACTACTGGAAGGCTTAGCAAAAAGCTTCTACTGCCGGTAACGACCATCCATAACAGGATAAAGAAGTTGGAAAGTTCAGGAATAATTCTAAATTACACTGTGAACTTAAACTACAAAAAGTTAGGGAGGCCAATTCTCGCAAACATCGGTGTATCGATTGACTATAAGATCGAGGGTAAAAAGATAAGCCAGTATGATATTGCAAAAAAGATCAAGGCGATTGATGGTGTGAGTGAGGTAAGTATTATGGCGGGCGGTACTGACATCTTAGTAAAAGTTCTCGCGAAGGACATTGATGACTTAAATGACTTGGTTACAAACAGATTAAGAAACATCCCTTGTGTTGATAAAACTCAGACGATGATTGTTCTGCAGCAAGTATAACGTAAATTATTTAAATCTAGATGCTGCTTCGTGTATTATGGGTGTATTCAAGTACTTAATCGAGAAATCGATTTTAAAAAGTTTCTTCAAAATAGATCTTAGCAATAATGAGAGCGAAATTGCAATAGATTCTATTAAGAACAAATATTTAGTGGCATTAAGAGGTGCACTACTCTCTGGGTTGTTTACTATCCCTGCAATTCTGTTCTTAGATACGAACGTACTAATCTCGATACTTATTCCTATTACTATGGTTGCTGGAACTGCTTGGTTTGCTATCTCTCTCGCTAATGTTAAAAAGAAATTTGAAAACTTTGGTTTGGAGCTAACAACTAACATGTTTGACAGCTTTGTAACTTCTCTTATTCTTCTTGGTCTGCTAGCGATGTTCTCGTTATTACCGTCCATATTTGTGCCTATTGCTAACTGGGGTACTACTCTACCTTACGTAAGGCCAATCTCTGGAGTGCTTGGATTAATTATTGTCTTTAGATTGATTTACAATGTTTTCAGTGGTGCGATGAAGTACGATATGAATGACGCGATGCTTGCTGGTCAGAATGAAGTCGCAGAACGTTTCTTTAAGAAATCTCTTTCCCTATTACATTCTTCTTCTGAGAATTTACGAGACGGCAAGGGTTTGGAGGTTGCTAACTATTACATTGGTTTATCTTTCTATGAAATTTTTGCATTCATTAGAGCCTCTGGTGTATTGAACGGAAGTCTTTCTTCTTTAATGGAGGGTGCTCATAAACTAAAAATGAATCCTGCGATGGGTCAAGAAGAGGCTGACAAGATTGCAATTAGCTTAATTGAGAAATTTGCTTCATACTGCAACAATGTTGATGGCCACAAAGCAAAGAAAAGTTTTGAGAACATAAAAGATGAGTTAAGATGCTTAAAAGAAAATAAGAAAGAGCCTCAAATGGTTGTTGACACTCGACTTTCTACTATTTTTGAAGAAATTGCTGAACTTTTAGAATCTGAGGGTGAAGCGCTGTTTAGATCAAATAATTAATTCTGTAATATTTTTCCAATAAACAGATTTTTCTACGCGCCCAATATAAGTATATTTATAAGTATCATCAAAATTAAAATACCTATTTTCTTGAAATATTCGATAACTGCCATATTGCTTGAATTATTAATTTTAAGAACAAAACATTTAAATATAAGTATTTATATAATAACATAATCATATATAAATAAAACTAAAAAAATAAGTATGGTTTCAAATGGTCGAACTCAGACGAAAACTCTACAAACGGGGAAGCAGCTTCGAAACAACCATACCTATGCCGATCTTATTCTCCATTGATTCCAAAGAAAAACACGATGTGGTCTTCAAGTTTGACAACAAGACTAGAAGGTGGTATGTGGAGATCGAACAAAGGGGTGACAATAAATGATTTTTACATTTCATGGCGGAGCACAAGAAGTTGGTAGGAGTTGCATTGAACTTGCAACAGAAACAAAGAGGATTCTTTTTGACGCAGGGCTTAAGATCACTCCTAATGGTACTGAATATCCTAAAGGACTCATGGATGTTGCTAATATTGACGCAGTTTTCATCTCGCACGCGCATCTTGATCACACGGGCGCATTACCTTGGCTAGATTTCCAAGGATTGAAGTGTCCGATATTTTGCACTGCGGAAACAAAAACCCTTGCAAGATTATTACTGAAGGATGCATATCATATTGGGAAAATAAAAAACGCACATCTATCTTATGATGTGGAAAACATACAAGATGTTCTTAGAATCATGCGAAGAGTCAAGACTAAGTTAGATCTTGATTTAGATGATTTAGGATTTGAATTCTACAATGCAGGCCATATTCCTGGTAGTGCTTCAATTTTACTTGCTTTTGACGATAAAGGGCAAAAGAAATCTGTGTTATACACCGGAGATATTAACACCACTGAAACTCATTTATTGAAAAAAGCAGACACTGATTTCGACGAGAGAGTGGATGTCATGATCACTGAGGCCACATACGGTGACAGAGATCACCCTGCGAGAAAAAAAGAAGAAAAAAGATTTAGAGATGAGGTTCAAAAACACATTAACAGAGGGAACAGTATTCTTATCCCTGTGTTTGCAGTTGGAAGAGCGCAAGAAGTCATGCTTATTTTATCCGAAATGAAACTCGGTGTACCCATTTATGTTGATGGGATGGCCAGAGATGCAACT
This sequence comes from Candidatus Woesearchaeota archaeon, assembly GCA_018646625.1. Lineage (GTDB taxonomy): Archaea > Nanobdellota > Nanobdellia > Woesearchaeales > JABGUJ01 > JABGUJ01. Next base: position 333,791 of record JABGUJ010000002.1, on the reverse strand, counting down.
TTATTCTCTCTAGATAATCCTGGTGCAATAAAAGATGCTAAGGAATTAAGATCAACTTATAGAGGATGCACAGAAGTTAGAGGGAGAAAACAACGAGAAGCAATTCTAAAAGATAATCGACAAGCGATTTTCTTGACAACTTCGGGTATGCTGACTGGTGGGCCAATAATATCTTACCTCAAAAAATATCATGATACTGACAGATGTGCCATCTTCTTAACAGGATATCAAGCAACGCATACTAACGGTAGACTCTTGATGGAGGAGAATCATGTTTTCTTAGACGGTCACAAATACAACGTTCGTTGTTGTTTAAACAAATTTGACTTCTCTGCTCATTCTGGATGCGCCGAGCTAAAAGAACTAATCAGGAAAGTCAACCCAAAACATCTCATAATCAATCACGGAGATCCTAAGGCGATCGAACATTTAGCACTTTGGGCACATGCCCTTGACTATGAAGTTCACACACCAAAAGTAGGTGACAGTTTTGAACTTTAGATCATGCTCTATAGAAACGCCAACCATAAGCACCTCGTTCTCTTCGGAGAACTTGGTGCCTTTTTTCATACTCTATAGAAACGCCAAGAATAAACATCAAAGTCCAAGGGATTGGGCTTTGAGCTTTTCATTTTCATAAAATGGACAACCATAAAATTGAACAATACATCAAACGGGAGCTCGCATTAGGCTTCACTCTAGACAAAATTCAACATGTTCTTTTGAAGTACGGTTACAAAGACCGTGATGTATTGTTAGCAATGCAAGATGTAAAACGTTCAACATCAATCATAGAATCAATTGAATATTTCTTTATGTTCTTAAAACGTTCAATAAGAATAGATATTGATAAATCATTAAATAAACTCAATTTACATTCCGAAACATTATCGAAGTTTACTGCTGAAAGTCCTTTAATTAATCATCTTAGAATAAACATTTTTGCAATATTTTTTGCACTACTAGGATTGATCACTCTAATCTTAAACGTTGTATTGTACAACACATTAACTCTCGGTTGGCTAAATTTTTACACTGCCACCTATTCCTTTGTACTTGCATTATTCATAACAGCATCAGTAACTTACAAATACGCCGTTAAACAGAATTTAGCAATCAAAGATTACAATCATGGGTTTTTGATGGCCGCAGGAGCCGCATTAGTACTTTTTTTCCTGAAATTAATTTCAATCATAGGATTTTATTGCGGACTCGTAATAGTTTTCCTGTTTTTATTGTATATTTTAAGAGAGTTTTATAAAGCATCATTTTTGCAATCTATAAAGATAATAACACTATCATACGTGTTTTCATGTGTGGCGGTTTTTGTAACATACTTTATATTAGCAATCATAATTGTAATAACTTAAAAGGTGATCAAATGGGATGGTTTAGTAGACTAACAAACTTGTTTAACAGGAACAAAGTAGTGATTCCTCTTCCTGAGGGGGACAGTGCAGAAACATCTGAATCGATGGTGCTGTCATCTTCAAATGAAGATATGTCTCCCGAAGCACTAGTTGCTGAATCGGTAGAAGCACAGAAAGAAAAGGAGCCAGATATGAGTGATGTAATGCTCAAAGTATTCTCTGGTGAATACAATGAACGATTAGGTGCAAATGCTCAACCTTCTGTGGCTCAGCCTACTGCTGCTCAGAAAGAAGAGAAGCTAAAGAACCGTATGGAAGAACATCTTCTTGGTGTTATTAATCGATTACATGAGAAAAGCCGTTCAAATATTGCGAGAGAACCTACAAAAAATCTTGACGAGATGATTGATCATGAAGATCAACAAGTTGTAGAGCAGCTATCTGATAGTCATGATAAACCCAAGATGAAGATCTCTGAGTCAATTAGAAACACACCTAGACCTCCAAAGGTTGAAGAACCTAAACAAGAACAAGAAGCACCAAAAAGCATTGTTCTAACTAATGAAATTCCCAAAAGTACTGCTACTATGGATGCATTAATGACTCTAGACCCTTCTCAGATCTTTTCAGATGATGAAACCAGGGTGCAAACAAACAATATGAAGGTTGAAGAACCGAAACAAGTTGAAGAAACTCCTGTAGTGGAAGCTACAACTAGCACAGATCCTATTGTTGCCAGATTAAAAGAAGTTTATTATGAGGACTAAGCTTCATGTACTATGATCAATCGATTAATGAAGTCATTGAGAGTCTGAACTCAAGAAAAAATGGTCTAAGTACGAAAGAGTCTAATGCAAGACTTAATAGATTTGGTTCAAACACAATTATACAAACTCATACAATTTCTCCGTTTAAAATTCTCGTACAACAATTCACCAGCTTTGTAATTCTTATTCTTATCGCGGCAATAATCATCTCTTTACTTATTGGAGAAACACTTGACGCAGTTGTTATCGCAATCATTGTCATAGTAAACGGTATTTTTGGATTCACTCAAGAATATAGAGCCGAGAAAGCCATTGAAGCGTTGAAAAAATTATCTGCACTAAAAGCAAGGGTACTAAAAGAAGGTAAAGAAATTGAGATTGATGCTTCTGAATTAGTTCCTGGAGACATTCTAGTTTTGAGAACCGGAGATAAAATTCCTGCAGATGCAAGGTTAATTGAACAATCTAATCTGCAAATAAATGAATCTTCTTTAACAGGAGAAAGCACTCCTGTAACTAAAAACGCAATTAAGCTAAGCAAAGATGCCATTTTAGCTGAAAGAAAAAACATGCTCTATTCTAGCACAATTATTACTAGAGGAAAAGCACTAGCAATTGTTACTAATACAGGGATGTCAACCGAGATTGGAAAGATTGCCAAAGGCATTCAACAATCTGATGAAGAGAAAACACCTCTTCAAACTAAACTACAACATTTTGGAAAATGGCTTGGATGGATCACTATTGCAACTTGCGTACTGGTTTTTCTGTTAGGCATTGGAAGAGAATGGATCTTTGGAACATTATCTAAAGAATTTATTGTAACAATGTTTTTAGCATCTGTCAGTTTAGCTGTTGCTGCAATACCTGAAGGTCTTCCAGCGATTGTAACTATTTCTTTAGCTCTTGGTGTACAAAGAATGGTAAAACGCCACGCTTTAATTCGAAGATTACCTGCAGTGGAAACATTAGGAAGTACAAGTTACATTTGCACTGACAAGACTGGAACGCTCACCAGAAATGAAATGACCGTTACTAAATTGTTCCTTGACAACAAGCTAGTCAATCTCTCCGGCAGGGGATATGAACCAACTGGAGAATTTACAGATTTTAAAACGTCTAAACCTATTGCATCAAACAAACTAGATCTACTATTAAGAATTGGCGCACTATGTAATGAATCTTCATTATTCAAAGAAAAAAATGCTTGGAAAGTAAACGGCGATCCTACTGAAGCTGCACTATTGGTGTCCGCATCTAAAGCAAAGCTAGGTCGAGAATTATTGTTAAAAAAATATCCTCAAAAAGACGATATTCCTTTTGATTCTGAACGAAAATGTATGACTACAATACACAAAGTAGGTTTGAAACTTGTCGCATACTCTAAAGGTGCTCCCGATATGATTCTACAAGATTGTAGCAAAATCCTCATAAACGGGAAAGTCAGAGCACTAACTACTAAAGATAAGCAATTAATTGAAAAAACAAATCAAGAACTATCAAAACAAGCATTAAGAGTGTTAGGTTTTGCCTACAAAGAACTGCCTACAAAGTATACTAAGTCCAAAATAGAACAAGATCTTATTTTTGTCGGGCTGCAAGGCATGATGGATCCTCCAAGGCAAGAAGTGAAAGGAGCCATCGATGAATGTTATGCTGCAGGTATCAAAACTGTAATGATAACTGGAGATTTTAAAGACACCGCTATTGCGATTGCTAAACATGTTGGGTTGATGAGAAACAAAGAGAAAGTTCTCACAGGAAAAGAACTGGATAATTTATCAGATAGTGAATTTAAAGAAATTGTAGAAGATGTTGTAGTATACGCAAGAACTTCTCCCGAACATAAAGCAAGAATTCTTGCGGCATTAAAGAGCAGAGGCCACGTTGTAGCAATGACTGGCGACGGTGTTAATGATGCTCCTGCACTAAAAAAAGCAGACATCGGTGTGGCGATGGGTATAACTGGTACAGATGTAGCCAAAGAAGCTTCAGATATGGTTCTTACAGATGATAATTTTGTTTCAATAGTTAACGCGGTAGAGGAAGGCAGAGGAATCTACAACAACATAAAGAGTTTTGTACAATATACTTTATCTAGTAACCTGGGAGAAATACTTGTAATATTTCTGGCAATACTTGTTGGCCTACCTTTACCTTTGATTGCTATACAAATACTGTGGGTTAATTTAGTAACTGACGGCCTACCTGGATTAGCTCTTGGCCTTGATCCTTACGATAAAAACATCATGGAAAAAAAACCAAGAAAACTTTCTGAACCAATAATAACTAGAGAAGTAATCAACAACATTCTTATTGTTGGCACGGTTATGTGCATTGGTACTTTAGGATTATTTTATCATTATGGTGCTGCAGGAACAAAAGCAAGATCCATTGCATTCACAACGCTTATAGTCTTTCAATTATTCAATGTATTAACCTATAGAGCTAAGAATTTCTTAATTAACATTAAAGACAGCAAATATCTTATTGGGGCAGTAGTCGTCTCAATCATAATGCAGATAGTTGTACTATACACTCCATTAAGTAACGCGTTCAAAACTACCGCTTTAGGATTATCTGACTGGGTTTTGATCACGCTGGTGGCTTTATCTATATACATCATCCTTGAAGCAAGAAAGCTCATTCTAAGAAAGATATCTGCGTAGAGTAGATTATTAGGCTCTCTGGCCTTAAATAACATGGAAAGATTTAAATAGAGCCGATAACTTGATCTCTATTAATTATAATCAAGTCTGAGGTGGTATTTGATGAAGAAAACATTTCTATGTGTGCTAGCGATTCTGATCGTAAGTATGATGGCTGTAGCTAGTATGGCGCAACCTTCAGCTAGAGATCCAAAAAGTTACAAAGTTGGATATGTAGTTGGACATTATGATGTGTCAAACAATTTGCTTATAACGCCAGGTGTGATTCATTCACCTGCTAAATGGCAATCAATAGCAACAAAAGCTGGATTACCTACATTCGATAAAGGTAGCAGAGAGTACATGTACTTTGTTGGAAGAATTTCAACAAGTGACTTTAGAGCAGGTTACACAGAGGGAGCTAACGATGCAAAATCAATGCTATCTCCTAAGTACGTTAAAGCTGACGTTAATAACGGAGTAGCTCTAGAAAATGAACAAACATCATACAAACGTTTGTCCGGAGAACTTTCACCTGAAGTAAGCGTTCCTCACACGAGAAACCTTCAGTCAGATCTTGCAAGATCTTATCTGAATACTATGATGAGCAGTTATGCTCTAGGTTATAAAGTTGGTATGATGGATAAAGCAACTGGTATGATCCGACCTTATGCATACACACTTGGTAATTTACCAAAAATGATTGCAGGTAAGGATTTCACTGAAACCGAGATTGCATCTATCAATAGGCCAAAGTTCCTTTTGGGATACAGACACGCATCAATGGGTCGTCCCGCTAAGTACGAGGCAGGTGCAGAGTATTCTTCAAGAAAACTTTCAACAGCATCTTTCGTAGTAGGTTCAACTGGAGTATATGATCCATACGAACTACAGAGAGTAGCTAAAGAAAAAAGAGACTTAAGAAAAGTTGTCTACAAACCAGCAGCAATGAAGCAAAAAACTGTTGTTGAAATTGTAGAAGAACCTGTTGAAGAAGCTATGGCTGAGGAGTAAAATCCTCTATTTTTTCTTTTTTCCTTTTCTAAACAAATTTAAATGGTAATTATTATTACCCTATTATGACTTCGGAATATTACACTGAGCTCATTAATGAGATAAAAAGCAAGAAACTCTCTAAATTGGAGATTGTTAAGTTAAAGATTAAACTTTGTTCTAAACACAAGCTTAAAACCGTTCCAACAGATATACAAGTTCTTCTTACTGCAAACGAAAAAGAAATTCCTTTACTCAGAAAATATCTTCTTACCAAACCAACCAGGAGTATTAGCGGAGTTAGCATGGTTGCAATCATGTCCAAACCGTATGCTTGTCCTCACGGAAAATGCACAACTTGTCCAGGCGGTCCTGAATCTAACTTTGGAGATGTTCCTCAAAGCTATACAGGTAAAGAACCGGCCACGATGAGAGCATTAAGAGCCAACTTTGATCCTTACATTCAAACATTTAATCGTCTGGAACAATACGTTGTAACGGGCCATGTTCCTGAAAAAATAGAGCTAATCATTATGGGTGGCACGTTCATTAGCTTCCCTAAAAAATACAGAGACAATTTTGTAACTTACTCTCTTAAGGCAATGAATGATTTCTCTAAATTGTTTCTTAAAGACGGGAAATTAAATATACCTAAATTCAAGAAATTCTTCTTCCTACCTGGTGACGTTGGAGATGAAACACGAGCCAAGACTATCTTCTCCCAACTTAAAAAAATAAGAGGAACTTCTACTTTAGAACTGGAACAAAAACGAAACGAAAAGTCAGAAGTTAAATGTGTTGGAATGACTATTGAAACACGTCCCGATTATGCTCAATTAAAGCACGCTAATGAAATGCTTCGTCTTGGTTGCACGAGAGTAGAACTTGGTGTGCAAAGTGTATACGATAAAGCGTTAAAGGCAATAAACCGGGGTCACACTGTTGAAGACAGCATACATGCGATACAAACTTTGAGAGATCTAGGATATAAATTGAATTTTCACATGATGCTTGGCTTGCCAACAATTTCTGAGAAGGAAGATCTTGCGTCATTAAAACAACTGTTTACTGACAACAACTTCAAACCCGACATGCTTAAACTCTATCCTTGTATGGTTCTTAAAGGTACTAAGTTGTTTAATCATTACAAGAAAGGAAAATTCACCCCTATAACTACTCAGAAAGCTGCTAATCTAATTGCTGAATTCAAACGTTTTGTAGAACCTTATTGTAGAATCATGAGAGTGCAAAGAGACATTCCCACTTTTATGACTGAAGATGGTGTTGATCGAACCAACCTTCGTCAATATATTCACAAAGTTCTTTTAGAAAAAGGATACAAATGTCGTTGCATAAGATGCAGGGAAGTTGGAAGAGCCGCGATAGCATCAAAACCTGAGTTGGTAATTAGAGAATACGATGCCAATCACGGAAAGGAGTTCTTTATTTCATTTGAAGATAAAAAGAACGATGTAATATTTGGATTTTGCAGATTACGTATTCCATCTCAGTCATTACGCTCGGAGATAACAAGCTCTTCTACTTTGGTACGAGAACTGCATGTATATGGATCAACTGTTGCTTTAGGAAAAAAAGCCAAGAGTCATCAATCTCAACATAGAGGACTGGGAAAGAAACTTCTTGATGCTGCTGAGAAAATAACTAAACAACACGGTAAAAACAAAGTTGTTGTGATATCTGGCATAGGTGTTAGAGATTATTATAGAAAACAAGGGTATAACCTTCAAGGCCCTTACATGGTCAAGTTGTTAAAATGATCATCGATGTTGATATATTCAAAAAGATTGATTCTTACTTTGAAGATTTTGATAAACAGTTAAGAAAAGAACGTGGTGCACTTTATTGGGATACTAATAAAGGAATATATGGTACTGCAAACTGTAAAAACGTCTTTGAATTCTTTAAGAAGATAAACTTACAAGATGCTGATTCTTTTTTAGATTTGGGATCAGGAGATGGCAGGGTTGTTATGGTTGCTTCATTATTTACAACTGCTTTAGGAGTTGAAAGTGACCCTGAATTGATTGAGATGAGCAACAGAGTCAAAAATGAGTTGAACATAAACTGCAATTTTGGAAACTCTGACTTTACAGAAATGGATTTATCAAAATACAATGTAATTTTCATTAACCCTGATCAAAGTTTCTCAAAAGAGTTTGAAACAAAGCTGAAAAATGAACTTTCCGGCAAACTTTACATCCATAATGAGATCTTTCAACCATCCATTCTTAATAAAGGACAAAAGTTCTGGCAAAATCAAATCCCAATTGTCGAATATACTAATTAGCTGCGTTGTAGTTTACATATTCCAATCAATCACACATTCGCAAGCTTTTTATATGATTACTGAACTTTTCTTATTATGTCAGGGGAAGATGGACTAGGTAGATATATTGTTAGGGCTGGAAGGCTGGCAGAGTTAGAAGCCAAAGGCCTGAAACCGCGGATTCTTGAAATCACTGGAGAAATCGCTGATGCGATTGAGCCTGTAGGTTTGAATAACTCATATCTTGCAGGAGTACTATGTAGACTAAGAAGGGCCATTTCTTTTGATATTGGAGAGTTTCAAACTCAGGCAAAAAGAGTTCTTTATGATCCTGATGATTTTTCTAAACTTGAATTAGAATTAAGAAATAGCGGACTAATCGCAGGTGGCATACGTTCTGCTACTGAAACTAGAGAATTGTTTGATTTATTTGGTTCTCGTATAATTCCTTTTTATGAACTGGCAGGAGATATGTTCGAACACGGAGTGAATGTTGTTCCTTATCTTGTTGAAGCTGCTGCAGAGGCCGCAAGATGTAGTTCTGATATGGACTCTTTTTTATCTGAACCTGTTAAACCAAACAGACCTGAAGAAATGAAAGCAAGAATATTCTATAGAGTATATCACAGACCCGGGGACGATTATGCTCCGACTGCTGACGAATTATTAACTGTGTCTCGAACTCTTTATTCACTTGCAACCTCGCAAGCTCAACCTAGGGCTGAAGCCGCAGTTGACTTATTTAGAAGATTAGGTGAAATTCACCAGGACGGCAGTGGTCTCAAGTTAGCTGATTCATTCTTGGAAGATGCAATCGAAGCCTTACCGAGACACTTAGATGCGGTGAGAGGTAGAGTTGGCTATGTTAGTAGAGCTAGTAAGCACGAACGAACTATGAGGCATCGTGGTGGATCTCAAGGAGACAGTAGTATTATTTGTACACTTGGTGCAGGCGCTTTGTTGGCCGCAGAACGGTAATTTAATCGTCATTTCTCAAAAGAATTTATTAATGATCACTTCTAATCACAATCTATGTTAGAAATCATGCCTAATGCGGGCGATATTAAGTTCAAACCAAAGTTTGTAGAACACTATTCTAAATTAACCGACTTTGATGAATTCAAAAAATACTCTCTAGCATTTTTAAGAAAAAGTATTCGAGTTAACACTCTAAAGATATCTATTCCTGAACTTAAAAAACGATTAGAAGATAAATGGACTCTTACCCAAGTACCTTGGTGTAAAGAAGGTTTTTGGATCTCTGGCGAGAGAAGAGACATAGGTAATCTTGCAGAACATGTTCTTGGTTATATTTATGTTCAAGAATCTGCATCTATGATTCCTCCCGTTGTTCTCGCACCTCAAGAACATGAAACTGTGCTTGACATGTGTGCAGCCCCTGGTTCTAAAACTACACAGATTGCACAATACATGAACAACACTGGCGTGGTTGTCGGAAACGATGTTGAAGGTGGGAGGCTAAAATCATTAAACGTTAATGTACAACGTATGGGTGCATCTAATGTTGTAGTATCAAAGACCGCAGGACGTTTCTTTAAAGATCAAGAATTTGATAGAATTCTAGTTGATGCTCCTTGTTCCGGAATTGGAACTATCAGAAAATCCATTAAGACCATTAACATGTGGAATCTTAATATGGTTAAACGTATTGCAGGTACGCAGCGTCAATTAATACAAACTGCTTTCGACATTCTTAAACCTGGAGGGACAATGGTATACTCTACTTGTACTCTAGAACCTATAGAGAACGAAGGAACTGTTTCTTTTCTTCTAAACAATAACGATAATGCAAAACTTGAAGATATTAAACTAAATATTAATCGTAGTCCTTGTGTAACAGAATTTGGAAAAGACACTTATCATCCTGACGTCAAAAAGTGTTTAAGAATTTGGCCTCAAGATAATGACACTGAAGGTTTTTTTGTTTCTAAAATTAAAAAGAAAAAATAAAATTAAATATCCGTTACGACTCCATTCTGTACTTGCCTTAATGAAAACGGTTTGTTAACTCCGCCCTTTCCATCAAAAATAAGATCGCCAGAAGCACCGCTGTAGGTTCTTAGTGAATTAATATGCTCTGCTATGAGTGTGGCGTCATCGGAACCTACTGCTTTGATTGCTTCTGACAGTAACACAACTGAGTCGTACGAAGTGTCTGCAGTAGTCAACGGCTCTTTGCTATACTCTTCCTTAAATTTTCGAACAAAACTATCTATGGGGGTAAATGAAGTAACTATCACCGTATCTTCCAATGCACCTTCGGAAGCTCTTAGCTGTTCATCATCTAAAAGTATAGAAAAGAATGGAATCTTAACATCCGATTCTCTTATTCTTTTGGCACTCAGACCTTCTTTTCCCATATTGGTAAACACAACTGCTTCTGCGTCACTTGCTTTTATCTTGGCAGCTTCCGCTCTCAACTCTCTGTCTTCTGGATTAGGTAGTTGAAAACTTACAACTTCGCCCCCAATCTCTTCAAAAGTTTTCTTAAATCTTTCCGCCTGTTGCATCTCCCATACTTGTAAGGAACCAAGAACTGCAACTCTTCTATAACCTTTATCATAAACGTGTCTGGCGAGCTCATCGGTTATGCTAACGTCATGAGGCCAAAGGTTGAATATGTAATCGCTATGTTCGTTGAAATCAGCAACACCTAATGATGGGGAAACCATCACAATTTTCGTCTCATCAGCTAATGGTGCTAATGCTAATCCGGACGGCGACCAATTTGGTCCGATTATTAATGAAACTTTATCCTCATTCACTAACTTATGAAATGCACTTATCGCAACCTTGGGATTATCGCCTCTGTTATCTTCAACTATTAGCTCAACTTGTTTTCCATTAATACCTCCGTTTGCATTAATCTCTTTTATTGCTAACTCTATTCCTTTCAGTGAATATTCTCCCCAACTAGTGCCAACTGGCCCAGTTAACATGAGGATCGCACCGATTTTGATAGTTTCTTCTTTTACCGCTTCACCCGTTATTGTTTGTTCGCTACAACCCGCAAACACAACCATCAAACAAAGTAACGTGGCTACCGCTATCTTGAATTCATCACTCATTTTTCAACCTCTCCAACAAATCTAGTTTATTTGTTACAACAAATGAGTGACGAACAATATATAAATCCTGTGTTCCCCTTTGTGGGACACAAAATACAAATACTTAAATAGAACCCCTCTATCACTATAATTATGAACACGAAGATATTGGAAGAGCTCGGATTAACGCCAGGAGAAATCAAAGCATATTTAGCACTTCTAAGACTTGGCTCAAGCTCCACCGGTCCAATTGCAAAAGAGTCGCAAGTGTCTAGATCAAAACTGTACAGCATCTTAGACAAGCTTGAAAAAAAAGGTTTAGCATCTCATGTTAAACAAAACGGTGTGACTTATTTTCAAGCTGTTGAGCCTTCAAGAATAAAAGATTACATTACTGCTAAAGAAAACAATTTGAAGGAATTAAAAAGAGATTTTGAAAACTTCTTACCTCAACTAGAATCCTTTCATAATGAATCGAGTGAGGTTCAAAGCGTGAAAGTATATCAAGGGTTCAAAGGTATTAGAACTGCGCATGAGCATCTATATTTGTCTTTAAAACGCGGAGACGAATATTACTGTCTGGGCATACCTGCAGAACAACCAGATGAGCAACACATATACTGGCAAAAAGATCATTTGAGACGAATTGAAGAAGGTTTGAAGTGTAAACTTCTTTTCAATAAAGATACTGATATCAAAATTTTAAAGAACCGAAATTCGTTTGAAGGTTGCGATTCAAGATACATGCCGATAGATGTTGTCACGCCGGCACTTTTCTTTATGTACAAAAATGCAACCTTAATAATGATTCAATCAATTAATCCTATTGCGGTAGAGATCGTCAGCGATGACATAACGCGATCGTTTAGAGAATACTTCGACGAATTCTGGAAACTAAGTAAGAAATTAACTAAATGAATTCTTCCACATCATGTTAAAGAAACTATCATAACTTTCTGCTGCTGAGATATTATGTATCAATACACCAATTGGTTTATCTAACCAAATTATCATTCCTATCTTGTCATTTCTAATTATTGTTTCTGTCAGTGGTTCAAATCCTGCTTTAGTATAACGCACTTCTGCTTTAGGATACTTTACTTCTGCTTTCCAAGATGAAAGAGATTCGTTAAACATCAATCTTGCAAAGATCCCTTTCTCTGCTCTTTTTTTATGATAGTTTATCCACCATTCTTCTCCCAACATTAATGATCTTTCTGTTGAACCGAATGTATGATGGTCCTTACCTCCTGCTTCTAACAACTCTAACAACAATTCTTTTACTCCTTTTATTCCTCTGAACGTTACAACTTCAGGTTTTGCTTTAGCTGTTTGTTGTTTTACCAATAACTCTGGGAGAATACTTTGAAACCTTTCCTTTTTTTCATTAATGAATTCAATAATATGATTTGGGTTTGCTGCTTGATAATGTCTTCTTTGACCTTCTTTGACAAAAGAAACCAGCCCTTTCTCTATGAGCTTATTCAAGGTCATATGGACTACTGAATTTTGCAACCCCGTCTTGTCTAGGATGGGCCCTGCGGTGCTTGTGCCGAGCTCTAATAAAGCCAAATATATCTTGATTTCGGCATTTGTAAGGCCTATATCCTCGAGTATCTTCACATTCATGCTCTTGTTAAATGCTTTGAACTATATTAATCTTCCGTTTATCCTCCGAAAATGGAGAACTAATGTTTATATACTTGTTGCCACTTATTGATAATAACAAAAAGGTTGGGTGCTAAGATGAAGAATTATTTGAACAAAATTACAATTCCCGTTTTCACGGTTGTTTTAGGAATTGGCGGTTACTTCCTAAACAAACATTACGAAACAAAAATTGCTGAAGCGCAAACACAATTACAGCAATGTAAAGATAATTACCAAAATAAAAACACTGCAACAATAAGACTTAGCGGTGGCATAACTCATATCATTGATGGGGACGATAAAACAGTAACAAGCTGTTCTCCACAAAGATGTAGCGATCCTAAAACATTGGATGAATTTTTTAAGTAATTAAAAAGGAGGTTGGCAAAAATGAAACAAGTATACAAAGTAGCAGTAGCTATATTCATGCTAGTCATTATAGCTGGATGTAGCACACAAAATATCAGCGGCAAAGTCGTTGAGCCAGAATCCATCAGAATAGGAAGTATTCTCATACTAACTGGTGATGGTGCATCTTGGGGTATCGCTTCAAGAAACAGTATTGACATGGCTGTAGAAGAAATAAACACACAAGGTGGAATTAACGGAAAACTTTTGGAAGTGATTCATGAAGATGATCAAAGCGATCCAAAAAAAGCATTGAGCGCATTTCGAAAGTTAACTGACGTTAACAAAGTTGACATCATCATTGGAACAACTTGGTCCCACACAGGATTACCATTAGTTGATCTTGCTGATGAAAAAGAAGTTCTTATGATATCTCCATCATTAGGAGTGAAGGACTTTAACGAAGCCAGTGAATTTATTTTTAACACATGGCCTCATGATTCATATCTTTCAAAAGATCTTGCAGACTATGTGTTTAAAAAAGGTCATAGAAAGGTAGCCATCATAGGAGCGCAAAACGTTTGGGTTAAAGATCAAACATCTGCTTTCCAAGATCGTTTTGAAGAACTTGGAGGGGAAGTTGTACTAAATGTAGAACCTGATCCTGCAGACAAAGATCCATACGCTGACGCAGTTAAGATCAAAGCTCAAAAAGATTTAGATGCAATTGTATCTACATCTGGTGGATGTATGATGGTTGGTGCTCTAGTAGGTAAACAAGTAAGAGAACTTGAGATCGATGTTCCGATGTATTCATTAAGTGTAGATGATGATACTTTAGGAGCAGCACAAGGCGCATACGAAGGAATGGAATTCTTAACATTCCTAACTCCGAGCGAGGACTTTGAAGCAAAATATGTTGAGAAATTCAAAACACCTGTACAAATTGGTGGTGACTCTGCATACGATGCTGTGATGCTACTTGCTAAAGCGATGAGAGAAACAGGAAGCACAGATACTAAAGTACTTCAAAAGTATCTAAGCGAAGTAACGGTTTTCGAAGGTGTGTCTGGAACTCTTGTTAGCGATGGCAAAGGTGGATTCATCAAAGAATATGTTGCTAAAACAGTTCAACATGGAGCTATGGTGACAATTTAATTTTTTTCTTTTTTTCTTTTTCTTCTCATTTCTCGACCACATACCAACAGCTTTTTAAATACGCCCAGGACAAATACATCATGACAACGCGTAACAGCATTTATCCATTCTCAATTCTGGTTATCTTCTTAGGATTATTACTTTTACTAGATAATTTCGGAGTGATTCCTGGAGTATACAAATTCTGGCCATTTCTTCCATTATTTCTTGGTGGTGGCTTTCTTATGTTGTATAACAACAGAAGGAGAAAGAATATTGCATTTATTGCAATTGGATCTTACATAATGCAAGCTAGCATATTATTTTTCTATTGTAATTTCACAAGTTGGTATTCTTTAGCATACTTGTGGCCACTATTCATTGGCTTTGGTGGATCTTCTTTACTAGTCTCATATTTTTTTAAGAGACACCGAGTAATATTATTTGTAGGACTAATGTTGGCGATTCTTTGTGCAACATTCATGTTAGTATTTTCACTTTCATCAAAACTATGGCCAGTATCATTGATACTTTTTGGTGCCAGTCTTTTCACATTAAAGAGGTATGACAGTAAATGAAAACAAAACAATTACAGAGAAAAAAAGTACTTTTTGTAGAAGCTTTAGGAAAAACAAATGTATTTAGTAGATCTATGAATCTTCCATTAATGGGTCCAATATATCTTGCGACAATTCTGAAAGAAAGAGGACACGATGTTCAAGTTATTAATGAACATATGTTAGGTCGACAACTTGCACTTAATGATCTTGATGCGGACATCCTTTGTCTCACTGGATTATCATCTACAATTCCTCGAGCATATGAACTTGCGATGATGTTCAAAGCAAAGCATCCAAATCGAAAAGTGATTATGGGTGGAATACATGTTACGTTTATGAATCAAGAGGCGCTTAAATTTGCAGATCAGATTATTGTTGGAGAAGGAGAGAAAGTTATTGTGGATGTTATTGAAGGAAAAATCAAAGACAAAATAGTCAAAACATCTTTATTAGAAAAATTAGATGAAGTCCCTATTCCAGACTTTTCATTGTTGGCCAACAACAAAAAGCTATTGAGCACACCAGTTATCACATCACGTGGTTGTCCATTTGGTTGTACATTCTGTTCCGTAACTAAAATGTTTGGAAGAGGATACAGAACCTTAAGCACAGACCGAGTTGTGCAGACACTAGAAGCACACGATCCTAAGAAAGTATTCTTCTATGACGATAATTTTACAGCAAATAAAACCAGAACATACGAATTGTTGAGAAAAATGAAACAACAAGGTTTGGATTTCAAATGGTCATCACAAGTGCGAACTGACGTGACCAACGATCCAAAACTTGTTGCGAAGATGGCAGATCAAGGATGTGATCAAGTTTATGTGGGTTTCGAGTCTGTAAATCCTGAGACCTTGAAACATCTAAACAAAGCACAGAATGTAGATAATATTAAACAGTCAATCAAAATCTTTCACGACCACGGCATTGATATTCATGGTATGTTTATGTTCGGTAGCGATAAAGACGATAAAAGCGTATTTTCATACACTTCTGACTTTTGTCATGACTTTAATATTGACACAGTACAATACATGGTATTAACCCCGTTAGTTGGTACAGAAGTTTTTGCTGATATGGAATCTTCAAAAAGACTTTTACATAGAATGTGGCAGTACTATGATGGAATGCATGCAGTTTTCGAACCAAAACTTATGACTCCTTTCGAACTTCAACAAGGAATGATAGATAGCTTCAGAGACTTCTACTCTTGCACGAAAGCATTAACTGATGCCGTTAATATTGTGTTCGAGACAGGATCAAACGCAATGCGTTCATTATTCTCCGATGTATCGAACTACGTTCCTGGCCATCCTTTAATCAAACTTGCTGGCAAAGGTATTTTAAACAGATGGTGCTCTCAAAACTCAGATTATATGAAATATTTGTACAACTCTGATAAATAAAATGCGTTATAAGACATATTGGTTTGCGGGAATTAACACATCGAACATCGAGTTAATTGCATTACTAAAATCATGGGCGGCCATTTCATTGGCTTTCTCAATTGCTTTAGCTGGTTTAAAGTTCTCATTAGGATTCATAATAATCTTTCTAATGGCTGCAATAACCGTCGGTCTGGGTTTCTTATTACATGAGCTGGCGCACAAAGTAGTAGCACAAAAGTACAAATGCGCGGCAGAGTTTCGTTCCGACGACAAAATGTTAATTCTTGCAATAGTTCTTGCCTTCACTGGTTTCATATTTGCAGCACCTGGCGCGGTTCTTATTCATGGACACATTAACAAGAAACAGAACGGCATTATCTCTGCAGCCGGCCTATTGCAAATTTAATATTAACTCTAGTATTCATAGCTTTGTTCTTCTTAGTGCCTATGCCATTCTTAAAGATCGCTTCTGTCTACGGCGCAACTATTAACACTTGGTTAGCTTTGTTTAACATGATCCCCTTTGGAATGTTTGACGGTAAGAAAATATTGCGCTGGAATAAAATAATCTATGGTGTTATGGTTGCAATAGGAATAATATTGTTGCTCTTCACACAGTCTGCAATGACCTATTGATTCTTAAGAAATTCTAACAACTCAATAAAATTCTTCTCTCTATAACCATACTCTATACCTTCTTCAGGAGTCATGTCTGCTAAAGTTTTGTCAGGACAACTATTTGCGATAAAATGCGAATTAAAGCCCCCTCCAAACTCGTGTTCTACTGGACCAATCCACAGTGTTGCATCTTCTCTCCAACTTTCTTCTTTTGCTATTTTGCCTTCTACAACATTCTTGAAAACTTTAAGATTATTTTCATCTTTATACACAACAACTGATGTGATTCTCGCAGTTCGATTTTCTTCATCCTTTAGTTCTTTAATTAAACCTGCTCTGCCATTATCCTTAAGATACTTGTGAGATCTCAACCCAGGTCTGCCGCCTAGCGAGTCTACTTCAATAATAGAATCTTCAGTAACTAAAGGAACTTTAAATTTAGAAAAGAGATATTCTGCACCTTGTACTGCAATTTCTTCTGCACTCTCACCAATTTCTTCATACTCTGCTTCCTCGCCATGTAGATGTTTTAAAGAAACAACCTCAGACTTGGGAGAGTATTTTCTACATATATATTTCAATTGCTCAAGCTTCGCTTTATTTCCTGTAGCAAAATATATCACACTCATAATCTAAAGAAGCACCACCTCATTTTTAAAATCTTTGAAAATAAGAAGAAATGGCTTATTCAGCCATAACTAATTCACCATTTCGTACCTGTTTTAACACAAAGCCAGTCTGAGTATTTCCTTTTTCATCAAAAGTCACTACTCCGTTCATTCCTTGCCAACCTTGTACATTCTCAAGCAGATAGTCGTGCACTTTCTTGCCATCATATCCTACTTTCTCAACAGCCTCAACACTCATTCTTATTGCATCATATGTTCCTGTTGCATGAAACGGTATGTTTGACTTAACACCATATTTCTTCTCATATTGGGAGAAAAACATAGTAGTAAGACTGGATGTCTCATCAAACTCAGGATCATATACATAAACATTTTCAAGAGCATTACCTGCAATCTCTAACGCATTATCATTAAACGCTAAGAAATTAACAAAAATTGGTTTCTCATTACCTAGTTCATAAAGTTGTTTTATCATATGAGGCGCAGACATTCCTGTGGCTGTATTAATAACAATCGCATCCACTTCGTTTGTGATCTTACTCAATTCTCCTCGATAATCTGATTTATCTGGAATAATTACTTCATCTACAACAATCTTTCCTCTAAAGCTTGAAACAAAATGTTTTCTGATATCTAGAGTATACTCTGCATTGTCTGTATATAGTGCAACATTCTCAAAGCCAAATTCTAACAATTGTTTGGCTGGTTTTGTTCCTGCAATAATATCCGAAGGTCCGTTTCGAAACAAATACTCTGCGGCATTATCAATATTCTCTCCACCTGTTAACGGAGTAATCATAACCACTTCATCTTGATCCAATAATGGGGCAACAGCCATCGTTCCATCAGATAACATTCCATCGATGATTATCTCGACCTTATCAACATCAACTAACTTTCTGTATGCTGCTACAGTATTTCGCCCTTCTCCTAGATTACCAACATCTGCAATAATCAATTCAACATTATCATACTCTAATTCTTCTACCGCCAACTCTGCACTCTTCACAATGTTCTGTCCAAGAAATGCAACATCTCCTGTTGTCATAGTCATAACACCAATCTTAATTGGTTCATTTACAACATTTCCAGTTATAGTTTCCCCTCCGCATCCAACTAATAATATAATCGTGAGAGTTAAAACTACTATCATTAATTTATTCATTCTATCCACCTCCAACATGGTAGTTCGTTACAAGTTAGTGGTCTAAGCTGAGTATATCAATATTTATCCTCTCAATTGAGACTACAATGACAAGACTTAAATACTCCATTATCCCTTTACAAGTCATGGATACATCGATTTTAGAAGATTTAGGCTTAACAAGGGCCGAAATATCAATTTACGTTGCACTATTAGAACTTGGCTCAACTACTGCAGGTTCTATCTTAGACAAATCAAAACTTCAGAATTCTGTTGTTCACAGAGCGCTCAACAGTCTAATTGAGAAAGGACTTGTTAGTTACATAATGCATGGCAAGCACAAAGTATACCAAGCAACCGATCCGGAAAATTTTGATGACTTTATTGATGATAAAAGAAAACGTTTCCATCAACTTTTACCTGAGCTAAAACAAAAACAAAGTTTTGCACAAGAAAGCAATGCCGCAACAATCTACAAGGGAATCAGAGGTATCAATGAAGTATACACCAAACTTCTAAGTTCTAAAGGAAATGAATATCTCACATACGGTGGAGGTAAACAAGTTTGTTATGAAGTCATGGGTGAACATTGGTGGAAAAACCTACACACAAAAAGAATCGCAAAGAAACTTCCTTCAAGACAAGTTTTTGACGAATCTATAAGAGACTTTGGAGAAACATTAAGAAAAAGACCCAGATCAGAAGTAAGATTCCTTTCACAAGAATTTGAACAATTAACAGAGACAGTAATTTGTGGAAACCACGTTGCAATTGTTATTTTCACAGAAGATCCTTACGCTTTGCTAATAGAAAACAAAGCAGTTGTAGAAAGTTACAAGAAAAACTTTGAAATTCTCTGGAAAAAAGCTAAGAAATAATCACTTAATATCTTCTTTCTCCATGTCGGTAAAAGCTTGCAACAAGGCTTCTTCAGAAATTTCAATCAAATAACCACCTTTATGCTTTGCACTTCCAATTGACTTCAACAAAACCATTTCTAATCGGTTATCACAACACTTAGAATCCTTACGCATTGCAGCAACTACATCTTTTGCTTTAACACCTGAAGGTAACTTGTAAGGTAACTTATACGCCTTAACAACATTAACAATCCTATCCAATTCACCTTTAAACAAATAACGCACATGTCGACACAAATAAGCACATGCAACAATACCAATAGCAACGGCTTCACCATGACGTAATTTCTTAAAACCAGTTAAACTTTCCAACGCATGACCAACCGTATGACCCAAAGCTAAAAGAATTCTTTTATCGTGACTAGAATGAACCTTATCATTTACATTTACTGCCCATTCAATTAACTTAATAATGTGCTTTTCGTCCATGAATAAGATATCTTCAGAATTCTTCTCCAAATACTTAAACAAACCTTTATCCCAGATTAAACCAAATTTAATTATCTCCGCTACGCCGCTAGACACTTCTGTACGTGGTAGAGTTTCAAGATGATCCAGATCAATATAAATTCTATCTGCATGCTTCTCTGAATAAATGTAGTTTTTAGCTGAAGACAGATTGATTGTATTCTTTGGACTTAATGCACTATCTACGCAAGCTAATAAAGTCGTAGGGACATGAACCAACTTCACTCCTCCAAGATAAGATGATGCGACAAAACCTGCTAAATCTCCTATCACGCCTCCACCAATTGCAACAATGCAGCTACTATTATCTGCGCCCTTAGAATATAATTCCTCACTCAATTTACCGAACGACTCAACCGACTTAGTCTTTTCACCATTATCTAAAACAATCATCTCAACGGAAACATTCTTTTCCTTAAGATAGTTATACAATCTCTCTGCACAAATCTTCTTAACAACATTATCTGTTACAATAAAATATTTGCACTTCAATTCAATAAACTCAGAAGCAATATGTTCTTTTAAATCTCGACCAACAACAACATGATAACTACGTTCAATCCTTTCCTTGTGCTTGAATTTTAACTCTTTCATCTTTCCAGATACTCTTTCCTATCTACTAAAGCCCTCATAGCTCTTGCCGCATTAATAGGATCATTAAAGTTAGGAATTCCGTGCTCCCTCAAATATGCAATGCCTTCATATGAAAACACCCCACCCATAAAACAACAAACGATTGGCTTATTAGGATATTTCTTGTGCGCTTTAACAACAATCTTTGCATCTTCTAATGGATCTGACATCGCTTGCAGAGTTTGTATAATTATTAATCCTGAAATATACTTTTCTTTCATTAAAACATTTATCGCCGCATTATATCTCTCAGGTAATGCGTCTCCTACTATGTCCAATGGATTAGCTCTTGAATACGCCGGATGCATCTTTCCTGTAGCATCTAATTTCTTCATCGTAGACTCATCTAAATCAACAACATCTAATCCTCTCTCCGTACAATAATCTGCACACAATACACCAGCTCCGCCACCATTAGTTATTATTCCAATATTTCGATTTTTCGCAGGAGTAAGATGGGCCAAACTATATGCACAATTAAACAATCCATCAACTGAGTTGGCAACCGTTACACCTGACTGTGCGCAAGCCGCCTTGAACACGTCATACCCTCCAGCTAAACTTCCTGTATGAGAACTAACTGCATGTATTCCTTTCTGCGTTCTTCCCGCCTTCAATACCACAATAGGTTTTTTCTTACCAACCTTTTTACATACCTTCATAAATCTCTGACCATCGGTAAGACCTTCTAAGTAAAGTGCAATACTCTTCGTATGTTTATCTCCCCCGAGATATTCAATATAATCACTAACATCTAAATCTGCAGAGTTACCTACACTAACAATCTTACTAAACCCATAATCATTTTGTATAGACCAGTCAACAATACTATCAATTAAAGCACCTGACTGACTAACTAGTGCAACATTACCTTTGGGAGGCATTGCAGGAGCAAAACTTGCGCTCATATTATTATCTGTATTAATAACACCTAAACAATTTGGCCCAACTAAACGCATCCCTGCCTTGCGTGCCATTCGGGTCATTCTTTCTTGAACTTCCTTACCTTCTTTACCCAATTCGCCAAAGCCTGCAGAAATTATTACACTCGCTCCAACTTTTTTATCACAACACTCTTTGACAATTAACGGCACTAAAGAAGCAGGAACACAAATGATTGCCAAGTCAACTCTACCAGGGATTTCTCTTACAGAACTATAACATTGTTTTCCCAATATTGCTTTTGCTTTTGGATTAACAGGATAAACAGCACCTGTAAATGGCTTATTGTATTTACTATTAAACACTCCACCTTTCAATAAACTTTTAAGAACATCATAACCCACAGATTTTTCTTTTCTGGATGCGCCTATTACAGCAACACTTCTTGGATAAAAAACATCTTTTATCATTTTACTAATATCCTTGCATCTACTACTTTTGCAACATGTTCATTAACAATCACAGGATTAAAGTCAATCTGTTCAATATTCTTTTCTTTCATAACCATCTTTGATAATTTAATTATAATGTCAACAACAGCTTCAAAGTTACTAGGTTTCTGGCCTCGCAAACCTTGCATTAATTTATGGGCCTTGGTATCCTCAATCATTCTCAAAGCTTCTTTCTTATCCACTGGACAAATTCTCAAAGCATAATCTTTCATCAACTCTACAAATATTCCTCCCAACCCAAACAACAACACAGGACCAAACTGAGGATCTTTCTTCATTCCAATTATCAATTCATGACCTTTTTCAGTAGTCTGAATTTGAAATCCATTAATCTTAGCATCAGGATATTTTCTTTTAACATTAGAAGTTATCTCCGCACATGCTTTTTTCAAGGCACTAATAGAATCAACACCGCAAACCACTCCACCTACATCGCTTTTATGTACTACATCTGGAGAATCAATCTTAACAACCGCGGGCGTTTTTATTTTATTCTTGTGACTCTTACCTGGGATGTACAAAATAGACTCAGAAAAAGGAATCTTATACTTCCTCAACAATTTCTCAGCATCCTTTACCGGTAATAGCTTCACATTACACCTCTTTTTCAATCTACTTGGTCATTACATATTTAAAATTATTCTTAAGCTCTTTGCTCACCTTGCTCCACTATGAAATTCTTTAGATCAACTAAAGGTAACATCTTTAGTAGCTTAAATGTCATAAATTCAGGATACAAACTAACTCTGCCGGACTCTATATTTGACAGTATTAAATCAACATAAGAATCTTCGTCTTCAGCCATACTTTGCATAGCCATCATAAAGATTCCAGGCCTTAGCGTCTCACAACTTGGAACAATGGACTTGATAACCCCTCTCGCCATCATAGGGATATTATCGCCAAAATTCTCTTTCATCAATAAATCCATGCACTCATCTGATTTCAGTAAATCCAATATGAAGTCTTTTGAATATTCAACCTTTAGCTCAATCATGTTTCCCATTCCCCCCATTTCGCTGTTAAACAACTCTAATTCAATATTCTCTGGAAGATTTTCTTCTAAGAATGAACGATGCATAATTATCATAAGGTATCTCTGGCCTGCAACAGTACTATCTCTTTTATTTCTATATATCTTCTCTAACTTAGATAACTTTTCAGCATCAAATATTCCTTCAAGTTTATCCTCAACATTCTCGCTGCCCAATTCATCCGGGTCAACACCTAATAAGAAACCACCATCATTATAGATAAACACCTTCTTACCATGATCCATATATGTCTTAACTTCAATTAAGTCACTACCAATCACAAAAGCACCTACACCAACAATTATTATGAACAAAAGTACCAACAGTGCCAACACTTTAAACATGCGCTTAAAGCCCAAAAGCACTAATACTGCAATAAATACAACGAGAATTAACCCTGATATCCATAACAACTCGCTCATGCTTCATTTACCTATCAACAAACTATATAATTTTAACCAAAATCTTTTAAAAAACCATCCGCGAATAGTAAAAAACCTTTAAATACGCTCTTTAGCATGATTAAACTATTCCCGTTTATAAAAGAGGTGACGATTTTGGACAAAGAAACAGATTTCATTCTATGGTTTGATCAACTTGGTATAGAGGACGTTCCGCTAGTGGGTGGAAAGAATGCATCACTTGGAGAGATGTACCAAGAATTATCCAGTAAAGGAGTTAAAGTGCCAAATGGATTTGCAGTCACCGCTTATGCATACCGCTATCTTCTTGATAAAGCTGAAGTCCGGGAACATATCAAAGAGGTATTATCAGATTTAGATACTACTGATATGGCAAACTTAGCAGAACGTGGACATAAAGT
This sequence comes from Candidatus Woesearchaeota archaeon, assembly GCA_018646625.1. GTDB lineage: Archaea > Nanobdellota > Nanobdellia > Woesearchaeales > JABGUJ01 > JABGUJ01. Next base: position 309,909 of record JABGUJ010000002.1, on the reverse strand, counting down.
AAGGCAAGTTATCCGAAACGCAGACTTTCCTAAAGAACTAAAGGATGCAATCGTTGAAGCTTATGGCCACATGTGTAAACAATACGGAGAACACACTGATGTTGCTGTAAGAAGTTCTGCCACTGCTGAGGATCTACCTGATGCTAGCTTTGCAGGTCAACAAGAAACTTATCTAAACATTAAAGGTCCTGAACAATTAATTGAAGCTTGCAAAAATTGTTTCGCATCATTATTTACTAATCGAGCAATCTCATACAGAGTTGACAAAAACTTTGATCACTTCTCAATCGCTCTCTCTATAGGTGTGCAGAAAATGGTTAGAAGCGACTTGGCTTGCTCCGGTGTTATGTTCTCTATTGATACTGAGTCAGGATTCAAAGACGCTGCATTCATTACTGGCGCATATGGTTTAGGAGAAAATGTAGTTCAAGGAGCAGTTAATCCTGATGAATACTATGTCTACAAACCAAAATTGAAGGAAGGTTTTAGACCAATATTGCAAAAAAAAGTTGGCGAAAAAGCCATAAAGATGATTTATGACACTCAAGGCAGTAAAGCAACAACAAAGAACATTCCTGTTCCTGAAGAAGACAGAAGAAAGTTTGTTGTAACTGATGATGAAATTCTTACGTTAGCCAAGTGGGCATGTATTATTGAAGATCATTATTCTAACAAAGCTGGTCACTTTAAACCTATGGATATGGAATGGGCAAAAGATGGAGAAACAAACGAACTTTTCATCGTGCAAGCTCGTCCTGAAACTGTTATGAGTCAAAAAGATTATACTAAACTTGAAGATTTCAAATTATTAGAAAAAGGAGACGTTCTTATACGAGGTCATTCCGTTGGTCGAAAGATTGGCCAAGGTAAGGCACACATAATCAAAGACGTTAAAGACATTGGCCATTTCAAAAAAGGCGAAGTTCTTGTTACTGACATGACTGATCCTGATTGGGAACCAATAATGAAAATTGCTGGTGCCATTGTAACTAACAGAGGCGGACGAACATGTCACGCTGCAATTATTTCTCGAGAGTTAGGCATTCCTTGTGTTGTTGGTACTGGTCAAGGTACGCAGCATATTAAAGACGGTGATGAAATAACTGTTTCTTGTGCTGAAGGAGAAACTGGTTTTGTTTACAAAGGCAAACTTAAGTTTGAAATTAACACGGTTGATCTAAAAGTTCTACCCGAAACAAAAACACACATTATGATGAACCTTGGTAATCCTGAACAAGCTTTTGAAGCTAGTTTTTTACCTAATCAAGGTGTTGGTTTAGCTCGAGAAGAATTCATTATCAACTCCTACATTAAAGTTCATCCAAGAGCACTTATGGATTTTAATAAACTTGAAGATGAAGAGTTAAAATCACAAATTGAAGCACTAAGTCCTGGATATGAAGACAAAACAGAATTCTTTGTAGACAAACTAGCACAAGGTGTGGCCATGATTGCTGCTTCATTCTATCCCAAGACTGTCATCTTAAGATTCTCAGACTTTAAATCCAATGAGTATGCAAATCTTCTTGGAGGAAAAGCTTACGAACCTGTTGAAGACAATCCAATGATTGGTTGGAGGGGCGCATCTCGATACTACAAAGAAGGTTACAAAGACGCGTTTGGCCTAGAGTGTAAAGCAATAAAGAAAGTTAGAGAAGAATTTGGCCTAACCAACCTTGAAGTTATGATTCCTATCTGCAGAACTGTAGATGAAGCGAAGAAAGTTATTGACGTCATGGCACAGCATGGACTAAAGCATCATGAAAATGGTTTGCGAGTTATTGGCATGTGTGAAGTTCCTTCAAATGTTATCTTAGCAGATCAATTCTTAGAAATTTTTGACGGATTTAGTATTGGCTCAAATGATTTAACGCAATTCACTTTAGCTTGCGATAGAGATTCTGAAATAATTGCTGACATCTACGATGAACGAAACGACGCAGTCAAGAGATTAATCAAACAAGTGATTGATGTTGCGAACGAGAAAGGCAAGTACATAGGAATCTGCGGTCAAGGTCCTTCTGACCATATTGACTTTGCTGAATTCTTAGTTGAAGCTGGCATACAATCTATGAGTCTTAATCCTGACACAGTTGTAAGAACAACTTTAGCAATTGCAGAAACTGAAAAGAAATTGGGAGTTAATCCTAATTAACGATTTCGATCGTATCTTCTTTGTTGTTGTGCATACCTTGGAGGGTGTTGACAATTTCTAGATTCTTCTCTAATCCTATGCATCTGTTCTCTTGACAATCTTGAAAAAGATCCTGGGCCTGGTTTATAACCTGGTACAACCTTCTGAATAGCATATGGGAGACAAGTTTGTAGATCTCCCATCATGGCTGCTGCCACATGCATTTGAATTGCAGGAGTATGTATACCGGCTTTCGGCTTTGCAGGTTCATCAGAATTCGCACCACAACTAACTACTAAACCAGCAACTACCACGGTAGCAAGTAAAGCATCAAGTGTTCCTACATTCACTGATAATCACCACCAACTCTCCATTTTCTGTAAACTCTATGTAAACCCAGTTAACTCACCCAATACAACTGAAATATCCTAGTATTTATAATTTTCCCAAAAGTAGTGACAAATGTTTTTATACGCACTTTTAAACGAACATTATAGGTGATCTCATGATTAAAGTTGGAATAAATGGATTTGGAAGAATTGGAAGAATGGTTTTAAAAGCAGGATTAAATGATCCTGATACTGATTTTGTAGCTGTAAATGATCTTTCTCCTACAAAAGAGTTAGCATACTTGCTAAAGTACGATAGCGCTCATGGTAGATTCAACGGTGATGTGAGCTATGATGATAATCATATAATTATTGGAGATAAAAAAGTACGAGTTTACTCTGAAAAAGATCCATCCAACATACCTTGGGGAGAACACGGCGTGGATGTAGTAGTCGAAAGTACTGGTTTCTTTAGAACTAGAGCAAAGGCTAGCCTACATCTTAAAGGCGGTGCAAAAAAAGTTCTTGTTTCTGCTCCTTGCAAATGTGAAAAAGGCGAAGAACCAGTTAAAACAATTGTGATTGGTGTAAATGAACACGACATTGACAAAGATCATGACGTTATTCTATCTAATGCATCCTGTACAACTAACTGTTTAGCTCCAATGATTAAAGTACTGAATGACAACTTTGGAGTAAAGCGAGGACTTATGACAACAGTTCATGCGTACACTGCTGATCAAAGATTAGTTGACGCTTCTCATAAAGATCCTAGAAGAGGAAGATCTGCTGCCATAAACATTGTACCAACAACAACTGGCGCAGCTATTGCAGTAACTCAAGTTATTCCTGAACTAAAAGGTAAACTTGATGGCATGGCTATGAGAGTTCCCGTAGTTGATGGTTCCATTACAGACTTAACTTGTGAACTTAAAAAAGAAGCAACACCTGAACAGATTAATGCTCTTTTCAAAAACGTTGCAGAACACCATCTTAATGGAATCTTGGAATACACAGAAGATCCGATTGTTTCGCATGATATTTTAAGCAATCCACACTCATGCATCTTTGACTCGGCATTAACAAAAGTCCTGGATAAAACATTCGTCAAAGTAATTGGCTGGTACGACAACGAGTTTGGATACTCATATAGAATGATAGACGTCTTGAAGAAGATGTTTTAATTTTTATCTTTCTTTTTTAAATTCTGGAAAGCTAAAATCAAACTTTAAACCATCACTAGTTATCACAATATCTCCCCTTTTCTTGTCTGTGTCATAAACAGTAACATCATTTTCTCTTAAGAAATCAAGAAGATCAATGCTTGCATGCACTCCTTGTTCTATGATTGCGTACTCTGGATCTACCATGTTAAGGAACGCAGGAGTATTACCATATTTACTTCCGCTTTCTGCAACTCTAATCACTTTTGCTTTAACATCAGTTCCTTCTTCTACAAACACATTTTCACAAGCTTCTAAGCAATGTCCTGCTATCAACATAGAGAAATTCTCATAACGAACTCTAACTAGAATGTTATCAACCTTACTTGTTTTCAAAGGGATTGTATCATATGGAATAATAATATCAATATCTACAAAGCTATCAAGTTCAAGGCTAAAATCTTTATCAACCATATTCAAGCTATGCCCTTTAGCAGCATCTACAAAGTTTCTAAAGTATTTTGTATTGTAATAATTACCATTATAGAACGTTCTCTCAACCTTAATCTCTTCAACTAAAGCGGGATATCCTCCAACATTCTCAACATTATGATCGGATAAGATAACAGCATCTAACTTATCATAACCGTACTCTTTTATCAATCTAGCAACCTTTTCCCCTGCAAACTCTCCTGCGGTATTAACAAGAATTGCCTTCTCGTCAGGAGTTCTAATGAATATAGCCGAACCAGAATCAATATCTAAAATATGAATAATCAACTGAGGTCTAGAATATCTTTCAAACGTCTCATACTCATACTCTGATTCAAATTCGTCCTCAGTCTCTTCTTGTACATCCTCTACAACCTTATCTTTTACTTTAACAACTAAATAATCACTAGGTAGTCTTTGAGGTGTAAGAATACTATCATCATTAACTTCTGTAGAATTAAGTGAAGAATCAACATTAGTGCATCCGCTAGCGACTACTAACAAAGCCACCAACCATAGCACCAAGGTATAACCAAGTCTCACTTCTTTCCACCTAATCAAATTTTCTTACTTTACATTAAATGTAAAGGTACTTCCTGTACTAGTAAGCTCTATGTTCTCTTTTTCTTTATACGTATCGTATACTGTTGCTCCGGAATCTTTGTAAGCGTTTACCACACCCAATCCAGCATCTGCTCCGTTTTGCAAAACCGCTACTTGTGCATCTACTGCACTAATAAACTCTGCAGAACTTGCTTTAGTTGAACCGTGTGCAGGAATAGTAACTACATCTGAATCTAAGTCTGCTTCTAAAACATAGTTCTCACATGTGTCTGTCTTACAATCTCCTGTAAACAACATTGAAAAATCTCTAAACGTAATCTTATACAGAATTTTATCTGTTTTACCCTTTATCTTCTTGGCCGAATCATAAACAACGAATGACTCAACTTTAATTGAGGGATCAACATAGATTTCTTTATCTGCGTTCAATACTTCTCTTTGAATGCCTTTATTAGCCACAGTTTCTGTATACATCCTTATTGTAGATGAAGTACCTGTAACACCATTATCATATGTATGGCCTATCTCAAACTTTTCAGACAATTCTTGGATTGCTCCTGCATTATCATCTTCTAAATCTGTAAATAGCACATGATCAATTTTACTTAACTTTTTCTCATGTCTTAAGTTATAGCCAAGTAAATCTGCAATGCCTTTTGGTCCTACATTAATCATAACAACTTTATCGTTTGGAGTTATAATCAAAGCTGCATTACCATCTTTAATATCGAAAACAGTAACATACATAGGGTGTTTGCCCATTGCACTAAGATCTTCAGTTTCTTCTTCCTCTGCTTCTTCCACTACTTCAGGCCCTTCTTCAACTTCTTCTTCAGTTTCGTTAATCTCTTCTGGCTCAGTAATAATCACTACGTCATCTTCTTCTTCCACTTCAGGTTCTTCTATTACTTGTTCTTCCACAACTTCTTCTTCTTCTTCTACTTCAGGTTCTTCTATAGGAACTATTTCTTCCTCTTCTGGAATCTCTTCTTCATCATCACAGATAGAATTATCATTCATGTCTAAACAACAAGAATCTCCAACTTGAATGTATGGCTTTTCGCAAGAATCACCACATCCTGAAATTACAAATAATGCTAATGCAAGAACTATAAACAGAGTCAATGCCCTTTTCATGATTATTACCCCCTACTGAGTTGTTAAACCCAAACTATATTTATAAAGGTTTTGGTGTAATCCAAAGCTATTTAAAACACCTCATTCTACAGTTTTCAGGGTTCTCAAGAGGTGATCCTGTGTTTAAAACGTTAAAAGATCTAAATGTTAAAGAAAAGAAGGTAATTCTTAGAGCTGGCTTTGATGTACCGTTAGATGATGATGGAAACATTACCGATGATACTAGAATATTAGCTGGCCTACCAACGATAAAATATTTGCTTGAGCAACAAGCTGCAATAATAATTATTTCTCATAATCACAGACCTAAAGGTCAAGTTGTTGAAAAGTTACGAAACAAAAACGTCTCAACAAAATTATCTGAACTTCTGGATAAAGAAGTACTTTACTTAGAACACGTTGTTGGTCATGAAGTTAGGGAAGCTGCTTCTAATTTACAACCTGGACAGATACTTATGCTAGAAAATTTACGCTTTGATAAACGCGAAGAAGAAGCTGATGATTACTTTGCAAAAGAACTTGCAGGTCTTGCCGACTTCTACGTTAACGACGCATTCTCCAACTCTCATAGGAACCATGCATCAATGACTGGCATACCAAAACACATTCCTGGTTGTGTAGGGCTGATTGTAGAAAACGAAGTAACTAATCTACAACTGGACAACCCCAAAAAACCACTTATGGTTGTACTTGGCGGAGTTAAATTAGAAACTAAACTTCCTTTGATAAAACACTTTTTACAAACTGCCGACAAAGTTTTACTTGGCGGGGCAATGATCTTTACATTTTACAAAGCACAAGAATTTGAGATTGGAAAATCCCTTTGTGATGATACTTTTGTAGAAGAAGCAAAACGGTTACTTGAAGAAGGAGGAGATAAACTTGTTTTACCCTCTGATGTTGTTGTCGCAGACGCACCTGAAGAAAATTCTCCCAACACTGATGTTTCAATATACTCTATGCCTCCTGATAAAATTGGATTGGACATTGGACATGAGTCTACGGCATACTTTGAATCAATATTAAACGATGCGAAAACAGTTATCTGGAACGGACCACTAGGATTATTTGAAAAAACTCCTTTTGACCGTAGCTCTATGGCGATAGCAAAAAAACTTGCTGAAATAAATGCAAAAACGATTGCGGGCGGTGGTGATACTGCTGCTGTAATTGACAACGCAGGAGTAAAAGATAAGATTTCATTCGTATCCACTGCAGGCGGGGCATCCATCACAATGTTAGAAGGAAAAACTCTACCTGCGATTGCTGCATTAGAAAAAAATGCAGAACTTTTCTTTGATTAACAATGATACAAGAAGAAGTTTTCTTCGATAACAGCAAAGGAATGAGGTTGCATGGCGTATTGCGTTTTCCTTACGAAAATGCACAGAACTTACCTGCAATAATCATCTGTCACGGTTTCATGAATCATAAAGATCATATCTTGATTAATTATTTAGCAACAACCTTAACAAAAAAAGGATTTGTAACTTTAAGGTTTGACTTCTCTCATCACGGAACTAGTGAAGGAGATACAGAGGACGCAACGGTAACAAAACAAATTGATGACTTAAAGTCTGCAATTAAGTTTATGTTAGATGAAGGATCTGTAGACTCATCGAAAATTGGGGTCTTAGGTCACAGCTTAGGCGGTTCTGTTGCAATCATGTCTTGTATTGACAACCAAAACGTGAGAGCGATAGTTACATTAAACGCCACCGCACACATTAATCAACTAATTGATTCATATTTATCTGATACGGAAATGTTGCAATGGAGAAAAACCGGTTCGACGTTCATTAACGGTAATAAACTTAACAAACATTTTTTAGATGATGCGGAGAAGTATGAAGTTTTAGAATATGCTAAACAATTAAACTGCCCTTTACTTATTGTTCATGGAGCATCTGACAGGCGCGTTCCTCCGCTTAGTGCCCGAGAACTGTTGCGCGATTCAAACCTTCCAAAAGACTTGAAACTTATTGAAGGTGCTAATCATGACTTTACTGCTGAACAAAACCGAGAAGAAATTATATCTTTAACTTTCTCTTGGTTCAATCGATTTATGAGGTGAAACAAAATGGATGATTGTATTTTTTGTAAAATAATTAACGGAGAAATACCCTCCGCAAAAGTATATGAAGATGATAAGTTTCTTGCTTTTCTAGAAATAAGGCCAGTTAACAATGGACATGTTCTTGTTATTCCTAAAGACCATCACAAAAACATTTGGGTTATGCCTCCTGAACTTCTTGGTGAAATGATGGGTGCAGTACAAAAAGTTGGTTCTGCTGTTAAGGAGGCAACCAACTGTCATTATGTTAATGTTACTGTTATGGGTGTGGATATCGATCACGCACATATACATCTAATACCTAGGCACAAAGATGATGGTTTAGAATTCTGGCCACAACATGATTATAAAGAAGGCGAAATGAATGAATTCAAAGAGAAGATAGCAAGTAATCTCTAATTAGCTGAAGGAACGAAATCTCCTGTATCAACTTCGCTTATTTCTGATAGTTCTCTCAATCTATCTGTTAAGTAATCATATTCTACTTCGCAAAACGCTCCAACAAAGTCCTGTTGAAGTTCAACTGGATCAAGCACATCACTATTACCATAATCTGTGCCGAGAGTTACTCCACGTCTTAAACGAGATTGCAATACGGCTAATGGTTGCGCTCGCATAAATTGCCATGCAGGAGACGGGGGCAAAGGTGTAAGAATTGCATAACTTATTGTACCAACACCCATTTCATACATCTCTTGAGCAAAGCCAACTGTATTATCCACACTTCTTTCACTCTCTCCGGGAAAACCCAAGATAAATGCACCAACAACTTCTATTCCTGCATTAACAAGAAGCTTTGTAGAATGCCTGGCTCTATCAAGGGACAAACTCTTATTACATACTTTCAGCATATCTTCATCTCCCGATTCATATCCTACAAATACGCTTTGCGCTCTGATGCGTTTTAATAATGAAATTGTTTCTTCATCTATTTTATCTGCCCGTCCAAATAGTCTATATTCAACAGTCAATCCTAACTCTTCATAAGCATCTGCAAATCTCCTTAACCAATTCTTATTTGCAACTAGATCATCTGAACTTTCCTCAATAATATTAGCACCAAATTTCCCCTCAAGTAACTTAACATATTCTGCGTACTCTTTAGGATCTGTTACTCTGTACTTATTATCAACTCTACTACAAAAGAAACAACCTCCACCTTTTCTTGCTCTATATGTACATCCTCTCTGTGCAGCAGTCGCAATTATTCCTTTTCCATCATGTTGAGGATATGTTCTCCAAAAATCTTGCCAATATTTTTCTAGATCGGGAAGTAATGAGATATCTGGAAATGGTGCATCTTTTACTCTTATCATTCGACGTGGAGTTTTTCTCACCGGGCCTCTTACAATATCAAGTCCTCGTTCTCTGGCATGAGCTTGAAGATCTTCTGAAATTAATTCTCCACCAAAAGTAAGATTTGGAACTTCTCCGGAAAGTCCTCCAGCCACAATCTTCTCTAAAGACTCTTCACCATCCATCGCAACAATTCCATCTATGAACGAACGTCTCATAAGTATTGTTCCAGACATGGGCGTTACATACGGACCTCCAAAAACAACAAGAGAACTTGGAGATTTTTCTTTCAATTCTTTAGCCATTCTTAATGCAGGTACGTAACTAGTTACTGAAGGACCAAACCCTACAATATCGCCATCAAGTCTATTAGAAATCTCATCATTTGGAACATGTCTCCCATCTAGAATCTCGACCTCCACATCTGGATGCGATGCTTTAACTGACGTACCTATGCTAGTCAGACCTAAAGGCAGCCACCAACCTTCGTTTAGCGGTTGATAATTTTCCTCTTGTGGAAGCACTAATTGAAGTTTCATTTGAAAAGTATGAACCATCTCATTTAAATAGTTTGTTACGTCACAGTGGCGAAGAACGCCTATAAAAACCTTTATAAATTACCCGCTTCTCACCAGAGCTTAATGCCGCCGTAGTTTAATTGGTTAGAGCACCGGACTCATAAAATATGAGTGAGGAGCCTTCGGGCAATGACTAAGTATTTGAGCAATCCGGAAGTCGGGAGTTCAAGTCTCCCCGGCGGCACCTTTTCTTAAAATGACACTAAATCCTGAAGAAGGCAAAGCTTTTGGGAACATTAGCGTGCTATATGATGCTGCAAGGATAACTTATCCTGAACAACTTATTGCTGATATTATTGATTTCTCAAATATTAAACCGAAGGGGACAATACTCGACATAGGCTGTGGCACAGGTCAAGCTACTCTGCCTTTAGTACAAAAACAATTCAAAGTAACCGGACTGGACATTAGTCAACAAATGATTGATGTTGCAAAAGAAAAGTGTCCTAACGCTGATTTCAAGGTTGGAACTTTTGAAGACGCCGAGTTGGCAGAAAACACTTTTGACCTTATTGTTTCTGGAATGGCGTGGCATTGGGTTTCTTCTAAAAATCGCTACAATAAAGTTCACAGGATCTTAAAAGAGAATGGAACTCTCGCTTTATTCTGGTCTTATCAACAAAAAGAAAAGTCTGAGTTTGTCATGGCCGTTAGTAAAATCCTAGATAAATACGATGGAGTTAACCGAGGCCCGGCTGGATCTTTAGTAAAAGAAACTGCCGACAAAGATTACAATGATCTAAAAAAGTCTGATCTATTCGCTTCTGTAGACATTAAAACTTATGAAGTTAACTTTGATTACACATTACAAAACTATATTGATCTTGTAACTTCTTACGGCTGGGTTCAAAAACTTCCAGACGATAAAAGAACCAATCTAATCAAAGACTTAAATGAATTATCTAACTCTTTTACAGAACCTCTTTCTGTGCCTTACTGTTTTATTCTAGTTCTTGCAAAATAAAAAAACACAAATATTACATTTGTCCTGTTTCTGCATATTTTTTCATAATTCTTTCAACTATAATATTTGGTGCATATCCTTTACGTGAACATGTTTTGACAAAATCGTCATAAATACCTCTATCGATGTTATAATCAATTTTCATTTTCTTTGGAGCTTTTGGAGTTGCTGCCATATTTTATCACCCACATCAACCCATTTTTGCATATTTATAAAGTGTTTGGATCTGTATTGGTGTCAGAAGTTTGAAAAAATTCTAGTTTTTGCAAAACGAAATGTTATTAAATAACTACATAGTAGTGGTGCCTGATGGCGTATCGAGTTCCACATGATTACATAACTCTTGATGAAAGTGTAGACCTTGCTCCGGATGTAGTTGAGTCAAAACTAGAATTTCTTTTGGCCCGTGTAGTTCCAAGAGCAAGAGTCCAACTAGACCGGTGCTTCTACCAAGCATTCACTGGTACGCTAGAAGATTTAACTAAAGGAGTCACAGACAATATATACTATTTCTTCACTGAAACAGCAATGCCTCCTCAGTTCAACCACTTAGCAGTTCCTGTGTTTAAAATACTGGTTGCTTACGCAGGAAGTCTTGGGAATTTAATACATCATAAAGACGAACCCTCTAGAGAACAAAGTATGACCGAAATCAAGGGGGTTGCTGCAAAAGTATTCAAATATGATGGCGCAGCAGCTGAAGAACCGCGCATCACTGCACACCTACATCCTCAACCTTCAAGAACTTTACACTAATTCCCCTTATTCCATAAATCATAAAAGAATTTTCTATATTGTTCTGCATTATTCTTACAAAGGATTGAGAAGATTCTAGGGCTTTTTCCCCATACAAATGTTGCAACACAATCTCCAGAAATCGCAATCCCTGTTGGTAGAACAACATCAACTGTTTTAAACTCATACAATCCCGTTTCCGAAAGATTCACATGTTTTTGAGATTCTAAGTTCTTATCATTAGTAATAACTTTTGCTTTGATTCCTTTCTCTGCTCTTTGTTGGTGAAATTTCTTAAATAAAAGCGAGAGAGATTTACTTTGCCAAGACTTTTCAGAGAAGGTCATAGCAAGATATTCATTGTTTTCATCTAGATTGTTTAGTGTATCTTCAAAATATGTTTTAATGCCTTCAATTCCAACATACGCTTTCAACTCTTGTTCTTCTTCATTCTCTTTCTGTAATTGCATAAGTGTTGGTAAGACTTCTTTGAAATCTTCTTTTTGTTTCATCAATGTTTTCTCTTTTCTATGAATATAATCAAGAATTCTTTTTGGAGATAATGGCTGGAAATGCTTCACACCAGATCTAGTGCATTCACTTACCAATCCTTTTTCTTTCAATCTTTCCAAGATCTCATAAACTTTAGATCTAGAAACTTTTGATTTAACTATTATTGAACCTGATGAGCTTTCTCCTAATCTTAAGAGTGCGCTGTACACGCGTATCTCACCATTAGTAAATCCTAGTTTCTCAAGCATTGTGATGTTCATATTATGTAGGTAGACGCCTTTTCTATTAAAATCTATCGATTGTTCACCCCTTGAGGTGGACTAAGATATATATTCTATGAACTAATCCTTTATCTATGAACAAAATAATTTTCGTGCTAATGGGAATTCTCCTACTAACTGCTTGTGGTGGGCAACAATCCCTTACAGGATCTGTGGTTGCATCTGACAGTTTTGATGTTGCACTAGTTCTTCCGTTAACAGGAAAAGCTGCTCAAGTTGGTCATGACTTCTTGAGAGCTGTAGAATTAAAACATAAAGAACTAAACTCAACCGTGGTTTTACATATTGATGACACGCGCACCATTCCTGCTGAGGCCATAACAATAACTCGAAGAATTCTTGACACTCAAGATATAGATCTTATTGTAGCTTTACAAGCACAAGTTTCAATGCCACTACTAGCTGTTGCAGATCAATACGACATACCTTTACTTTCCACATTAACCACACTACCTGCGAGCGAGTTCTCTAGAAGAAGCGATAATGCATTCTTAGTATGGCCTATACCTGAAGATCAACTAGAAAAAACTGCGCAGTTTATGAAAGCCCGAAACTATACGACCGCCGCAACACTAACTGTGTTTGACGAGTTTGGTAACACCATGGCGACGATGTTAGAATCATATTTCGATGGGGAAATAATACAAGAAGAAGTTTTTGAAATTGCAGAACTAGATTATAGAACAAGTCTAATGAAAATAAGAGAACTCAATCCTGATGTATTGTATGTGATAGGTTATCCTCCGCACTTAATTAATATTCTACGTCAACGAAAAGAGTTAGGGATGACGCACATTCCTGTAGTATCTACAATCCATATCCAAAGCGATTTCGTTAAACAAGAAGCAGGACTAGATTTGTTTGAAGACGTTTTTGCTGTTGTTCCAATAGCATTCATCAATAACAACCAAGATAACTTTTTTGATCGATACAGAACAACATTCGATGTTGAACCTGACTTTCTTGCACCCTTTGGTCATGATGTGATGCTCATCTTAGATGAATTATCCAAAGAACCAAAGAATTTGAAAGAAACAATATTTGCTTTAGATTTTGAGGGTATGAACGGTCAGATGACTTTCAACAAACACGGAGAAGTACGAATGCCTCTAGTTATAGCAGATGCAAAAGACAATTCGGTTGTGTACACCTAACTACTTCTTTATCTTTTTAGCTTTCTCCAATGTAGAAACAATTCTCTCATACAGAGGTGGAGCATCCTTCTCAACTTCTTTTTCCCATTGCTTTTTACAAGAACATTTCAACTTATCAAAAACACGAATATCTTGTGTTTCTGAGAACTTATTAAGGGCGGCAACAACTTTTTTGTCGCATTTAGGACAATTATGCGCAACAACTTTAGGTAATGGAAAGAATACAAAACCCCCCACTACTTCAGGACCCACTAATGGTATGTTCATCTTCGTATGTGTTGCTTTAAGAATTTCAATTATGCTCCACAACCAGGTTGGCCTAAACAATTTCCGATCGTACAAATATTTAGTTAAAGTATAATCTTGAACAGTCACTGGCTCTAAAGAAATCTGTTCAATACCTATTCTAAACAAGTATTCGATTGTATCAACAGCTTCCTGAATTGCTTCGCGTTCTGTTAAGAATGGAGGTTTAATACCAACGTACACTAATGAGCTAACATGGGCTCTTACAAATGCACTTGTCGCTTTTTCCATCCCTTCTCGGGTCATTCCTTTATTTACTATTATGTTTCTAACATCCTCATCAATTGCATCAAAACCTGTAGAGGGTGTGAGTAATTTCTTTCCAAGAATCTTTTTAACACGTTTAACTTTAGCAAGAGTAACATACTCTGGACGGGACTCAAAGTCAACTTCCAAAACCCCTTTTTCTTTTGCTATTATCTTAAGAATTGTATCTCTCGCTTTAGGATCGACTTCAGCGTCATCAAGAAACGAGCCATTACAATATACTCCAAGTATTGAATGCTTTTTAAAATCTATTTTTGCAAAATCTTTTTTGAATTGATCAACAATTTGCTTAGGAGTTATACTTCTTTTCCATAAATTATCTCCTCTTACGCCACAAATATGGCAAGGACCTCCTTTAATAAAAGCAAAACTACATCCTCTAGATCTTAATGGAATTATACAACGATAAGTTGGAACATTAAGCAATCTTGAAGCTGCAGAAGATATTGAGTTATACTGGCCTGGCTTGTAGTGAGGATCTTTACATTTAGTTATTCTTTTCAACTCATCTCTAACATCTGCAATAAGTTTGATTGCTTTTTTCTTCACCTTAAGATCATCTGGAAAAGTTCTGTTAAAGCGAGTTTCTTCCCAAGGATGCGGATTCAAAACAAGCTCTTTTATTTTTTCCGCCTTCTCTAATTTCTGATTTCTCAAGAACCTATGTCTTAAAAACACATCTAGTCCTTCGACGATACCATCAAAATATAAACTAAGCAGCTTATACAGTTTTTTGTTATGTTTCTCAATCTCTAGCAATGCTATAGATGTTTTCTGAGCACTCTCATCTACAACACTCAGAAGCAAATCATACACTTTACTCTCCAAGAGTATTTTATGATAATTCTTAAGATTCAATTTTTCTTTTTTATGTATGCATTTATACAACCATACAATAAGATTAAAATTATTTTCTTTTATGTCTTGCTTCAGATCCAACAACTCTTGACACACAAACAACAACTCAAGATAATGTTTGAGATAATTATCGAGATAATGTATCAGCTTTATATCTCCACGAATCCCTGAATTCATTATGAGGTGATATAGTATGTGGTTGTAATAGTAGAAATGACTTTTTCCTTTATTGATAATCTCAAGCTCAAGACTCTTGTTAGGCTTTCCCTTTGGTTTCTTTTTCCAGCCGTAATAGTCTTCTACATTACAAAGATCTGTTTCTGCAACTTCAATATATCGCTTAAAGCTCAAACCCAGTTTTGTAGTTAGTTTAAACTCCTTTCTAACTGTATTCAACGTTTTACTTCGCAACACCGCAAAAGATTTATTATCAAGATGCAATCTACTTTTAATCTTCTCAGATTCAGTTTTGCTAAGACCTTTAGTTATCAAACGTTTAACAAGATTATAATCACATTCGATCCTATCTGTTAACAAAAGTTCCTCTTCAAGTGTCATACCATCTGAAGCCCAGACCAACTTACGAGACTCATCCGGAGTTAATTTCTTTTTACGTACAAACATGTCCCAGTCACTCAACTCTTTTGTTATTATTTCTAAAAATCTGTGTAAAAACGGAAGTTGGCTTTTTTTCAAGCCACACGCTTTGGCAATTTCATAATAAAAGTCAACAGTATTATCATGTCTAGTTCTTTTCGAGTTTGGGCCAATACGATTATAGTATTCTGAGAATATTTTTGACGTATCAAATATGTTAAGATATTTATTGTGAAACGGTCTTCTTTCCCATAGAAAATCATACCTAATCTCTTGTCTCAACCTAACCATACTTAACACCTCTTAACTGTAACTTTTGTTCCCAACGTATCTCCGCCGTGCTTATACGAGATATGCACTAGATAACTTTTGCCTTTTAATATCTTAATCTTCTTCTTTAAATATACTATCGTAGGATTAAAAAGAAACCTGCTTTGCTTTGTATACACACTATCACTAAGCTTCGCTCGACTAGTTACTCGTATTGCATTAGCTGAACCGTTGGTTTTTCCTTCAACAACAATTTTTGAATTAATGCATAGTGGCTCATCCTTTTCTTGAAAATTAAGTTCATCAAACTGTGTTTTTGTAGTTAGTCCTTTGTCTCTCAAACGTTCAGACCTACTATCATAATTAAGATGCAAACCATACAGATCTTTCTGTGCATCCACTAGTTGAACCCATGAAACGCATTTCTCCGGAATAATTTTTGCATCTTTCTTTAGATATTTTTTCAAATGATTAATGACCTTTGTCTCTGGTTCAAAGAACAGTCCTGTACTAAGCAGTTCACATAAAAGAACATCTGCCTTTTGAGGGATTTTAACTCTACTAGCATCCCCTTTTATTACAATGATTTTGTCTTGAAGTTTGTTTATCTCTGCGTTCTTCTTTATAATCTCTGCAAATCTGGGATGAATTTCAATGCAATAAACTTTCTTTGCTCCTGCCTTTGCAGCCAATAATCCCAAAATGCCTGTACCACTTCCAGCATCAATTACTATATCTCCTTTACTAACCGTCTTTTCTATCGCTTTAGCAAATCTTTTTGTCCTTTCTTTGTCATACAGACAGAGAGAAATCTCATATGGTGTGAATCTGACCATGGATCTTTACCTTTTTTGTGTGATTATTAAGTTTTCGGTCGAAATAGCAAAAAGTTTAAAAAAAGAACCTGAATCTTTCAAAGCTATCATGGGCCCGTGGCTCAGTCTGGTTAGAGCATCCGGCTCTTAACCGGAGGGTCGAGGGTTCGAAAAGAGAAGTGGGTTTACATTGTAAAAACTGGTCAGTTGGTTCCTAGCGGGACTGTTAAACCTACACTCTTCGAAAGTCCCTTCGGGCCCATGACTGTATATTCCCCGTAAACATTGTCGGGAGAGTTTTTGTAGCATTCTAATAACCATTCAGTAAAACATATAAAGGATATAACGTAATTATCTTGGTGAGACATTGTTAAATGTCAAGAGGTGTGAAAATTTCAGTTCTGATGCTTGTTTTGGTGATTTTTGTGTTTATAGTTATTTGTTGGAGACTATATGTAAGAGCGCTAAAGGCTGAAATGTGTAGATTAGGAAATCAGCACAAAGATTTGGTTTGCCTCAAAATAAAAGCAAGAAAAGATCATAACAATAAAAATAAGTTATCGAGATCTGGATATTTGAAACAAGTAAAGTCATATGATAAAAGAATCAAAAACTTAGAATGCAAACGCCCACTTATTGAAAGAAAACTAAATATGGCTACTTTTCGTAAAAACTCAGATGGCTCTAGAGATTTCGATTTCTTTAAGTGTTTTGCGAGTAATTCAAAGAAAAAAAGATCTAAGAAGAAATAACTGTGAATCCTTTTTTAGCTGAGTTAGTCGTTGCATTGGTCCATTTGAGATGAGATATTGTAAATGACTTAATTCCTAATTTCAATATAATCGTATCGAATCCAACACGGTTGAACCATTATTATGTGTATATCTTTTAATAAGAAAATGCCCCGATCGGGACTTTCGATAACAGTGGGTTTGACAATCCCGCGAAGGATCAACTGACCAGTTTTTATAACATCAACCCACACGTTCTTTCGAACCCGAGTCCTTGCCTTTCTCTGACCAAGCGAAAGGCAAAGAAAATTCTTGATTTTCGCTGTCTCGAGAGGGCAAGATGATTGGCCGGACTACACCATCGGGGCCTAATCAAGTTCAAAAACCAACGCTTCTTTTTTAAACCTATCGGAATCTTAACTAACAACCACGCCATTCTCGATCCGTCTTAAATAAACTGGCTGGCTAAGATATCTATCACCATCATCTTCTGCATAGTTATATTCTCCCAGCACTCCACTGAATTCTTTAACTTCTTTCAGAGAACTCAATACACTTGCAGTGCTATTATAATTAATCTCGCGAACAACTATGTGGGTCATATCGTACGCATTACCTGCGAATGTTATTTGACTTACATCACCGTACTTTAGTCTATATGTTTCTCTAAACTCATCAGAAACCTTCATGTTTGGAAATACAACTCCGTCTATTAATCCATTAGACGCATCAATCTCTGATTGACTTTCAAAAAAGTCAGTTCCAAACGTAACCAACTCAATCCCCAACTCTTTTGCTTGCTTATAAAATTGACTTATTTGTCCGCTAGCTAAGAAAACACCAACGACGCTAATATTTTCTTTTCTAATCTTAAGCAATGAAGTTCTAAAGTCATTATCACCAAAATTATAATTATCAATCACAATTACGTCAGCATCACTAACTTTCTCCAAACCTTCCAACATTTTGTTAAGGTAAGTTAACTCTGTCTTAACAATGCCAATTTTCTCACTGGAAATATGATCAACAATAACCTTTCCGAATTTTGTTGTTGGGTTCCATGCACGAATGGCGTTGCTACTGACTATTGGAACAGTATCATCGTAAGAAAATGCAATGAATGGAACATCAACTTCATCGCTTATTGGGGCAATTGCTTCTGAAGTTGCAGCACCCCAATCCATAACCAAATCAACTTTATCTACTGATGTAAGTTTTCTAAACGCACTCACAGCCAACTTTGGATCGTAAGCGCTGTCTTCAATTATAAACTCAAATCCTAAAGCTTCTGCTCCCAACTCTTCCCTGGCGAGATTAAGTCCATTAACAAACGCTATTCCATACTCTGCTAGCTGCCCAGTTAATGGGGCAATAACTCCCACCTTTATCTTATCGCTTTGAACAACATGGCCATTAATATTACTTCCACAGCCCGTTAAAACAACAATTAACAACATAATTCCAATAATTTGTTTCATTTTAGCCAACCTCCTTCGCTACTGAGTAAAGACAACACATACTTAAATATTCACTACTACTTGATGTAGTAGCGTGATTGACAGAACAACTGCATTAAAATCTGTAGGCCTATCCGAAACAGAATCACAAACTTATCTAGACTTAAGAGAACACGGGGAAAGCCAAACTGGAAAAATATGCAACAGAACAAATATACCCAGTTCCCACATTTATGCCATACTTACCAATCTCTTAGAAAAAGGATTAGTAAGCTACAAAATAATCAACAACATAAGAGTATATTCTGCATCTGAACCAGATGCAATTGCACATCTGTTTGAAGAAAAAGAACTTCAAATAAAAAACGAAAAGAAACAGTTAATCAACTTTATATCCCAACTTAAAGCATCGCCATCTGAATTACAAAAGTTAAGTGATTTCAAATATTTCTATGGAATAAGAGGAATAAAATCTATGTTCTTAGAGTTGATTAACTCTTGGGAGAACGGTGGCGAGTACTATGTTGCATCCGCACCCGCAGAAGCTTTCAAAAAATTAGAAGGCTTTTTCATTGATGTAGTTTTTAAGAAGAAAAAGGCAGACAAAGTAAGTCTAAAGATTCTCGTTAATAATGACAGTAAAGAGTACGGCCTAAGAAGAAGAAAAGAACTGCGAACGAAAGTAAAATTTCTTAACATAAACACAAACACAGAATACATTATTTCAGGTGATCTTTTGCTACTAATAAACTACTCCTCTAATCCATACGGATTAATGATAAAAGACAAAAACTTTGCAAGCACATACAAAACATTCTTTGACCTTCTTTGGTCGCAGGCAGAAGATTAACTAAAATATAATTAAATCACTTTATCTTTGAATCTAATGCTAACTCGGCATCGCTTTTATTTAATCGTCTTTCTAATTTTTTTATGTCCTCTTCAGGAGGCAGATCTTCGGGAACAATTTCATCCTCTAATAGCACAGTCCTAACTCTTTTATTATTTCTTACATGTTCGCCAGTTATTCTTTGTTCACCTTGCAACTCATTCTTTTTAACATTGAAATTTGTAATCTCTGTAGCAAAATTCTTTGCAGCGATTGTGACTGTAGGTAAGAAGTCTGCCATCGCTCGGTTTTTTGGAATACTAAGTTTTTTCTTCATTTGAAGAGTAGTTTTCCCACCAAAGAGTGCGGCATCTCCCTTGCTTCTTATCCTTGCAAAACCATTATCATCGACACCACGTTCATAAATCAACTTTGACAATTCAGTTTCCGACTTTGCAAGTTTCTCCCTTGCATCAAAACGTTCTTTCAATGCAATTCTTTCTTCAATTAACTCTTGTTTTCGAGTTTTAACTGCAAAATAACTCTGAGCAAATGCAATATCTTCTTTTCTGGGATCGCCATTCTGAGCAATAAGATAACAAGCGTATCTTGTAAGCATAATATCCTTTATTTCCCTTTCTGAACCAGACCCCAATTTAACCATCTTGCTGGCGTCAGCAAAATGGTCTAAAACTTTGTTTCCTGAAGTTTTACAGGATTCTTTTGCTTTCTCTACTACTTTGAGGAAGTTTCGCCATTGTTCATATCCTAGAAGATTCTTCAAATCCCTTGCAAACCAAAATTCAATGCTATCTTCTTCATATGCGTAGTCTTCAAAGTGTTTAGTAAGTCTGCTGATTGTTTGATTTTCCATTTATAAGATCATCCCTAATATGGTTTAAATAACCTGCGTAAAAATGTCCAGTGACCAGTGGAGATTCTATTCCCATTCAAAACTTTCCAAATACCCTCTTAGTTGGCCTGCTGTCTTAAATTTCTGCAGAATTAGCGATTTTTTCAATCCGCAACAAATATCCTTAATTTCATCTGGCAAGCCAGCGTAATGCTTCGCCCCACCAAGAACATCATAGAATATCTTAATCATATCGATGACATCATCTCTTCTATGTTCCGCACTTGGCGAACCCCATTTATAGAAATCTAATATCTTCAACTCAAATCCTAAACCGTGTCTTTGTACAATGATATTCTCTGTATGCAAATCACCGTGATACTCGCCTACTCTGTGCACTTCTTCCATACCTTTTGCTAAAGAATAGAGCAAATGCAACGCAATGAACGGGTGTAACCGCCTACCAGGTTGTCTTTTCAAAAACTCGCTCAACAACTCTCCATCAATAAACTCGGAAACCAAATAAGTGACAAAACCATCTTGTAAATGAATTTCCTCTTGAGTATAATACTGAATAACAATATCGCAATTTCTCAACTTATGCAACTTCTTAGCATAAAATTTACTAGACCTATTATGTTTATTTCTCTCTGGAAAGAAAAACTTGGCAGCTCTTTCTATGCCAGTCAATAACTCTTTTACTAAGTAAACTTCACCTTCCCAACCATCCCCTAGCAACTCAATTATTTCATACTTACTCTGAATAACCTCGCCAGGCTCAAGCTCGAATGATTCTACCTTAGTCATAACCATAAGAATATCAAAATCCCTTTTTTAATTTATCTAAAATTATTCATACCTTAGAGCGTCTACTGGCTTTAATTTAGAACCATTATATGCTGGAATAAAGCCCGCAATAATCCCTACTGCAACTGAAACACCTAATGCCAACATAACGGAATTTAATGTTACTAATGTTATTGACCCTCCTCTTGACATTGGCATACTTCCCATAAGCATAGGCATCATACTTGATACCCCAACTCCGCACAACACCCCTATTAATCCACCAACTAATCCTATTAGTGCAGCATTAAACAAGAATATGGAAAGAATATCTCTATTCTTTGCACCTATTGCTTTCATTATTCCAATCTCTTTAGTCTTTTCAAGTACGGACGTAAACATGGTATTTGCAATACCGACTGCTCCAACAATTAAAGAAACAGCGGCAATCGCAGTCAAGAATAAACTCACCGAACCCATCATTTCCATTCTTGTTTCCATCATCTGTTTACTAGAACTAATAGAAAAGTCTCTATCCTTATCTGTGACGTGCCGACTTATCTTGAGTTTTTTCTCAATCTTAAGAATAGTCTCATCCAACATTTCTTCATCTTTTACTTTCAATATGATTGAATCGTAAATATCTGTATCTTTATCTTCGAGTAATTGATATGTCATTTGAATTGGCATATATATTCTGGTACTTGTATCATCCAGAACACCCACAACTCTAAATGCGCTACCTTCAATAGTGAACATTTTATTGATGCCTAAAGGTTGATCAAAGAAAGAACTTGCTAAATTACCACCAATAACTACTACATTTTGATCTGCAGAGTCTAATAATCTTCCTTCAGCAATCACTGCTGTTGTCACATCAGACCATACTTTCTGATCCACACCGGTTAATGATACAGAGCCCATTTTTCCTAGAAACGATACATCTACTTTTCCACCAACTTCAGTTTCAATAAATGCAATATCTGATATCCCTTTCAACGCTTGAACGTCCGTACGGTCTAACAATATTTCTTCTTCTGTTGCTGTAGAACTTCCAGAGTCTCCCCCTCTATTACGAAACATGCTTCCTCCTTTAGAATAGCCCGGAGTAATCGTTAATAAATCAGAACCTAATCCACTCATTTGTGATTCAAGAGATTGTTGCATTCCTGCACCTAAAGATGTTATTGCAATAACTGATGCAACGCCTATAACAATGCCAATAATAGTAAGCCAACTTCTAAGCTTACTATGTATCACCATGTTAAATGCGTGCTTAAAGCATTTGCTTAATTTCATTTTTAGTTCTAATGTCTCTTTTTGCCAAGTCCAAACAAATCCATCAATTTGAATTTAGGATCTGCCATCTTCATTTTCTTGTATTTACTACGTAGAACTATTAGGACTACAACAAGAATCACAAAAATTATGTGCCATTTGTATTGTGAAAGCATACTTGTTTTAGTTGTTCTACCCGCCATTCCAGATCTTGCAGCACCTGCAAATGCGGCTCCCATTCCTCCACTTAACATAGAGGGATTAAGATTAACTACTTTTTCTACGGTACTTCTTTCTCCTCTAGTATCTGTGTATACTACTTGTATTCTTAATCCATCTTCATTTGTTACATTTCCAAATCTAGCTCTTTTCGGGGAAACAGTTTTGTCATCAGTTTTCTCAACAGATGCTGAACTTTGAGCTTTTTGAAGAGTAAAGCTAGCAACAGTATAATCTCCTTTGTTTAAATTACCTACAATCATAGAGTTAGATCCTGTCACTTGCCAATTAGATTGCTTAGGTATCACGATTGAAACAGAGAACGCAGGATTACTTCCTATATTTGCAACACTAAATGATGCCTCTCCTCCTGAACTTTCAGAGAACGCAACGTCAAAATCGGTTTCTCCTCCAACATAGACTCCTGCAATTGTCGTAACTTCTTTTGCTTCACTACTTAATGGATCATCATAGCTAAGATATAATTCAAGTTCATACAATCCAGGATCTGCATTAGAATCTGAAATGACTTGATACTCCATTTCTGCACTTTCTCCCATTTCTATATATTTAATATATTTTGTATTATCGCTTCCAACAGGCAAAACTACTTTATCTTCATTTAACCAATAGAAATTAAGATCTCTCAGCGGAGCATTACCTACATTATTAATTGTAAACTTGAGACTGCTTTGCTTACCTGGAACTAACATAGTCTTATCGATATGAATAACTTCTGCATTCTCTCTATTTTTAATATCGATAGATAAACTTCTTTGTGTGGCAGAAACATCTCTTTTACCTTCAAAATACTCTAGTAGCTTTAATTCATACTCCGCAGCAACAGCATCTTTGTCTACTCGCACTTTAAACTTGATTATTTTAGAATTATCTCCTGACTGGTGTGCATCAATAGAATCTACTTTCTGTATCAAGGGTTCTCCAACTATTGACGAGAACGGATAATCTTCCAGTAGCTCTATCAAAAAAGCACCAGATGGTTTTCCTCCTAAATTCTCAATACCTACTCTCACCTCAACAATATCTCCCGCAATTGCCGGATCCGGATCTTGATTTATTAAGTTCAAGCTAAGAACCGTTTTGGCGGTACTATCTGTATGTGTTGACTGCGCCAATACTCCTAAACTCATAACTAAAATAAACAAGACTAACATTGATACCTTTTTCATTTGAATACACCTCGAATTTGATTCTTTCATTTTTTTTTATGTTGGGTATTAACTATTTCTCCATCTTTTAATTCAATAACTGTATGAGCATATTTGGCTAGTTTTAAATCGTGAGTTACCATTATGATTGTTTTACCTTCTTCTTTCCACAATCGTTTCAATGTTTCTAATATTTCTATTCCTGTACTACTATCTAAAGCACCTGTTGGTTCATCTGCAAATATTATTTCGGGATCAGATGCTAAACATCTTGCAATAGATACTCTTTGTTGTTGTCCTCCTGACAATTGTGATGGCAGGTGATGCATTTTATCTTCTAAACTTACCAATTTCATTATTTTTCTAGTTCTTTCTGCTGCATCATCATCATCATATTCTAGAAATTCAAGAGGCAACATAACATTTTCAAACGCCGTCATATTCGGAATCAAATTATATTGTTGAAAAATGAAACCTATTGTTTGACCACGCATAGTAGCTAGATCTGACTCTGGAAGTGTTGAAATATCATGAGATTTTAGAAAAACTTTACCTTTGGTTGGTAAATCTAAGCAGCCTGCTAAATTCATTAAAGTAGATTTACCACATCCTGATTGACCTATTATGGCAACAAAATCTCCTTTGTATATCTTAAGACTTATACCTTTTAATGCAGGAACATTTATTTGACCCATTTTATAAATTTTCCATGCATTTTCGAATTCCAGTAGTGGAATTCTACCTGTGATTTTCCGCACCATTCTGTTTTTTCATACCTCTACCTTTATCATTTGGTTGACAAATTAATTCATCTTCTCTTACAACACACTTTCCATTAACATCTCCCCTATGCAACTTGGCTACACAAATATCTCCTTCGTTAAGATCTTTACAAACCCCAAGTTTACTAATTATTCCCTGGTGTGATTCATTGTGTGGTGTTGAGTTTTCAAGATGTGAGTGATTTATTAATTCTTGTTCATCATTTGGCGATGAGATTGTTTTCTTATGATTGTCATAGTTATGATCAATTTTCACGGGTTCTGACTGAGAACATCCCACTATCATTATAAAAGATATAGATAAAACCAAAACTAAAATTTGTTTATTCATTATTCTCATCCTCATATGTTTGTATTAACTGTGTTTTTAAAGTAAATGGACTAAACGTCCACAAAAAAATAAAAAAGATGGCGGGGCCGTGCCATCTTTATTGTATTCCTCCCCTGTGCAGACCTCGTTGACCCTGACCCTGTCCAAATCCTTGACCTTGTCCAAAGCCAATTCCCTGGCCTTTAGAACGTTGACCTCGTTCCATGCCTTGACCTTGTCCCATTCCATGGCCACGTCCTTCTTTTGCGCCATGTCTCATAGGTTTCAGATCATTTTCCTGAGCCAATGCTTTCGCAGCTTCATGGTCACCAGATTCTTTAAGATCATGTACTTCTATCATAATCTCAAAGTCTTCTTCAGAAACAACTTCTGCCATTCCAGATCCATGAGGTAATGCAGACACTGCTTCAACCCATGCGTCGTAGTTTCCACTTTCAATTGCGGCTTCAACAACATCATGTGCATTGCGTCTTTCAACCATTTCTTGAAATTTATCTTCAGTCATTTGGTCCATTCTTCTTTCGCATCTTTCACTCATGGCATTCTTGAATGCTTCAAAGTCTCCATTATCTAGTGCAGCGTCCATAGCTTCTTTATTTTCATGTTGCTCTACCATAAATGCAAACCTTTCTTCATCTACTCTATCTAATGCATTAGAATCGATAGATGAAACAGCTTCTAAAAATGCATCATAGTCGTTACTTTCTATAGCACTTTGCACATTTGTATTCTGGCCCATGAATCCTTTTTCATTTTGACCAAGACCTCCAAATGCGTATGCTGCGCCAGTTAAAGAAAGCGCAGTTAATCCAATTGCAATAATTTTTTTCATTTCTATTCCCTCCTTTAGTGCATTCTCAACACACCTGTAGCAATAAACGTCATAATCGTATATAAGCAAGAAGAAGGCCAAATGTACACTAATCGTCCACATCTTTTATAAATAGAAAAAACAGATTAATAATAAAATGCCACCTCACATGATGTTTAAACAGATGATCCCTTTGGAGATTCTAGCGACGGAAATAATTTATTTTATTCTGGTATTTTGTGTATGTATTTTTATATACTATAAAACCAGAGATGCATACAATCTAACCAAACACCAAGGGATATTTCACTTTAGGAATATCTTTCTGTACTTTGCATTGGCATATGCATTTAGATTACTTCACATATCTATAATATTACTTTTAGATCCTAGAATGTTTCAGAACATAAGGGCTCTACAACCAATTAGCCTACTTCTCGTTGGATACTTTAGTACTATGGCAGTACTCTCTGTCGCAATGGCTGCATTGATTAAAAAAATAAAGAATCATAAAGATGGATTACATACGTTAAACAATAGTTTACACATTGTTGCCATCATCCTTGCAGTGATTGTAGCCCTTACTAGATCTCACCACGTGTTAATACTAGTTCTTAGTGTTGTATTTATAGTTTCAATTATATTTTCAATTCCTAAAAAGAAAACAAAAGGAATAATATCTCAAAACAAGATAACCTATTTGTTATTGTTTATTTTCTGGATACTCAACATATTGACTCTTACTAAAGGAGTAATTCCTCAAGAACTTAAGATTCCATTATATGTCATATCTGCTGCAATTTTCTTATGGATCTTCATAAGAGTGCGAAAGAGGTTATTTTCTAATGCCAAAAAAAAGAGATAGATTAGAAATAATCTACACGATACTCAAGATAATACATAATCATGATAATTCTATTAAGCCTACTCCATTATTACGATACACCAATGTTTCTTCTCAAAGTTTCTTAGAATACTACAACGAGCTATTGGATAAAGAGTTAATAAGAGAAGAGTATGACAAGAAAAAGAAGAAATACATAACTTTGACTGACAAAGGATTTAGCTTTCTTGAAAAATACAAATTAATTCTGGGATTTATTGAAGAATTCGAACTTTAACCAATATATTTATATAGCTAAAAATATGAATTTAAGCAATAGAGGTGATTTGGACGGTAAAAAGCAAGCTTGATAACTTAGTACAGTCATTAATACCGCCATTGCTTGTCATCTTACTTACTCTAAGCATTTTTGAGATATTCACAGACGTTTCAAGGTACAGTTTCTGGATTGATGCATTTGATTTATTCCTAGTTCTAGTATTCATAATAGATCTTTACTATAGATGGTTTGAAACACCAAACTTTAAAGAATATTTTAAGAAACACTGGCTAGATATTATTGCTTCTATTCCATTCAACTTAATATTTTTAGGTATGGATCATTTAGTTTTCACGAGAGCACTTAAGGGAGTTAGAATTGTTTCGAGGACCGCAAGATTTGCTAAATACGGCAGATTCCTAAAACTAATTAGACTTGGAACGAGAGCTCCAAGATTTCTTAGAATGCGTGGTCACGTAAAAAAAGCAAAAATTCGAAAAGTTCAACCTCACGAAAAACAAATGAAAGGTGTGCTAAGCTTTAGAGTTATTCTGCTAGTTACAATTAATTCAATCATGGGTACTGGAATCTGGTTCTTAACTGCTGCAGGAGCAAAACACGCAGGACCAGCATCATTAATCTCTTGGACTTTACTATCGTTAGTTGCAATCTACATTGCAATGTGTTTCTCGGAGTTAACTGCGATGTTTCCAAAGGCGGGAGGGGTATATGAATTCGCAAAACAGTCCTACGGACGATTTTGGTCGTTTTTAATTGGCTGGAGTACTGCTATTGCTGGTAGTGTAACTATATCTATGCTTCTTCTAGGGGCATTACAATATCTTATTCCTGCGAAATATTCTTTTGCTTACGTCCCTATAGCTATTTTATTAATCTTAATCTTCAACTACATTGCATTCCGAGGGATGCAAACTAGCACTTACATGCTTGTTACATTTGCTTTAATCACGCTAGGAACAGTTGCTGCAATAATCATACCCGGATTTTTCAATTTAGAACCTTCTAACTTCACACCATTCTTTGTTTTCCCAACGATAAATATTGTATTAGCGATATTTTTCATTGCAGAAACGTTCTTCGGTTGGGAAAGTGCAATATTTCTATCTGCTGAAACAAAAAATCCGAAAAAGATAATGCCAAAAGCATTAATCTACGGAACAATTATTATTGCTGTAATAGCACTATTACTGGCATTGACGGGCACAGGTGCAATACCTTGGGAACAGTTTGGAGAATCCACTGCACCTCTAAGAGATCTAGGTGGAGTGTACTTCGGAGGCGTAGGATCAATCATATTTACTCTACTTGTGTTTACTTCAATCATTGGAGCAGTTGCTTGCTGGATTGTTACAGCGCCAAGACTATTAATGTCGATTGCCGAGGATAAACTCTTTTTTGTACAATTTGCAAAGATCCATCCCAAATACAAGAGCCCCTACATTTCTATCATATTTCAGGCATTAGTCATCTCTGTACTTGTTTACATAGGCTCAGGTTCTTATGAAACGTTACTACATTTACTAATTCCGCTAATACTAGTAATCTATTCAGCCGTACTACTCTCTGTAGTAATCTTAAGATTCAAAAAACCAAAAATGCAACGTCCTTACAAAGTTCCGTTAGGAAAAGTAGGTCCGATATTAACTATTATTTTTATGCTGTTCCTGCTTTACATGTTTACACAAGAAACTCATGGCGCTTTCAACTTACTAAGAATCTCCGGATTGCTGGTTGCATTAGGATTACCTGCATATTTCTTTATTGAGATATTCTACGACGACAAATATGTAAAGTTGAGAAGAAGTTGGTTGGCTAAATTATCACACCAGTACAATGCTCTACCATTACCTGGACGAACATTCAAGAAGATACTAAAATACGTAGGACCATTAAAGAAAAAGTCAGTTATTCTAGACTATAACTGCGGCACAGGTGGATTTACTAGACAAATAATAAAGAACAACTTACCATTTAAGAAAATACATGCAGTTGATCAGATAAGAGAAGAAATAAAAGAGTTCAAAAAACAGATTCCTAAAAAATACAAGAAAGACATCACAATAACTTATCGTGGCAGTTGGAAAATACCTAAGAAAATAAAGAAAGTTGACATTCTCGTCTCATTTAACGCTCTAGGATACATTAAAGACCCTGAAGGATTCATTAAATACATTAAGAAGATCTTAAACAAAAATGGAAAGTTCTGCTTCCACATACATCATCATCTACTAAATGTAACTCCCAACGCAGTTTTAATTGAAAACAAAAAAGAAATCCTAAAACTGTTCAAGAAACAAAAACTAAAAGCCAAGTACTCGATAAAAAAGAAGGCCCTTTCTACACACATATTCATCTACGGTAAAAAATGATTAGAGTACTACAATTTATTCTAATGTTAGGATCGATGATCCTTATGATCTTTCTAATACATTTTTATCTTCTAAGAAGAATTTGCAGCACATTCAAGATAAAATACACAAAACGAAAGCTTCTATTAACTATTTTCATAGTGCTGTGTGTACCTGGTTCCGTTATTCTATCTAGAATGTTCGAATCAACGACATCAAGGTTAATATCTACAGTATCATTCACTTATCTTGGAATATTAATGACGGTATTCTCCGTTTTTCTATTAACTGAGGTACTAAGACTTTTTATCAAGTCAAAAAAAGCATTAAGGCATTTTATCTTAATAGTGTCATTAGTTCTTATTATGTTTAGTTTCTACAGTGCACTTTCTATTGTAGTCGAAGACGTAAACATATATACGGATAAAATCTCAGATAACGCTTCTATTGTTCTTCTAACGGATATACATCTTGATGTGCTAAATAAACAAAAGTTGCCAAACAAAATAGTGCCATTAACTAACGAACTTAAACCTGATTTTGTATTCATAACGGGAGACTTAGTTGATTCATCTGACTTAACTCAAGAAGACTTTAATTGGATTGCAAACATTAGCGCACCAGTATTCTTTGTAAACGGAAATCATGAATCACACACCGGCATAAAAGATGATAATCTCCTTGAAAACACTAAGATGGTACTACTAAAAGACAGAACTGTGGAGTACAACACAGAATTCACAATCATCGGCAGAGATTATGGCACAAGTCGTAACGTAAGCACACTCATAGATGATCTTGACAAAGAAAGATTTAACATTTTTCTCTCCCACGTACCAATTACTTTCGCAGACATATCGCACTCAAACGTAGATTTAGTTCTATCTGGTCACACTCACGCAGGCCAACTATTTCCTTTCAATTTAATCGTTGGCGCAATTTACCCTCTAAATCATGGTTTATATCAAGAAAACAATCAATCAGTTTACGTATCACCTGGAACTGGAACTTGGGGACCTTCTATGAGACTAGGATCTACAAGTGAGATAACACATATACATCTTCTTAAGAAATAAAAACACTGCAGATATTTCGATAGATTAATAAACCAAAAAGCCTGATTTTAATAACATGTTAGATGCACTAAGCATTATTCTGGTTGTTTTATATTTTATAATAGTTCTATATATTGGCTTTAAGGCTAGCAGAAAAGAAGATGATGAAGGATTTCTTTTAGCTAACAGAAATGTTGGGACTTTTGTTCTGACTGCGACGATGGTTGCGAGTATGGTTGGCGGTAACATGATTGTTACAACGATGGCTTTTGTTTACGAATATGGCATCTCATTTCTCTGGTCGGCGATTGGAACTTTGATAGGTTTCTTGATTCTTGCATTACTTGCTCCAACGATAAAGAAACTTGCAGACAAACACAAGTTTTACACTTTGCCTGATTTTATACATCAGAAATATGGTAAGACTGCAAGCATACCCGCTGCAGCTGTTATCTTCATATCATATCTTGGATTTTTACTTATTCAATTTATTGCAGGCGGAATCGTTTTATCGTCAATAACTGGTTGGTCGTATCCTTTTTCCATAATTCTTATCGGGGTTGTAGTTGTTGCATATATAACTGCTGCAGGGTTCAAAGCCGTAATAAGAACTGATGTCTTTCAATATTTTGTGATATTCTTACTGGCAATTTTGGCAATATTTCTTTTTGTAAACTCTGGTGAAATAACTTCTGATAGTTTAAAGATATTCTCGGCAGGTCCTGCAAACATTGCGGCATTCCTTTTGTATGGTATTATAGTAACAATTACTGGAGCAGAAATCTGGCAAAGAATATATGCAGGAAAGAATAAAAAGATTGTTAAGAAATCTCTTATTTGGTCTGGGTTCATTACTGCTGCCATACTTACCATTATCGTCTTGATGGGCCTATTCGTGCAATCAAGATTTCCTGATATTGTTCCTGAGACTGCATTAGTCGTTGGATTTTCTAATCTTCTGCCGCCCTATCTGTTGGGAATTGGGTTAGTCATTTTATTCGCCGCAATTATGTCTTCGCTAGATACATTTTTATTTGTCCTCTCAACAAGTGTTAGTAAAGACTTTCTAAGTAAGTTTGATAGATTATCCAAACATAATTTTGCAACAAATACCAGAATATGTTCAATTGTTTTTGGAATTCTTGGAATAATTCTTGCTCTTCTGTTAACTTCTATAGTGAGTGTGATACTCTCAATTGCGGGAGTTTACTTTGCATTATTTGCTGCAGTAATATTCTCATTCAAATACAATCTAAAAGCAAAAGCGGTTGTATTGAGTATTATTGGAGGGGTACTAGCATCAGTTGTAGCCTGCATTGTTATTGGAATATCTGTAGAATCTGCATTAATGTCTTTTCCCGCATCATTTATTCTGCTAGGTATTGGACAATTAGTTTTTAAGAATTAATTATTTTATCGAAGAAATAAAAGAATCTATACTCGATCTAAGATTTTTTCTCATAAAGAAATTGTCCTACTCTAACACGTTCTGCTCTAAACGCACCAGCATATGACATAAAATAATAATGCCATTTTCTTTGTTCTCTCTTACTGAGTTTTACTTTTCCAGACTCGATAGCTTGACTTAGATTACGATCCCAGGCTTGCAACGTAAGAGTATAATTAGGAGTTAACTCGTGCATTCCTAGCTCGTGAAAATGATTTTGAGCATGATTTCTTATTGATTTAATTGGGGGCAATTCTCCGTTAGGGAAGATGTGTTCATCTACCCATGGATTTTGTTGAGGCAACAAACTGTGAGTATATAATGTATGTAATAAGAACCTTCCGCCACGCTTCAAACTGCTATCGATTACTTCCATAAACTTTCCATAGTTTTTATGACCAACATGTTCCATAACACCTACCGCAGAGACTGCATCAAACTCTGCCCCCTCTAATTCATCAGGGAGATCCCTATAGTCGCACAACAACACTTCTATTTTATCACCGTGAACTCTTCTCATGTGATCTGCTTGCTCTTGAGACAATGTTACAACAGTTGGTTTAACGCCATAATGATCTGCCATGTATCTGGCTAGTCCACCCCATCCACCACCAATATCTAGAACTCTTTGACCTGGTTTCAATTTTAATTTCTGGCAAATCAATTCCATTTTATTGATCTGAGCTTGTTCTAAATCATTCGTACCATCAAAGAATGCGCAAGTATATTGGAATGACGAATCTAAGAAAGATGCATAAAATTCTGAAGGTAAGTCATAATGATTTTCTATTACTTTTCTAGCTCTTTGTCTAGATTGTCGATTCATAACGAAACCTTTCAAATCTCTAAATGTATTATATAGCGGTGCTAATCTCTGGTGTGTGCCGGATGATAATAATCTATAAATCACATCATCAATTGAGTCACTATTCCATTTACCATCCATGTAAGAATTACCCAATCCTAAAGAACCCTTTAACAAAACATCCCTATAGTATGAAGAATCATTAATCACTACATCATTATCTTTTGAACTGCCAACACTTATTCCAGAACGATTAAAGATGTGCTTTATTAGAAGTCTCGATAAATCCATATTCTATTAGAGGTGAGATAGGTCTTAAATAATTTATGATCTTAGAATTAAAAGAAACGCTGCCGCCCTGGAGTACGGGCTTCTTTCCGCATCCGTAGCACGTTTAACCTGATTCTACGCTATAAATTTACAAGCCTTTAGACTATTTAAAATTTCCTTTTTGGATGTCAAAATTGAAAGCTATATGAGTTCAAACGCAGGGAGTACTTATTTGAGAATTTGCTTACGAGAACATGAATCAATATTTCTTTTTAAATTTAAATTTACCATCCGAAGTTTTGTTGTATGTGGGTCTTTTTCCTGTCGCTTTTTTGTATGAACGCAAGTTTCTTGTTTCTCTTCTTTCAGCTTCAGATTTTGAAACTCGTGAGGAAGTAACTTGCAAATAATCATATTTTTTTCCACTTTTAGAATGCTCTACGTTTCTACGCTTGGGATTATTAGTGGTACCAATGTATGTGGCTTTACCATCCTTTACAAGTTTATATGTAACCTTCTTCTTTCTCCAAAAACCAAATAATCCCATGGTTATCAACCACCTGTTGATATATATAAAAGTATCTAAAATATTTTCTCTACGGGGCCGAAAGCTAGACCCGCTTCGACCTTGTTAGAATTTTCTTTCTTTGTGTGCATTTGTATGTAAATATTCTATTGATGTGTTACTCATTTCATTCGTCTCATTTTTTGATAATAGCGTTGTTTAAGTAGCATACAATATTCTAGAATCCATCGGTCAGGTTCATACATGGGCCAGTGATTCATACTCCAATCAAGTTTAGGTCCCAAGTAATCTTCCATAGATTTAACCTTCTTCTTGAGCTCTTCTAGAGAATCTTTCTTTTTAGAAACTGTTTTTTTCTTATGTTGGGCCATCCTAAAGTTGTTTTTATGAAATAAGATATAAAGTTTATGACGGGATTATCCAGTCAATATGACCCTAGGTCTTTTTGTACTTCCTTTTTACTGGAATGAATAGACAGTACTTAACTTTCTTATTTTGTAATTCTTTTATTTTATTAATGGAGAATTTCTCTGATGTCGTGTAATGCCATACGGCAGAGATTGAATGATTTTTCTTTTCAAAACCAAATGCTCGAACTATCTTTGCAGGCATAACTGCTTTTACGGTGCCGGTACTAAGATAGAGTCCTGCAACTTCATAAATGGGTAGGTCATCCTCTATAGGAAAACCTAGCTCAGAATCTATATCTATCAAATTAATCACCTCTTCTTTTTTACTAAGTCGTCTCAGAAATCACTTCAAGTGAAGTTACTTGTTACCCCCATACTTAGAATGTCCTAATGTTTATTAAGTTTAACTGGGGCGAATTTCTATCAAATTGTGACAAATTTATATATTAGTACCACTTTACTTCAAATGTGGGGGTAAAAAATCTATCATTAGATTTGAAGGATAAGAAGATAATTAGAGAGCTAAACAGAAATTCTAGACAAAGCACCATACAAATAGCAAAGAAAACAGGACTTTCTAAAGAAGTAGTTTTTTACAGAATTAATAATCTGATAGAGAAAGGAGTGATTACTCAGTTCGTTACTTACATTGATCTTCAAAGATTAGGATATACTTTCTATAATGTTTTTTTCAAATTGAAACATTTTTCTAAATCAGATGAGAAAAGAGTTTTTGAAAGAATCAAAGATATGCCTGAGGTTGGTTGGTTTGTAAAGTCAAGAGGGGAATGGAAGCTAGTAGTTTGTCTAATGGCGAAAGATCCTTCAGAGTTTGACAAATCCTTAGCAAAGGTGATGGACATTCTGGGAAATAGAGTTATTCGATATGATTTCTTCATCGTTATTGAAGCTCATCAATTATCATACAAAGCAGTATTGGATTCGCCAAAAGAAGAGTTTCCAATACAGAGTTTATTAGGCAATCCTGAACCTTTGATTCTAAAGAAGAATGATTTACTAGTTCTAAAAGAGCTTTCTCAGAACGCCAGAATAACTAAAAATGAGTTATCAAAGGAAAGTGGACT
This sequence comes from Candidatus Woesearchaeota archaeon, assembly GCA_018646625.1. Lineage (GTDB taxonomy): Archaea > Nanobdellota > Nanobdellia > Woesearchaeales > JABGUJ01 > JABGUJ01. The sequence goes on along the minus strand of JABGUJ010000002.1, from coordinate 275,066 downwards.
TACTCTAGAAATGGTAAGACACTCTATGAAAAAATTAGAAAAGTCACGTTTAATTCAAGCATATAAACCAATACTCGATGTTTCTCGAGTCGGTTACTCTTGGCATATAATGCTTATACAGTTTCAGTACTCTTCTGAAAAACGTAAAAAAAAGTTTGTGAATTTTTTGAAGAATCAATTAGAGGTATACTATATAGTTAAAGGAGTTGGTAACTGGGGATTAATGATAGATTTTCATACCAAAACTTTGGAAGATTTTAATATGATTCAAGATAAAATTAACGATGAGTTTGAGGATTTGATTGGAGATGAAGTTGTTTTTGAAGTTCTTAAGGTGCATAAGTGTACTTTCTTCCCTGAGAATATACTTAGTAAGAATTAATCTTCTAAGTTTTTATGTTGTTCATAAAACCATGCAGGTGCAGAAGGTTCAACAATTTTCATATTTTCACCTTCAACCCAGTACCACTTACCTTTTTCAAAATAAAAAGCATCACCTTCATTTACTTCATAGTCTCCAGTTTCATGATGGATTATTCCTTTGCCAGAAATAATGTAGTACATAGAATCGCATTCTTCATTAACTATCTTACCAGATAGAGGATGTCTGCCATTAATTGTTGCTGTAGCCAATCCCAATCCTTTCTTGCCGAACTGATACTCATTCACCACACAGGCCAGAGTCACATCGACTCTATTAGTATCATCCTTTTTTATATGCATGTTAAGTATAATCAATGGATGTGGATATTTAAATTATTCTGTGATTTTCTTCAATTCGGCCAAAATCCAGACCATACCTTCAGTATCCAATCCACAATACCTATACAGATTAGCTCTTATTTCTTCTCTATTGTCTAATTTAGGTCTTATATGACTATAAAAATACAGCATACTAGCATCTGCGCCGTTATTAATCTCAAGTTCAGAATAACTTTTGCCTGTTACTGCTGGAAGAACTTTTTTAATTGAGTAGGAACCTTTTTGAGAATTGTTATAGTAATAAAATGCTCTAAACGGATCAGCTAGATCAACAATTCTAGTAATTGCATCTTGTAACCAATCATTATGTTCTGGAAAATCTTCTGCTAATTTCTTCATAACACTTATTTCAAATGATTTATTGTAAACAATGATATCTCCTGTTCCTTCTAAATCACCTTTCATTTGTTTAAGTAGTGCTGGTCTTGGATCTCCTCCTTCTGATAGGAACTCTTTGTGTTGAGTAGAACCATCCTCTTGCTCTATATGTAATGAATATTGAAAAGGCATTTTCTGATAAGGTCTTGATTTATCATAAATTGGAACGGCTGTATCAAACGTTTCAAAATCAAAATGATATAATGGATAATGTAATGACAAGAGAAAGTGTTTAATGTGTTCTTTTGATATGTATGGATTATGTTCTAATGATTCTATTATTATTTCATCCCTTGGTTTAAGATCTGTTCCTTCTGGAATATCTTTAATATCTTCAATACCTTCACCTAACAGTTTCCAATACACTCTCCAGTTTGTAAGTTGTAATACATTATTTTCTGGTAATGTTCCCCAGCACTTTTTCTTTAAAGGACACTCGTAGGGTTTATTGCACATTTGAGAGATTGGCATCTCGTTATACTCTGGTAGATCCATTATTTCTCTAAACTTAGGAATGTGTTCTTCAATATCTGTTATAGTATTTACTTGGTCAGTAACTTCTTCTTGAATTGTGAGTTTTTCGGGATTAATTTCTCCATTTTTAATATATTCATTATTTAGGTGAATGAGAAAAGATTTATTGACTTTTAGACCGGCTTTCTCTAATACATATTTTTGAAATGCCAGATCAGGAATATGTTGAGGTTTTGATTTGGTCGTAGATTTGATTTCGTATAAATCCCAACCATTATCTGTTGGAATGATTAAATCAGATCTGACAAATAAATTATTGGTCATAAAACCAGCTTCAAAAATAGTTTGATTCTGTTCTATTGCTTCTTTTGTTTTATCAAGATTTTCTTTAAATCCTAGTCCGTTAAGGTCTACACTATTAGGATGTAACTTTTTTACATGCTCTTCAAAATCATGTCCTTGGCTGAATTTATGTTCATCAAAAAGACTGATTTCCGGTAGCTGTTTTTTATTGGCAAACCATAGAAGTCTAGGACACTGGAGGCCGTTCATGTACTTAGATTTGGTTAGAAGTGGAATTTTATCTCCCCTCCTTTAATTCTTCTCTTGATTTAGTCTCCAAATCAGCATGTAAAGATCCTTTGAATGCAAGATTCTTTTTGAATTTATTCTCAAAGAATTGTTTGTAATCTCTAGGATCTAAAAAATGGAAGTCATAGAATGACTTGCCCCCTAATATTTCATTTAATTTATTAAAATAGGTTGTTGCGCCCTCAAGTTTATCTTTATTTTTAATTGTAGAATCATCTTCAGATTTTATTTCCACTACAATAATTCTATCTCCTTTCTTAAAAAAGAAATCTGGATTGAAATCTTTTTGTAATGAGTGCGTTCCAGGTCTGTGAATGTATGGAACTGAATAGAACCCTTTATCTTTTGATTTAATCCACCCATCAATAAATTTGCTATACTCATTAACCAACAGTTCTACGAAATTTCTTTCAGGAGCATGACTCAACAAAGTTATATTTAGGGGTGATTTATATTGATCAAGACTGAGATCTGTTATTATTCTACCTCTGATATAATACTCTTCGTCATCTTCAGATAATGTAGTTTGTTCTTTTGCATTCTCTCTTTTTGCTGCATCATATCCGGAAATCATAAACTGAAATCCTGCATAAAGAAAAAATAATCCGTAAAACAAAGATATCATATACACAATAATTGCCCAGACTGAGTAGAACATCTCAATATTGGCTGGTTGTGTTAATAGTTGTTTAAACAGATTTAGAAGGGCTTGGATCGGTGCGTTGATTATGTATACAATATACTCAAAAAACCTCTCTGGAAGACAGGAAGCTAGGTTGGTTAAACCGCATTCTGACATAGAAATCACCTCTATAATTGTTTTTGATGTGTAAATTCCCACACTAACTCCGAAAAGTTTAAATATTAATACGGTTGTACGTACAACATGACTCAAGAAAGAGGGCCAACATGAAACTAGAAGATTTGAAAGATATGCAAAGAAGGGAAAGAAGGAGCTGTAGGGCAAATTTAAGATTATACCCTAGTCAGCTTAAATTCATTAATGACCATGGTCTTTCTATCACAAAAATAATGGATACTGCATTGGATGAACTTGGCCATAAGAGACCAGATCCTTCCGAGATTGACAAGATTGCTGAGATGATTAAACAAGATCCAAAAGGAATTGGAGTAAGTTTAGCAAGAGCTAGAACAGTAAAGTCAAGAGGTAAAGGACGTGGTGAAAAAGGCAATGTAAGAGTTCAAAAGAAAAGAGCAAGAGCAAAACCAAAAACAAGTGTGAGACGTGGTAGGAGGTAAGAAAAATGAGTAGTTTTTACAAAGATAGAAAAGGATATCCAAGATGGAGCGATAGTGATAAGTTGGTACACCGTACGGTTGCAAGGCCAAGAGGTGACCAAGTAACACATCACGTTGATGGAGACAAGAGTAACTTCAGAAAATCAAACTTAACAAACATGAGCAGAAGTGCACACTCAAGTCTTCATGCAAGAAAGAAAAGGTCATTTTGGTAAAATGAAAATTCAATTTAATGAAGATGGCAGTATGAAACTCCCGGAAAGCCGATTAGTTGCCTTAGAACAAGAAAAAGAGAGCGTTGTACTTAGAAGAAAGCAAGTCAATACAAATAATCCTGCAATTGCTCAATTATTGATAAGATTTCCAAAAAATAAATCTCCTCCAGAAAATTTTTATGATTATTACCATGAAAGAAAATCCAAATTTACAATAAGTGCAGATGTTCATGATATGACTGAAATCAATGAATACGAATATGTTCTGGAAATACAAGGAGTATTGCCTATGTATAAGTGGATGGAGTATTTTATTTTAAGTTTCATAAGAGATTACGGACCTAAAGGTCAAGGATATACAGTTAAAGTAAAAGGCCAATGGGAAAAATATGATACTAATATTTAAATTAAAAAATTAGAGATTAAAATGAAAAAATATATATTACTAGTTTTATTTTTAATGTTATCTCTATCTTCCTATGCTCTTGATTGTCAATATACTGAAGAAATAACAGTTATTCAATCGAAGGAAATGCTTTCTATTCTTAACAAAGATAAAATAGGAGGTGACACATTAGTCATTTCTGATTTTACCGAAGGAAATAGAAGCACTTTCAGTGTTTATAATCCTAATAGATATAACGTCACCGCATTTTTTAGTTATGTTGTTGAAGGAAACACTGCAGGAAAAAGAGAATTTGCTTTAAGAATTGAAGCCGAATCTTATTCTATGATGAAAGAAGTTTGTTTTGATGGTGTTCAATTTGGAAATTGTACAATTGTTCCTGAAAGTGTAGAATACTATGTTGCAAGACCAAGCGTCATGTTCCCTAAGGTTCTTGAAGTGCCTGTGAATAAGACTGTCTGTAAAACGTGTAGCAACAAAGAATGTTTGAGTGACCATTCACCTTGTAATCCGCTATATGATGACTCAAGATGTGGTTCAGGAATATGTAACATTGCAGGATTCTGCGATCATCAGAAGGTTGTTGAATGTTCTAACGGAACAATAAATTGTAATGATATTCTATGTTTAGAACCAGCTTCAAAGAATGTGAGTGAGAGTTACACTTGCTCCTGGGAATGCAAATCTGATAGATATAATAACGAAACTTGTTTAGACAGTACTGATACATTAGATCGTAAACAAGAGGTCAAACTAAAAAATAGAGTTACACTAGCAGTGATGAGCGTAATTATTTGTTCTTTTTGTATTTGGTTTTTTTGTTTTTATAGAAGAAGAAAAGAAGAGTGCAAGCTTGAGAACGCCATATCAAAACTGAAAGGATTGGAAAAAAATATAGAAAATATCCATAAGAAAATAAATAAATATACCAAGAAAGAAAAGTATCTAAGGAACAAGATAAAAGACTTAGAACATAATGCAAAAAAAGCAAAGGGTCATGCTAGAGAGTTATTTGAAAAAGAAATTAACCGATTGACAAAAGAATGTGATGATTACAGAAGATTAAGAAATAATGCGTCTAAGGAAATATCTGAAGCCGAAGAAACAATTAAAATTGCAAAGGGAAAAAGTCGTGAAGCATATATAATTAAACAGACGAAGAAATATGAACTATTATATGGGGGGGGCTCCACTGAAGTATATTATGATCATCACTCGGATTATTTGATGATTGAATTTAAGAATGGCAATAAGTACTTTTTACATAGACACATATACTATAAAAAATTGGGATTAAAAAAAGGTTATGAGATCCATCATATAGATAATGATCATCTAAACAATGAATTGTGGAATCTCATCGAACTTCCTAAGGAAAAACACAATAAAAAGTATCGTGTTTTTAGGCACTCTAAATTAGATAGAGGAGATTGGGAATTGGGAATTAAAGAGTTAAAAAGACAGCTCAACATGAAAGATAAAGACTTTCACGAATATATTAAAGAGCACATGAAAGATAAATGAAGTCATTGGGCTCTGTTACGCCAAACGTACCACATTCCTTAGTTGCCGCCTAGAGATGCATACCGAAATACCTTTTCAGTAATTCTATAATAACATAATTCACAGTGCCAAAAACTGAAAGTGATAACATAAACATTGATTTGTCTTTATTTTTTACAATAATTAACTGATCATACTCACGATCATTATAACGAAGAACTATTCTGTTAGCAATATTCGTAGCAACAAAAGAAGTTGAATCATGAACATAACGAGAAGTATTTCCATAACTAACATTAAAATCAATGTCAGAAGGTTCCAACCTAACAGAAATAGTCTCACCAACATCAAAAGTATCTTTATCTAATTTAATCAAAGGTACAACCTGATCAAAAGTAAAATTACAATCAAAATTCATATTAGAGAAATGATTTGACATAAATATAGAACACTTAGAGCTATCTTCAAACATTATAGTTTCATTATTCCTAACAATTCCAACTGAAGAAACAGTAGGAACAGAACGAGCCTTGATAGTCAATACGCTGCTGTTATCCCAAACGACAGAGTATTCATAATTATGAAAAGATAAATTACCAGAATCTAATAGTAAACTAAGTCGAGAGTAATTAGTGCTATTTAGAACACCTTTTGTATTTCCAAGATAAGAATCAATAGCAACAAAGGAAGCATCAAGGGCATAATCTGAAAAATAACCAAAAAGCGAATCACTAACACTCAAACTTTCATGAATTTCATCAGCATATTTGAAACCACATTTCCTGCACCAGCTTTTACAGTGACCTCTTTTCCATCTACAACAGTGCCAATAATACTTATGATGGCTAACAAGATACTTTTCTTTAACTTTGTAAACAACTTTAAATGAAGAATCAATAGAAGTTTCATAATCAATTACTCTTCCAGAACCAACATACTCATCATTAACATAACCATCAATTGCAACACTGTTACCTAGATAATTGTAATCTGTTCTACAATCACCATTCAATCTTCCATAAGGCATTTGGAAATCATAACCAAATCCAACAAGCATTGAACCATTAGAACCTATCAACAACTTTTCTTCCTTAACAGAAGGCATCACTGTAAATAGTTTAACCCAAGCATTGCGAATTTGACCTTTAGAGCGTTTCTCCACCCCTTCAGGCGGTATTGATGTGTCAAGAGCAAGGTTCCAGTCTCTTACAAAACTGCAGGGTGGTTTATTTTGAGAATTTGCTAGAAGAGACGAAAGAAGATATTGTTGTTCAGACAAATCCAAACTGCTTGACATCACATCATCGCACTCAGAAGGGTTGGGAAACTGAGAACACTCAATCGCAAAACTAAATGGAATCAACAACAAAAATATAATTGCTAATTTCATACTAACACTCCTACAATTATTGGTGCAGCCCAGATGATCATTAATCCAATAACAACATATCCTGCAATACTCTTTGCTTGATCTCTTTGTTTAGGATCGCCACCAGAAGTCATGTATGTAATTCCTGCATAGAGCAAAAATATTGCAGCAACCACTGACGAAATATACTTCACAAAATTATAAATTTTCATCACCGGTTCTAGAATCTGATCAAACTTTGCCTTGTCTTCTGAACTCAAGCTTCCATCAAGGTCTGCTGTGTCTGCAAATACTATCGGCATAAGCAACAACAGAAACAATATCCATACCAATTTCATTGAAACCACCTCTTTAATCTAAATCATATTCAACACGTCCAAAGTTTTCTTTGAACACATTGTTAAAGAAAAGAGGAAGCTCAAAGCAGCCGCTCTTTTTAGAAGAGTATAACTGCTCAACTTCCTCCCTCGACTTAAGTCGAATGTTTGTTGTTTTTTGTAGTGCAATCATTGTATGTCCTCCATTAATAATACAAGAACTCTTTTTTTCTGCCATTCCAATGGAACAAAAATTAGCCCACCAATTCCTACGTTCGTATTAAGCGCAGGGATGTGATCATAATCCACGTCCTCAAGTCGTATTGTTTTCATAGAATATACTAACGTCGTTATAATTAATAAGCACGTCTGGTAAGGTTTTGGGTCAGATTTTAGGTCAGATTTCCTTACCAGATTAATTTATAACTTCACAAAGTATAAACTAAGTCATGGTGCGAAATCATAGACAAAAAATTCCTCTTACAAAAGATGAGATGGCAAGATTAAAGCAACAATCCAATGATCGTGGTTTTAGATCAATACCTGAATATGTTCGTACTCGTTTGATTCATGAAAACTCATTCATTGAAGACATGTTGATAAAAATATACCGAGAGATGAAAAATGGAAACAAAAAAACCTGAGTGGAAAGTTATTCTCTTAGAGTTAATAAAAGAAAAAAATAAAGAGATTCTAAATATTTCCAAGCTCACTCATGACAAGTGCTCTAAATCGTGGCTTTCTAAATAGTTTAGTGAGAGTATCCTCACAAATTGAGTCTTCTGTGAAACTATCTTTATCTTTTATCTCTTGTTTTAATCTCTCACCTTCATCAATAATGAGATCACATTTTATACAATGTTCTCTTCCATGAGGATTCAAGTAGTCACATCTTGGACAAAGTAAAGGTTTACTAGACTCTGTATCTTTGTTTTTGTCAATAATAATTCCATTCATTGCAAGAATCGCGCCATCTGTTTCTCGACCAGATAGATGTACATACGTCGATGGCATATCTGATCCTTGAGCCCATCCAAAATATTGATTCATTTGAAATTCTGTTAAGTGGTTCGCCATTTGCGTGGCTCTTGAATGTCTGAAAAAATGTGGGTTATGTTTCTTTTTTATTCCTGCTTTGTTGAAAGCATTCTTGAGCATAACCCTTATTGCATCATAGCAAAGAAGTTTGCCAGGTTGCTTCCCATCCAAACGCACCCATAATGGTTTTTCATTATCGAATTTAAAAGGGTGCACCGATAACCAAGAGTTTAGAGCAAAGAGAGAAGACACAATTCTTATTTTTCTTGCTCCAGTTTTGCCTCTTACACTTAAGAGAATTCCGTATTTATCACTACTAACATTCTTTATTCTCATGGTGCCAATTTCTCCAACTCTGCATCCACTCTCATATAACACAGAAATTAAAGCTTTGTCTCTTAAATTATTAGTTGAATTTATTAGTTGTCTAACTTCGTTCTCAGTGAGCAATTCTCCTTCGGAAGGAAGCTTTTTCTCTGACTTACTAACATTAATTTTAATCCAACTTACCTCCGGAGGATATTCTTCTGTTTGCTTCATCCATTTGTAGAATTTTCTTAAAGTTACTTTGTACAACTGTTTTGTCCAGGGTGAGTAATCCTCTCTTTGTTGTATCTCGCCGACAAATCTTTTTAAGTCTTCAATCTTAGCTTTATCAAAATCTATGTTGATTTTCTCAGCAATGATTCTAGATAAGCTAAGATATCTTTCAACCCTTGCAAGGCTTAAACCCTGAAGTACTAGTTCATCTCTGAAGCTCATTATTAGCTCCTTATTTTTCTCAGAAATCTTAGACCTTTCAATAAATCTAAGAGTATTTTCCAAACGTTTCTGGTAGTTATGGATATCTAGCTTTTTTTCCATTTTTCCTCCAGCATAGAATGAGTCTTAATCGAATAAAAGTCTTTAGCCACAACTTGTGGCCAAAAGACGGCGTTCGATTGATGTTACAACGCTGCCGCCCGGATTTGAACCGGGATATCCCGGAGGAAACGGGATTTCCAGTCCCGCGCAGTACCAGATTGTGCCACGGCAGCATTTATCTATATTATAAAGCTCAAGCTAATTACCTTATAAATTTATTGTCAAAAGAAGGATAATTAGTTATCAATCATCTCAATCTCGATGTTCAATCCCTCAGGAATAGGTACTTTCATTATTAACCTAAGAGCTCTCTCATCAATACCAAGATCAATCAATCTCTTGTGTATCCGCATCTCATATCTCTCCCATGTAGCCTTTCCGTCACCACAAGGAGACTTACGAGTAGTTATCTTTAACTTTTTAGTAGGAAGAGGAATGGGACCCTTGATGTCTACACCAGTCTTCTCGACAATGTTATTAATGTAGTCGCAAACTTCATTAATTGTTTCTATATTAGTACTTGCTAATTTTATTCTTGCTTTCTGCATTTTTCTTCGGGCCTACCACACAATAAATGTAATTTACTATGAAAATAAAATAAAAAATAAAGAACTTAAAGTTCTTTTTTCTTTAACTCAATGCACATACCTGCTGCAACAGTAGCACCTGAGTCTCTGATTGCAAACCTGGACATTTGAGGAATTTCCTTCTGTGTCTCTATGCACAATGGTTTCATTGGCTTAATCGTAACAATAGCTGCGTCGCCATTTTTGATAAAGTCTGGATTCTCTTCTAGAACTTCACCAGTTGCTGGATTAAGTTTCTGTTTGATTGCCACTACTTGACATGCAACTTGCGCTGTATGGATGTGGAATACTGGAGTATAACCAACAGTGATTACAGTTGGGTGGTTCAATACAACCATTTGTGCAGTAAACTCTTCTGCTACAGTTGGGATATTGCTCTCATGACCAAGAACATCTCCTCTTGCACAATCCTTTTTACCGATACCTCTAACGGAGAAACCTACGTTGTCTCCAGGTTCAGCTTGCTTAAGTTGTTCGTGATGCATCTCGATAGATTTAACTTCGCCCTTTACACCTTTACCTTCTCTTCCAGGTACAGCAACAATCTTATCGCCAACCTTCATGATTCCAGTTTCAACTCTTCCAACAGGTACAACACCGATTCCAGTGATACTGTATACATCCTGTAGAGGTAGTCTTAACGGAAGTCCTGTTGGTTTGTCTGGTGGATTGACAGCATTCATAGCTTCCATCAAAGTTTTACCAGTATACCAAGGCATTTTATCAGACTTAGTTACAATGTTATCTCCTTTTAGAGATGCGATTGCTAAAAATGGAATTGTGTCTGTTTTGTATCCTACAGATTGAAGTAAAGTAGTAACTTCAGCAACAACTGCTTTGTATCTATCTTCGGAGTAGTCTACACCAGAGATATCCATCTTATTAATTGCGATAATCATTTGACTAACACCAAGAGTCTTAGACAAAAATACGTGTTCTTTAGTTTGTGCATTAACACCATCGTTAGCTGCTACAACTAAAACACCAACATCTGCTTGTGCTGCGCCAGTAATCATGTTCTTGATAAAGTCTCTGTGACCTGGTGCATCAATTACAGTAAAGTAATAATTATCAGTTTCGAACTTCTTGTGAGCTAGATCGATAGTTACGCCTCTTTCTCTCTCTTCTTTCAAGTTGTCCATAGTATATGCGAACTCAAAACCAGACTTACCTAGTTCAGCTGCTTTTTCTCTCAGCTTTCTCATAGTAGTCTCATCGATAGTTCCTGAATCGAATAGTAATCTACCTACAGTAGTTGATTTTCCGTGATCAACGTGTCCAATGAAGACAATATTTACGTGTGTTTTTTCTTTTGCCATTTTGTGTTATATCCTCCACCTTTTATTTAATGACTCTGAAGGGTGTGAATTATGATCCCTTACCCCCAATTATAAGCGAAATTCGCTAAGACCCATTCAACGCCGTTTAAGCGCCCAAGGTAAGCCTTAGCTAAAACTGCTTACTTATAAGGTTATCGGTATTCAGAGCCTATATTACTCCAATTCTATTGGTTCTCACTCAAGCCCTTTCTGGACCTAATTTGACCAATAATCTTTTTCTGAAGTTCGTCAGGTAGCTTTTCAAATACCTGGTCTTGAACAAATGAATTACCTCTTCCGCCTGTTGCGGATCTAAGATCTCCACTCATACCAAACATTTCTGCTACTGGTAGTTTACCTTTGACGGTAACTTCATCACCATCTTGCTGCATATCCAACAACTGACCTCTTTTGTTTGAGATCAACTTAGAGATTTCTCCCATAAATTCTGCTGGTGATTCAAATACCATTGTTTGAATCGGTTCGTAAAGTACAGGTTTAGCATTTCTGATAGCTTCTCTGATACCTTCTCTTACAGCAGGGTACATTTGAGCTGGACCTCTGTGGATTGCATCTTCGTGTAATTTTGTATCGGTTAGTCTTACTAACATGTTAACACATGGTTCTCTTGCTAGTCCACCGTTGTTCATAACATCTTCAAACATATCAAGAACTAATTCCATAATTTCTCCGATGTGAACTTCTCCTCTAGTGTCATCGATAAACATGTTACCGTTGAATACATCTCTAACTTTTCTTGTAGCTTTACTATCCAAGCCACATTCAGAAAGAGCTTCCCACAACTTGTTATCCTTTTTCTTTACTCTTCCATTTGGAATCAAACCAGATTTAATACCTTCTTTAAGTTCTTCAGGCATAGGTTCAACAGTAAAGTATAGTCTATTGTGTTTATTAGGTGACTTACCTTCTGCAGCTTGTGGATTTTTTGCATAAACTGCTTCTCTGTATACAACAATAGGAGAACCAGTTATTACCTCAACACCTTTTTCTGATTTAATTCTGTTCTCAATTATCTCAAGGTGCAACTCACCCATACCAGACATTAAGTGCTCTCCAGTTTCTTCGTTGATGTTTATTTTGATAGTTGGATCTTCCTTTGCAACCATTCTAAGTACATCTAGCAACTTTGTCAAGTCGCTTGCCTTTTTAGCTTCAATAGACTTAGTGATTACTGGGTCAAAAATATGACTCAACTCTTCAAACGGTTCTGCTTCGCCAACTGTGATTGTCTCACCAGGGTAACCTTTTACACCGCTGATACCAATGATGTTACCGGCAGGTACGTTATCAACAATTTCTCTCTTTGATCCATTGTAGATGAATACTTGCTGTACTCTTCCATTATGTTTGGCTGTGTTAAGATAAACCTCAGTACCTCTCTTCATAGTACCACTAAACAATCTACCAGAACTAATTTCTCCTGCTTGAGGATCAACTACTACTTTTACTATACAAAAGTACAAAGGACCTTTAGGATTGCACGCCTTTAGTGACTTACCGTCTTCAGTCTCAACATCTCCTTTCCATAGTTTTGGTATTCTGTAATCGGAAGATACTACTGGATCTGGTAAATGCTCAATAACTGAGTTAAGTAAAACCTCATACAAAGGTGCTCTTTTACCTAGTGCTTTCCAGTCATCATCATTACCTGATTGGTATGCATCAATTATATCTTTAAATGACAAACCTTTTTTCTGCATGTAAGGAACGCTCATAGCCCAGTTGTGAAACGCACTACCGAATACTACGCTACCATCATTAACACTTACTTGCCATTTAGAACCATATCCTTCTTCTGCAATAGAAACAATCAACTTGTTAACTTCATCAATAGTCTTGACGAATCTTTCCTGCATCATTTCAGGAGTTAACTGAAGTTCTTTCATCAGTCTGTCAGTTTTATTGATAAACAATATTGGCTTAACTCTTTCCTTAAGAGCTTGTCTCAATACAGTTTCTGTCTGCGGCATAATACCTTCAACAGCACAACAAAGTACTACTGCACCATCTACTGCTCTCATTGCTCGAGTTACGTCTCCTCCAAAGTCAACGTGACCTGGAGTATCGATAAGGTTAATCAAATATTCCTTATCATCAAACTTATGAACCATAGATACACTTGCTGAATCAATTGTAATTCCTCTTGTCTGCTCGTCTTCGTGAAAATCTAGAACGCAAGCTTTACCAGCTAGTGCTTCTGAAAGCATACCAGCTCCGGATAACAAGTTGTCGGAAAGAGTTGTCTTTCCGTGATCAATATGTGCACAGATTGCAATATTTCTAATTTCAGTAGGGTGCTGCATAATTCGAGTTACCCTATCAACCATCTTTTCTGCCATTTAATTCAATCCTCCAAATGAGTTACGATATCTTAAAACACGTGTTTCTCGTGTACTGTCTTGTAGTCATGCATTTCTCCTTCTTTAAACCAAAGAGCAACTTCTGCATTCGCTTCTTCAACATTTCCTGATGCGTGAATCAAGTTCTTTATTGCGATTCCTTTAGCATCTGTATATGCGTAAGAGTGTTGTGAAAAATCTCCTCTGATAGTTCCAGGTTCTGCGCTTTTAGGTTCAGTCTTTCCGACCATTTTCCTAACTTGCTCTACTGCATGTAATCCTTCAAGAACCATTGCAACAACTGGACCTTCTGTAATCATACACTCCAGTCCTGGATAGAACGGTTTGTCAACGTGAGCCGCATAATGTTCTTTAGCAAACTCTTTGTCTACCCAAACCATTTTCATACCAACCATCTTCAAGCCAACATCTTCGAATCTTTGCATGATTCTTCCGATTAGTCCTCTTTGGACTCCGTCTGGCTTTATCAAGACTAAGCTTTTCTCTCTCATTCTTTCTTACCCTCTTTTAATTTAGCTTCTTCCTTAGATGCGATCAAAACTTTCTTAACTGCATTGTGCTCGTTAGTCCATCTTGTTTCTCTAGGCTTTCGCTTTAGTACAATCATATTTTTTTCACATTTTCTTGAACAAAAATGAAAAACTTTTCCGTCTGTTTTAACATACATTAATCCAGAACCTCTTGGGATTTCCAGTCCGCAAAATGAACAAGTAACCATTCTTACTTCCTCCCACCACGACCAAGTTGTCTGGCTTCAATTTCTGTTTCTCTCAACATAAGAATGTCTTTTAATTTAACAGGTCCTTTGACGTTTCTTCGGATTATTTTTTCTTTGTCTCTGCCGTCGAGAATTTTACATCTAACTTGTGTAGCTTCTCCTCTTGCACCTGTTCTTCCAATAATCTCTTCAACACTAGCTGGAACTGCTGGCGAAAATCCTACGGATCCTTTCTTGCCCTCATCTGCTGAGCCTTTCTTGGATACCACTTTCTGTGCCATTTTTTAATCACTCCTTTCCAGCTTCTTCTGAGATCTCCTTGATCAGATTCTTTGCTTCGCCTTCTACTACAATTGCAATTGCTGCTGTCTTAACAGGTAATCCTGCTGCAGCTCCAAGTTCGTCTTTGGATGCAACTTCTATACAAGGGATTGATTTTTCCTTTGCTAGAACTGGTAAGTGCATTGTGATTTCCGCAGGGGAAACATCTTTTGCATAAACAACCAATTTGGCGTCTCCTTTTTCAAGAGCCTTAGTTACCTCATTGGTACCTTTCCTTAGCTTTCCAGTGGACTTAGCCACTTCGATTGCTTCAAGTGCTTTTTCGTTTAATTCGCTCATTTTATTTTTTCCTCATTTAGCTTTTTTATGAGTATATCATCTACCCTTTAATCGATTCAGAAATAATAGACTAAAATAGCCCATCCTTTCCTTCAGGAAACTTTACAGTCGCCGTCATAAATCATTAAGGATACTCTCTAGAAAAAATGAGCTCTTTATATAACTATCGGATTAAGAAAAATAAGAAAAAAGTAAAATAAAAAAGAAAAAAAGGCTTATTTAAACCTTTTAAGCCATTTAGCTGCGTTGCCTTTAAGTGCGCCACCAAATCCAATTCCAAGAGCTATTGCAAGTCCCAAGAATAGTGCTCCGAAGAACAATTTGATGATGTCGGTAAGCAAACTTATGTCGATTCCGATTTGATTAAGTGCAATAAGCACAACCAAAATCATAATCACATAGTAAACTCCACTCGCAAACAAATCTCCTCTCTTAGATTTAGCTGCTTTAATTCTTGAAGTTACGTAATCACTTACGATCAAACCGCAAATAACAATTAAAGACGCAACCACTAAATTAGGTAGCCACATTACTAAACTGTCTAAGAACAAAGACAAACTTCCCAACTGAAGTTGAGATACAGCTTCTCCCAAAAACACTAGGAATACGAACCACTTAACAATTAGCCCAAGTAATTTGGACAAGCTAAGTTTTCCTAAAGCAGTTCCAATTCCTGCTTTTTTCATTCCTGCGTCTAGGCCAATTTTAAGAAGAACATTCTTAATTATGAAGCCCAAGATCCATGCTACTAACCAGCCAACTAGCAATATTATTATCGCCACTACAATGCCAGGCAGTGCTTTCACAGTCGCAATACCGAACTGTGTTAGCGGATCTGCAATAGAATATGCAAACTCTGATATCATTCAATCACACCCCTTTTTTTATTTAAAAGCTTTATTTGGGTCACTTTAACATAATTTGCTTTATAAATCTTTCTCTTAAAACCTTTTTTTTGGCAAAAATAAAGTAATCTGCCAACAAAGTTTATATACGCCTTAAACAGATTTTCAAACATGAGTGTTGAGAGCTTACCGCTTGCGGTCGCATTATGTTTTCTACTTATAGCTAGTTTAATTGATTTTAAAACTCGAGAAGTTCCTGACACACTCAATTTCGGATTACTATCATTTGCAATTGGTTACAGATTAATTCTATCACTTGTTACTATGGACTACATGCCTTTGGTTGAAGGTGCTGCAGGATTCATAGCATTTTTCATTTTAGCATTAATAATGTTCTATGCGGGACAATGGGGTGGCGGGGATAGTAAAATGCTTATGGCGCTTGGCGCATTAGTTGGTATTCCTATTGTATTAGATATTCCTTTATTACTTCATTTCATAGTCAACGTAGTTTTCTTTGGAGCACTATGGGGCTTCTTATTTGCTATTGTTAAAGCATTATTAAACAGAAAAGAATTCAATAAAGAATTCAAGAAAATATTTCATAAAACTAAAGTTATGTTTTTTATTGCGATGGCAATCTTTATTGCACTTATTGTTGTAGTATTTATTATTGAAGAACCTTTGCTCAAATTATTCTTTATTCTGCTCGCAATCATGGCTCCACTAATGTATTCGCTGTTTGCATTCACGCACGCGGTCGAGAAAAGTTGTATGCACGTCTGGCTAAAACCAAATAAATTAACATTAGGAGACTGGATTGTTAAAGACATTAAACATAAAGGTAAACTTATTGCGTCTAAGAAAGATTTAGGATTAACGGAAGAACAGATTGCTAAGATAAAAAAACTAAAAATTAAAAAAGTTCTTGTAAAAGAAGGCATACCGTTTGTGCCATCATTTTTTATTGCATTCGTAGTAACTATCTGTGCAGGTAGCTTCATCAGCATAGTGCTATAATATTAACAGAATGTCAACAGTAACATTTAAATAAGATCAAACATCATTTTAACTTTAAAAAGAGGTTAGCTAATGCCAAGGATTTTCAATAAAAGGGCAGTTTCTCCGCTTGTTGCTACGATTTTATTAATTTTATTTGCAATCGCATTAGGAGCTATTGTCATGAATGTTGGAAAGGATTATATTTCTAAGAAAGGTGTTGAATTTGAGCAAAAAAAACCAATTGCAAACGGCAACGGTTGTGATGGTGCTGCTTTCAAAATAGTATCTATCGCAGGTCAAAGACAACTATGCTACAGCTTATCAGATTCTGATTTAGAAATGGTGGTCGAATCTGTTGGATCATCCACTATAAGCAGTCTGAAGATTTTTGTGATGGGTGAAAACACCAAAGAACCGGAGACTTTGTTCTGTGATAAAGAAATCCCTAAAGCTGAAGCCAATTTTTTCAAAGAACCCTATAACTCTGAAGAATTAGGTGCAATAAAGTACGCAAAGATAACTCCTGTTGTTGGTGGCAAGCCTTGTTCTAGTGCTGCTCAAGAGTTTACAGACATTCCTGCCTGCTAAACTTTACGCTATCTTTATTAATACAATATAATAAACTACTTCTATGGTTAAAATAACGCTCGACATTACGAAGAACGTAAATCAAAATGCTTCGATCTATTTTGATAAGGTGAAGGTTGCTAAGAAAAAAATGAAAGGTGCGACTGAATCTGTTGAGCGAGCAAAGAAACGGTTAGAGTCAGAAAAAGTAAAGTATGAAAAAGAGCAAGTTAAAGAAGAGAAAAAAGTAAAACGTAAACCTCATTGGTATGAAAAGTTTAGATGGTTTGTTTCAAGCGAAGGGTTTTTAGTTCTTGGTGGTAGAGATGCGACTACAAATGAAATCATTGTGAAAAAACATACAGAGCCAAAAGATGTTGTGTTTCACACAGACATGTCTGGTTCTCCATTCTTCACAGTTAAAGCAGAAGGTAAAGAAGTTGGTGAAACCACTTTGCAAGAAACATCTAATGCGACATTCATGTTTTCTCGAGCACTAAAGCTTGGTTTAATGACTTCAAAAGTATTCTGGGTTAATCCTGATCAAGTAAGTAAGGAGGCGCAGCCTGGAGAATATTTAACAAAAGGTTCTTTTATGATTCGAGGGAAAACTAATTATATTTCTCCTGAATTTGGTTTGGCCATTGGTTCTATGGAAGATGGTGCGATCATGTGTGGTCCTGCTGCTGCGGTAAAGAAGAATACTGTAAAGAGTGTAGAACTAAAAGCCGGTGGCAAACTAAAAACTTCTGATCTTGCAAAAAGAATAAAGAAACAAATTGGCGGAGAGGTTGACGATATCGTCCGAGCTCTTCCACCTGCCAATGTTGAGATTAAGAAATAATTCTAATTATGTATTTTTAGGCATATTTGCTGCATTCTATTCAAAAACCTTTAAATACTAGTAAGACTCTTCTTACAAGTAAAATAAATCTTACAAAGATGCAAGACATAAAAACGGTAGTGGTGAGCGAGAAAGGCCAAATCAGCATACCTAAAGATGTACGTAGTTCTATGAGCATTAACAAAGGAACTAAGCTAGTTTTAATCATAAAAGATAATAAGATAACAATTCAAAAAACAGATGAGCTGTTAAAACAGGTGAAATTATGAACATATTTTTTGAGATTGGACTTGTAATCATACTTGCAACTATTGGTGCAACCATTTCTAAGATTATTAGACAACCCAAGATTCCTGCTTACATTATCATTGGAGTTATTATTGGTCCTGGTTTGCAACTCATAACAAATACTGAATTAATTTCAACTTTATCGGAAATAGGTATAGCATTCTTATTGTTTTTAGTTGGATTAGAACTTGAGTTGAAGAAATTAAGAAGCGTTGGATGGGTTTCCGGAATAGGGGGCGCATTGCAAACATTCTCTGTTTTCATGATTGGCTATTTTGTTGCGCAGATGATGATGTATTCTCAGATTCAAGCAATGTACTTAGGTTTGATAGTCACTTTTAGCAGCACGATGGTTGCCATTAAACTTCTTGCAGATAAAAAAGAACTAAACACACTTCATGGGAAAATTGTTATTGGTATTTTGTTAGTGCAAGACATAATTGCAATTTTGTTAATCTTAATCTTAACATCATTAAGTCAGTTCTCGGGAGGACTGGTAATTCCTTTATTTATAATAAAAGCATTAGCAATTACTGTAGTAACCATATTACTTTCTAAATATGCATTTCCTTATGTGTTCAAGTTTGCTGCATCGTCGAGAGAACTTCTTTTCTTGATGTCAATAAGCATTTGTTTTCTTTTTGCATTTATTTTTCATTATATGGGATTCTCAATAATTATTGGAGCATTCGTGGCAGGAGTTGCGCTAGGTAACTTACCGTATAATTTGGAAATAATATCAAGGGTAACTTCATTAAGAGATTTCTTCGCAATATTATTTTTTGTTTCACTAGGGCTAAATTTCATGATGGTTGATTTTTCATCGATCATTCTTCCATTAGTGATATTTACGATCGCGGTTGTATTTGTAAAACCGCTAGTTATCATGGTGATAACAAGCTTCTTTGGATTTAGTAAAAGAACTTCGTTCTTCTCAGGGATGTCATTAGCACAAGTTAGTGAGTTTTCATTAATTATTGTAGCCATTGGCTTAGAATTTGGTCATATATCTCATGATCTGTTTTCATTGGTAACTTTGTTAACAATAATAACCATAGCCTTAACTTCATATTTCATCAAGTTTAATAATTTCATATACAACAAGTTTTCATCTGTGCTCTCAATATTTAACATAATTAGTAGGGAGAGCAGGCTAGATTACATACCTCACAAAAAAACATTTGATGTTATCCTTTGTGGTTACGATAACATTGGTTATAGCATTTTCAAGAAATTAAAACACATGAGAAAAAGTTTTATCGTGGTGGACTACAATCCTGATGTGATCAAAAGATTAAGAAACAGAAGAGTACCCTGTATGTACGGAGACCTTGGTGATATTGATACCATATCTCGACTAGATTTCAAAGATGCAAAGATAATAATCTCAACAGTACCAAATGCCAACTATAATAAACTACTACTAAAGACTGCAAGAGCTAAGAATCAGAAGAGTATGATTTTTGTTACATCTGATGATATGGATCAAGCACTTGATATGTACAATTTAGGTGCGGACTATGTGATCTTACCCCATTTCCTTGGTGCCGAGCACGTATCGGTATTGTTGGAAGATTTAACTGCGGATGTTACAAAAATACTTAATAACAAGCTAAATCACATAACAGAATTAAAGAAAAGATTAAGATTGGGTCACGCGCACCCTAGGAGGAACCACCATGGTAACTAAACTCAATACTACAAATTATCATCATTTAGATCCGGTCGTTAGAATTGGAAGAAATGGTTTAACTGATACAGCTTTAGCTGAGATTAAGTTACAATTAAACAAAAGAAAGCTGATTAAGATAAAATTCCTCAGCGGTGCTTTTGATACAAAAACCAAAAAAGCAACTTTTGATGAATTACTTGAAAAAACCAGAGCAAAATTGGTTCATAAGGTGGGCTTTGTTGTGGTGTTACAAAAGTGATAAAGGACAGAAATGTCCATCAATCATCAAAAACTATTTAAAAAGAATTTCCCTATATTGCCTTTAGGGACGTTAAAGGCATAATAAAAGAGGTCAACAATGTTAGATTTGAAGTACGGTGATGAGCTGAAAGCTGGTAAGGCACTCTTAGATAAATATGGATTTAAGAATGAGATGGATGCCTGGCACTCAAGACTTGCAAAACCTTACGAAACTGACTATCCTCAACCACTTGGAAGATACAGCTTAACCTATCAAACATATTCTATGTCTATGGAAGAATCATACTTTTGGGTTCTTAATCATTTGCGAGTTGATTTGGGTTTTCCTATTGCTAAGAAAGTTAAAGATGTGTTCTCCGCATCAGAAAATAGTTCATTTTGGGGACAAGCACAGCAAAGACTTTCTATTCAACAAGATAGAGTTCAACAATACTTAGCCACAATTGGAAAATTGGTGAAAGATCTTTTCCAGATTGTAAGAGAAATGAGAGTTCTTGATGAGAGACTCATGTATTATACGCTGATAAACTCAGGCAACGCTAAAGAGTTTGAGGCTGCCGACATCACACTTAAAGATTACTGGATAACTTTAGTTGAAGGTGGAAGTAAAAATCCTGGTTCCGTATTAGGTATGTCAACACAACTGGGCTTTGCAACTCTGCCTGATTTGTTTTATCAGACTCACGTTACAAAAATTGAGCAAGTAACCTCTAGAGTTAATGCTTTAAAATTTAATGAGAAGGTAAAAGAAGTACTAAAAAGAAAACTTACTGCATACTTAAACTGGAAAAAACTGACTCACAAAGAATTACAAGCCAGACGACGATTTCAACTAAAATATTTAAGACAACATTATGATATTATTATGATGTACATTTCGTGGGTACGTCCATATCTGAGGAACGTAAGATCATTAAGCATGAGGAAAACTTCGGAAGATGATGTTAATTTGGTTAACGCTTTTGAGAACGCATTAATTGAACTTGAGTTTGTAGCGTTAAATCCTAAGATGGGAAAATTCATGCCTGCGGTTTTGTGCTCTTTCGAGTTTATTGCTGCACCATCCATGGGTTATCATCAACCAGACAACTATCAAGCTAAAGGTCCGATACATGTTGGAAGACTTAACATGCAGATAAGATCGTATGTTTGGACTGAAGAAGAAGTTAATAATTATGTTTTGTATAGAAAGGAACAAGACTTGGAGATGTTGAGTACCATCGACGATTCATTAAAATCTGTGCTTGATGAATTTGGTGATGAACTTAAGAAGTATTTAGAAGAGGCTGGAGAAAAAGTAGACAGACCTCCTGATGTTGGACCATCAAAACCACCATCAGGCCTTGATCCATTCCTATCTATATTCAAAGGATTTGGAGATATTTTTCACGCCTTTGTTCCGGCGGGAGATTCAAAACCTAAAGCGAGCAAACAGGACAAATTCAAAGATGGAAAGAGCAAAAAAAGTGCAACTGGTGTTTCCATGTCTTTAACTCACGTACTTTATAAGAATTACAAGAAGGCACACCGTATGGTTCAATGGTAATTATCGATGGGAGAACTTGAAGATTTGAAAAAGCTCCCTCCTGAGGAGCGATTAAAGAGATTAAAAGAGTTAGAGCAAAAAAGAAAAAAGGAAGAAGCTGAGTCAAAACGACTTTCCCAAGAAAGTGAAGCGGAAATACGGCAAGAAGAAAACAAAAAGATTCGAGAAATTTTAGAAGAAGCTGAAGCAGAACTGAAGATTGAAAAGAAGAAAGCTTCCGACAAACCTGTTGAAGGAGAAAATCTCGAGGAAAGAGTTGCGCAAGAAAAAACTCAACAACAAGACGGCGGTCCACAATATAAACACTCTTTCAGCGAAATCAACGAGTTGGCCAGTCAACAAGAAACCCTCAATCAACTTACCTATAAAGAAAGTTGGACTGATGAGGATCAAGAACTTTACCATGAAGCGAAGGATAATATTGCTGCGGCGACCTATCTTGCACAAAAATATAGCACGGACGTTGCAGGTGAAGTTGTAGACACTTTATTAGAATCAAGAAAAGCTTTGGAGTCCATGGGCTATAAACGAAGAAAATGGACTGAAGACTAAAATGCAATTTAATTACGCACATTCAATGGACCGGGATTATTTTCCTATGAGTTCTGGAACTGGGACTGTCTCCCCTTTACCTAGTGAACACAAGATTGAAAAACCCATTTTTGCAACTGACGAAATTGGTACTTCTATCGCAGACAAAGGTGGCTTTAAAGCGAATTTGCATGCTGCTATTCGTGCAGGTGCATCGCAAGTAGAACTTTCTGGTGGTATTTATCAAGGAGAACCGGGTGTAGGCTCTGATGCTGTTTCAATGCAGGACCGACAAGAATTAAAAGAAATTGCTCAAGTATCTGGTGTTAAGTTAATCAGTGTTCACACTCCATCACAAATTGGTAACGTTTCAGGTTTAGGACAACAAGGTTTCTCTGAAGCACAAAGAGAACAATCCATGAATGAAGTTAAAAAAACAATGGACTTCTCAGCAGATATTTCTGACGGTGGTGCGATTGTCGTACACACGGGAGAATTTCCTCGTTCTATGTATGATAAATGGGACGGACAATTCGAACTACACATTAATGAAGAAGAGAAGGCTGTACACCATTTAGTTGATCCTAAGACTGGTAATTTGATAAAGAGTGTTCGAGAGGATGAAGAGATCTGGAGACCTTTGTACAAAAAAGATGCTAACGGGAACAAAATACCTGTTAAGCGACCTGATGGGGAGATAGTAAAAGATTTTTTTGGTGAGGAAGTTTACGACATTAAGCGAAACGATCGAGGAGATATGATGGTTGATAAAATAACATTCTCCGATTTCAGAAAAGATTTTAAGAATACTGGTGAAGCTGCAAAAGAATTTTTTAGTTTACAACAAACTGCGGAAGCAGAACATGTTTTAGGTCAAGCTCAAGAATATGAAAATATGTATAAGAAATCTATGGATCGAAGAACTAAGCTTCTTGATGCGCTCTCAAATTATAAGAAACTTTACGAGGATGTGCCTGAAGATGAGCGTTGGAGACATCAAGTAATGGTTCCTGATGGTAGAACTTATGGAAATCTAGTTCCTCCAGATATTAAAGATCCTGTTAAATATTTAGAAGAAGAAATCACTGAGAACGAGAAATCTATTGCCTACGCTAGAGAGATTGCGTTGTCTGGAAGAAAGAATGCTCATAAACTTAAGCAACTCGTAGATGATGTAACCACTATCGATGAATATGGTTTGCAAAAGAGTACTGATTCTTTCGCAAGGTTAGGAATCTATGCTATGAATACGACAAAAGCTAAAAAACTCAATAATAACATGTTTGTAGCTCCAGAAAATATTTTTCCTGAGATGGGATATGGTGCCCATCCTAACGAAATGATAGAATTAGTAAAAAAATCTAGAACTCGAATGACGGAGCTTCTTCAAACAGAGTGGGGTATGTCTGCAGATCAAGCAAAAAGAGAAGCTTCTCAACACATCAAAGCAACTTTTGATACTGAACATTTAGGTTTGTGGAGAAAACATTTCAAATCAAATACTGGTGAATCTCAAGAACAAACTGACAAAAGATTTAACAAATGGTACAAGAAAGTAGCAGAAGAAATGGCCGATAGCGGTGTTGTTGGTCATCTACATTTAGCTGACGGTTTTGGAA
This sequence comes from Candidatus Woesearchaeota archaeon, assembly GCA_018646625.1. Classification (GTDB taxonomy): domain Archaea; phylum Nanobdellota; class Nanobdellia; order Woesearchaeales; family JABGUJ01; genus JABGUJ01. Next base: position 251,088 of record JABGUJ010000002.1, on the reverse strand, counting down.
GAGGACATGCTAATCTGCCTGTGGGTGGCGGTATTCATCCTGTGAGAGAAGCTGCTGAATACTTTAAAGAAAAAGGTTACAGTGGAACATTAATCTCTGAAGGTTATGCTGCGCCTGGAGGGCAAATGAGACAATTGGGAGACGCATGGGCTTACTTTGGTAGTTCGGTTACTGGTTTTGCACCAGGTGGCCCGTCTGCATCTGCTGCAGGAAACTCCTGGACAACTATTAGAGAGTCTTACTTTGGTCAAGCACAACCTCCTCAATTTGTTTATGGAGGATACGCTCCAAGTCAAGAATATCTTGGCGCCCCGTTCTGGAGTGGAGTACCTCTAGAATAAAAATAAAGAATCATGTTTATCATGACGTCCACATCTTTAATAAAGGAAGTTTACGAAAAGGAATTCAAGGAACTTTTACGAAAAGGCAAGCTCCCTATATTTGACACGCAAAAAGGAGTTTTTGGTCCTTCGCATTTAGATGATACTAATGAAGTCTTCAACGATTTAAATCTTAAACAATTCAAAAGTTTTCTTGATCTCGGTTCTGGCGATGGACGAATCACACTTCTGGCTTCACTTTACACTAAAGCAAGCGGGGTGGAGCATGATAAAGATCTCCATGAAAGAAGTATTTATCTTATGAAGAATTTAAGATTAAGAGCCAACTTCATACGTGATGATTTTTTAAAAATTGATCTTTCGAAGTATGATGTTCTGTTTATTCACCCGGACAAACCATTCAAAGAAGGTCTTGGTAAGAAAATTCGTACAGAGTTTAAAGGATTGCTAATTGTGTACAGTGCACTATATCTTCCTCTTCATTTCAAATTAAAGAAAAGTTACGACTTCCCTGGTGAACGAATATTTGTATATGATTGTAGGTAATTATTATGATTCTTAATGAACTAATGCAACTACTTCCAAGAAAAATCTTTGCAATAGAGATGCTTCTGGTTTTTGAAGATATAAAACCTGTTTGTAGAATTGAGATTGAAGACAAAACACTAGATAAACTAACTGCATTCTGCAGGACCAATAATCTGGCATTAATAACATCTGACTTTAAGTTCGTAAAAACACAAGATGGTAAGGCAATGATGATGCCTACCAATTCTCCTCTGAAAGGAGGTTTTTTTGTATACATTTCTAAACAAAAGACCGATGCAATAAAAGCAAAAGACGCGGAAGTCGCTTTAGATCACAAAACTTTTGGAGAGCTTCTAGGTTATCCTGCGTGCTGCATTGATTTTTTCATTAAACATTATGAAGAAGCCGCCAAAATGCACGATGATTATACTCTATTAACTTTAAAAAACTCAGAAAGTCTTGACTGGAGATTAAACATATCTTTAAATTTCTTTGACTACAGATTGATCAGTCACTTCCCTCACTCTTTTAATTGCCAAGAATCTATCGCTCTCTCACAAAAGATTTTAGATGTATTGACCAAACACAACCCTGATCTTGCAAGGAAAACAAAAGAAGAACTTTGCACGGTGATTATTTACGATGATGAGACCGGAGTTCATGTTATAAAAAACACAAAAACAGAACAAAACACTATCCATTACACTGACGTGATGTTAACATCTCCTAATAGAATTTTCACTCTTCTTAAAATGTCTAATAAAATAAAAATAATAACCAGAAATCACTTAGAGCTCTATAACGATAATGTCCTAACTGGTGAGCTCAAAGGTGATGTGGGTATTCTGGTTTTTAATTAATTCGCCGAGGAGTCGCTAGATTCTCCAGACTTTGGTGTATACTTTATTTCTAAAGATGCGGTTGGCTCTTCACTTCCTGGAGCATATACATCTACTGTGGCTTTAAGCGAATGATCACCATATGCTGCCATTAATTCAGGAAGCATTCCTGTTAATCCTCCGCCTTGTTGACTTTGTCCTCCATATATTGAAGGCATTCTGGGACCCGCCATTTGATTGCCATATTGAGGGAATGAAGTAAAATTCATGGGTCCTCCCATCATCATTCCATGTGAGGCGGGCATACCTACGGGATTCTCGTACGGGCGTCTCATCATTAGTCCTAATGCCATACTTTCTGCCTCTTCCCTTCCAATTCCATAATCGTTCATAACTTGTCCTACATAATCATTCTTCGAATCACCACTCTTTCCATATGTATCTCCTGCATAACTTGCCATAATTATCACCTTAATAGTTAGTGTGACTTCCTTGCCACCTATTAATCATTAAGACAACTATACTTAAAAAGAAAATTAAGAACTACAATAACATGTTGGGGATAATTTGTCCTAGAATTACGCGGCTCTTTTATTGACGACTTGCCACGTTCGACCATCGTCTGCTGGTTTGATGTCTACAAATGAAGGCGCAACCGTTTCTGCTCTAACTGTTGCATGCAAATCTCGCACAAATCCTTCATCACTTCTTACTTGTTCTACGCTAGGTCTCCCTTGTACAACGTACATCGCATAAACATCTTGCATCTCGGCTAAAGTAGTTTGGTGTTGTTTTGCAACTCTTCTAACTGTTTTTTCCGAAACATCTAATTCTTCTGCAGTTCTACCAAAGTTTCCGTTGTTTCTTTCGAGAGCGTCCTCTGTAACTTTACCTCTCACCCACTGCTGAGCTTCCTTCAGTGTAGGTTTGTACAATGCTTCTAAAAACATAGAGTTTGGACTTTGTCCCGCAAAGTAAGGGTCTTGATTAACTGTTGCAGTAATTTCATCTAGTTTACCTTCAACTTTAGGTTTAAGTTGGTCATACAATGTAGGATTTCTTTCACGCAATGCATCTAACTCAGAACTAACAACTTTTCTCACACTCTCACTATCATAAGGCATTACTGCTTCACTAACTTCTCTCAACACTTCATCTCTTGCATAGAGTAGCGCATCTCTTTCATCGCCATCTGCTCTATTAATCGCAACCGGATCAAATAATTTAGCATCTATATCATATTTGTCAAGATTTCTTTCTACTGTTTTTCGATCTAATCCATTTTTTCTTGCAATCTCTGATTTATTACCTGCATACTTTGCAGACTCTCTCATTAAATATGTTTTAGTAACATGATCTTCCGCATCTTGTAGAGAACTAAATCTAGGAGATGTTTCTTCAGTCAATCTAGCTTCTATTCCTGCATAAAAAATATCCATGTCTGTTTGCAATCCTACAACTTCTCTCAATCTAGAATCAATTGATCCTTTAGAATCAACTGCAGAACGTGCTGCCGCTGCTCGATACTCTAACATACCTTTTTGTCCTGCATCTAATTGCGCACCAAGTTTTCCTGCTTCAGAATATCTTGCAACTTCTGCTGCTTTTCTATCGCTGTAATCATTTAAACTAGTTGCACCTCCAAGAGGAACAGAACTCAGAGAATCATCTAAGGAAAACTCTTCCGATCTCCTTAAATCATATCCTTGTTCCATTTTAATAAAATAAAAAATTTATGCTGCATACTTTTGTATTTCTGCACCATATGTTTTAGGCGTTCCAACATCGCTATAAGCTTCACCGGCTTTAGCTGCAGCTCCTGCATAACGATCGAAGTCCACTATCATTGCTTCATCCGAAACTCCTGACCATCCAGGATTCATTTGTCTAAGTTCTGCAACAGTTCCTTTTATCTTATCAGGACTCTTTAGTTCTTCTGCAATAATTGAAGCTTGTTGTTGTCCTTGTGATACTGCAGCTTGTGCACCAATTGTTTCTTTGGCTTCTCTAAACTTACCTGCACTTATTTGTCCAAGCACGTGTTTGTACACACCAGAACCTGCGCCACCTGTGTCTCTTATCAATGCACCAACAACTTCTTGGTCATCTCCTGACACTTCTTGCCCTAGATTTCCGTAGAATTCTCTGGCAAGTGCTGCGAGATATTGCTGAGGATTTGACTTTCCTTCAGTCGCTTCATTCACCTTTTTTGCAACTGCTGCTTCGTCTATACTTTGAGCCGCTCTTACATATTTTGAATGTGTTTCAAGCATACCCTTTTCTGTTCGAATTTTTAATAAATCATCTAAACTTGACATTTTAATTGCCTCCTATGGTATTTTTTCAACCACCAAACCATAATAGGCAATCAATGTTTAAAAGCAAAATTGTGTTCTGTTAATCAATCTTGGGACAATTCTGTCCCGGGAAAAAATTATTTTAATGCAGACTCAAGAGGTTTGTCATCTCCTTTCGGTGCACTATCTTGACCAGCTTGTGCTTCTTTAGCCATAGCTTCTAAATCTACGCCTAATTCTTTTAATGCTTTAACATGCATTTGCATAAGTTGTTCAACAATGCTAAGAATTTTACTCATCTCTTCTCTTTCTTTTACAAGTGTGCTTAGTGCTCCTTTATGAAATCCGATTTGTTCATCTTTGCTTACGTTTTGTTCATCTGCCATTTTCATACCTCGTTTATACTATCATCTAGCTGTGACTCTATTGTCACTAATAAGGTATAAAGCATCACAGCTTTATAAACAAAATTGTATAGAAGAATAAAGAAATGAGACAAAAAAATCACAAGTGTCTCAAAAACCAATATGTGTGCCTTCTTTTGCTACAATTACGTCTAATCCTGCTTTCGTTCTTCTAGCATAGGCTTTGGCTCTATCTTCCATTGCCATCAGATAAGAATCATCTGCTAAAGGGTCATGATGGCCCAAAATTAACAGATCGATTCCTGCTTCCGCTGCCATAATTATATTCCTTTGATATGTTGAGTGACCCCATGTTTTCATAAATGGAATTACTTTGGAATCATCTTCATACTGTCCATCTGCGTAAACAACATTTGCTCCTGTCCAAAATGCGATCACCTTTTCATCGTGATCAGTAAAGTCAGGTTCAAAGTCTGTGGCAAAAACAAACATTCCTCCATCTGTTTTTTTAAATTTATAAGATACGCAACCACCTGGATGATTCATAAGATGTGATCCTACAATCATCTCATCATCGTTGTATATTCTCCCTCCTGGAATAAAATCAGTAAACTTGCCAAGTCCGCCCATTATTTGTAAAGGTGCGGGGAAAGTTCTTGACTCTTGTTGACGAGCAAGAACTTCCCTTATTCCCGCACCGTTGACCTCGAGACATCCAGCTATGTTCGCTAGTACCTCTGGGTGTTCGGTTTGACTGGTAACTGCTTTAACTAAATCTCCAGTAATTTGTGCTTGTCCATAAACATTTATTTGATTGCCTTTAGCATATGCGGGTTTAAAAAATGGAAATCCTTGTATGTGGTCCCAGTGTGTATGGCTAATAAATAAGTTAGCTTCTTTGCCTTCTACATCACTACCATCGCCAGGCATTTTGAAACTTTCATGTTCTCCTAGGTACAAACCTAATTCTCTTATACCTGAACCTGCATCAAGAATGTGGTGTCTTCCTTTTGGTGTCTTTACATAAAGACAAGTTGTGTTGCCCCCATACCTTAAAGTGTGAAACTCGCTGCCATCAAGCCGATTACAAGATGGTGCAGGTATGGATCCTCTTACACCTAAGAAATATATTTCTGCGTCTGACATGTGGTACACCTCCAATTTCTGTACTGTCAACCAAACACCTTTCTATCATTAACAATGTTTTTCAGCTATTAGAAATAAGCGATCAATATTTTTACAAAAACAAAAAGATTTATATATTATTTTTAGTTAACCAATTATATGCCTCATAATTTAGATCTGAAGGATAAGAGAATAATAAACGAACTTTGGGCTAATTGTAGACAAAGTGATTCTGCAATTGCAAAGAAAGTTGGCTTAAGCAGGGAAGTTGTTAGCTACAGAATAAAACGTTTAGAATCTTCGGGGTTAATCAAAGATTACATTACTTTAGTTGATACTGCTGCTTTAGGTTACATAACTTATCAAGTTTACCTTAGATTAAAAGATTTCAATAGAGAAACCGAAAGTAGAATTCTAAAGATAATAAAAAATAATCCCTACATAAAATGGTTAACCAATCTTAGCGGGCAATGGGATATTTTCTTTGTAATGATTTCAAGAAGCCGAGTTGAATTTGACTCTCATTTGAATACATTGATTGAGGCGTTTCAGGATAATGTTGCAGAACGTTTAGTTTTGAATGGTGTTGAGATATACAAAGGGGTTGAACTTGCACTAGACGGATTAGAAGAAGATCAAAGACACCATCATGATGAAACCATTGAACTACATCCTGAGATGAGTCGTGCAAAGATAAACACTACGGACTATGAAATACTTCGTATAATTTCACGAGATGCGCGAATGAATGTTGTCAATATATCTAAGTTATTAAAAAAGAACAAGATAAGCTTAACTCCTGAAGCTGTAACTTACAGGATGAAGAAACTTTTTGAACAAAAAATAATTAGGGGATATAGGGCGGTAATAGAACACAACAAACTTAATTTATTGTGGTATATGCTTCTACTAAATTTAAAAACGGTTCCAACAGATTTCGCAAAGAAGTTTAAACAGTTTCTTAGAATGAATAAAACAATTCTATTTGCAGATAAAACTCTCGGCTCTTGGAATTTTCGATTAGAACTATTAGTAAAGGATCATGATGCGTTCCAAGATCAATTAATTGCAATACGAAACATTTGTTCAGAACATCTAAATCAATACGAACTGTTAATGGTCTTTAATGATCATACCATGGTTTCATTTACTGAAGGAATTTACTTAGATTATATTAAAAAAAGAAAAAATTAGACTTTCGCTGGAAAGCCATCTTGAAGTACAAACGCACTCTCTCTGATTCTTACCGATCCATCTGAGGAGAAACTCACATCACCTGTAGTTCCTGCAAACTCTTGTATGTCTAATAGTCCTTGTTTAACATCATCAGATTCTAATGCTTTGGCTATCACTTTAACTGTGTCATACGTTGGATAAGTTGCAAGATCTAATATCGCAGGTCTTCCTTGTTTGGCAACAAATTTTGCAGTAAAACTCTTAGCAGGTTCTTTATCTTTTTGTGCATCCCAGAATGCAAACACAGTTCCTTCTGCATTTCCTTCAGCCGCTTCTTGTAATGAAGGACTAGTTACTGTTCCAGTTGTATAAAACTGACCTTCAAAACCTAAAGTTCTTGCTTGTTTCATTGCAAGTCCTGTTTCATCATATCCTAATAGGATAATTGCTTCAACATCTTGTTCTATCATTTTTGAAATTGAAGTTCTGAAGTCAGACGTTCCTACAGAGTATCCTTCTACAAGAACCACTTCACCATCAAACTCTGATACGAATACATCTTTTACTAGAGGCATAAATGCATCACTCTGAAAAAACAGTATTCCTGATTTTTTTACTTCGCCGTTTTCTGCTTCTTCAGCAAGTATTTCTGCAATACTCTCTGAATCTGTTGCAAGGCAAAATACATGATCTCCTAATGCTGTTAGTGCGCTGTTACAATCCAAAGGATCAACAAGTACAACTCCATCACGTTTTGCTCTCTCTGATAACGCAAACACACCACTATATGTGCTAATAACAATTACCTTTGCACCATCAACATCAACAAGTTTCTGGTATGCACTAACTGTTTTTTTCACATCGTATTGATCATCTTCTAAAATTAATTTTATTTTCTTTCCTGAAACACCGCCTGCCATATTTATTTCTTCTACTGCAATCTCTGCGGCTACTGCGCTGTCCATTCCTAACACTGCGCTCTGTCCAGTCATTGGTCCGATCCAACCTATTACGATCTCATCATTTTCAACAATTCTTCCATTTATTTGATCTGCACATCCTGATAGGAGTGCCAGAATCATTATGGACACCAATGCGCTCATTATTTTCTTTTTGTTCATTTTTCATCCACCTCATTTGTGTTTACTTAGTAGTAACTACAAAAGTATATAAACAAGGGTGTCCTTCTACAAGACGACTATGGATTTGCATGATTTGAAGAGGATAGGGCTTACAGAAGGGGAGATAAAAGTATATCAGGCACTTCTTGAGCTTGGCGAATGCACTAAAACGACTTTAGCAAAGAATTCTGGAATTGCACCTAGTAACATATATGATGTGACAAATAGACTTCAAGATAAGGGAATAATTTCTAAAGTGGAAAAGAACGGGGTTGCACATTTTAGTCCTGCTAATCCAAGACATATTCTTGATTTTCTAGATCGAAAAGAAGATGAAATAAAAAACGAGAAAGAGTTCGTAAATTCTTTGTTGCCTTCATTATTATTAAAGTTCCAAGAAGCAAAAGAGAAAGTCAATGTGGAAGTATTTCAAGGTTGGAATGGTATGAGAACAATATTTGAGGATTTAATACAAGAATGTGAAAAAGGAGAAGACAATTTTGTTTTTGGTGCGAGCAAAGGTGAATCAGATGAGCAAGCTGACAGATTTTTCTTGAATTATTCTCTAAAGAGAGAAAAAAAAGGAATCATAACAAACATAGTCTTCAACGAGGATCTAAGACCAAGAAAAGAGAGAATTAATTTTTTTGTTGAATCAAAGTCATGTAATGTGCGGTTTATTCAACAATCAACACCTGCTGAAATATTGTTATACAAAAATAGATCTTGTATACTTATTTTAACCAAAGAACCGTTGGTCATTAGAATCACTAGTCAAGAAGTTGCAAAGTCATTCTTACAATACTTTAATGTTATGTGGTCTATAGCAAAACCCTAGAGAACAGAACCAACGTGAATCTCGCCGCTAACTATCTGTGCAACAATCTCTAATGAATCTTTACCTTCTCTCAATAATTTTTGAACAAACTCGAATGCCACATCGTGCAATCCATTCTTTGCAGGTGCGCCGTCGATATTAATTACACTTCTCAGTCCTGCGATGTTATGCTCATAGATTGCTTTAAGCCAAGCCATTTCAAACGCATAAGCTTTAGCTTCTTCATCTTGTTTATTTAACAAAGTCTTACTCATCAAATGACCTATCTCATGTCCTACTACTAACATAACATGAGCTAATTGTGCACTCTTAACAACAACATGGCTAACTCCACCTTCATGTTTTCTATTTATTGCAAAACCTTGCAAACCTGCTGTTGGCTTACCACCAAAATGTTTATGCAATTCATCAAATCTTTTTTCATTTGCAACTTCAATCGTAATATTGCTTGGAAATTCTTTGCCTGTTACTTTTTCAAAACTCTCCTCGACAGATTGTTTTATCGCGCTAGCCTCTCCAATGAATTCCGTTTTAATCCAAGGATTGATGAATGGTTTAACCGTTGTTACGCCATCATTAGTTGTGGGTGTGGAATTATTATAATTTGAACTTACACTATCTTCTTCTTGTTTCTTCTTTTTGTATAGGTCATCTCTTTCTGCGCCAAAGTTAAATGCATTACCGCCACCCATATCATCATGAGCACTAGTACGAACCATGTAAGATGCACTATGGATTGCACTATCAATATTATCTAAATATTTTGGAGATGCGACTGACTCCGACATTGCTGCTTTCTGTTGATAGTGTGGATCAAATCCTCCCAAATCTTGCGAATAATCAAAGTTAGATCTAGCGTAAGTAACTATCTTCTCTATTCCTGAACCGCAATATCCATCACCGCAGCACCCACCGCCACAATAGCCCATTTATATAGTCCTCCTGATGAGACTTTTATCTCATATAGGGTATAATATGTCCTCAGGGGATATAAATATAGATATCAATCAATAACTAGATCTGAGACAATAATATCATAGACTAGTCCCTGAGAAGTAGTTTTACTGCCTAATTGTCCACTGAAACCATTTTTCTAAATAACTTTTTATACTTTCTAATCTCGGATAATGATGTGGTAAACAAACGTGTTGCAAAAAAGCTAAACAAGTTAGCTGGTGAGATATCGGAATTAAGGTTAAGTAACTTTAGGATCTTCTGGAAAACAAAAATACGAGAACAAAGAGTAAAACTACTATTGAAAGATTTTCGCATACTACGTGAGCAAGGATTAGGCGACACCGAATTTCTTTATTGGCTTAGGTTTATTGAAAGAGTAAGAAGTGCACACAAAGGAGATGCAAACGCAATGAACTATCTAAAAGGGCTACCAAAAGGAACTGTAACAAAACTAAATGATTATATTGAGACTCTCACTAACGTTACATTACCTGCATTCTCAAGACCAAAGGTGGGAATATTAGCAAAACCATCTGAGGATGGCAGACTTTATGGTGAATCAAATAATTTTTACAAGTCTTTAGTAGAAGTAGGTCATGATTTAGGTTTGTGTGTTTTTACTTTTGGAGAGTCAGATGTGAACTTTGAAAAAAAGTCGTTAGATGCAAATTTTATAATAACTTCAGGATCTGGAAAAAAACTTTGGGTTAGACGGAAAGTGTCTTTCCCAAAAGTAGTTTATGATCGTGCAACAGGAATACCTTCCACTTTCAGAACAAAATTAGAAAAAGCGGGCATGATTCTAGTAAACCCTCCTGAGTTAATTGGTCTTGCAGGAGATAAATGGCAATCCTACTCTGTACTAAATAGAGCCGGAATAACAGCTACTTCCGAAACAAAACAAGCAGAAACAATGCTGTACTCATTGCCAAACTTAAAGACGATGATTGCAAAACACTCTGTAGTTTTCCTAAAACCACGGAGGGGTAGCCAAGGGATCGGAATTATGTCATTAAGTAAAACACAAGATGGTTATTTACTCAAACCAAACAATCAGAAATTCAAATCATCACAACTCAACTCGATAAGCCAATTCGTTTCTGGAAACTATATTGTGCAACAAGGAATAGCTGTAACTAAGTACAACAATGCTGTTTTTGATATCAGAGTGCTTATCCAAAAAAATAATAGGGGTAAGTTAAGACTAACGGGAATGGTGGCAAGAGTATCTACTCCTGGACAAATCACCTCTAATCTTCACACTGGCGGCTCTAATCAAAGGGTTAGTAAAGTACTAAATAATTTATTTGGTGCATCAGCATTTAGAAGTGAGTTTAAGAAGAAAATAGAAAACGCATCTTTCAAAACTTTCCATGCAATCGAGGATCACTTAAGAAAAAAACTATGCGAAATAGCGATTGATATCATGGTAGATACAAAAGGAGATCTATACATTATAGAAATTAATTCAAAACCTGGCAGAGCCTCTTTTAGATTCTTGGGAGATGATTTCAGAACAAATGCAGTAAGAAGACCGATGGAATTTACAAGTTATTTACTCAACAATACCTAATTTCTTAGCTTTCCTATGCAGAGTTTCATACCTTAATCCAATTTTTCTGGCTGCCTTAGTAACAGAACCTCTAGCATCTTCAAGTGCTTTTCTAAGATATGCTTTTTCAAATTCTTCTTCCGCTTCTTTCATAGTTAACTGATTAACTGGTAAATCTTCTAGAATATCTTCACTAACTTCACTAACTCCTCTATACATTTCTTTCAATTTGTCAGGATGGATTATTGTTCTATATTGATCTAATGCATTCTCAATCATGTGATTGACTGCTTCTCTTTTAATCTCGTACGGTCTTATCATTTCTTCTCGTATTCTACCAACTTCTATTCCTGTTTCATTAATCAATCTATGAATTGAACGCCTGTCTATATCCGCAACTTTGGCCGCCAAAGAAATATTTCCTAAGTTAGTTTGTAACAATCTTCTAAGGTACTCTTTCTTGAACAATTTTTTAGATGTTTTGAAAGGTATGTTTGTATTTATCTTAAAATCGAATAAGGGATTTTTTTCAAGCTTTGCTGTAATGTCTTTATTCAATTCTGCAATCGTCACACCTGCTATTCTATGCATAGCCTCTGAAACTATCTTTTCCGTATTCCTTACTTCTCTCTCTAGATCTCTGTGCTCAACCATAATGACAAATTTGTCCCACTACTTTATATTGCTTCTTATTATTTGCCTCATTGACTATCTTCTAATGGTTAACAAACTTAATAAACTCAGTTTCAGATTAACATTTAAAAAAGGGGTGTAAATATTGCGTTTTAAGAGCGAACCACAGCCGCATAAGAATCAGGAAAATTATTCGAAGGATGAGTTTGAGATCTCTCTGAAGTTTTCTAAAGTTATTGTTAAAGAGTTTGAAGAATTTGTAAAAGGGATTGTATTATTCGGTAGCGCGGCAAAAACGGTGGGCACTTCTGATAAATCTGATATTGATATCTTAATCATTGTAGATGACGTAACTATTATCATGAATGATCATCTTGTTGAAGCATACAGAATCATTGTAGAAAAAGCAGTAAACGATGTTTCAAGAAAGATTCATGTAACTACATTAAAACTAACTTCCTTCTGGGAATATGTAAGATCAGGAGATCCAATTGCATTAAATATTCTAAGAGATGGTGTACCTATTCTGGACGCTGGATTCTTTAATCCGTTGCAAGCTCTTCTTGCGAAAGGTCGAATAAGGCCAACACCTGAAGCAACATGGGCATACTTTGTGAAAGCTCCCGCCACTATGCACAATTCAAAGTGGCACATTTTACAAGCAACTTTAGATCTATATTGGGCGGTTATTGATGCAGCACATGCTGCACTAATGAAATATCATCAAGTCCCACCAAGTCCTGAACATGTAGCAGATCTTCTTGAAGAAAAACTTGTGAAAGCAGGAAGACTTGATAAAAAATATGCACACACTATGCGAGTGTTCTATAAACTTTCAAAACAAATTATTCATCGAGAAATAAGAGAGATGCCTGGTGCAAGTTATGATAAATATTACAAGATGGCGTTCAGCTTTGTTAATGAGATGAAACGGTTAATTGAATCCAAAAAATGAGATACATTCATTCTGTACAGGGTAGTTTCTTTGCATTTGTCGTCTTTGTAATTGCAGTTATTTTCATACCTGGCAAAGGTCCTTCCGATGAAGTTGAGATTATTCTAACAGTTAGCACATTTCTTTTAGCAATTCTATCTGGATTCTTCATCTCACGTCTTAGTTCTAGATATAATGCGATAAGAAGTTTAGTTGCATCAGAGGATGGTTATTGGTTGGCTCTCTACAAAATTGCAGAGCTCAATGGGAAACGTTTTTCTGATAAAATTAGGGAAAAGATTGACAAATACTATGTTGCTTGCTATGATTTTGATGTTCCTTATGCATACAAAACTTCTGCACCACATTTTTTAGCAATCTATGATGAATTAAAGAAAATAAAGAATCCCAATAAATTCAAATGTTTTTCTTCAATGACTGATTACCTATTGAAAATTGAAGAACGAAGAAATCAAACATCCGTTTTAGGTATAGAAAAACTGACAAAAGGACAATGGGGTGTACTATTCTTATTAATCGGTATTGTGCTATTCAGCTTATTTTATCTAAAGACTGATGCAATATATTCTCAAGTTGTTACCGTATTACTGTCTACGGTACTGATATTAATTTTATTAATTCTAAGAGATCTACAGAATTTAAGACTTAGCGGCGCCGCAATATTAGAAGAATCTGGGCAAGAAGTATTAGATGCGATAGGTTGCTTAAGATATTATAACCATGTTTACATTGATGATACCATCATTCCAGATCATATTAAGAAATACCGTTTAGGTAAGCACAAACCAGGTGAAAAGCCGAAAATCGTTATTGCATACAACAAGAAATAAAAATAGTAACCTAATTCTCTAAGTATGGACTTTGATAAAGACAAAAAAGAATGCCTTGACAAGTTATACTTGCCAGACAAGTCAAAGAAAGGCAATGTAGATGATGCAATAATCGACTTGATAGATGATCTAAACAAAACAGAAGATTACTACACAACATCTTCATGCGCCGGCAGAATTGTCTTAATAGCAGTCCCAAAGATTAGAAAAAAGCACGAAGCAGAATGGTTATTTGTGAGTCACGATCCAATAACTGTTGACAAAATACAAGAAATCATCACAAATCCTCCTGAACTAAAACTCTGGTTCAAACAAGAATCTCCTATATTTCATGTTGCTTGTAGAACAATTGAAGCTGCGCAAGATATTGTTGATAAAGCAAAACATGTTGGTTTCAAACGTGCAGGAATTATGTGTTCAAGAAAAAGAATTATTGTAGAGATGTGCGGCACTGAAAGTATGGAAACAATCATTGCAGAAAAGAATAAACTTCTTTGTTCTAAAGAATACATAGAATCGTTAATTCAAGAAGCAAATATTAAAATGGCTACTTCTAGAGATAAAATGAATGCTTTCCACAAACAAATAAAAAATTAAATTAAAAAGAAAGCTATCAACACTGCTAAGATAATTATCAACAAAGCAACTGTCAAAAACAAGAATATTGATATTCCGCCAATTGATACAGTTTTACCTGACAAGTCTGTTATCTTTGTCTTAGGCATTCCTGTTGCTGTGCTAAATGCAGTACCTGATGATGCAGTATTGCTTGGTCCGATAAACACTACGCTTGAACCACTACCTGTGTAGGTATAATCGTTATTATCTGATGTTTGCTGATAATTGTGAGATGAACACTCTTTTACTTCTAGCTTAGCAACTTGGCTATCGTAGTATGATCCAGTTCTTTCATCAAATACGCTAACTTCGAAATTATATGCATCTGCGTTCATCGCAGGATCTAAGTTAAATTCAAAATCAACTCTCTGCCTGTTGCTTTTTCTGTCAGGATCTTCATCTAGAGATACTCTTTGTTCTTTCTTGATACCTAATGCAGCATTAGCAATAATTACTACCACATCTTTATCTCTTTCTCCTAAGTTGATAACGTCTGCAGTAACTCTTACTCTGTCAAAACAAGATCCAGTTTCAGGTGAGAATCTTGCGCTCAACACTCTCACGTTGTTACCTTCTCTCTCTATATCAATTTTAAATTTGAAAGTATCAGTAAATGTTTGACCATTATCTCCGTAACCTCTTGCTACTAAGTTGACAGTATAATCATCTTCTTCAGCAGCCCATGGTATTTCAAATGTGATTGACTCTTCTTCTGTATCTCCTGGATCAATATCAAACTTCCTTGTCTCGTCTTCTATATCTCTACTTCCATCAATATTGTTAATAGTTAATTCGACTTCAACATCATTTATTTGAATATTAGTTTCTCTATTAAACAAGTTCTCAACTTCAATATCTACAGTAACTGTATGACCTGGTTCAAAATCTTTTAGTTTTTCATTCTCTCTTACATCTCTTTCTCTGTCTTCATCCCAGTCAACATCTATAGTGATAATGTCAATTCCGCCACCTACTACTAGTTGAACATCTTGAGTCGCAGTTATATTACTATAAACAGCAGTTGCTACTCCAGTATAAGTGCCTGTATCAAAATCATTAGGTAAAGCACCACTAAATTGTAATGTTTTGGACTGACCTTTGCTTAGACTTACAGTAGAAAATGCAAAATTAACATCAAACTCTTCTAATCCGGTTAAGTTCAATGCGATATTGCTCATATCGTAATCATATTTGTTAGTCAACATAACAGTTCCTTTAATGGCTCCGTTATTGAATGTAGTACTCAATGCACTAAACGCTAACTCTGAAACAACAGGATCTGGTGTAGTTGTGTTAGTAGTATTTGTAGTGGTATTAGTTGTAGTGTTTGTGGTAGTATTAGTTGCTGCCTGAGCTATAATTGAAACAGTAACACTCTCAGACCCATTATGACCATCGGCGGTAACATAATCTACGCTACCCAAATAGCTATCTACTGAATCAATGTTAAATGCATAAGCCTCATAATAAATAGCGGATGAATTACCGAATGCTGATATAGTAATTGGCAAGCTGCTTGTAAGATTCATATCAAATGTAATATTATTAGCACTTAGCTCTACATTTTCACTTAAACTAGTGATTGTAACATCATAATTTCCTTCGTTAACAAAAACAAAGCTAATATTTTCTGTAGTATTTTGATATACGTTAGTATCAACTTCCTCAAACTCTAAATCAAATGTCTCTGTTACATTAACAACAACTGAGTCAACTTGAGTAAAGTTTTCTGCTTCTACAACAACATTACCGGAATACATTCCTGCTAAAACATTGTCTGAAGCAACAAGTTCGATATCAACAGTTTGAGAGTTTGCGCTTAATACAAAAGTATCTGGGTTAGCGCTACATAATACGGGAGAAAAATCTTCACACTTAACTGCAACATTATAGAAATATGCGTCATTCTTTACAACATTCATAGCATAACTTGTACCAGTTCCAAGACTTAGTGATACATCAGGAACATTCTCAACATACAATGAAGCACTTGAGATACTTACTACAAACATAAATAGAACCAACATTACGCCTACTTTTACATAATCAGTTAAGTTACCCATACAATTAACCCCCTATTGCTACTCGTGAGTAATTATCTTTATTTAAGCATTTCTATTCTCGAGAATATATTAACTCTTCTACTTGTCAGATATGAGCTCTAGAATGGCTTTATAGTGTGATATGCTGCTAAAACTTGCAAATGCTTTTTCCTTATCTACTTTCTTGCCATGCTCGCTGCTAAGCATGCTTATTACCTTTACACCCAATTCATTACCTGCGCTAACTGCATCTGTTGCATCATCTAAAACAAACGCTACACCATCTGGAGAAATATTTCTACCTCTTTCAAGAGCCAATGCCATAACACCTTTTCGATTTCCGCCTTCATCACCATAAGCAAAATCATCAAAGTAATCTCTTAATCCCATAACTTCCAGTAAAGCTTCTCCAGTTATTCTAGAATTTCCCGTGCCTACAACCAAAGTATGTCCTGCTTCTTTAGCGCTCTTAAGAAACTCCTCTGCTCCATTAAACAAACCTACATCTTTCAACGGTTCGGCATAGAAATCATGATCGTCTGCATTACATTCTCCTGTATTATGAACAAGAAACTCACCAATCCTTTCTTTATACAATGTTGCCATAACTTTTTCAGCATCTTCTATCTTAGAATTAAATTCTTCTTCACTCATTTTATCTTTTACAGAACACCACAAATAACCACGAGTAGTAGTTGGAACAAAACTATCAACTTTTAACTCTGTGCCACCCAGATGCTTACATCCTTCTTCATACACTCCCCAATGTATGCCTAGAAATCCCCACAACGTACTGTCAAGATCGCATATTATAATTGCCATATTCGAAAGCTATCCTCAATATATTTATTCTTTTCCAAAGATTTTATAAGTTAATATTTGACCTAAGCAACTATGAAACTAGCATCCTTATTTTCGGGAGGTAAAGACTCTGTACTGGGATTGTACAAAGCAAGTGCGAAACACGACGTAGTTTGTCTAATAACTATAGAATCTGAAAATAAAGAAAGTTACATGTTTCACACTCCTAATATTTCTTTAACACAAACACAATCAGAAGCACTGGATCTACCTTTAATCAAAGTAGTTACCAAAGGTGAAAAAGAAAAAGAACTGGCAGAACTAAAACAAGCCATTCAGCAAGCAATAGATGAATATCAAATTGAAGGAATAGTTACTGGTACAGTTGCATCAACTTATCAAGCATCAAGAGTACAAAAAATTTGTAATGAATTAGACATCTGGTGTTTTAATCCATTATGGCAGATGGATCAAATAGAATTACTAAATGATCTAATAGAAAACAAGTTTGAAGTTTACATTGCAGGGGTATTTGCATATCCTTTTGGTGAAGAATGGTTAGGTAAAATAATTGACAAATCCATGATTGGAAAACTAAAACAAATGCAAGAAGAACTAAAGATCAATCCTGCCGGCGAAGGAGGAGAAATCGAAACCTTCGTAACAGACTGTCCTGCTTTTAAGAAAAAAATAATCATAACGAAATATTCTACTGAATACGACAACTATGCTGGAGTTTTCAATATTGAAGAAACAAAACTAGAGGAAAAATGATTTTAGTAATTGATACTTGCCGGGAAAAAGATTCACTGCACGCATTAGAGTTTGTCAGACCTATAACTGATATACTAAAAGAGTGTGCAATAGTTCACTTCACTGAGATAAATAAAGAAATAATCGAAGCAGCAGACAAAATAATAATCTCCGGTTCACCCTTGAAAGAGGCTGGTTACTCTGAGCATCTAGAATTCTTCAAATGGCTAAAAGACTACGACAAACCTCTGCTAGGTATCTGCAACGGCATACAAATTATTGGAATGACTCGCGGTTGTGAATTAAAAGAGGTTACTGAGATAGGTCCAACAACAATAACCAAATTGCAAGATGATTTTTTAGTGAACTCGATGAAGAAACTGGAAGTATACGAACTACACAACTATTGTATCAACTTGCCAGAAGATTTCGAACTATTAGCAAAATCTGATAACTGCATACAAATCATAAAGCACAAAGAAAAACCAATGTACGGCACAACATTCCATCCTGAAGTTATGAATAAAGAACTCATTACTGCTTTCTCTGAATTGTAATAACTAACTTGAGACGACATGCCTTCTCCAAAGGATAGGTTTCATTGTCTAAATATTTAAATAGATTTTTAGCCGAAAATTATCCAATAACCTATAGCATTAGGGGTGTTTGTTAGATTAGGGTAAATAACATACAGACTGAAGCAGTTTCTGGTTCTACGAGACTATTATATAACGGAGGTAACTTAAAATGACAAGTAAAGATAGTGTATACGCTAGATTTGGCGTTGATTTTGGAAAAGAACATGACGTGGTAGAGATATTCAAAGCATTATTCAGAGCAACAAAAGGTAATGTTGCGGATTTAGAGGCATTAGGAATAACACTTCCGACTGATATTGGTTTTTTCTCAGATGGTTTAGAAATAGATGTTGCAAAATTACATGGTGCATTAGACGTAAAACGAATTAGCATGCCGATGGGTACAGATGGTGCAGGCACTAAACCTTTAGTTCATACTTTATACAGAATGCTTGGCGGAGATGATGAATTACATCGTGCAAGTGTTGGTATTGATACTGTTGCAATGGTTGCAAACGATGTTGCTTGTGGCGGAGGCAGAGTTGTGGCGTTAAATGATTATGTCGCATGGACCAATCCTAATGTTGAAATAACGAGAGACCTTGCAGAAGGTTTACTTATTGGAGCGAATGCATGTAAGTCTGTCATTATTGGTGGCGAGAATGCTTCACTGCGAGAAATGGTTCGTGGTGTTCCACCTCCAGGTCATCAACTGTATGTTGGTAATGTTGGATTAACATTTAATCTTCGAGCACTAGGACGATGGATGAAAGACAGACTAAAAGGTGATTACGATCCTAGTATGATTCCTTTTGATTATGATGTTGGTCAAGGTTATGATATCTCGGCAACCGGCATTGGATTATATCCCCATCCTGAGAATGATGATGCGGTTCTAGATGGGAGAAACATCAAGGCGGGAGATGTAATAATTGGAATAAGATCTTCTGGTGTACACTGTAACGGCATATCTGCTGCAAGACAATTAATTGACTATGCACCTGCTGGTTGGTACGGCCCACTTAATCCTGAGAGACATATTCCTCAATTTGATGGAAGAACAATTCTCGAAGAGATACTAACTCCGACTTTGATCTATAATAATTTAATTGAAGCACTCAACGAAACAGAACAACTACGGGGTGTAGTAAACATAACCGGAGAAGGAGTTCATAATCTTGAAAGACTTCTTCATCAAAGAGGTTTTGGTGCGGATCTTGATTTCTCAAACGTAGAACAACCTCATGAAATCTTTGATGTTATACAATCACACACAAAAATACCTATTAGAGAAATGTATGAAGATTTCAACATGGGGCAAGGTATGTACTTAGTTGTAAGAGAAGAAGATGTTGATGCGGTTTTAGGACAAATAAACGAGACTGCAAACCCAATTTTAGGAGAAACTTACAAAGCAGAAGTACTGGGCCATGTATGTAACGATGGTGCTGGTAGAATTAATGTTACTGCGCATAACAAACAACGATTTGAATACGAACCCGCAGCATGAGGTAATCAAAGATGGATCCAATATACTTTGAAGCAAAAAACACACTCAGCAGAGCAGTTGTTAATCATTTGATTGCAACACACATGGATGGAGCAACTGTTTATCCAGACACTCCATCACTTGATGAAGCTGCACTTGCTTTTGAAGAAGCATACAGAAAAGTGGCATAAAAGGAGGATAACAAAAATGAAAGGTTTAGAAGCAATAGCAGAAATGGAATATCCTGGTAGATTAATCGCGCTAGGTAGAGATCCGACGGGAGAACATAATGTTGTAGTTTATGCAGTAACTGGAAGAAGTCCGTCCAGTCAAGCAAGAACTTTGGAATACAATGCAGATGATAATACGATATTCACAAAACCAACAGATCCGGAAGTTTTAGAAAAAGGAAATCCTGACTTGTTGCTTTATGATGCAATAGTTATGCTTGACGACTCGGTTGCGGTAAGCAATGGAAAACAAACAGAAGCATTTGCCCGTGAATTATCTGATGACGCTGGTGATGGCGAAAGGTGTGATCCTTTAGTTGGGATGTTTGAAACACACGATGAGTGGATGTATGAACCTGATAACCCGAATTATACTCCGAGAATAACTGGAGTTGTTTGTGACGACAAAGGTGGCTTGGGACTAATTGTACGCCCAAACGACATTGCAGATGATAATGATACAACTGCAGAAAGAACTTTTACTGAGTTTGAACTTCTTCCAGGAAGAGGAAGAATGGTTGCAACATACACTGGAGTAAACGTAAATCCACTACCCTCATTTGACAGACAACCATTACCTGTTGAGATTGAAGGAAAAACTCCACAAGCAGTTGCAGAGGCAGTTTATGAAGCACTAGGTCCTACAGATCCGGACAAAGACTTCAGAGTTGCTGTTGCAGTAGTGTTCCAGGATCCCGTAACCGGAGCAGCAGAGCACTACATAATTAACAGACACGAACCAGGAGAATAATTTCTCCTTATTTTTTTCTTTATTCTAAAAAAAGAAGAAGATTAGGTTCTATTCCTGATGAACCTTTTCCATCTATCATAAACTTCATCATTGGAGGTTGTTTCTCGCCTCTTAGCTAGAATTTCTGCCACTCTTGATTTACTTTCTTCTACGTTTTGTTGTTGCATGTAATCACCTCAATCTCTATATAACCTCTTACCAGAAACGCTCAATTGATGATAATCAAGACCGTTAAATTGCTTTATATTTCTTACGGTTTTTTTCACTCAAACACGGGATATTGCCACACTCAAGCTCTGCAAATTAGGAAAACTTTATAAATGACCGGCAAGTTTTGGGCATCTATGGCAAGAATTAGAAAGTTTGTAGCATATAGAAGACTTGAAAGGCCTTATACTAGAAAGAGTAAGTATAGGAAGAAGGACTTCATTAGAGCTGCAAAGCCTTGTAAAGTTATCAGATTCGACATGGGTAACTTAGTTAGAGACTTCAAGCACAGTTATGTTCTTACTGTAGATACTGATTTACAAATAAGAGATAATGCATTAGAAGCTGCAAGACAAACTTGTAATAGACTCCTAGAAAAGACTTTAGGCAAAGCTTCTTACCATCTTAAATTAAAAGTATATCCACATCACTATCTTAGAGAAAATCCTTTAGCATCTGGAGCAGGTGCTGATAGAATGAGTACTGGTATGAAGATGTCTTTCGGTAAAGTTATTGGAGTTGCTGCAAGACTTAAGAAAGGCCAAGAACTTGTACAAATAAGATTTGACAACCCAAACCACATTAATACCGTTAAACTGGCATTAAAAAGAGCTTCTCAGAAATTTCCTTGTAGTTGTCATATAAAACAAATAAACTAATAAATATTAGTTGTTCTTATCATATTAAAACACAGAGGTAGGTTGAGATGAATCTAATTAGCGCATATATGGTTTTTGATAATTATCTACAGCAGTTTCCTGCTTTGAGTATTGTTACAAACAAATACTTTCAGGCAGCACTAATATTCTTAGTATTCTTGATACTAGCACAATTATTTGTATCAGTCGGAAAGAGAATAATTGAATCTTTAGCTGCAAAGACTAGAACAACTCACGATGATCACTTAGTTGAGTTATTAGCTAAACCAATCTACTTCATAATGATCTTCATAGGTTTGAAGGTTGCAGTTGTTCCCATTGCTCTACAAAATAAATTTGGTGCAGTACTAGGAACTATTTTCGATTCATTAATAATCCTTGGTGGTGCTTTTGTTGTTTCTGTGATGCTCGAGATGGCGTTAACTATTTGGGGCGAAAAGTTCGCAAAGAAAACAAAGTCCACAATAGACGATCAATTAATTCCTATATTGAGAAAAGCAGGCAAAGTTTTCATATACATAATTGCAGGAATATTAATATTATCTGAATGGTCAATTAACATAGGTCCATTTATTGCAAGTTTAGGTATTGCTGGTCTCGCTATTGGTTTTGCTATTAAAGACAGTCTTTCAAATATCTTTGGCGGAATACAATTAATTCTGGACAAAGCACTCAAAGTAGGAGATTCTGTTGAGATTGACGGAGTTAGCGGTAAAGTGTTAGATGTTGGATTAAGATCCACAAAGATAGAAACATGGGATCACGAATTAATGATTTTTCCAAATGGAGGTCTTGCTAACAGCAGGATAACTAACTGGAAACTACCTACACTTAAGGCAAGAGTTGTAGTACCATTTGGAGTAGAATATGGTTCTGATCACAAAAAAGTGCGAAAGCTAGCTCTATCTGTGATTAACAAAATAGACGGCGTTCTAGATGATCCTGAACCAGTTGTAAGATTCTTAGAAATGGGAGATTCTTCTCTAAACTTTAAAGTTTATTTCTGGGTTGGAGATGTAGGTGACAGAGTTTCATCAAAAGAAAAAGCTGTAAGTGGAATCTACGACATATTGAATAAGAATAAGATAGGAATTCCATACCCTACAAGAACTGTTTACAACATTAAAGGTTAGATAAATTTATCTAACTTTTCTTGATCTTTTCCATCATAGTTAAATCTAGCTGGATCCATATTAACTAGAGATAGTAATCCGTCTACTGCTGGGATAATCTGGTTATTAATATAATACTCTGCATCATATTCACTAGAATCACATTCTGTAGGTACGCGAGCTTTATCTTTCAACTTCCCTTCGCCTTTACAAATAACATAGTCAATAATATCTCCTTCCGACACATCTTGACCTTGCTCAATCATTCTTTTGGCAACTGCAACATGCGGCATTATCATTTCATAATCTTCTATCTTCTTTGACAATTGAGTACTAATAATCAGTTTATCTTTTGGAATTTTATGATCTTCAACTCTGTTAATCATTTTATCCAGGAAATCCTTAATCTTATCTTTCTCATCGCGCAATATTAAGCGAATGATCTCAAACTGTACTTCACGAGCAATCTTAGGAATGTTACGTCGAATAAATTCAAATCCTTTCACAGTTATATGTTTCCGTGAATCCATCAAAGCATACTTCTTCTTTGCTCCGGTACCATCTTTTGTTGGGACAAACAATGCTTTATTGTAATGCCCTTCATACTCTAACTCAATCAAACCAGGAAGAAAATCATTAACCTTATCCCTAAATTTGATAATATCACTAACTTCTTTATCATGCAATATTAGAAATACAGAGTCCGTATCCGAATACACCAACTCAAAACCTTCTGAACTTGACCAATTAATTACTTCGGTAATATATTTACGACCATAAGCAGTCACTGCGGACGCACACTCTCTAGAATACCACCGAGATAGAAAAAAACTAAGATACCCGTAGAATGCATTTGCTAATGTTTTCAACACCAACTCTCTAGAATGCAAAACACCACTTTCATCTTCTTTCTTATCCCATATCATATCCTTTATACGTGTACGACGATCCAAGATATCTCTAATCACTTTAGGGATAAAACCATCTTTCTTTGAACAAAACCAATTTTTATCCTGACCTGGAACATACTTTGGACTATATTTACAACATTTACAATTGAGTGTTGAAGGAGAAAGATTATGAGTGACAATTATACTAGGATATAAACTTCGAAAATCAAGCACTGCAAGATTTTCATACACGCCAGGCTCAGGAGTAAACACAAATCCCCCTTTAATGGAATCTGCCGTCATTCTTTCAACCAACTCTTTATGGTTAGGTTTATTTGGTACTATTTCATCAAAATCTGCAGAACGACGTATTAAATACCATTCAACTAACTGAGAAAAAGCCATTCTCGCCGAGTTAAACATTGGCACACCTACCATTCTAACAAGTTCTTGAAGAACATCTTTTGCTTCTAAACATAACCTATATGTTAGCTCTGAATCTTTCAGATTATAAACTGCAAACTTTTCTAATTCTTCATCATTCTCATTGTTCCAACTTGTCCATAGATTCTCAATATCTACAACATCCTTATGTTCTCCTAACAACGCTTCCGAAACAGAATCTAGAGAATAAGATGTAAGATTGAGACGTCGCTCCATTATTCCTATAAAAACTTTGTACAAATCAACATGACTTATACCTCTTATTTTGATAGATGTTTCAGATCCACTTCTAACCATTGGCTCGGATTTATCTAATCCGATATCAAAATCAATACGATATTTCTTTGCTCTATACATTAAATAAGGAAGATCGAAATTGTCGCTATAGTATCCTGCAAGAATGTCTGGCTGAAAATCTTGTATTACTTTCTTAGCCTGCTCAAGCAACTCCATTTCTCCATCAACAAATGTAATATATTCTTTATCTGTCTTAATGCGCTTATGAGTTATAACTTTCTTAAAACCATCAGAGTAAAAAGAAATCATGAGTATGGGGTTCTTGCTCATATCAAATTCTTTCCCTGTAGGATTATATGTCTCAATATCAAATGCCAGAATCTTAGGATTCTCATAAACATCTGTAGAATTCTGAGATATGGATGAAACTCTATATGTCTTAATGCTAAGACCTATATTAATTTCCTCTCCGTCTGCTTCACTCAATACCCAAGGAGTTATATGATTCTCTATTAGATATCGCCGTATCAACAATATATCGGTTTCAAGAATCTCTGCCACATCTGGCAGATC
Organism: Candidatus Woesearchaeota archaeon; assembly: GCA_018646625.1. Taxonomy (GTDB): domain Archaea; phylum Nanobdellota; class Nanobdellia; order Woesearchaeales; family JABGUJ01; genus JABGUJ01. The sequence continues at coordinate 226,147 of JABGUJ010000002.1, read as the reverse complement.
CTTAATTTTATCCACCAACGCATCAATATCTTTTGGAAGTTTTGTATATACTTTTATTGCCTTTTGTTCTGCACCTTTGTACTTTTTTCTTACAATCTCAACATCCACCACACCAAACTCTCTGTCACGACGTCTTGCTTTTATTGATTTTATCTTTTTAACAAAACTATCGAAGTTTGCATGGTTGATTAAAATATAGAAATAAGGTCTAAATGTTTCATCTATTAGACAAATTTGCTCTCCTTTTTGCGTTCTTCCAAAAATATAGAACCTTGGCCTGCCACCTACTACCTTATAGTCCACTTCCAAAGGATATAACATTAATTTTGTCATACTTATGCAGTAGCAATATAGATATTTAAAGATTTTGTACCGAACAACACCTTAAACACTCTAAACAACATATTAAACAATGTATGCAACCCTTTATGATAAGCTTTATATACTATCTTTAGGAAAATATACTCTAAAATGTATGACGTTGTAATTATCGGGGGCGGTCCAGCAGGACTTAGCGCAGCTATTTATTCAATTAGGTTTAACCTAAAAACATTAGTGTTCGCAGCAGAAATTGGCGGACTCATTGCCAAATCACATTTAGTCGAAAACTGGCCAGGCATAAAAGCAATATCTGGTTATGACTTGGGAGTTCAACTAGAAGAACATTACAAATCTTTCAATGGAGAACTAAAATACGAACAAGTTAAAGAAATAAAAAAAATTGATGGCGGATTCAAACTAACTGCTGATGGTGGGGAGATTGAAACAAAAACTGTAATCATTGCTACTGGTTCAGATGTTAGAAAGTTAGGTATCCCTGGAGAGAAAGAGTTTTACAGTAAAGGAGTTAGCTATTGTGCAACTTGTGATGCTGCTTTTTTCAAGGAAAAAACTGTGGCAATCATCGGCGGATCTGACAGTGCAGCAACAGAGGCACTTTTGCTAGCAAAATATGCTAAGAAAGTTTACATAATCTACAGAAAAGATAAATTAAGGGCAGAACCGATTAATAGACAGCGTGTAGAGAAACACGAAAAGATTGAGTTGATTTACAATACAAACATAACTGAAGTTAAAGCTAACGAAGAAGGCAAGAAAGTTGGAAGCGTAGTGCTTGACAAAGAATACAACAACTCAAACGAATTACCTCTTGATGGTATTTTCATTGCCATAGGTCACATTCCTAACAATTATCTACCTATAGAACTGGGTGTAGAGCTTGCAAAAAACGGAAGAGTTAACGTTGATTCAGGTTGCAGAACAAACGTGAAAGGGATTTTTGCAGCCGGCGACATAACAAATCAAGATTACGATCAGGCCATAACTGCTGCTGCTGATGGTGTTAAAGCTGCATTCAGCGCAAACGAGCATCTTGGTCATGAGAGTTTTAATTATTAAACATGAGGTGGAAGAAATGGTATTAGAATTAAATGCTGATAATTTTGAAAAAGAGACTAGCGAAGGCTGGGTACTGGTAGACTTTTGGGCACCATGGTGTGGTCCTTGTAAGAGAATGGGTCCTGTTTTTGAGGAACTTTCAGAGGAATACAGTGGCAAAGTCAAATTTGCTAAGGTAAACACTGAAGATAACTCAGATGTTGCGGGAGAACATGACATTTCTGGTATTCCTTGCTTGATCATGTTCAAGGATGGCGAAGAAGTAGACAGATTTGTGGGTGCATTCCCAAAAGATAGTCTTAAAGAAAAGATTGATGGTGCAATTAAGTAACTCGATCTAATTTCTTTTTTCTTTTTGTTTACCCTTTATTCTTTGTTCTATGTTTTTTATTGATAACTTTTATAAATCAATAAACAAAGTTTTACTATATGCTTGGCAAGATAAAAGATATTGTAAATACGAAAGAGATGATAGACTCCGTGAACGCAGAAGTACAGAATACTGCGTCAGAAGTAAATAATCTCTCTGCGGATATAAAATCATTAAAGAAAGAGATTTCTTCATTAACTACTGTTCATAAAGACGTAAAAAAAGATTTCGAGAAAAATACAAAAAAGATTGATTCTTCACAACAACTCTTTGATCAAGAAATCAAAGCATTCAAAGATCAGAAAAAGCACATGCAAAAAACCATTAGTGCGGATGTGGAAGCTCAAGTTAAGGTTGTTGTAACTGAGATGAAAAAACACATTAGTAATTATAAAGCACTTGAATCTGAGATCAAAACTGTTTCAAGCAACGTCTCGAAATTAACTGAAGAATTAAAGAAATTCCAATCAATATCGAAGACCATCAGTGAGAAAGACTTTGAGTTAGTCAAATTTGGTAAGATGCTCGAAAAAAACGACAAAGAAAAACTCGAGTTAATGAAGAAGATTGACTCATTGGAAAAACTCATGGCTGCAATGCAAAGAGGTAGAAATAAACATGCTCGTCATTAACTTCAAAACATATGCCTCGGCGACTGGGCAAAAGGCAGTTGACCTTGCTAGAATTTGTGATAAAGTTGCTCATGAAGTCAAAGTTCCTATTCTTATTGCAGTACAAAATGTTGATTTATTCAGAGTTGCAAGACAAGTTTCTATTCCCGTCCTTGCACAACATATTGATCCGGTAGTGTACGGATCTCACACCGGCCATGATTTGGCTGAAGCTATATTAGAAAATGGTGCTTATGGAGTTTTGATTGATCACTCAGAAGATCGTGTTTCACTTGACAATATTAAACAATCAATAGACCGGGCAAAGTCTGTTGGTCTACTTACAATTGTTTGCGTTGATACGCCAAAGAAAGCATCACAAGTCTCTAAGTTTTCTCCTGATTATATTGCTATTGAACCTCCTGAGTTGATTGGAGGAGACATATCCGTCTCAACTGCTAAACCTGAGATCATATCCGATACTGTGGCTGTGGTAAACAACGTGCCAGTACTTTGCGGTGCAGGTGTTAAGAGTAAAGACGATGTTAGTAAGTCCAAAGAACTAGGCTCAAAAGGTATTCTTATCGCTTCTGGTGTAACAAAAGCTAACAACCCTGAGAAAGTAATAAGAGAATTAGTTAAAGGATTTCTTTAAACTTGTATATAGACCTGTTGTGTACTTCCATATTGTTTATTATGATCTACATCTGTAACTTTTATGGTGCAAATTATGTTGCTACCAATATCTACATCTCCTACTTCTATTCCAACAACGGCAACTCTTTGTTGATTTGGTTTGATCTTGAGAATCTGTCCAAGACCTTGGTCACCAACAACTGCTGTAGGAGATGTTGGACAAGCGGTATTATCTTTCTTAAAGCACTTACAAAAATCCGTGCCTGACTTTTCTATTTTAAAATTTGTGGGTGCATTTGGTCCGGGAACATTAAATATGCCCACGCCGAACGTTGCGGTATCACCGCCATTAATTTCTTTTTTATCAAAAGGTATTGCAACTTTTTCTCCTGTACTTAGAAGTATATTTCTTATTTGCTGATCTGTTTGAGAATCTAATCTTGTTTTCACATCTGAAGCTTCCTGAAATATATCTGCAAAGAACATCATCCCCATACCAAAAACAACAATTGCAAGAACTAAACTAACCATAAACGTGGCAGTTAACTGAAAACCTTTCTTATTATTACAGATATTTGTCATTTTATTAATGCGTCACCAGGCTTATTTGTTTCATATCATAAATCCCATCACTATTTCTTACTTCAATGTTGACTGCACATGACTCTGATAACTGAGATGTGCTAAGTAGCAGCTCAAATTCTTTATACGTTTTTTCAGGAACTACTTGAGGATCTGAGTGAAAATCTACGCTTTCCTTACAGCTGGAGGAATCCACCGTCAAAGTCAGCTCCTGAGCCGTATCATAATTATATACATTAACTAGAATGATTGCGGCATCATTACTAATATCGACGAACTCGTCAGAAACAACAATGGGTTCATCAGAAGTGGCAGGTATTGTTGGAGGGGGCGTTTCAAGTATCTCGCCCAATTTATCCATCTCGGCTTTTATCTCTTCTATTGTCATCTCCTTCAAAGCAGCTTTTACTTCCTCCGATGTCATTTCCTCTAAAGGGATTTCAGATTTCTCAAAAACACCTTCTTCTGAAGCAGGAACTTCTTCCATTTCATCTGGTGAAAACATAACTAACGCGCCTAGTCCGACAAACAATAAAATCGCCAATATAAGAATTAAAGCAACAATCTGAAAACCTCTTTTATCATTAAACATAAAATAAAAGAAAAAGAAAGAAGTATATAAAATTATTTGATTATCTCGTATTCTTTGACAACCATTATCAAGAATAGTACGAAGACAACTGCACCTGCGACCATAATTAGCAAGCCACTTCTAATGCCTGCAACTCCTTCAACCCACATATTAAGAAGGCCAAAAGCCATGACTGCTGTACCTAACCATAAGAACTTGTCCAAAACAAGCTTCATGATATCAAACTCTTGTTGTTGAGTTAATCTTTTTTTGATATCTCTTGCCATTGTAATTTACCTCTTTATTCCGGTTTAAGCGTTATCTGCTTTGATGATAGTTTACCGCCTGCACCATCACATTCGGAAGTTATGCTGATTAAACATGATCCGGCCATAGCTACAGTAGGTGTTGCGACTATTTTGTACGTTCTAAATTGGTCTTCAGGAATCTTTTGTGTAGTTACAGCTAACTCTGCTGCGGTTGGAGTTGCAGCAAATCCTACGCACCCTGACGCTGCGCTAAACGTTAGTTTCACTTTATTGTCATCGGCCGAACAAGTACCGTCATGGTATGCATTGACAGAAAATATGGATGATTTTCCATCATTTCCATTTATTGCTATATCATCACCTGGCAAAACAATTGGCTCCGACGCAGTTGCTGGAATATTTGGCGGGGGTATTTCTATTTTACCTGCCAACTTACCGAACATTCCCTTAGTAAAAGCTAGTCCAAGACCTAGCATTGTTATTCCCAGAACTAGAACAACAATCGCATTCACTGAAAGACTTAAGCTTCCTATTTTGTAATACTTTCTCATCTTGAATAACCTCTCTTAAACTTTCAATGTAATTTGCTTTTGATCTACATATGCGCTAGCAGATGTACAGCTAGTTGGTGCTGTATTAGCATCATAACACTTGTATATCGTACAAACAGTTGTACTTGCGGTAGGTGCAGATGCAAACTTGGGTAGTAAAATCTTGAATGGGGAAAATTCATCGGCTTTAACCCAATTGCTTGCCGTGATGGCGGTACTCATTCCTGCAAGGTTTGGACACTCAAAACCTGCCATAACATATCCATCATCATCATCATTGTAAATATTAACTGAGATTGCTAAATCTTTAGTTGGTTTTTCCCATCTAACTTCTTCAGCTGGGAGAACAATAGGTTCACCTTTTGTAGCTGGAATATTTGGAGGAGGTATCTCTATTTTACCTGCCAATTTACCAAACATTCCTTTAGTAAATGCTAATCCTAATCCAAGCATAGTAATCGCTAGAACTAAAACAACAATTGCATTAACGGAAAGACTCAAACTTCCAATCTTAAGCATTTTTCTTCTAGAAATCCGACCCGAAAAAATCTTCATATGTCTACACCTCTTTTTTATATTACTAGTAATTGTAATGATAAACTTCAACTAAACGTCCTTTATAAAGGTTTCTATGTATCTCCGTCTAAAAACTTATTGTTTAAGTTCTCCAAATCTTTTTTCCAACTCTGCAATAATTTCATCGTTAACTAATATATTTTTTTTAGAACTTTTTCTCTCTCTATCGTTCTCTAACTTTTCAACAAATTCTCTAACTGCTTGTCTAATTAACTCGGTTCTGTTACTATATCTAAACGGTTTGACTAATCTATCAACATCTGCCAACAGATCTGTATCTATGCGTAAACTAACAGTTTTCATAATAATACATTGTATTGCATTGTATTATATAAATGTTACTAAAATAGCTTAAACCGCCCAATTATTACTGTAAGGGCCTTCTACCGCCATCTGAAAAGAAAACATATTTAAATCAACACACAATAACCATTATATCAAACACTAGAGGCTCTAAGAATGACTGAAGATAATTTTGAAGAAGTAAAAAAAGAATACAATGCAGACAGCATAACAGTACTTGAAGGACTTGACGCAGTAAGAAAAAGACCTGGCATGTACATTGGTTCCACCGGTTTATCGGGATTACATCATTGTGTTTATGAAATAGTTGACAATTCAGTTGATGAAGCTCTAGCAGGACATTGCACAAAAGTTCAAGTTACAATCCATAAAGACAATTCTATTACTGTTCAAGATAACGGAAGAGGTATTCCTACAGAAATTCATCCAAAACTCGGTGTATCTGCATTACAAGTTGTAATGAGCAAACTTCATGCAGGTGGTAAGTTCGATAAAAATTCATACAAAGTTTCTGGTGGTTTGCACGGCGTAGGTGTTTCTGTAGTAAATGCATTATCAGAACATCTTAGCATCGAAGTAAAAAGAAACGGAAAAATTCACGTTCAGGCATACAAAAAAGGAACACCAACTGCTGAAGTGAAAGTAGTTGGAGATAGTGAAGAAACTGGAACCAAAGTTACTTTCCAACCTGATTTAGAAATATTTGAGTCTGACAATTTTCATTTTGAAACTCTGTCATCAAGAATGAGAGAACTTGCTTTTCTAAACAAGGGATTAGTTATCTCAATTGAAGATGAAAGAATTGATAAGAAAAACGAGTTCATTTACGAAGGAGGAATAAAAACCTTTGTTGAACATCTTAACAGAAATAAAAACATGATTCACGACGTGATCTATTTTGAGAAAGAAAAAGACAATGTGATTTGCGAAATCGCACTGCAGTACAATGATGGTTATAATAATAACATTTTCTCATTTGTAAATAATATAAATACTATAGAAGGTGGTACTCACCTCTCTGGTTTTAAAACTGCACTAACAAGAGTAATGAATAAGCGTGCAGAAGACAAAAAACTGCTAAAAAGTTTAAAGTTAACTGGAGATGATACTTTTGAAGGTTTAACTGCTGTCGTTTCTATAAAAGTTCCTGAACCTCAATTTGAAGGACAAACTAAAGCCAAGTTGGGGAACAGTAATGTTAAAGGTATTGTTGATGGTGTTGTGTTTAGTAGTCTTACAACATTCATGGAAGAGAATCCTGCAATCTCCAAACAAATTCTTTCAAAAATAGTGGGTGCTGCGGAAGCTAGAGAAGCTGCACGGAGAGCCCGAGATATTACTAGGCGAAAATCCGTATTAGATAGTTTCAGTTTGCCAGGTAAGCTTGCAGATTGTTCACAAAAAGATCCTGAAAAATGTGAAATTTACTTAGTTGAGGGAGACTCCGCGGGAGGTAGTGCGAAGCAAGGTAGAGATCGAAAATATCAAGCAATTCTTCCACTAAAAGGTAAAATCCTCAATGTAGAGAAAGCTAGACTTGCAAAAATCATGCAGAACGACGAAATTCTAACAATCATAACTGCAATTGGAACTAGCATTGGTGAAGAGTTCAAATTAGAGAAAGCAAGATATCATAAGATTGTTATCATGACTGACGCAGATGTTGATGGTCACCATATCTCATGTCTACTATTAACATTCTTCTTTAGACACATGAGACCTTTGATAGAAGAAGGATATATTTACTTAGCTCAACCTCCTTTGTATAAAATAAGAAAAGGAAAACAATCATGGTATGTATATACTGAGGAAGAACGAGAAAAACTATTCAAAGAAAGGGGCGAACCAGACAATGTACAGAGGTACAAAGGTTTAGGTGAGATGAATCCAACTCAACTATGGGAAACCACAATGGATCCTGATCACAGACTTCTAAAACGAGTCACAATTGAGGACGCAGTTGAAGCTGATAGAGTATTTACAATCTTAATGGGGGATCAAGTAGAACCTAGAAGAGAGTTTATACAAGATCATGCTCACGAAGTTGACGAACTCGATATCTAAAACTTGAATTTATTCAAGTAAGGTATGCCCCAGTAAGCAACTACTGCAACGATAATCACTTGTGTCCAGAACATTATTCCACTAATTTTGCCCATGGCATAAAGAATTAACTGCATAATTACTGATACGCTAAGCACAATTGCCAATGTTCTTATGATAAATTTCTTTGACAAATACATTTATTATTCTCCTTCTTTTTTCTCAAACTCTTTTAACAAACTATCATCATCCATTTTTATGGAATAATCAAACCAATCCAGTTTCAAACTATCAACAAAATCAAGGAATCTTTGACGTTTTGCATCATCCCAGTCATTGACATATTTAAAAAACACCTTACACAAATATTTAGTATTACAATCTTTATGCTTCAACCTTAAGTCCTTACCTTCATTCCATACAGGATGCAAAGGACAACCAACCCTTCCATCTGGTAAAACTGTGAGGTTTTTACATATTCCTGAACAACGTAACAATTTAGCTCTATTTGCGAACTCAATTTTATCTTTAAAATCTTGCATCTCTAGGGTATTTTTCTTTATACCCCACATAATAGATTCTTTTGTAGTATAATCATGACCGCAACATCCAAAGCAAAAGTGTTTGTCATCCACCATGCAAAGATTAACATCCTTTAAACTATTTTTTGTACCCATTCTTCAACTTCTTCAAAAGTTTTAATTCTAGATATTGCATTTCTCATCTTTGTGCTTCCCTTTAATCCTTTTGTGAACCACATCAAATGCATTTTAGCTCTTGGAACAGAGTCAAGATCATACTGCGTACACAGTTTATAATATTCTTTAAACATTTCTAGTTTTTCATGTGAGGAAACAGGATCAATCAGATTTTCATTATCGAGCAACTCTTTTACTTGCTTGAATATATGAGGATTACCCATTGATGCTCTTCCAATCATCACCGAATCGCATCCTGTTTTCTCTCTCATAAGTTTAGCATCTATGGCATCTTCAATATCGCCATTTCCAATAACTGCAATACCTACATTTTCTTTAACTTCTTTAATTATATTCCAATCTGCTTCTCCTGAATATTTTTGTTGTTGACTTCTTGCATGCACTGCAATAGCTTCCACACCAGCCTCTTCAGCAATTTTCGCGATTTTAACTGCAACATTATCTCCTTTATTGATGCCGCTTCTAATCTTCACAGTAACTGGAACTTTAGAATTACTGACCATTGTTTCAAGAATTTCTTTAATTCTATTTGGTCTTTTCAAGAGTGCAGAACCTGCTCCTTGGTCAATTATCTTTGGTGCAGGACATCCTAGATTGAAGTCAATAAAATCACATTTGTCTTCTACGATCTTAACTGCTTTCTCAATACACTCAGTATTCTGACCGAATATCTGAATTCCTAGTGGTTTATCTTCTTCACACGTTTGAATTATTTTCAAAGAATTTTGACTATCTCTAGACAAGGCATTCGCGCTAACCATTTCACTCACCGCAACATCTGCGCCATATTTTCTACATAGAATTCTAAATGCTAAATCTGTGACCTCTGCCATTGGTGCTAGAAACACCTTACCAACAAATAGTTTATTCATCTTTTACCATACAACTTAGTAATTATATCTGATTTGGTGATTATGCCTTTCAATTTTCCATTTTCGCTAACCAGTGCAATAGGGAAATGCTTCAACAGATCTACTACTGCTTCAGAAGGTGTCTCGGACGAAACTATTGGTGGTGCACCTTCCATAATTTCTTTTGCTTTACTAACAGTTTTACGTGGATTAGATATTGAATCCAATATAGATCTTTCTGATACTAGTCCTACAACTGTATTATCAATTACTGGAATCTGTGAAATATCATTCTTGTTCATCTTGACAACTACAGAATTAATATTCTCTTCAGGAGAACAACTCACAATCTTGCTATTCATCATTTCTTTTGCTTTAATGCAACTTTTTTTACTGGCTTGCTCAATTGCATTAATTATCTTACCTGCGTTAGAATACGTTGGATCTAATCTTCCACTTTCTACTTTGGCTATTAATGATTGAGAAACTCCTGCTAAATTAGACAACTCATTCTGCGTTATACCTAATCGTTGCCTAACTTCTTTTAGTCTAGATAGATCAAAACTCATGGCTGAGAATATTTTACACTCTTATTTATGCCTTTTGGAATATCTATCTTAGTCTATCTCTTGCCGTAAGCTTTATTCCATAATGGTTGATCTTATCTATAAATTCGATCTGTGTAAGGCCTGTACGCAGTGCTGCTTCTCTTATATTCCATTCATATTTTTCAAGCATTGTCTTGATGAACGCCCTATGCCATTCATCGAGGATCTTGTATCTAGCCATAAGATAGTCCTCACAGTCTGTGTCAATTTTGATGTGTTTCATGGTAGACGCCTGTTTAGCTCTAAATTGCCTAGAAAACCCCTATTCTTGCGAATTAGTACTAAGAAGTGGCAACAATATATAAATATGTGTTGTAGTTGCGTAGACAACTCAGTTATTTAGGATTTTTATTAATTAGATTTAAATACATTAAGACAGGAAAATTAACACATGAAAACGTTAATCCTCATGGTTGTGTGGCTGCTTTTGATTAGCAGTTTTGTCTTTGCTGCGCCTCCTGGGGCTGTGTTTGGTACCTGCTATATTCAAGACGAGCCTTCTTCTCAAAACTGTTGTGGGGTTTCAATAGGTTCAACTTGTTGCTATTTTGATGATGGTTCGATTAATTATTTCTGGAAAATTCCAGGTAATCATGAGTGTGATGTCGTAGTACATTGTGAAACATATGAATGCCAAAGACATTTTCTTCCAGAATGTGCTATCAACTCAAATTGTGATTTTTTGGTAGCTCCTGATCAATGTACTGATTGTGTAAATCAAATCTGCGTAGTTGATGACCAGTGTGTAATACACAACATGGCACAAGATGCACCAGAATTCCCATTATACTTTGGACTAATAGCGTTAGTAGTTGCAATAACATTAGCAATATTTATTTCAAAAAGAAAACATTAACTTTTTCTCATGTACTTCCAACCAAAGAACCAAAACAATCCAAAATAAATTATAAACAAAATCATCCCAGCAGACGTGTGAAATATCCCTATAGCAATTTCTTGAGACCAATAAGCACCAATAATTAACAAAAGAAATACTCTTAACGTATTAATCAAGAACATTCCAACTATCCCTAGAGGAACAACAAACAGGGCTTTCCTAAAATCTATTTCTTTCCAGTTAACAATTAACATGACAACAATTGCAATCATAAAATAATTCAAAGAAGCAATCCCTGAACATGGTGTGGAGATGCTAACAAAGAAATTTTTGATGTGAAACACTGGGGCACTGAGATTATCCAATTCAAGAGTGGACGGAACTCCTAATAGAACAAACAACGTTTGATTAATCCAGCTAACTGCTTTAGACAAAACAAACCAATATTCTTTAGCAATAGAGGATAAATAAAAGAAAGCATTCAACAAAACAATAGAGAATAACAATTCTTTTTTAGTTTTAACAACATCTTTCCATCGAATTCCTGCACAACCTACGAAAATTAACAGCAACCCGAGTATTTTAAGCAAACTTCCAACTTCATAGAAAAAAGAACGATCTCCAGAGATAAAAATAAGCAAATTATCATTTTCATGCACTAATCCTGAAGAGCCAATAATCGAAGAAACATTCCCTGAAACAATCTCAGAAACCTTTACTACTTTATCGCCCGGCCGAGATTTAACAGAGATTATATTATCACCTTCGACAAAATAACTTGCAGGAACACTAACATAAATCCATAATCCTTCGTACTCTTCACTCTTAAAAACACTATCAGAAACGTCAAACTCATTACCATTAATAACCAAACCAACATAATTATTATCCTTCTCACCAAAAGATGAAACGACTACAGAGCTATTTTGCCAAGATAAATGGATTGCGACTGTAAGATCCTCGGAGACTTCGTTAAGAATAATCTCTTTACGAACAACTGAATCTGAATCCATAAGATAGATTCCATAAACTGGAACACGAACATTAAGAGGTGCAAAGCTAAGTACTCTCGCAGATTCTAAGTCAATCCAGCCTTTGTTCAATTGTCTATCTTCACCAAAACCATAATCTCCTTTAACCTTAAGAGACGAGTGTGGTAAAGAATCGATGCTAACCAACGAATATGCACTCCCTATAATAAAAATTAGACCAACAATAACTAACACACAATCAAGACCATACTTGTTAGATTTAATTTTTGAATGAGATATAACTAAAAATGCTAGCACGGTAACGCCCAATAACCAAAAATTTTGCTCAAGAGCTTTATACAAATATGGGGTATTAGAAAATAGAATTTTAGCTAGTACTGGAAACATCGCAAACAAGAGCAAAGCAACAACAACAACTCGTATGATCTCTCTTTTATGTTTCATCAACCACTTCATAATATAAATCCATTAAACAAAATTTATAAACCCTTCCAATAACTCTCACTCTATGAATCCAATACTGCTAGAATTAGGTCCTTTTCAGGTACGATACTATGGTGTACTAATGGCATTAGCTTTCTTAATCGGTTTCTTCATACTAAGGAAATTAGCCAAAGAAAAGAAGGTCTTCAAAGACCTTGATCAAGTTGCCGACTACGTTTTTTGGATGGCGATTGGAATTTTAGTTGGCGCAAGACTATTACATTGTTTAGTTTACGAACCAGACTTTTACTTAACATACCCTCTAGAGATACTGTACATCTGGAAAGGTGGATTAGCAAGTCATGGCGGTATGATTGGCGGGACTATTGCTGCACTAATTTTTGCAAGAATAAAGAAGATTAAATTTTACAGATTAGCTGACATAACTATGGTCCCTGTTGCACTAGGTGCGATGTTTGTTAGACTTGGTAACTTTACTAACGGAGAACTTGTAGGTAGAGTCACTCCCTCCTGGATTGGTGTGGAGTTTGATGGTTACGAGGGATTAAGACACCCTAGCCAGCTCTATGAAGCGTTCAAAAATTTTGTAATATTTCTAATAATGTATAAATTTAATCTGATGAAAAAACTTCCGCATGGTTTTGTATTCTGGAGTTTCTTTTTCATATACGGTATATTTAGATTTATAGTAGAATTCTGGAAAGACTTTCCATTATACAATGGATTAACTATTGGACAATATCTGAGTCTTCCTATAATCATTATTGGTGCATTAGGCATTTGGTTGGTTACAAGAAGAAAACTAAACGCTAAGAAACAACCAAAAAAGAAGAAAAAGTCAAAGTAATTTCTCATCTATTAACATTTGTTTATGATCAAAAGCTAAATCCATATTTTTAATTTCTTCTAAACTAACCCATTTAGCATCTACTGCATCGTCGCCAGCCTTCAACTCGCCCTTAACTGTACAAAAATGTGGTAGGCAAATCATGGTCTTAGTAGGATGTCTTCCTTTTTTATCATAATATCTACCAATAAACTTAACATCAATAACATCCAGATTTGTCTCTTCTTTAACTTCTCTAATCACTGTCTCTTTAATCTCTTCTCCCCATTCAACTTTCCCAGAAATAAAACCCCAATAACCATTGTACGCTTTAGAGCCTCGTTTAATCAACAAAACTTTACTTTTGTCTTCACTAAGAATGATTGCATCTATACCAATCCAAGGATGATCTTCCATCTAATCGCCCTCAAAAACAGTTTGTGCATAATAAGGTAATCCTGCATTCTTTAACTTCTTACTTCCGCCAACATCTGGCAAGTCAACTACAAATGCAAACTCAACAATCTCGCCACCAAGTTTCTTAACTAACTCTGCAGCCGCTAATGCCGTTCCACCTGTTGCAATTAAATCATCAACAATAACCACTCTCTGCCCTTGTGAGATTGCATCTTTATGAATTTCCACACAATCTGTACCATACTCCAGTTCATACTCTACGCTCTCAGTTTCTGCAGGCAATTTACCTTTCTTTCTCACAGGTACAAAACCTTTGTTAAGCAAATAAGCAATCGCGCCACCCATAATAAAACCTCGAGAATCTATGCCGACAACAACATCGATATTCATTTCTTTATATCTTGCAACAAAATCATCAACGCTCAACTTTAATCCTTCAGGATCTTTTATCAAAGTTGTAATATCTCTAAACATTATTCCTTCTTTTGGCCAGTTAGGTACTGTCCTAATTTTTGATTTTATATCTGACATTTACTTATCACCTACTTTTTCAATAGTTGCCACTAACAGCTTAGTAACTTTACTAACATTCTCTTTGAAGATTTCTAATACTGCTTCCCACGTAACTGGTGCTTCGTTTTCTTTCCAACAATCATAATCTGTTGACATCGCTACAGCGGCATAAGGTAAGCCAATCTCGTTTGCCAACACGCACTCCGGCGCAATACTCATGTTAATAACGTCTGCACCCCACGCTCTAAACATGTGGCTCTCTGCTTTTGTAGAAAACCTTGGACCTTCAATTGTAATCACAGTTCCTTTCTCGTGAAATTTTAATTCTAACTCTTTACAACAATCAATTAATGTTGTTCTAAGTTCTTTAGAAAACGGTTCTGCCATTGGACAGTGCGCCATTTCTCCATCCTTAAATTCATCATGGAACGTATATTCTCTTTTCTTTGTAAAATCAATAAACTGATCTAGCACAACAAAGTCTCCTCGACCAATTTTTTCTCTCAAACTTCCGCATGCTGTCGTAACAATAATATGTGTACATCCTGTTTCCTTTAACGCATGAATGTTTGCACGATTGTTAACTTGAGTTGGAGGTATTGTATGTTTTCTTCCATGTCTTGCAAGAATAACAACATCTACTCCCTTTATTTTTCCACACTTTAACGGAGAAGAAGGTTTTCCATAAGGCGTATCAACTTCAACATCTTTAGGATCCTCTATCAACTTAGGATCATCTAATCCAGAACCACCAATTATTCCAATTTTAACCATACTTGCAGAACTAAGTTACAATCTTAATAAAATTATCGAAGATAAGTCACTACTTACACAGACTATAAACGTTTATATATTAACTATTTACTTAATTTTTGATAGGAGGGCATTGGTTGGGATATTATTAGCTCGATTCTTCTTATTAGAGATACTTGGGTGACGTGGTTGAAGCATAGAAAAAACGGTAACAACGGATTAGTTAAAATGTTGCTTAGACTTGCAACTGGAAAAAAAGGATCTCCGTTTGATCCGCATGTGCATTTATCTTCTATGGATGTTGAAGATGTTAGATGGGCTGACAGGATGAGCGCTGCTAGAGCATGTCGAAAACGATTAGGATTATCTTACATGGCTTTGACAGAGCACAACATGGCTCCAAGATACAATGGCCAGCCCACAGTTCAAGGCGTTGAAATCTCATCTTTATTTGGTCACATGATTGGTCTTTTCTTAGATCCTAATGATATATCAAACTTTCTTGATGATTACTCTTTCTTCGAGAAACCATTGTCAAGACCTCACCCAATTGATGTCTTAGAATTCTATTCAGAACATAACGCAATAGTTAATCTTCCTCACCCTTGTGCTTACGGTGGTTTATTATTCTCAAGAACCGAAGGATTAGTTCCTAATGTTAAACGTGAAGATAAACTCAGAGCATACATTGATCAACTTCCTAAAAAAAGACCTTATCTTTTTGAAGACTGGGGTCTAGAAGGTAAGATACATCTTGAACTAACTAGCGGTAATAGAGCGTTCACATCTGATAATGCGCGAGCCGTGCTTAATGTGGCGAGAAATCTAGATCCATTCGCACTTTTTGCTGGATCTGATTGCCATTCTTCAAAAACATTTGGTCTGAGTGGAATATATGTCTTTGAGTGTAATGGTCAAGGAACATTAAAGGATGCAATTGTACAAGGGGATTATGTTACGTATAGAATTAAACCGCAAAGAAACGGTTATAGAATCTCAATTGCACAACCTGACGCATCATCTGTTACGAAATATAAATGGTTTAGAAAACCACAAGCCGACGGAAAACAATTCAAAGAATTAGGAGAAGTATCTGCACAAGGAATCCTTATTTCATCTTCGACTTTACAGCCTTCTCAGAGATTATAGCGCTATTACCTGTAGGATCTTCAATAGTTATTTTTATTGAATCTTCTCCCCACATTATTTTCTGTAATTTCTTAACCATATTCTTGGCCTTTTTCCGTTCCTCTGGACTATCTGCTTCGTCTCTTAATTTTTCTGTTTGAACTTTAATTCTATTCAAGATTCCTTCAACATTTGTAATGTATCCATTAGATGCAGGCCCTGGAGTTATTGTTGCGATTCTAGGGATTTTAATAGTTGCTTGAGACGATCTAACTACTCTTACTTTCATGTCTTCTTCAGAAGTGACTTCTAAAACATACTTAGAAGGTTCATGTGTCTCTGCACATTCAATATCTGCTTTATGATAATTACACCCATCACTAGAACAATCCATAGAAAATACAAACACCTTTCCAAAATAAGGAACTTCTCTTTCTTGTTCCATCATTGTCAAAGTCTTTTTATGACAAAATGGACAATCTTGTTCTGTTAGTATATCGGGTTCTGAATCAGCCATAATATTATAGAAATAAAAAAAGTTTAAATAACTTTCTAAAGAATAAAGATGAAGTAAAAAAATAAAAAATTAATAAGTTTCAAAGTTATTAGTATCTCTTGAAGTTGGCTGTGGTGAACCTTGATAAACTTCTTCAGGAGCTTCCCTGTGAATTTGTGCGAATGATGGACAAATAGTTATCCAATCTTCTCCAAAACCTGCAATATCACCATCAATTGCGTCACAAGTCTTCTTTAACTTGTTAATTGATCTTTTAAGCTCAACTAAATCCTTATCTTTAAGAGGTTTAATGTTTACTAAAGCAATAGTATAACCTTCTCTTAATGAATCTAGAATTGGTTTAGTGTCTGCAAAGTCAGTAAGCATGAATGGTCTCACAATAACCTTAGATCCTGCGCTTGATGCGGATGATGTTGGAGAAATTTCAACGTAGCCCTCATCTTCTTCCTGTGGAATCATATAATCGTCCTCAGGAGCACCCCCTATTTTACTTTTGACCTTATTAAAAAAGTTCTTCATATTATGCCCCTCCTTTTGATGAGTTTTAACCCCTAATTAGACTAAATCTAACTTAGTTCTAACTAAAATAGAAATAAGTCAGCTATTTAAATGTTTCTATTAATTAATTATTTGAGAGTAGTCCAAAACGCTTTATATTGCCTTCTGAGCGCTAACCGCAAGGTTTTTATAATAGTGATTTAACTTCGATTGCAGTAGTCATATTTATATAGTTCAAATAGGAGAAAAAAAGTGATGAAACATGGTAGATAGAGTAGGCGGAAGCAGAAGGAAAACAAGACATAAGCTACAGAAGAGTAGGCGTCAAAAAGGTAAGATCAGCATAAGCAGATTTTTCCAAGAACTCGAACCAGGAGTTAGAGTTTGTTTTAAAGCAGAACCTGCGATTCAAGGTGGTATGTATCCTAGAAGATTTCACGGTGGTAGTGGTCTAGTCAAAGGCAGAAGAGGTAGTTGTTATCTTGTTGAAGCCAGAGACGGAAACAAGGAGAAGACCTTTATTGTACACCCGGTACATCTTCGAAAATTATAATTTTATTTTTTATTGGGGGATAACGAGGAGGATTTAAAAGATGTCAAAACCAGAAGTAGTTTCAGAACAACCCATTTCAATGGTTCACTTAAAGAAAGAGCTAAACAAAATTAAGAAAAGGGATGAAGAACTAAATTACAGAGCAAATAAAACGGAAGAATACCTAAATCAATTTCCTTTGTTAACTAAGAAAGATAATGACGAGCTTTGCAAAGGTTTAGAAGGATTAGGTGTGTCAAGATTAAAAGATATTCACATAACAAAACTTGTAGACATTTTGCCTCCAACGCCAGAGGAAGTAAAATTGATATTGCAAGGATACACTGTTTCGGTTACAAACGAAAGTGCTCAGAAGCTTGCTGACGTTATCAAACCTTACGCTGAAAAGGCTGAAGAAGCAAGAAAAAAGCACAAAGTCATAAAAGAGGAAGAAGAGAAAAAAGAGGAAGAAACTGTTGCTGAGGAAGTAACAGCTGAAGAAACAACAGAGGAGACGCCTCAAGAAGATGTTAAAGAAGAACAACCTGAAGAGAAAAAAGAAGAATGATGGATCAACCGCAGGAAAGTCTCGAGAAGAGAGAGGAGATAGTAGTTGTACTAGACTTTCTGCCAAATGGTTATTCTTACGACAAGCGTCCTAGTCATAAAAAGACTGCAATTGTTCAAGGTATCGGTTCTTCAAAATTCACACTTCTAGAATTAGTTCCTAAAAAAGAAGTTTTTCTACAACCTTTAGCCGAAGTTTACGTTGGCGAAGGTAAGCGAGATCAAATTCACCACATTTCTGGTAAGTTGACTTACGAAAAACTAACTTCAACAGCAAAAGCTGAGCTGGAATACGTTGTCAAGGATTTGGTTGTCAAGAATGAACCTTTCTTTGTAGAATTCTTCAATAAAGCGCAACCTCTTACTATGAGGATGCATCAACTAGAGCTCTTACCTGGATTAGGAAAGAAACACATGTGGGAAATTCTAGAACAAAGAGACGAAACTGTTTTTGAATCATTTGAAGATTTGAGAAAGAGAGTCAAGCTCATGCCGGACCCAACAAAAGCAATAATTAAGAGGGTAATGCAGGAACTAAAAGGCCTCGAGAAACACAATATTTTTGTCAGGTAATTCTTATTCTATTCAATCAAAACATTTATAAACCAATCTTCTTTGAATTTATAAATTAAGCTTAAAAAAGGGGTGTAGAGCATAATAAAAGAGGGTACATGCTTCTATAAGTTAGGCCAATCTAGGCTAGCTCTTGCTTTCCTTTATCTGGGGTTTTAACATGGCTGCTAAAGATAATACTAAACGAAGGATTATTGATTTCATAGAACAAGAAGAAAAAAGCGGATTCTTTGATGATCAAATACGAAAACAACTTTACAATTCTGGTTATGATCCTGCTGAGATTGAAGAATACCTTAAAACTGCACATTCTGAAGCTCAGACTGCAAAACAATCTTCTGGAGATCACAACATTGCGCGAAAAGCATTTATGATTCTATTAGTTATCTCTCTCGTATTCAATGTCATTCTTATAGCTACACTCCAACTTACTGGGGGTAGTGATGTGCAAGTACAAACTGCTGCGACAACTGTTAATACCTTAACCACGGTAGATAAATATGAAGCTCTTGGTCTTGGAGATGCGGAAGCACGAGAGATACGTCATTGCACTAATGTTAACAGAATGACCTGTGAAGGAGAAATATTAATGAATAAAGCTCTCGAAAGTAACGACAGAATGCTTTGCGAGAAGATTCCCAAGTCTCAAGTTAAAGATGAATGTTTACAAAAATATCAAGCACAACTTGCTACAATAAACAAAGATCCAAATCTTTGTGATCAAATTCCTAAGAAACTAGTATCGGGTTGTAGAGACCATTACTTTCTCACAAAATCTCTTGATGAAGACGTAGATCTTTGTAAACAAATTATAAACGAGAAAGTGAAAGAAGAGTGCGTAATCACTCTTAGAAATAGGTAATAACTAATGAATATAACACGAAAAGTACTTAGTATTTTCTTGTTCTCAATAGTACTTTTGATTCTTTGTGTTGGCGTTAATGCAACTTTGTATCATACCAGCATACAATCAGGAACTACTTGTGATTCTTCGATGGTTGATCCGGATAATTCGAACTATTGTTTGTACATTGCTGATCCTGCTGGACAGTGTAATAATGCCTGTTTCAATGTCTATACTCCTAAATGTATTCCCGGTACCAACATATGTATGCCTGCGTGGACTTTGAGTTGGGTTGGTGCAGGAAATGGTGCCTTTGATTGCTGTAAATGTAGATATTATGGTCGAGATACAACTCCTGAGGCTGACTGCGGTGAGTATTTGGAATCTGGTTATTATTGTCATTATGGGACTGAAGATATGTGTACTGCCAACGGATGGGGATGTACGGGGACTGAACAATCAAAACTGTGTGTTTACAGTAATTCACCTGCCACAACAATTCCGTTAGGAGATTCAATTTCTCAATGCGGTGGCGTGACTTGCTACTGCACAACTGATGGATATAAGTTTGCATCTTCAACACCTTCCAACGAAGCTGAATGTTGTTCAAACGATGAGTGTGATCTTGCCGGTGCGGTGGTTGGACAGGATCCTTGTAACAGCAATAATTGCTACACTTATTGTGATAATTTTCAATGTAAGTATATACGAAAATCTGGCTATACTGACTGCAATGGAGATAGTAATTGTGAGCCGTTTTATGGTATTGCTCCAGGTAATTGTTTTTTTGATTCTCAGTTTGAGAATAATCTTGTTTCCTCAGGTGCATGTGATACCAATGACGGGGCAATATGTAGTAGTACTGAAGCCACAGGACGGGACATATGTCTTGCTGAAAGTCCAATAACGACTTATAACAACGAGCAGCAATCAATAACCCTTGGAATGTGTATATATGATCCAGGACTTGATGGCATTATGACTGATTGTAATGACAATAATAATGCCTGTCTTAAATTTAGTTGCAACTACAATGAAAACTGTCACCATGATATTGATGGTGATGGAGATAAAGAAGAATGTATGACTGATGGAAAATGGGTTGATTGTACTGCTGACTGGCAATGTCAAGATAATGAAATGTGCTCAAACAATGATTGTGTTCCTGAAACTTGTACTGATAAAAATGATTGTAATGACGCAAATTTTTGTGTAGAAGGATTATGCAAAGAACATTGTGATGTTTTGGCATCTTCTGATACAAATGGAGCGAGATGTAGTGATAATTATTACTCTTATACACATCCATACAGTGGAATGTGTTCAATAGGGGAACTCGACTCTAATATTGATCACTGTGACAAAGAAGAAGTTGCGGTTGGAAGCATTGGTAAATACATGGCTGATTGTTATACTCGAAATCATGCAGGTGATGAACTAAGGCTATGCGATAATGATGCACACCCTGGATTTTCTCCAACAGGAATATGTTCGGTTACGGTATCTAGAGCAGTTTTACCTTCAAGTTATACTCAAATAAATTGTGATCCTAACGAAGTTTGCGAAGACGATTTGGGGGTTTATCGTAACGATTGTTCCCTTTGTGTTGATGGAGATTCTTGTGACAAAGATGTAAATCCTAACGACTATCTCTCCGCATCATCACTAAATGCAGATGGCATTTGCTGCGGTTCTGGTTGTGTAGGTTCTGCATCATCAAATTGTTGTTCCAATGATGATTGTGGCGCATATGCTTGTGCAAGTTATACTTGTAAAACAACTTGTTCATCAAATGCTGATTGTGCAGATAGTAGCTATTTTTGTTTAAGCGGAGAATGTGTTTCATGTAAAGAATTCGAATCTGGTTTATGTTCCGATGGGGTGGACAACGATTGTGATGGGTATATGGATGCTAATGATATAGACTGTAAATTAACAAACGGAGAAGTTTGTACAACAGATTCGGATTGTAAAAGTAATCAATGTGATCTTGATTTTTTTGGAACAAAACGATGCCACTCTCAAAATAAATGTATATATGATTCATCCGGTAATGAGTTTTCAAACGGTTATGAGAAATGTTATAACGATGAGTATTACAAGTCATGCACTTCAGGAGTTTGGCAATCGCAAGTTTCTTGTGAAAAAATAATTGAAAATGAAGGGTGCAGAACTAAGTTTGGATCATGTACTTCGGGATCGGTTGGCAAGTGCAGTCCTCCTTCTTATAACGTCGCTGCAGGAACAATTTGTATTGATGAACCATTCTGTAGAAACGGATTAGTTTACACAGGGAAAGCATGTGACGGTTCAGGATACTGTTCAACACAAATAGGGGGAACTAGTTGTCCTCCAGCTACATGCGGAATTATTTCAGGAAATGTTTATGAAGCTAAGACTCAATCTACTTGTTCAGGTGGTGCGTGCACTTCTCAGACAACAACATCATGCGGTGCATATAATTGCAACGGTAATATTTGCAGAACTTCTTGCACTCAAGACAGTCATTGTATTACAGACAATAACTGTATAGATAACGAATGTAGTCCTTGTACTGCTTCTGAAACTTTTTGTGATGATGGACTTGACAATGATTGTGATGGTGATATAGACATTGTTGATTCTGACTGTGCTGGCTGCTCGACATCAACACCTCCTGGTTACAGTGTCCTAACAATTAGTAAAACTGGACTATGTCCTGGACATTATTTTGCAGCAAACAACTGCTATTACTCTTATACTGGGTGCAAAGATACAAGCACTAGGCGTTGTTACTATGAAGATATTCACTATATATATCAGGATGGCTATCACGCTGCATCTCCTCTTAACACATTTATCTCTGATATATGTTACTCTGGACAAGGGACTTGCACTGACGGCGAAGCAAGTTCAGCTACTGGCGTATCAATTCGCGGCAACGGATATGTTGATGGAGGTATCTGCTACTATGGTGACATGACCTGTGAACCAAATAATGCTCAAAGCGGAGCTAGTTGCACAATGACTTCTAATACTATTTGCGATGACGATATTGCATGTCAATCTTGTGATCCTTATGTGAGATTGAACACCGCTGAATGCAGGAATTCTTGTGTTACTGACAATCACTGCGTGCAAGATTATCAATGCGTAGATGGCGCTTGTTCTCCTTGTGTAGATAATGATGTCGATGGCTACAGCACATATGGTGGTGACTGTGGTGCCAAAGATTGCGATGATAATAATCCTAACATTTATCCAGGCGCACAGGAAGTCTGCAATGGTGTAGATGAAAATTGCGATACTCTCATAGATGAAATGTTTATTGGCTCCTACATTGTCAGATACTGTGCCTGCATTGAATCTAACATTCTAGAAGAAGATTCGCCAGAAAAAGATCCTACGGATGGCGGTGTCCTGCTCAACTATATACCTTCAAAAGTCAAATACAAAGGCCACGCAGGAAACTGGTATGAAAGTCCAGATTCATGCTATGCTAATATTCTTTACGAGGCAACATGTAACAATGCTTTGTTCTATGGTGCTGGCATCCCTGGATACGGCCCAGGAAGTGCATCTAAATTAATTTCTATGATTTGTCCTCTTGGTTGTGATACAACGAGTGAAGGTGCACATTGTATTTATGATCAGGATGGAGATGGGTTCTGCAACAATTTACTCTCCACCTCACAGAACATGAACGATTATGAGCGTTGTTTACTTTGTACACCGAACGAAAATCCTGATTGCGAGAATGAAGATTACGGAACTCCTGTTTATGATTGTGATGATTCTAATTCCAATATTAATCCTGATGCGGTAGAAGTTTGCGCTAATGAAATAGATGATAACTGTAATGGTGAAGTAGATGAAGGATGTTTAGTTTGTACTGATGTTGATTTAGATGAATACAGTATTCAAGGTGGCGAATGCGGGGAAGTAGATTGCGATGATGACAATCCTAACGTTTATCCAGGTGCACAAGAATCTTGTAATGATGTCGATGATGATTGTGATGGTTTTATAGATGCAAAACAAATGTCCTCAGTAGGTTTTGGTCCATTCAAACTATACTATTGTGATTGTACTGAAGATAATCTTATTGAACAAAATTCCCCTACCATTAATCCTCACGATACTGTTTCTTTAATTCATATTCCATCTGTCACTCAGTATAAAGACGCCCTCGGTGTGTCGAAACAAAAAGAAGATGTGTGTACTAGCCCTACTGCCATTCTTGAAGCAGCATGTAAAAATGAGCCTTACTTCAATGACGGCACTCCAGGATATGGGACTGGGGTTCCAACTAGTAGCGAGCCACTCGGGCTTTACAACTCATGCTATCTTGGTTGTGTACCAACAGATGAGAGTGCCTATTGTGAATATGATATAGATGATGATGGTTATTGTAATTTACACCTTGCTAGTTCATCAGTAACTACAGACTACGAAAGATGTTTGCTTTGTACGCCTGATGAAGATCCTGATTGTGAGAATGGCGAATATGGAACTCCTGTTTATGATTGCAATGATGAAGATGCTAATGTCAACCAAGGAATGACTGAGATTTGCTCTAATGATATAGATGATAATTGTAATGGGGAAGTTGATGAAAATTGTTTAAGTTGTACGGATATTGATGATGATGGCTACAGTATCGAAGGCGGAGACTGTGGTACTATTGATTGTAATGATAATAATCCTGACATTTATCCTGGTGCGCAGGAAGTCTGCAATGGTGTAGATGAAAATTGCGATACCCTCATAGATGAAATCATAGTTGGTTCTTACTTTGTAAGATATTGCGCATGTAGTGAGTCTAATTCTATTGAAGAAAATTCACCGATTAAATACTCTGATGGTGGCGTATCTTTAAGTTATATTCCGTCTAAGGCTTTGTTCAACAATCATTATGGTGTGCCACAGCAATATGCGGATCTTTGTAGCGACGAAAACTTTTATGAATCGATTTGCAATAACAATCTGTTTTTTGGTGAAGGAATTCCAGGTTATGGTCCTCAGGATGCAGCTACATTACATTCTAGACCTTGTCCTTTTGGGTGTGTTACAACAAGCGAAGGCGCTCATTGTGTTTATGATGTAGATGGGGATGGTTACTGTAATTCATTTTTATCATCATCCACAACAATAACTGATTATGAACGTTGTCTACTTTGTACTCCTGATGACGATCCAGATTGTGCTAATGAGGACTACGGTACGCCCGTTTATGATTGTGACGATAACGATCCAACAGTTAATGAAAACTGTCTAGTTTGTACTGATAATGATGGTGATGGCTACAGTATAGAAGGTGGAGACTGTGGTGATATTGATTGTGATGATGATAATTTTAATGTGAATCCGGGAGTTTCTGAGTTAACTGAGTGTAATGGAGTTGATGAGGATTGCGATGACTTAGTTGATACAATATTTGTTGGAACTGATAAGGTGAGATATTGCGCATGTAGCGAATTAAATAACTTAGAAGAATACTATGCTAATGAATATTCACTTCATGGGACAACATTTAAAATGATTCCATCGATAAGCAGATTTGTGAATTCTGCGGGCGTTATTAAAGAATTTACTGATAATTGTTTTAGCTCTAATAGTATAAATGAAGCAAAATGCGGGAATCATATATACTATCCTGATGGCTCCCCGGGATATGGTCCATACGCTCCAGGTTCTTTTTCGGTTTTACCTTGTAATCTTGGTTGTGTACCAACAGACGCTGGTGCGCATTGCGCATACGACTTAGATGGTGATGGTTACTGCAACGAAAATATGGGTGGGAAAGATTATGAAAAGTGTATTGTTTGTGAACCTTGGCAAAATCCTGCCAACTGTTTAAATGGAAATTATGATCCTGTAATTTACGATTGTGATGATAATGACCCAACACTTAACGAAACTTGTTTGATCTGTACTGATAATGATAATGATGGTTACAGCATTCAAGGTGGTGAGTGCGGTGATCTGGATTGCAATGACGATAACGATTTAGTTTATCCAGGCGCACAAGAAACTTGTAATTCTTTAGACGATAATTGTAACGATTTAGTTGATGAAATAGGATCGATCGAATATGCATTAACCAATGCTTGCGGCGGTTGTGGCGATACGCCTGTCGAAGCCTGTGGCGGCGGGGATGAAGATTGTGATGGTTTATTTGATGAAATTGGATCGATCGAATATGCGCTAAGGAATGCTTGTGATCAGTGTGGTCCTGAACCTGTTGAAGTGTGTGACGATGATGATAATGATTGTGATGGTGAGAAAGACGAGAATCTTCCTTTACTGGACTGTTATTTAGACTCTGATAATGACGGTTACGGAAGCACATTAACTCAAGTTTGTTATGATTTCTGCGATGTTGGATATGTTACTCAAGATGGGGATTGTGATGATTCTGATGCGGAGATAAGTCCTTCTGATTCTGAAATATGTGATGGTTTAGATAATGATTGTGATGGTGATGTTGATGAGAATCTTGCAACCATGACTTGCTACACTGATTCCGATGGTGATGAGTTTGGAAACATAAATACTGCTCAATCTTCTTGTGCGGGTGCATGCGCAGCAGGGCAAGTTACTATTGCAGGTGATTGTGATGATTCTAATGCGCAGATTAATCTTGATGCTGCAGAAGTATGTGATGGTATTGATAATAATTGCAAGGATGGAATAGACTCTGATGATTATAATATGGAGATGGAACTTTGTGATAATCAACAAGGAGAATGTCAAGGAGAAGAAAAGACTTGCTTAGGTGCACAAGGTTGGGAAGACTGTACCGGACTACTGCCTGCCGAGACTATATGTGATGATGGTTTAGATAATGATTGTGATGGTACTTTAGATTATGAAGGTCTAAACACGTTGCCTAATGATGAAGATTGTGAAGTATCTTTATCTGGAATTGAAGTATCTAAATTGAATCCTTGCCCTGGTGAAACTATTGAAGTATACTGTACTGCAAACGCGCCAAACCTGGATAGTATAGAGATTGCAGATGATCTTGGATGTACTTTCGTTGGTTGGATTGAACACTCTGGAGAATATAGAAAGAAATTTGAATGTAACTCAGGGGATGCTGGAAGTACTGCAGTTGCTTGTTATATAGATGAAACAATGGCCACGGAGGTGCCAGGAACCCCGATATATGTACAAACTCTCACTGTTGGCGGCGGAGATTGCTGTAGTCAGAATCCGCTAGGCAATTGTGCGAACGATCCGGGTTGTATGGTTTGCGAACTTTGCGAAGGAGATGACTCATTAAGATCCAGGGTTGGAGCAACAGAACAGACATGTACTTCGATATCTTCATGTAACTCAGGATTCACTTGCTTAAAAGATGTGTGTGGTGCTGAGTGTACTGAGAGTAATACTAAAACAGAAACATGCAATAATTATTGTATCGATGATTTTACTCTTGCTAGTATGGTGAGTGATGATGTCGTTACTTGTTCTGCAGATTGTACTTGGCCTGAAGCGACTTGTGATGATAACTTCGACACAACACCTTGCGGACAAACTACCTACACATTCAATGAGAAAAACATGATGTGTGCTTGCTTAAACACTTGTTCTGAATCTGGAGCTTCTGCAAGTTGTAATATTGATTGCGATATTGATTACACAATAGATTGTAGTTGCTTTAATGGTTATTTTGATTCAAATAATAACTATGAAGATGGTTGCGACTGTCAAAAAACACACGATCCTGTTGCTTTTGATATGGGCTATACTAATTACGAAGATTTAGCTTGCTCTCAAGAATTGCCTGATTGTGGATTAGGTGATGGTGTTGATAACGATTGCAATGGTCAAGTGGATGAAACTGTTCTAACTGATTATGATGGCGATGGAAGTCCAGATGTTTCTGATTGCTGGCCAACCGATAATACTAAAGGAGATTATGACTTTTATAAGTTAGGTGACCCGACAGATGCATACTATATTGATTTAGATGATATGCACAAATATTGTTATGAGATTGATGACAGCTGGGATATGATTACCAATACTGAAGAGCTGTGGGAATACTGTGTGACTGATTCTTCAGATCCTAACTATGGAATGTTTGTAGAACAGTATCACTGTGTTAAAGAATGTCATGATGGTGTTTATGATTGTGATAGTTGCATTAATCCTGTGATTGATGTTACATTAAACGATGAAGATAATGATGGTGTTGTGGACGTTTGTGATGTGGAGAACGATTTAGACTCTTGCACCGATGGATTAGATAACGATGCGGATGGTGTCTGCGATGTTGCGGGCTGTATGATTGACGGTGTAGAACACCCTGCAGATCCTGCTTGTGATGATATGTGTAATTCTTGTGAAGAATGCGGTACTGGGTTTTGGAACAAATGCGAAGATTCGGAATGTTCATATTGTGGTTCCAAATGCAATTATGTTGGTACTATCTTTGGAGAATGTATTACGGACTCCGATGAAGATGAGATTGCGGATGATGTAGATAATTGCTTACTCACACAAAACACTGATCAATTAGATCAAGATGAAGATGGTCTGGGCGATGCTTGTGACGATTGTCCTATTAATAACAAGATACCGCTTGTCTATACTTTAAGCACCACCGAATACAATAACTGCACCGATGGTGTTGATAACGATTGCAATGGTGTTGCTGATTGCGATGATGAGATCTGCGAAAATGCAGTTGCATGTGGTGGTATGGGTGAATGTACTCCTGATGGGGATAATGCTTTAAGTTCAAATAAAAAACAATTATGCAACAAAGGGGAGATTTATACCTGTAATGCTGCAAGCCCTTGTGAACAACACGAAGTCGAATGTAATAATGAATATCAAATATGTCAAGATCAAAGTGAATCAACCATAGTATATTTCTGTGATTCTATTGCTGGAAACTGGACTATTGCTGAGGATGACGCAGGAAAGGTTTGTCAATCAGAAGAAGAATGTGCTGGTGAGACAATCTGGCTTGACAATCCAGGTAAGTCTAAGTCTGAATGGAAGTATGCTTGTGTAATTAATGAAACTGGGATGGATAGAGACAACTCATTCGAATATTGTACTAATCAAGGAATTAATATTGGAAATTGTGAAGATTTATACGATTCATATTGCTGGATAGACGGTTCTAGTCATGATAACGCGCCTTGTTGCGGTGATGATGAATCCGAAACATGGTACATAACAGATCAAGATAATCCGCGAGGTTGTGTGGATGCTGAATACATAAACGATGCGGATTATGCTGAAGGAGTTTGTAGGATAATCAGTGAAGGTGGTGTACTGCTAGCTAACCCTTGTAATAATATGGGCGATACTGGTTGTTGGAGAGACGACACATCGTTTGGAAACTATAAGAAATGTTGTGGTGATGACGGTAACAAAGATACTTGGCAAGATGGTGAAACTGATATAATCACACTTCTAACGTCAGGCATGCCAAGTACTTGTGTACAAGGTAATTGGTTTGTTGCAGATACTGGTGATGATTTAGTTAACTACATCAGCCTAACAAGAGACGATTAAGAGTAGAATGAATGTTTTCAGAAACAAAAATGCAAATGTTGAGGCCAAAAAGCTAGTTAGATTTCTAATAGCTGCGTTTGTAATTATAATTCTTCTTTATTTTGCATTAACTTCGTTAAAATCAATTAGAACGAGTGGGATTTCAATTGATGTTGTTAAGTTTTCTTCCGACATGAGGGCAATTACTGATACAATGACTGACGATTATGCTTCTGCAAGAAACGAAGAACTAACTATACAAGAGAATGTTAACGAAGTATGTATTCTAGACTTATTTCACAGACTAGATATTTTAGATAGCCCTGTGATAGAAGGTTATCCTATTATTAAGAATAGTTTACTTGCAAATGTACAAAAAAATGTATTTCTTTACGAAGATGGAGAATTCTTAAATTCAATGTTTGTTGGTGATTTTTGTTACCAAGACTATCCTTATTTTGACTGTTATGAAATACCTAAGACAAAAAAACTTGCTCTTAACGTAGAGGGTAAAGGAACTTGTACTCAAATTAATACAGTATTCAGAAGTTGTAAAGATGTTCAATTAGATAGTAATGGTGCGACGAAAGATTATACTTATCTTGAGACTGGTTCTGCTTCTCTACAAATACCTGAGGGGACAAGACTGCAATTTCCACAAAATGCTAAAAAAGCTAACGTATGTCTGGAGGCCACCAAATCATCATCTCCTGATCTGGCTAGCGAAGTGCACCGAATAACCCCTGAAGATACTTTGTTATTAGTAGGAGATCTGAATTTTAAACTTAAATTCAAAGAAGCTCTTGTACCTAAGGGGGTTGACGAAAAATCGTTAATACTAAAACATTTTGATACTTCTCAAGATAAATGGTTACCTCTGGCAACCGACATTGACAAAAAGATCAATCTGGCGACACCGGAGTCAACTATCGCTGAATTTGGTAAGTATGCTGTGTTTTTGCCTGGAAGGCCAACCGCAATAATTTCTTCTCCATTAAATGAAGATTTGTACAAACATTCGGAATTTATTGTTTTTAACGGTTCGCAGAGTTATGACGCGAAAGATGATGACTTAGACTATGTCTGGACTTTAGGTGATGGCGAAACAAAAGACCTAGATCAATTTACATATAGCTACTCCATGCCTGGATTATATCCTGTAACGCTAACAGTAACTAATGATGAGGGCGTTTCAGATGAATCAACAGTCGAAGTAAGTGTAAGATCTCCTAATATTAAAGACGAAACGAAATATTCCGAAGATCCTGTATTTATGATTTACAAAAATGAACAACTTCCAGATTTGTTAACTCTGATTCCTATTGCAACTTGGAATGATTATACTCAGACAGAAATGAGGAAATATAATTACTATGCATATTTTGGATTTAGTGCAAATATTGTCGACTGGCATCTTGACGAAATGATGAGTAAACATGGCTCTAATCTTTTATATTGGTTCACCCATTCTAAAGGGGTGCCAACTGTTGTGCAGGATGATCCCATTTATGGACACATAGCTCCTACACCTGTAACTTATAGTAATATTGTGAATTATTGGGAAACATTCGAAGAAGTTGTTATTGTCGAGCGAGATGCGAACGGAGATCAAGACACCGAACAGCTACAACTCTTGGCTGCACTATATGGTTCGTTCATTAATGCTCCTGTATTATATATTGATGCAAGTGTGTGGACTGGTAATTATGATTCTGTTTTAGATCCTGCTAACAATCTGTACAGAGTTTACTTGGTGGGTAACGTTAACCAAATTAGCGAATCTGATTTAGTTTCATCAGGAATTGAAGTTATAAAATATAGTATTGCTGAATTATCCAATCCGACAATTAACCCTTATGTGAGCTTAACGGGACAAGTATTTCCTTCATTTTTCGTCGGGGATGATCTCTTTATGGGTAGTTTAGATGGGGAAGTACTATATTGTTCATTTGATCAGGATGAAGTTTGTATCTATGACGGAAACGACATCGATCTGGTGCCTTTAGGTGCCAACACCATATCATACAATCCTGCTAAAGTTGTGAACGGGGCAACAATAACTGGAGATGCGTATTTAGTTAAAGACAGTTTTCCGCATGATGTGCTAACCAGAATGATCGGTACGGTCTCATTTTGGGTAAAATTCAATGATCTTTCTGGAATACATTACATCTTCTCTGACAGAGGAGATCTTAAAATATTCGTAGAAGACTCGAAGCTACACATACAACTGAAAGACAATTTGCTTGAATATCCATTAGATTCAACTTGGACAACAGAATTTAAATTGGTTGTATTCAGATGGGATGTTCTAGCAGACATGATGAGTTTGGTGGTAGACAACCAAGTTGCCAAAGAACAAGAGATTGTTAATCCGGGGTTCACTCTTAATAATAAAATAGGAATAGGAAACAAGCTTTCAGTTAATGGTGAAGACAAACCATTAGATGGGACAATCGACGAGTTAAGAATATTTAATAAATACTTAACAGCTGCTGAAATTGACGAGGGATTAATGAGATGACAGAGAAAACACCTAAGTGTCCCAAATGCGGTTTTGACTGTATTGAAGATAAAGCATCAATAGTTTGTCCTAATTGTGATTATGTTACCATGAAAGAACACAAGTGGCACGGTGAAGAAATTGAATGTCCTAAGTGTAAAAAAGCTGCAAAGATATACAAAAGCCATGAAAAAGGTAAAACATTCATGTGCGACATGTGTAAAACTGTTGGTAGATTAATTGATGAAGAACATTTCAAAACTAAAGTTTATGATAAATCATCTGATATTGGTAGAAAGCTAACTTGGCTGTTCCAGGTTCCATGCAAGTATTGGTATAAGAAGGACTTAGTACGAAAGAAAGTATGTTCTAAATGTGACATAAGGGAAGTTTGTGATGCTCACTCTGAAGAGATAGAACTATTTTCAAAAAAGAAAGATATAGAAATATACTTTACACCAGAATACGTCGAGATAGTTCACAAATAAACTATCTAATTCTAATTGCTTCTAAGTTCCTAGGTGCTACAGTCTCAACTCTGTATTGTTTATGCATTGAACTAGCAAGATCTAAACATCTCGAACTCTCGCCGTGGTTAACTATAACTTTTCTAGGTCTTGGCTCGCATCTAGCAACAAAGTTCATTAACTGATTTCTATCTGAGTGACCACTAAATCCTTCTACAACATGGATTTCCATTTTAACATGCATCATGTCAGGTTTAGCTGTATTACCCATGTTAATATCCTTTTCACCCATTTGGATTCTTCTACCTAAAGAACCAGCTCCTTGATAGTTTACGAATACTAAAGAATTCTTAGGATTATCTGCAAGAGCTTTTAGATATTCGACAGACGCTCCGCCAACAAGCATACCTGATGTAGCGACAATTACGCAAGCGCCTTTCTCTTCGATTATTTGCCTTCTCTCTTTTGCAGATCCAACTCTGCTAAATACATCAGATAAGAATGGATTCTGATCTTTATGGAATATTTGTTTTCTCAAATTTTTATTTAGAAATTCTGGATATGCTGTATGGATTGCAGTAACGTCGTACACCATACCATCAATATAAACTGGAATTCGATCAATTTTCTTATCCTTAATCAGTTTGTCAATGATTAACATAACTTCTTGAGCTCTACCTACACCTAATACTGGAACCAAAGCTTTTCCGCCTCGTTTAACAGTCTCGGCCATTATTTGTCCTAGTCCTTCATCACTCTCAGTCTTAGGCGGCAAAACGTTATCTCTTCCTCCATAAGTCGACTCAATCATTAAAGTCTCTAGTCTGGGGAACTTAGTGTGTGCTTGATCTAACAACAAAGTCTTACCATACTTCATATCACCTGAATACAATAAGTTGTGTAAACCATTACCTATGTGCATATGAATCATAGATGAACCAAGAATATGGCCTGCATCATACAGTGTAATTCTCACATCTGGAGTTATATCGGTAACTTCTTCATAATTCAAAGTAATTGTGTGCTTAACCATTTGTTCGACTTCAGTACTAGTATAAATTGGATCTTGACCTGAATTAACTTGTATCTTAACAAAGTCTAGTTGCAGCAAAGCCATAACATCTCTTGTTGGAGAAGTACAATATATCGGTCCTTTGTATCCATACTTAAACAACAACGGTACACAACCGCAGTGATCTAAGTGGGAGTGCGTAACAATAACTGCATCCAGTTCATTAATCCTAAACTCGGGACATTCTAAGAAAGGGTATGCATCATCGTTATTTGCAATATCAATTCCACAGTCTAGTAGAATTCTGGATTCTGGAGTTTGGAGTAGTATGCAACTTTTACCAACACTTCTTCCACCGCCTAGATAAGTTATTCTCACCCATTCGTTTTTTTTGCCTCTCAGCCAACCGTCGTAGACTCTATGTCCGACTTTATTCAAGAATCGTCTTCTTTCATTAGAATTATCATACAACACATTCCTTATGCTTTCGATAAGTTGACTTCTTATTGCAGGCATTCTTCTAATAGTAGGAATCCATAGTGTTTTCTCTCTAATCTCTCTTAGAATACTTCCTTGTTTACCAATTGCAAGGCCTGGCTTCTCTGCTTCAATAATAACTTGACTTCTTTGATGATCGAATAGTATATTGGATGCCTTTGCTTCTTTTGGCAACAATTTCAGTATGATTTTTTCAGTTTCTTCTGCTTTAAGCGTAATGGCAGGATCTGGTCTAAGTTCTACTCTCTTCTTATATTTATCAACTAGCCCCTTAATTATGTCGCCTGGCGAAAAGAAAAAGTCTTTTTTCTTTGTATACAATACAATGTTTGCGCCTTCATAAGCCGCATCACTTATGTTATCTGATGGTAATTCTTTAAGTATTTCTTTTAATATATCTGCCATTTTAAATAAAAACCTCGTAACAAAAAAGCCTAATAAAAATAAATAAACTTTAATTTAGAAAACACGATCAAATCAAAGCTTTGTTTCAATATCTTTTTCAAGTATTAGTTTTGCACCTTCTTTGGTTATTGTAACCACATTCAAGCCATTACCTGATGCACTATCTCTTTGTAATGCTGTGCTAATAGCTCTCGTAGCAATCTCAACTCCCTCTTTAATTGAAAGATCCTTTTTGTACAAATTCTCAAGAGCACCTAATGCAAAAGGAGATCCTGATCCATCACTTTCGTAATCAACAATCTCAGAAATACTACCGTCAATTCCTATGTTGTATGCAGTGAATCCTTTTTCTTCATCATGTCCTGCAAATAGAAATCCAACAATACCTGGAACCATACTTGGTGTCCTTATATTATTATAATTCATTCCTGCTAGAATATTAGCAGCTTCTTTTACTGTAGTTGATCTGTCAACTCTCAGTGATTTCAATTTGATTTCTGCTCTTATTAGCTTAGTTAAAAGCTGCGCATCAGAAACCATTCCTGCGATTGTCAGGGCCATATCATCGGATACTATATGTATCTTCTTAGCTCTTTTGTCTGCTATCATGTGGCCTGCAGTTGCTCTTTTATCTGCTGCCAAAACAATACCGTCTTTACACTTAACACATACCGTAGTAGTGCCAGTTTTCATCCTTCCTTCTTTACTTAGATTATCTGATGTCATGTTTAATCAACACTCTTCTAGAATTATTCATTTTAATCATTAGAACGCCTACCCCTATACATTACCAGGTCATATTTAAAGGTTTCGGTGCTGAGACAATGGCTACTATCCTCATATTACGTCATTTAGTAATATTTATCCGCAGTCTTGACCTCTGGTTTATAGAGCGAACCAGGATCTACTAACTTGGCATTGTCTACTGAGACTGAAGTGCCATCAGTAGAGAAAGTCACAATACCATAATCAAAAGTATTGTACCACTTTATTCCTGCATTATCTAGCCGGTATCTGGTCTTGGCCGGTAACCCCTTGATCTTCGCTACAGACGCATATTTAGGTGCGACAGTATCCAAGAAGTTGGCTTTTGCTCCATCAGCATCCCCGTGATCTGCCAGAACAATAACATCTGCTTTAACTTCTGCAGTATTAAGTATCTCTGTTTCACAAATACCAACACAATCAGTCATAATAAGGTAAGCAACATCTCCATATGTTATTCTCACAACAATAGAATCAGTTGAATCCATCTTGCTTTGTGATAACGTATCATAAGAAACAAGAAGTTCTACGTTAACTCCGTCATCAAACTCAAATACTGAATCTTGGTCTATCTTATCATAATTTCCCGATCTAGCATACATATCGTATTTATAGTATTGGAAGGTGTTTGAAACCGCACCATTGTCTACTAGTAAACCAACAGGGAACTCAGTTCTTAAGATATCATAACCACCAATAAGGTTATCATCAATGCTGCTAATAATTAACAAATCAATTGCATTGGCATTAAGTGATCCTTTCAGGAACCTTTCAATAACTGATCCGTATGTTTTCATAGCAGTATCAATCAAAATAAGATCTCCAGAAGGAGTTTCTACTACAACACTTTGACCTCTGCTATTTTCTATATCAAGAATGTGCATCTTCAACATGCCTGAAGCAGGAACACTAGTTTCCTCAATTACAGTATCAACAACATCATACTGTTTCTCATCCACCACTTCGTCTACAGGTGCTTGATATGTTTGAGAAAAATAATCAGGAATTTCTTCTTCAACCTCTTCAGTTTCTTCAACAACAGGTTCATCCACTATTTCCATCTCTGGTTCAACTAACACCAACATATTTTCTTCATGATCATCGCACACACTATTTTCATTAACATCCAAGCAGCAGCTAGTCCCTACAAGAATATACGGATGATCACAATTAGTCTCACTGATCTGATTACATCCCGCTAAAAGCAAGACCGCAAGCAGAACAACCAATGTTGATGTATGTAATAATTTCATGATAGTTACCTCAATGGTTTTTTGTAGATGTCAACACCACTACCTTTTCCCGTCTTTGTTCCAGAGGGCGAAGATTCTCTGTTGTAGGCCCAGCCAACATAGTTCTGCTCAGTGAATCTGTGCGTTAGAACATCTCCTTGGCATTTTGCAGAATATGTCGCATCAAATCTACTGCATATAGAGTTATCATTAGCACTCGCAGTATCTAAATCTGCAATAAACGGAATAGAGCAATAATAAGACGCTTTACCGTTGCCTAAATCTATGCAAGGCTGGTAATCATCAGCTAAATATGCAATCAGACCATAACATCTATGTACTGCATCAATGTTACTCAAAGAATCGCAAACAGTACGATCGTTTTCATTAATTGCAAGCCACAGCAAGCAATTGAAATCATCTTCACAGAATCTCACTCTTTGAGATAAAGTCAGCGGAATATCAAGAGAAGTTAAACAACTTTGTTGATACTCACCAGATTTATGGCATAAAGATGCATCTTCTGTTTTTAATGCTACTTTGTAGAAACATTTTGGTTTAAGAGAAGACAAAGTTGCACACATTGCGGAATATTCGCTTAATACCGCATAGTCATACATACATTCTTCTGAACTTTCAGAATATTGAATGCAGAACTCACTTACAGATTGTTCGAAATAATTTGAAAAGTCCTCAAATCTCCAACCATAGTAGTCGTCATATGCTAAAGAAGTTGATCCAAAAGTTTCTAGCATAAATGCAGAACCTTCTCCACCAAAAGTAAGAGTCGCTTCATTTCTTCTTACAGTTAACGATGCGACATACATGGATTCAACTTCAGGCATGAATGGTATATTATTAAGCACAAAGACGAAATTATCTATATCCACTTCGCTTTTGAACTCTTCCGAGAATAAATAATACAATGAATGATAATCATCATCTAACAAATAAGTCATGAAGTCTTCAGAAAGCTTTAGAATTTCTTCGCTGGCTTTTGCAGCATCAAATGGATCGATGTTTTCCGAAGGTTTGACTTCACTTACCCTCGCTTCTGCTTCGTCTATCTTCTTAGCGATCTCTTCCTGTGAGTCGCAAATTGCATTATCGTTTACATCCAGACAACAATCGGTCTCAAAGTGAATATAAGGAGCATTACAAACTGGTTGAATTGGCGTAGGTTTAAAGAAATCTACTTTTACAAGGGCAATTAACAAAATAAATGCAACCACCACAATCCCTAAAAATAATCTTTTCATTTTCACCCCTCTTGTTAAAAACTAAAAAAATAAAATAAAAAAGAATTAAACCATCTTCATTGCTTCAGCTTCGCAATTTTTGAATGGGTAGTTAATTCTTTGGTTTAGACACATAACTGTGTTTCCAGCTTCGTCTTTAGTCAAAGGTGTAACTTGTACAGATTTAAGAGGCATTAAGCTCTCGTATTTGCTCAAGTCCAAATTAAATTCTTTAACTTGACCTTCTTCAAAAGATCCAGGAGATTGCTCTCTAGCTTCTTCCTTGGACTGGGAAACATAAGTAAATAGTAGTCCATCAAATTCTGCAGAAGATACTTTCTTCACTCTCAAATGCATAGTACTTTCTTCAACAGTACATCCGCCTTTGTTAACAACTGCCAGAGTGAATGATTCATCACAAGCAATGTAATCCATTTCTTCTGCTTCGATTGTTTCAGTCATTCCTTCAAGAACTTCTTCACCATCTTCGTCAATAACCGGCTCAGCAGGCGCTTCTATGATTTCCTCAACAACTTCAGGTTCTGGTTCTGTAACAACCGGTTCCGCTGGTACTGTTGGTTCATCAGGAGTTTCTGGTTCTGCTTGACTTCCGCATCCTGAGAATACTAGTAACAAGATCACAAAAAGTCCGAATAAAATTTTCGTATTCATTTATCTCCACCTCGTATTAATGTAATTTTTTGGTTATTCCTCTTTTACTTGGCCTAACATTTATCAAGCTTAAAGACCACTCGCTGATTTGAACAATCAACAATCTCGTCTTCAGATAGTATTCGAGGAATAATTTGAATTTGACTTAAACGATCTCCAAGTTCTGCTTCCCACATTGCTTTTTGGAATGTGAAATCCCTCTTATCTCCAGGTTTAAGCAAATAACTCATCGTCTCGTATCCTACGTTTTCTTTGAAATCTTCTATAGCGTAAGAATGTATGCTATAACTTGTTGATGTATATTCATCTTTAGTATTGTAAGTCGTGTAAACAAATGAGAATCCCACAATTGGATTCTTTCCAACATTTGATAATTCAAGCACTAACAACGAATCAGAACGTTTGCATTCACCAACATAGAAGTTGGTACGTTCACCGCATTTATATCCGCAATCTCTTGGACAAGAGAAAGTATTCTCTGTTATAACATCATTAACTGCGCAAGTGATCTCATCACACATTACTTTGTAATCTTGAAAGAAAGAAGATCTGTCATCACAGACCCCATCACCACATGTAGGAGTGCTAAATGCAGCAGGTTGTGCCATTGTTTCAGGTTCTTCCTCTAAAGGAACCTCAACAAATTCAACTACCGGTTCTTCTAATACTTCATCATATATTTCGTGTTGTATTTCATAAGAACTTGGCTTCGATGTTGCTTCACGATCATCACACACATTATTATAATTAGTATCCAAGCAGCAACCATCGCCATACATTATGTAAGGTTCGTTACATACAATTATTATAGATTTAGAAGGATAGTTCATAGACGCAAGAGCAATTACTGCTGCTAGAAGAACTACCGCCACCGCCAACCTAGATTTCATATATAATCATCCTCTTTTGCTTAGTTTATAAAATGCGCCTTTATAAGTTTTTTGGTGAATTTATAGATACAAGTCTTCTATATTCGTTTTCTAGCTTTTCTAGCTGCTCTCTGCTTGAAAACAACCAAACCACAGAATGTAAAATTAAATATACCTATTAGGGAACCGCAGATTATTTGCGAGTAAATGTACCAAAAACCTGCCATATCTACTAGAGTATACATAAGGAAGAGATAGACTGCCACGCCAACGACTTTCTGTGCAATAAATAGTGGTAATTGCACTTTCACAGCTTTCTTTTCTTTGTTCTGAAAAGTCCATAATTTGTTAAATGTGAAGTTGAATGTGTTAGAGAAAACAATTGCAATTGCGGCCGCACGAAGATAATATAGATCCCCTAGTTCAACCATAAGTGCAAGTAAGGTTACCTCAATTAACCAAGTTAAGAAACCAATCGTTGCAAACTTTGTCAGTTTCTTTACTAGGGAATAGTTTTTTAGAAGCAACAGCAACGGTTTAACGACGTTCATTACTGATGTTATAACAGAAGTATTTATATATATTTTCAATCACAGGTTTTATTGGAGCTAATCAATTATTAAGTATTATAACCACTTAAGATGAAAAAAAGGATCAAACGCATCAGAGATGATAGAAAGCGTAAGAAAGAAATTCGCAATAAAGTTGTGAATAGGGAAGATGGTTTTATTTATGCAGATATGCATTCTCATACAATTTATTCTGATGGTCTTAATACTTTAAATCAAGTAAAAGAGACAATCGATAATTTAGGAATTAATATTGCGGTTACCGACCACAATGAGATAAAAGGATCATTAATGCTTTCTAAATTAAAGAACTATAAAGACAAGATAATTCCGGGAATAGAAGTAACTGCAAAAGAGAGATGTCACATCTTATTTTATTTTCATGATTTCGGATCACTAAAGTCTTTTTATGAAAAAGAAGTTAAGAAATTTAGATACAAAGATCCGGTTCTTGCAACCACTCGAAGTGCGGAGGACCTTGTTGATCTTAAGGATAAGTACAATGCTATCCTGTGTCTTCCTCACCCTTATTCACCATTTTCAGGGGGGATCATGAGTAAGATTCATCGAGGAAAGGTAGACCACTCGATCCTTAGAAAGTTTGACTGGATAGAAGCTATCAATGCTATGCAAACAGTAAATGAAAATATATTATCAAAACGATTAGCTTCGCATTTGAAAAAACCCAAAACTGCTGGTTCGGATAGTCACGATGTCAAGACGTTGGGGAAAGCACTCGCATATGGAAAAGCACATGATCTTGAATCATTTTATAAAGTTATATCCAAACAAAGAAATGAGATCGCTGGAGTTCACTTAAGCAATATCAGAAAAGCAGTGATGGGTGCTAAGATGGCAACGACTCATGTTAAGACATTAGGTCCGATGATTAATTATTATTATCGGGACGCTAGAGAAGAGCTAGATTATTATGGTCAATTATTTGAGCATGTAATCAAGCATAGAATTAAAAAGATAGAAAGAAAAGTCTTTGAAAAATAACTATCTTCTTAAACAATGAGACAAAATATCATATTCGGGAGTCCAGATATTAACTCGCTTAGACGAGATGGACTATTGTGCGTGGACTTACATTACCACTCTACGTACTCTGATGGTTTGGTTGGAATAAAAGACACTCTGAGATTATGCAAGCGTGCCAATATTGGAATATCTGTTACGGATCATAATGCGGTGAAGGGCAGTATATT
Source organism: Candidatus Woesearchaeota archaeon (assembly GCA_018646625.1). GTDB lineage: Archaea > Nanobdellota > Nanobdellia > Woesearchaeales > JABGUJ01 > JABGUJ01. The sequence goes on along the minus strand of JABGUJ010000002.1, from coordinate 185,678 downwards.
GGCCTGTAAACATAAAGATGTGGTCGCAATACCTGCGGTAGAGGTTGGAACAATAGATTGCAAAGATATTCTATTCTATTTCTATGATCCTAAAGAACTTGAACAGTTCTATGATAAAATGATTAAGAACAGTTTGGTCAATAACAAATATTTTGATTTACGAAAGACTTCTAAGAGTGCTGAAGAGTATATGGATGAAGCCAGCAACTATAATTGTTTGATATCTCTGCCACATCCATTCTCTATGAGACCTAAGAGGAGTTATGAGATGTTCAATGAAAACAAAAGATTATTCAAGAAACTAGATGCGATAGAGGTAATTAACTCATCGCAGAGTATTGGGGGTAACAGGAAGGCAACTGAATGGGCATTAAAATCAGGTAAGGCGTTCACCGGAGGATCGGATTGTCACAACACCAATCTTTTAGGAACAACAGTTACTGTAGCATACGCAAACAATACTGGTGAATTTCTTGATGCCATTAAAAAACAAAAGAATCAGGTTATTGGCGGGAACCTAAAGTCATTACAGCGCTTTGATCTTAACTGGACGATAGTCAGAAATAACCTAAAAAAGATTTGATTTAATTCTATTAACGCTCTAAAATAGTTTCTTCAAAACATCTAGAGTATAAAGAATCATAGCGTGAGCTTGATTTTTAGAAGGAACAAATGGTTGTTGTGCTTTATGAACTGAATATATTCTCACTTGGTTAATCAAATGAATCTGTTCAGTTATGCCTGGATCAAATTGTACATTCATTTCTTTTAGCTTTGCAATTAATTTCCCCAACCCAATTCCTGGATTAGTTGCAAGAATATCATTCCCTGTTGCATCATAATATTTTCTATGCAAAGCAGTTTCAAGAATGCGACCACATAATATCGCTGTACTTCGTAGACATCCCGATGTAAAACACCTCATCATTTCATCAATATCTGCTTTAATTTCTCCTCTAATCGCGGCAGGAATTCTATTTATTGGGAATTGAACCACTTGAGATTCACTTGAGGTTGGAGAATCAAGTTTAAATTTAGAAATATGACTTGCCAAATCATCTAATGATTTGGATATTAACTCGATATTTTTAGCCATGCAAACTCGAGTTAACATGTTGGCACTTTCAATTGCTTTCGTTACGGCTCCTTGAGTTGTACTATCGTCAGTATCTATTTTGTACAAAGCATTCTTTATTCTATCAGGAGTTTGTTTAATTATATTCAAATAGTACTCTGCTTTATTCAATCTAAAGTCGGAATAGTCTCGCTTCTCAGCTTTCATGAGCTCTGGGCTCTCCTTAAAGAATCTAACAGCACTAGAAAGGAGACTTATACTTTTCTTCAGATCTTCAAGGGGATTCATATCATATACGCTAGTACGGAATATTATAAAGATTTCTATACTCTACATAATTAATTTTGTAGAACTCACAATTCTAAAGTAAATTATGAGAGAAGAACGCCGGATGCGATGGCTAGAGAATTAATGGGAAAAGGAGTTTAAACTTTCCCCTTCCTCTTCTTAATAACAGCCTGAACAGCAATTACTAAACCCAGCAACAATCCAATATCTAGAATTGTAAACAAAACTAGTTTTGGATTCTTCTTAAGAAAATTATCTTTTTGAACTACATTGGTTGTAGTTTTTTGAGGAAAACCACTCGCAGTAACAACTGGATTTTCAGAATAAATCACTTCAACAGTTGGCTCAGCAGCAACAGGTGCAACATACTCGCCAGATTTTTTTTGTTCTTCTAGCCTTGCCTTCATCACATCTAAAGCCTCAGAATCTTGAGTATATTCTCCGCAGTTCGGAACAGTTAATGTTACTGTTTCTTCAATAAGAGAATATTCTGACTCAATTCTTATGTTAACTGGATAACTTCCTTGTATAACATCTAATTTTGGTTGTTCGATTCTGAATGTTTCGTAATATTTGTTATCTTCATGCACAGGATCGTCGTCCAGTTCAACATGTTCGTCAAAATGAATGTCTAATTCATAATTTTCAATATCTAAATCTAATCTCTGCTTACTACTTCCTGTATTAACCAACTCAATCGCAATATAGGCCAGTCCTTCACAATATCCGCTAGACGAAACTGATTTTCTATCCAACTTAAGTTCATTTCTTTCCTTATCTATATCGAGCCTAAACTTAACATAACCTTCTCTAAGATTATCTTTGTCATCGTAACCTTTGGCTCTGATCTCCATCTCATACTGGCCTTCTCTTATTTCTACTGGAACTTTAAACTTTAGATCATCACTTTCTCTTTCCCCCGCTTCTAAATCAAACGGATTATCTCTATGTTCTTCAAAATCATCTTTGTCTCTTGCATACAGCTTGTATATTATAACATAGACATCAACATCTTTCATTTCAATTGTTGATTGTGAATCAAACATGCTCTCAACTTTATACTGAACTAGAACTTCGTTATCAGGAGATGCATCTATCTTACCGCCTTCTTCATCAACTCTGGATTCTTTATCTCCATTAACATATACTTTAACATCATCAAATCTGATGCCGTCAAAATAAGTATCTGCGGTTTCTTCAACAGCGATGTCATAATAGTAATCACCGGCCGCGTAGCAGACAGAAACAAGTAATAGTACCAAAAGTCCTAAAGTTAGTATTTTCTTGATTATGAGCACCCCCTAACAGCGATTAAAAGCTTAAAACACTATATAAATATTTTGTTATCGGACAATAGTTACAACTATTCTGCTTTTTAAATATAATCAATAAAAAGAATTAATATGATTTAGCCAGATAAACCACTGCTTTAGCATCTTTTCCACAATGCGTACATTTGGCTCCTTCTTTTACTTTTTCACCAAAAGGCATGTTCAGAGTTTTCGCACCGCCAGTTTCATCTTTCATCAGGTCTTCACATTCACTTTCACAACACCATTGCATCTTAATCATTTTCTTATCTTTAATGGCTTGCTCTACTTCTTCCCATGAATTGGCTTCAACTGTGCTGCTACCCATGAACTTACGTGCATTCTCCAACAAATCACTCTGCATTGTTTCTAACAATTCTGATAGTTTATCATTAAGTTCTTCTCTCTTTACAAATAACTTTTCAGAAGTATCTCTTCTTACCAGAACAACTTGATTTTTCTCAATGTCTTTTGGACCAATCTCTATTCTAACAGGAATTCCTTTCATTTCCCATTCATTGAATTTCCAACCTGCAGTTTTATCTTCTCTGTCATCAAGTATTACATTAAACTCTTTCAACTCATCTGCTAACTTCTTAGCTTCAGAATTAACTTTGTCTTTTGTATCTCCAAATATAATTGGTACAACAACTGCTTTGTTCTCGGCCAACTTAGGAGGTATAACTAACCCTTTATCATCGCTGTGATACATAATCAAGATACCTATACTTCTCGTCGTGAAACCCCATGAATCTTGCCAAGGAGTTTGAACCTTTTCATTTTGATCAGTAAACGAGATTTCGAATGCCTTTGCAAAACTCTGCCCCAGTGCGTGAGATGTTGCACACTGTATGGCCTTACCTGCTGGCATAAATGTTTCAATAGATGTAGTATAATCTGCACCTGCAAACTTTTCCTTGTCAGATTTCATTCCTTTTATTACTGGAATTGCCAATAGCTCTTCAAAACATTGTGCATAAACATCTAACATTTCTTTAACATCTTCATCCATTTCTTTCTGAGTGGCTAAAACGTTATGACCTTCTTGCCACAAAAACTCTCTCGATCTTAAAAACGGAACTGGGTTGTTAAATTCCCATCTTACAATGTTACACCATTGATTTATTTTTAATGGAAGATCTTTCCATGATCTGATCCATTTAGCATAATGATTATACATGATAGTTTCAGAAGTTGGTCTTATGGCTAATCTCTCTGGTAACTTTGAATTACCTGTCTCAGTTACCCATGCAACTTCTGGAGAGAAACCCTCAACATGGTCTGCTTCTCTATTAAGATAATTCTCGGGAATCAGTAAAGGAAAATATGCATTCTTTACTCCTTTCTCTTTAAACTTAGAATCTAAGAATGATTGGATGCGCTCCCATAATATGTACGCACCCGGTTTGAGAACGTAGCAACCAGAAACGTCACTATAATCAATTAAATCTGCTTTAGTGATTACTTGAGTATACCACTCACTAAAATCATCATCTTTTTTAGAAGTTATTCCGATTTGTTTTTCTTTCTCAGCCATGTAGGGAGCTTATAAAGCCTATTTTATAAAGATTGCGGTGAATCTTGTTAGATTAATTTTATATACTTCAACTAAACAGGGAAACCCATGTCTGAAGATATTGAACATCTTGAAAAGAACCACAAACTTCTGAGTTCGATGCTGATAGAAAATGCAGTTACGCTTGAAACTCTTAAACATCTTCTAATAAAAAATGGAATAATCGACATAGATGAATTCGAAGAACTTGAAAAAAAGAAACAGAAAGAAGTAATTGAAGCTATGGATTAATTCTAATTTGGAGTATAAACTGGATACTGGCCACAATCTTTTCTTAGACCACTTGTAAAATCAATAGTTTGAGTTTTCTCCCCTTTCACATGTTCTTTAGGGCGCGCATAAGACCATGCATTATCTTTTCTCATTGCTTTAGCTAAACTGCCTTTGAAGTTTTGCATAACATCAATAATTGTTACTCTGCCATCTTCATGAGTATATCTTACCCAAGCATGTCCTCCACGAACATCTGTATTCCTATCAACACTAACTTCTCCTCGTAGATATCCTTGTCTTACATACTTTTCAAGAATCACACCAACAGTCATAGCCATATGCCTACAAACGCCAGTTCCTTCTTTGACAAATTCATCTAAACTTATTGGTTCATCAGGACCAACATCGTGTCTTTTCAAGAGTGCGTCAACCGCTTTAGAACTTTTATTAGTGTAAACTGCTTTAACAATATCATAAACCGCATCGATTGCAGACTTCTCTGTTATCTTTCCAGAAGCTGCTGCTTTTCTACTAACTTTGTCATATAAATCTTGAAGAACTAGACTATTTCTATAATCTACGGTTATAATTTCTCTTTGCCATGCACCTGCTCCTGCACTGCCATCTATAGGGCGATCTCTTCCACCAAGATGATGTTGACTGGCAAACTTTCCACGTTCATCTACTCTGTTTTCTAATCTTTTATCAGACCATATAGTTCTTTCCCAGTTAGCCATTTTCTTGCTAATTCTATGCAATTATTCCTTTATAAATCTTTCGAAAAACACCACTGCGTGGTGACGATAGTATTCTGCCTGTATTATTAACTCTCAAGCGCTATATCCTTAGAAAACCTTATAAATAACAATCATAGCCTACTTCGCATGAGATTAAAAGAAGTATATTTAGACAGCGGCGCTTCAACCATTGTTGATCCTAAAGTTCTAAAGGTTATGGGGCCTTACTTTGGTAAAGTCTATGGTAATGCATCCTCCTTACACCGATTTGGTCAACAAGCAAAAGAGGCACTAGAAAAATCTAGAAGCACAATTGCAAAATCAATTGGTGCAAAAACTGATGAGGTCGTTTTTACTTCTGGCGGAACTGAATCAAACAACTTTACTTTGAAAGGAATTGCTTGGGCAAACAAAAGCAAAGGCAATCACATCATTACAACCAAGATAGAACATCCCTGTATTCTAGAAAGTGCAAAATGGTTAGAAACTCAAGGCTTTAAAGTAACTTACCTTGGTGTTGACAAAGAAGGGTTCGTCAACTTAAAAGAATTAGAAAAAGCAATCACTAAAAGAACATTACTTGTTAGTGTTATTCATGGAAATAATGAAACCGGAACTATTCAAGATTTAGAAGCAATAGGAAAGATCTGCAAGAAACACAAAGTTTATTTTCATACAGACGCTTGTCAAAGTTATACTAAAGTTGATATCGACGTAAAGAAGATGAAACTTGATTTAGTAACTTTGAACTCTCACAAGATCCATGGTCCCAAAGGAGTTGGTGCTTTGTACATTAAATCAGGAACCCGGATTACTCCATTAATGCATGGCGGTGGGCACGAGTTTAACGAAAGATCTGGAACTGAGAACATCTCCGGTATCGTAGGGTTTGCTGAAGCCGTAAGAGTTGCAAACAAAAAACACGTTAAACACATAAAATCACTGAGAGATAAGTTAATCAAAGGAGTACTTACAATACCCGGTGTAAAGCTTAATGGTCCTGAAGGGAATCAAAGACTATGCAACAACGCTAACTTCTTGTTCAAAGGAGTGAACGCAGGTGTTTTAGGGAACTATCTCAATGTAAAGTCCATTGCATCGTCTGCAGGTTCAGCTTGTTCTGCAGGACAAGAAAAAGGAAGTCATGTTTTGAAAGCACTTGGTTTAAGCAATCAAGATGCCGCATCAAGTATCAGATTATCACTTAGTAGATTTAATACTCAAGAAGAAATTGACTATGTTCTACAAACTCTTCCAGGTTTAGTCCGAAAGTTAAGGAAAGGTTCTTGGATTGAGAAAGTAGTTAACAAAATCGTTCTTCGCGAATAATTCTTATGAGGTGTTTTTATGGGAATAGTATTGACAGAAGAAGAAAAACAACTAGTGAAAGAGAGAAAACTCGATCCTGGTAAAATAGAAGAACATAGAAAACTCCATCCTGTAAGATCAATTGATCAAAACGCAGTAGATGAAGTTAAAACAGAACTTAGAGAAGCAAACGAAAAGTACAAAGAAGCAATACAACGTAACAAAGACTTGTATGCGCAGATTGAAGAAAGCAGAAAAGAAAAAGAACTCTGCAGAAATAAGATTGCTGAACTAAGATTAAAGAAGAAACAACTTCTAGGTTTAGTTGAATGAAACTAAAAGTCGCAACTTGGAATATTGGAGGCGGATTGATTAAGTCCGCCTCTGGTAAGTTCGACGAAGAAAATCTGAATTACTTTACTAATATGATCAAAGAGCAAGACTGTGACATTGTATTTCTGCAAGAAGTTCACGGAGATGATATACATTCTCAAGCTGAAGAGATTGCAATTTCGCTCAACTACAACTGTATTACGCAAACAATATCTCCATCTCACTTAGAAAAAAACAAAAAGTTTCATTTAAGTATAATCGCAAAACAAAAGTTATCAAATTCAAGACTGATTAAGCTTACAAATCCAAAACTAGAAAATAAAGACAAAGGATATCTCTCCCATGACAAAGGATTCATTTTTTGTCAACTGGAACTAGACGACAAATCAATAAATTTAGCTTCAGGACATCTTTTTCCATATTATATATTCGATAAACACATAGAAGATGATGAATTGTCATACGCAAGAGAAGAAATAGATTTAATATTATCTACATTAGATGATCCGTGTATTATTGGCGTAGATATGAATTCAGAAAATTCAGGAATAATACTGCCTAAATTATTATCTTCATCGTTAATAGAAATTAAGAATACGCAAGCAACATGTCCTTCTGGCGAACATGTAGATCATATATTCACATCAAAAGATATGAACGCAAGTGAAACAAAAGTAATTGAAGGTAAAGCTGATCATTTCATTCTAATATCAACTATAGAAGTTGCATAACTCTTATATATGATTATTTTTGGCATGATATTGGGAAAATGGAGTTGGAAACATTCTTAGAAATATATGAACCTATTAGCAAAGATTTTAGAGCTATGTGTGCTGATGTTAGAAGGTATGCTCGCAATGGTAACAAACAGCGTGCAGAAGAGTTAATTGCATACGTTCATTCCGATAGATTTCCAGATTTCACAGATCCATCTCCTGAAAAAAGAGTACGACTATTCTATGTGAAAAATAGATTAAGAGACTCTTGTTAACTATTCAAATTTAAGAGCCTCTAATGTGTCACCTAATTTTTCAAAGTTATCTCCGATAGCTACCCAGTCTTGTTCTTCCATAGAAGATAAAACATCTTCGTAATACTGATTAGCGCGCTCAATTAAATCATCAGAAACAACTATGCTAGTTTCATTATCTTCCGAAACCTGAACAGTTTTCTTTTGGCTTTTACCAAACAATGCTTCTAATGCTTCAACTAAACTTTCTTCCATCACCACTCTTTCCCCGTCAGATGCCAGTATTCTCTTCAGCTGAGGAAGTTCTCCCTTTTCTGATTGAATATACAATGGTTCTACATAGAGTATGCTATTTTCAATTGGTATTACCAACAAATTTCCTCTAGTGACTTTTGATCCTTGCTGAGACCACAAAGTTATTTGTTGAGAAATCTCTGAATCTTGATCAAACTTAGCTTCAATCTGCATTGGACCATAAATCAGTTTATCTTTCTGGAATTTATACAGCAACAACTTACCATAATGATCTCCATCAGATCTTGCCGCCATCCACGCAACCATGTTATCCTTCTTTATTGGTGTGAAAGGGCTCATTAGAACGAACTCTTCTTCTTCACCTGGAAGTTTCATGATAACATAATAAGGTTCAACATCAACTTGTTGACTTGTACCGTAAATCTCCGAAGGAACTTGCCAAGCATCTTCTTTGTTATAGAACACAGTTGCATCACTCATGTGATATGTGTTATATATTGAAGATTGTACTTTAAACAAATCTTCAGGATATCTTGTGTGTGATTTTAAGTTCGAAGGCATTTCTGCAAACGGCTTAAACTGATTAGGATATATCTTAGAGTATGTCTCAATCAACGGATCATTTACATCCATGATATAATATGTAACATCTCCATCATATGCATCCATCACAACTTTTACTGAATTACGTAAATAGTTAATTGATCCCATGTATTTCTGAGAGTATGGGAAATAGCTTGTAACTGTATAAGCATCTTGTATCCACTTCATTCTCCCATCGCTAATAACTAAATAAGGATCCATGTCCAATAACAAGAAAGGAGTTATTCTGCTAATTCTTTCTTGGATATTTCTGCTAAACATAATTCTACTTTCAGGAGTCATGTCTGAAGACAACAATATCTTAAGATCTCTAAATCTGATTGCCATCAAAACCTTCTTCCAAAACGTATCTAGTTTAACACCACCTTTGCCATCATAGCTGATGTACTCGTTAGTGTTACCTTTAGGATAATCAAACTCTTCGGTTTTAGAGTTTACTAGAACATAATCATTATCTCTCTCGCCATAGTATACTCTTGGTTGATCTATTCTAAGATCTTCTCCGCCAACATTCTGCACAGGAGGTATATCTTGTATGTAATAGTTAGGTAATCCTTCTCTAGTCACTGAGTTAACTGGGCTCATTACAGCTCCAAATCCGTGAGTATATACCATATGCAGATTAACCCATGTCTGGGCATTAGCGGCTATTTGCCTTTGATCTAGCTCTCTAGGGGCCACCATGACTTGAGTATACTTGCCATCAATATAGTATCTATCAATGTCTATTCCCTCTAGATCATAGTACAATCTAATCTCTTGAGTCTGCTTGTATGTTTTAGTAAGAGGTCTCCAATCAAGTATTCTTACATTATCTATTGTCTCAGATGCATTATCTAATACTTGGGCACTCAGCTCTGCTTCAACATCAAATTCTTGTTCTTCGACATTATCAAGTCCATAAGCAATCTTTGTGAACTCGATGTTTTTCTCTATGTATGGTTTTTCAAGATTAATCTCGTTAGGTGCAACTTTCATACTTTGCACTACACCAGGAACAACCATCATTCCAACAACATAGAATATAACATATACCGCAATTGCATAAGACACAATATGCCTTTTTCTTAATTTTGCTTGCCCTGAAAAGAATGCAAACCACAAATACATAACAGCCGCAACTATTAATGCAACAACCATTAGAATCTTAAATGCGGGTAAGATCACAGCTACATCAGTATATCCTGCACCAACAACAATACCCATTTCTGAATACATTATAGTGAATTTAGAAAGGTAATGTCGAACAGATAATAAGACAAAAAACAATGCCACTAGTACACCTAGATGTCCCATTCCATTATTCTTAAAACTGCTTATCAAGCTATCGAACTTAAACTGCGGTTTAGCTTCTGGATTTACAACTTTTGGAGGTTTAAACAAACCCGAAAGCTTTGATTGTAGATAATCTAGTGCGACAAGAATTATTGTTACAACAACACAACTCATTGCAAACTTCCACAATAATAAGAGGAATGGCAATGAAAAAACATAGAATGCAACATCTTTGATAAATATTGGATCACTTAATCCAAAAGGAACTTGTTCTAAATATTTCAAAAGTATAAACCATTTCTGGGATGTTGAAGTGCCAACAACAACAGAGATAACAAGTGCAAGAAGAAATTTTAATTTAAAACTAACAATCTTTGCCTTGCCTTTTATGGAGGATACCCACAAATTAACCATCAAGAATCCAAAGAAGGCTAATGCGGATAATGTAAATAACATTATTTTGGCCTTTAGGCCTATTAAGAAAATACTTTCAAACCCTAGTGCGCCAAACCAATAATAGTCTGTCACCATATAAACAACGCTAGATAGCGAAAAAAACAATATAAATACAATAAATATTATTAAAGAAGTAAGTGGATTCTTTTTACCAAACATTTTATCAAACAACCTCCCTTAGAACGAACATGTCTACTACTGTATATAAACCTTACCTAAAGGGTGGATCTATTTCTTCAACTCAGGATGAGTATAATCTAGTTTACCCTCATCCAACATTGGCTTAAGATCTTTATTAATCTTTGAATATGCTTTGATTGCATTATCTAGAAAACGAGAACGCAATTGCTGATTCATTAAAATCCACTTCGCAGGAGGTAGTTTGAACAACACACCTAGCAACTGCCTCAACATAGTATGAGTCCACAAAGAATAATTATCAAATATCAAATTCTGCAATTTGCCTTCATTAATTGCACCAACAACGAATCTTTCAAAAGCATCTTTAGGAACAAAACCAGTCTCAGAACGACGGTCCATAGATAGTGCTTTAGTTGGACAAAATCTCGCACAAACTCCGCATCCGATGCATTGTTCATCATCTACATCAACAACTTTACCTTTCTTCTTAATTGCATCAACAGGACACTTCTTAATACAAACTCCACATCCTGTACAATCTGGTTCAGAACATGATGCGTAGAAATTACTAGTTAAATTCATTTTACGACCAAGATGTTTATACGCCAGAATTGCTTCACAACAACAACCGCAACAATTACAAATCCAACTAACTCCTTCTTGAACATTATCGCCTATCTGCACTAAACCCAGTTTAATACATCGATCCAAAATCTTATGCGCCTCTGCTTTAGAAATCTTTTTAGCGATTCCGTGCTTAGACAAACTCTTTGCTGCATTATTAAACGTTAAACAAACATCTTGTGGCTGTGAACATGCTTTATTCATATGTTCCATTTTATGCCGACAATAACAAGTACCAACTGTGATGCAAGTAGCAGTATCTATCACTTTGCTGGCTCGCTCATAATCTAGAATTATTGATTTATACTCTTTAACTTGATCTTCATGAACTAAAGTTCTTGCAATCTCAGGTTTTAGTCCCAATACTTCTTTCACAAAACCATCTTCAACATTAATGTACTGATAATACAACTCTGACAAAACTTTTCTATCAAACTTACCATCAGTTCTCATTAAAGAAAACTCGAAAAATCCTGCCATCGTTGGTGCAAGAATGTAATCTTTACGTTTTCCTTTTTGTAAATCTAACAGCAAACCTTTATCTGCCAACTCATCTAATATTTTGTGAGCTTCTTTTTCACTCTTTTTCCAAATCTTTGCAGCCTGAGCTATGCTAAAGAATTTAATTGGTAGTTTGGAAACTAATAATGCTTCATCTTCTGTAAATAGAATTTCTAGAATCTTGAACAAGGAATCAGATGCTGGTGCACCTTGTGGTGATTTCTCAAGTCTTTTTTGTAGATCTAGATGGCTTTTTGATGTAATATGTCCCATGTCGCATTTTCTAAAAAGCGCCAATTTATAATGTTTTCGTTCACATTAACTTTATAATATATAGATATTTTAGGTTGTTAAGAGTGGGTCAATTCAAGAAACTAGGGCTGAAAAAGGATATTTTGGACGTTTTATCTAATCTGAGATATAAAGAATCCTTCGAAGTACAAGATCTTGTGGTTCCTCTTGTGATGAAAGGAGAAAATGTTGTTTTTACCTCAAGAACTGGCAGCGGAAAAACGTTAGCATATCTATTGGGTTTTCTAAATAAAATAAATCCTAAGCATGCCTTACAATTGTTAATCATGGTACCTACAAGAGAACTTTGTATTCAAGTTGGTAAAGAAGTTAAAAAAATCTGCGATCCATTAAACATCAATACTGGTGTGCTATACGGTGGAAGAAACCTTCACGGCGATCAAAAAACTATACAACGAAAGAATCAAATCATGGTTTGCACTCCTGGTAGAATAATTCAACAAATAAACATGAAACACATAAAAGTTGGTGAAGTCAAATATCTAGTTTATGATGAAAGTGATCAAATGTTTGATGATGGCTTCTACAAAGATTGCGCTTACATCAAAGAACGAGTAAGCGCGGATGTACAAACTGTTTTATCTTCTGCAACCATTACCGATAAAGTATCTAACTTTGTCGAGTTTGAAATTGGCGATCATGTTCTACTTAATGTTGGAAATCAAATTCCTGAGAACATTGTGCAAGAAAAGATTTATTGCGAAAAACTAGAGAAGAATGATTTAATTCTTAAAATATTTACAGACAAGAAACCTAAGAGAACGGTTCTTTTTTGTAATACGAAAGCTAAGACTGAAGGCATCTCCGAATTCTTGACTAATCATAAAATTAATGCTAAACCGTTCAGCGGAATGTTAGAACAAAGCGAACGTCAAAGTCGGTTGGCATTATTTAAAGAAGGAAAGATCGCTGTTCTTGTTACAACTGATGTTGCTGCTCGAGGGTTGCACATCGAGAGAATAGATAACGTATTCAACTACGACGTTCCCACCAGAACTGAGTTTTATGTGCACAGAATTGGTAGAACTGGCAGAATTGACGCAAAAGGATACTCTTTAACTTTTATTTGCCCTGAAGATGTAGAACGTTTTGAAAAGATTGAAGAAACTTTCGAAATTGATGTTAAAGAAATAGAGTTATAGATTATGACGGAAACAACACTAGACGAAGTGATCAAATCAAGCCCTGTGACTGTACTTGCAGGAAGATACGCATACCTTAAAGGAGAAGACACAAACATAAGAAATCATTTTCTAATAAGCAAAGACAAAGACGAAACAACAATTATAACTGAAGAAGCGAATATAAAAGACACCAAATATGAAAAAGAAGTTAAGTGGTTTAAGTTGTTTGAATTCAAAGTTTCAATACCTTTCTTAGCGCCTGGGTTCTTGGCAAAGATATCAAAAACAATTGCAGACAAAGGACAAAACATTTTATTAGTTTCAACATTCTCAAAAGATTATGCGTTAATTAGGGAAGAACACTTAGATCTTGCAATAAAGGCATTTCAAGAAGTTGGATTCGAAGTAAATATTGAGAATTCTTAAAAGAAATACTTAAAAACTACGCCTGCGACTATTATTATATGTTCATGTGGCATTTACTAACTTGGATTTTTGTCGTTTACATGATATTTATTTTTAGGCATTATTTTTTGATAGAACATTCAGATGAGTTGGAAAACAAAACCAAAGTATGGGCTAAGGCTTCATTATTTGCATCTTTATTTCCCGCAATTCTTATTTCTGTTGGAACGCCATTATCTTTATTTATTGGTTCGGGAGGACTAATATTTTTATTGCCTGCACTAATACTATCGTACATATTCACTTACGGACTTCTATTCTTTACTGGATTACTTATTATGAAGGCAGGTTACAAGTCACTTCTAGTTTTAGGAAATATTTGGGTGGCGTCTGTTATAATGATATTCTTAACGGCAATTGATATTTTTCCTATGGGTGTAGGCTTGTTTTTGATTTCAGGCGGGATATCAATACTCTATATTTCTCTTATGCTTATAATTGCTGTTTCCACAATGTATATTTGGAAAGAGGAACATAAATTTCTTTCAGCTATAGTGTTATCTGTAAGTTTTCTTTTACTTGTGGCATTCCTATTTTTGGTTGTACCTTTATCTTATGGGACTTTGGCTTAATTCTTAAAAGAAACATTTAAATCCTTAATTTAACAATAGGCCACTATGGCTTCAAGAGCGCAGTCTCACACTTTACTTTGGATCATTCTACCAGTTATTCTTGCAGTTCTCTTAGCTGCATTTATGCTATACGATTCAGGAAGAATGCCTACTGATTATAACCAATTCTTAGAAGGTAATTTTTCGCTTCCGGAACCTAAACAAGAAGAAGTTAAACAACAAGTAAAAATCAATGAATCTCTTGAAACACTACATAATATGTTCTTCAAGGAAGATCGAACGGATCTTCAACTAAAGGAATTTTGGCGAACTAAATACGAAAACAATCTGGTAGAGTGGACTGCTTATGTGGGTACAGTTGATAAGAATGTAATGGGTCAATACATCGTAATGGCCAACATTAATTTAAGTCACCAAGGCGATATGAAAAACATCAAGGATGCATCACAATTTTTTAAGTCAATGAGTCTCGGTTCTGATGTTGTAATATTCTTTGATGACGATGAAAAAGAAAGTCTTTTAACGTTACGAGAAGGCCAAGAGTTCAAATTCAAAGGAAATCTGGACAATTACAAGCCGAATATGAAAAACTTCGAAGTTAGCGAAGGTATAATTCTAGAAAATTAATATGAGCCTAGGAGGATTCGAACCCCCGTCAACCGGTATCTATCTGAATCTTTAGATTGGTTGTAGTCATTGAATAAAGCCACTCTGAGCAATTGTTCAATTGTGCCAGATATGTTGAGACCTCTCTTTTTGAGGTTTTTATACATACTTTTATTCAAAGTGATGGTTACCTTTTGCTTCTTTTCATTTATTGGCTTCTTTGGTCTTGGCATTCTTATCCTCATATTTTCGCTCAATTGCATCGATCCCATCTGGTTTTTTACCGCCTTTTTTCTCTAAGTAGGTGACATATTCTTTTAGATGTTTAATGTAGGCTATTTCTACTGCACTTAGAGATTCTTTAAGTGAATCGGGATAATTTTTTATGGCATCTCTTAAATCTTCTATAAAATTATCTAAACGAACAATCTCCCCATATCCTCCATCTTCCTCTTCGTTCCAATCTGTCTCGTGAAGAGCACGTCTCGCATCTTCTGATAAATTAAGAGCTAATTCTTGACTGTATTTTTTCTTATTCCTGATCCAACGTGCATTCTCAATATTCAGTTGAAAACCCGTAAGTCCTGCAGGTTTTCTTCGTTTATTGTAGATTATTAGTGTATTATTTTCAGGATTTGGAGCAATATAAATCACATCATCTTTCCAACCCATACCTTTCATGATTAATCCAGGAATATCTAATCGGTATTTTCTGGCGCTTAGGATTATCTTTTTCTTAATCATGGCAAAACATGGTACTTATGACTACTTAAATGTTTTTATTTGCGGACCGCAAAAGACTAAGTAGTAATGCCTACTACAGTTTAGTATGAGGATTCAGACAATACTAAAAGATGAAGAAGGAGAAAAACTTCTATCCGAATCTCGCAAGAGACATGTTTCTACTAGTTCATTAGTTAGGAGCATTATCTGCGAAAAGATTTTCGGATCGGGTTAGGTTTTTTTGAAAAATGGAAATTGAAGAATTAATTTGGTTAGAGTCATCTATGGAATCAGTAAAATTGTCAGAGCTAATTGCTGACGGTTGTAAAGTTCCTGAATCGATGAAAAAAATACATGCGAGGGAAAGAACGACGATGGAAATAGGTATAAAAATGGAAGAAATAAACTGGAGTGAATTCAGTGGACAGTTTGTAAGGTTAGAAGAAAACGAACCAACAGATGTAGTTCTAACGAATTGGAAACAAGTACAGAAAGATTTCAACGGTGAAACTCAACAAGGCATTGAGTTTGATGTGGTTGAACTAAACGGAACAGAAGTGCAAAGGTCTTTGCAAACATTCTCGAAGAGATTGATAATGGCTCTTAAGTCATTAGTCGAGAATGCTGAGAAGTTAGGAAACAAGAGTTTCAAGGCAAGGATAACGAAGACTGGACAAGCCTTCAAAACAAATTATGCAGTTAAACCCCTTTAGGGGTTACTGCTTTTCTTTAAAAATGGAAATAATAATTGACACACGGGAACAAAGAGACTACTCGGAGGAGTTTGATAAACTTAATATCAAATACCGTCGAGAGAAGTTACCGACTGGAGATTACCTTTTATGGCCTAAGAGTTGTGTGGTAGAAAGAAAAAACTTAGATGATTGGATTTGTTCAATAACTCGTGACAGAGACCGATTTGTCAAGGAAATTGAACGAGGTTTATTATTCGATTTTTTTGCAATAATCATCGAAGCAGATTACTATGATATAATTAATGGTAATTACTATGCTAACGTTCCTCCTAATGTTATTCTTTCAACTATGTTAAAATGGCAGGTTAAGTACAGAATTCCTATAATTCTTACAGGTACCAGACAAGGTGGTGCTTTAGCAATCTCTAAACTGTTTGAAGGATATTTACAGTACGAGGATAAAAATGTTAGATAGTCCTGAACAAAGAATCTCTAAGAAGATCTACGAATACTTTGAAAAAAAATATTCTCTTGGCTTCGTTGGACTTATCAAAGCAGCGTGTTTAGCTAGCTTGAGAGTTAAGAATCGTAGTTATATCCCTGTATCCAACATAACTATAGCACCATCAGGACAATTCAAAAGCAGAATTTCCATAGAGGTTATGTTGATCTTTCAGCCATCCACATTTGTTGATCTTGGATCGGATTTCACGATGCATTCTCTGATGGAAAAGTTCAGAGGAGGAAAACTATGTAATAACAAGACATTGATGATTAATGATCTAACACTTCTATTCTCAACTAAAAAAAAACAAACTAAGGATAGATTAGTGAATGGTCTGGCCGAAGTGTTATCTGAAGGAAAATATGTCTACTCAGAGAGAAACTCTCCGTCAATTGTGTTCAAGTCTAGAATTAATGTTATTGCAAATATTACTAGAGAAAGTTATCTGAGAAATCGTACATCTTTCTTGGATAATACATTTGGTGAGAGACTTGTTCCAATATTTTATCACATACCTGAAGATAAACAGATTGAATTAATACGTACTAGTGCTGAGAGGAAGAGTATGGACTTTGGTGATAAAATAAAACTAGATAGGCTAGAAATAAGCAATTTTAACGACTTTTCCGAGGAGATAATCAAACTATCTCGGAGTTATAAGAATCTTGCTTTATCTCCCTCATTATCGCGGTCACAGGATAAAATGATGGGGTTATTAGGTGGTCTTTGCATTTTAAATAATAGAGGTCGAGTTATTGAATCAGACATCAAGTTAGTAACTGAGTTTCTCAAATACTTCTGTGATCCTCATAATACTGAGTTCAAAGTAATGTCAAGATATTTTCAAGGAAAGAGTGTAAAAGAAATTAAGCAAGAAATAGGAACTTCCGACACTTACATCTACAGAATAATATCTAAATACAAAGACCGAGGTGTCGTATAAACTATTCAACTAGTAATCAACTACATAGTTTATTATAGAGGTGTGTGAGGTCGAATAGAGGTTGAACATATGAATAATAATAATTTAATACCAATAACAAGCACGGAACGAGCAAGAGAATTGGGCTCTAAGGGGGGTAAAGTGAGGAGTCGAAATAAACGAATGGCTGCTAGACTTAGAGAGTTACGTAAAAAAGGATTAACTGATGAAGTTTCAAACAAAATTGTTAGTTTGATAGATGACAAAGACTGCTTCGCTATTGAAATCTTAATGCTGATTGAAGAAATAAGACCAAAATGTTATAGCGCAGATATGAAGATTAAACTTGCAAATATTCTTATTCAACTTCTTAAGATACATCATGGTGCGAACTATAGAGTAAGAGCTGAGAATGTTAATGTTACTGTTGAAAAACCATTTTGGGAAGAATTTCAAGAAGCCTATGATGAGATGAAACGGGAAGAGAAGCTATCGAATAAATTGTAATCTGTGGCGATTAACTTCTGAGTCGTCGCCTTTTTATTTTTCTTCGAGAAGATTTAGAGCGCTTTCTTTATTTCGCAACACAGTCTCATCGGTCGGATCTATCTCCAAAGCAACATCAAAACAATGTATTGCTTCTTTGATATTTTTAAGCTTTATTAACGCCATTCCTTTATCATTCATTAAATTTAGATAAGTCCCTTTAGCTCGAATTTCGTTCTTATCAACTTTAAGTTTGTTATATTCTTTAATGGCCAGATCTAATTTTTTCAAAGCATCAGAATATTTACGTAATTCGATAAGGTCCATGGCTCTATTGTGTAACATTATAGTTTTCTTGTATGGGGCAGCTTCTTGATTATGTTTCTTTAAGAATTCTTTATCAGAACAAATACTTTCATCTCCTGTTACTGATTGAACATATTTCTGCATCACAATCGTTGATTTGGCGAGTTCACCCATATTTTCTAAAGCTTTATGCTTATTGTACAATGCCTTTTTGTATCCTGGTTCTATTTTCAGTACCTTATTGAAGTATTTTATAGATTCCTCATATTCCCCCAATACTTTTAATGCCCTGCCTTTGTTGTTTAATGCTTTAACATATTTAGGATTGATTTTTAATGCTTGATCATAACAGCGTATGGCCTCCTTAAATTTCCCAAGAGCCTCTAATGCTGTACCCTTGTTATTAAGAGCTTGAAAGTTGTCTGGATCTAGATGTAAAACTTTGTCAGCATATTCTACAGCTTTAAACATAAGATTGTCATCTCCTTCAGTCTGACTATATACTGCTACAATTTGATTTAGTATGTCAGTATTAGTTGGATCTATCTTTTCGGCTTTGATAAGGCAATAAATAGCCTCTGGTAGTTTACCGTCTTCAAAAAATGAGTGTCCTGCTGCTAACAAATATTCAGGATCATCAAGATGTTTTTCTAAATCGTCTTTATCTTTTCCTGTTAATGCTTTTTTTAATCGCCTAAATATCCTTTTCATTTTCTTTCACCTTTTTCACATCAAGCCCTGCACCCGTTGGCCAGTTTTTGAATGTGCCAGAGATATTATAAGTTTTACCTTGCTCTAACTGCCTACCTTCTGTGCCTTTAAGTTTGATAGTATCTCCCTCATCATCTTGTAAATAGCTGTCTACATAGAACTTGTTCTCTCTTTCTTCTTCACGTGTGATGTATGTTCCAGTCATCTCAATTTCTTGGTCGTGATAAACTTTGGGATAATCTAGATAATCGCGATATGTGTTTATCGTTGGTTCATCTTCTACAACTGGTATAATCTTTTGCACTTCAACAACTTCTTCAATTACTGGACTAACATTAACCGGTATGTTAACTTCTGAAGGATATAGGGTGAAAAATAGGAATATTCCGACAAGCATAATGACAAATGTGATAGGTCCTGCCCATCCACTGTACTTAGTTGGATTAGGGTTAGAAATACCAGGAGTTCTCCCACCGGGAATAGGATTGATTGTTGGTGGTTTTATTTCTTTAATTTGTGCTTCAAACTCAGATATGAGCTTTGTTTTTATTGAGATTTTTAAGCGTTTTTCTGTAAGTTGTAGAAACTCTCTAGTTAATGTAAATAATTGATGTTTAGTCAAGACATCTGATTTTATTAAAGAGGCTAACATCTTGAAGAACGATAAGAGGAACACTTGTAATTTGTTGTCTTCTATCTTATCACCCATAGATTCCTGGAACTCTTCTCCGTATGTGTTTAATTTATATCTGAACGCCGAAGTGGTCATGGACTTCCAAACACCGTTCTCATAAAATGATATGCGGTAGTTATTGGGACATATTTCCTTAATTAAACTGCTAATAGATGCAATATAGGGCTGAAATAACTTTGTTAAAAATGTGTAGGTATTACGGTAATTATCTTCAGTTGGTTCTTTTGGTGGTTTAGGCGGAGGTACTGGCTCAGGAATATCAATATAGATAGGCTTTTTCTTAGGGTTCTTTCTTCCTAATAATTTTGCTAGAGCGTCCCCATATTTATCTTTCTCTTTCTTCTTCTTCTCAATCATAACATCTGCATAAGGTGCACAAGGATGACCATCCTCTCTTGTTGGTGTCTTAAACTTCCTATCGCATTCAGGTTCATACGGCTCATGATGTTCATCACAGTAATAGTTCTCACAATATTTACACTGTCTTAGCTTGGCTTTCTTCCCACAAAGATGATAATTGCAGTGCTCTTTATCAACAGGTATTTCTTCCTCGTCATCAATCTCTTTGCATGTTGATCCGCCACCGTTAATATGCACAGTTCCGGCGGGAGGTTTCCAGCCAGATGTAACTGTCTCTTGATGTCTTTTATAGAATTCATTACTATGGTGCGG
Source organism: Candidatus Woesearchaeota archaeon (assembly GCA_018646625.1). Taxonomy (GTDB): domain Archaea; phylum Nanobdellota; class Nanobdellia; order Woesearchaeales; family JABGUJ01; genus JABGUJ01. The sequence goes on along the minus strand of JABGUJ010000002.1, from coordinate 165,220 downwards.
GTTTGACTCGTCTTTAGTATCTGCTAGATGGGTCACTTCATGACTTGCAGTATGCTCGATGTCATCATAACTCATTTGTTTTAGTTTTTTTTCTGATACGCAAATAAGTAACATCTCAGGATGAATGTGTGCTTCTTCATCACCGCTGTCATCTTCACACCCATCAAAGTTAACTTTTGGTACTGGTACTTTCAAAGTATTAGCTGTCTTCTTAACAACAGCGAGAAATCTTGCCTTCTTTTCATTGAGCAAATTATTTTCAAACTCATCGGGCGTAACCATTATTTTATCATCTCTTCGGTCTTATCCTTTCTTGGTGTGGTCTTTTCTATTTATCCTGCAAAAACTTGAGTTGCTTTACATTCGGAGTAATCGCAAGCAACACCAATGCCTGTACTGGAGTAACGCGAATTTATCATATTTGTGTGATGACCCGAGCTTTCGATCCAGCCGCTAACAAAGCAATCAGCCATGTTTTCTTCACCATAGGTCGAACCACAACCAATAACTGAATAGTGGATTGGTGTATAAGCAATATTCTCTGCCGCTTGGGAACTATAAGGGAATCCTAAATTGCTGTGCTCTAAGAAATTTCCTGTAAGCATTTTGTTTGACCAACGTTTTGAGAAATCATCTAGATGAGAAGATGCCCTCAAGGAGAATACCTTATTCCTACTTCGTTCTTCATTGACCAATCTTAGGATTTCGGCTTCAATCAGATTTGTATTCATTCCTGATCCATCACTACTATCTTGAGAAGTACTCTGACGTCTTGTTAGCTCTTCATTGATCTTCACTTCTTTCTCTTTACGCTTCTTTTCTTCCCACTCGGCTTTAGCTTCAGCTTTCTCAAGTTCAAGCTCAGCTTTAGCTTTTGCGTCTTCTACTTTCTGCGCAGCAACTTCTTTGATATCATTGTATTTGGTAGTTATTAAGTCAGTTATTGAACATGCTTTCTGCCGTAACCAATAGATTGCACTCCAAGTCTCGCTAGTATTCTCATATGTCTCGGGATCCAGCTCGGGAATAATATTCTCTAACTCTTTTACTTTCTCAATTTGTTCACGCTCAGCTGTCTTAATTGTTTTCACATCTATGCCTAAACCTGTATTCCAATTCTTGAATGTGCCTTTAGCTAAATATAACTGATCATTAACAATCTCATTACCTTCTGCCCCTACTAATCTTAATTCTCGACCAAAATCATCTAGAATATAGGTATCAACATATGTTTTGCCCACTCTCGTAGCCGATCTTGTAGTCGCATAACCTTTTAGCTCAACCAACTTATTGTGATAGGCTTCAGGATACACAAATTGCTCTTTGTAACTAATCTCTTCAGGCACAAATTCAGATTGCGGATTTGCTCTCATTTCATTCTGCAGCACAACATTATCATTTTCTTCATTCATAACAGGACTATCCAAAACAACCGCAACTTCAGAAACATCTTCATTATCTTCTAATCCATAATAATTCAATAACAGAATGACTGCGACAATTACAACTATAAACGAAGTAAACAGGGTTCGTCTTCTCTTTCTTAATCGTTTAGTTCTCTCTCTCTCTTTTCTCAATGCCTCTTTGAATGCAAGGGTAGATGCAGTATCTTCCAGTTCACTACTATCTACGGGATGAAACTCCATCGATCCTCCTGTTTGAATTACAACTTTCGCCATTATTCCATCATCTCTAGTATTTCATCAAATAGTATTGGTTTATAGTCAGTTAACTCAGTTGAAACATTGATTATCTTATCTTTCATATTCACTAACGGGAATGTATTAGGGTGATTGTTATGATGGTGTCCACAGATCACCCACCCTTTCCAGTCAGAGGGAATATCTCTAGGATTGTGTACCAACATAAACTGCTTACTCTTGTATTGAATTATCAGCTTCTTATGCACGCGAGTTCTCTTAAGATTATCGTGATTTCCATCAATAAACGTTATATCTCCGTTTAGTTTTTTTAACCACCAATCTGTTTTATGACTGCCTCTACCATAAGCTAAATCTCCTAGAAAGTATACTTTATCTTTAGGTCTGATGGTATTATTCCAATTCTTTACTAGAACTTTGTTCATTTCACGTTTATCCTTAAAAGGGCGATTACAGTATCTGATTATATTTGCGTGATCTAGATGTAAGTCTGAAGTAAGATATGTTTTGGGACCTGAGAATAAATTAGTGAAGCGTTTGATCAAACCAGTCTTTGGTACAGAATCACACTGGGTTAAATTATCGGATGTGGTGGGACATTCTACCCAATCTGTCACTTTTGCGGGTTCAACTTTTGTTTTAGATTCTCCAGATAATCCCTTGTTAGGATTATAAGTGCCCTCCATAAACCTTCTAAGCAACTCTTTACTCTTTCTAAGTTCATTCCTGTGCAAAGCTTGACCTCGTGTTAGCAGTCTTCTTTGCATAAAGTCGTACTCTCTCAGAATCTTTCCACCTTTGATGAGAGTCATACGCATAACAATTTGTGAATAGTCAGGTCTTGGTTTGCTATTGATATATCTTTTAATCTGCTGAAATTTATGATCGCTCAACTTCATTGCAATTGTGCTATGATACCCGAAATGATCCTTATGGTCTTTTTCATCATGAGATTTTAGAGTGCAGTATGTCTTTATGGCATCTCTGATATTAACCCTGAAGTCATTTAGACGTTCATTGGCACCGATCTTCACATGAACAACATTCTTGCCATCACTATTACTGAAGGTCCCAAATCCTTGCATTTTAAACTTCATAACTTTAGTTTTAGAACATACTTTTGCAAAATCAGAAATAAGTTTTCTCTCGTTATTTGTAGTCAACGGTCCTGCCAAAGAAATATGTGGTACGTGTTTTCCTTTACCAACATTGAATCGTTTATTAACTTCATAGACCATTCGCTTTAAGTATTGCTTTGTCCGTACTGACTGAAATCTGAATTCAATAAGGTATGATGTCATTTTATTTTAGATCGAAAGTCAAAGAGTAAGCTCCTTCTACGCAAGCAATATCTACTCTCATTACATTGATATCGTCAGGGAAATTCTTACCTTTTTCAAACTCAACTTCTTGCCCCATTTCAAGATCGTAGATTCCACCCATCTTACGGTTTCCATTCAATGTGAATACGCACTCATGAACATCAGGAGCACTTTTACTTATGACTACCAAATTTCCAGAATATTGTCGTACATATGCGCTGAACTCAGCATCGCTTTGTGAATATATATCTTGTAGTGTCTTCATAGCTCTTGTCAATTCTTCTCGGGTATTTCTTAACTGCTTTTCCAAAGATATTTTAGTTGATTCTAGACTTTCTTTCTCTTGTCTAAGATCATATTCATCTTTAACAGCATCTGTAATCTCTTTCTCAAGCTTGATAACCCGCGTATTCAATTTCTCATTTGCTTCATTCATCTCTTCAATCTGGGCCTGCAGTTCAGTCTGTTCACCGCACTCTGAAGTTAATGTGTATGTTTTGAAAATTAGAACAGTAAGAACTGCCAGAATTACTATGAAGATGGCTGTAACAACTGTTGCAGAGCGAGTAATATGTTTAGTAGTTGGTTTCTTCGTTACCATTTTCGTTAACCTAACCAATTGGGAAGATCTTGACAACCTTTGGTTACGCGATAATGTTTGAAGAGGGCATAATCTTCATTATCGAAACATTCTTTCTCTTCATCACGCCATTTCTTGAAAGTATTTGTACAACCACCGCCATAACATTTCATAGATTTCTTATCGCATACAAATGTTAGTTGTCTTCCTTCGCAACTAACTGACGTTATCCCCTTGAGAATTTCCAAAGTGGGGGAGTCTTTTACCGTCGCCCTTTTCGAGTTATATTCAACTAGATCTACCTGTGAACAGTAATTTGATATTTGCAAAGCAACATCTCTGTTATTAACATCATCATTTTCTAATGCTTCTTTTAGTTCATCCATCGACCAGTCCCATTCACCCGAATCTGCATAAGCACTAGGATATATTTCAACAAATGCATTTGCTCCGCATGGAACATAAAATCTTGTAAGTCCCCAAGCGCCATAAAAGTCATCTCCATCAAACTGGTCTCCTTGAACTACATTGGTAACTATAGCGCCTCTCTTGAACGTAAATAAGTTGTTATCCTCGAGAAGGTCTTCGGTCTCGAAAACAAATTCTATCTTAAAGTCTGAAGTAGTATATTCCGGATAACGGCCAAACTTAATTTTATACTGACTTGTGTTATATTTGTATTCCATAAACAATTTAAAATCAGCGTACCTGGCATTAACTGCACTTGTTATCGCTTTGTCAGTAATATTATGATCAAAGATGAATATAGTTGCATAGGGACTGTCATAGAAATCATACTTTGACTCGACTGGAACATCATAATTATGAAGACCGAATTTGTTTAGTCTAAATCCCCAATCATTCTCCCTAAACTCTAAGGCGATATTAATAACAGAGTCAATAAATGATATTAAGTCGTCCGCAGGAACTATTAATAGTGATTCTTCAATTAACAAATTATCTGTTTCTTCCACTAATACCTCGATAGGTTGAGAGGTACTTAAATCTTCAGATATCTCATCCGAATCGCAAATAGAATTATTGTCTGCATCCAAACAACACTCACCAGCCATAAACTCAATATATGGTGCATTGCATAATTGTTTAGGTTCTTCAACGGTAGAACAGCCAATAGCGGCTATGATTGTTATAAGCAATAAAAAGTATAGTTTTTTCATCTTTTAAACCCCTGCCAAATATTGGAATTAATCATCAGTATCTCTCATAACCTCTCTTCGATATGCAGTCGCCACTTTCTCAAGATGATTCTTTTCTCTAAGTTCAGCATATGATACCAAAATATTTGTATATGTAGTAAAGGTCTTCTTGAAATCAGTAGTTAAATTTAAAGTGGCCCTGGAGGTTAGGCCTTCTGTTTTGAACTCGAGCGTAGCCAGATCTTCACTTGAAAAACTGTAAAAGTATCTGTTATCGTGCGAAAATAAGAACAGATCAAGCACCAAATTATCAAAGCTAGGTAATGACTCTAAGTTATTCGTTCTGAACTCTAAAGGGAACGAAGTGATGTATGTTCTAGTTTTACCGTCAACTTCCTTTTCAGTTTCTACCCAATCTTCTTTGAACTCAAGTATGAGGCTTCCTGTAGAGACGGGAATGCCAAGACCCGTTATCCAGTTGTCTTGATTTATTTGACTTGCAACTAATGAACTGCCTTGTAAATATCCTCTATACTCGTGACTTAGTGGCCAAAAACTAAGGTCATTATAGTATGTGGTACCACTTCCACCATGGAACAGGTGAGTATAGAAGTAAAAATCATCAAGGAGCAATGTTTCAGTTTTCTTTATAACATCTCCACTTTGCAACTCTAGCTCAATTTCTATGTCAAATTTCTCCAATACATTCTTTGGACTCTTTAGCTCTAAAACCATAGGCTCAATTTCACTTTCAAAGTAAATAAGTGCATGAGAGTTAACATTTATTTTTTCAGTGATTGTATGTGAGTAGATCTCTTGCTTTTTATCGTATTGATCTCCTTTGACATTCTGGACTTTAAGATTTATTTGTTCAATCACTACGGGCACATCATTTGTATTCTCAATTTCAAAGAACAGCTTCTTGAATACTCCACCTAACTCGTAATAATCTATATCGCCAAACAGATTAGATATATTAACAAAAATTAGTTCTGTATCTATTTCAGTTTTACAATCTTCTTCGCACTCTTCTTCTTCATCACAAACGCCATCACCACAACAAGGAACAATTTCAGTGTGAACGCATTCAAAGTTAGTTTCATCGGAACATACATCTTCAGTACATTCATTATCATCTTCACAACTGTCGGGGCAGCTTTTTTCTATTACTTCAGCAACAGGATCTGGCTCTTCAATTGGTATGTCTTGAATAGGCTCATCAGCTATCATGGCTGTGGGCTCAACGGAATCATCAAGAATCTCTTGGTCCGGAGCTCCGCAGCCTGCTATTAGAAATGTGAATACTAGTAAAATTAATACTTGCTTAATCATAGTTTAAAACCCCCGTTCATGTCTACAGATTATCTTAACGGTATATAATGTTTTCGAGAATTCCGTAGATTATCTTTGTCTGGCCGGAATAAGGCGCATTTCTACCCCGCAAGATAAATAAAGGAATAAAGCTCTATAATCACTGCGCATTTTGAGGGGACCCACAACCTGACAGCAAGGCTTAGCGAGCTCGCATCTTTTAAGCCAAAATTTATATAGCTAATTACATATCAGCCCTGTATGACTAAATCAACCAAAACTATAGACATAATCTGCCCCAAATGTTCTGCAAGTCATGAATCCGAACTAAGTTCTGAAGAAGTTACGCAACTAAAGTCTGGAGAGACTATTTTAGTTTACTGTCTTGAGTGCAACAACGAGATTCAAATTGACGGTTCAGATTTAGGTAGTATTTCTTCTGTAGATAAAGCCATTCATGATGAAATTAGTGAACTCGATTCATGTAGTGGTGCCGAGATAGTATTGATAATAGCAGGAGTCATTGGTTTATTCTATTATATTATTCCTGGATTAGTTTTGTTTGCTATTGCGGCGTTAGTTGGAAGATCAAGAAAGAATAGAATAACAGATCTAAAACATAAGTTATCTTTCTATAAAACCCCAACATCAGATAAGAGCTCCTCAGATCCCCTTAAGATACTCGATGTTAAATTAGCCGAAGGCAAAATAACTGAGAAAGAGTATTTGCGTAAGAAGAAACTGCTTACTAAACATAAATGATCTGGCATAAACTATTTCCAAAGAAGAAGAAGGTTCAATCTCTTACACAGTTGAAAACCAAGATTAAACAAATGGAAGATTATCTAGGTCCTAGAGTGAACTATAGTTCTGATCATTACCCTATGCATTTGCCCGATAGGTGGATCTTTGAATATTGTACACAGTTGAAGGAAGAGTATTATAGGCATAAAAAGAAAAAGTGTTTATTTCGATAATGGTTTTAGTGATTTTCTGCTAAATTCGCAAATTATATATATTTAGCTTAATTCTAGCAAGGGTATGGGAGTAATAAGTTTTATCACGCATCGATTGTTATCTCTGGGTCTTCTACTTTTTGCATTCTCTACTGTGGCTGTAATGAGTCTATCAATGGGATCACTGAACAAAATAACCTATATTATACTAGGTTTAATAGCATTAGTTAGTGCATTGGCTGGAGCATATTTCTTAAAAACCGATCATTGAGTTGATTCCATAACTTGAACTGGTAATGGCTTGAGCGGATCCGCACCTTTCAAGCCAATAATTTATTATAGTAATTAGCTCTAAATCACTCTAAAATGGGTTTGTTTGAAAGGTTCTTGGCATATTTTGATTCAGATGAAGACTTATCGAGTGATGAGTCTGATGATGAACCTGAAGATGAAATAGAAGATGATTATGATGATGAACCTGAAGATAAGATAAAAGAAGTCTCTGACTCTATTATTCTAGAATATCGTTATTCAGGATATCCAAGAAAATATATTAAGGATCGTTATGATGATTTACAGAGATCGTATGGTTTGGGGCATCCCAAATATCATTACGTTCCTCACATAACCATTGCAGGACCTATGATTGCTTCTAATGAACGAAAGCTCATTAAAGAACTTGAAAAAGTGATTTTTAAGAACGCACCTTTGTTTCATGAACCTGGAAATTTAATTGGTAGTGGAAAATATATTACTTTTCCTACGCAGACAGGAGGTAGAGTTTTGGCATTTGCCGTAAGGCCACCGCAATCGCTAATTGATCTTAAAAGAGAGATTGAAACACATTTGAATTCTGTAAAAGGAATTAAATGTCGGCTTTACAGAGACGAAATATGGCATACAACTCTCTTGATTATAAAAGATATACATAAATTACAAGACAAGTTCTCTAAGATTTGGAAAGAATTAAAAGATTCACCTCAAGAAATGAGATTTATTCTAGATCGTATTAGCCTTATAAAAAATAGACAAATCTTAAAAGAGTTTGATTTAGTAACACAAAAAACACATAGTCGATTAAAAGCACTAGATAACTCTAAACGCTGTACATCATATTTGGAACTTAAAAAAGAACTGGAATCTAAAGGTGAGATTTTTCATGACTCGGGTGGAGGTAAACTATCTACTTTAAAGCCGAGTGAGATTGAAGAAAAACTAAGTAAATATACGAGTGAAGTATGCCAATACGCTGAATATCTGCCTGATGAGTATTATGATTGGGGCCATAATACTGATAATACTGGAACTATTCAATATGAGTGGGATTACTAAACTAATTCAGAGTAATCAAGCCAAACATTCTCTTTTTCTACCCGTAATCAACTACATATACCTCTATAACAGACTATATAGTCTATTAGTGGTTGAATAAGATAAAAATATAAATTAGCACGGACTAGTTAATACTATGACATCTCAGAGCTTTGAAAACACCGTAACATTTTGTGCTACAATAAGTATTCTACTCACGACAGCAACATCTTATATAATGAATACAAATCAGGATAATGCACAGATCGCAAACATTTTGTCTTCGATGTTCTCAGAATATTATGGTTCATCTATTATTTTCTTAATCTTGCTATATGTTCTGTTTTATTTCACTAAAGATCATATTGAAGCCTGGCACATATCCACATATACTCACATAATGGTTTTTAACACCTTTTTGAGTGCGTTGTTTATAACGTGTGTAATGCACCCTTATTTATTATTAGAATCAACATATTTATTGGCAATAGTGTGTCTTGGTGCAAATATAGCGATCCCCTTTATGCTTTGTTTTTTTCTATTCATTGAATTGATTGCACGCGTTTTAAGACACTATAATATTAATTTTTGAGTAATCATCCCATACCAATGATTAGCCTGCTGACTCTTAGCTAAATAATGATTAGCACTAACTGAATTACTTGATCTTCCTTGAATAAAATCTGCTACAGACTCAGGAACTCCGTTGTAGATTAAGAAATTGTAATTCCATTTACGTAAGTATTTCAAAGTAAATGTACATCCTTTCTCTTTGAATCTTTGTCTAAGAGAATTATAAGTATTGTCTACATGGTTTAGTTTATCATAAACAAACCGGGGTAGGTAGAGATTGTTAACACTTTTCGAACCACGAATCTCGGATATATTATACGAGACAAAGGTTCCGTGATCAACAAACTTGGTCTTATCATAGTTCTTCAGAAAGCGAAGAACTTCTATATACCTAAGACCTGAGCAAGCTAGGACCAAATAAACCAACTCAAGGTTTTTGTTACCTTTAATCAGATTATAATTCTTAACGATCTCTTTATCATCTGGAACATGATAGTCTATCTTAGTTCTCTTAAGTTTCAGTATCTTTCTATATTTGTCGATAGTCTCAGCTGAAAGTTTATCTGTGGCTTCACAATAGTTCAAATAACCTCTTGCTGCTTTGACTAGATTATTGATGCCTTTCTGTTCTGAAATATACTTATACAACTCTAATGGTCCTTTGAACTTCTTACCTGCAAGATGTTTCATAAAATAACACTTCATGTGGATAAAATGTTCAGAACCTACCTTCAACTTAATCCATTCAAGGAATTCTTCGGTCTCTGAGAAGTAAAAGTATGTATCAAAACTCTGTTTATTTTCATCATCTTTAGAATAAGAACTTCTATCAACAGAATTAAAAGAATTGGATGAGCCTAGGAGGATTCGAACCCCCGTCAACCGGTATCTACAGACATAAGTCTTCCGAAGCCGGACGCACTATCCAGGCTATGCTATAGGCCCATAACACAATTGTCTTAGAAGTATTATTTAAATATATCTTAAACAGAATCTACGCTGCTTTTTTGTAAATGTTCTTCCTATGACCCATTTCTATTACATGAATAACCAGTCTATTATCAACTATATTCATAATCACCCTATAATCTCCAACTCTCAATCTATAATATTCTGAGCCAACTAATTTCTTCACGTGTGTATGGGGCCTGATTCGACATCTTTTCAAGGTGGAAATTATTCTTCTCTGAACATCTGAAGAAAGCTTATTGAGCTGTTTATCTGCCAGATCTGAAAAGATCACTTTATAGCTCATCTTTTCAGTCTTGCCTCAACTTCTGCTAAAGTCTTAATCTTTCCAGCTTTGATATCTGCTTCGGATTTCTTTATATTATTGAGAGTCTCCTTAGATAGTTCCATAGAATCCTCCAGTAAATCTCGTATTATATCCTCATAACTTTCTTTATCATACATTTTACGAGACTTTAACTCTTCGAGTAAATTCTTGCTAATTTGAATAGTCGTAGTAGCCATAGCAGGTATATAACTCGCTATATTATATAAATATTTGTGTTTTCCAATAACTAGAGATTGCTTAGATTTCATAAAAGACAACAAGAATTAATTTTTAATAAGTCTTATCCAATAAAAATCGCAAGAACTAAACATAGAATGAAATAAATTTACTCTTCTTCATCATCTTCTGCGATGTAATCCATATCGTAGGGTTCTTCTTCCTCTGAAGATTTCTCTTCTTCTTTCTCAGGAGGAAAATCGGAAAACGCTTCTAACAACTCTTCATCTTCTTCGTTTTCATAATCATATACGCGAGGAGCGGGACCTTTACCCATCCAAATAAATTCAATTGGTTCAGAAGAAGTTTCTTGATAGTCACTTATTTTTCTATAAACCCAATAAAGTGAGCCTATAATTCCTAAAAAAACTATCGCTTCATACATATATTCAATCCCCCTCTTACTTTATTTTTGAAAGAGTAATTTCGACGGTCGAGACTCTTACGTCTTTACCTTCTTTATTTTTAAATTCCTCGGAATCGATGTTGATTGTTTTTATTTCAACAGAATCTTTCAGGAATCTTTTTCTTACCACTTCGACGACGTCTACTGCCCTAGAGATAAACTTCCCTCTGGCTTTCACAATAACCTCATCTGCCCCCTTAGTTGTAAACTGCATAACCACGCCTGTAACGTAGTTCATAAACGGCTTACCACCAATAAACATCGAGTTGTCAGCTGTCATTTCTTTACCCCCCGACTTGAAAGGTTAAAACAACTTAAAGCTCTTCTTTACCTTTAACAAGTCTAGTAACATAACCTGCAATAATGTTTCTAAGCTTCTTCGATTCCAAATCGGTCAACTCTGTAACTTTGGTTTTGTTTTCGTCAAACTTGTCAGTAAATTCTCTACCGTGATCTGTAATCAGCTGATTGCTGATTCTCTTTGTCATCTTAGTTTTTATTCTTCCCATAGTTAATCCCCTACGAACCAATCTAATATTGGGGGTATATAAAGGTTTCTACTGTGTAAAACAACACTTCAAGGCTCCAGATATATCTATTTAAAGGATGCATTGGCTATTAGCTCAGAAATCAACTCTTTATTCTCTTCAAATTGTGTTTTTAGAAAATCACGGGCTTTAGGGCTTCTAAACAGCCTATATAGTGCATAAGCTAGTGCTACAATTGTTGCTGCAATAATTACTCCTGTGAAGATTTTCATAGCACCCATTTCTTTCTTCTTAGCCCTCTTTTTTACCATGACACTAAATCTAAATTTTTAGTATTTATAGTTGTTGATCAGAAACTCAAGAATCAAAATATATTTATAATATCTAAATACAGAACATCAATTGGGGATTATTTTAATTTTCACAAAACGGAGGTGCATGCACAAATGCGTGACAGATGGGCAACAAGAACGATGTTTTTGTTTGCAGCGATTGGTTCTGCTGTTGGTCTTGGAAACGTTTGGCGTTTTCCATATCTAACGTATGAATTTGGTGGTGGGGCTTTCTTAATTCCTTATTTAATTGCATTATTTGTATTAGGAATCCCTTTGCTCATTTTGGAGTTTGCTATTGGTCAAAAACTTCAGAAGGGGGCTATTGATGCTTTCAAATCAGTTCATGGTAGACTCAGAGGAGTTGGCTTTATGGCAATTGCTTCTGGCTTCATGGTTGTAATATACTATGCTGCTGTAATGGCGTGGGCATTAGTTTATTTTTTGAGATCATTCTCTGCTAGGTTGCCTTGGGCAGAAGATGCTAAAGGATATTTCTTTGGAAATGTTTTACAGTTATCTGATGGAATAGGTCAAGTTGGTGGGATAAACTGGATGTTACTTGCGGCTTTAGCAGTTGTTTGGATATTAATTTACTTCTGTGTATGGAAAGGAGTGAAAAGTGCGGGTAAAGTTGTTATGATAACTATGCCTCTACCTATTATACTTCTTATAGCTTTATTCATTAGAGGTATAACACTCGACGGTGCACTAACGGGTATTTTCTATTATCTAAAACCTAACTTTGCTGCATTGTTAAGTACTGAGATCTGGTTGGCTGCGGCATCACAGATATTCTTTACTCTTAGTTTAGGGTTTGGGATTATGATTGCCTATTCTAGCTACAAGAAAGAAACACAAGATATTGCCAAAGATGCATACGTTACTGCATTTGCGAATTCTGCTATAAGTATTTTTTCAGGATTTGTTGTATTTGCGGTTCTAGGTTACATGGCATTCTCAACTGGTGTTGGTGTTCCTGATGTTGTTGCTTCTGGACCTGGCTTAGTTTTTGTTGTGTTTCCTCAAGCATTAGCATTAATGCCTTGGGCATGGTTCTTTGCGTCACTATTCTTCTTAACATTGCTTATGTTAGGAATAGACAGTGCATTCTCTCTAGTAGAGTCTGTAAATACTGTTATTGCGGATAAGGCCAAAAACGCAGTGAAGCACAAGATTGCATTTGTAGTCTGTCTTGTATCCTTTTTGTTGGGTATAATATTCACCACAAATGCTGGTCTGTATTTTCTTGATGTAGTTGATCACTTCATCACGAACTTTGGACTTGTACTTGCGGGAATATTCGAATGCCTTGCAATAGGTTGGATATATGGTGCAGAGAGGCTAAGAACTTACATCAACAAAGTAAGTGAGTGGAAGGTTGGACCTTGGTGGAGTGTTGCTATTAAGTATGTAATTCCAATAATTCTAACAATCCTTGTAGTAGTTCAGTTCATTAAAGAGATCGGAGCAAACTATGAAGGATACCCAACTTGGGCTATTGGAATTGGTTGGTTAACTGTTGTCATACCGCTAGTAGTCGCCGCAATCTTAGCATTTAGACCTGCTAGAACTAAGATCAGATTATAATATCTGATTTATTTTTTCTTTTTACTTTACTTTAGAATAAAGATATACATCTTCATACTTGCCTAAGTGAGATATGGCTTTGCGTAGTTTACCTTCTTTGACATAACCACACTTCTTTGCGACTTTAACGCTTCCTTTGTTTGCTGGTTGCATTACTATTTCTATTCGTATTATACCCATTTTGAATGCAATTTTCTCGAGTAGTTTTGTTGCTTTTGTTGCAACCCCTTTACCCCAATATTCTTCATCAACAAAGTATCCGATTTCTCCAATGAATGTTCTATGTTGATTAATTTTAATTCCACATCCGCCAATTAATTTTCCATCATAAGTTATTGCATAATTGTGTTCTAGATTTTTTTTACGTTTTTCAAAACCTTTCTTCAACCATTCTTTTTCTGCTTCTATACTCTTAGGTTTTGCCCCAAAAAATACAAAGTTAGGGTTGCTCAGTATTTTGAAGAATCGTTTGGCATCTGACAGCCTTTGTAATCTTAATTCAACTTCAGACATGCCGCTGTTAACGCCGTTTAAGCTTAAATATCTTTTGTTTTATTCCTATTGGAATAATTATCTCAAGAATACTTATATACTTCTAGCCTTGACTTGAGACTATCAAACTTACTAAAGTTTAGAGGTGTAATAGCATGAAAAAAGGAAAATATTTGTTTAGTAGTGAAAGTGTAAGTCCAGGACATCCTGATAAAATGTGTGATAAGATCAGCGATGCAATTCTTGATGCCGTGTTTAAAGAAGATCCTGATGCTAGAGTTGCGGTTGAGTGTTTTACTAAAACTGGATTTGTAGTTGTAGGTGGAGAATTAACAACATCTACTTATGTTGATATTCAAAATGTAACGAGAGAAACAATAAAAGAAATTGGTTTTGATAATCCACATTATGGATTTGATGGTAATACTTGTGGAGTGCTCGTAGCTTTATCTGAGCAGAGTCCTGATATTAGTCAAGGAGTTACAGAGGGTGAAGGGGACTTTAAAGAACAAGGTGCAGGAGACCAAGGTTTAATGTTCGGGTATGCAACAAATGAAACAAAGAACTTGATGCCTTTACCAATTGATTTGGCGCACAAGTTGATGGCTAAATATGATGACGTTCGAAGAACTAAAGAGATACAAAAGCTTCGACCTGACGCAAAAAGTCAAGTGACTGTTGAATATGAAGATGGTAAACCTGTCAGAGCACATACTGTTGTCATTGCTGCACAGCATGACGAAGATGCAGATCTTGAACAACTTCGAGCAGAGATAAAAGAAAAAGTTATCAAACCTGTTTGCGGAGATTATCTTGATGATGAAACAAGATTGTTCATTAATGGGACTGGTAAATTTGTTTTAGGCGGTCCTGTTGCTGATGCTGGACTTACTGGGCGAAAAATTATTGTAGACACATATGGTGGACATGGTGCTCATGGTGGTGGCTGCTTTTCTGGTAAAGATCCATCTAAAGTTGACAGAAGTGGTGCATACATTTCAAGATATATTGCAAAAAACATTGTTGCTGCAGAAATTGCAGAGAGATGTGAAGTACAACTTGCATATTGTATTGGTGTTGCGGAACCTGTTAGTATTTTAGTTAATACTTTTGGCACTAATAAAATTCCTGAAGAAAAGATTGAACAATTAGTTAGAGATAATTTTCCACTAAGACCTGCGGATATAATTTCTCATCTGAAACTTAAAAGACCGATCTACAAAAAAACTGCAGCATTTGGTCACTTTGGAAGAGACGATCCTGACTTTACTTGGGAAGCGACTGACAAAGTGGATGTGCTTAAGCAATCTGTAGGAAATTAGGCGTTATAGCGCCTCTTTCTTCTTTTTTCTTGTGTTTTTGTTTATTAATAAGCTTTATAAATAACTTCGATTCTATTGATATTATGAGTATTAGCTATCACAACTACATAAAACAACATAGCTAAATTAGTTCTACTTAGATTCATTTACCTTGCTTGGAGGACCTATAATGGAATATGTCACGGATTTAATATGGAAGCCTGGAATAACTGTGAAAGAGTTAGTTGATAATTTTAAGACAATTGGCTATCAAAGTGTAGAGCTTAGCAAAGCAAGTAATGTTATTGTTAAGATGAAAAAAGAAGGAGCAAAAATCTTTCTAACTTTTACTTCTAATATGGTCACATCCGGTTTGAGAGGTTTTTTTGCACAAATTATCAAATTAGGTATTGCTGACATTATTGTAACCACTGTAGGCGGTTTGGAAGAAGATATAATGAAAGCAAAGGGTGAAAAGTTTGCGATTGGGAAGTTTGAATCAGATGATGTTGAACTTCACGAACAAGGTATCAACCGCGTAGGTAATTTGTTAATAAAGAATGAGAGTTACATGAATTTTGAAGACAGAATTCTTCCTATACTTGCGAAGCTTTACGAGAAACAAAAACGTTGGGCTGTATCTGAGATGTTGCGCGAAATAGGTTTGATGCTTGATGATAATAATTCTATACTTTGTCAAGCTGCAAAGAATAAAATCCCTATATTTTGTCCTGCAATTACAGATGGTGCATTTGGATTTCACCTTTACTTATTCCAACAGAAACATCCTGACTTCATTGTTGATGTTGTAAAAGATTTCGGGAACATATTATTCACTACGTCTCACGACGATAAGAAAGGTGTTATTGCTCTTGGCGGTAGTATATCTAAACATCACGCCATACTTTGTACTTTGTTAAACGGCGGCGCTGAATATGCAGTTTATATGACAACTGCTCACAAAACATCTGGTTCTATGTCTGGTGCAACAACTAATGAAGCCAAGTCTTGGGGTAAAGTTAAGGATGATAGTGATATTGCTACTGTGAATGGCGATGTAACTATTATGTTTCCTTTAGCAATGATGAAGGCGATGGAAGAATTGCATGCAGATGGGTTATTGAAAAATGAAAACTCCTAGATTTTTATTATCGAAAAGTAAAGTACTTGAACAGTACAAGATTGTTGAAGAAGTTGCAGATGTTGTTTCATACAGTTCTAAAACTAATTCTCTTGTAACTGGGATGTTGGAGAAGAATACTGATTGTTTATTCAGTATTCATATGTGTAATGAACTTCAACATATTGATGATTTGTCGCGAGTACTTTTCTTAGCGCAAGGTTGGGACAATACTCTTATTGAAGACTTGTTGCAAAAAGGGATCTTTAGATTTGCTGTTGATAATGAAGCGGATCTAGATACTTTGCTTAATTATCTTAAAAATTCTGATAAAATAATAGAATTAATGTTGAGAATAAAGTTAAAGGAAAATACATTAAGAACTGAGCGTTACTTTGTTTTTGGTATGTCTTCTGAAACTGTAAATGCGAGAATTTCTGAACTGAAGAATATTGATAATATTTCCTCTCTAGGGGTGCATTTTCATCGTAAAACTCAGAATATGGCTGAGTGGAATCTTGTATATGAAGTATCTAATATGCTTAATGAATCCACGTTAGAATCCATTGGTACATTAAACATTGGCGGTGGTTTGCCTTCGGAATATGCTAACACCAATCTAGATGTTATGCCTTCGATTATTAAACGCATAAATGAATTGAAAACTTGGTTAAATGATAAAAATATTAACTTGATGGTTGAACCAGGCAGATTTATTTCTGCTCCTGCGGGCAAGTTGGTTACTTTTGTGACTGCGGTTTATGAGAATAATGTTATTGTTAATGCGTCAGTTTATAATTCTGATATGGATGCAATACTCGTTCCTGTAAAACTTTTAATTGATGGTGAGTTGCCCAGAGGTGAAGGTCAACCTTATGTTGTAAAAGGATGCACTCCTTGCTCTATGGATCTATTTAGATACCGAGTTTATCTGAATGAAGTTAAGGTTGGTCAAGAGCTTGTCTTTTTGAACGCAGGTGCGTATAACTTTGGATCTGATTTTTGTGATTTAGAAAGAATTGAAACGGAGATTGTAGAATGAATATAATTAAAGCACCGTTTAGCGGTGGTGGGCTTGGACATGGTAATGGTGCGAACAAAGCGCCTGATGTTGTAGTCGATAAACTTAAAGATATATTCTCTAATGAAGACAAAGTTGAATGTAAGTTTGAAGTTGAGGATCTTGTTCTTGATGAGGCAAATATTGAAGAAAGTCACAATAAGATCTTTGATAAACTCAGATCACATTCTGAAAAGGCAATTATTATTGGTGGAGATCACTCTATTACTTATCCTGCTGTAAAAGGTTTCTCTAAGAACGTTAAAGATTTTAAATTAATTGTTTTCGATGCACATCCAGATCTGATGGATAATTTTGTGCCACCTTCTCAGGAAGATTACTTGAGAGTTCTGATTGAAGAGGAGATTGTGGCTGCTGAAGATGTAATTATTGTTGGAGTTAGAAACTGGGATGAAAAAGAGATTACATATTTAGAGGAAAAGAAAATCAAACATTTTACTTGCAAACAAATATTTGAAAAAGGCATTAAGAGTGTCATGTCGGAGATTGTTGTAGAGTGTGATAAACCAATCTATCTTTCAATTGATATTGATTGTGTGGATCCCGTTGAGGCAATTGGTACGGGGTATACTGAACACGGCGGATTATCGTCTAGAGAATTATTATATGCCTTACAACAATTAAAATTAACAGGAAAAATAGCTATGTGTGATGTTGTTGAAATTAATCCAGACAAAGATGTTAAGGATATTACTTCCATGTTGGGTGCTAAGATTATTGCTGAGCTTTGCGACTTTTAGAGTTCTGTTTTGTTGTGCAATAAATTACCCAAAACTTGGTACGCATCAACCAGAACTTCTTCTTTGAATAGAATAATCATTTCTGCGCCGACGGTGTGAAAGGATTGAATAGAAATATTCTTGAACGCGAGTGCTCTTGTAAGTCTATAATATATTCCTGGAATATCTTTAGTTATTTTTGCCCAATTAACAGTAACGTATGCTAGATTATCGCATTCAGATGTTATTGTATATTCTTTTATAGCTTCTCTAACATGTTTTTTGTTTCTTTGATTTGTAAATATAACAATCTCATATGTACCTTCAACAAATGATATGAATTCGCCTTTCTGTCTTTTAATTGAATCGAATAAGTGGTCAAGAATCTTCTTTATTCCTAATGATTTCTCAATCGCAACTTCGTATATTTGTGATTTAGTTGAGATCTCAAGATTTTTTGGGAATTTCCATTGATAGATTGGATTTCCTGATGTTTCGGATGCATAACGCCTCAAGGCCATACCTATCGCGGAAGCTTTCACATCTTTGCCCATTTCTTTCGTAATTGCTGGCTGAAGCTTTAAAGCAAGGGCAGATATGTTTACCAGCTCTTGTTGAAGAATATCGACTAAAATGGGATTATTCTCCATTTCCTTTTTTATCAGATGCTGAACGGTAACCATGGCTAAACTAATAATTGGATCATTTAAATAATTTTCTAAATATTTGTTAAATATTTAACATTAAGTTAATATATCTTTTTGCAATGTAATCATCTTATGAGAATTGCAATGGCTTTGGATGAGACTATTGGGCCTGGCTTTTTAGCGAATGCTTCTGCTTGTATTGCTTCAGGTCTCTTTAATCAGGAAAAAGATATTCTTGGGCCTGGTATAGATGCTGATTATTTTACATACATTCCGATTACAAAAATTCCCATTCTTATTGTTAAGAAACACAATAAAGATTGGAGGGAGTTACTAAAGCGCGCGAAAAAGAATGATATGAAGTACATGGTATTTACACGAGAAGGACAGTCCACAACAAGTTATGATGAATATGTTGAACGTGTTAAAGGAAAAGCAATTGAGGATGTTGGTGTTATTGGTATTGGTGTTTTAGGTGATGATAATGCCGTACAGAAATTTTGTGGAGATCTTCCACTTCTAAAATAAATATTTATTTCTAGATACTCATAATAGAATCAGAACTACCGCAGTAAAAGAATAAGTTAGAATTACTGGAGTTTAATTTCATATTTTTTCTAGCTTTGTAAAGTTGTTTTCTCGCTTTAACAATTCTGTGCGAACATTTCACTTCATACAAGTCTAGTACTTCACCTTTTCTTGCGAGTAAATCAATTTCTCCTAGACTACACTTTCTACCTTTGATTCGATAATTTAGAATAATGTCATCGTACCGATGTTTTATCTCTTCATAGAGTTTCATTAAGTATCGGTCATGTTTGGATAGCTTAAGTTTAATCACCTACCGCAAGCTAACTACTTTTGCTCTATAGAACTACGCTCTTACTACATAATGTTAAGTGTATAATATATTTAAATCTTTCTTTGAGAATTAATAACTTTCTTCTTGGCTCGTTTAATTTGAGATTTATACTTATATGGCTTGTGTGGCTTTAATCTTATCACTTTGATATCTAATTTACTCTCCTCAAGAAATTTTTTTAATTTATCTAGAAAGTATGTTTGATCATAACCTAGACAAATAATGTTGGGATTAATTCTTTTAATCGGACCCATGTTAATACGTTTATTACCTAATGTTGCTTCATCAACATAACTTAATTTAGAAACCTTTTCTAATCGAATGCTTTCACTTTCATGTAACTCTCTTTTTTTTAGTTTAATAACATTTACATCTCGAGCAACTAATGCGACAAGATAATCTCCATTCTTTCTAGCTTGCTTTAGAAAACTTTTATGTCCTTTGTGGAGAAGATCAAATGTGCCGAATACCATTACTTTTTTCATTCTTTCAAAATAAATACTTTATCATTAGGTCTTACTGTACGCTCGACTTTAACTGCTACACTTTTACCTTTTTCAGCAGTCTTGACTTTTTCTTTATTAATTTGCATTGACTCTACTTTCTGTTTATACACTCCTGTAGTTGGACCTTGTATCATCATATTATCCCCAATAGTTAAATTTGAGCTTTCTAATTTTATTTCTGCTGCGTCTACCTTTTGATAAAAGTTTTTCACAAATCCTACATATATCTTTGTTTCTGTTGCTTTACTGCCGTATGCATCCGTATGATCATCGGATGTAGGGATGCCTAGATAAAATCCAGGCGAAAGATCTCGATTGTATACTGTTTTTAATTCTTTTAACAATGAATCGCGAAGTGAATCATCAAACGTTCTTTTGGATATTGCATCAATTGCACGTCGATAGACTGAGGTAACTACTTTAACATATTCTGGACTTCTATTGCGACCTTCGATCTTAAGACAACATATGCCTGTTTCAATCATCTTCTCTAAAAACGGTAAAGAACACAAATCTTTAGGAGATAGTATGAACTTATTATCAACTTTCAGTTCATCGCCCGTTTCAATATCTTTTACTTGGTACTGTCTTCTACATGGTTGTATGCATTCTCCTCTATTGGCTGATTTGTTAAATAAATCTTGACTAATGTAACATCTTCCAGATACTGAGATGCAACGAGCTCCATGAACAAACATTTCAACTTCTACTTTGCTGTTTGCGACAATATCTTTAACTTGATCTAAAGTACATTCTCTTGCAAGAATTACTCTTTTGATTCCCAACTTTGCATAATATTCTGCAGCGGTTGAGTTAGACACAGATGCTTGTGTGCTTAGATGTGTTTCAAGACCCATCTCTAATGCTAATGATACAACCGCCATATCCCAAGCAATTATTGCATCTATCTTTGCATCTTTTGCATATTCTAATACCTGATTAACTTTCTCTAATTCATCTTCATAGACAATTGTATTGATTGTAAGGAATGCTCTAACATTTGCAGAATGACATCTTTCAACAACTTTTTTTAATTCCGATAATTCGAAATTCTTAGCAGCAGCTCGCATATTCAAAGTTTTAGCACCAAAATAAACTGCATCGCATCCACCTTCTATGGCTGCCTCTAACATAGTAAAATCTGCTACTGGGCTTAATAGTTCTGGCTTGTTCATACCAGAAGAAATGAAGTTAATGATTTAAATATCTATTCCAGAGACTGTTATCTTATCGTTCTTCTCAATACCTAACTCTTCGGCCAAGCCGCCTTTGATCTCTAAAACATACTTTACAGGCCTTTTAGACTCATATGATGGGCAATCTTTAACTTCGCAGGGTTCTGCATTTTCTATGTTAACTACCTTTAATTCTTCGTTTATGAAGATAATATCTAAAGGTACGTATGTGTCTTTCATCCAGAATGATTTTGTGCTTTTATCAGGAAATACAAAAAACATTCCCCCTTGTTCTGATATCTGAGTTCTGTATTTTAATCCTTGATATCTTTCACGATCTTCATCTGCAATTTCAACTTGAAAAGTGTGTTCTTCTTCTCCCGTATCAACCACTACATAGTTTCCAGTTATTGCTGTACAAGAACTAAGTACTAATACCATTAAAACTAATGTGAGAGATAAATCAAATACTGCGCCTTTTTCTATGCTCATAGTACTTCCTCCAAGTTGATTATACTTTTACCTACTCTGATTGTATCGTCAAAACCTATTCTTGGACACATACTATTAACATAACATTCGACTTTAGGGAAATTCTCGATCTCATTGAAGTCTAGAGTATCCATCACAAAATAATAAAATGTTTTATCGGGATATTTTTTCTCAAGTTTTTTAGCTTCGTTATAGTGTTCTTGACCTTTCTTCATGCTAACCAGAACACCGATTTTATTTGATGTTAGAAATTTTAACATTGCGCCTTTTTGTTTCTTTACAACTCTTTCAACATCTGATTTGCTTATTTCTGTTACTTTGCAACTTATTGGGTCTGCACATATAACTTTAGTATCATGTTTGAGCAATATTGCTATAGGGTGGAATTTACCTTGTCCTAAATATAAGAATGTATCAACTTTATCTTTAGGAACAATACAACCCAGAATCTGTCCGCTACTTACTACATTAACTTTCTCTTTTTTAAGATATTCTAGAACTGGTTTAATCATGCCCAGATGTTGTATTGTGGTATAAACTGCTACTTTTCCTTTTAATCTGGATACTACTTTTTCTACAATTTTGATTAAATCAACATCAACTTTTGCATGTAAAAATAATTGCTTCATACTCTAAAATCTATAACCTGGCTTTTTAAAACTTTCTTAGATAATCTAATTAAATCAAAGAATAAAACAAAGAAACACTCTAACTGAATAATTGTAACTTAAATCTCAAGTCGTCTGGAGCAAATGGTTTGATCATGTAATCGCAAACTCCTTCATTCATCACTCTTTCTCTAACTTCTCTGCTATGCAAGGCACTCAAGACAATAATAGGTATGTCTTTTGTTTCTTTCAGTTTCTTTAGTTCTTTAATAACTTCAAAACCATCCATGCCTGGCATCATTAAATCCAATACAATTGTATCTGGATTATCTTCTTTTGCTCTCTTCACAGCTTCTATACCATTGCGTGCTAGAATAGGTTTGTAAGAACCCTGCACACTCATCTCTAACAATCTAAGAATATTCTCTTCATCATCCACCAATAAAACTTTCTTTGGCATATGTTGCGCCTCCCCCACCTACTTAACACTATATATGGTATGAGACTATAAATAGGTTACTTATGTAGTATAGAGAATAGTATATTGACCTACACTAAATTGTGGCGCCTTTTCATATGTTTATAGACTTCTCCAGAGACGCTTCTTATTGCGCTAGCTCTTCTTGATGCCCAACTACCATAATGACTTGTTCTTCTTGGCTTATCTACAATTCCAACCATTGTGTATGCATGTCTTTTACCTCTTTTGTCTTTAGCATACAAAATACCAAAGTCACCAACACATCTTGCAGTAGTTCCAGTTTTGTTGTAAACTAAAGTTCCGTTCGGTATTTCTGGAACTCCGTTATAAATTCTATCTCTTCCTGGTAAAGCCATAACTCTTCTTAGTTCTCTAGAACTTGGTAACTGACCTTTCCATAAAGAATATAATAATCTACTATAATCGTGAGCTGAAGCTAAGTTTCTGTATGTTCTTCCGCCGGATGGAATATATTCTCTAATTCTAACTTGTTTGCAGATTTCGCTATAATTCCTTCTTAATATTTCTTGAACCTTTGATGGTCCTCCTAGTGTTTTAATGAACCAGTTAGTAGCGCTGTTGCTACTTTTTTGAATCATTCTTTGCATATTTCTTTTTGATTTGGGACCATAAACTTTTCTTCCCTGCTTTACTTCGTGGAAATATGCTAATGCTATAAATGGTTTAATCATACTTGCAGCTTGCATAGGCACATCTTCATTTATGCTAACTACCTTATCACCTGTATCGAAATCATACACAGACCATGCTGTTCTCTCGTCGCCAGAGATAAGTCCTCTTCTTCTTAGTTGACCAACATGTCTTTCGATTGCTGCCTCTAAATCTGTGGTTATTTCTGGTTTAGGTTTTCTGGGTTTGACAATCTTTTCAGGTTTTGGTGTTTCTACGACATCATCTAAATGACTACCTTCACCAAATATTGCATTATCATTTCTTTCTTCAATAACTGAAGCAAGCTCTGCACCTCTACGCATACCTAGAACTTTTCTAAGATCCGTTCTTTTCAGAACATCGTGATGTCTTGCAGCAGAAACTCTACCTAATTCTTTATCACCATATCTTTTGTAAACTAATGCATAATCTCCATTATCTTTTTCTTCAATAACTAATCTTTTACCTAGCCCGCTACCTAGTTGTTTGTATACAATATCAAAAGCTTTTTTCAAAGCACCTAAATTTGGACCTCTTCCGTAACTTATGTTGTAAACTAAACCATAACCTTCATCTTTAACAACTCCCGCATCATCTAGGTCTGCCTTTTTTAGCGTGTTAGTATGACTTCTTGCAGTCTTCTCTGCTTTTTCTCTTGTAGAAGCATCTCTATCATAAACTATACCGAAGTTTCCACTCCTACCTCTTACAACTCTTAACTCTTTACCTAATGTTTTTCCAAGAACTTTTTCTACTTGATCCATATAATCTAGAGCTGCATCTAATTTAGGATGCCAAATGTAAGATACATCATATCTTCCAGAACCTGTTTGAGCATGAGCTTCTCTAGGTGAAAAAAGCCATTTTAAAACAGCTGTAGCAATACCTGTTTTCATAGCTACATCTGCAGCTACTGCACCACCTGTTAGATTTCTTCCAAATTTGAGAAAATCTCTTCTACTAAGATCTGCTCCTACTATTCCATCAAGGTCTCTATCGCTCATTTTTGTATTTCTGAGGCATTATGCCTAGAATTAGATATTGTATAAGGCAGAACTAGTATATAAATGTATGTATATATTACTACTTGTTAGTGACGATGTTGTTCCTTGGAGACTTGCTTATTTGATGCATGATTTCTCCATATTATCCATATGATCGCAAGGATAGCTATCAGTATAACATATCCATACCACGGGAATTCAAGCACATCATTTCTGAATCTTGGCCAAACGTTTACTAAAAACAGCGTAGAAAGCAATGTGATGATAATCATACTCTTAATTTCAAAATATCTGAGAGTATATTTTTTCTCAAAATATTCTTTTATTTTTTTATACATCTGATTGATATTAGTTGGTAAGGTTTATAATTATTTGTGTGGTGATCATCTACTCTAGAACTTCTTCAAGATCTTTTAAATCGCCAAGAATTTCTTGCAAGTGCTTTCTTTCGAATATGGATGCCTTACGAAACTCTTCCATGTCTTGCTCAGCATCATGAAACCCCGCCATAAGAAAACCCATAACCATATCCTGATGTCTGTCACCCCACATGTGGTGCTCCGATTCAATTGCGGCTTCTAGTTTTGGAATGTCTTCTTCTAGTACTTTTAGAAGCGCATCAAATTTCTTAAACATTGCCTTAACTCTGTCTGCCCAGTTGGGTATGCTATCAACATGACAGTTGTGGAGAGTTCTCAAGTGTTCTTCGTTTCTATGATTATCAATTAGTTTTCTAAGCTTTTTATCATACTCTTTTATCTTGTCAAGCAGTTTTCTTGCTTTTCTTTTTTCAGAATCAGATCGTAGTGTTCCTCTTGATCTATCTTCACCTGGTCCCCAAGCTTTTCCATCAGTAAAATCTAAGACTCGTTCACTTAACACTTCCATCAAATGGTCAATATACCAAAAAGTATGTTTCATATTATCAATTACTTTTAGAAACTATTTAAGTTTAACTAATATCCCCAACGCTTTCTTTGTGGACGTACATCTACATGAATTGTAGTTGGACCTTCACCTATTCCGCCAGAACGAAACTCTCTTCTAAGTAGTCTTCGCAATTTCCCACGTTTGTGTGCAACTATATCAACTGCTTGTCCTGAAATATGTCTACTCTTCCTGGCTGACGTAACTTTCATATTATGTTTATATGGTCTGTAGGCGCAGTCGATCTTTATAGGTTCACCATATCTTCCTCTAACTCTCTCTAGTTTTCTAAGTAGTAACTTATCTATTCTAACATAACTATGATACATGTGCCCGCCATGTCTAAAGGTGTAACGTGAATCTGCAAATCTTTCTTCATTAGGTTCAACTCTTGCAAACTCTTCTAGATTGAAATGGGGTGATACTTCTCTATACAAATCTCTTGCTTCAACTTTAAGTAAAGGTAATCCGCTACCGACCGAATCCCAGAAGTGTTTTCCTCTTCCAATTAATCGCTTATCCGAACTTACTCTTAACTCTAATCCAGATTGAAATCTTACTGTTCTTCCCTTCTTTCTAGTCTCTGCTTTAGCTCGAGTTTTTCGCATCTCATCAGCTGTCGGTTCAGGTTCTCTTTCATCAACATAAATTCTTTGACCTGGATAAATAAGACCGGGATTTCTTTTTAGTTCGGGATTTCTTTTTAGTAGATCTTCAACACTAAGTCCTTCTCTTTTTGCAATTTCTTCTAGACTTTCGCCACTTTCAACAACATGTTGTTCTCTACAAGGTATTCTTAGTTTTTGTCTTACATGAATCTTGTTCTGATCTCTAATTCCATTATAAGACATAAGCTCTTCAACAGTTGTCCAATAGCTTTCTGCAATCTCTGAAAGAGTATCTCCTTTCTTTACTCTGTAAGTCTCATACAATCTTAGTTTCTGACCCACATAGATTCTATGCTGAGGATCTTCTCTTATGCTTGGATTGCATGATAGAATTTCATCTAAGGGTACGCCTGTTTTCTCTGCGATTGCGCTAACGCTCTGGCCTCCTTTCACTCTATGATATCGTTGAGCAGAAGCCGTTGCAGGTGCTAATAATAAGTAAGCTGCCGCTAAAGCATAGAACAATGACCTTCTTGGTTGATACACTCTACTTTCCTCCAAATGTACTCTTAGAATACGTAATAATGTAGTGTGGAGATAGTATATAAAGGTTTGTATATATTACTACTAGCCGGTGACATTCACTTCCGGTTTCTAAATCTCACTAAACATGCTTCTTTTATCCAACAGAACGAACATTGATCTCTTTCTTCGTGCTCTTCACCGAAACAAGGATCATCTAC
Organism: Candidatus Woesearchaeota archaeon; assembly: GCA_018646625.1. GTDB lineage: Archaea > Nanobdellota > Nanobdellia > Woesearchaeales > JABGUJ01 > JABGUJ01. The sequence continues at coordinate 138,582 of JABGUJ010000002.1, read as the reverse complement.
TAATTTTAAAAATTTTGGTACCATCTTATAATTTCTACCTTCCCCAAATCACCTCTTAGAAGCTATAAGCAGAGCGTCTATTTAAATGTTCCCTAGTAGTTTTATCTACTACTATCTGCCTGTCTCTCCATTTCGTGCTTCTTGGAGATAGCCAAACTGTTAGAACTTGCATTATATGCATCAATTATGCCCTGTGCTAGGATACCTGACGCATTTTTAGCAGAATTAAAGCTTTTATGGTACGTTCCTTGAGAAAGTAACCTTAAAGCAATATCGATTCTTCTTTGAGGCGCACATTCAACCGCTTTTGGGTATCTTGCTCCACCATATTCAATTGTGATTATTTCTTCTCTTGGTGCTGCATTTTCTACTGCTTTAACAAATACAGCAACTGGATTCTCGTTTGTTTTCTTTTCTACTATTTCTAAAGCATCTTCAACAAGCTTGTAAGCTGTTTGACCTTTACCGGTACAGTGACCGCTGGTCTTGAAGTGTTTCTTAGATTTATGACCTGGATTCATCAACTTATTGATCAATCTTTCAACAATAAATGTTCTTGATTTGTGGAATCTGTTACCTGCATACCTTGCACCAGTCTTCGGAACAACTCTTGGTTCTAAAGTTATATAGTTTTTAAGACCCATATCAGTTACGATAATGTCTTTTGTTGTCCATCTATTGAATGCTAGTATTTCTGCCATTTTATTTTCTTGCCTTCTCTGCTTTTCCACTTCTTAGTGCGTGAATACATTGATCATTAACTTTCATAACAACCCATCGGACTCCAGGAATATCTCCTTTAGATCTTCCCATTTTACCACCGATACATTCGATCATTACTTCATCATGCTCATCTACAAGCTTTGTTGCACCATCTCCTGGTAAAAATGCAGTGATTTGTTTTCCATTCTTAACAAGTTGCACTCTAACACATTTTCTCATTGCGGAGTTAGGCTGTTTAGCTTCTAACTGAACTTTTTCTAGAACAATTCCTTTAGCCTGAGATGCGCCTCCTAAAGGATCTGCCTTCTTTCTCAAACCTAGAACTCTTTTCTTGTACTTAGTACTTTGCCAAAGAGATTTAATTCTCCTTTTAATTAGCTTAGTTCCTGCGTTTATTCCTGATGCTTTTTTTCCCATTTTATACCAATAGAACCCAAAATTTGGGGTTCATTTATAAACATTTTGTTTTTATTTAAACTCTCAAATAACCTTTATCTCCTTTAATTGAGGATAATATCGTTTAACGACAGTCTCTAAATTTCTAAGATTTGCAGCGTTTCTGCCAATCAAGAGTCCTTTAGTCTTTGTGTCAGGACCTTCCATTGTAACAATGCCATCTTCTTCTTTAATGTCGGCAAGCTTCAAAGGATATATTGCTTTAGTGATGAAGATCATAAGATCATCAGCATACTCGATGATTTTGATATTTTTCTTGAAAAGGTTTTCAAGCTTTTTTACATTTACTGCTTTTTTACCAACAGCTTTACCTAGTTCGCCAGGCGATACAACAAAAACTAACTGATTAGTAACTGAATCAGAGAAGCAGTCTTTGAGTCTTGCTCGAGTTATTTTCTCAAACAAGCTCATGTACTTCATTAGAGTAATGTCGTATACTATCTTAGCCATTATTTAAGACCCAAGACTGAGATTCTAAATGGTTTTTTACAAAGAACACCTAGTTCTTCGTTATTCTCATCTAACTGAATTAACTCAACATTGGCTAACTTAGCATAATGCTCTAGGTCAACTTTAGTTTCTTCTTTGCAGTTAGATGCAACGTAAACCTTCTTAACCTTACCAACTCTTAAGTATTTAGCAGTTTGATCAGTACCGATAAAAAACCCATCTTCTCTTGACAATTTTTTAATTTCTTCTGTAACACTCATTATCTTCACCTAATCTATAACCTTTGTTTTAAGTTTTGCAAGACCAGTACCTGTTGGAACTGGTTGATTGATCATAACATTTTCAACAACTGAGTTTAGTAAATCTTCTTCACCAATTACTGCTGCATTGATAATGTGTTTGATTGGAGTTTCGAAAGATGCTCTTGCAAGCACTGACGATTTCTCACTAACAATACCATATCTTGTGATTCCTTTCACAGATCCACCATTACACATAGTATCTGCTACTAACATGATATGTCTAACGTCAACATTCAAACCTTGGTTCTCAATAACTTTGAAAACTTCATTAATGACGGTTGATCTAGCTGCTTCAACACCTAGTAACTTACCCATTTCTCTAATGTCGTTCGAAGTTGTTCTTGTTGGATCAACATAGTCTAAGTTGAGCATTTCTTTCAAGTTTGTTCCTGCGGTTACAATTAAAAACTCTTCTCCTCTCTTAACTGGAAGAACTTGGGACACACCCTTCACACCTGATATATACATAACTCTGATTTTTTCTTTAAGTTTGTATACTTCATTAAGTCCTTCATCTTTCGAGTTTAACTTAACAATAATGTCATCTCCATCGTTCTTAACAGATGAAGTCTTTGCTCCTTTAGCTATTACTTTTGAAACATCTTTAGAAGTTAATCCAATTTCTTCAAGCTTTTTCATATTAAGAACAACTCTTATTTGAGATTCTACAATATCAATCTGAAACTCTGATGCTAATTCGAACAATTTAGTTTCTTTAATCTTCATTGCAATACTTCTAATGTCCTTACCTTTGTTATATGGAGGAACAAGATAAACTTCCATCATAGGAGTTTTAATTGTAAGTCTAGCATCTAAGATCTCGATGATTCTCGGAAGACCAACAGTAACATTCATCTCTGCTACGCCTGCAAAGTGGAATGTGTTTAGAGTCATCTGAGTACCTGGCTCACCTATAGATTCTGCTGCAACTAGGCCAACTGACTCGCCAGCATCTACTTTTGCATAAATATAATTCTCTTCAACTGTCTCAAGTATTTTCTTAACTTGAGCTTTAGTTACCTTTGGAGGAAGGTTTTCTTTAACTTCTTCGACTAGGTATGCAGGAAATTTACTTGCGAATTCTTTGAATAGTTCTTCCATTTTTATTCACCGATTACCTTATTGACAATTCTTTTAACATCGATACGACCACCTTCACTTCTGGATACATCAATTCCGTCTTCTCCATATTCAAACTGAATAATCTTTCCAGACGCTTCTCTTACAGTTCCGTCATATTCTACTTTTACATCTTGCAATGCATTTGCAAGTCTTCTGTATAGATAACCCGATTTAGGTGTTCTAAGAGCAGTATCCATCAGAGAATCTCTACCTGTCATTGACATAAAAAACAATTCGTGAGGTTTCATTCCTGACTTGAAGCTGTTAGCAATAAATCCTCTTGCATCAGGTCTAATATCATCTTTATCAAAACATGATAGTGTTCTATCTTTGTAACCTTTATTGATTCGACTACCACGCAAAGCTTGCTGTCCTACACACGCCGCCATCTGAGCTAGGTTGATTAAGTTACCTCTTGCTCCGCTCAATACCATTTTCATTGTAGCGGTTTTTTTGTTAGCGTACTGACTTACAATCTTACCAGTTTCATTTCTTGCCTTGTTTAGTAGCTCAAGCATTTTAAGCTCCATTGTTTCAGCTTGAGTCTTTCCAGGGAAAGTTTCAAGTTTGTTTTCTCTAAACACTGCAATTAACTCATCTGCTTTTACGTATGATTCGTCAATAATCTTTTTAATTTGATCATTAGCTTCTTTTGGCATATCTTCATCTGCTGATTTAGCTGAGAATCCTTTTTTCAAAAGAACTTGGATACCTAATCTCAATGAATTACCTAAGAATCCTAAAGTATAATCTGCACCGTATTTCTTTCTAATGTTTCTTAACAAGAAACCTTTCCCAGAACCCATGTTTGCAGAGTCAATAACACCTTGCTCTAATATGCCATTTTTAATGATAACGTGATCTTCTTCAGCTCCTGATTTTGCAGAACCTTCGTAATTAAAGTCTGCAGGTAAGATTGCTGAAAATACATCTTTACCAGTTAGAACTTTTTTATCAGGAACTCTTGAAGTATCAGTAATTTCTGCACCGTACAATAAATCGATTGCTTCTCCTTTAGTCAAGGACTCAATCTCTTTTGTTAATATGTACAATCCACCAATGGAATCCTGCATACAACCCATTACGCTTAAACCATATCTTGGAGAAATTAACTGTGTTTGAACCTGCATAAGGATCTCAGCTTCAGATCTTGCTTCCTCTGTTTGAGGTATGTGCAAGTTCATCTCATCTCCATCAAAGTCTGCGTTATAAGGGTGACATACTGCGGGACTTATTCTAAAAGTCCTGCCAGGAAGAACTCTGACTTTGTGACACATCATAGACATTCTGTGCAAACTAGGTTGTCTGTTAAACAAAGCAACGTCGCCGTCAAGCAAATGTCTTTCAACTAAATAACCTGGTTGAACTTCTTCTAATAATTGCTCTTGAGTTTCCTCAGTTATCTTTTTCTTTTTACCGTCAGGTCTAATAATGTAGTTTGCTCCAGGATATTCTTTAGCTCCTTTCTCAACAAACTTTTTCAAGTATTCCATGTTCCATTCAGTTACTCTTTCAGGAACTGTAAGTTTCATTGCAATCTCTTTAGGGACGCCAACTTCATTTAGCTCAATCATAGGATCTGGGCTAATTACTGTTCTCGCACTAAAGTTAGTTCTCTTACCTGCAAGATTGTGTCGGATTCTACCCTCTTTACTCTTGATTCTTTCAGAGATTGTTTTAAGAGGTTGACCACTTCTGTGCCTTGCTGGTGGAAGCTGTGCTACTGCATTATCGAAGAAAGTTGTAACGTGGTACTGTAACAAATCCCACAAGTCTTCAATAATAATTTCAGGTGCACCTGCGTTAATATTTTCAAATAATCTTTGATTAATTCTAACAATATCCCCTAACTTATGAGTCAAGTCATCTTCACTTCTTTCACCACTTTCTAAAGTGATGGAAGGTCTCATAGTTACTGGAGGAATTGATAATAATGTAAGAACAATCCATTCAGGTCTCATTACTTTTGGATTAATTCCAAAGACGATACAATCATCATCATTGATCTTTTCCAATCTTGTTCTAATCTCAATAGGAGATATTCTTTTTTCATTCTCCATGTAAGTAGTTGGTTTTTCTAATGCGATTTTTTGTTGCCTTGCAGTACAGTGAGGGCATTTCATTGTGGTTTTCAATGAAGATAATATGCTTTTAATGTAATCTCTTCGTGCTTCAATACCATTCTCTTCTTCAAGTGCATCTAGTTGTTCTTTATACAAGTCAATCTTGTCTTGAGAAAGAAGTATTCTGCCGCATTCTCTACAACTACATCTCAATATATTGAGAACCATAGCTACAAAATGAATGTGGATGATGGGTCTTGCAAGTTCGATGTATCCAAAGTGACCAGGACATTCTTTCAACTTGTAACCACAAGTTTTACATCTTAGTCCGGGATCAATAACACCTAACCTAATGTCCATCAGTCCTCCGTCTACCGGATAACCTTCTTTATCATATAGTTCAGGAGTAACTACTTTAGCAGCAGCTACCTTTTTGATTTCTTTAGGAGATAAAACTCCAAATTGAATGCTTTTTATTTGCTTGAATACGGAATCTTGCATCTTCTTTTCACCACGACCTTTTAGTACTTATTCTCTAAAGCTAGTTTAGGAATAACGCCTAATGACTTAAACTCGTCTAACATAAGTTTGAACGCGTAAGACATTTCTACATCACTCATCTGTGCTGCAGACTCACACACTGGACAAACATAGTTGTCTCTTAATGCGTGATGGAATCCCATATGTCCACACTCTTCACAAACTGGAATTAATGTTTTATCGGAATCAAATCTCTCTTTCAATAATAGAGATGCTCCATGAGCAATGAATGTATCCTTCTCCATCTCTCCTAATCTCAGACCACCTTCTTTAGCTCTACCTTCAGTAGGTTGTCTAGTTAGCAATTGGATAGGACCACGTGCTCTTGAATGAATTTTATTCGCAACCATGTGCTTAAGTTTCAAATAGTACATATTTCCAACAAATATCTTAGCTTCCATTTGTGTTCCATTCATACCATCATAGAATGTTTCAGTTCCATCCTCTCTAAAACCAAGAGAATTTAATTCATCTCTAAGATCATATTCCTTTTCTGATAAGAATGTTGTACCGTCGATATATCTTCCTGATAAAGCACCAACCTTACCACCAATTAACTCAATTAAATGAGAAATGGTCATTCTCGACGGAATACCATGCGATGAGAAAATCAAATCTGGTACAATGCCTGCTGTGCTGAATGGCATGTCTGTACTAGGTACAATTAAACCAATTACACCTTTCTGACCAAATCTTGAAGTGAACTTATCACCAATTTCTGGAATTCTTTGATCTCTTAATCTAACTTGAACTAGTTTGTTACCTTCTCCGTTCTCTGTAACAAGTACGAAGTCAACAACACCTTCTTCTCCATGTTTAAGATCGACAGAACTTTCTCTTCTTACATTAGTTGCAAGATTATACTCGTCCATGCTACTTAAGAATCTTGGAGGTGAAGTTTTTCCAATTATAACATCTCCTTCAGCAACATTTGCTTCTGGATGTATGATTCCTTCTTCGTCTAGCAATCTGTAATCTCTTTCTGACTTGTATCCTTTAACTTCTTTATCGGGTACACAAATTTCGTCAGTCAAACCACCAGAATATCTCAACTCTTCTGCAATTGCAGGACGATAGTAAGTACTTCTTCCAAAGCCTCTGTCTATAGAACCTTTGTTAATTATGATTGCGTCCTCCATGTTATATCCTTTGTAACTCATTACAGCTACAACGATATTTTGTCCTAGAGGGTGTTTATCAAACTTAGAAACATCTGCCATGATTGTTTGTACAATTGGAACTTGAGGTGAATGTAAGATGTTTACATCCATATCCATTCTCAATGCATAGTTTGCAATGTACATACCAATAGCTTGTTTTTGATTTTTAGAACCCATACTAACTCTTGCACCGGGGCTGAAGTTAGCGAATGGTACTAGTGAAGTACACAAACCAAACATGTCTATTGGATTTACTTCCAAATGTGTATGTTTATGAGTAATGTCTTCTTCAAAGAATGCAACGAATGCATTTTCTTCTTCAAGAGTATCAAGATATTCAATGACTCCTTGTTTAACCAAGTCAGACCATTTGATTTCGCCTTTCTCCAATTGTTTAGATAGGTCATCAGTGAAAAGAGATTTTCCATTCTTTACTATAATCAAAGGTCTTCTTACTCTACCTTTTCCAATCTCTACATGAATTTCATCTAAATCTTTATTGAATGATAGGTTTAGATTACCTGAAACATTACCCTTTCTTCTGTCATCAATTATTTTTGAAACAAAATCCTTACCTTCGGGAACAGTTCCAACAAATTTTGAATTTAAGTATAAGTCAGTCATTGTAATCACCTAACCTCCTTAAGGCCATAGCTTTTTAGTTGTTTCATGACATCCTCTGAATCAGAATTCTCTGAGATTGTCGCCATTAAAGCTAAGTTCTTTCTTAATCCGATATTAGTACCTTCCGGAGTTTCGTTAGGACAAAGTCTTCCTAGGTGAGTGCTGTGCAAAGCTCTTGCTTCGAAGTTCTCTTGACTTGCGCTAAGAGGACTAACAACTCTTTGCAAATGACTCATAGTGTCTAAGAAATTTAGTCTTTGAATTCTCTGACTAATACCTTTTCTTCCGCCAACCCAATTACCTGTGGCCATTGAACTGTATATTCTGGAAGTTAAGAGTTTCTCTCTGATTATAACTTTGATTGAAGGTAATTTACCTCTCTTAACAATTCTTTGGAAATTGTAAAGAAGATCCCCTATCAAAACCTTTATGTTTACTCTAAACAAGTCGGCCAATAGGTCGCCTGACAATTTTAGTCTCTTGTTTGCATAATGGTCTTTATCATCTATCGGTATCTCGCCAGTGGAAACTTGTATGAATTTCTTTATGAATTTGCATAAGTTATATGCCTTCATTGATCTATCTTCTGTAGTAGTTCCAATGTGAGGTAAAAGATACTTATCCATTATTTCTTGCATTCTTTCAACTCTTTGTTCTTTAGATTGAGTTATACCTGATTTCTTTGCAAGATAATCTTGAGCATCTTCTGCTGTTTTGATGTTAACAAACTCGTATAAGTTGATTATAATCTCATCATATTGCTTATCTGATGAAACTAATCTCATTATATCTTCGTCTTTAGTTATGCCTAAGGCTTTGATCAATACAACTAATGGAATTCTTTTTACTCTTGTAAATGAGAAATAAAATATTCCATCTTTAAGTCGTTCGATATTATGAAGAATCTTGTATGATCCGTGCTCACTGAACAATTGTCCTGAGTATGCACTAACACCTGTTGTGTTTTTGGAGATCAACATTTTGTCAGCTCCAAGATCTTCAATGTTAATTAGAACTTTTTCAGTTCCGTTGATTATGAAATAGTTACCAGGATCATCTGGATCTTCTCCTTGTTCAATCAACTGGTCTCTTGACATCTTGTATAGATGACAATACTTAGAATGAAGCATAATTGGAATGTCCCCTATTTGAGTAACGAAGGATTCTCTTTGCACGCCGTTAATGTGTGCACTAATCTCTATAAACACTGGAGCAGAATATGAAATCTTTCTCAATCTTGCTTCGATCGGGAATACTTTTCTTTTAGAACCGTCAGCTTCAGTAATCATAGGTTTTTCAACCCAAATTTTATCTAACCTGATCTTAAACTCATCAACATTATGAGGTATGATTGTAGGTTCAACGTATTTATTCTCGTCAATAATAATTTGTAGTCCATTATCGATAAAATTGTTAAATGATTTTATGTCGGACTCAACAAAAGAGTTATCTTCGAAGAACTTTTTAACAAGCAAGTTACTTTTACGCATTTACAACACCTCTGTAAAAGACTGAGCTACGTGCTGTGTGGCTTCCTCTTTCGATTTTAATAACGTCATTTACCTTTGGGTCGAAACGAATGATCGCAGGATCATTGATCAAGATTTTAGGTAATTCTTTTACTGTTATATTGTATTTTTTAAGAAGTGTTTTCTTCTCCGACTCGCTTAGTTTTGTGTGCTTCGGAACGAGGGTGTGTTTGGATACATCAAATTTCGATAGTTTTGCTTCCTTTGCCAATTTTTTCCCTCCGTAGGATGGCCCTACTTATTGATTATGATAGGCCGGACGGGATTCGAACCCGCGACCACTCGATTAAAAGTCGAGTGCTCTATTGCCCGTAATTAAACTCCAGGCTGAGCTACCGGCCTTTGAATCGCAATCAAACCCTTTTTTGACCGCCATATGGCTTGAATTAAACGCCCTGGTCGGGATTCGAACCCGAGTCGACGGAGCGACAGTCCATCATGATAGACCAGGCTACACTACCAGGGCAAGATCAACAGCCCTCTCTGCCGCCTTTTCAGAGCCATAGCTACGATTTTATCGCTCTTTTTAGGCATAGAAGGGTGAACTCGCCATGCAGGCAAGAAATTTAATCCCTTTATAAAGCTTTCTCTTTAGGGCCCCTTAAACACAGAAATATACTCAAAATCAAGAAAAAAAAGAAAAAATAGCCCTCTAAACCAATAGAGGAACACAAACTAACGCTACAATGGTCATGAGCTTAATTAAAATGTTTAAGCTTGGACCGGATGTGTCTTTGAATGGATCACCTACGGTATCGCCTACTATTGCTGCCTTGTGAGCATCAGAGCCTTTTCCACCATGTTTACCCATTTCTATGTACTTTTTGGCGTTATCCCATGCACCGCCTGCATTAGCCATTGTAATAGCTAACAATACGCCAGTGACTAGCGATCCTGCCAACATACCTCCAAGTGCTTCTGGACCTAATAACAGTCCAACAACTATTGGAGATAGTATTGCAATCAAACCTGGCATGATCATCATCTTAAGCGCAGATTTGGTTGAGATCTCAACACATCTTTCGTAGTTAGGTTTAGCTTTACCTTGCATTAATCCTTTAATTGATTTGAATTGTCTTCTTACTTCTTCTATCATGGCGAACGCAGCTTCTCCAACCGCATTCATAGTCATAGATGAAAACAAGAATGGCAATATTCCGCCTAAGAACAATCCTATCAAAACTAGTGGATTAAGTATAGATATTGACTCGAGTTTTGCCGCAATCGCATAAGCTGAAAATAAACCGAGTGCAGTTAGTGCTGCAGAACCAATAGCAAAACCTTTGCCCATTGCTGCTGTAGTATTACCCACAGAATCAAGTGCATCTGTTTTACTTCTTATCTTTTTACCTAACGCTGCCATTTCCGCTATGCCGCCCGCATTATCTGCAACAGGGCCATACGCATCTATTGCTAAAGATATACCTAATGTACTTAACATACCTACTGCTGCTATGGCTATACCGTACAAACCTGCAAACCAATAAGCCAAGAAAATACTTACAACAATAACCAATACTGGTAAAGTTGTAGATCTCATGCCAATCGCAAGTCCTGATATTAGGTTGGTCGCCGATCCAGTCAATGATGATTTGGCTATTTTTTTAACAGGGCCATAGTCATATGATGTATAGTACTCTGTTATTAAACCAATCAACACACCAGCAACAAGTCCAACAATTATTGCCCAGAATACATTGATATTTCCGAGATATAATGTGGTTATAAAGAATGATCCGATAATCACTAAACCTGATGCAACCAGTAGTCCATTTCTTAATGCACTATGTAGTTTCTTTTCATTGTTTGTTCTAACGAAGAAAGTACCTATAATTGATGCGATAATTCCTAGTGCTGCAATTAACAAAGGTGTAAAGATACCTTTTGTTCCAAACACTGCAAATCCTAAAGCCATTGCTGCAATTAAACTACCAACATAACTTTCGAATAAGTCTGCACCCATTCCAGCTACATCTCCAACGTTGTCTCCAACATTGTCTGCGATAACTGCAGGATTCCTAGGATCATCTTCAGGTATGTTCTTTTCTACTTTTCCTACCAAGTCAGCACCAACATCTGCTGCTTTAGTAAAGATTCCTCCGCCAACTCTTGCAAATAATGCAATCGACGATGCTCCAAAACTAAATCCATATATTAATTCTGGAACTTTAAAGAACCAAATGAGAACAGTAACTCCCATCAATCCCAGGCCAACAACACATAAACCCATGACTGCTCCTGAAGAGAACGCTACTCTTAGTGCAGTACACAAATTCTTTTGTGCAGCCATTGTAGTTCTTGCATTAGCTTTTGTCGCAACTTTCATACCAACATAGCCTGCAATTGCAGAACAAACTGCCCCAAATACAAATGAAAAACCTGTTTGCCAATCAATAAACAATGTCAAAAGTATTGCTACAACAATAACAAATACAAACAATATCTTATATTCTGTTTTCAAGAACGCCATAGCACCTTTGTGTATAGCATCAGAAATCTCCAACACCTTTTTGTCTTTAACTTTAATCCTAACTATTCGCCAAGACACGAATAAAGCGAATAGAAGTGCAACCACGCTCGCTATTAGAGCCAAGGTTAATTCCATCTTATAGCACCCCCTATTTCATTTTTTTAGTAATGCGAAACAGAAATTAAAAAAATCCAAATCCCCACCCCCGGATTTGAACCAGGAACCTTTCGGTAACAGCTGGTTGCACTTCATTCCAAGCTTAATGCAAAGTCATGCAACATCTACAGCCGAACGCTCTAGCCATTGAGCTAGGTAGGGATATGAGAAGAGCAAAAATAAGTGATTTATAAATCTTTTCTAAATGATTGTATTATTCGCTAACAACATCTAAGCTGTTAGAAATGGAAATCATCTTATTCTTAGATCCCTCTGTCGTATACTCAACAATAGTTGGTAGAAGTTTAAAGCTACCAACAAAGCTAAGCTTTGTTCTGATTCTGTAACTGATAATTCTCTCTTCTCTTGGATCGAAGTTTTCTAATTCCCATTGTATTACTGATCCGTTATTGTAATTGTATTTTTTAGTTGGAGATAATGTGTGATTAAAATCATTAACAATTTGGACAAACTTAGGTATCTTTTCTATAATTCTAATATGTTTTGCACTCTTATCTCGTCGGTTCTTGATTGTTAAAACTACTTTCATTTCTGATAGAGAACCTTCTTTAGTCTCAATCTGAGATATTTGTTTACTAACAACAACCGGACTTTTCAATAGTTGATACAATACAATTCCAATTATTAAAACAACTAGTGCAATAAAGAGTGGTCTATAATCATAAGTAATTAATATCGCAGTCTCGTCTCCAGGTTCTAAATGAATGTCCCAGGATAGATACTTGTCTCCGTCAATATTCTCTACATAGTATTTTGGATCTGACTTGACGAATAGGGATTTCCAACCTACAACTTTTGATTGTACGCTTCTGTTCTTTACAACATTAGCATCGTTTCTAAGATTCAATCTTCTAACAGTTTTCAGAAACATTTCGCTTATAGTTTCTGTTTGTGTAAATGGTGGTAGGTATTCTACAACTTCAAAGTCTTTGTATGCTCCAGAATGTTCTTTATCATTCAGTAAAACGGTAACTGTAACTTTATGTTTGCCCGGATCTTGTTGTTGATCTAAGTTAACGGAGAAATCTGTTTTCTTTGTTCTATTACCTTCTAAATCTGTCTTCAGTGATCTTTCAAACAATTCACTTTCTAACACAATTTCAACATTTTTATAAGATCTCGGATTCTTATTAGTCAAAACAACTTGAATATTTAGAACATCTCTAGGATCGACTTTGGAGGGAATAATTACCCCTACATCAACATCTACGTCGTAGATCTTTTCAATAATCACAGGAGGTGTAGGGATAATATCTATTCCAATCACTCTGCTTTCTTTTTGACCTCTATCTGATTCAATTTCCAATAAGAATTGATATTTGCCTACTGGCGTATCTTTCCGTGCTTTAACGTAAAATGGAATGTATTGCTGTCCATCTGGTAATAATGTTAATCCGTGGTGCATGTATACAACTGGGTCAGTGTATGCGCTCCATCTAATATCTGGTACTGAGAATGTGTAGTGTTCGGTATATACATCATCATTGAATAAGGATAAATTATAGGTTGCTACTTCATCTACGCTAACTTTCTTGTCCATATCGTTAACATACAGCTTGAAAGCACTTGCAGAAACAGATAACATAACCACCATAAAAAACAGTGCAAAGAGCTTTAAATGTCCTTTCTTTGTACATACCCACCTATTCATCAAATCACCTACCTAAAAAAACGAAGTAATCTAGTATTTAAATGTTATGCTTGGCCATTCTCCCAAAATCTTTATATAGGACCCATAGATTTTGGATACACAACAATGAGCGTACACATTAAGAAAAGGGAACGAGTAATAAAAAACGGCAGAAATAGACAAGCTAGGCCTAAGACCTTTATTACAAAGGATGCTGCTGAGGCGTGGGCTAAGAAGCAAGATACTGATAGTTACACAATCTTAAATCTAAAATCTCCTGAATCCAAAACAGGTAAATTTCGTGTTACTTTCTGATTCTTGATATTATTTCTTGCATAAACAATAGATGTAGCTGCATCTTTATTCAAAAATTAGTTAAACAGATACTTAATTGGAGATAATATGGACTTAGACGGTGTAAAGAAGATCGAATCGGCCGACTTTTACATAGACTTGGCTTTTAGACATGCAACAAAAGAAGCTAATGATGTTCGTTCTGCCAAACTTAAAGGTACGAGAGAAGAAAAATCCAAAAAAATTGAAATCACAAAGATAATGGCTATTTCTGATACCATATCTTCGGCAATGATGAAGCTAATACAATCATATCCTGATTTAGATGGAATGACTGAGTTCTACAAAAAATTATTTAGAGTATTTATTGATATGAAACAAATGAAACTATCTCTTGGTGGATTAAATTGGTTAAGAGAAAAAATAGTTTTGTTCGGTAATGATTATATTAAAAAGATAAGACGATGCGAAGATTTGCCTGCCATTAATAGATATAGAAAAGAATACTATGGGCGAGCATCATCGTTAATACACAGAATTGAATCTGATCTTAAGTTTTTGGAAGAAGCTAGAAAAACTATGAGGCAGTTTCCTTCCATTAAGTCGATGTTTACAGTGTGCATTGCAGGTTTTCCTAATGTGGGTAAATCTACATTGCTTGCAAAAATGACTTCCGCTAAACCTGAGATAAAAAATTATGCATTTACAACTAAAGGTTTAAACACTGGTTACTTGAAAAAAGCATACTTGAAAATTCAATTTATTGATACACCTGGAACGTTGAATAGGGCTGATAAAATGAATGTAGTTGAGGTGCAAGCTGATTTGGCGCTAAAGTATTGTGCTGATTTGATTGTTTATGTTTTTGATCCTACTGAAACTTATTCTTACAAAGATCAAGTAAAACTTCTTGAAACAATAAAGAAATTAGGTAAAGATATTCTAATTTATGTTAGTAAAACAGATATTGCTAAAGAAGAGGCTGTTGACCACTTCTTAGATTCAAGAAGAAAGATTCCTGTTTATTTGGAGATTGAAGATCTTCAAAAAGAACTTCTTAAAATTTGTAGAAAAAATCTTTAGAATAAATATCTATATAATGCGAGTATTAGTAAAATAATTAATACAACTAATAATAATTTTCCAAACATTTCTGATGCTGTCGATATTAACTTCGCCAATATGATGAATATTGCAATCCCTATTATGATATAAATAAAGCTACCGCCTTTTACCAGATTCATTACTTTATCTAATAATGACGTTTTAGATGATTCTTCGGTAGACGATGTTTGTTCATCGACGACTTCGTCCACAGTTTCATCGACTGCTTCTTTAGTGTTCTTTTCTACATTCTTTGCAAAAATACTTTTTATTTTATCAAAGAATCCTGATACGTAATCTTGAAAACTTGATTTTGTTTCATTATCATTTTCCGCGAAAGCAAATGAAGAACAAATACTAATGATGAATAAGAAAACAACAAACAGTCCAATAAATTTACTTCGCATTTTATCTGACTTTCGCACCATCTTCAATTGATGCACAAATCTCCTCTTTTTGTGTTTTAAGAGTTTTATCGTTATATAATACTTTTGAATCTTTTGTAACCAACTCTATCTTCATGAACTCTTTGAAATCAATTTGTTTGGATGTATATGAATCAATGCCTTCAACAGTTACCCTCTCACCTAAATCTGAAGATTTTGCCTCTAACAAGATTACTTTGTCATTTTTATCTGCAGCCAACAACATACCATTACTTTCAATTCCTTTTAGTTTGGCAGGTTTTAGATTTGCAACAACCACAATTTTTTTGCCAACCATACTTTCTTTTGTCATGTAAGGTTTAAGTCCTGCAACTAATTGTCTTTTTTCACTACCTAAATCTATTTGTAAAACATACAGTTTATCTGCGTCAGGATGATCCTCTACGCTAATAATTTCTGCAACGCGAAGATCGACTTTGCTAAATACATCTTCTTCTATAACTATTTCCTGCTTACCTGAGTATTTCGTTCTATATTCTTTAATCTCATCGTCTTCTAGTTTATTGAATAGTACTTCTGGTAATCCGATCATATGTCCTTTATCTAATGATAAATCGAATTTTTCTATCCATTTCAACTCAGATTGCACTCCGAGTTGTGCTCTGATTTTATCTGAACTAAATGGTAAAATGGGATAAACCACTGCTGATAAGGTATTAACGAGATTAAGACACATGTTTAAACATGTTTCAGCTCTTTCATGATCTGTTTTAATAGCTTTCCAAGGTTCGTTTTCTTGGAAGTACTGATTTCCTAATTTAGTTAAATGCATTATTTGTTTAACAGTTTCTCTTATCTTTACTTCTTCCATTAAGGAATTTATTTTAGCAAGTGTATCATTAACATCAGAAATGAACTTCTCATCTAACATATTTAATTTTCTTCCTGGAACGCATCCCTCAAAAGATTTTTTAGTAAAGGATAATGCTCTGTTAACAAAATTACCTAGATTTGCTATTAATTCATTGTTAGTTTTTTCTTGGAAATCTTTCCAACTAAACTCGGTGTCTGAGTTTTCTGGACGATTAGCTAGTAAATAATATCTCCACACATCAGGTGGTATGCCTGAATCTATTGCGTTGTCACCAAAAACTCCTTGATTATTACTCTTAGAAAACTTTCCATTCTCATAATTAAGATACTCGGTAGAATTTATGTGGTGCAATAAAGTGTGACCTTCATCTACGCCTAATAATGTTGATGGGAATATTATTGTGTGGAATGGTATATTATCTTTAGCCATGAATTGATACAGTTTAACTTTTCCTTTTTGATTAAACCACCATTCTTTCCAATCTTCTCTTGCATGTTTTGTGATTGAAATATATCCGATGGGTGCGTCGAACCAAACATAGAATACTTTGTTAGTAAATCCTTCTTTAGGTATTGGTACTCCCCATTTTAAATCTCTAGAAATGCATCTGTTCTTTAATCCTTCAGTAAACCATGCTTTTGTAATAGTTCGCGCATTCTGTGGCCAGTAGCCATCTGCACTTTGTTTATTTACCCACTTTTCTAACTTTGGGCCTATCTTCGGAAGATCTAGAAATAAATGTTCACTCTCAACAATCTTTGGACTTGCACCACATACTTTACATTTTGGTTTAATAAGATCGACGGCATTTAACAGTTTCCCGCATTCATCACATTGATCTCCTCTTGCTTTTTCATATTCGCAGTGAGGACAATCTCCTTCAACAAATCTATCCGCTAAGAATTTATCACAACTTTTACAATATAATTGTTCAACAATGTTTTGAGTTACAAAGCCTTTTTCATCTAGCGATTTAAATAATTCTTGAGTTATTTCTTTATGAGTTTCTGTGGATGTTCTTCCGAAACAATCAAAACTGCATCCAAACCATTCGTAAATCTTTTTATGAATCTTAAAATATTTATCGCAAATCTCTTTAGGAGTTAATCCTTCTTCGAGTGCTTTAGTTTCGGTAGCAGTACCATGTTCATCAGTACCGCAAACATATATTGTATCTAATCCTTTAAGTCTACAAAACCTGGCAAAGACATCTGCGCTTAACACGCAACCTATAATGTTACCTAGGTGTGGAACATTATTAACGTAAGGTAAAGCACTAGTAATCAGAATTTTATCATTATCTTTATTGAATCGACTCATCAGAAAAGTGGATCATACTCTATTTATATAGATTGTGCTAATATCTCCGAATCTTAACGATACAACGCATATCTTCGAGATAAAAGTGTTATAAATCGCCAAATTCTTCGAAAAATTTAAATACTCTCCTGACATATAATTTGTAATAAATTCTGAGCAACGTTAAGGGGAAAATGCGGGCTTTGATTTGAAAGGGGTGTACGCAGAACAAACGCTATATGCATTATTCCAAAACGTGCGAACATTTGTAAGTCAATAAGCTAAGAAGGGTGGCCAAAATTTTGAACAATAATTCATTCGAGAAGGGAGAAGACTTTTTTAATAATACGAGTTACCTAGAGCCTAGGTGTCCTGGTTGTGGAATTAAAGTCATTTATGACGTCTCAACAGAATGGAGCGATAAACACGAAGGTCACGTTTGTAAAGAGTGTAAAGTTCCTGTAGATTAATTGATTCTATATGTAAAATGCAATGAGTTAGATTTAATTCTATTGAGAAAGCTTTTTAAATAACATATTCACCCCAAAGGCTAAAATGGCTGAAAACGAGAAAGAGAGCAAAAACAACGATAATACTATTGGTAATTACAACTATAAGGAAGTTGAAGAAGGTGTACTTAAGTTTTGGAAAGACTCGGGCATCTATTCAAAAAGCGTTAAGCGTAACAAAGGAAATAAAAAATTCTTTTTTATTCAAGGTCCTCCATATACTAGTGGGGCAATTCATATTGGTCACGCATGGAATAATTCTTTGAAAGATATTGTACTTAGACATAGAAGAATGAAAGGTCAAGACGTATTTGACCGGGCAGCATACGATATGCATGGACTGCCAACTGAACGAAAAGTTATGGCTGAACACAATTTCAAATATAAACACGAAATACTGGAGTATGGATTAGAAAAGTTCAACAAAGAGTGTAAAGAGTATGCTACAGATAAAGCACTTAAGATGAACGAAGATCTGAAAAGAGTTGGAATCTGGATGGATTTTGACAATGCCAGACTTCCCGTTGATAATTCTTACATAGAAGGTGTATGGTTTCTAATAAAACAAGCTCACAAGAATGGAAGACTCTATGAAGGATTGAGAACTATGAGTTGGTGTGCGGACTGTGCAACGGCTATGGCTAAACACGAATGCGAGTACAAAACTCTAGACGAAGAATCAGTATTTGTAAAGTTCCCAGTTAAAGGCAAGGAAAATGAGTATTTGATAATTTGGACGACCACTCCTTGGACTATTTGTTACAATTTAGCAATAATGGTTCATCCTGAGCTTGATTACGTGAGAGCAAAGGTTGATGACGAAGTATGGATACTTGCAAAAGGCCTTTCTGCACCAGTTGTACAATCAGTTGCAAACAAAGAATTAAACATTCTTGATGAGTTTCCAGGAAAAGATCTGGAAGGTTTAGAGTATGAACATCCTTGGACTAGTGAGATAAAACAATTAGCGGAGATTAAACAAAAGCATCCTAAGACGCATACTGTTTTGTTATCTGATGAGTATGTTTCTCTTAGTGCAGGTTCTGGTTTGGTACACTGTGCTCCAGGTTGTGGTCCTGAAGATTATGAAGTTGGACATGTAAACAATATTCCTCCATTTAATAATCTGAGCGAGAGTGGAGTATTTCCTGAAGACATGGGCAAGTTTGCAGGATTTATAGCTAAAGCAGACGATAAAAAGTTTATCGAAGAAATGAAACAATCCGACATTCTTATTGCTGTTACTCCGGTTGAACACGAGTATGCGCATTGTGAACGTTGCCGTAATCCTGTTATATTTAGAACAACAAAACAATGGTTCTTCAAAATAGAAGATTTGAAAGAACGAATGGTTGAGGGTAATGAAAAAATACATTGGGTTCCTGAAGCGGGCAAGAATGCATTTAGATCTTGGTTAGAAAATTTAAGAGACAACTCCATAACCAAACAAAGATTCTGGGGAACACCAGTTCCTATCTGGAAGTGTGAGAAGTGTGGTGAGTATGATGTTATTGGGAGTGCAGACGAGCTAAATGCTAAAGCGGGACACGTTCCTGATGATTTGCATAAACCTTGGATTGATGAGGTTGAAATTAGCTGCGACTGTGGTGGTATGAAAAAAAGATGTCCTGATATTCTTGATGTATGGATAGATGCGGGAACTTTATCATGGAACATACTTGATTTTCCTAAAAACAAAGATATGTATGAATCACTCTGGCCTGCAGATTTTATACTTGAAGCAAAAGAACAAGTCAGAGGCTGGTTCAATATGCTTATGGTGACATCTATTATGGCATTAGATGACAATTTTCCGTTTAAAGCTTGCTATATGCACGGCATGTTAACTGATGTGGAAGGCGTCAAGATGAGTAAGAGTCTCGGCAATGTTATTTCACCTTATGAATTGATCGATAAACATGGTGCGGATGCATTGAGATATTACATGTGTGAGACAACTGCCGGTGAAGATATTAACTTTAGCTGGGATGAAGCTAAGTTGAGGCAGAGATACTTAACTGTATTCTGGAATATGCACAAATATCTCGTGCAATTATGTAGACAACACAGCGTGACGCCTACAGACGATGTCAGCAAGTTTAAAGATAATTTAGGCACTGAAGAAAAGTATATTCTCTCTAGATTAAATTCAACTCTTAAAACACTAAATGAGTATTTAGACAGTTATAGAATTGACGAGTCTATTCCTGAGCTAACTAAGTTTATGCTTGAGTTAAGCAGAACATATATTCAATTAACAAGAGACAAGAGTTCAAGTAGCGATGAGGTTGAGAGAAACACAGTAATTAATACATTGTATACTTGCCTTATTAGATTAATTGAACTTCAAGCACCTGTGACTCCTTTTGTGTGTGAAGCAATGTATCAAAACTTCAAAACCGAGTTTAATCTTGAAGAAGAAAGTGTACATCACAGAACATGGCCTGGTTTTGATGAATCTATGATTAATACTGGGCTAGAGCAAAAGATGGACTTTGCTCAAGGACTTATTCAATCAATTCTTGCAGCGAGGGAAAAGATACAGATTGGCGTTAGATGGCCACTTAAACAAGTTATCTTCACACCAAAGAATCCTGATTACGGGGCTTATGCAACAGAAATGGCTGAATTAATCAAAAGCCAAACTAATGTGAAAGTAATCAATTTACAAGATTCTGTTGAGGGTGTCACTAGATCGGTAAAACCTGATTTCAAGAAGCTTGCTCCAGAATTTGGTGCCGAAGGGATTGCAAAGATTATTGCTCATCTTTCAACTACTAGTGCCGAAACAATTCTTAATAGAATTGAGAAAGAGGGGAAATATGTTGTGATTGTTGACGATAATACGTATGAAATTAAGAAAGATCATCTTTTAGTTACTACAACGGCGCCCGATCACTTGCACATGACTTCATCAAAGCATGGTGATATTTTTGCAGATAAAACTAGAAACAAAGAGCTGGATTCTGAAGGTTTCTCAAGAGAATTAACTAGAAGAATTCAAATGATGAGGAAAAACTCCGGACTGAGTAAAGAAAATACAATTGAACTCTTTGTAAAGGTTGACGCTGAAATGAGTGATATGTTAGCACCCTGGACTGATCAAGTTAAAGATAAGGTGGGGGCAGAAAGTATTATTCTTGGTGTTGAAGATCTGCCAGATTGTGAAACCAAATCTGAAGAGAAAGTCAAAGGTAAAATCTTTAACGTAGCATTCAACAAGAAATAAGTTCTATTTCTTTTTTATTTCTTTATTTTACTGCTTCTTGATTAGAAACCTTTAAAAAGCGTCTAATCCACAATCTAGCTATGTACTTAAAAGGGGTGTACAAGCAAAACTTAGCTATATTCATGTGTTTTCTTGTGATATCTCTATCGTTCGCTTCTGCTCGTTCATTTGCTCAACCTGTTTCTCCTCCTGCGGATTATGCTGTTGAAATTGTGCATATTTCTGGCGAGAATGGCGTTAATGGTTATGCTAAACCAACTGATGAAGTTTCTGTTGCTGCATTAGTGAAGACAAATGAGCAGTCTTTAGATGAAAACAGAGTTCTCTTTAATGGCTATCCTGCCGATTCTTGTAATCCTTTTGGAAGTGATCGTTATAAGTGCGAAATAGAATTTAAGATTCCTTCAGGTAATCTTGAAGTAATATACAAAAATGAGGATTATTCTGTAGTTGCTCAGGCTTCTGCTTCGATTACTATTGATGACGTTTCACCACTTGTTGAAGATTTTTCATGGGATGAGTCTGCTAAACGATTGAATTTTAGAGTATCAGATACTTCGAGAGTTAATGGATATTGTTCGGGAATAAATCAGATATCATTATTTTATGGGGATTTATTTGTGTCTGCAACCCCTACAATTAAATCTCAAACTTCTTGTACTACTACTGGATATTTTGATATGAAATCATTTCCTGGTGAACTTATAGGCGATGCGATTCTTAGTGTATCTGACAAGCTAGATAATTATGTGGATTCTTCATCATTAACTGTCACTCTTGATAACTTAGAACCTGTGATAAAAGATATACTTTTTGAAACTGCTGGTGTGTTGGGTGAAGAACTATTTGTGAATCCTGGAAATTCTTATAATGCTAAACTCACTGTTAGTTATTCGGATCTTAGTATTTCTAATGTGAATTTAGGTGATTCTGTCATTGATGTTGTTTCATTTATTCAAGATGGTTTACCACCAAGTGATCATGCTCGATTTGCATCTTTAGAACCGCAAAGTTGTTCTCTCTCTGGTGATAATACTGCTACTTGTATCTGGCAGTTTCCGATGATTGTATCAACGTCTTCTACCAGGATTGCAAAAATAAAGGTGGGTGATGGTGCTGGTAATTATGTAACCAAAACTCATGAAGTTAATTTTCAAGCGGATTCTAGTAAGCCAATTGTCAAGAAGTTTCTTTCTAATTCTCCTGTAATTGAAGGCGGATATGTTCAAAACTTTGTTGGTGGTAAAGAAAATAAGTTTGAATTAATTCTTGAAGAGAGTGGTGCTGGATTGAATAATGGTGATGTTTATCTTGACATGTCTTCTATTCGTGTAGGGCATCAGAAAACAAAAGCAAACAGCTGTAAAACAACAAATGGATCAACAACTTGGAGTTGTATTTGGGAACCAATCTGGGTTAATCGCCCTGATATTGTTTCAAGTGATGTGGTTACAATTAGACTACATAGTTCTTTTGATGATGCGCAGAATAGAATAAGCAACCAGCAATTTAGAGTCACTTTTGATAACGAACCTCCGGTAATTAAAAGAACCAATTATACTATTAATTCATTTAGAGATTGTCCTACATCGAATGATGTTGTAACTTATAGAGTTCTTGTTGAAGACACTTCTCCTGTAACAAAGATCGAGATCAATGGAGCAATTGATGAGCATAACAGAATTGTTGATGTTAATGAACCATTTGTTGGAGTTTGTCGCCCATATAAGCATTATGATGGCTTATATGAGTGCAATGTAAATCTGTCTAACATTGTTTCATTTCCAGTTCCTTCTGCCGAGATTGAACTTACTGCTTATGATGCTGCAGGAAATTTTGATTCAATTCGTAAGGTAGTAACTATTTGCGGTATTAATAATACTGGTGTGCCGAATTGTGTATATTTGAATAAGGGCCGTGTTACTCCAAGTGTTGTAGATTGGCGTGCTGCATCTGTTAAGCCATTTCCTCTTTATGTTGAGTTAATGCCTATATCTTTGGATCCTAATTGTAAAATATATGAAACTGTTTTAGCTACTGATATAAAAATCCACTCATTGATGCATTCAGGTATTCTAACGGATGTTGAGTTACATAAAGGTACAACTTCTTGTTTTAATAGTGAATTTCCAGTAACTGAAGCACAGATTCTGAATGGGAAAGCAGATGTGCCTATACTATCGCTCAGGCTTGGTGGAATGGGTGCTGAAGCAGTCAATAGTTCTGATCTACCACCTTGTGAGGATTCTGAGACGGATACTTCTAGTTGTTTTAATCCTGTAAAACCAAAACTAAGTTGTAACATTGGCTTTGTTGTTCGTGATGGATTAGTATTTTATGAAAAGATTGAGCTTGAAACTGTCAACTTTACTGCACCGCTCGCTAATTTACCTATTGGATATTTTGATGAGGCGTTTGGTGAACTTGTTGATGGAGTAAAATCAGATTTACGTGGCGTTGATGAGAAGATTGATCAAATAATTATTTGGGCTGAATATATAAGATATGCTTGCGAATATCTTCAATATGCAATTCTTATGACTACTATTGTAACAATATTAACAACTGTTGCATTCATAATATTTAGTCCAATAATAAAAGCATGTCCTAAAACATCTCAGTGTGCTTTTATTGGTACGGCATTGAGTGGGCTTTTAGATATATTTACCGAAGTATCTACTTCAGCACTAAAAGTTTCATCCTATCTTTGGAATTACTTACCTACGGAACAAGAAGAGTTGTATCACATTACTGGTTGGTTGGCAAGGGCAACTTGCTTGATAAATACTTGCCATTTATGTTCAATTGGAGACGGTAGTGGTGCTTCAAAACCTGAAGGTTTCTTTAAAGCAATGGGTATAATGGCTAGTTTAACTGCGGGTTTACAAATGGCCGGAGCTGATACTTATGATTTGACTGAATCTGTAGCTGATAGTATGGATCTCGGCGGTTGGGTCGGCGAAGAAGCTGCAAATGAAATAGTAAATACACTTGCTAGTACTAATACTCTTGTTGATAGTCTTATTTCGAACGGGATTGCGTCTGCAATTCAAGGTGCGATTGAAACATCAGATGCTTATGCAGGTACAAATATTGAACCTGGATTCAATGCTATGTTAGGAACTGCTGCTTTGACCGGTGGTGCCGGTGTGGCTGCTGGTGCGGCTACTGGAACTGTGGCAGCTGCAGGTATGGCGGGGGCTCAGGCCGGAATGGTTGCAGGAGGCTTATCTCTAGATGATAATCTTGAGATGAATCCGTACAAAAGTCGGGAAGTGGCGGAAGGTTGTTTCTGTTACCCTGGTCAGTTGGCTGCAGAAAGAAAACGAAAACAAATTCTTTGTAAAGAATACAAATGCCTTCAAGACATTGGACGATATGGAACTCTTCCAGCTAATGTTTGTACAGAAATGAGATCTATAAGGGAGTGTTTGTATTATCATGGTGCGATTGTTGAGATTGGTTTGCCATCTGTGTGGTTAATTATTCAAACAATACTCGCGGCTGCCTTAAAACTTCTTTTCCCTCCTTCTTATCTAACTTCTAGAGTGTTACAGTGGATTACTCAGAAAATAATGGAATTGCCTGCGTTGAAGAATATGAAAGGATCTGCTTTAACTGAGTGGATCACTGTTCCATCTTATGACGGATATGCGAAATATGCTGCATTGCTTATGTATGATTACGGTGAACTATCTACACCTATGGAAGGTTCAGAATATATGGATAAAATTATGGGTACAATGAGTGAAAATTGCAACGGAGTTGAGTATGATGATTAGTGCGATGCACAGACTGGGTTCTATAATTTTTATAGCTTTGTTTGTATTGTCGTTTTCGGCTTTAGCTGATGAGGATGCGAGTTATTTTGATTCTATGGTTTATCTTGGACAGCCAATGGATGCAATACTTATGCCTTGGTACGATGTTACCGATACTGAGAAGTTTGTTTGTTTGCTAACCGGTGGACCCAATATTCCTGCAAGCAGTGCAGCAACGGCTGCACATAGATCTTATTTATCTGAATTAACGGTTGCAATACAGGCTGACCGTACTTTGATATATCAAGACGATAACATGTCTCAATATATGTATCAAACTAGTTGGTACGTGGAGGCGCCTTATTCTACTGAATTACCTGATAGCGAGGGTGCTGTTGAAGATATTGTAATTCCTTTTGAATTGTATTTGATTGGCGAGTCAGGTGTTACGCCTCAACTCATAAATATAATACAAGATCAGTCTGCAACAAACTACATTACTAATTATGAAGGTGCATCTGGATTTGATGTTTTTTATATTAATCATACAGATCATAAAAGATATGTGAACTTTAGTGTTACTTATCAAGATAAGAATTACCAAGACCATGAGTGGTCTGTTGAAGTTGTGGAGAAAGAAATATGATTAGATCGTTAGTTAAATGTGTCGGTAAGAGTAAACGTGCATTTAGATTTAATCTTTTTAAACTTGTAGCGTGTGACATTGCACTAGTTCTTATCTTTATATTATTGTCTTCTTTGTTTATCACGTCTGTATTGTTTTATGCAGATAAGTATGATCTTAAGGAGAGATCTGAGAATATCTATTCTCAATATGGTACTGAAGCTTTAGCTAATTCTGAAGAAATTTATTCTAGTTGGTTAAACGAGTCTACTGATACTAGTAAAAGTATACTCGTCTTTATGGGCTTATGTTTAATATCTTTCTTAGTAATCTGGGGATTATTTTTCTCTATATTTTCATTCGCCTCTGCAATTATCTGGCGCACTATTAGAAGGATTAAGGTATCATTGTTATCATTCTTTCTAAGTTTCTTACTAAAAAATTTGATTATAAGTTACATATTCTTATTTTTCTCTGTGTTATTTGCAATATTATTATCTAATGAAGGTGTTCATGTTCTTCATATATCATTGTTTGTTATAATTCTTCTTCTTTTGTTTGTTAATTTTATCTTTGTATCAAATGTATATTATAACTGCAAATTAGGGCGATTTAAAAATCTAAGAAAACTATCTATATTATCTCTGAAAATGCTACCGACTACTATGTTTCTTTTTGTGGTTTTAACATTAATCTTAGTGGTTTTACTTTCGTTAATATCATTGCTGTCTTTGCCTATTATTTCTCATATTTCGAATTATGTTGCGGCATTTATATTCACTTTAGTTATCTTGCTATTTCATTCATGGGGGAGATACTTTTGTTATTTATTCCTGGCTAAATCGAGAGGTGTTAAGAATGGATAATAGATCGCAAAGATCTCAAATATCTATCTACATCTTGGTGGGATTTATTATCTTGATATTAGTCGGACTTATGTTATATATTCGTGAGATTCAGATTGAGTCTTTGAAACCTGATTCAACTGCGGAGGATATTCCTTTAGAAATTAGACCTGTGAAGCAGGCTGTGGAAGATTGTTTACGGAAAGTTAGTCATGAGGCATTTGATTACATAGGTTTACATGGAGGTTATCTTGATCCATTAAATGAAGAATTGTCTGGAAGATCATTTTATTTTGATCTAGACAATCCGGTTGAAAGTAGTGGTGTTACTTTATTTGATGAACGAAATGCCGTTCCTTACTGGTATTATGTCCCCGAACCTAGTGAAAGTGGTTCATTGACAATTACGAATGAGAATATTCCTGAGATTGATCTTGTAAATAACCAAGTACGAGGATATATTCTTAATCATATGACTGAGTGCTTAGATCAGTACAAAGCATTTGGATTGCAGGGCTTCAATGTTACTGAGCTGCCTGGAAGATTTATATCATTTGACTATGCTGAAAGTGTCATGTTCCTAGATCTCATTTATCCTCTCGAAGTAAGATGGGGAAAGGATGGTGAGCTTGTTACTCGGATAGATCGATTTAGTTCTGAGTTGCCATTTAATTTCATGGATGTATTTGGGGTTGCATTTGCATTGTCGCAGTCTCTTACTGCAACACAATCGCTAGAAGATGCAACTATGCATGCCTTAGTTCTGTATTCTGGTTTAGATTCTGATAAATTACCTCCGTTTTCTGCAGATTCAGTTAATGGGGAAGATAAAGTTACTTGGTCACTGGAAAAATCAAAGAAAATGATCAAAGATGTACTTATGCTGTCTGTTAACATGTTTCAAGTTGAAGGATTACGAGACTCTGAGTTGATTGATGTCCCGGGCTCTCCTGGTTTATTAAAACCATTTTTATTTGATTTATTTCAAGATGTTGACATCTTAGATCACATTAATGTGGAATTTATTTATTTGGATTGGCCTGTTTACTCAAATATTTGGCCTGCGGATGACGATAAACTCGTACCTAAGACAATTAAAGGTCCTGATTTTTTTGATATAATAACTGGTGATGAAACTTATAAATATAGATTTTTTTATGATCTATCTTATCCTGTTCTTATAAGGGTGATATTAGAAGACATTCCATTCAAAGATGGACGAGATTCGTATTCATTTTACTTTGCACACGAAGTTAGCTTAAGGAGAAACCTGAATCTGTTTGATTATTTGAATGGTCAAGGAAGAGTTCCTCTGAATCCTGGAGATGTTGAAATGGGTACCGAACTAGTTGAAGAGCAGATACGAACTGAAATGGAGTTATCCGGTGAAGAGGAGTTTCTAGAAGAACTAGATTCTGAATTAATGACCGATAAAGCAAAAGACTCTCTTATCTGTAATGAAGAGCAAAGAATTGGTCCTGAAAGAACTTTTGTGGTGTATGATAAATACACTAATGCTCCTATCTCTAATGCAGATGTTCAATTTACTTGTGGGAGATATGTTACATGTAAGTGGGATGATTTGAACACGGAGCTTGATCTAGTTACTAATTTGGCCGAAACTACAACTAATCTCCCTATGTGTAGGGGGGAAGCCTTTATGGTCTTTTCAAAGGAAGGATATGTGAAAAACAGAGTCAAAGTAAATGTTGATTATCCTGATGATGCATTTACTCAATATGTTGAGATGTCGCCTATTGTTAATGTTGAAATTGTTGATATTGATATAATTCCTGCTTTGAACTTTTCTGGAAAACGTGCACTTGCAGATGATGAATTAATTTCTATTAAGTTTCAGCGAGTAACTGAATATACTGATGATGATCGTTTGGCAACTTCGTTAATTATTCGTAATGATCAACCAATTTTGAGTTTACCTCTTGCTCCAGGTTTATGGAAGGTTGAAGGGAGTTTAGTTGATGAAGCTGGATATTATATTGATGCTACGAGAAGATGTGATTGCGGCAGCGATGATGAAATGATGGATATTTGTGAGCGTGAAAAGGAAACCTTACGTACAGGTGTGCCTGAGAATTGTAAAGTGGATACTGTTATGGAGGATGGTGCGGCAGTAAAAGTGTGTGGGTGTTTACATATTAATGGGAGTGTGGACTCGGAGGCCCTTGACATTTGCGATGGTGTTAAAGATACTAAACTCTGGTTCTTTGAGAATGGGAGTGATAGCGCTTATGCAGATTGTGAAGTAGTTCAGGATTATGTTGCTAATTTCACTCATGTGGGTCCGAACGCTGAGGTTGGTGGTGTTTATTTCACGGGTATAAATAGGAGTGTATATTGGAATGTTAGCTATAATTCACTCGTCACACACAGGAATGGTTTAATTATTAAAATAGTAGATTTCCCAAGACCTGAGAATGATAATGAAATCGATATGTTAAATATGCGCGGCAAGTTTGAGAACTATGGTGCATATGCTCATTATTCGAGGCCTTATTTCTCGTAGAATTCAGTTTCCTTGATAAACAACAGGTTCTTCTTCCTCTTCAGATTCTTGCTGATAATCAAGAACTTGAGTAGGAACTTCTCCTGATAAATTACCAAACTGACTCAATAAACTTAATCTCTTTGCCATTTCACAAAAATTAATGTTCTGTGGTTTGGTTAATCGATCACACACAGTAAAGTCGTTATGGTGATATAAGAAACTAGCAAAGCATCTTTCTTTTGAGTCTACATCTTCAATAAACTCACAATACTCTGGATTGTTTGCGGCTTCCGATAGATAAATAAAGCACAGATTACCAATATAATCTCCCTTGTATTGATCGCAAATCTCTTTCGCTTTTATTGGGTCGTTTTCTGCAGACTTTATAATTAAAAGCTTAACATCGGTTGCAGTCATATCTTCTAATGAAACATTAGCTAAGTTCTCTACTGAGATGCATTGAAGATTCTGACAAACTTGATTCGTACCGCAATCATTATTTACTAAACATTCCGCACCATCCGGCATTACTGAAGTGCACAATCCATTTTTACACTCTTCCTTATCTTCACAATCACTATTAAAGAAACATTCTGGTTGGTCTTCGGTTGTTGTGCACTGTCCACCATTACACACTTCCCCTAATTCACAATCTCTATCTTCTCTACAATCAAAATCTTCTCTAAGGATGCATAATCCTTTATCGCATTTCTCATCATTCTCGCAGTCACTATTAACTGTACACTCTGGTTCATCCTGCTCTGTAGAATCGGAATATATTCTGAATGCTTGTGATGATTTTGCAGTTGTGTTAACATAAGTAGCTTTAACTTCAAATAAATAATTTCCTGGTTTTACATATGTAGGTAGATCGAAGTCTTTCACAAAACTCAATGTTGTTTGTATGGCTTTATCTTCTTCTTCAAATAGAATTACTTTTCTTGTCTTAACTTCTGTCAACAAATATGTAAATCTAATATCATACCCTTTTAGTGTACCTAAGTTACTTGCTTTTACTGTGAATATTGCTTTCTTTCCCGGTTCTGGATGTTTTGAAAGTAATTCTGATTCAACATCTAACTGCATCCATGGTTTAACATCAGGTTCTTCAATCCCCTTGATTTTAAATAAAACAAACCCTCCAAATGAAACGAATGCTATAAACATAACAATAACTGCAATTGGCATTATGTTTATTTTTCTCTTAGTTTCTTGTTTGACTCCTAGTGCGCTATCAATATCTACTGAATTGTATCCTTGTGATTGTAATCTGTTTCTTATTAGATTAACATCTTGACCTTGTTCTAAGTAGTGCTGAACAACATCCTGAAGTGCATCCTGGCCTTGTTGTGTGGGTGGTCTGATAAGGTAAGATTCTGCAGCTCTAATTGCTTGATCTACATCTCTTATGTTGTAACCTTTAGAAATCAAATATTGTCTTAATTGAGGTGCAGAATATCCAGAATTAAGCTCATTTACTATATAATCGACTAACTCCTTGCCTGGCACACTAACACCTCTTTTTAATGTACTTGCTGTTGGGTGCGTATTTAAATGTTTTCAAAGAATTTCTATTCATTAAACAATGTACTGGGTATTATTTTTTCTTCAACAATAGGTTCATATTCGAAATCATGCAGAATTGAACATTTACTCTTTTTCATCTCTTCATCAAATTCTTTAACTGAGTTCTGGGAATTATGACAAAGCTCAATAAACAGTCTACCCTCATCTAATCGCATTATTTTGTTTATGCTGTGACTCTTCAATTCGGGCATTTCTCCAGTAATTATTAGTCCTCTTTTGTTTCTTACACCTATATTGCCGAAGTCGATAAAAGAAGTATATTTCTTAATAAGATTAGATTCCACACGTCTAACTCTATCAAATACTGTAGATAATGGAATATTTGTCTCTCTGCTTATATCTGATAAACTAGATCTTGCATTGATTCTTAATATGTCTAAGATGTCGATGTCTTTTTTTTCAATTACTATTTTTCCCATGCGAGCATATAGGTCATTATCCTTAATAACTGTTCTTGCAAAAATTCTGAAATCTTTTCGATGATCTCGAACGCAATCCGAACATATTGTGAGATTATTCGATTCACTCGGTCATTTTCGGAGAGATTCTAACTCCTATCGGAGATATTCCTATCTTCGAAGATATATCTAAATGCCTACCATCTCAATATAAGACGGATCGCTAAGGAACGACTCGATTTTTAGATCCTCTAGTACAAAATACTCGTGTCTATCTTTCACTTTGTATCCATCCAATTTTTCAGTAAACTCGCTGAGATCTTTCATATGTCTAAAGATCCCTTCAATCAAGAAGTCGTAGCCATTGTTTATTTTGTATACTGAGTTAACTCTTGGATGTCTTACAAGAAATTCTTGTATTTCATCTCTATTAGGTCTAGGACACTTAAGGATCATTTTGACTCTTACATCAAATCCTAGCTTTGTAAAATCCAAGATGCAGGTATGTTTCTTTATTATTCCGCCTTCATATTTCTTAATCTTATCAAAGATTGTAGAAACTGCTATTTTGGTTTCTTTACTTATCTTAGTTAAATTCTTTCTAGAATTCTCCCTAAGATGAGACATAATCAATAATTCTTTTTGATTAAAGCCCATATTGAATCCACCCCCTGACTGGTTTACGTATTTCAGAGTTTTCCTGAAATATAAACCTTATTTCGCAATATTTTCTGAAAGATTCAGGGTTTCTCTGAATCATTTAAATACTGGAAGATTTTCGGGTGGTTTTCCGGCCTATTCTCTGAAACAGAAAATTTTATATAGTTTATACTCTTTATAAACCTAAAGAAAGCCTTGTCCGGCGAAAGGGCGGAAAAGT
The DNA here is from genome assembly GCA_018646625.1 of Candidatus Woesearchaeota archaeon. Classification (GTDB taxonomy): domain Archaea; phylum Nanobdellota; class Nanobdellia; order Woesearchaeales; family JABGUJ01; genus JABGUJ01. The sequence goes on along the minus strand of JABGUJ010000002.1, from coordinate 107,039 downwards.
CTGAAACATGAGAAAAACAGAGTATGACATACTCAATTTGTTTAAAGGAAGTCCTTCTTCTGAGTTATCTACTACTAAGATTGTAAAAGCAATATTTCCTGAAGAATATCAAAAAATTCGTGATGATTTTGATAATATCATACAAGACAATGATAGAATAAATAATGCTAAACATCTCAAAGCGCAACTTCATAGAAAAACTCTCTATTATCTAAACAAACTTGTAGCTGAAAAGGTTCTTCGTATAACTAAAGAAGGTGTTAAGGGCGAAAAGTACTTTACACTCACTATTGCCGAAGGTGAAGAAGTCCATATTGGAAAATACAAAAAAAAACTCATCATAAGTAGACCTTCTATTCCAGGTATGCCCATTGAAGGTTATGAACGAAAAGGTATTAGTTTTAAGTATGAGCCTGCAACTTGGATCGATAGGCTTAACGCAGTTTTACTTGAGTGTTGTGCGTATGGTTCTCTGGATGATTTATTTCAGGCAATATCGCTTTGTTTTACAAATGTGAATGATGTTGTAGGTTTGAATGATTTTGAATTTTTCTTAATGAACTCATCTTCTGAGGATATCTTGTCATTCTTCAATAAACTTGAATCAGAATGTGTTGATTATGGAAAAGAAATAACTTGCATAATTAACATGAAGAATATAATACCTCCTAAGAGTATAAATGTTCTTGAGTATCTTGAGTCGACGAGAAGAATATCTATTGACCAAATAAGTTTCGTTTTTGCAATGAATTTTAAAGATCTGCAAGAAAACTCTAAAGTTCTCTCAAAAGTTATCGCAGTGTTTGCTCGTTCAAAGATTAGAATGTATATTCAAAACACTGAACTTCATAAATCTCCATATATGCTTGGACGTGCAGGACCTTATACTTTTGAAGATAAAGAATGGGCATCTTATGAATTGCGTTATCGCGATAGGGCAAAAGGTATAGCTTGTTCTCAGAGTACTATCGCTATTGATGTTGATAAGTTTCTTAAAGAGCTTGGTATGAATCAGTTTCGTCCTTTTGTTACAACTGTTGCTAAATCATTATTGTTTGCAAACTCTCTTCAGAGAAATAAGAGTGAAGAATATTTCAAGAACATTATATCCATGAATAAGGATTTTGAGAGGCAGTTCTTCTATCTTAGTAAAAACTATATCAGATTCTGGAACTATGGTTGGAAACAAGAGAAAGTAGATCCTGATCTTGTTGTTAACTTGATTAAAAGTTGTTCTGAAGAAATTAATGCCTTCTGTAGATCTCAAGAATCAATTTATCTTGCATGTGGTATGCCTATTAGGTTTAGAATATTGTTTTCTTGTGCGTTCAAAGAGTTTAATGAGCGAGAGTTTAGTTCAGAAAAATTTACTAAGATACAAGTTAGAAGTCTAGAAGATATGTATCTTCCTGCGTTTAAAGAATCACTTAAAGCTAAAGAGAAAATATTTCAGATATTTGATGGCGGAGATAGACTAAGAATCTATCGTTCTGGTACAATTGAAGTTGATGAAATTATAAGAGAGTTTGGAGTTTTACTAAACTCCTATAACATTCCTTTATATTGTTATGACTTTGGAGATATAAGAGGTGCAAATCTAAAACTAACCTCATTTATTGAATAAAATGGAAATAGTCTCAGAAACAACAACGGATGCTTGGAAAGTTGCACTTAAAGCCATACTTGATAATGGTGATGACTTTCAAGATACAAATAAACGAAAATGTAGAGAGTTGCTTAATCTTTTAGTTGAAATTAGAAGTCCGGCACCTGACGTTACAAGACCTATTGAAATGTTGAATGGATTCAATAAATGGGTTTATCCACCTCTTGATGAGATTGCTAACATCATACTAACTAAGAAATTATCTCCTGTGTACACATATAGTTATGGTCCTTCGTTATTTAGTTTTAGAAAAAAAATCAATCAAATTGATGATTATGTTATACCCGTACTTGAAAAAGATCCTACATCTAGGCGTGCGGTGAGTATTCTCTGGGATCCTCAAGAAGATGCTAATCCTGAACGGAAATTGGTCCCCAGTTTGTGTTTAATTGATTTTAAACTTAGAAATGATCGACTAAATGTTTTTGCATTTGTAAGAAGTAATGAAATGTTCTTTGGTTGGCCTGCTAATGTTTATCAGATTTATACCCTGCAGAAATATGTGGCTAAGAAACTTGCAGTAAAGATTGGTAAATTAACTACATTATCTCCTTCTGCGCACATATTTGATGATGAGTTTGATGCAATACGCAAGGTAATTGGTCAGCTTTAATTCTCGAAAGATTTTTAAACTGTGCAGTGGCAACACCGCCATGGGTCGATTTTACTTATTTGAAGGCGTGGATGGTGCTGGAAAGACTACGCTGGCCGAAGGTTTGGCGGAAAGGATAGGTGCAGTATATTACGCATCCCCTCCCGAATCGATGAGATCTTTACGCAAGTTTGCCGATTTCTCATCACCTACATCTAGGTTGGGGTTCTACACGTTAGGAAATCACTTATCTTCTGCGGAAATTTCTGACTTGCTTAAAGAACGAGATGTTGTAGTGGATAGGTATGTTTATTCTACTTTGACTGAGCACTCTGTTTTGTTAGATCAGGTTTTAGAGATGCCTCCTGATCTAGTTCAGCCAGACTGTATTATTCATGTTACTGCATCTTGGGAAGAGATTGAAAAAAGATATGTTGAGCAAAGGCCTGGCCGTGCTGAACGTGAAAATGTTGAACATCAAAAAAAGATTGGCGATATGTACGACCATTATTTATCTAGATTTGATCACGTATTGAGGGTCGATACAACTGAAAGAGTTCCGGAAGATGTGGTTTCAGAAATTATTGAAGCATTAGGCATAAAACCATTATCTTAATAAACTTCAAGAACATATTACATACTGGTGGTATGAATGGAGAAAAAAGAAATAGGAAAAATAACTCACTTCTTTAGCAAACTAAATGTCGCAGTTGTTATGTTAAGTGGCTCGCTTGACGTTGGAGATAATATTCTTATTGAACGAAGTGATGGTAGTACTTTTGAACAATCTGTTAATTCTATGCAGATTGATCGTAATGAGATTAAGAATGCAAGTTCTGGACAGGATATTGGCATGAAAGTGAAAGAAGAAGTTAAAGAAGGTAATACTGTCTATAAATTAATAGAATAAAAAAGAAAAAGAAGCAAAATTATTTTGCTGTTCTTTTATTAGCTCTCATACTTGGTCTAATTTTCTCTGCACCTTTACCTTTATTTCTAAGGCCTCTAGACTTTCGTCCTGCAGATGTCAAACCACGTACAGCTCTACCTTTCTTCTTAGATACCCAAGAAATTCTTTTATCTGCTTTAATAGATGGATGCTCTCTATCAACTAAGATAATTTCATACCAAGCATATCTTCCATCCTTTGCAACAAGGTAAGAATTTAGAACTTCGCAATTTTTAAATTTAAGATTCGCTCTTCGTTCTGCAATAACTTGATAGCTAATAGACAAATCTTTTCTTTGTCCAGATCTTTTCGATCTTCTACCATGTTTTATGTCAGGTCTAGTATGCGATCCTCTGATTACTTTTTGTCTTACAACAATGTAACCTTGTTTTGCTCTATAACCTAAAGAACGAGCTCTGTCAAGCCTTGTAGGCTTTTCAATTCTCAATGTTACCGGATCTTGTCTCCATTCGATTAAACGATCCTTCATCAACTCAGGCATATTTGCCTTCGGTTTTTTCCATAGGTCCTTAATGTATTTCAAATAACCCATTTTTAGGCCTCCATTCGATATAATTTGTTACTTATTGGATTCAGGTAAGCCACTACCCACATCTCCGTTTCTTTGGATTAATTCTCTATTTTTAAATGTTTTTATTACTCTCAAGCTCTAATTCTCCCGAATAAATACAATATAAGGAAGATATTTAAATAACGGCGTTACTTATCGCGCAGGAGGCTAGCCGCAGATTGGAGATAGTGAGTATTATGCCTTTTAATGCTGAAAAAGTTTTGGGGAACGCAAGAGACTTACCTGTAGTTAGTCCTGTAGATATTGATACAGGATTAGTTGTTTATGGTGGTGAGATTTCTGCGCTTGTAAACGGCAGACCGACTTTTGCAGTTATTGATTCATCATTTATTGATTCTCAAAAGACTCTTGATAGACTTGTAGAACTACAAGTCGATGGAATGAGATTTGCAACTAGTACTGGTATTGTAAGGGAGTTTGATCAACTAAATGGCGTTAGAGGGTCTAAGTTTAGGTATCTTTCTCAATTTCTAACTACTGCGGAAAGATTTCTACTCGCTATTGGAAATGAGAAGCTACTATTTGATATTCCTGAAGCTGATGAGGATGATCACGAAGGAAGATTACTTGATGATCTGTGTAAGGTTTTAACAAAAAGAATGGCTCTACAAGCAGTGTGTAGTAAATTTGATGATGTATATCAAAGCATCGGGATTTTGGTTGCAAATCATTATGAGCATCAAGAAATGCAATATAAAGGTGGTGCAGAAAGGGCATTACTTACTGCAAAAATCGCAACTGATGTTGTTAATTCTATTGCGCATGAACAATTAATTAATTTAAGAGAAGGCGAAGGAGTTGAGACTTCGCATGTTCATATAGCATCACTTAGAATATTATTGAATAGAACAATGAGGGATTTATCTAGAGAATCCGGACAAGTAATGGCTGGATTGCGATCAAAATATAGTGGTATTTATTCTATTAATTATGATCCAACTGGACGAAGACAAAGTAGACTGAGAGAGGGTAATTTGAGGAATGCATTTATGATTATGTTTGATAACTTGGCGACAGAATGTGCATATGATCATTCTACTGAGGAAATGAACGGGATTTTCCAAGCAAAACTGGATGATAATAGTTGTACGGATGCGGGTGTTGTTAGGCTTGCTCATTCTCTTGCTACTATTGGTTCGGTAGCTTATTGGTGCAAAGAAATTGAGGGGGGAGGATATCCTGATTCTATGATTGGATTACCTCAGCATATGATTAGAAGAGAGATTTTAACTTATGACGGTCCTGATGGGATGATACTTGATGAAGCCAGACCTAAAATTGCATTGTGTACAAGAGATATTGATATTGAACAGTTGGTTACTATGAGGCGATATGCGATTCCGTTAAGAGTAAGCGAATTCCCATTATAAAGTACTCATAATTCTTTATATACCTAGTTTTCTAGAACTATTCTCATGGTGGAGTGGAACATTACTTGGGACCTAGTTATGAGAATATTAGTTCCGGTAGTGACTCTTATCGGAACAGTATTTGTTGCTCACATTCTAAATAATTTATTAAGAAAATCATTTGAAAGAGCTCAGAGAGCTATGATCGATCGTCACTACAAGACTGCTCGTGAAATAAAAGCGGACAAGACCCGATTTGCAGTTATTAGAAGACTTTTCATGGTTGCGATATATGTAGTCGGTTTTGGTTTTGTTGTTGTTTCAATACCAGGATTAAAAGCATTATCGTATTCATTATTTGCAGGAGCGGGTATTTTTGCCATCGTTATAGGTTTCGCAACACAGAAAGCATTCTCTAATATTATTGCGGGCATATTCATAGCAACTTCAGAACCATTTCATGTCGGAGATAGATTAGAGTTTGAAGGGGAGTTAGGTGATGTCGAAGATATTACTTTACGGCACACCATAATAAAAACATGGGATAACAAAAGACTAGTTGTTCCTAATGCTCAAATAACTGAAACAAAGATTACAAATTATTCATTAGAAGATGATACAGTTATTTATACTATTGATATGACTATAAGTTATGATTCAAGTATTGACTTGGCAAGGAACATAATGTTGAGTGAAGTTGAGAAACATCCTGATTCTTATGCGAAACACAATACTCAAGGACGTGTTATTGATGTTGAGAGAAAAGGAAAAGTCAGAGTTAAAAAATGCAGTGATAATGGTATTGAGTTAACACTTTATTTCTGGGCACCTGATCAACCAACAGGGTTTTCTATGAAATGCGATCTTACTGAGTCAATTAAGAAAGCATTTGACAAAGAAAGGATTGAGATACCTTACCCTTACAGAACTATAGTTTACAAGAAAGATATTAAAAAACCTAAGGCTACTAAGAAATCTAAGAGATAATTATATTATATATATGATATCTTTTTCTTCTTCAATAACTTTCCGAACATCAAAGTGTAGTTTAATTAGATCATCAATTAAACCAATCTTTTCACTCTTCTTTAAAGCAGTCAATACAAACCTACTTTTACCAACTCTTTTTATTTCCTTTAATCCTTCATTTAGATCGTCGAAGTTTTGAATGGCAGTTATTGAGATGACAATATCAAAAGTATTATCTGGAAATGGTAATGATTCGGCTTTAGCACAAATTCTATTATGTTTAGATTGTTTAAGAAGTTCTATGCTCGGATCTACACCAACTTTAAAACAACTAACTTTATCTAAAGAGAAACCTGTTCCACAACCTACATCTAAAAGCAGATCTGAGGGATTTATTTTGATATGTTCGAAAACAACACTTAATTTATTTAGCTGTTCCTCTTTATATAATCCATTATAAGATCCCGAGATTATGTCGTAATACTGATCCATTCTTATAGTATTTAATCAATACTAAGATTTAAATATCTTTAGTTTTAATTTACGACCATGAGTAATCAAAGAGAAGATGATTCTGTTAAGAAAGGGGCAGTTCTCAATGAACTTAGGAAGCTTTCTTCGCATAAATATGTCAAGTTAACTAATAGAGGCAATTCTGCTATATTTTCGGCATTATATATTGCTAAAAAAGTAAATTTTCGACCGTACATATTAATTCCTGATCAAGGTGGTTGGATTACTTATGAAACATTTCCTGCAATACTGGGTTTTCAAGTAAAGAAAATTAAGACTAATGATGGGATTATTGATCTTGATGATCTTAAAGAGAATGTGAAAACAGGATCCGCATTTATTTTTAGTACTTATGCAGGTTATTTCGCAAAGCAAGATGTAAAAGAGATATCTAAAATCTGTAGAGCTGCAAAATGTTTGGTTATTGAAGATATAACTGCCGCATTAGGCGATACTGAGCTGTGTAATAGTGCGGATGTAGATGTTCGTCTTTCTAGCTTTGGAAGATGGAAACCAATTAACTTAGGTCACGGTGGTTTTGTTTCGTGTAATGATAAAGACTGGATTGAGAACACTTCAGATATTTTTAAGATGGTTACTCCAGAAAACATGGATTACGAACTTCTACTTACTAAATTAGATGGACTAAAAAAACGACGCGAGATGTTTCTATCTAGATGTGAGAAGGTTAAGAAGGATTTAGATGAGATGGATATAATGCATAGATATTCAATTGGAATAAACGTTTGTGTAAGATTCAAAACTGAAGATGAAAAAACAAAGATAATTAATTATTGTGATACTAATAAATTAGAATTCGTTGTATGTCCTAAGGATATACGAGTAAACACTGATGCAGTTAGCATTGAAATAAAACGATTGTAGGTGATATTATGAACTTCGTAAAAAATATGGCACAAGGAACTCAAGACCCAAATGCACATAAGAAACTTGTAAGGTTTGGATTAGGGGATTATCAGCGAGAAGAATTTACTATGAAAAGAGGCGGAAGCTTTATTCAAATTCAAGGCGGTTTTGAGTATTTGGATACACTTCAACACATAATGTCGACTTTAATGAAAGATGACATAGATGTTGTTGGAAAAATCGTGGCTAAAGAAAGTATTAAGGACAAACTTGATGAGTTTGACATTGAACCCATTAAAGCAGATTCAAAGTGTAAAAAGGTTGAAGTTAAGTTCACTATTTCACCTGGACGATTTGAGGAACTTTTAGAGTCATTTTCTGATTGCTTTTTGCTATTATCTTTAAAGTCTGGGAAGTATATGTTAAAGTCTGGGAAAAGTGCGCCTAAGCCTGGAAGTTTGAAAGAAAAGTATACGACTGCAAAGTTTGAGCTATCGGATCTTGATCTATTGAAAAAAGAGTTCTTGTTTGATATGGACGTTGATAAATTCAAGTTAATATCTATTAAACAAACCTATGTGATGGAGAATATTGATGTTCCTAAAGAGTATGAAAACGATGTAGTTAAAGCAAGATTAAACTCAAGACGTTCAGGAACCGTCAAACGACTAATCACAATTGATGGTGAAGAACACACTAAAGATTTTAAGTTTAAAGAGGTTTAATTACCTCTCTTTTTCTATATATATGCAGTTAATATTGTCATGATAATTCCTGATGCTAGAGGGATTAGAAGGTTATCATCCAATAAGTGTTCATTAAATCTTATTTCGATTGCTTCTATGCTCATCGCAAATAGGCTACCAATTACTGCCAAAGAAAACTTCACAAAAAACAATGCTCCGATAGTTGCAACAACAAAACCCGCGATACTCCCTTCAATAAGTTTCATATCATTGAATGGATGTTTTCTTTTGCCGTGAAACTTACCAATATAATGGGATATGGAATCTCCTAGTGATAGTATCATGATTGAGGCAAGAGCAATATCTTTACTAAAAAGATAGAGCGATAATGTTGATCCTAATAAGAAGTAAAATGCTCCTCTTCCTGGAAATCTTTTTAACACTTCGGGTCGCTCAAATTGTGTGAGAAGCCAGTATAAACCCGGAATCTTAATGTGTTTAGAGATAAAACAAATTATTCCTCCTATGACTGTTATGATCGCTAGGTGGAATTTCGATAATAATCCAAAGTTTAAAAGAAGAACAATAACAAATCCTAGAGTGATGTGAAATAATTGACGTTTAAGTTCAAATATTCTCATACTTACCTCTTTTGTAATCTAATAAACCATTTTTTTACAATCATAAATGGTTTGAAGCGTTCCTCGGCTGCAATTATCACTAAACCTACAAAATATCCTAAGATTCCTCCTGCGATTACATCACTAAGATAATGTACTCCTATGTATAATCGACTAAGAGCTACAACGACTGCAATCGTCAACCAAATCCATTTCATTTTAGGAAACTCTTTATCTAGAATGGCCATTGCGCTGAATACTGCTGCAGCGTGTGCACTAGGAAATGAATATGACTTTAGAATAACTAAACTTCTAACACCTAATTCAATAAAAGGTCTTGGCCTCATAATTATATATTTTAATAAATATGCCACACCTATGGCAACACAAAAGCTGAGTATTAGTGGAAGCATATATTCATATTTCTTTTCGTTCCACATGAACGCAGCACCCATTACTATTAATACGACAAAGACGAAGTAAATGCTAGTAATCCACATTATTGGTTGATTGAGTAATTCTATCTCTAAATATTGCATAAGATAAACAAATGGTTTGTCCAATAAAAATGCAATTAGCATTCCTATGATGCTCCAAATAAATATTTTTCTTTGCTTCATTTAGTCACCTATAATGTTTTAATGAATAAATCTAATGCAGTAGTTCCTGAAAGCATGATTGCAGTTACAAGCACTCCTGCAATAAGTACTCCAATAATGTTTGCAATCAAAAACTTTTTGAAGTTTAAACCTATGAGATATGATCCTAATGCTCCAGAATATACCCCTGAACCTGGAAGAGGAATTCCTATAAATATTGCAACCCCAATTTCTCCCCACTTATCGACTGCTTTCTCTATTCTCTTTTGAGTTCTTGCGACTATTTTCTTGTAAATCTTATCGATAAATTGTATTTTAGTAAAAATAATAACTAATTTATCGAGAATTAAGTAAATCACAGGTCCTAAAATCATATTGGTAAGAATGCAAACAATACTAACTACATACCACGGCAGTTCTGTTGCAATAAAACCATAGGGTATACTTGCTCTCAATTCTAGAAAAGGTAACAACGTAATTAGTATTAGTTCAATGAATTCATTCATTATTTCGCTTCTCCAACATTTCTTTTAAAACATCTTTATATTTATCCAGATATTCCTTTAGCTTTATTGGAATGAATCTACCAGCCGGTCCTTCTTTTGGTACTACTACGAAGCCAGTCATAAGGTGTATAGACATTTCGTTCGCAAGTCTTTCAAACTGTACAACTTTTCTGCCTTTGACATCTTTCATAGCCACATACCAATCTAATTCAATTTCTTTTTTAAGAGATTCAGCACTAAATACGAAAGAGTTAGTATTCATTACAGGTATTGTACTCTGATCAAAGTCTACAGGAAACTTAAAGTTCTCCACAATCTGTAGTTTACCGTCTACGAATGCGGGTGCTCCTCCTTTATCCCCTGGATCTTTCTCTGCAACTTCAATTGTCATTTCATTCCCATTTTTAATGTGTAATCCGATTATTGCAGGGTCAAGAGTTGCCGCTAAATTATCTCCATTACTAAATAACAAATACTTTCCACCTTCTTGCATAAATTTATCTAGCATTCCTGAGTTGACAAATGCATATCTAAAATCGCCATGCCCTGGTGCATAAAACGAAGGATAACCATTTTCATCCAAGAAAACTTCACCTTTCTCATCAAGTCTTACAGATATTAGTTGGTTAAATGAATTTATGTGCTCATATCCGAAGTTATTGTGTTTTATCAGAAAGTCTTCAGTTAGCTTCTCTGATTGAAAGCTATTCATAATAAATACTGGAACTTTGGCATTGTTCTTTTTAGCAATAGCCTTAGCATTCTCAATCTTAAGTTGAAGAAATGATTTTCCATCGAATACTTCAACCAATCCTTTAACACCACCACCGAATCGGGTAGCCATTCCTCCATTAAGTATTACTATTCCTACTTCATTATTTTTAATAGATGAGATTCCTATATTGTTAAGTTCATTATATTCATCAGATCCTTTTTCGGGTAGAGAGGGAATATCATCTGTAGATGGTGCTTTTATTTCACCTTTAATTACATTACTTTGAGAGTTAAATCCTCCCCTCTTTAATTTTTCTTGTAATTCCACAATCTTTGCGGGATACCTATACTTGTCAAATAATTCTTTGTTTCTCTCTATTACTTCTTTAACCATATTTCTCACCTTATATACTGATAGTGACTTGTTGTCTATTGTATTTTATAAATCTAGGTGTTATCTGATAACACTATTTAACTATCTTAATTCTTTTTACTTTTTCTTTAATATAGTTCTGTTTAATCATGTGTGCAACTAATTTCTCAGGTTTTCTAAACTCTCTATCCACCGTAGCATAAAGTCTACCATCATTTATTTCGATACGTGTATGCATCTTTTTAAATTTCTCTGCATGACTTCCCGAGTTAGTAGGAGGACCAGTTCTTATACTAGTTTTTGATAGTATCTTTGAGGGATTTATAACATAATATGTTGCAACGTCGTTCTTAGCATCCCAATTCCATCCACTGTCAATTACATCAAACTCATTAATTTTCATATATTTAGATAAATGCTCATAAACTTTTAATAATTTTGCTCCAACAACATCTTTTTTGCCCTTGAGCGGTGTTGCTTCAATAATCGTAAGCTTGTTATCGGATCCTACTTGTTTCTTAATCTTGTTAATACTAAAAGTAGGTTTTTTGAAATATTTTATATTAGGTTTGGCTAAGAACTGTTTAGCATTTGTTTTAAACAATCTAAACTTTTCATTACCAAGTGCTGCAGCGGCATTTCGTTCTTTTTGTATTGGATCTATGATGATTAAAGGAGAATCTATCTTAGATACGTTAAGTTTATTCAAGGCTTTGCCTTTGTATATATTGTAATGATCAACAACTACTTTATCTTCCCATTCGCTTGCTGCTTTCAATAATTTTAGGAATGAACCATAATGTACTGTAAGAATATCTAATACATGACCTGAAAATCCTTTAACATAACTTTCTGCACCGTAAACTCCTATTCCTTTACAGAACGCTTTAGCCAATCTTATTTGATCTCCTTTCTTGAACTGTTTAATCCATGCAACATGCATTGGACTAGCATCTGTTGTATTGACGAGTTGAGATATTTTATCTAATGCCAAGACTGGAACAATCTCATATTGTATTAACTTATATTTAAATTGAAAATAATCTCTTGAACCGTGAATTCTTTCTACTTTTTTGAATATACGTCTCAGGACATTCTCTAATACATCAGATATCGGTTCCTCTTTGAAATCAAGATTGAATTTAACAAATAAATCACAATCGTGATCGCCTTTTAGAAAGGTATCTTTAGCAATAGATCCACCCAGAACACATTCTGCATTAATATCCCATTGTTTGAGTTCATCATTTATGGAGTCAACTACATAGCTCACTTTCTTTAGAATTTCTACCCTATCTGGCTTTATTCTCCCCAATACCGATTTCAGGATATCCATACCCTCTGACGTTCTTAATTGCTTTTTTATAGTTTGCGCTTGTTTAGGCACAATTAGCAGTTATTCCGAGGAAAAGCTTAATAAAGCTCAAATATCCAAATATATCATAAAAGAGGTGTATGGATGGAATCGTTAATATTTCTCACATATTTTGGCGTAGTACTTCTTGTGGGACTCATTGTAACATTCATTAGTCGTAAAATTAAGATTCCTAACGTGCTTCTTCTTATTTTAGTTGGTGTATTGTCTCAGTATATCACAATAAATGGAGAGCCCGTGATTGCATTCCCTCCTTTGTTCATAGAAGTATTTGCTATGTTTGCTTTGATTGTTATTGTATTTGATTCTGCATCTCAATTCAAGTTAAGGAAATTCGATTCTATGTCTTCATCGGTTATTTCAGTCTCAGTATGGTTTCTTCTACTAAATTTTGCATTTCTATCATTAACTGTGTATTTTCTTTACGTGAGATCGATATCAATGGCATTGTTATTTGCCGCACTAATGTCAGGTACCGCACCTGATGTAACTTTAAGCGTATTAAAAGATATTAGATCTAAAGTTCTAGACTTTCTTAAAATTGAATCTTTAATCAATACCCCACTAGTGGTTATTTTCCCATTTATTATTCTTAATTTTATATTAGAAGTTGAGCAGTTATCGTTTATTTCGGTCTCACAACAAATCGCCCCGTTTCTCTCAAAGATCGTAGCAGGAATTGGTGCGGGAATGTTGGTAGGTTTGGTTATTTTCAAGATATTGAAACGATTATATTCCAGTGAGTATTCTCCTATTGCTGTGATTGTTTCTGCAATAATCACGTTTGTTCTTGCAGAAAACTTGGGTGGTGATGGTGTGCTTGCCGTAACAACTCTCGGATTATTCTTTGGAAATATGGTTCTGCGGGATAAAAGTTTAATACAAGAATTCTCGACGATATTCTCAGATTTTCTTGAGATATTAGTGTTTATACTGATTGGACATTTGATAAGTATTCCGCTAACTGTGCAATTCTTTAAAACATCTATCATGATATTTGGAATTGCTCTAGTGATAAGATTCATTGCATTACAATTTGGACTGGGCAATACTTATACCATTAAACAAAAGATATTTGCTGCTCTAAACAACACAAAAGGTGTCGCAGTAGCAGTAATTGTTGTAGTATTTGCATCTTATGTCGACATTCCAGGAATGACTGAGATTTCACATTTAGCATTGGCATTCATGCTTTATAGTGTGGTGCTATCTTCAATATTCGCAAGATTTGCTAAGTTCTTTGCTGCACCCCCTCCGTCAGAACCTACTGTGAGTTCTAAACCTACTGAGGAACCTAACCTTGCGGCATCAGTTGTGGAATCTTTAAGTCATGAAAAACAGAAGAAAGTAAAACTTGAAGTTAAGAATACGATTGCAGTTACATCCGTAAAGAAAAAGAAAGTGATTGCTAAAAAGAAGGTTAAAAAGAAATCAACAAAAGCCAAGAAAAAGAAATGATTATTCTTCTATTATTGTTTTAACTTTATTCCAAACAAGTTCGTGGATTGTATCTATTGGTAAAGGATCGTCTCCTTCATTGCAATCAATTCTCGCCCAATCATATTTTTTAGCAACATAAGCGTATGCTTCTTCTGCGTCCTTTAGATGTTGCAAATCAGCTTCGTGAATATCTCTTTTCTCCCCACCAACATAATCTCTATGTCCTTTTTTATCAACTAATTTCTGCCCAACTGCGCTAGGCATGTACAATAGAATATTAACATCTGGTCGAGGTATTCTAAATATTCCGAATTCCAATTCATCTAACCACTCTAAATACTGATCTCTCTCTGCAAGATCTTTTATTTTTCCGGCTTGATGACCTTGGTTTGCTGAAACATATCTATTACACACGATAGTTTTGCCCTCTTCAAGCCATTTTTTCATCTTGAAACTTGCAGCATATCTGTCGCAAGCATAAAATATTGAAGCTCTACGTGGACCTACCTCTTTAGCATCTCCGTACTTACCATTAAGATACTCTTCAACTAAAGCTGCACTCTTCTCTCCGTATTGAGGGAAGTCTATTGTCTCAACTGGAACGCCTTCTTTACGCATACGTTCAACAAGAATATTAGTTTGAGTTCCTTTTCCAGAACCATCAGTACCACAAATTACTATTAATTTACCCCTTTTAATCATGCTAGACATTCAACTTAATTCCTTTATATATCTTTCTTCAACTATCTTTAAATATTAGTTCGAGAAATCCAAATTCATGAACTATAACGAGATGCTCAATTATATCTATGAATTAAGACGTTTTGGAATAAAATTAGGACTAGAACCTATGAAGAAAGCTCTTGAAGCTTTTGATAATCCACATAATGATCTTCGTTTTATTCATATAACTGGTACTAATGGTAAGGGTTCTGCTGCTTCTATGTTGAATTCTATTTTACTAACTGCGGGTTATAAGGTAGGTATGTTTACATCTCCTCACTTAGTTGATTTCAGAGAACGAATTCAAGTTGATAGTGACAAGATTGACAAGATAACTTTAGTTGAAATTTGTAATGATATATTTGAGAAAGATCTAGAATTAACATTCTTTGAATTTATAACATTAGTTGCATTCCTTTATTTTAAACGAATGAAAGTTGATTATGTTGTGTTAGAGGTTGGATTGGGCGGGACACATGACGCCACCAATATTGTTGAATCAAAAATATCAGCCATAACTAATATCGCACTGGATCATACACACATATTAGGAAATGATGTGGAAACTATTGCACGAGATAAGTGTGGCATCATAAAAGATAATTCTATTGTTGTTACAACTAAAAGTAATTGGCAAGTTTTGCCTATAATTAAATCTTATGCGGAAGAAAAACACGCGAAACTAGAGATTTCTGAGACTTGCAATCTACCTTTAGCATTAAAAGGTGATTTTCAAAGAGATAATGCAGGCATTGTAGTTAAAGTCGCAGAACTGCTGGGAGTTTCCGAAGAAAATATAAAAGCAGGATTAATTAATGCATCTTGGCCAGGCAGAGTTGAGTATATCGAGGACAACGTAATTCTTGATGGTGCGCATAACGAAGCTGCAATTAAAGCATTGTCGCAGTACATCTCTACACTAGATTATAATAATTTAATATTAGTATTTGGTGTAACGGAGCACAAAGATTACAAAGCAATGTTAGAATTAATGCCTAAGCATAAAGTGGTATTTACTCAAGCAAAAGTTTCCAGATCATTAGATATATCTGAAGTAAATTTAGATTGTGAAAAAATTCAAGACCCAACTAAAGCCTTTGAACGTGCAAAACAAATTGCAACTAAGGGAGATTTGATTTTAGTTACTGGTTCTCTGTATCTTGTTGGTAATATTAAAGAAATATATCAAAAAGAAGAAAACGTTATGCGTGTTGCTATGTGATTATTCTAGTAAAATATCTTCTATGAATGCGTGGTATCTGGCACAATAAGTTTTGAGAGGCGCTAATGTGTCAACAAATTTTCTACCCTTGATTGCTGCTACGGCCAGATCTCTTATTTCAAAATAAGTTTGGATTACTTCTGGAATCACATGAGGTATTGATGTAACTCTTGCAACATCTTCTTCACTCATTTGTTCTTTAAACATTCTGACATATCTTGCAATATCTTCTTCAGGTTGTTCTATATTGGCAACATCTCTTAGAGTTCTGGCAAGAATGTGTGCATCTAATGTGTCAAAATCCATCGATGGATTTAATACAGTTCCTGGATCAATTGCTACGACTAGATCTCTTTCATAATCATATAGAAAGTTTACTAGTGTTGGATCTGAATGTAGATAATCGGAGTTTCTTTTTCTTTTTGCAACATCTCTTATCTGGGTATATCTATCCATCAGTCTTTCGAATATATCTGGATTCAAATTAACATCTAAGGCTCTTTTACATGAAACCGTATCTGGGATGTAGTGGACAGTAACAAAGTTACCTCCTGCTCTATGTACCCTAGATGCCAAAATGTCTTCTTGTTCCCATAATCTTAGTGTTTTTACTTCTTTTTTAATGCGATCTGTGTGATTTGCAGAATAATCGATGGCAGATTCTAATGGAATTCCAAGTTGTAATGGCCATGCATAATTAAGATTGATAAATGCAGATCGAAGAGCCAATCTAGGTCTGGAGCACTTCGAAAATAACAATCGTCCATTCTCATCTACTAGTCTAGAATCTAAGCTTCCTTCTCCAAAGGTTGTTAGAACTGTTTCAGAAATCATATGATGCTTATTTCATAATCCAAATATAAATCTTTCGAAACTGAGTCTCTGGGGAGTGGTGACTAATTAAGTCCACTATAAAGAGGATGTCGTCCTGCGAGCTCTAAAACCTGCTTTTTAACATCTTCAAGAACATCCTTATTACCCACATTCTTCACAGTCTTAGCCATTAATTCCCCTACTTGAGTCATATCTGACGCAGTAAAACCTCTATTGGTTAATGCAGGAGTTCCCATTCTTATTCCGCTTGGATCAAAAGGAGAACGTTTTTCAAAAGGAATTGTGTTTTTGTTAACTGTTATTCCAACTTCATCTAATGCAGTTTCTGCTTCTTGTCCTGTTACATTAATGGAAGTTAAATCTGCTAGAATTAAATGATTATCAGTTCCGCCACTTACCAATCTAATACCTTGATTCATCAATGAATCTGCAAGTGACTTTGAGTTCTTAACAACTTGGGCAGCCCAGTCTTTGAATTCTGGTTTAAGAGCTAAACCAAATGCAACGGCTTTGGCAGCAATCTGATGATTGTGTGGACCGCCTTGCATTCCTGGGAAAACCGCTCTGTCTATTCTTCTTGCTAAAGTAAGTTTACTGTTAGGATGATATTTTTCTTTCAGTCTATCTTCAATCTTACTCATAATGATTGCACCTCTAGGGCCACATAATGTTTTATGAGTTGTTGTAGTGACAAGATCAAAAAAAGGAAATGGTGATGGGTGTGCGCCACCAGCAATTAAACCGGCAATGTGACTTATATCTGCCATAGAATATGCGCCAACTTCTTCAGCAATCTCATGAAATTGTTTGAAGTCGATTGAACGAGGATAGGCAGTGAAACCTGAGACGATCATCTTAGGATTACATTCTTTTGCCATTTTACGAACTGCATCCATATCTAACATCTCGGTTTTTTCATCAACGCCATATTGTACGAAATTGTAAGTTTTACCTGTAAAGTTGACTTTATGGCCGTGAGTTAAATGTCCACCATGAGTTAAATTCATCCCCATGACAGTATCGCCTGGTTTCAATAAAGCAAAGTACGCCTCAAGATTGGCAGGACTACCTGAATATGGTTGAACATTAGCATGTTCTGCACCAAATAGTTTCTTTGCTCTTTCAATCGCAAGAATCTCAGCTTCGTCGATAAACTCATTACCACCATAATATCTTTTTTTTGGATAACCTTCAGAATATTTATTGTTCATTATTGAACCTAGTGCTTCTAGAACTGGTAAAGATGCGAAACTTTCAGAGGGAATCATCTCTAAACCATTTTGTTGTCTTTCTAATTCCTTAGAAATAATACCATATGTTTCAGGATCTGCCTCTTTAAGTTTATCATACATCTTATCTACCTCTTTCTAGTGTAAGTTTCAAATGAATATTCTCCATGATCTTCTGTGTTAATTAATTCCCATTCGTCATAATTAACTTCCGGGAAAAAAGTATCGCCCTCATATTCTTTATGCACTCTAGTTAACTCGAGCTTATCTGCATGTGGCAATCCGATTTTATAGATTGTTGCACCACCTGTTATGTATGCTTTATCTTTATCTTTAACATGCTCTAAAGCCGCTTCAAATGAATTAAAGACTGTAGTTCCTTCAGGATGATAGTCTTCTTTGAAAGTTAAAACAACATTTTCTCTACCAGGTAGAGGACGAGCATTATCGGGTAGAGATTCAAAAGTTCTATCCCCCATGATACACGGACAACCCATTGTTAAATCTTTAAAGTGTTGAAAATCTTCTTTTATTCTCCAAGGAATATCATTATCTTTCCCTATCACATTATTTTTTGCAATTGCTGCAATAATTATAATCTCTGCCATAGTTAATCACCTCATACTGCTACATCAAACTTAATTCTAGGATGATGTTCATAGTCTTCCACTTTAGAATCTTCATACTTCCAATCAAATATAGATTTAAAGTCATTTGTAGTTAGTTTAGCAAGCTTCATAGGACTTCTTTCTAATTGTTCCTTTAGTCCTTCAACATGATTTACATACACATGAGTATCAGCTAAGAAACCAACAAGCTTACCTTCTTTTAATCCTGCTTCTTTTGCAAGTAAATGTAACAACAATGCATAACTCGCAATATTAAACGGCAACCCTAGAGCAACGTCGATAGATCTTTGATTCCATAGAAGATTCAGTTTATCCCCTATAACAGTAACTTGAAAACCATAATGACATGCAGGTAAAGCCATTCTTTTCAGATCTACAGGATTCCATGCACTAACAATCATTCTTCTATCAGTGGGATTTGTTTTAAGCATTTCAACAACTCGTTTTAGTTGATCAACACCTTGCCCTTCATTCTCTTTGTCGAATGTAGTATACTTAGCACCAAAGTTTCTCCATTGCCAACCATATATTGGACCAAGATCTCGTTCATCAGCCATCTTCTTTTTTGTTTCTTCATCATGACCGTAAGGAACTTTATCAGGTGAACACCATTCATCCCAAATATGATTCTTTCTTTCCTTTAACCAGTGCTTATCAGTAATTCCTTTAATGAAAAATTCTAATTCAGAAGCAATTAATCTAAATGGAACTGTTTTTGTAGTAAGAAGTGGAAATCCTTCACTCATGTCATGTTCAAACATTGCCCCTGCAATGGCGATAGTATTTACACCTGTTCGATTTTCCTTTTCAATACCTTCGGTTAGAATTTTATTAACAATATCGAGATATGCTTTCATCAATCAACCCCCCTTTATAAGGCAGTACAACGGCTTATTTTTATAGTTTTCGCTACTATGGGGCCTTAAGAGCTTTTATTAACATACAAGTGGCCTGAGAAATCTGTTAATACGAAAGGACCGCTCTTAATGCTTAATTTTTCCGCTATATAGTTCTGAAGAGTGCTTAAAGCAAACAAATTAGGTACAAATGCTCCTTCCCCAGTCATTAGCTTGCCTTCTTCAGTAATAGTTCCAAGATGATGACTTCTGAATACAACATGCATCTCAAGAGTCTTATTTCTAATAACAATCCAGATGAAATCCAAACACGGAGCACTAGAATTGTAAATATCTTCTTCAGGAGACCAGAGTGAAATCAACATACGCCTTGTAGAATTATCTTCTTTTATTTTTTCTATTGCACGTTCTATTTGATTACCCCATCTCTTAAAAATTCTATCATGGTATGTATATGCAAAGTCATTTAGTTTTTCTCCTTTGCCATTCATAAACTCGTCACAGTATTTGTCCAAATATTCTTTAGAAAAACCTTCAGGAATCTTATCTAATGGATTCATAATCGTTACTGTTAAACTCCTACATTCTAAGTTGATAATTTTTCTTTGATCAATAATAGAACTACCATTCTGAAAAACAAATGCAGCCACTTGCTCAAAAGCATCTGCTAAATTCTGACACTGTATAGATCTACCTATAGATTCATTAAGACTTTTTTCCTCATATCTAACATTTTTTGCAGATGCAATCAAGTCTAGATAGTATGGTTCTTCGAACCTTGCACCGTCGTCATATAGTTTATTATTTTTGATTAGCTTAGATATAAATTCTAACTTGGGAAAATCAGCCACATCAATAGCATTCTTAGGTTCTTGTATTAATGATTTTACTAGTTTCTCAATTTCTTCAAACTCATTATTTATATCGCGTACAATAAGTAAATCTGATTGTTGAGTGACGCGCTCTAATGCATCATTAGGAACTTGTTCAAACTTAGGATTTGGTGCTTTACAATTATTGATAATTCCTCGTTCATTAACTCCGTTTTCCCAGAGATTCTTTAATGAGTCAACGAGCAAGTGACCATTATCTCTTTTTCCAAATACTAAAACTAACAACTTGTTAACATTAGGATTTGCAAGAAGATTTGCAAAAACATACTTACCTCCATTGGTTGTTCTCCAATAGCCAGTCATGGAGGTATAAACTGAAATCTTTTGAAAAAAGTCCATTACTTCTTCAGGAGGCATATCATCTTCCCAAGTATATGCGAATGCAATCGCAACATTAGAACTGGGGTTGCCACAGGCAACATCGTTAGAATTAAACAACTGAACTTTAGGAAAGTCATCACTCTCAAATCTAACTTTCTTTACATCTTTGTTCAAGAATGGATCAGTATCTATCTTAATTACTTTCATCAGTTTTCTATTCAGTATTAAGTTATTTTTAAAGCTATCTGAGGTAAAGTTTAAATACATAATCTCCATCTAGAGCGTCCTATGTTGGAGCCAATAGTTGATAGAGATCCTAGATCGAAAGAAGCACCAAGAACGGGAGAAGTAGTATACCTTTGCGTTAGACAATTATCACAAAGATCTAGATTACAATCATTACCTGGCTCTATTAGACCAGAAGGTTGGGGAGACTGTTCTATTTGTACACCTGATGAAGTAAATAATCCGAATTGTGCAGGGTACAGAAGACTCAAATTACATACATTCTACGTAGGGCTTCCAGAACCAAAATATGATTAGAATTAAGCAGTAATCTTTTTAAATAAATGAGGTATAGCTGTCTCAAGGGGGTAGATTGATGAATAAATTTATTGCATTAGTAGGCATGTGTGGATCTGGTAAGTCTGTTATCGCAGATGAACTAGTAAAACAAGGATACAACTTCTTTAGATTTGGTCAGATTACATTAGACATTGTAAAAGAAAGAGGACTAGAGCCTCTAGAAGAAAATGAACGTCCAATAAGGGAAGAAATGAGGGCGAAGCACGGAATGGGTGCTTATGCAACACTTAATATTCCAAAAGTTGACAAGTTTCTAGAAGAAGGTAATGTTGTTGGTGATGGATTGTACAGTTGGTCAGAGTATAAAATTCTCAGAGAAAAGTATGGTGATCAACTAACCGTTATTGCAGTATATGCTCCACCTCACTTGCGATATAAGCGACTAGCAGCTAGAGTATTAGAAGCTGAAGATACCGATTTACGCAATAGACCCATATCAGAAGAATCTGCTAACAAAAGAGATTCTGCCGAGATAGAGAATCTCGAGAAAGGTGGACCTATAGCAATGGCAGATTACACTTTAGTTAATACGAAAACAATTCCTGATCTATTAGATCAATTTAGCAAAGTTATGAATGAAATAGGTGGTAAGTAATGTCGGAAGAAAAATCAGATTACAAAAGACCCTCATGGGATGAATACTTTTTAGCGATTGTAAAAGAAGTAGCAACAAGAGCAACATGTGACAGAGGAAGAACTGGTTGCGTTATTGTTAAAGACAAAAGAATTCTAACTACGGGATATGTTGGAAGTCCAATTGGTCTACCTCATTGCGACGAAGCAGGACATCAATATAAGAAAACAGTTCATGAAGATGGTAAGGTAAGCAATCACTGTGTTAGAACTATTCATGCAGAACAAAACGCAATTTGTCAAGCTGCAAGAAATGGAATTCCTTTAGATGGTGCTACGATATATTGTATTCTCGAACCTTGCTTTGTTTGTGCAAAGATGATTGTAAATGCAGGAATCAAGAAGGTTGTTTGTGAGAAAAGATATCACGCAGGCCAAGATACAAGAGATGTTCTTGATCAAGCAGGTGTTAAGCTTGTTGCATTATCTGAAGAACTTCAAAAGTACGATAACCAATAAGTTATTCTTTTATTTTTATTAGCTTTTCTCTACTTTTACTACCAGAGATGATCTCTACGTTCTCACCTATCTGCTTAGAAATAAACTTCACCAATTTATTATTGGCTTTATCTTTATCAGGTACTGCATTGACTGCAACTCTTAGTGCTTTCTTATTTTCATCCCAACCCACTACTTCAGTCTTAGGAGCATTTGGTTTAACCACAATTTTAATACAATCATTAACAAAAAAAGAACGAATATCCATTTAACTATAATCTCTCCATACGTGCTTACACTTTTCACACTTATAGAACTTAGTTGCGGCCTCATCTCCAGCCCTGGTTTGTATCTCCCAAAAGTATGCATGATCATGATCACACTCAGGACATTTTTCTTCAACTAAAGGTAATGTTTCAACATCAGCATCTGCAACTTCAATTTTTCTCTCATCTTTCTTTATTTCTTCTCTAACAACTGCAGAACCACCATGAACATGACCACAATCACAACCCATAACTCTTTTACCATCAACTTCTCTGGGTGTTAATAACTTACCACATTTAGGACAAAACATCTTTAATTACCTCACATAATCTGTAAAACTTCTAATAACCATACAAAACCAATTTTCACATAACCTAAGAACGGTACTCGGGCTTTAGCCTCACCAATAATAACCTCTCCAGGTATGTCATATTCATTCAACATATTCAATTTAATGGAAGCTTCATTATTATCACCTTTAGTTTGATAAACTGGCTTACCATCCTTTTCAGAAACCGCAACCACTCGATGAATTATTGGTTGACCGCCCCTAGACATAAACACAATAACATCACCAACATCTATATTGCTTCTACCATAAAGAAGCATAATATCACCTTTATTAAAACCATTTTTGAAAGGAAACTCTCTAAATCCTTCGCGAGTTATGGACAATTCATTGTAATATTCGCCTTGAGTACAAAGACCTTCTCTGCAAAAGGCTTTATCCTCCCAGAATGAATCAAATCCACCAGGATGTTCCATAGAACTTGAAACAACTGCAACTATAGGAAAACCTGTACCTACAATAAAACCTAATACAGGATAAACTACGAATTTTATTAAAATAAACGCCACAACTGCACTAATTATCCAGCTGTACCAACTATCATCTTCCCACAAGATATACCAAATCCAACTAAGAATGCTTCTAGTGCTAGATTTAGTTGGTTTAACTCGCTTTTTTCTAACAATACGTTTAGACATCTTATCAATAAGCAAGAGTTTATTTTATAAATGTATCGCTCATTTGGTTATCTAAAATGAGCTCAACTAGAATGTGTCCAAAGTGCGGTAATGATGCTGATAGCTTCATTGAAGGAATTTGCAAAGAATGTTACTTGGCAGACCATTCTTTAATTAAAGGTTTTAAAGATTTTGTAATATTCTTTTGTGGTTGTAATAAATTTAAAACAAAAGACAAATCTAAATGGATGTTATGTAAGAATCTAAATGATGCAGTAAATAAATCAGTAACTAAAAATTTAGTTCCTGAATTAGGAGTTACTATTGAAGAAATTAAAACAGAACTAGTATTACCAAAACATGTTCCTAATGCGGGAGTAAAAGTCGTTGGCGAAATTGAGATTACAGTAAACGGATTTTTTAGCGAAGATCTAGAAGAACCTGTCTTCGAGTCAACTATAATTCCAGTAAAAGTTAATTTTACAATTTGTAAGGATTGTTCTCGACCTCACAGTCAATATTTTGAAGGAATACTACAATTAAGAAATGCAGATCCCGAAATTGAAACATTTGTAAAGAAAGCAGTGGATAAGAACAGGTTGGTATTTATAACAAAAGAGAAAAAAACTACCAACGGTGTAGACTACTACTTGACTTCTAATCAGTTTGCCCATAGCATGGGACACGAATTAAGAAATAAATTTGGAGGAATAATAAAAGAAAACTCTAAATTATTCTCTAGAGATTCAACTACGAGTAAAGAACAAAGAAGATTGACAGTACTATACAAACCACACCCTTTCAAATTGCACGATGCGGTTTCATATGATAAGAAAGTATATACCATAAATAAAATGGGTAAAGAAGTTCTAGGTAAGAACGTAGTTACGGGTAAAACAACGTTATTAAGATTAGAAAAAGAAATGCCTGAACGTCTTGAAACAGTACAGACGACTATCGCGATAACCAGTCCAAGAATAGAAGTAATTCATCCTAAGACATTTCAGAGCACTCCTGTAGAAAACAAGGAAACAACTCTTAAACCTGGTGATGAAATACAAATAGTAGAATTAAATAACAGATTCTTTATAATTTAAAGTCGCCACCAAGGCCACCACCTGACACATCTCCTAGACCGCCTAATCCTCCCGAGCCTAGTCCACCCATGCTATCTGAAGGTGAGGAACTAGAACCAAAGTCATCTCCGCCGCTACTGTCATTATTATCGTTTGCCGCTTCAGGAATAAACTTTCTAATTATCCAGAATATAAATAATAATAATCCGAAGAGTAGTATTAAATCTAACAATACCCACCAAGTCATTTGCAATTGACCGTGACTCCATAGAATGCTAATCATAGAAAGATAATATATTGGACTTGCAGAAGCTAGAATATATGTTACTTTGGCGGAAAATTTATGAGTGAAAGAAATGTAAATGATAAATCCTGCATATGCTAATATAAACAATAATACAACAAATCGTATCCACTTCATATCAATACCGGGAATACTGAAAATGAATCTCATAGCTTCTATATTTACCCAAAGAAGAGTAATTCCATTTGCTAACGATGTATTCCAACCTAGTTTTTCTTTCTTATATTCACCAAAATACACTTCAAGAACAATCCAGAGAATAATAACAGGCGCCAAGACCCACCATATGCTGGCGTCTCTGATATAAGATCTACCAATCTCCGCGAAGCCATCTAGAATTCCATTCCCTAACGTAGACCAAAAAGCCATAATCTAAAAACTAGTTATTTGCTTTATAAATGTTTCATATGAAAAATAAAAAAAGAATTAGATATCTAAATCCAGATCATCTTCTAAGCTATCTAACTCACTAAGATCAAGATCATCTAATGATAATTCATCCAGTTCTTCTTCAAGATCTGTGATGTCTTGTTCAGCAGTTTCAATTGCTTCTTGTCCGGAAGTAGCATCATCTACCACAACAGGAGTATCTGGAACAACATCAGGCGTATTATCCTGTGTTTCACCACATCCAACAATTGCAACCATAAGTGCCATTAAAACAATAAAGTAACCCCACTTCATACAAATCGACCTCCGTCATTCATTATCTTCTAGTTATATTTAATATTAACTACTTTCAATAGCCACTAGATTTTTTCTAGCAACTTCAATCTCATTTTGATTTCCTGATGCAAATGCTTTAGACAACTCATCTCTCGCATATTCTAATGCAATCTCTTTAGCATCCTCACCCACTTCTTGAGTTTTCAAATCGTTAAGTAACACTTTGATTTCTGCAAGAAGAGTTTTTGAATTTGATAATGCGTTAAATGCACTCTGCACACTTTCTGTGGCTCGCACTATATTATATTCTTGAAGATATTCTTCAGATCTCGCAAGATGTCTCCACGCTTGATCACACTCAACCTCATATGCCAATTCTTTACTTTCAATCGCAGACGTATCTTTTCCCTCTAACTTAAACACCGAATTTATCTTTGAAAACTTTTCTTTCAACGAATCAGCTCTAGCCAATACTTTCTCTGCTTTATTCATAGAGTTACGAAGAGTAACTTCCTGGATTTCTAGTTTACTATTTCTCCATACAGTTCTGACACTTCTTGCAGCCAAACTAGTTTCTTCAGGAGTTGAATCACTATTTAGAGAGTTTATACTTTCTCTTGCAACTTGCATCTTAGTTATCTTCTCATTTATTTTCATGAGAATTTCATCTTTACCGGAGATGTCTTCACTCTCAAGCTCATCTCTTAATTCAAATAGATGTGCAATGATCATCTCGGCGCCATTCTTAACAAAAACATTACCTTTCGTTACAAAATCCTCGGCAACATCAACACAATCATCTAAAGGTTCATCCTCACAGTCATACATCCTATATTTTAACAAACTAATTCCTCCTTTTTGTTTAAGATAATTACTTCGTAAATCGGAATAAGTTAATCTCTTAACAATCTCCTCTTCTTTAGTAATCTTGACTGTTGCTTTGTTTTTATGAGCATCGTACTTTTCCTGATTAGCTTCGGATATCTTTTGTGCTTCAGCAGCTAGCTGAGCAGGAGTTTTTGATGCTTGAATTCTAACTTCATCGAGTTTATTTCTATCCGCCAACAATTCTTGACGTCTATCATCTAAATCCTCCATAATATCGTCCATTTCATCTTCAATTTCATTCATTCGATCCTTAATCTCTCTTCGAAGATCCCAATCCTCTGCTCTTTCCGCATCATCAAGTTCAACTTCTAGCTTACTCAACTCAGATTCATATTCTTTGTACTCATCTTCTAACTCTTCTATCTCTGCCTCAGTATCATATATTTGATCTTTATAGTACTCTTCTGCACTATAGTCTCGTTCTCTCTCTTCAAGATCCTTTAGCTCCTTTTCGGCAGCATTATAATCATTTTCTATCTCATTAAAGGTGTCAATTAATTGATCTAAATCTTGTTCAATTTTTCTCTGACTAGTAGACGGAAGATGCAGTCTTGCATCTCTTAATTCATCTTCTTTAACATAGATCAAAGCCAAGGTTTCCTTTGCATCATTCAATAGTGTAACCTGATCATTAAGAACGTCTAGTATGTCTTCTTGATAATCAACTTCATCTTCTCTCTCTTGCTCATCCATCCAATCATTCTTATCCTTTGCAAGTTCATATGCAAGAACTGCTTCACTATAATCTTTTTCAGATTCATTGATTGCCTTTTCTTTAATTACAATCTGCTCATCAATCTCACCAACATGATCTAAGTTTGCAGAATAGACAGTACTAACCATAATCAAAGCCATTACAACAACCAGAATAAATCGTTTCATAGTGCACCACATCTCATTTAAAAAAAGAAAGAAAAAAGCTATTTAAAGCTTTTTATAGGTTTTACTCCTCATCTCCACCAAAGTCCTCGGATTCTTCAGCAGTATTACCTGCATAATCACCAGAATCATCTGATTTCAAGGTTCCCCTAAGCTCTCTGATCTCTCTAACGATCTTTTTGACCATTTGATGAGCTGCCAGAGCTGATGTGTGGGAGTTCTTAAGATGTTTATTGGCTTCCGCATCTCCATCGTAAAGAGCTTGTTTTGCTAATGATAATTCATCTCTAGCATATCCAATTCTCTCATTATATTCGTCAACCATGGGTTGTAGATCGGAAACATCTTGTCCTCGTTTGTCTAAAGCTTCAGTTATCTTTGTGAACTTAACAGACAAACCGCTCATCTTTATAACAAGATTATGTACTCTCTTGTAAGCAATATCACCAAGTGACTTTTCAGCAATGTGTTTAACATTCTTCCAAGCTTTCTTGATTGTATTAGCGGCACCTATTAGTTCTTCTCTAGTTGCATCATCATCCAGAGCTTCAACTTCTGCTTTAGCACTCTCAACTTGTTCAATTGCATAATCCAGTCTTTCTAGAATCTCGTGTGGATGCTCTAGATTTTCACTGTAAGAAACAACTCTCGCTCTAATGTTGTAAAGCTTTTCAAGAATCATATCTGCAGTGTTAAGCAAATATGGTTTTGCATCTTTCTTGTTTTTCTTTTTTAATTCTTCACAAGTTCCATCGTCTTCACAAGTTTCGAATTTAGCTTTTCTTGCTTCAAGAGCCTTCTTCTTATCTGCAAAAGCTTGTCTTAATTCTATATACTTTTTCTTAGAAAGTTTATACTCTTCTCTTGCTTTAAACAATGCTTCTTTCAGAGTTTTCTCATCATCTTCAGAAAGTGATTTATCTTTTACTTTC
This sequence comes from Candidatus Woesearchaeota archaeon, assembly GCA_018646625.1. Classification (GTDB taxonomy): domain Archaea; phylum Nanobdellota; class Nanobdellia; order Woesearchaeales; family JABGUJ01; genus JABGUJ01. The sequence goes on along the minus strand of JABGUJ010000002.1, from coordinate 78,887 downwards.
TCAAGCTTTTCTTTCAAAAGTTTCTGAGCATGAGCATACCTTTCTCTTCTTGCTTCTTGAAGTTTTTTATGCTTCTCTTTTTCTTTCTCTGATAGCCTAATTGCTTTTCCAGAACTAAATGCTTTTATCTTCTCAACACCATGCCTAGCATCATACCTATCTTCTCTTGCATCTCTGATGTCTTCAGCTTTATCAAGAATATCTTCTTTTCTGTCTCTCGCTTTGCAAGTCCTTAAGCAATCTTCATTACCTATCTTTTCACAAATCTTCATGCAGTCTCGGACATCTTTACCAGACTCGTCATACCGGTCTTCTCTTTCATCCCGAATATCTTCTTTTGCATCTAATTTATCTTCATATAGATCTGCAGCAATAGCTCTGTGCCTTTTTTCAGCAGGCGTTAGCTCTGCGAATGCTGCAGGAACCATACTGATCATAAACATTGCCAAAACCAGCAATACGATTGTTTTTTTCATAATACATCAATCCTCCGTAAGTTTCTGATAATTGTCATCCTGTTGGCTCGGCATAAATCGTGCCAAACCAGCATAACTGAATACGTCTGTTTTCTTTATAAAGATACTTTCTCGGGACAAAAAAAGAAGATCGTTAAGATGTTCTAATACTTTACAAAGCTTTACCTGGTCTTCTTTTACTTTACGCAGGATGCATATTAGCTATAATCTCCTAATATTTCTTGAAAAGATTTTTATATGGATTGATGTTCTCAACACACATGAAATCAAGATATTTTCTAGCGATACTGGCAATATTAGTTTTAGTGCTATTTACACAGCAAGTTTTTGCTGCCAAAGTTAGCGGTACGCTGTATGATGCAGGGTTAGAGATTGTACCTAAAGCAATCGTGGAAGTGAATTCCGAACCATACCAACGAATTGTTGTAACTGAAGGTACTTATGAGGTTATGTTATCTCCTGGTACCTATATTATCGCCACAAGATCATCGCTAGATGATGAATTAAGTGCGACTGAGAATATTACAATCACAACCGAAGGGGAGTTTGTACTAGATTTATTTCTTCTTCCAGAGATAGACTTTGGAGTAGATGAGCTTGAATACGTAGTTGAAGAAGTTCAAGAACCACTATCACAACCTAAGGATGATAGGTTTGAGTTTAGTATTACTAAAATTTTGCTAACTATAGTATGGATTGGCGCATTAGTTGTTATTGTATTTGCGTTTGTAAGAACGAAGAATGGTAAGAATAAAGGCTTTGATGATGAATTAGGACAAGTTATCAACTTCATAAAACGATCAGGAAAACGAGTAACGCAGAAAGAACTAAGAAAAGAATTTCCGTTATCTGAAGCAAAAATAAGTTTAATTGTATCAGAACTTGAATCTAAAGGAATTGTAGAGAAAATAAAGAAAGGAAGATCTAATATTATTGTTCTGAAAAAGAGGTAAGAATGGAACGAAAGATACGTCATAAAAAAGATTTCGACAAACTTGTCAAAGAAGATGAACAAATATTTACAAAGAATCAACTACAACGTCAAGATAAGGAGTTTAAGAAAGAAATAGATCTTCTAGATAAGTTAAAGAGTAAAATAAAGAAAGTTGTTAAGTTTCACCCAAGGAAATGATTGAACTAGATGGGAATTATGGAGAGGGTGGGGGACAGATAGTACGTTCTGCATTGGCATTATCCACTCTTTTAGGCAAGCCATTTGAGATTTCTAACATTCGTAAAGGTCGATCTAATCCTGGATTAAAAGCACAGCATCTATCTTGTATTACTGCATTAAAGGACATGTGTGATCCTGAAGTTGAAGGAGCAGTTCTGGGAAGCGACTCATTAACCTACACTCCCAAGAAATATGATCCTAAAACTGTGAAATTAGATATCGGCACCGCAGGATCTATCACTTTACTTCTACAATGTTTATTGTTTCCTGCATCATTATCAAAACAAAAGTCAAGATTTGTAATAACTGGAGGTACAGATGTTAAATGGTCTATGCAAATGGATTATCTAATCAATATAGTTCTGCCTCAACTAAAACGTTTTGCAACAGTCTCAATAAATGTAGAAAAACGAGGTTATTATCCTAAAGGACAAGGAAAAGTTGATGTGAATGTCCATCCTAAATTTATGGATGATGTGGCTTTTTTACCTTCACTTGATTTGACTAAGCAGAAGAAACTAATATGCATAAGAGGAACTTCTCACGCATCTAAAGAGTTATCTAAAGCGGAAGTTGCTGAACGCCAAGCAAGAGCTGCACAACACATCTTATCAAAATATAATGTGCCAGTTAACATACAAACTATTTATTCTGAAACTGAGTGTACAGGTACAGGCATCACTTTATGGGCTTTGTTTGGACAAGATGATCTTGATCTACTTAATCCTATAATCCTGGGCTCTGATAATCTGGGAGAAAAAGGTAAAAAAGCAGAACTAGTAGGTGAAGAGTGTGCAAAAGCATTAATCGATGAAATATCTACAAATGCTCCTGTTGATAAACATTTAGCAGATAATCTTATACCCTACATGGGTGTATTTGGAGGAAAGATTAAAGTTTCGGAGATAACTAATCATACTTTAACTAATATTTATGTTACTGAACAGTTTTTAGACGTAAAGTTTAATATTGATGAAGAAAAGAAGATAATAAGTGTTGAGAAATAAGATGGCATTTTTTACTGAATTGAGGGATATATTTCGAGGCTTTGGTAGAGTTTCGAAGAGATTACACAAAAAAGAGAAGATTAGTTTATTCTTTGCCACCTTAATTATGATTATTACTGGTTTTCTCACCAATTTACCCGCAGTTATTCTGGGGAAGTTTGTTGATAAAATGATTGGGTTAAGTAAGCCAACATTTGGAATTGCCATACCCTTCTTGATTCTAATTCTTGTAATAATACTTTCAAAAGAAGCATTCACAATATTAAGAAAATACATGGTTGAGAATATTGCCACACAAACTGAGAAAAAACAGACTGTAAAAGTAATAGCTCATCTTCTTAAGACCGATATTGGAGATTTCATTAATAAATATCAGATTGGCGCATTGCATGGTAAAATATTCAGATCGATTCAGGGATTGATAAGACTACTCAAACTAGGGTTCTTAGACTTTTTCCCTTCATTTTTTGCCGCTATTGCTGCTTTGATAATTGCATTCTATCAAAAGCCAGCTCTTGCATCATTTATGATCTTAGTTATTCCTGCAGGACTATTTATTGTTCTAAGACAGATATCATCACAAAAAGGAATCAGAGTTTCTCTTTTAAGAGGGAAGGAAAAGATCGACGGCAAGGTTGTTGAGATGATGGGTGGTTTAGAAACTATCAGAGTTTCAAATACTGCAGATATTGAAGTGAAGAAAGTTGAGAACATTGCTGAAAATCTAAGAAAAATTGAGATTAAACATCATATCTGTATGGCATTCTATGATGCAGCAAAATATCTTAATGAAGCATTCTTCTATGTTCTTGTTGTAAGTATTTCCATATACTTTGCAGTGAATGGAATAATCACTAAAGGAGATATACTAACTTATTCAATTTTATTTATGAGCGTCGTAAGTCCTTTAAGACAGATTCATAGAATACTGGATGAAGCTCATGAAAGCTCAATTAAAGTTCAAGATTTGCACGGATTAATGACTCAACCTGTTGATAAATCATTCAGAGCTCAGAAGAGAATAAGAATTGAACACGCTAGAGATATCTTGAAAATTAGAAAATTATCATTTAACTACACTGGAAAGAAGGATACAGTTCTGAAAAAAATAAACTTGAATATTAAAGAGGGCGAAAAGATAGGAATTGCTGGTGCTTCGGGTTGTGGTAAATCAACGTTAATCAGAATATTGTTAAGACTTGCACACAATTACAAAGGTGAGATTCTATTTCTTGGAAAGAATTTAGATTCTTTAACTAGAGATGAGATTGCAGATAGAATTGCATATGTTCCACAGAAAACATACATCTTCTCAGGAACGATTAAAGAAAATATATTGTATGGTTGTTCTAAGAAGATGAGTAATGATGAAATTATTGAAGCCATTAAAAAAGCAAATATTCATCATGAAATAATGCATAAGTTGGGCGGATTAAATGGAAAGGTTGCAGAAAATGGTAACAATCTAAGTGGTGGACAAAAACAACGGATTGCGCTGGCTAGATTAATATTAAAGTCACCAGACATCTTAATATTCGATGAGGCCACATCTGCTTTAGATAATACAAATGAAAGTATAATTCAAAAAAATATTGAAAGAATATTTGCCAACAAAACAACTATCACTATTGCTCACAGGTTAACAACATTAAAAAATTCAGATAGGATACTAGTTTTTGATAATGGAAAGATAGTACAACAAGGAACTTTCTCTGAATTATCTAGGAAGAGGGGATTGTTTAAAGAATTTCTCCAGCAGTCTAGTAAAAAATAAAAAGAAATTAGTAAAGCTTAGAGATTAGTGAACTCTTATTTACTGAATTATTCTCCAACTTTAGTTATATACCATCCAAAACGATCTGCAACGATCCCATCTGCAACTAAGGTCTCAAATCGAGGATTATTAGAAAGTGCCCTTCCAAATGACAATGCATCTTGATACGCTTCTCTCATTGGCCTTCCGTCATCATCTGATTTGGTGAAATCAAAACCGTATCCACGGTGATCCTTGCAGACTGCTCCAACTCTTTGCGGTTCAGAAATTCTAAAATACATTCCAAATGTACCGTCTAACGGGTCCCCTGATTCGTAAATCATCTTTAAGACAAGACCTGCAGGCTCATAAGCTTCAACTGATGGAGATAATGTTCTCACTAATTGAGCTAATACGACCAATTTAAGTTCACGATTCTCTTCCACACCTTTATCATCCTTCATAATCAATTTGTCTTTCAATCCCATTTTTAATGCACCACCAGTCTCTATTTTCATAATCTATCTTAGCAAGCAATCATCATTCAAACCCATGTCTTTTACAAATTAGTTTATAGGATTCAGTCACTTTTTGTTGAAGCATTGAAGCAACACGACACCAGTTCGGATCTCTTTTAGATTTAGCACTGACTAAATCTGCTCCAATAGTATTAAGAACTGCACAATATACTCGACGAAGCGTGCGTCTATCTAGATCGTCGCTATCTTTAACTCCGATGATCTTATAGGGGTCTCGCGAAGATACAACATCCCCAAGTTCATCTTTATGCAAATATAATCCTAAAGCATTGCGAGAGAAATCATCTCCAGAATGAACGCCTTCATTTACAGGAAATTCTGCCAATAAGCTGCTATAATTAAACTCATCATCTAAATAATGTCTGACAGAGTTATTTCCACACCCGTTAGCTGAATTATCTCTTGTATCAATATAACGAACAGAGCAGTGATCCCCTAGATCCTTACTTATAAGTCTAATCAAATCACCATCACACAAAAGACGTGAGACTCCTCTGTTATACTCTGCAGCAAGTTTTCTTCCCAGCTCATACCTTTCTGAAGATGAATTTTCACTAAGGGCGTCAGACATCATATCTTCAAAGGTGTCATCAGGAAGGAGAAAGAATCCTGGCAGGTTTACTTGCATCCATCGCCATTCTTGATCTGTCGGATAAGGTTTTCCTATTCGTTCTATTTCTCCAGATCTACTTTTAATATCAGTTCCACCTACACTTCCTAAATCTACAACTCGATGACGAATTCCATCTATTGAATTAACGGCCAGAACAAGACAGTGTAACCTTGAAATGGCTCTTTCGTAGGGATAAATATAAAACATGTAGGGATGAAGTCTATTTCTATAACGAGGTTTTGGATCCATAAAGAAACTTGCAAGAGCTCCATCTTCGCCAATTATACTTAAATGAGTTTCAAGTCCCCCTCTTCCTATGGGGATAACTTCACAGGGTCGCATCTTCGAAATATCAATGTGACCTTCCCCTGAAGGATTATTACCAACTAAATGAACTCCTGACGGGAAATAAGGTTGACTTTCAACTTCTGGTATTTCGGACTCGGGTTCCTCTTTCTCAGATTCCTCTGATTCACACTCTTCATCAGGTTTATATTCCGGTTCAGGATTCTCTTTTTTTCCAAACAATATCTCTTTTAATCCCATCTTCATCCCTCACTTATTTAACCATATAACCCAAATCAATATTTGGCCTGGCAAAGACTTCTACAGAACTATCTTCAATCAACTCAAACAATTTTTTGGCTTTCGTTCTTTGCTTACCTCTAAGAACATAACCATTAAGATTACAGAACTCTCCCTCCTCAAGTCCCAATAATCTCTTAGCATATTCCAATTGCTGACTTTTTGTAAAACTCATGTGCGGGTAATCGCTGTTGGTATGATCTGAGAATACTAGTTTTGTTTCCAAAGTCACAATACCTAACGGTTCTCTTTGTACAGGGGAATGAACAATTTCTAGTTCATCTCCCCTAAATCTATACACTAATGAATTTGGCCGTAGAGGTTCCACTACTCCTGATCTAGGATGACATACATTTCTAGAATAGTTTGGAACCCAAAGACTATAACCCTTAAGACTACGGAAATTAATTCCTTTATCTCCTGGAAAGAACGGGTCTTTATCCCGCACAACTTTAGGAAGTTCATCGGAAAAGTTTTGTAATCCCTTCAGAAAAACTATTACTCTTCTATGTCCTGGCCTTTCTTCTTCTACTAATGTCTTTATTCGAAATACCTCATCACTACAACATGAATATCCGATAGGCATATTGCGATTAACGTATTCTTTTTGGCGTTCGCTATATTCTCTGCGAGTAACATGATCATCAGGTACAAGTCTTAAAGAAAAACCTTGCTCCTTAACATAGCGCTTTAATCTTGCCAACTCTTTATCGATTCTAGCTACTTCGATCTCTGCTCTTTCAAGTTTTTTAGTTAATTTCTTATTCATTTTCTACCTGACAAATCAAGCAACACGTCTATAACCACGTCTAGGGTAATGCTTAGCTAAACCCACATACTTACCATCTGTGAACAAATAACGATAATCCCCTCTACGTTTTTGATTTCCAAATTTGTTGAGATAAAGTGGATCACAAGCAATAGCGCTATCCCCTTCTAGCTCAACCTTATGAGGATTATATTTGCTGGCTGCGTTAGGATCGCTATCTTGTAATTTAAAAGAAATATCTGCTACTTCAGCTATAACTGGCTGAAGAGGTAATTTCTTAAACGCTCTTAGTTTCTTAATCTTAACAATTTTATCACTCATTTTGCCACCTCATCATCTTATTATCTGCCAGTAGTAAATAATATTATTTAGATTTTAGTCATATTAATAATATTAATTTAGAAAGTTTTAAAAAGAAAGAGAGTTAATAACTAATCATGCAACGAAAATTGATCAAACAAGGTAATCAAGGGTATACGGTGACTCTTCCAATTACATGGATTAGAACGAAAAACCTTAAAGCAAGTGATGAGATAGAAATAAACGAAGTTGGCGAAGGATTACTTCTTTCAGTAGAACGAAAAAAAGAACAAAGAGATATTTCTGTTGATTTCTCATTTGAAACTGAATTCTCGATAAGAGCTAGATTAAATGATTTATATCGTTTAGGATATGATCAGATTCAGATCAAATATAAAAACAAAGAACAAAGTGAACTAATAGGCCGCATAGTATCATCTTGCTTGCTTGGATTCGAGAAAACATCTGAAACTGAACATAAACTAATTATTGAAAGTATAACTGAACCAAACGAGGGGAAAGAACATGTTCTTCTGAGACGAATGTTTCTCTTGATAAAAGAATCATTCAATTTAACCAGAGAAAGTCTAGAAACCAATAAGATAACTTGTCTAGATGAACTTAGCAAAATCTATAGCAAAATCGACCTTTACGATAATTTTAATAAAAGAAATATCTATAAGAAAAGAATGGTGGACACAAGATTCAATCACTATTGGAATTTGTATTCAAATCTGTTACTAATACAACATAGCATTTACTATCTAGTGAAATCTCTAAGTAATAAGAGATTTAATATTTCCAAAAGTAACTTAGATATTCTGGATCATATCGATAGTATATTTGATGAAGTTTATAATTCATTCTTCAATAATAAATCAAATCAAGTCACAGAAAGCAGCATAAAGCTTAAAGAAATACTATACGAAAGGATTCATAAAAAAATCATGAAGTCTTCAGGAACGGAATCTATTTTCTTATACTATCTGGGTGAGCTAACTCGATTGATCTATGTAACTAATGTACCCATCTCCTGCATTATTTCTATCAACGAATAGAGTAGCATTTGATAGATTCGTAAGACAATCACCCATTCTTCCAACACGCGCGTAATAATCTGCCAGAAAAATAGATTGAACTAACGTTTGCTTAGCTAACTGTGATTGTTGTCCATGAATATCAGCACCCGAAAACTCAAAGTCTCTTCCAGCTCTTTGTTCTAAATAGTTTCTCATAATAGAAATATAAGACATCGCTCTTATACATTGATTGGGAGTTAAGTTTCTCCGACTCATATCAAAAACTTCTGTTGCGGGTCTGGGTGTAGAATCACCGACAACTCTAAGCCCCCCACCAAATGGATCTGGGAAAATATTCTCATCTTTCAAATCACCAGTTGCGAGAACTGTCGGAGAACTATTATAGGATGTAACCTCATCTTGAACTGCTCGATACGCCGCGATAAGGGTTTGAGCAGGTAAGCCATCTAACTCCCCTTTCTTCTCCAAATGTAAAATGAACTCTAATGTATCTGCAGGCTCCATCAAAGTTAGACTCGATGCAAACCTGGGATCGTTTCGATGACCACGCATGTAAGTATGCCTTAAAGCCAAATTAAAACAATCAATCGCCAAATAGGGATCAGACTTAATAGCTTTCCAGCCAACTCGCTTAGACAATTCTTCAAAAGCAGATCTTCGCACTTTTAAGTATTTCAGTACTGTTTTCGAAGGCGTTATCCTAGAATCTGCAGTATCATGCGTTAATAATAATGATTTATCTGTATCAGGAATGTCAATCAACTTATGAACTTTAGGATTAGGTACTCTTAACAATTCATATTGTCTTGCAATAACATTATCAAGAACTTGATGATGAAATAAAACACTCGACCCCACTTTTCCAAATAATGGGTACAGTTCATCACCAATCTCTGTACGGGTTCTAAAAACACAATCTGAAAATGTCTCGGCAGTTACTAGCTCAAAATTATGTCCACCAATACGTCTAGCCACATCTTCCATTAGTACAGGGATGTGTTCCTCAGGAATACCTGCAGCTACAAGTTCATCTTCCAATGAGGAAGAAGAACCTTCTTTTGAAGAAAAATGATTTCTCACATCATCGGGCATCTGATCAATTACCTGCCTATAACAATGCCCAACATAATTTAGAATTTCATGAGAGAGGGGGCATGTGTCTACATCGCTCGTCTCATATTGATAAGCCATTTCTCCAGTATTTACCCCACCTATCCTATATTCAACACGAACCAGCCCACCATCACTGAAACGTAAAGTTATATCAGAAATCATATCACGAGAACCCGAGCCATTGCGATTCTGTTTTTGAGTTTCACTGATTCTGACTTTCATAGGGCACCTACCATTTCTACTCAAGTGATATTCTACTTGATAGTTGTCTGCAAGTAAGAATCCAGATAATGGGCCACAATGTGTATTATGGTGGCTACTCGTTACAGGTTCTGCTGGCACCATGTTGGGTCTGACTCCCGCTACAAGACCAGCTAATTCATTAGCGCTAATCTTATCAGAATCAAACATATTCGCTTCATGAGCCAATAAATTGTGTAAAGACGCCATCCCATCATTACAGAGCAGCAGTTTATAAATGTTTGCGTATTTGTTATGCCTTTCCAGTAAAGACACGTACGCTCAGAATTTGAGGCTTTCAGGTGCCTGATGCACAAAGTGCAGTACATTTCTTTGCGCGCGGATAAATCCAAGCTTCAGACCACTTTTAGTAATTGACCCATTACGTCAATTACAATACAAGAATAGCATCAATATATAAAAAGCTAACCATTGTTTTGTGGATTTGTGCGTTAGATTTTAGCCTCCATAAGCAGATTTTCTAATCCAACGGGCTTTTAATCTTAGACAAATCTTTATTTGAAACTTTAGTGTAAATTAACGTGGTGCTAATATTTGAGTGTCCTAACAGATCTCTAATATACCGTATATCAGTTCCTTTTTCAAGTAAATGTGTTGCAAATGAATGTCTCAAGGTGTGTGGTGAGACTTTCTTTTTTATTCCAGCTTTTTTAGCTGCATTTTGAATAATCATCTGAATTGTTCTTGTTGTGTATTTGCCTTTTCTGGTTGTTTTGAAAACTAAACCCTCTTTATTCTCACTTAAACTTTGCAGTCCTTTCTTTAATTTCGGAGATAACATTACAATTCTGTCTTTTTTTCCTTTAGCTTGTTTGATGTGAATTATATTTCTTTTAAAATCAATATCATTCCATTTTAGATTAATAACTTCACTCACTCTTAATCCTGCCCCATATCCAATTTGGATAATGTTGTATTTATTGAATTAGAAGGTAAACAAGTTATTAAGTCTGATGTCATTTTGTTTCCTGATGAAGATCTTTATTTACAAGAAGGTAATTATGTAGAGATTAAAGGAACTATTGAAGAATATAACAATCAAAAAGAAGTGATTGCTAACGAGATTGTTTTGAAGTAAAGTTATTCTGAAATTATTTTGTCTTTTGGTATATAAAGGTAAAACCCAACCGATTTATCTTTATCAATTGGAGATTTAACAACTAATTTCCCACCATGTTGAATTGCTAACCGTCGAGCAATGTTTAATCCCTTACCAGAACCCTCACCATAGTCAACAGCTTCACCATGAGTAGTAGAATAGCCCCTCTCAAAAATAAGCTGTAATTTCTCTTCATCAGTTAATTCTTTTTCCGGATCAACAAGATTAAAGTTTAATGCTTTTTCATAAACTTCTTGAGGATCAAGCGTTCTACTACCATTATTTTCTATTGCCAAGACTAAATATTCCTGATTATCAACACATTCTTCAAAAGTGCGAATGTAAACAGTATCACAATCAGTAGCAGCGTGTGTTACAACATTTCCCAAAAGATTAGAGATAGTACGATCATAGTAAACAGTGGTTCTCAAATCTTTTTGAGGGTAAGCACCTGAATCAAATTTGATTCCTGCATTACCAAGTGTAGATTCCCAAAGCCTAAAATGATGATAAGTATCAAAAAACTCTGTGCCTTCTCCCAAATTAAAAGTTGAAAAAGCTAATTGGGCATATATTCTTTGTGCCATCTGAATTCCTTGAATCAAACCGTCATCACCAAAAGAATCATGCTCAGGCAAAGGCTCAACAATGATGTCATGCAACTGCTGTAACTTTGATAATCTTTGAGTAATTCCTAAAAAAGACTTGGCAGCATCTAATTTACTTTGCCATAAACTCTTAATACCATTAGAATCATCTGTTACAGTTTCAATTGCAGTGCTAGCATTATTAACAATTTCTCCCAAAACATCTTCAATATCGCTTAAATGTTCCCTTAAAAGGTCATTAAATTGAGAAAAGTATTCTGTCCCCGCAGGGAAGGATAATTCAGGTGACTCTCCTCGCGTCTTCAAACCAAAAATATCTCCCAGTTGTTGATACTTAGGTAAAATGTCATCACAAAATCGAGAGGTGAATTCACCATTTACATGATCTGGAAAATAATCTAATATCTCTTGGTTAAGTTCCTTCAAGTATTTTAACTCACTTAAAAGAGATGAAACGTCTTGAGCAGAATCGCGTTTTCTTCTCAATAAATCAACTAAGTCTGCTGAAGGAGAGTAATCTTCAAGAATGAATTCTGCAAATGTTCTAACATGCTTCAAAGGAGCACCAAGATCATGACGAATATCTCCCATCAATCTTAAAAAATCATCTAAAGTAACCATGCCAAAAGAGGGAAAAAGTCCTAAGTATATAAAGGTTCTTCCAGTATACTTCTAGGCAGAAGTAACGTTACCCTGAGGTGAAAATGAAGGCAACTTTGGCTTTGAAAGAGTACTAAATGCCTCATTAATTTCTACTTCATTCCAACCAGTCTTGTTAGCAAGAATGTTTTTGATTTCCTCGTCGGAAGTACCCATTTCTCTCTCTTTATTAATCCAACCAATTAATTCATCATGATTATAAGCCAATCTTTGTGGTTTAATAAAATGTAATATTAAAAGTACTACAATTATTATTAGGATTAAAGAGATTCCAGCGATTAAAATGTAAGTACTATATTTTTCCCACATATCACTAAAAGAGAATCCGGGTTGAGCTGGAGGAGTTCCAGGAGGAGGAATGTCATTAGATATAGAAACTGGTTGACTACCGCCTACGACAGCTTGATTACAATTCTTTTGTTGTAAAGGTTTTACGAAAGTTGTCCCACATGAATGTTGATCAGTACAAGTTCTTTTTTGAATACTATTTGAACAACTGCCCCATAAAGAACAAATCCAAGATTCTTGACATTGGTCACAATCCTTCACTTCAACTTTATTTGCTTGACAATTCTCAGCATCATAACAACTTCTAGATTGTTCCAAAGTAGAGTTACACAAAGTCCAAGCTGAACAACTCCATTCCGGAGTACAACGACGGCCGCCGCCACTACTACCTGGGCTAGAGGGAGAAGTTGTACCAGGGTCTGGATCTCCAGTAGGAATAGTACTTCCTACAGTAAAATCACCATCAACTGCAACGTCACCCTGACAAGCTGCATGGGCAATGTACGCGCCAGCTTTAGTTGGTAAGAACTGAGCAGAGAAAACGTTACTAGCAGAAGACGTTTCTTGAGTAATGTAAACTTTTTCGTAGTTATAGGTTACAAAGATTCCAACAGCTAAGTTTGGCTGGCTACAAGTTCCAGTAATAATTACCAACTCATCCTCGGCTACGGAAGTTGCTTCAATGGTTGTTTCAGCTAAAGCTATTGCTCTTTTTTGAGTAATTTGCTTTTGTTTAATCTGAAACCTTATATCCTCAGGTACTTTCTCAAGAAGAATCCATCTATAAACTGTGTAAGGATTATAACTATTTTTTATCAGAAAATTATAAATCTCTTTTTCCTTACCAATCATAAAATATTTTTTCTTATTGTAGTGATAATGAGCTAATTTACTCATTAACTCTGCAAGATTACGCACATCATCTTCACTAAAAGCTTCTAAAAGCTCTTTTTTAAGGGATTTTAGCTTCCCTAGAAAGTTTTTCTGCACATTCTTATGTTTCACGCATGCCACCTCCATGGCAAACCCAAAACGCCCAGATTTTGGCGACACAGCCCCTAGCTCACAAGATGCAGAATCTATAAATGTTTCGGAATTCACCACCTCATAGATACGACAAATCAAGAACATTTATAAATAACTTCTAAAACCCCTTAACTATGGTCAAATACAGTCCAAAACAGGGTAAAACAACTAATAACGTAGTTTTTGAGCGTTATGGTGACAAGAGAACAGATCATCCATACATACTGCTAGCAGGAGCTAATGTAATGCCTCACGAAGATGTTGGAGATCTAAAGAGATCAACATACTTTGGATTATTTCCATATATTCTACATGAGACTACAGGCCAAGAAGTATTTGTTGTATATCAACCAGGAGTGTCTGGTAAACCAAATAGAAATGGATTGTTTTCACCTAGAACAGAAATGCAACAACTATTTGCTACAATGGAGTTGGCAGATGGAAGATATTGGTATCCTATAACTCATAGTTTAAGCTCAATTTTAGGAATAAAACTAGCAATCGAGCCATTAGCAAGATTAGGTGAATTCGCTATGATTCTAGATGGTGCAATAACATCACCATATGACAATCTTGAAGACACATTGAGTCACAGAGACATTCGCGATACTTGGAGAACTACAGAATCCGGAGAATTAGAAGATGAATCACATCTACCTGCTAGAGATAAAATGAAAGCTTTAGGTTTAGTTCCTTGGTTCAATTTATTTCAAGCAGCAGCCTACTCACCTAAACAAATGTTCGCATTACCAATATATCCTTTTACAAATCAAAAATACCATGATGGTGATAGAATCGAAGAGAGAATTAAGGCATGGGGAGCTTCATCTCTTGTTCATCCTAGAAGTGCAAAGTATGCAAATGCTTGGGATTCTAGTGTTGAGATCGCAAAAAGTCAAATAACAGTTCGTCAGCCGTTCACGGTATTAACCGAATTAGATAAAATTTGCAAATTTTATGGACAACGTAGAATTACAAAACTACTTAGAGAAAAAGAACACACTGGAAGAAAATTCTCGTGGGGTCTTGAGATTGCTACAGGCCATAGATGGTTCACTTCACCTGATAAGACATTAGAATTAATAGCAAATCAAATGCATAAACATTATAGAACATCATTAGAACGCAGAGTTCATTAACGTCTAACTTCGCCAAGTTTCTGCAGCTTACGCATTTTTCTGAACACACCACCTTTCTTGGACATTAATTGCCTATGAGTTCCTTGTTCTACAATTTCACCATTTTCCATAACTAGAATCTTGTCAGCGTGTTCTATAGTGGATAATCTATGTGCAATAACAATCATAGTTTGTTTCTTAAACAATTTACCCATAGCTTCTTGAATATATTTCTCAGATTCAGTATCTAAAGAAGAAGTGGCTTCATCAAATACTAGTATTGATGGTTTTCTCAGCAAAGCACGAGCAATACCTAATCTTTGTTTCTGTCCTCCAGACAACTTAACACCTTTCTCACCAACGATTGTTGCATAGCCTGCTTTGAATTGTTCAATAAATTCATGCGCATGCGCCATCTTAGCAGCTTTAATTACTTCTTTAGTGCTAAAGTTATCAACACCATATGTCAAATTTTCTAAGATTGATGCATTAAACAATTCTACGTCTTGAGAGACAATAGCAAAATGTTTTCTAAAAGATTCCATCTTGAAAGATGTAATATCTTTTCCATCTAATAGAATGGTTCCAGAATCAATATCAAAATGTCTGTATAATAGTTTTATTATTGTGCTTTTCCCACAGCCAGATCTTCCAACTAAAGCTATCACTTGTTTAGGCTTTACTTTGAAATTTATATCTTTTAGAACTTGTTCTCCTTTTGTGTAACTAAAATCTACATCCTTGAACTCGATACTTCCTTTAAGTTTCTTGCATAATTTAGCACTTTTCTTATCTATAACCAAAGCTTTTTCTTTCATCAAATCAATTAGTCTTTGAACACCTGAGATTGAATCTCCTACATAATTATAAGTTCTACCAACACGATATACAGAAGCAAATGCTTTCTCGTTAAGAGTAACAATCAAAACTAAACTTCCCGCAGTTATTTCTCCAATGTATACTAAATATATTGAGACACTAAGCGTGATTATTCTTCCTACTTGAAGTATGACATCTCTTATTGTGAAATGAAAGTTCTCAAATTCTCTTCTTTGTTGTACATATTGGTGATATAAGTCTAGTTGGTTATCAAAAAGTTTTTTTTCAGCGTCTTCTTGATTAAAATCTTTAACTGTTCTTATGTTAATTACCATCTCTCCAAGTTTTCCAGAAGCTTTCTCAAAACATTCATGATAAATGTGTCTAATGGGTTGTATTTTTAACGCCATCTTGTGAGTGTAGACTAAGAATATAGGTATGAATATCACAAATAATATTCCCACTTTCCAACTTACAAAAAAAATGAACGTTGTACTGTAGATTATTTGTAGACACACAGGTATGAAGTCAAATATTGAGTGCCACATCAAAACGTTTAAGTGATGTATTCCTTTTGTCAGTCTTGTAACTTGTTTTCCAGTGTGATGTTTCTCATGATAACCTAATGATAAATTCATTAGTTTCTGTTGAGCTTTTTTCATCAATGATACTTCTGATTTTACGATAGTCTTAATACTAAAATTATAAAAGAATTTTTCAGTTAATGAAACCACTATTGAAACAGCAAATGAAAGCACAACTAGAAATATAACGTAGTTTATTCCAGATTTATCAAATACTATTAATGAATCTATTAACTCTTTGAATATTACATTAGGAATTAGCTTAAGCAATTCTAATATCAACGCACCAAGGAAAACATACTTTAGTGCTTTTTTCAAAGGAGAAATAAGCTCCAACACCTCTTTTATCATATAAATAGAAATAAAGAATTAATATAAAAAAGTTCCTTACGCTTTTCGCACAGCCATCTCAAAAGTTTCTTTCAAAACCCTATCAACTAGTGCGACATCCGGAGACTCTGCAAGTCTAATTCCCAAAGCTTGACATGCTACTGTATTCGGTCTACCATCCGATCTAAATCTAGTTACATCTGCAAGAACTTGATGCACGCCACCAATACCGGGACCAACAGATTCCACCATACCCATTCTTTTAAGAATATACCCTTCAGCTACAGCATAAGCCTGCGCATAGTCAGACACATCCCCTGTAAAAAGGTCTGCCAGATCCATATCAGGAACTACATCTAAAGTATCATGATGCGCCTTTACAATCATACTTTTGAGTTGCTCAATTGCGCCTAATGCGACTCTATACACTGCAGGACTCTGATCGAGTCTAATTCTAGCAAGCTCAATCGCTTCACTAGTTCTATCAACATATGAATTTAATGTATCGTAATCAACCATCTTAGTTCCACCTAACATCAAGAATTTAAGCAATTATTTATAAATTTTCTCAAAACCATCAAAACACTTAAATATCGCTTAAACCCTCAAATTCATATGGTAAAAGCAATATTATTCGATTTAGACAACACATTAATGGACTTTCTTCGTATGAAACACGATTGTATCTCAGCAGCAGTTTTTGCAATGATTGGAGCGGGTCTACCAGTCTCCGCAGATAAAGCAAAAAAGGTTCTTTACAAGATATATGATAAACACGGTATGGAATATAAGCACGTCTTTGAAGATTTTCTTAAAGTAATAAACAAAAAAATAGATTACAGAATATTGGCGGCAGGTATCATCGCATATAGAAAAGCACAGATATCTCTTATTGAACCTTACCCTAATGTAATTCCTACTTTAATTAAACTAAGAGAAAGAGGATACAAACTTGCAATAGTATCTGATGCTCCAAGACTAAAAGCTTGGATTAGATTGGTAGAATTAAAGTTAGATCATTTCTTTGACTTAGTTGTGGCATTTGGAGATGTTAAAGAAAGAAAGCCATCAAGAATACCTTTTGAAAAAGCTCTAAAAGAACTTAAATTAAAACCTGAAGAAGTAATGATGGTGGGAGATCAACCTGCTAAAGATGTTGGCGGTGCAAGAAAACTAGGAATGCAAACATGTTTTGCATTATACGGCTATGAGCAATATAATAAAACAAAGAAGTTGAATGTTAAAGCAGATCATATTATTAATGACATTAGTGAACTCACAAAAATATTAAAATGATATACTCGGAGGGATCAATACTTATTGTATTAATCGTCATTCTTGTAATCTTGTTAATAACTACATTAGTTGCATCATATTTATTTGGAATTTACATGTTAATAGATGCATGTAAGAAAGGATTGATGGAATGGATAATTCTCTTCGTAATATTCTTCATCTCAGGTTATGGTCTTGGCTTAATTGCTATGATATATTACTTCGCAGTATACAGAAAAAAAAATCAACCAAGTCTTAAACAAGCACCTGATTCCACTAGTGAGTCTAATGCTCTATCAACAACACGTTGAGTTACAATTTCTTCAGGTTCATCATAAGTATGTATATTAATTGGTGAAACGGCGCCTGCAAAATCATTATTTAACAAATGCGTCACAACATCTCCATATTGACTTGCCCTAGTTACGCCAATAAAATCACCAGGTTTTATTATCATTCCACCGACAGCACTGCATTGCTTTCGATCCAACATTCCAACTCTATGAGCAAGACGTGGACCCCACCAGTCCATCGGGTGATCTCTGTAAACAGAAATAGAATAAACTAAAGCATGAGTTGAAGATGCCATCGGTGAAAAAATATCAAACAGTCCTGCACCATCACCTATTCTACTAAGTCCAATCTGTTCTGCAATCATCAGATGAAGATTAATATCAGAATCAGGAGTTTCGACTGCACTTTCAAGATCACCATCCTGAGTTCCAGTTCTGGCATATCTGGTATGAGGAAATCTCATAAAAGTACCAGGCCCGTGATGCCTCATAGTATATTGATGTGCTTGTTCCTCCATAAGTGGCAAATGATCTCAATAGTTAATAAATCTTATGCAACTATCGCTTTTTCTTTTGGAACCGTACAAGATAGATAATCTCAAGAATTGCTAAAGAATTAACCAAGAATAGCACAACAAACCACACTTTCTGCTTATTCCTTGCAGATTTCCATAAAGCCACCCCTTTCCAAGGCAAACTCCAAAGTCCTAACAACACTATGATCAAAATTGAAAGAAACTCATATTCCATATTATCACCTAGATGAAATAATCTATATCAAACTATTAAATCTTGCTAATCTTTTCGAAAACTATTAAAAGCGAACTAGCAGAATAATAATCATGAGCACAGAGATCATAAAGAATCTAGCGAAGGTATCAATATTTCTTGTACTTCTTGCAAATGTATATCATATGTTCATAGACCTCACACAGTACTGGGGTATGATGGTACACATTATATCTGCCATGTTTGCAGTATCTTTCATAATACTAATATTCGCATTCTTTATTGAGAATAATGAAGATAACAGCCGGTTTTTACTCGTAGGAATATTATTATTATGTTTTGCAATATTCTTTACGACTTTCCCACAAATGAGTAAACTGTTAATAGGATCAAATGTAAAAATACTCCAATTATCAGGATTACTGCCAGTTATCATGAGTATAGTGGTGATTGTAGTTTCTTACTTGACATTAAGAATGGAAAGTACGACCATATTTGTGAAATCATCTGCAGCCATCTTCATTCTCGCATCATTTCTAATGTTATTTGCAGAAGTACTAATAGACAAAGGATGCAGTCCAAATACTATTTGTCATCTGATTTCAGAAATGACTAGAATTTTTATTTCATCTGGCCTGGTAGCACTAGGATTAATTATGTTCTTAGCATCTGAAGCCAAACAACTGATCAAATAGAATTAGTTTAATTTCTGTTTCTCAAGCCACTCTTTAATATCCTTAAGTGCTTCACAATCATTCATATTGTATTCTAACAATAATTTTTTGTACTTCTCATCATTTTCTTCTTGCCAAAGAGAATACCAATAAACACTCTGACCACCTGATGATTTTTCATTCTTCCATTCAAAACCCATAAAGTCAGCTATATCCTTCAGAGTGTAAGAACTAACGGGCAATACAACAGATTTCGTAACTAACGGAAATAGATCGACAAGATTCTTGGTTATCTTCTCAGATATTTTCTTAGATATCTTATATTTCTTCAACAATTTTTTCAACATAGTTCTCTCAAAAGTAGAATAATGATATATCTTAATTCTTTTTAAGCCATCAATAAACTTACAAAACTCTCTAAACTTCTCTTCTTCTTGTTCAGCATTGTCTGACCAAAACTCCATATACTTTGCACGTTTACCTTTCTCTCTAACTAGTGCTCCAAATAAATAATTAACACCCTGAGAAGAATCACACTCTATGTCAAAGAAGACTTCAGTCTCTGCTTTGTTAAACTCAACTTCTTTTAGAACAATAGGTTCATCAGTTAACAAGCTTTTTGCTTGTAAAGCCCATTGTTTCAACTTTTTTTCATTAAATCCTTTTAATTTACCAACTCTTGGAACATCAATCTTTGAAAGATCTTTAATATTCTTAACATCTCTTTTCTCAAGCAGCACTCTATCTTCCGTACCCAGCCCATAAACAAGAGATAAATCTTTTTTCTTTTTCAACTGTTCAAGGCAATGTTTTTGCCAAACACATTCTTTACATTCTGAGATTAAAGAAGGTTCAACTTTTTCTTTATCCAAGCAAATACTTTTCATGTGTTCAACTACTTTTTCGAACTTTTTCTTATCTTCATTTGTCTTGAATGCGATATCTTTCTTTTCTGCATTAATGATAGATGCAGTAGATGGATAAACACCTTGAATTATTGAGAGTAAATAACTATAGTACATTAAATGAAATTTGTATTCTTCTTTCAGTTTTTTTCCAATCTTGATAGAACAAGGAACATAATGATGGCTTCCAAATCTGGATTTACCTTTCATTTTAACCAATAAATCAGGTCTACCCAAGAACTCTTCATACTTTAATACTGGATTATATATCAAAGGAACGCCAGTAGACATCAGATAATATGTCATCTTAAAGCCTTCTTCTAGATCTTTAAACACAACTTCAGCATATTTCATATCTTTAATTACATCTTTTTTATGAAGTACACTGTCTTGTTTTAGCTTAAGAATTAGATCTGAAACAGCAGTTCTCTTAGCTTGATCACCGTGTTTATTAAGAAATACCCTACAAGGGCACTGTGCATAGTCGTAAAAGTCCCCGCCAACTATCATGCTTACCAAATATGCTATAGGGGCGCTTAGTTTTTAAATCTTTTGAAGAAATCTCATAGTCCCTTTATATATCCTTTATAAGTAATACAAGAACAAGAATAAATGATTAACTAGAAATGTCAATAAAAGGTTAGTTATGTGCCAAATAAGTGTCATTGCTCCAGCTCTCATCCAACTTTCATCATAAAACAGCTTAATGGCGAAATAAGGCACTATAATGAGTAGAAAATAATAAGACATAATCCTTAGAAAAACAATATCTAACTGGAGAAATTTGAATATATGAGCCCCTAGAGAGTATATGAAGCCAACAATGATAGAAAATGCAATTAATTGTTTCTTAGCATCAAAAGCATACAGAATAAACATCAATGAACCTACACAAACCGCTGAAAACAGCAGAAAACCTAGGATATGGATATATATCTCAAGCATAATCCAAATTCAATTAATTCAGTATTTAAATATGCCTTTTGAAATCACATAATTATATATACCACCACTCCTTCCTACTATATTGCGCATTATTAGCCCGTCAGGGGATGCGTTGGGGAAAATTATAAAATGGCTAGAACAGTTGCAAGTAAGGTAAATACAAAATATTTTGAAGTAATTTCTGTTGAAAAGTCTCAAGCTCGTAGGGATAATAAACCTTACAAGAAGACTGAAAACCACAGAGATTTTTTCTTCTAAGTAAACAGTTTAGTGTTAAACTACACTGAACTAATTTTATTTTTTTAATCCATTGCTGCTAACTCTATATCAGTCTTTAATTCTAGAACTTCATAATACACTTTCCTTTTTTCAGCTGCAGGAACTTGTATTCTTTCATATACATAAGAAATATGGCCATACAATTTTTTAGCCAAAGTAAGATCTTTATCACCTAATGCTTTTTGAGCTTTATCAATCAACTCATACAATTTATAGCTACTAACATCATCAGAACTAATCATTTCTTTCTCAATTTTATCACTATGAGAATATTGTTTTAGTTCGCCTCTAACCTGTTCTTGGAATGCTTTATCAGAAACTCTTTCTTCTTGTTGTTGAATCAAAGATCGTTCACTTTCAATCTCTTTCTGCAAAGCCTCAAGTTTATTCTGCTTATGAAGCATCATTTGTTCTCTTTGTGCTAGCTTTGTTTCTTTTTGTTCAACTTCCGATAAGTCAAGTGCTCTGGAACCGATTGCTTCAACTTCATCAACCGCTTTTTCCTTATCAGTAATCAACTTTTTCTTCAATGATCTTAATTTTTTGATATCTTCCTTTAATTCTTTAGCTTTATCTATTCTAACTTGTTTTTTAGCTAATGCTTTCTCTCTTTTCACCAAATCCTTCTCGTTATCACGTAATGTTTTAATCTTCAAATTAACGTCAGTCTTCTCTTTCTTTACTTTTTCCAGAATACCAAATTGTCGGTTAGCAAAGTCTTTTTCTCTTTGTTTTAACTTTTTCTGATCGTCTTCTAGTCTTTTTATCTTTTTAATAATCTTATCTTCTTCAGTCAACAAGAGTTTCTTGTCAGATTCTAATTCTTTAATACTTTTAATAAGTTCATCTTCTTTCTCAAGCAAGATTTCTTTATCATCTTCTAATAATTGTACCGCTTTAGTGATCTCAGATTCTTTCTCATCTAGAACTGATAGTATTTGTGACTCATCTGCTTTTAGTTTGTCTAATTCTTCTTGTTTATCAAAAGTAGCTTTCTCTAAAGTATGAAGTTTAGTAGTTAACTCTATTATCTGGTTACTTATTTTCTCAGCTTCCGCATCTAAATCTTGATTCCGCGCATTTACTTCGTTAATCTTGCTAGTGACTTCTTTTTCTTTCTCAGCCAACAGCTTTTCTTTTCTCAAGTTTTCAGATTCTAAGTGTGCTAAAACATCTTCTTTCTCGTCAAGATCTGTCTCTTTTGCAGCCAAATCCTTTTCTCGATCTTTATTTACTCTTTCAAGTTCTAACGTATCTTTAGATATTTCCTCTAACAATGAGCTTTTTTTCTCAATGTCTTTCTTAACACTCTCTTGTTTATCTTTTAAGAGAGCTAGTTCAGATTGTAATTTCTTTTCTTTTTCTTCTAATGCTCTAGTCTTCTTCTCTAATTTACCGTCAATATTATCAAATTCTTTTTCTTTTTCGAGAATGAGTTTCTCTTTAGTTTCTAAGAATTCCGCACGCTTTTGTTGTTGTATCTCAACATCACCAATAAGTCCAAGACGATTAGCAACTTCTTTTGTTAGTTTTTCCAATTCTTCAGCTTTACCTTTATTATCTTTTTGAACTGAAGCTGTATCGACTGCAATATCATGTAGTAACTCAGATTTCTTAGACAATTCATCTTTTATGCTTTCTTTTCTATCATCCAATCTAGTGACTTCAGCAATCAAGGTTTTTTCTTTTTCTTCTAACTTTTTAACTCTGTTCTCGAGAGCAGAAATAATCTTACCAATGTTCTCTTCTTTAGCCAGAATATGTTGTTCTTTCTCAGCCAATACTGTTTCTTTAGCAGTTTGCTCAGATTCTACTTGAGTCATAATTTTTTGTTTATCGGATAATGATTTCTGTAATTCTTCAAACTCAGTTAGCGTTTCACTATTCTCTTCAGTTAACAAGCTAGCCTCTTTACGCATATGCAATAATGATTCTTTGTGCTCCTTAATCTCTCGTTCAAGTTCTTTTTTCTCAGACGTCAGCTTCTCGACGTCAGTAGAAATTTTATGATGACTTTTAGGAAGATGCTTAGTAGCTTTCTCAATTTTCTTTGCAGTCTCTTTCAAGGTTTTTTCTTTTTCATCAACCAAACTTGATTTAGAAATAAGTTTATCTTCGTATTCATTAAGTTCTTTAGCCTTCTTTGTTACTTTATTATTAAGATTCTCTAGTTCTTTCTTAGCCTTATGAATCTCATTAACCGCAGGATGTTTGATAATATCATTCAACTCTTTCTTTTTTATCGCAATCTCACTAGCAATAGAATCTCGCTCAACCTTAAATTTGTTAATTTCATTAAGAAGTTTTTCTGCTTTTTTCTCAGCACCCTTATCCACGTAGATTTTCTCTTTATTCTCAAGCTTTGCTAACTTTTTATCAATAGCATCTTCTTGCTTCTCAAGTTTGGTTTTTTTATCTTCTATAGCCTTTGCAAGCTTATCTAACAACTCTTCTTTCTTTTTCAGAATCTTTTGTTTATCCTTAGAGCTATCTGGCGTGTCAGAATGCTTCATGAATGAGAAAAAGCCTTTCTTTTGAGTTGGTGGTGGCGGAGGCGTAGCCAAGTCTTCAGTGTCACCATTACCACTAATAGCCATCTACATGTCACCCCTTTTATAAACTAATAAATTATTTTCCTTATAAACTTTTATGACTATTCTAGAATGACACTTGGAAAAAATTAAACTTCTCCAAAGTAATAAACTATATATACCACCTTTGCCTTACTCACACTAATCATTAACAGGAGGGAACATAATGAGGGGATTGATATTAATCTTAATTCTACTAACATTAGTTTTCACAGTAGGCGCTGCAGAGTGCAATGAAATTTCTTATACTTTAAAGAACATAAGCCACGATGGTGAATGTTTCAAAGATATACTTATACAGATCGACAAAGATAATGAATGTAAAGAAGATTGTTTTACTGAATTTGATAATTTCTTTCTAAATTTAGATAATGGTTTTGAAAAGAGACTAAGAATTCCAACAACTAATCCGTATTTTGTTTTACTAAAAGATGGACATTGCGAAAAAGGAATACCTGAAGTGATAACGATCGGAATAGAAGATGATTATGTTAATTGCTTCCAGCGTTTTGATTTCGATGAAGAATTAGCTAAATTCAAACTATATAGCTCTGTTAAGATAGAAGAAGAGCCAGAAGAATCTGTAGCAGTGGTTGAAGAAACTCCTGAAGAAACAGAGGAACTACCGGAAAGAGTGGATAACGACGTCGTTGGCTTTTTGCTTATTTGTCTAACACTGTTTGTAGGTGTAGCAATGTATTTCCTTGTAATCAGAGATAAAAGATAAACTATATAAATAAAGTCTCGATACACAGCCATATGAGAAAAACATTACTCGTTTTAGCATTGTTTATTGTACTTTCTACTTTTGTGTATGCCCAATGTGATGATATTAAATTCAACATAGCAAGCATAAAAGAAAGTGATGCGTGTTTTTCTGATATTAATGTTGAAATAACTAGTGAAGAGTGTGGAACAGGTCCTTGTTTTCAAGAATTTAATGGATTTATTGTCGAACTCGACACAGGTGTTGAAAAGACATTATTTGTTCCAAGAAATGCTCCAGCAACTATGTTTCTAAATGAACTTGATTGTTCTCAAGGAAAACCTTCTAAATTAACATTACATTTAGATGCTGGAGATTACAAATGCTCAGAATCGTTTTCTTTAGGAGATGATTCTAAAAAGGCAGCAACCATGACTAAAGCCAGATCGGGATCATCAGATTTCTGGTTGGGATTAGGTATAATTGTAATAATAATTCTAGTTGGTTTAGCTGTTTATTTGCTTCTATTCTACGATAAAAAGCCTAAAAGACTTAGATATTATCGATATAAGTGAATAGAAAGGTTAATATACCTTGTAATATATTTCTAACACATGTTAGACATTTTTAACAGACTACAACCATTCTTTGAAGATAGTTACTTAGAGAGCGGAGTACGAGAATATTCTAGATTGGTTAATATATCACCACCTTGCGCATCAGATTGGTTGAAAAGATTTGAGAAAGAAGGAATTTTAGCTAGTAGATTGGAAAGAAATCATTTACTTTTCCGCACTAATCGAAATAGTTTAGCCTTAAAACATATTTCTCTAGCATATTGGTCAGTTAAACTTATGAAACTAGTTGAGCATTTATCCAATAAGTTAAATGAACCAGATATTTGGTTATTCGGTTCATTAACAAAACTCGAGACAAGAAAAGAATCCGATATAGATATCTTTGTAAATTGTACAGAACAAGATATTGATGTTGAAGATTTCGAAAAATTATTTAACAGAAAGATAGAGATACATTTCAAAGAAAGTTACTCTGCCCTCGAAGAAAATATCCAAAAAGGATTAAAACTCAATTAATATGGACTGGAATGATTGTTTGTCAACAAAACTTGCAAAATCAATATCATTTGATTGTCCCTTATTTAACTCTCTAATTAATTCATCAGAAAAAAGAGTTTCTTCTTCAGAATTATTACCTTTGAATAGCACTACGGCGACAAGTAAAATATCATTGTACTATGAAGCATTGAGAGAAATTCTTGAAGCATTATCCATTAGATCAGGTTACAAAATTTATAACCACGAATGTTATACTTCTTTTCTGAAAGAAGTATTATTTGATTTTGATCTGGCTTCTGAATTCGACAAGGCAAGAAGAATAAGAAACAAAATAAACTATTATGGTGTTGAAATCTCAATTAATGGTGCTAAAGAGATATTAGGCAGACTCGAAAGGGCCAGAAAGCAAATTTTGACGAAATATTTATAAAGTTCTTAGACTTGTCACTCTATAATGACTACTGATTCGAGTTCTGGAGATTTGGAAGGTCGTTTGTTTAGACCGATTGTTGGCGCAGCATTAGGTGGTTTGGCTTTGGCAGTCATGTTAACAATTTCTACTCCTGTTCATGCTGATGAACCTCGCGAGACTACTACTACAACACAAGATCATCGTACTGGGGATAGAACTTATACTCGAACTGTTAGAGGAAGTGATGGTACCGCCCACACTGTTGTTAGAGATGCTCAAGGGAGAATAATTATTACAAAAGTAAATCAAAGTTCTGGAAGCGAAGGTGGCAGAACTGAACCATTGATGCAAGATCTATATCACATTGCAGAAACTCTTTACAATGCAAAGGACTACATTTCTGCAGCAGATGTTTTCGAAGGTATAGTTAAACGAGATCCTAAACAACAAAGAGCCTGGAACCGATTAGGAGATTCTTATCTTAACCACTATATAGCACACATAAGAAGTAGGAGGCCACTTCTGGATAAAGCAATAGAATCATATGAAACTGCACTTAAACTAAATCCTCGTGATGGAGATGCGTGGGGAGGACTTGGTATCTGCTACTTATTCGATAACAACAAAATCGAAGCAGAAAAAGCCATAGAAAAAGGTATCAGACTTAGAGACCCCTATGCAATTAGAGTAAGGGACTGGGCGATTCAGACGGGAAAGCTTTAAGGAGGAGGTAAAGTGCAACCTGGACTGGTTGGGGTTCCACAATAAGTAGTAGGTTCTAACAAACAGGCCGCAACAGTCTTATCGCTCGATGCTTTACCACCTGATGAAGGATCCCCACAAATACACTTGTTACCAGAAACATCACATTTCTCATTCACACCACAATCACATACCTTCTTGCAACACATAGATGTAGGAGATGCACAACTCGTCCCGATCGCCATATTATCGGTTCCGGAAGTACAACCAAATCTCTCAATCATGGCAGGCTCTATACATCCACCAGTACCCGAAAACATCCCACCACAATCAGGAACTTGGCCTGGACAAGAGTTTTCGTGGACATAACCATTACCACAACATACTAATTTTTTTATTTTTTTATTATCAGATTCAGCAGCATGACTTCCAAAATCATCTACATTCGGCACACCGTCAAGTTTACAATCACAAACAGGATCAATACCATCACCTTCACCAGTAATATCTTCACCAGATCTACAAGCAGGAATAGAATTACAAGTTGGTGGAGCGTTTGGTGCTGGATAACATTTGTCTTGAGTACAAGTGCCATCTTGATCACCACAAACACAATCCTGTAATGAGTTTTCTAAAGGATTTACAATTGTTCTAGCT
This sequence comes from Candidatus Woesearchaeota archaeon, assembly GCA_018646625.1. Taxonomy (GTDB): domain Archaea; phylum Nanobdellota; class Nanobdellia; order Woesearchaeales; family JABGUJ01; genus JABGUJ01. The sequence goes on along the minus strand of JABGUJ010000002.1, from coordinate 51,481 downwards.
CCCACATTAAATGATGGACACTGAGGAGTATCGCTACAATACATTGATTCACCAAGAGAACAATAACTGCCAGCTTCACAAGTGCCAACAGTACCACATAAACATTTAGTCACTGCAGGTTTATTAGGTTCACAAGAAACTAAATTAGCAGTATTTGAATCAGTTCCTGCAACATTATTAGGAGCAATATATATAGATGTTAAAAACATTTGAGGTTGACCCGAAGTTGAATAAACAACACCAGTAGGTGAATCATCGAATCCAGTCCTACAATCAATTTTACCAGGCAACATTCTTAGAAGCCTATATTTTATATCCCATTTAACGACTTGGGTATTCGCAGCAGTTGCAGCATCTGGAGCAGTAATAGTTCCTTCCACTGCACTAACAGGGTTAGTCCCAGAAGTGGTTGATTCAGTCAATGAAACAGATCTAATTGTAAATTCAAAATTAGAACTCGGGTGTTTTATTCTTAAACCTTGACTGCCTGGAAGTTTTCGACAATAATCAGTCTCCAAGTTATTACATTGGGTGCCTACCAATCTACGAGCAGTGCCAATAACAATTGTATCAGTGGGTTTGATATAAGGATCAAAAAACTTCATACTACCACTTGGAGTCGCCCCACCATCAATAAATTCAATCGCAATTTGTTTCTGGTCCGCAGGTGCAGATGTAGGAGGCATGACTGCTGAAGGTGAACCAAATATCACATTCACACCAGTTCTAAAATTAGGTACCGGTTGAGTAGTTGTTCTACCAGAACCAACACTCCGAACCAACATAGTTGGATATTCGTGAGTACCTTGACCTTTAACTGAAATAGCTGCTCGTGTTGAACGTGTACCACCAATATCTAATTGAATAGGTTGACCGTTCTGATCATACAATTCAACTAATAAACATAAATCGTCATCAGTATCTTTGAAAATATTTGGAGCAAAAGTTAATGATTGACCATCATAAAGCCTAGGGCCATAACCACCGGCACCAACATTAAACTCGTTAATTCGCACTTTATCAATATAAGCACTACCATTTAGTCCCAAGTCTGACAAAGTAGAACAGAAAAATTCACCTGTTGATGGACTAACTGAACATCCACCCAGAGGAACTTTTGTCTTATCTTTAAGGGGGAACCACCATTCACCATCTTCATGACCTGAAGGAAAACAATCTTCAGGACTGTAAGCTTTAGAAACACCCAATGTTCCTGAAGCGCCACCACCAACCTGTCGTCCAGATTTATCCAATCTTAGCTTTAAGACTGCATGATCATATCTATATGGCATACTTAATAATTTGGGACCTGGTGACGGTTGATTTACTTGTCTATTGTCTATCCTACCTAACGTCTCATAAACGGCATGAGGAATTACTACATTCGATGCAACATTATAACAATCACACTTATTACCATCTCCAACACCCATAGGATCAGGTCCTGAACAATCAACACCTTCGTGAATTTGTTCATCTAATTGTGTTGCACACGCAAGTTCTATTCTTGCATCAGCAATAGGACATCCAGCTCTTATTAAACATCCCACATTATATTCAATGGTGTTTTTCTTACTTCCAGGAATAGAATAAAGATATTCTCTACTTTTCACCAAGTCACAAGTTACTAACGTTTGACCTGGTTGACCATAGGTCGCATCTAAAATAGTATCAAAAGTTAAAGGAAAATCAAATCCAAAGAACCATAAACAAATAGCTCTTGCAAGATTATCACCTGAAGTACCAAAGATGCCTGAAGCCAAAGCATTACCATAATCTGAAGCAACATCATCGCCTATGGATGTAACAGCATCTGACGCCGCACCAATAGTAGTACTAAATACCTCAACAAGGCCATTAGATTCAGCGCCCTCAGTGTTTTCTCCCCAGCCAATACAACCCCTAGTTATCCATTGAATGATCTCCCAAATAAGATCACAAACATAAGTAGTAAACAATTCTTTACACAAAGTAGAATCGGCAAAAGTAGCAGTTCTAACTGAAATCAAACAAGCCATTATCGCACTTAATATTCCCCTTAATAAATCCAATCTATCTCTTATCCCCACTATGCATAAACATTGAAATGAAAGAAGCCAACTATTTCTAGGGTTAAGTTTCATCTGAAACTCAGGATCATCAGGGTCATCCTTTGGATTCTTAAATCCATCAACCAACCAATTATTCTGACCAAAACAAGCAGTCCAATCTTTACCATCGTTATACCTATCCGGATGATATTGTTTCTGACTTTCAACTGTAACAAATTTTACATTTTGTTTTCTATAACTATAATCACACCATTCTGCCAATGCTAAATCTTCAGGTTTAATTGTTCCAGCGTCTCCAGAAGTAATCTCAACGGCAGGATCTCCTCCAAAAATGCCCCACAAGCCTTTTTCTTTACACACTACTTCCATTTGATTTGGAACTGCAGAAGCGGGAGTTGAAGGAACAGCAAACATCAAAGTACAAACTAAGAAAATGCAAACGATTGCTACAATTTCCTTGTTTGTTTTATTAAATTTCATACTACATACTTCCGATAAGCCTGTTATGGACTACTCCCAGCTGAGGGATCGTCAGGTTTCAGTGCCTCCACACCAATAACTTTACCAGACTCATAATCAACATAAGGATAATATTCAGTTAAGCCAGTTCCTTCAGGCACATCTTGAGCATACCAACAACAACAAACTCTTTTTGATCTCCCACTTGCAAAGTCATCTTCACCACCAAGACACTTATATTGGTTAGGCTCCGTTAATTTATCAAACGTTTCGGATCGTTTTTCAGTCAAAGTTCTACCAACCGAACGACCACAACCTGACGGACCATACTTTGTCTTTTGATCTCTGCTAATAAGTTCTCCAGGCGTACTTCTACGCTCATCAGCTGTTGGCATATCCAACAACTCTTTACTCCATTTATTCATAGGCATACATCCCGGACCAGATTCTTTACATTTAGGATCATTATTTCGCGTAGGACATTGTTGCTTCTGACTTTTAGTATCAACATACGCAGCTCTAGTCTTTGCAGGATTGGAACACACTTGAGAATCCACACAACCAAACCCACTATATCCTTTCTTACTGCACAAATACTCACAAGAACCAAAGTAAGCTGATTTAAGATGATTAGGTGCAGTACCTGTTGCAGGTATCTTTCTAGGTGCGCTGTAATCACCTAAGAACCAATACAACATTTTAACTGCTTTCTGTTCTTGGGTTGCGCTTAAAGTATAAAGTGCTTTTTTACCCGCGTGATTATATTCGTAACAAGTTGTATCGGAGTATAGTTTATCCAAATTAACATCAGTAGACAGTTCATATCCATCCCCCTTGTTCGTAGTGAGTATGGCTAGTCTCGTAGAACTCGCACCAGTCGACTTCATCAAAGATCCATATGTTTCACCTTTGGCATTATACGGTGCTTTATCATATGAAGAACAAGATTTACCTCTCATGGCTTGTTCACCAATACTACCATCATCAACCTCACACCTATTCTTATTCTCAATATCTAATAAAGTATAAAGTTTATCTTCCGACATACCTTCAGTCCATCTTGCAGGAGTTGATGCACACCAAACTCTATCACAAAAGAATCTATATAATGTATACAATGCTTGTTCAGTATTCCAAGATCTAAAACAGGAAGGGAAGCAGTGTTTTAGTTCGTAATCACTAACATACTTTTCTTTAAAATAAAATTTACCTAATGCTTTGGAAAATAATCCAGAGAATCCGCCTTCACCACTAGAGCTAGCAGTTTCTTGACCAAAGTTAGCATATTTTAAATTTCCACCAGCAGAAGAATCTGCAGAAACACGATGATTATACATGTCACTAAAACAAGCATGCGTAGCGGATGAAGGCTGACCAGGAGTACACTTATCAATCCATGCTTGAGTTATCTCGCTACCCGGACAATAAATCCCCCCTTTAACATTAGGTTTTTCACTTTTATCATCTATCTTTTTAGCAAAAGTTGTAAAAGTCTTACCTTTCAAAGAATAATGACAAGCAATTCTTCTAAATATTCCCCAAGCGGTCTTAGCGAGTAATGAGAATACACAAGCATACAAGACATAAGTAATAATATATTCATCTAAGAACTCGATTGCTTCATTCAACCAATGAACCGTAGTATTCAGATAACCAACAACATCATACAATAACCAATCTGGTAAAGTTCCTTGCCAATCAATCTGTTCAGAATCTAAAGGATAGGAAATCTCAAAACAGACTGTTTGTTCTTCATAAGAGAAAGATGAAGAATATCCCGTGCCAAAAGAACCATAACTATTACCATAACCTGAACCATATTGTTGTTGCGAATAAGCATTAGGATTATAACCTCCCGGAACACCTGCATTCGGATAACCTGGCGGGGCACCAGTTGCGGACGGATTAGTATTTGGTGCACCAAGTGCAGCCTGTGAACCACCATAAGATGGCGCATTCGGATTAGTATACTGATATCTAACTATGGTTTTTATAGGGAACTTTAACTCTTTAATAAAAGCGCTCTTGTGATCTCCATCCGAATCAGTGATATCATACTTGAAAGAAACATTATCTTTACGACGTAGACTATAGGAAACATAAAAGGTATTACTACCTAAAGGAACAACTGCGGAAGGAGACTGAGGTATCAATTCTATTGCAGATTTATATGGTTCTTCATTTTTCAAAATCTCATCATCAACCATAGCTTCAAAAGAAGGAGGACTAGTAATTGCAACATCTTCGTCGTCACCAACATATTCAAACTGTATGTAAAAACCTATCCGTTCAACACCACTTTCGATACGTCTTGCACTCAACACAGCAGGCTCTTGTCGACTTTGCACGACCTGAGGAACAAAGCTAAAGTTACCTGATAAACAATTTTTAATATGATATTGTGCTTCTACTTCACCCATTCTACCAACAGGATCAATAGCAACTATATGCGCCTTAACATTATATTCTTTACCATATGAGTGAGTATTTGTTGGACCAGTGCACCCAGGAAATACTCCTGGAACCTTCTCTGCACGAGCTTCTGGAGCATTTGCTTCCCAAGAGTCCCAACTATCAACATCAATTAAATTATGAGTATCAATTGCAAAAGTTGTTGCACCATCGTCTTGATCAATTAATTGCCCAGCATTAAAGTCAAACAAAGAACCTGATGGTGGCGGTGGAGCACCAGTTGCATTCCCAATATTAAGAATAACGTTAGGAACTAACAAATTCACACTACTAAATTCAAAAGCATATTTTCCATTTTCATCAGGTGTTGCAGCAGGCACAGTACCCATAGAATATAACTGACAATCAACATAAAGATATAATTTAGCTTCAGGATCATTAACCACTCCTTCTATATCAACATCCATGGCAGGAATTTCATATATATTAGCATTATCTTTTGGAAACACCAATTCAGGTGTAGGTGGTTCAGCATCATACACGATAGAGAAGTTTTGAACAAATTGATTGCCAGCAAGATCTTGTGCAATAACCTCAACACTGTTTCTGCCGTTAACTAATTCTACCGTAAAATATAAGTTATCTCCTGCTCTAACTGCTTTTGACTTAAACGGCAACAACTCATAAACATTATACTCTTCAAACTCACCACTAAAATTCTCACCATCTTCTTTAGTCGTAATAGTAGTAATACTCATATCCTCTCTAATATTACCAAATCTATCAACCGGAGCAACACCTAATCTATACTGCGTATTATTCTTTAATTCTTCAAAAGTATACTCGGAAGTTGTTGCAACATCAATAAACAAATCATCGACATACATAGCATATCCTTTCAAAAATGTAAACTCATCTTCTACATCTTCCCAATCTAATTTAATTGAATTGCCTTCAACTTCATCCACAGTCATGTTCGCATCTTTTATCGAACCTAACTCAGGTAACACTTCGGGAACGACTCTAACAGTAACATTACCATCTTCACTCATGATTGCATCAAACTTAAAGTTAGGATTGTACAAAAACGGGGGAATTTCAGTACTAATATTGAGGAAAGGAGGAATAATATCTACGTCAACAAACAAGTGTTGATTCAACTTATCTCCATTAGTGTCAGTTAGTTCAAATCTAAGATGGTTTCTAATATCACTCTCATTAACATCTAAAGCAATATCACCAAAGGAAAACTCACCACTATGTCCTGTGCTAGTAGAAAATTCAGGAGTAACCATGTCGTTCACAAAAACCAACATATCAGTAAATGATTTAGTTATACCCTCAATATCAATATATTGCGCATTATGCAAATAAGTCATGCCATTTTCCCAATTACGAATATTAGTTAAGTTCATGTAAAGAATAGAATCATTACCAGTAGTAAAGTTATATACATCAGATACCAGACAATCATCCGCATCGCAAGATTCAACTTTAAAATAATACATCACGCCAGGATTATCCGTCTGCAAGGTCACACTATGAGTAAATTCGGTTTCATTACCCAAATCAACGGCAGTAGTCATAGAAATTGATGTGCCCCACCATACTTTGGAAGTCGTAGCTTTAGAAGTTAACCAATTAACAACAGCTTGTAGATTTTTCACTTCATATTCAATATACTCAATCTCAAAATCAATAAAATTAGGAGTATCTGCTTCGGCTTTAACAATCGCACCAGCATTTCCAAAAGCATCTACGGCTCTAATGCCGTACTCATAATTAGTATTCTCAACGACATTAGTATCTTGGTAATAATTCTGATCAACACTTAAATTAACATAGCTAGAATCGTTCTTGAACAACTCATAATGATCAACATCATCCAACAACATAGCCCAATCTAGATTAATAGTAGATGCGTCAATAGCAGTAGCAGTAAAATTAGTTATCTTTCCAGGCGCGGTAGTATCTAAAGCACCGGTAGTAAACTGTAAAGTCTCAGTATGAACCTGCGTACCATCGACATCTTCCGCCCAGATAGCATAGTAATACTCGGTGCTAGATTCTAAAGAAGTTAAAGAAACACTATGATTTTGCTTACCACCACCAGGAGATTCTACTGAAAACTTGGTAGCATCCAAAGGATCATCAGTATAGTTAACCCAACCAAGAGTATCGACATCAGTCGTCCAATTAATCTGAGCAACATCAACACCAACTTGAGTTTCATAGAAATTGATTTCTAAAGCGTAAGCTATAGGAAAAACGCAAATCAGATGAATGCATAAGCAAGCTATTAACCACCAAACTTTTTTCACTCTTCCTTCGCTTAAATCAGTTGTCATATTTAAATTCTCTTCATTATTCTAGTCTAATAGGATAAACCTCGGTTACATTTTTTGAATATTCTTCTAAATTCATTAAGAACTGAAATTGTTCCTCTTCATCTTCAGGTACGGGAAACTGTTCGGCCGCAGTAAAAATAATCTTCTCTGCATTTTTTAACAAAGTCCATTTTACATCCCACTCTGCTTTATAGCCACCCAAAAATGCAAAATCATCAGCATCATTACTTGCTAACCCTTTAATTATATATATTTCAACATCATAAACATCATCAATATTACCGGGCATATCAATTGGTAACGCAAACATTTCTTCATTAGCGGGAGTATATATTACACTAGTCGTGAAAGTTCTATTCTTATTACTTATAGTAATTAATGCAGCTTCACCTCTCGCCGCAGACAACATTCTCGCCCACTGTAACCCAGAAGTTCTCATAACTCTAACTTCATAATCTACAATTCTTTTAATTGGTTTAAGATATATATCCGCAACCCTATCTTCAGGGTTTCTCTTAGAATTTGAAAAGAAAACAGTTTTAGGATCATATGAACACTCAGGACTGAAATAGTTATCGCACGCAGGATCTTCTGCAGTCAATAATGCACTAACGCAATAAGGTAGATTTTTCTCAATTATTGCACCGGAAGCACCAATGTACTCACCACGCCGCCAATCAGTTGTGCCGGCATTACAACTAAACTTCCCACAGGTATACTTCACTCTAACACCTTTAACAGGTTGTCTGGTTCTAGAGTTCCAAACCCTAATAGTGGCTAACTTATTATGAAAATCATCTTCACAGAACTCATCATTTGTTGTCCACTGCCTGGATCGTCTAACACCAGTACCTTGGGTAGTTCTATCAGGATAATTTTTTCTAATAGTCACTTCAATACCATAATTAAAAGTAAAAGGCCTATAACCAATCTCATCACTTGTAACTGTAACCATTAATGGAAACTGTAAATCATAAGCAAATTTATAGATCTGTAAACAAAGCCAAGATAAGAATTGAGTTCCTTTCTGATTACCTGATTTCAATACTAAACCATCACTAGGTTCAACAACCATATCAATCGGCCAGTTTCTAGAATATGTGAATCCTGCTTTCATACCAGGATACGTTTTATCACTTGAGACATTCCATTCATAATGACTTTTGAAATAACATAGGTTACTAGGAGGATCAGATTTCCACGCTAAAGCCCCTTCAATAGTTAAAGGCTCAGGTAACTTACAATCATCTTCTGAATATTCTCTATAATCAGGAACATCAGTACCTAAAACACGAATGAAAGGCATATTATTTTCAAGCAATCTTTGCAACCTTTGCTTAACTTTAGGAACTAACCACATTTTAGGTGAGCATTGAAACTCAACACCACTCACAGGAACGCTGCCAAATCCACCATCGTCATCTAAAGTCATTAAATCAATAACTTTCTGCTCAATAAACGGTATATTATTCTCAGATTTCAATATATCTCGCGCTAATTCCCATGCATGTCTCACTTTATACGGAAGAATCGCACCAAAAGTATCGACTGTAGTCACCTTATCCTCTTCCAAGTTCTTAACTTCTAAAGGCAATTGAACTTCAACAGTAACATCATCTTCGCCAATAGTAGTACTAGTAACTGGAGGACCCATGACAATAACTTCAAACTCAGTAAATCCTTCAAAACCACCTAAGCATCTAAACAAATTATAATCAACATAAGAATTAATTTGATCTTCCATCACATAAATAAATTCATCATCCATAGGCTCTTGATTCAATCCAGAATGATACCACATAGCTGTCACACCCATACCTAACCCACTCAGACCTGGAATGGTTGCAAAAGGATCATATTTAACATAATCAGGTAGGTAGATGTAGCCACCTCTTTGCCCCATAATAGTTATCGCCTCACTAGCAACAAAGTCAATACACTCGTCAACATATTGATTAAGAGGAACTTCAGCTCGTTTTAAGAAAAAAGCTTCACCAACTTGACCTTTGAGATAAAAATAAGTACCTGCAGAGAACAATATAATTATTCCAATAATTATGAAGACAGCAACTTGACCTTTCTTCCCAAATATCATTTCTTTTTCTTCCTCTTGGCAGTAACTTTCTTTAAACCAACTTTATCAACTAAATACTTTCTAAATATCATGAAATATACTGAAAAGAATATAGCGACAAGCACAGCATAATACTGTTGTCCTAAACTAATCAAAGGACGAGCAATTATGTCTAAAATCAAAAACAATACAACCATAAATAATAATGAAATCTTAAAATCACTTATCCCTCTAACAAATCGTTTCTTGAAATATTGCCAAGCTAGAGAAAAATCCCCGTAAATTCTTAGAGAAATAAGCATCCCCATCAGAAAGTAAAATCCAAAAAGCATCACCAATCCCGGTACAACTAAGAACAAACCCTTGAAAAATAATCCAGAAGGAATATATTCCATGCCAAAGAAGATATACTTCATAAACAACAATAAACCCATAGCTAAAGCGTATAGAACAAACCAAACCAAAGCCACAAGAATCATTTTATAATAAAATTCAAAACTAAATCGTTTATCTAACATCAAATCATATATTTTTGACTTTAAAAAAGCCCATTGTGCTAGAACCAATAAAGTGAAGAGAACAGCCATACTAATAGCAAATACTTCACCAAACTGCCAAACCTTTAATGATCTATATAACCCGGCAACTAACAAAACAGAAAAGAATACTGCCGATAAATCACAAAGGACAACATACAGGTGTTTAAAACTCATTGTTCGAAACAAGTCTAGAAAGAACGTAAACTCCCTTCTTAATGGATTCGTAGACTTAACACCAATCACCCCTTGTTTTTAAAACAACACCCCTATTATTATTACAAAAGACCAGAATTCACTATTTAAATGTTTCTAATTAAAAAGCACAATACACGAGAGCAAAACACTTATTTAGAAGCTTGTTCTATGTTAACAGATGTTTAATAATAAAGTAACAATACAAAATATCAGATTCATTGATTCGGATAAAGGTACCAAAGCGCAAATAGCCAATTCAAAGACTTCAAGAGCCCTCCTATATGTAGAATTAAAAGAGAACGCAAAAGCAGGAAATCATTATCATAAAACTAAAGAAGAAATACTATTCATCATATCTGGAAAACTAACTGCAACATTCAAAGATATGCTTTCTCAAGAAATTAAAGAGAAAACTCTCAAAAAAGGCTATCTTGTTACAATCAAACCAGGCATAGCACATTCTTTGCATGCTTTACAAAACTCTAAAATACTAGATATTTCAAATACAGATGAAAATTCACAAGATAAATTTAAAGAAGAGTTGATATCATGAAAGTTTTAGTATTAGGAGCAAAAGGAATGCTAGGTTCTGAAGTAGTGAACGAATTCTCCAATGAAGAAGTAATAGCATGGGATGTAAACGATTTAGATATAACAAATGAGAAACAAGTTCTAAAAAGGATTCAAGAAATAGAACCAAACATAGTAATAAATTGTGCAGCATATACGGATTTTGACGGATGTGAAAACGACGTCGATAAAGCATACGAGGTTAATGCACACTCGCTTCCTGCAATAGCTACTGCATGTAAGAGATGTAATGCCACTTTAATACATATTAGCTCATATATGGTGTTTGACGGTAAGAATAAAGAAGGTTATCTAGAAGATGATGCAAAAATACCTATAAGCGTGTATGGTAAAGCAAAAGCGATCGGCGAAGATCTAGTAAGAAAACATATGGATGATTTCAGAATTGTAAGAACTTGTTGGCTTTATGGTAAAAGTGGAATTTGCAGAATTAATGAGATATTACAGAAATTAAAGACAGAAACAGAAGTTGATGTTGCACAAGATCTATATGGCAGGCCAACATATGCAAAAGATGTAGCCATAGCACTTAGAGAAATTATAGAAAAGCCACCAGGAATATATCACGTTACTAATTCATACAATTGTTCAAGATTTGAACTAGCTAAAGAGATGGCAAGACTGCTGGATTCTGAATGTAAAATAAATCCACTAAACCAAGATGACTATTTAGAAGACCTTAAAATACACAAGCCAGGCATGAAATTAGCTACAAGGCCAAAATATTGCTACCTTCTAAATGATAAAATAACGCCTTTAAGAGGTTGGAAAGAGGCTCTAGAAGACTATTTGAAGGATACAAGTGATTTGAAAAAAACAAATTAAAGCTTAATAACAAATTTTATATATAAAAATAAAGGCTACAGAAAAATATTAGGACGAATCTTAACAAAATAAGGAGAAATGATTAAAGATGAAAATTACAGTCATAGGAACGGGATATGTAGGTTTAGTGAATGGCGCAGGCCTAGCAGATCTAGGAAATGAAGTAACCTGCTTAGATATTGATGATGAGAAGATATCTCAATTAAATGCAGGCAAGATTCCAATATATGAACCTGAACTAGAATCAGTTGTAAAAAAGAATAAAAAAAACGGAAGATTAAAATTCACCACAAATTCTAAAGAGGCAATAGAACAATCAAGCATAATCTATATCTGCGTTGGCACCCCAACTTCAGGAAATGACAAAAGTGCTGATATGTCCTATATATTCTCAGCAGCAAAAGATATAGGAACGTACATTAACGATTACAAGATAATAATTAACAAAAGTACAGTCCCGGTTGGAACTGCAGATCAAGTTAAAAGAATAATAAAGGAAAACCAAACAAATGATAGTGAATTTGTTGTTGTCTCGTGTCCAGAGTTCTTGAAAGAAGGAACTGCGGTGAACGACTTCAGGAATCCTGATAGAATAGTAATAGGAGTTGATGACAAGAAAGCCAAAGAAATTCTAACAGAATTATATAAACCATTCGAGACTTTAAACAAACCCATCTTATTCTGCAATGTTCGAAGTGCAGAAATGATAAAATATGCATCCAATGCAATGCTAGCAACAAGAATATCATTCATGAATGAGCTTTCCGCATTATGTGAGAAATTAAATGCAGATGTTAAAATGGTTTCTAAAGGAATGGGACTAGATTCAAGAATAGGATCTAAATTCTTACAAGCAGGACTGGGTTATGGTGGAAGTTGTTTTCCAAAAGATGCCAGAGCTTTAGTTCATATGATGAGAGAGAATGAATGCAGTAGTGGGATTCTTGAAGCAGTTGATAGTGCAAATGAAAGGCAAAAGACAAGAGCCTTACCTAAAATTAAGAAACTAATTGATGACTTAGAGGGAAAAACCATATGCATACTCGGATTAGCCTTCAAACCTGAAACTGACGATATTAGAGAAGCGCCTTCATTAGTATTAATTAATCAATTAGTAAAGGAAGGAGCTAAAGTAACTGCATACGACCCTGTCGCATCAGAGAATATTAAGAAAGCAATCAAATATGATAATTTGAAAATAACAAATGATCCCTACTCGGCAGCAGACGGATCTCACGGGATAATATTAGTTACAGAATGGAATGAATTTAAAGAATTAGACTATAAACGTATTCAAAAGTCTATGAAGACAGCGTGCTTTGTAGACTGCAGAAATCTTCTTGATCCCGAGGAAATGAGAAAGATGGGCTTCATTTATTCAAGCATTGGAAGACCTTGAATAAAAACTAGATTCTTAGAAAAAGGAAGGAGAAGTGTGAAGATAAAAATAAAATAATGCTAATCCTGCCAACAAAATCTCAACAGAAACAATAGACCACACAACTCGCCATTCATATGGTTTAATTCTAAGTTTCGAAAGTAACGCAATGGCAACATGTTCAAGCCCATAAAATTTATCATATCTATTTCTTAAACTACCATCAACATTTCTGTCTGCAAAACTTTCTTTCTGCATTTTACCTCTAGCTTTTAGTACAAACTCAAAAAAGTAGGGAATAAACATAATTAAAGCATATTTCTCAATATTACCCAATATAGCAACAATACCTATCAATGCACCTACAGAATAAGTCATACTATCTCCAGGAAATAACATAGAAGGATAGTAATTAAACAATAAGAATGCCAATAATGAAACCACCATACAGAATGCAATTACGGCTGCAAATGACGAACCAGATAAGTATGAAATTAATCCAAGAGTTGAAAGTATAACAATCCCTTGTAATGCTTCTAATCCATTATATCCAGCCAACATGTTAAATGCATTAGCAGTACCAATTATAGCCAAAGGAACTAATACCAAAGGAAACACAAGTCCTAGTTCAACATGCCCTAGAAGAGGTAATGTGATTTTAGAAACTCCTGCATTAATTACCATAATAGGGATAGGAATTGCAAACGTTAACAAAATTTTACTTCTTCTACTCAACCCAATCTTCCATCCAAGAATATCATCCAGAACTCCAATAACCAGTGCAATCATAACACTAACTAAAGTTGCAAGTACAAGGTCAATATATCCCACACCACCCTTGAAGATAAATGTTCTTGTCGCAATATATGCTAATAGCCCAGCAATAAAGCCAGCAATAACACAGATTCCTCCAACTTCAGCAACTAAATGTTGATCTTGTTTATGGACATCTTTACCTTCTAAACCCGCAAAATGAGCCTTCTTAATCCATTTAGGAAGAAGATATAACGTAACAAAGAAACTCACTAAAACTGTTGAAGCAGTTATTACATTAAACATTAACACATACTCCTATTTTACGTTTTAAATATATTTTCATTTTAAATAGCTATTTTATCACATAGAACCGGGTGGTGAAATTATTAAATGATTCATATTCGATATTATTTGATAATAAATAATCATCAACATCGCGATAATCAAACCCAAAGTGAGATCCCCAACCTGATTTATTTATTCTAAGAAGCGATAATCGTTTACCAGACAAAAGAAATCCTAAATAATTTAAGACAAAGAACCGCTTAGAACTCAACTCATTGAGAGAATATCTGTATATCAACATTTTTGCTATAAATTTCATTAGCCCAAGAAAACCTATCTCTATTGGCACAGTTACTAAGACACAACCATTTTTATCTTTTAGATTGAGTATGTTCTTAAGCGCAGATTCAACATTACCAACATGCTCAAGAGTTTCAAAACAAGTCACAAGATTAAATTTCTTATTTGAAACTATAGTACGATTCAGATTAATATTTCTAAAAGATATTGCAGAATATAATGCTCGAGCCACTTTAAGATTATCTTTACTATGATCAAAACCAACCACTTCAGATAATCGGTACCGCTTCATAATAATATCAGTAATATATCCATTGCTACAACCAACATCACAATATGATTTCCCACAAATCTTAGGCTTTGAATCTAAGATAGATAATATGTTCTTTAAGCGGGAAATATGAGGAGCGTTACGAACTGACTTAATCTTATAAGTTCTCGAATGATCTACCATAATACTAATCCTCCCTCCTAGTAGATTTAGGCGGTTCCCAACTTGCTTTTTGTTTTCTAGTAATAAACTTGAATAAACCAATCATTGCTGCAATGTTAACCATACAAAAATAATAAGGTACTGAAACCAAAGGTAGCTTTGTTTTTGACAATAGTGGACCCAATAATGCTATAAAATAAAATAAGATTTGAAGATAAAATAACCATCTAAACACTAGAACATCAAGCAAAAATGCATTAGAGATAAACAGTACAACTAGGAATATCCAAACTAACCATCTTAGAAACTTATGACAAAACCATTCAAAGAATCTGAATCCAGTAAACTTATCAAATAAAATAAAAGATCCTTCAAAACCTCTAGCAATTATTCTAGTCTTCCTATTAAACTCTTCTTTAGCAGACTCAGCCGTCCTCTCAAACGCAATAGCTTTTGGGGCATAAACAACTTTGTAACCTTGACTTGCAACATCTTGAGGTGTTTGAAAATCATTAGCAACCTTCGGATTAAGTTGTTTAAACAGCTTTCTTCTAACCGCAAAGATAGCACCATTTGCAGAGAGCAGTTGGCCTAGTTTACTTTCTTGCTTTTTTATAAATTGTTCATATTTCCAATATAAACCTTCACCCTTACCAACACCAGTTTTCGCATCTAAATATCTTAGTTCTCCCGAAACACACCCAACTTGTTTATTAGAAAAGTAACAAACTAATTCATTAATCGCATTCTTTTCATACATAGAGTTCGTGTCACAAAATACAACAATTTCGCCTTTAACAAGCTGCATGCTTTTGTTTATAGCAACGTTCTTGCCACCTCTACCTTCAACTCTGTTTAAAATAATCCCTTTAGATCCATACTTTTTTACAATGGCATCAGTTTTATCAGAAGAACCATCACTCACAACAATAATTTGTAATTTTTTCTTAGGATAATCTAACGCCAAAGAATTTTTTATCTTTTTTTCAATAACTGCTTCTTCATTATATGCAGACATCAACAAAGTCACACTAGGAAGTACAGAAGACTTCTCACCAGTTCTAGAACAAAAGAGAGTTAGAAAACTAATTATCAAAGGATATCCAAAGTATAAATATAAGACCAAAGCCAAAGATAGCACAAATAATAGCTCAATCATTTTTAGTATAACAACCTCCCATTTAATTTTTTAATCTTTCTAATTGCAACAGAATCCAGCCTAAACTCTTCTCGCAATCTCAAAGAAGTATTTAACCCATTAAATCCATCATAAATTGATTTAAAATAATATCTAATAAATCCTTGACGAAGACTTAATTGAAAGTAATAGGCCCCCCAAATAATCAGTTGAGATAATGCATATCTCCAAGGTAAATACTTAGTAATCATCCAGATTCGATTTCGAAAAGGATAATAAATATGTTGCCAAGCTTTTCTTTGCTTAAGGCTATGTTTATGAATAAACTTAATCTTAGGATAATAAACTATTCTATGATTCGTTTTCATAATTCTATAGGACAAATCTGATTCTTCCATACTGTAAAAGAATCGTTCTGCAAGCAATCCGCATTCATTGAATACTTCCTTACGAGTTGCATTCGCACCACCCAAAAAATAACTTGTTTCAAATTCAGATTCCGCTAATTCTTTATTCTTACTCGGTATTGTACGCCGCTCAACTTTTTTATCAAAAAAATTTACAACTTTAAATGTCAATACACCAATAGATGAGTCGGATTTAAATTTATCAACAATACGTTTAGTCACATATTTCGACGGCAAGATTTCATCATCATCTAAAAAGACCAGAATATCACCAGATGCGTGCTTAATCCCCACATTCCTACCTGCACACACACCTGTATTAGTTTTTAATCTAACACACTTTACTCTCTTAAACTTTGTAGAGATGAACTTCGTTTGATCTTCTTTCGACCCATTATCTATCAAAACTATCTCTTGATTACGATAGGTCTGAGATTTAATTGATTTAATGCACTCTAACAATTCATCACTCCGATTACAAGTTAGAATTATGTAGCTAACTTTCAACAGAGTCACCCCCTAAATTACCAACTACAACAACCAATGCAAATACAAACCAAAGATGTCTCGCAGTAAATAAATCTAAAAAAAAGCCTTGAACTAAAAGCCCCAATATTGCAAAAAGAATTGCAAAAGACAGGCAGCCATTACAAAATATCGCATTTCTTAATGCATTACGTAAAAAAACTCCTATGAGTAGTATAAACAAAATAAAACCTATTAAACCAGTCTCAGTTAAAGATTTAAGGTATATATTATGAGGGAAGAATTGTTTGTGAGATATTCTCGCATCAATTTCTTTATACTTAAGAATATTGTACTGGAAGCCATTCAAACCTACACCAACAAGAGAGTTATCAGATAACATATTAAAACCTGAATTCCAAATATCTTGTCTTGAATCGTAATCAGCATTAACACCATAACGATACTTTTGAAGAGTTTGAATACCCACATCACCAATTACACCTATATTAAATAGTGACAAAGGAATTATCAAGAGTAGCAAAACTGCCCACATAGCTGAGATCCACCGCTTACGTGCGAAAAATGGAATTATTAAAAACACCAAACCCAGCGCCAATAAAGCACTCCTAGAGATCGTTAAAATAAATGCGGAAGCTAGAAGTATAAATGCAGAAATAGATAATGCATAATCTCGTTTATTCAACTTAGCAAGTAAAGAGTAAGTAAAAATGAAAATCAATGGAACGAGTAACAAACTCGCATAGTGATTTGGATCAGTATAAAAGGGCATGATCCTTAACTCCGAACCATGAAGAAAGGG
Source organism: Candidatus Woesearchaeota archaeon (assembly GCA_018646625.1). Classification (GTDB taxonomy): domain Archaea; phylum Nanobdellota; class Nanobdellia; order Woesearchaeales; family JABGUJ01; genus JABGUJ01. The sequence goes on along the minus strand of JABGUJ010000002.1, from coordinate 34,002 downwards.
CCAGATTTTAATTAAAAAAGTGTCAACACCATTAAATCGTAATCCGTTAAACCAAGCGCCCGCCGCAACTAAACCTATAACTGCAGACACCAAAGCACCTGAAATAAAAACATAAATCGATTTCATTAATTTTCGTTTGGTATCAATTAATACGGTGCTTAACAGGAAAAATATGAACAAAAGAAGATATCTAATTAGTTGTACTAATCCGTCAATAAAATGTGATGCAAATAGTGTGTTTAACACAACATATGCAATAAAAACAACCAGAACTATAATTATATCTTTAGGCACCAAACATTTCATTCGTTTTTTAGATAAGATTAACATAATCAATAAAATAATTATTAAAAAGTCACTTATTTTGAAAAACAATATATCTATCCCTCTAAAAGGTAGAAAGAAAATAACTAAAAGATAAATAAAGAAATGATCTTTAAATTTGTTCTTAAAGATAAAAACCAATAACAACGGCACAATAACAAATAAAAACACAGGAGCGTATAATGAGATTAATGCAATCAAAATACCCCCTATCAAAATGAAAATACGCGATTCCACACTCAAATTATTATTAGCCATTATTTATTTCACACATGCAAACAAAGTTCTAGCATTGTCCCCTTTTTGTGTTCCAACATTATCATGATCTTTCCCCAATACAATTACTTTCTTAAATGAAGTATGACGAAGAATCTCAGAAATAATAAATTCATCAGTCCACTCATCAAGTTTCCCCTTGTATTGCTTTTCATGCGCTTGACCAGTATCCAGAAATAGTACTTTCTTAGTCACCTTATCAAGTTTCTCGAGGAGACTTACATAAGAACCTGGAACAACTCCAAGTGCAAAATGATGAAGTAAACTAAGGCAAGAAACCACATCATATCTCTTAGAAGATTTAAGGAAAGTCATGATATCTGCTTTATTTACTTCTTTCTCAGTCAAACCATTAATCTCTCTTGCAATTCTCAAAGAACTATTATCAAGATCAATACCTCTCACTTTAGATCCTTTTTTCTTATAAGCGCTAAGAAAATACCCATAAGAACAAGGAAGATCTGCATAACTAATACGCGATACTGCAATCTTCTTTTTCTTAAGAAAACTGAACATCATAGATAGACGGTCATCACAACCCCTCACCAGACGCCAATCTCGAACTTCAGGCGCATCTAAAGGCTGATAGACCTCATAATCAAATACTTGTTTACTCCCCAATATAATTCTCTGTAAATAGCTAAATTTATCTCCAAGAACTTTGGATTTAATAGTCTTCTTTCCAAGAAGATAATATATTGCACACCTATGATGGCCATCAACAATTTCGTAATACTCAGAGTTATTCAATTTAAACACTTGAATTAAATCATCAACCTTCGAATGGCCTTCGTTAGAAAATTCAGAAGAAGTTTTACAACACGATCCTTTCTTAATCTTCTGATAAAATGCATAATACTCACCAATCCATGAGAGAATACCTCGGCTGGTTTTTTTACCCATGAAATGTCCAGTATGCTTTATACAAACATCACACATTTTATAGTAAGAGGTATTCACGATCTCACTCTTATTGTTAAGAATAGCTGGATTCTCATCTATCAATCTTAATATATCTACATAAGGGGATTCAGATAAAAGAACCGAGATACGAGAATACTCTTTCGTTTTCTCTATCCATTGCTCTAAAGGAATGCCTGCTTGTTGACCAATCATAAGATTATCTAAACTGACAGATTCTCGCCTGACTAAACCTGATTTGAGTTTTATTTTTCTTTGAAAATTAGAGAGAACTGTTTTGATAGATAACTCACCCTTCAATACTTTTCTCAGAGCATAGTACTTCATTTTCAAAGTTGGTCGTACTTTGATATAATTTGCAATCATCCGTCTCATTTAGTCACACCGCCGTTAATCGATTTAAAGAATATAAAATTATACAATAATAATAGTAAGAACTCGCTAGCGACAGTTGTAACTGCCGCACCAAGAAATCCATATATTGGAATAAAAATTAAATTAGTAACCACATTAAACAACGCCACAACTCCTTGAACAAGAATACGTTTCTTCTGTTGATTAAAAGCAGACAAAGAGAACGCAGGAGGGTGTGACATAAATTTGAAGATGAGTGAAATAAGTAGTATCCTGAACACCAATATAGACTTAGAATAATTATAGCCATACAATAAAAGAATAATATCATCTGCAAAAATAAAAGTTAGAATAAACAAAGGAACTAACACTAGAATTAAATTAGAGTACCAATGCTTAAGTAAACTATTGATTTTGGACTTTACACCACCAAACAACTTAGACATCTTAGGAAAAAAAGGCATTGACATAAGATAAGGAATAAAATATAATGCAGCAATCAAAGAATATGCAACTGAGTATGTACCAACCTCAACATCTCCACGCATAAATGAAAGCATCACAGTATCAATACTAAAGTATATGAAAAAGAAGACACTACTTAATGCAAATGGCCAAGATTCTGACAATATTCGCCTACAAATAATAGCATCAAATTTAAATCTCAAACCACTAAACTTCGTATGAATTAACAAACCCGTGACTAGCAAACCAATCACACTAGCCGCAACATAACAAGCAGCAATCCAATTAATAGAAACACGCAAGTAGAAAGATAAGAGAACTAGAATTAATAATATAATCGACTGCACCACTTTAGACAGTGCCTCATATTGCATCTTCTCGAATGCTTTGAACACCGCCCTAAAGAAATCACTGAAATTGTTGAATATTACATATAAACCTAAAACAAAGATTAGTAATTGATGTTCAAAGTTCTTACCAGCAAATGTTGAAGCTAGTGCTATAAAAACAATAGCAATAATAGCCAGAACACACTTAAGAAATAATAGATTATTAAGGTAGTTATTGTGCGAAGATTTCGTGCGCGCCAGCTCACGTACAGTTAGAGTATTAATTCCAAAACTGGCAATAATTGTGAACAAAGCTGCGAAACTAAGTGCAAAACTGAATTTACCATATCCCGCCACACCTAGATAACGCGCAAGTAAGATTGTAAGAATTAATAATGTTACTTTATTAACTCCATCAGCAAGAAATAACCAGAAAGTATTCTTCATCACAGTTTGTTTACTACTACGGTTAACAAATAAGTAATCCATTATTTTCTTATTCATTTTAACCTCGTGATCGAACAAGTTATCGAATTAGATTGTAAATGTCTAAGAGATAATATAAGAACGGCAATTAAAATTAATAGAATTCTTAATACAACTCCAAATAAGGTTACCTCGGCCAATAGTAACCAAAGAGAGAAATTTAGGACTAAACTTAACAATATAAGTGAAAAAACAAATTTCATTGAGTCAGCATAAAAATCAGAACTAACTCTTTTACAACAAGTCACAAGTGCACTTTCTTTGAAAATACCAATAAATCGAGATCCCACGTTCTTAAATTTAACAAGATATTTTGATTCAACAAAGCAACAAACCAGTGAAGACCGTCTCATCACCAATGCAGAAAGTAAATAATCAGGATATTTAGAGAAAAATGCATTAAAACTACTATTAAGATTGCTACCAGACCATATCCGCCCAACGTAAACACGCAGAGTAGAACCTAAATCTAAAAAAAAAGACATTTTATTCAAGGTTTATTACATGACCACTGACAGTGAGACCATCAAAATAAAAAGTAAGCGACCCGCCTACAAATACTTCAGATCCTTGAAAGTAGTTATAGTTGTTCATATTTTGACTGCTGATTTCTACAGTAGCCCGAACATCTTTATTAAGAGGATGATCTCTTAGGAATACGTCTCCAGCTTCACTTTGCACTACCATTTTTGCAGGAGTAATATCCTTACTCAGTAAAGAAGCTACAACATCTCCTTGAACTTCTTGCTTCGCTCCAACAATTAATGAGTCAGCAATCCAAGGCTTAACGTTTTCAAAAAGAACAGTTACAATCTTATTATCCGTAGTAATTTCACCCAGATCGTTACCAAAACTAACAATGGTGGGTACAAATTCCACAAAAGGAGTTGCCAACTTAATTGTTTTGCCAACTTTTAATTCTTGATTTCCAAAAAAGATCTTCACATCATCAACTTCAGCATCCAAATCAGCAAGAATCAACAAATCACGCTCAGAGCCTTTCTTTGAAGTTACAGCAATATCAACAATCATAGAATTATTATTATCATTCAAAAGAAGAATATCACCAACATGTAAATTATCATAAATGTAATCAGGTTGATTCTTTAGTTCTAATTTGACCATAGTCATCTGGGGTTCAGGTCCAAAAAAAGCAAACCTTAATCCTGCTACTACAACCAGAATAATGAATAAAAAAACTAAAGCATCTATAACATTGATCTTTCCAAAAAGACGTCCTTTAGAATCAATTAAATGTGAATTTGTTCTTGCCATTTTAATATACACGCAGAAAGGAGCCTTTAAATAGTTTTTCATTTGTTAGTGACGATAAACTAAATATTGCACCTACAAGGCCTAAAAAAGAAGGATTGGGCGAATAAGATGAATACATTTATAAATGGAAAACACCAGAACGAAAGGATGAACTATTGGAAGATACCTAAAAAATACAATCCAATTAGTAAAGCTCTTCTAATTCTACCAATTATGGGCATTACAGGGGCTCTAGTGCTGTCAATAATTAGTGCAACCTCAAAACTATCAACAATCGCATTGATAGCAATTCTAGCACTATTTGTGTGGAAAAAGAAAGAATACGCTTTTTATCTATTATTAGTAATAATCCCAATATCACTTCACTTTGAACCATTTATTGCTAAGTTTCCAGTACCAATCACAGACATACTCGCATATCTGTTAATATTAAAGTGGGTTACAGAATTAATCTCAGCTAAAGAAATAAAATTTAAGAAATCAAGACTTAATGTACCCCTAATTATTTTTGCAATTCTTTTAGTTGTATCACTCATACCATCAGTACCCACAATAAGCACACACCTTCAAGATAAAACCTCATTAATAACAAATACATACGAATTAGTAACTGAAGGATCAAATTATGTACTATACGGATTAGTTATGTTTATCCATATGCTTGTTGCAATAATTATGTACTTCTATATTCTTAATAATCCAATTGAAAAAAAGAAAGCAATCATTGCACTAGTTATAGGATATGCGATCGTTACACTTTACGGCATTGCCGAATTTTTATTTCCTAAAATAAAAAGCATTAGCTCCCACATATTATCAACATCCGACACATACTATCAAAAAAGATTATCTTCAACATTTAGAAATCCAAACATCTTAGGAGAATATTTAGTACTAGTAACTCCACTTTTAATTGCACTAACATTCTATGTAAAGAAAATAAAAATAAAAATACCTTTGATTCTCTTAACACTCATAGGAGTTGTATGTCTTTTTTTAACCGCATCTAGAGGTGCATGGCTAGGGTTAATCGCAGGTTTAGTACTATTCACAATCCTAAAAACAAAACTAACAAATAAAAACAAAATATTAACTGGAGCCATTGCAATTGTACTACTACTAATCATCTCAGCACCAGTATCTTATTTTATTCTCAAAGAAAGAACCATTAATCCAAGTTTAGCAGGCAGAGTACCAATATGGACTGATTCACTACAAATGATAAAAGAAAGTCCTCTACACGGATATGGCGTCGGATCATTCATACCAGAGTACAAAGAAAACTTCCCTGATGCAAAGAATGCACAGCACGCGCATAATGTATTTCTGAATATTGCAATTGAATCAGGGCTAATAGTGCTCGCAGTACTTATATGGATGTTATTAACACTTTTCAAATATCCTTTGAAACATAAAACCAGCACACTCAATATAGGCTTGTATTCGGGAATATTTGCACTATTAGTTCAAGGATTAGTCGAACATATCTTCTTTTATCAAGAAATAACATTACTATTTTTTATAACACTCGCACTAACCGTTAAAGATGAAAAAGATAAGTAGAAACACTACGCTGTTAATAGCATCAAATGCATTAAACAATCTACTTTCATTCATTCTATTATTTGTAATGGCAAGAACTCTAGGAGATGTAGTTTTTGGAAAATATACCTTCGCATTATCTTTAGCAGTTATCTTCGCAACAGTTGCAGATTTCGGATTAAATACCTATTTGATAAGAGAAATATCTAGAAAGAAGAAACAAGCTGCAGAATATATAGGTAATGCGTTAAACATAAAATTAGTTCTTTCAATAATTACATTTATTCTCCTAGTTATTGTAGTTAACGTACTAGACTATCCTCAAGCAACAAAGAATATTGCGTATTTGGTAGCACTATACACATTTGTTGAATTTATTGCTTTGGCGTATAGATCAACTTTCAAAGCATATGAGCAAATGGAATATGAAGCAATTCTATTAGTAGTTTATAGAATAGCAGTAGTTTTAGTAGGACTATTGATATTATTAACCAACCCAAACATTGTTAGTTTATTGATGGCATTTCTCATCCTAAGCATAGTATACTTAGCAGCAACATTCATTATCGGATCTACAAAGTTCTCAAGACCAAACTTGAAACCAGACATAGCTCTAACAAAAAAGATATTAAAAGAGTCAGCCCCCTTCATGATAACCGCATTACTCATCGCACTATATTTCAGAATTGACGTAATCATACTATCATTCTTCAAAGGAGATGAAGTAGTTGGATGGTACGGAGCAGCAACAACAATGATATACTCATTATTGTTCATACCCATTGCACTATCAGAATCCATTCTACCACAGATGTCGATTAACTTTAAGAAATCGAAAGAAAACCTAAACAGGATATTTAATAATTCAACAAGAATTATCTCCATTATTATCTGGCCAATGATGATTGGCACAACCTTGCTTGCAAAAGAGTTTGTAGTCTTATTATTCTCCATTGAGTTTGTGAATGCAACAATAGGTGTGCAAATACTAGTTTGGGCATTAGGAATTATGTTTCTGAATTATATACTCGCAACAACAGTGAATGCAATCAACAAACAACAGGTACACACCATAATTATTCTTATTGCAGCAATAATAAACATAGTATTGAATTTAATATTAATACCTAAATATTCCATCATAGGTGCAGGAATAGCGGCAATAGCAACTCAAGCAATAATCTTTATTGCACTTAGAATATATCTACAAAAACACACATCTTCACTCATATTCAAGTCATCAATAAAACCAATAATCTCATCAATAATTATGGGGGTTGCAGTATTCTATTTAGCGAATGTATTGCATGTTGTAATAAACCTAATTGCAGGAATAATAATTTACTTAGCAATAATGTATATAATTAAAGGGATTCACAAAGAAGATATAACAGAATTAAAGAAGATAATGACTAAGAACTAACTTTTTTGTAATATTTCTCGATCTTTTTAACAACATTGTCCCAAGTGTAATTCTCTTTGACTAATTTGTATGCTTCGGCACCCATCTTTTTTCTAAGCTTAGAGTTTTTCAACAAAATCTCAGATACCTTGGCAAGAAGAAGCACGTCTTTAGCGACAACAAATCCAGTTTTCTTATCTTTAACCACATCAACAACAGCATTTCTTAAAGTATTAATAGTAATCACAGGTAATCTCGCAGCGGCAGCTTCAATCGCAACAATACCAAACCCTTCTGTTTCTGAAGGCATAATTAACATCTTAGAAGATTTCATATAAGAATAAACCTTAGACTGTTCCACAGCACCAGTAAAAGTAATATTCTTAACAAGATTATGTTTTAATACTAATTGATTAAGTCTATCCCGTTCAGGACCCTCACCACAAATGATTGCAGATATCTTAGGATGCCCTTTTTTTAGAATCCTAACCACTTCAACAAACATATCCACATTTTTCAATTTTTGCAACCTGCCCGCAAACATTAAATCAAACTTTTTCTTACCCGCTTTCGCTTGGCCAATAGCTTTAAGGTCAACACCATTTGAAATAACAGTAACCTTTTTACCATCAACACCAAACTGAACTAGTCTATTCTTTAGAAATTTAGAAACTGCCAAAACATTTGCATTCAAGTTCATAACTTTTTTCTCATATCGTTTACCAACTCTCGCGCTCATAGGATTAGTAGCATATTCATCCCAATAATCACCAAAAACTTCGTTCCAACTAACAACTAAAGGAATATTATTACGATTACAATATCTTTCACAACTAATTGCGGGGAAGTAAGTAGAACTGCTACAGTCTATTACATCAAACTCATATTTAGATAAAGCCTTTGGAAGTTTTTTTGCAAAAATGAATGGATTCAGTGCATCTCGCTTTCCAGAAGCATCATAAACTCGTTTATAATAATGAACGCCATGATAATTAACAGCATTCCTTACAAAATCATCCCCATCCCAAAGCCTAGCTCCAAATATATGGATTTCATGACCTAGTTTAGCAAGACGCTCAGCGATCTGCTTGTTTCTAACCTCAATACCACCTTTAGTATATGGATAGATCATATCATTAATTAGCGCAATTCTCATAGTATTTGAGCCACAAAATGGATATATAAAGATTGGTATAGAAACGTTTAAAAATAAACTATTTTACTTCTAGCTCAATGCCGCGGTCGCTTAGTCTGGCCATAGCGTCGGATTGCTATTGGCACTGCCTTTTAGGTGGCCTGTGAAGATCCGATGTCCTTCGGGGCACGCGAGTTCAAATCTCGTCCGCGGCGTTTTCTTTTATACAATAAACAGAATTACTCTTCAACAACTTCATAAGCTTTACAATGACACTTATCATCATTCAGAAATTCGTCACAGGGACAAACCTTCTTCAAATCACAAGGGCAATGCCCCAATTCTTTAGCCTTCCTCAAAACGTCTTTATTTAGCCTATAAGTTGTCATGGATACACGAATCAAAGGATTATTTTTAAGTATTTCTAAGTAAATCTTTATAAATCAATAAACAAGATATCAAATCAATGAAAAAGGTAATGCTGTTAATTCTAATGATCTTTATAATTCTCCCAGCAATAGCTGCCCAAGATAGTTCATGGCTTTACAATACAGAATCATTTCTGATTGAAAATTCCATTAGCTCAGAGATGACAGTCAAACCATCTTCAAGCAACTATTATCTGAAAAATGTTTTTGTAAATTTGTCTTTCATACCAAAAAATACATGGCAACAAGAAATATTATCAATAAAAGCAGATCCCCAAGGAGTAAATTTTGGAGACTCATACATATTTCAATGGAACAATCCAGATCAACAAATGAGTTACTCTCTAACTTCTGTGATTGAAGCTAAAAACAGAATAAAGAAAGTTACAAGTAAAGTTCAGTACCCATTAACAGATCTACCTGAAGATACACACAAATATCTAGAACCATCAACAAACATTGACTCAGATCATCCAGTCGTGAAGAAAACTGCTAATCAACTAATAGGAGATAAAAATGACTTATACGAAGTATTATTCACACTTGCAGAATGGGTGAACAAGAACATAAACTATAGCCTCGATACACTATCGTTAGAAGCATCAGAAAGATCCAGTGTAGTGCTCAATACAAGAAGGGGAGTGTGCGATGAACTAACAAATTTATTCATCGGACTTTGCAGAGCATCAGGCATTCCCGCAAGATTCGTTTCTGGAATATCATACACAAACTCACAACTATTTGACGATAGCTGGGGATTGCATGGCTGGTCAGAAGTGTACTTTCCAAGATATGGTTGGATTCCATTTGATGTCACTTATGCAGAATTTGGTTGGATTAATCCACTACACATAACATGCAAGATAGGAGTAGACTCTAGCGAGAGTACAACTGAATTTGAATGGCAAGGTAAAAATGTTAATCTAGAAGTAACTGAACCCGCAATACAAACCAAAATCATCGAAAGAAAAGGCGAAGTTAAGAATCCACTAGCAATCAAGACCAAAGTTCTAGAAAAAGCAGTAGGTTTTGGATCATACAACTTAGCAGTTATAGAATTAACAAACACTGAAGACTATTACTCACCTGTAACCATAAGTATTGCAAAAACCACATTGTTAGAATATTTTGATGACTTCACTAAACATATTCTACTAAAACCAAAAGAAACAAAACATATTTTCTGGAAAGTTAGAATCTCAGACACACTAGATCGAAGAAAAATATATAATTTCCCTATAACAATATATGATCAATTTAACAGAACATCGAAAGTCAGCTTTAGCGCATCATTCGACGATAGATTGTTTACAGAGAGATACGTCGAATCACACGCAACTCAAGAATCCATAGTTGAAGAAGACAGTATTGAATTTAAGTGTGAAGTTCAAGATGAATTCTATTATAATTATGAAGAAATAAAAGCAGAGTGTACAATAAATAATAAAGAAAATAAGAGATACGCATCAGTTAGTGTTTGTTTTGAAAACGAATGTACAAAAACATCAATAAACGAAAATGAAAAGAAAACAATTAAACTCAAAAACCAAATAACAACACTAGGCGTTCAAGAACTAATGTTCTCATTAAGAGGAGAATCAATCAACAAAAAAGATTACATTCAATCCTACATCGCAGACAAACCAGAGATAATAGTTAATGAAATCAAAGTACCAAAAAAAGTTGACTTTAATCAATACTACGATGTATCATTCATTGTTGAGAAACATTCAACCTCCAACCCTCAAGATGTAAACTTAATTATTCAACAAAATGGAGACTTCGAAGAATTTCACACACCTATCTTAGATGGCGATCAGAAATTCACATTAAGCTTTAGTTCAATGGGATTAAAGGATGGAGACAATGTTGGAAGAATAAGTATATCGTTTAAAGACAAGAAAGGAAACCAATACACGGAAGATCTTACATTTAACACTTGGTTGAATAAATTGAGCTTCTGGCAAAAGATAAGAAGATGGCTCTACAAATCAGATAAATTCATAGTTGCCCAATTCAAGGCGACACAAAGCTTTATAAAAAGACAAAGCTGACGTTTAAATATGGCTCAACCTGCAAAAGTGCTCTTAGATACGAACTTTCTACTCATACCGGGCCAATTTGGCGTAGATATCTATACAGAGATCAGAGAGAACTGTGGACCGAAAAGTAAGCTCAATATACTAAGGGATAGCTTAAAAGAGATAGATAAGATCTTAGAATGCGGCAAAGGAGCAGATAAAAGAGCTTCGAAGCTGGCTTTAGACATATTAAAAGCGCAACAAATAAATATCATAAGTTCAGAATCGGACTCATACGTTGATGATCAGATAGTTGAGCTTGTCGATGAAAATTGGGTTGTCTGTACACAAGACAAAGGGCTCAAAGAGCGCGTAAAAGCCAAGAAAGCTAAGGTCTTAACGCTTAGACAAAAAAAATATCTGAGGTTTGTGTGAAATGTTTTACAAAACAACTGTAAAAGACCACATCAGAGTGTCACCCGAGTTATTCGGAGTTAGCACAAAAGAAGCGGTCATAAAAATGATTAAGAAGAAGTACGATGGTTACATCTCTCCAGAGATAGGCATCGTAATTGATGTTTCAGATGTTAAAAAAATCGAAGATGGAACTGTGATACCTGGCGACGGTGCATCATTTTATAGTTCTGAATTTGAATTAGTAACATACAAACCAGAAATGCAAGAAGTTGTTCTTGGTAGAATAAAAGACATAACTGATTTTGGTGCATTCATTAACATAGGCCCGATCGAGGGAATGATTCACGTTTCACAAACAATGGATGATTTCGTAAGCTTCGGTAAAGACGGAGTACTTAACGGAAAAGAATCCAAGAGATCTCTTAAAGGCGGAGATAGATGTAGAGCAAGAATGATCGCAGTTAGCTTTAAAGATGTAAATAATCCTAAACTCGGATTAACTATGAGACAACCATGGTTAGGTAAGTTTGAATGGATGGAAGAAGATAAAAACAAACCTAAAAAAGCTAAGTAAGAGGATAAAATGAAAAAGAAAGTATGCAAATCATGCAAGATGTTTATTGAAGGCGACGAATGCCCGGTCGATAAAACATCTAATTTTTCGACTAACTGGCAAGGAAGAATCTATATAAGTGACGCAAACAAATCAGAAGTCGCACAAAAGATCGGAATTGAAGTTAAAGGCGAATATGCAATAAAGTGTAGGTAAGTTAAAATGGATATAGAGATTTTAAAAGAAAAAGATATGCAGTTACTATCGAGAAAAAGAGTCTCTGCTATGATTCAATCAGAAGGTCCAACACCATCTAGATTAGATCTTAAAAAACAATTAGCAAAGAAACTTAATAAAGATCCTGAATTAGTTATTCTAAAACACATTTATCCTAAATATGGAAAAAGCGATGTTAAAGTTATTGCTCACGTTTACGATAATAAAGAAGAACTAGAAAAATTCGAGCTTAAGAAACTGGTTGAGAAACATAAGGAACCTGAAGTGAAAAAAGAAGAAGCTCCTGCTAAAGAAAAACCAGCCGAAGAAGCACCTGCAGCAGAGGAAAAGCCTGCCGAGGAAGAGAAAAAAGAAGAAGCTCCTGCTGAAGAGAAACCAGCTGAAGAAGAAAAAAAGAAAGAAGCAGAAAAACCTGCTGAATAAATCACACTAGAAAATGGCAAAGAAAGAAGCAAAAGGAAAGAAAGAGAAGAAGACGAAGCTAACATCAAAGAAATGGCAACACTATAAAGTCTCAGGTGATAAAGCAGAAAGAGACCATAAGTTCTGTCCTAAATGCGGTGTAGGAGTTTTTCTAGGTCAGCATAAAAACAGAGTAACTTGCGGTAAATGCAATTACACTGAGTTTGTTACCAAGAAAACAGAGTAAATCTTATTCTTATTTTTTTAATTAAACTTGTATATAGAAATTCCTCTACCCGAATATGTTTTAGTTAAATCTTCAACATCTAAATCCGCAATTAACCTAACAAGATTAGAGTCACAAAGTGCTCTTGAAAAATAAGCAGAGATTTTGTTCCCTATAAATAAACAACCATCATCATTATATTCTGATTTTTCAACAACTGCAGTCGGCTTATCTGTCTGTTTGACAATAAGAGTCTTGATAGATGTTCTCTCCGCACCATTCAGAATATAGAACTCAACATTCGATCCATCTTTGTAACGATTAATCATATATCTCTTGCCATCGACATTAGATTGTAGAATCATTTCCTCGTATTCTCCTTTGTCTTGCAAAGAAGTTACCGCAATAATAGAACCACCAATGTTCTCCGTTTCAATCAAAGGAGTCATGCTTTTGATTTGAAGCAAGTCAGATTCTTGTACAAGAACGTATAGATTTTCCTGTGTGAATTGATTAATGTTATTTAGAAAGAAATCGTTTACTGTTTTAATTCTTTCTATGTGTTGCCCACCAACAGACGAGGTATAAGAATGTCTTCCAGAATACGCTTGCACCATCCCACCTTTTTCCCAAGTTGAAATAACACAACTTTTATCTTCAGAATTATCTTGTAAATAATACAATGAATTCTTAAAATCATCATCCACCCTAGGATTAAGGTGAGTAGTAACCGCATTAACAGAATAAGCAGCATTAACTAAAATCAACAAAATAGGAACAACATATAGCCACTTCTTATATTTCTTAAAACTATTAATTAATGCATAGATGAATAATGCAGAACAAAGTTGTATAGGGATAGACGCTAAAAAGACATATCGCTTGGAAACAATCATCATATAACCAAACACCACAACCAGTAAAATCGCAAAGACTCTTTTTGCAGTCATATTCTTAAATAGAAAATACAGTCCGCCAATTGCAGTTAGAATAAAAAACCAAACATGAAACCAAAGATAGCTCCAAGTTAAAGGAGTTAATTCTTGTATATTCTGCGAGAATGGATCGTCAGCTTTAATGTAACCAAAACCAGTCAGTATTTCTAGAATCATTGCAAACTTCCAAACAAAAATAATTAATCCAAATAGAGCAAACAATACAAACGGCAAATATCTTAATCTAACATCTTTTTGTCCTAGTCTACCAAATATCTCTAATACTCCAAATAGAATAAAAGCAGGTAGAATAAAATATAAAATATAAGTTACTTTATAGAAATCAGCAAAAATAGTTACAAACATATGACCTAATGCTTCAACTAGAACAAATTGTACCGCCAAAGCAACTGAGGCAGCAATTAAGTTTAATCTAACCTCCTTCTGTTTAATATACTCATAAAGAATATAGAGAATAATCGAAGTATTAACTATTGCAAGAACAAGTAAATAGCCATTCCAGAACATCGTCGCCAGCCCTGTTGCAAACCCAACACCTAATGCATAGTATAACTTAAGACGCAGTCTATCTTCTTCAAGCATCTTTACAGCAAATATCAAGCCCAAGAAGAGAAAAATAGAGATCAAGTTGTCTCCTTTGTATATCAACGCAACGCTACGCGCTAAGTGCGCATTTGTTCCCGCAATTAGGAATGATGCAATGAACGCAATTTGTGAGTTGAACAATAGTTTAAACAGAAGAAAACAGAGTAAGATCGAGATGGCAGCGTATAGCGCTGATGATATTGCTAATGCATTAAAAGGACCCATAATATAGGATAACCAATAAGGAATTAAATAAAATCCAACAGGATGTCCACCTTTAACACCCTCATAACACACATCTAGATTATTATCAGTAGACAGTTCTTTATTTTCATAAGATTGCTTTAAGATAGAATAATGATAGAAATTATCTGCTCCCAGGAAATCTCCTTTAGGTAGCGTTACTAATCTGACTCCAAATGCAAATAAGACGAGAATAATCAACAAAATAACTTCTATCTTTCTTAACTTCATAACAAAAACAAAGAAAAACCCTTATTTAATGCTTACGCTTAGATATGGAGAGATAAACATGATAAATATAGTTTCTCAACCACACTAAATAGAGTATCAAGATAAGCGCCATTATAGTGTCAAATGCACTTGCTAAGAACATCTCAAGGCCTATTAGTATTATCGAGACAATGATTAGAATAATCAATGCCAAAATCGCAGGAACAATATGATACTTTAAGTGTTTAAACCCCGTCTTTATAGCTAACTTAATTGTTTTCCACGCATTCTTTTCATCCCAAAGTATGTGTAGATATGTTGTAAAATATATGTAGAATGGAACCAATATAAACAATGAGATAAAGAAAAGTGTTTCCCTAAACATAAATTTTAGTGCTGTTATGAATAAGATAACTATGACAAACCATAGTACACTCATCAAAAGAAACTTTAAGAAATATTTAGTGCTTAATTTCCTATCGAAATAAAGATGCCAGATGAATCCTCTCGATAATACATAAACTGCAAGAATAATTATTAACACAACTATGAATCCCCCAACTATGGAGAAGATAAAGTTTTTCGCCACATCAAAAAAAGGATCAAGTGCAGTTATACTCTCAATCAACGCCTCAGGCGATATTTTAAGTGAACTCTCTAACGCTTTTGATTTAACATGCAACACACTCTGAAAAATCAAATAAGAGATTATAATAACAGCAAACAAAACAAAATCGGATAGATAGATATAAAGGTGATTCAATTTAAAAGAAAAACTTTTACCGAAATCGCTCACTAATTTCGAAAAGTAAGATGCTTTCTTCAATTTCATCACTCCGAATGACTCGCTCCAAAACTTCCTGAATTCCCGAGTGCAGCACCACCAGAAGAAGAACTAGAAGAACTAGTTGAACTACTGTCATAATCAAAATCCAGTTCACTACACGGAAAATCATCACTACCCTCGCACATCTCTTGAAGTACTTGTTCTGAAGGAACATGTCTATAACTTATTACAGGAAAAGGATATGCGAATTCTTCAGTTAGATCGTCTTCATCCCACATTTTGCCTTCAACTACGATGAAATCCACAGCTTCAGTTAAGAATGAAGTTGCAGGAATATAAGCAGTTGCAAACTTGTGAGAGTTTCCGCCGGCAGACACTTTACAGATATCCAAAATATCATCGTAATCTCCGCTGCCTCTGTCATCACCAGTCAAATAAGAACAGGCATACTTAACACCTTCAGGATTCTCAGCAAAAATAAGTTTCTCAATTTCAATCTCAGAAGATCTAATGTCCTCACTAGGTTCACCCCAACCAGAACCCCAGCCACCTTCTTCATATTCTCCATATTCTGAGAGCACAAGTTCTTCACCCATTCCGTAATCACCCTCACCAGGTTCAATCCCTATTTCATCATCATTAATGAAGTAAACTGAATAATATAAATGGTCTTCTAGATCTCCTGTAAGACCTTTACTAGTTGCAGGTATTCCTATTTTCCATTCAGCATACAAAGGCACACTCATACAAGGAGAGCAATTACGAAAATTAGCTGATGTAGGATCGGTCATCGATTCCATTTCCATCACATTACAATTAGTAAGACCCTCATCTTCCATGTAAGTACTATTAAATGGATTACCACACTTATCAAAGTTCCAGAAGGGCTTTCCAATCTCAGCATTTGCACTAACATAGAAACTGCCTCTATTTCTACCCATAATGCCGCCACCAGCAACAGCAGTACCAAAGTCCATAGTAGTTGAAGCAGCACAAATAGCTAATCCCAACCAATCCGGCGTAGTAAATGCCATTATGACGTCATAAGCATATTCATCCGGCTCATCAGTCCAAGGCATATCACCAATAAAATTATATCCTAGAATATTTCCACCCTCATACATTCTATTGTAGGATGGATGACCCATCACACCCCAACCCGAAGGCTTGTTTCCCCCGTGTTTATCCAAGAAGACAGCATTCACCAAAGAAGCAAAACTTAGCGTAAACACGAACGCCACTGTAAGTAACAATAATATCATTCCCCTCTTAACCATTTTCGCCACCTACTTCATCAATAAGTTTTGCAACAATGTCGCTTTCACAATAATCATATTCATATAACTGCATCTGATCTAAATAAGTATCAGGATCAATGAACTCTTCAGCCCAGTGAGGCATAGTCGCTATCCAAACATAAGCATCAAACCCACCACAAATAATTCCACTAAAATAATCCATGAATGTAGCATCTTCCGTATTCTGAGTCATCTTAAGAGGCCAAGTAGCTCTAGGTTGGCCTTTTTTCGCACCAGCCTGGAATCTACAATCAGGTTCTGCACTGGCCATATCATGAGGCGAGATCTCACCAGCATCATCACCACCCGTGCTCACATCAGAAGCAATAGTATTACAAGCTAACAATGTTTTTACAGCCATTATTACAAGAGTTGGCCAACTGTGAGTAAACATCGCAACAAGAGCCATTAGATTCTCAAAGACATCAGAGAAAGGAACAAGTTGCCATAAACCCGAGGTCCAAGCTAAACAAACTTCCATACTTCTAATTTCTTCACAAACTTGAATACCTTTAACATTAATTGATTGATAATACGCACACTCTAAATACTTACAGTCTATTTGCCGTAATTTATTCAAATGATACAATATTCCCGGAATACAGAAACACATAACTGCTGCATAAAAATTATCAAAAGGATCTAAAGCTTTTTTTGCAAAAAGATCACCAACAATTCCGCCACCAGCACCGCTCATACCCGATAGCCAAGAATCCGCATTTGCACCGGCATCCCAGTCATTATCTGTAGCAGAACTTGCACCTTCACGATACTCACGTGCAGCAGAGTCCTCGAAATCACCACTACCAACGCCACTCAATCCAAAATCAGTAGAATCACCACCAGCGTGCGCATCAGTACCAAAAATGCCCCCTTGTGTTCCTTCAGTCCATGTTGCACCAAGATCACCTTTTTCAGATAAAGAATTATGACTTCCAGTAGTTAACCAAGTTTCAAAAGTATCTTGAGCGTGACCTCCAATGTCATCTTCTGCAGTACATTGAGCACAAGTTACCACACCACAAATAGATCGTATAATGTTACCCCAACTCTTTTTATCATCACCATCTTCCACACCTGCCTGAGAACCCCAAATATCAGAACCAGTTTCTTCAACCCAACCAAGAGCACCATATCTAGTTCCACCAACTCTATCCGAAGTACCAGTTCCAGGACCATCACCTACTTTTCGGTCACTCCCAAGAATGGCATTTCTATCTTTCTCAAGAGACCAAACACCTAGCTTACCCTCTTTTAACTTGCAAGCTAACAAATTAATATAATCCCATATATCTTGAGTACCTTTCGCGACGCTGCCACCGGCATCCGCCTTCTCAGCAATATTATAGATAGCAATAAACAAAGGCATAGTTAGTTCTCTAAGAAGAATGACAGCTTGATAAGCCATCTTAAGAACTCCACCAAGATCACAAATTGTTCTAAGAACATTAAAAATCTTATTAATAATATACAAAACGTAGAAGCCCATGTTCAAATATTCAATTTCACCTTTCAACTTGTTTATCAAAGCTTCACTTAGATCATCAGTTACAGGATCATGAGACATATTTATATCAAACTTCAGGTCAAAAGTTTGTTTAGGAAAAAAGACTCCAATCTTCTTACTTGCAGCAAAAACATCAAAGCTGCAATTCAATATAACATGACTAATATCGGGAGGATTTTCTAATTTCTTAGTTCGAATAAATAAACTAAAATCAGAATAATTATACGCAGGATCATAAATGAGACCAAATGCACTAACATCTTCTATTACAGTGTCAAAAGTAACCGCCATGATGTCTTCTGCAGAAGTAGCATCTTCAGATTCTTCATCAGAGTCATCTTCTTCATC
Organism: Candidatus Woesearchaeota archaeon; assembly: GCA_018646625.1. Taxonomy (GTDB): domain Archaea; phylum Nanobdellota; class Nanobdellia; order Woesearchaeales; family JABGUJ01; genus JABGUJ01. The sequence goes on along the minus strand of JABGUJ010000002.1, from coordinate 15,275 downwards.
AGATTCGTCATCTTCACCAAAACTTGCAGCATTATTAAAGACATTGGTTCCTTCACTTTCATCTTCATCATCTGAAACATACATCAGAGAATCTTCTTCAGTAACAAATATAGGATTGCTAGGACAACCAGGAACTAAAGATATTCCCCCTCTAACAATATCAATCTCTTCACGTTCAAGATAATTTTTTTTAACATGAACATAAGCCATAAGTTTTTGAGAAAGTTGAATAGTAGTACGACGATCAATACTCTCAGGAATTAAATTAGTTACGCCAAACTCAAACATACCAGGATAATTAGATAAATTAAAGGATTTATTAAACGCAAAGACTTGAGCTTCAAATTTAAAATCTCCATAATTACCAAACTTATCAGCTACGTGAAGAACAAAAGAGGTTTCAGAAAGTTCCTGCTCAAGGTCAACCATTTTTACAGTATTTTCAACATTATAAATCATAAATCCACAAACCCACTGATTAAGAGCCTCAACATAATCACATTCCTGTTCAGGACTCATTATAGCAAAGTTAGAATCATTATATGCACTAATTAAACTTCTAGAAGGCACGGCAGGATTAGTTAGATTCAAATAAACTTGAGAATTATCCATGTAATAATCTTCTTCAAAATAAAACAAAAGCTTCAGACCATCTCCTTCCAAGATAACATTTTCCGCACCATCCATATCTTCATAATCAGTTGCATCTTGTCCTCTGATAGTCACAGCATCTACACCAACCAATTTTGGAGGCATCGCATCATAAACAAATGTTTCATCATCATTAAGTAAAGGTTGTTCAGCATCATCATAACCTTCGATAGTTTTAACATAAACATGAGATAAATAATCATGTTCAACAGGAAGAGACGCAGTAGATTCTTCCAAAGGTTCATCACCATACTCAGCTGAAATATATGCTTCAGATACATCACCTAAAAAATTATTAATCAATCCCACTTCAACATATCGAGTCTCAGCAAGACTAGAAGTCAACTCAACACCCCAATCATCAACAACAATTCCTTGCTCAACTAGAACATCAGAATTCAATGAATTTCTAAGAGAGTCTTCATCAACACAAACAGAATCCCCATCCAAACAAACAGACTCAGATAAATAATAAGTCACTCGACCATTCAAATCAACAATAGGCAACAGATCAGGCATATCTTCGTCACCAAATTGCTCTTGAGGGTGAATAACACCAACGGGAAACATACAATCCCATCTTCCAGATGATTGAATACAGTCTTCAGCTCTGTGACCATCACCAACAGAATCAAGACTATGTACCGCAGAACCATGAACCTGACTAAGATCCATGACAACATAGTGAGAATCCATTCCCGCTCCCTGCTCATCTATGATTGCAACAATAGTATTATTACCGGGTTTTAAGAAACAAGTCCCCCTCCAACATTGGTCACCAGAGTCAGTATCTGCAGTAACGAATCGAGTTTCAAGGTCTTCAACAGAAGGTTGAGATAAATCAACATTTATACTATAAAATAAAGTGTTTTCTCCAACGTTACCTTTTTGATCCACAACAGTAACGGGAATTTCCACATTAGCTTGAGAAGCTAAAGCAATAACAAGACCAGTAAATCTACACTCCCAAACATCTGTAATCTCACTCTCAGCACAAAGAATAGGATGCTTTTCAGCATATGCTTCAGATCCAGGTGCATCAAATAAATCACTAAAATCCGCAGTAACCGAATCAGTACTAGGATTAAATGTAGAATCTTTAATTTTAATCACAGCAACAATTTGATCAACAGGCATCGGCGTAACGTAGTCTACCTCAATCTGAGAGCCAGAACCATAATATTTGTACAAGATAACTTCTAAAGGATCCGGAGCTGAGAAATCAAACTCATAATCTTCACTTATAGTATTAATGGATGGGTTACCTAAATGATCAATAGCACTAGCAGAGATTGTATGCCAACCATCACCAATAACTTCAGGATTTAATATTTTTAATCGGACTTTATTGCCTGAAACAATATCCACCACAGCACCTTCCTCTGGCAAGACTTCAATCTTAGAAGGATGAGGAGTCATACAATGTTCACCAGAAGGATTCTGATTAAAATCTAGACTATAGTAGGGTGCAGGAATGTTCAAAGCAGGTTGAAGTTGAGTATTACTACCAACATAAACAATAACATCTCTCACACCAGAACAAGGAGTATTAACTAAATCACAATCATCGCAAGATTTATCTTGAATATCTAAAGTTACAAATACACCATTAATACCTTGTTCAACAGAATCAACTGCAACAAGAGGACCTCGATCATCTATACTCAATTTTCGAGACTCGGAATCTTGCAAATGATTATCTTCATCGTACACACCAATTTGAATATCTCTAGTTACACCAGAAGATGCAGGATAATCTGCTCGTTCGTATAAACAAATTGCTTTGTTACCAAAATTCTCACAAGTGTTAAACTCAAGTCCACTTTCTAGACTTCTAACTCTATTTGGAGTGATGTTATTACCATCGTCATATTCAATCATAGTTTCAATAACTGTAGAATCTTCAAGAGTTTTATACCCCTCAATACCATCTTCACCAGAAACACTCATAGTTTTTATCGAAACAGCACCATATGCATTAGACGCAGCAATGGGTATAGAGACTACAAGAAAGATCATAAAGCACGCAATCAAATAATACCTCTCAAGCCCCTTTTTTTCCATGTTATACCACGTAAATACCTTGTTTCTTATTAAATCTTTCTCACTCAACCCATATGAGGTTGAATCAAAAATGGATAACTCTCACTGAGAGTATAATAATCATTCATTATTGCTAATTCTTCAATAATTGTTGGATTAGGCGATGAAAATACAAAGAAAGTCATCTTACCATAGTCTAATGCAGTAGAACTAAAAGTATATTCTGGAAGAGATACTCCACCTACAACCAAAGTATCACCCAAGTCAGTCTCAGGAATAGTAATTGTCTTAGTTTCACCTATACATTGACCTAAAACATTAGTATACAAAAATACTGCAGCACCAAGTACAGCACCAACACTACCACCAGCAGCAATAAATCCCATAAGCATGCCAACGCCCTGCTCGGTCATCTGCTTGACTTTTTCAGAACCTTGCAAAGTAGTTCCACCACCAATACCAATACAATATTCTCGTTTATCTTCTTCAAGAACAAAATTATCAGGATTTTGCCTTATCAAATATCCCTCAATTGAATACTTACCAGGATACAAACAAACTTCAGTCTGAGAAGAAGAACCATTAAAGCCAGCAAAGGCCATATGTTCATCTTCAAAAGGAGATTTTAATCTCTCAAACATCAAAATTACTTGCTCATGTTCGGTCAGAGATGTAGTAATTGCATTCATAGATTGCGCATAAGTGAATGGATCGAACCCCATATCAAGAAGCTTGTGAATGTCACCAGTGGTTCTCTTTTTAATTGTGGCATTAATACATCTTTCACGCATCATACCAATTTTAATATATTTATTATCAGCCTCAATAATAGTTTCACCGTCTGCTTCGAAATAAGTTCTTTCAAAACCTAATACAGAAGATGGCAGCATAACTATTAAGTAAACTGCCAACACAACTAATAATTGGGTCTTTATTCTCATTTAATTACTCCATTTTAAACAATAAATATGCAGGTTCTTTGTAAGCAAAAGTATTGAAAGGGATTCTAAGAGTTAAGTAACCATATTTTGTTAGTTCTAACATTCCACCTGCAGGACATAATGGGAAATTTTCTTCAAGTATTGCTCTCTCAACAATTGCACCAGTTGCAGGATCATTAACTTCTTGAATCTCAGTTGCACCAATAACGACAGACTTGGGACCACAACCATATCTCGCCACCACAAGATCAATAGGATCATTACTTTCCGCATCAACAGTCTCTATAGTAATATTACCACTTAACCTTTGTCTGTATTCCGCAAATAGATTAGAAGGACCACGCTCTAATGCAACAATAGGTGTTGAACAATTATAACCCTGATTACCTCGGATGTTAACTTCTAAAGCAAACTGAAAGAAATATCCTCTACCATTCAACGCGTCAGGATCCTCAATAACAAAAACAGATGGATAAGATAAATAATACTTAAATCCATATTTAGTTTCCGTCAAAGTAATAAATTTAAGATTCACATCAGTTGTCACAGGAGTTATAACAATACCATTACTAGGCTTAATATCCAAATAAGGTTCTTCTCCCGTATAAAACATGTCAACATTCAAATCTGAATAATTGTAATATCCTTCAAAGAAATCATCAAGATTAAACAAATGAACCAATTCTTGGCCTTGAGTCATCTCTTGGATCAGACTATCCTGCACTCCCTCGATTTCCAAATGATCGGAGTTAGCAGTTCCAAATAGCCTAGTTTTAACCGCTTGTTGTGGCAAAACGTTTTTCATTAAATATTTATTAACATTATTCATCATCCAAATAGGATACTTAGTTGCCCAAAGGGAAGGATTAGAACTAATAGGGGGCAAACTGTCACGATCATCATCCATATACAATACCATCAAAGCCATAGCTCCATATTCTAAAAATAAAGATGAAGTTTCTGCGTCAGTAATACCCAAAGCAAGAGAGTACACCTTTCTAAGATTAACAGGGACTCTTGCATTAAAAATACTAAGTTCGGTTCTGGCGGCAGCTGAAATCATCTCCATAGGATAAACCACATTAATCGAAACATCTTCATCTGTTACAATAGTTGTAATGACGGGATCTTCTAAAGTATTAACATTGATTGCTTGAGTTCTGAAGGATCTGAAACCATCTAAACATTCGTCAATTCCTCTCTTAACATAACGATCAATCTGAGCTTCGATAGATGTATCATACGCCCCTCTTTCGGCACCATCAATATTCTGACTTTCAAGTTCTGGACGCTTGCTACCGCATTGAGGATCACTAAAATCACGGTTTCTAGATGATAAATAACTCCAATATGTGGTCTTCTGTGGACCAACACCTTTAGTTAAATCACCTTCAGCAGGGAGAGGAAGGTCTCTAAAATACTCCCCACCATTCAATTGAACATCATCAAAATCGATCCATCCACCTTGCATACCTAGTTTCTCAACCGCTTCTAAACCAAGATCATAAACACATTGTTCAACATAAGCCTTGATTGGTTTGGCTTGCAAAGGGACTTCCTCAACCACTGGTTGAAACTCCCTAACCTCAGCATCAACAACTTGAGCTCTAATATACATAACAATCGCAGTAGAAAATAGTAATATAATTCCAATTATCATAAAGATAGTAATCTGAGATCTTTTGTTCCTAAAGTTTACCACTCTTCTACCAACCTCTGACAAGTGAATTTGTAAACATCTGAACTTATTTTATCGCAAGTTCGAGCATAATTCGTATAACCTTCTCGCTTTTTCAAAGCTGCATGAATCATAAAGCATAAATCTCGAGAATCTCCCATCTTTGAATCACAATGTGATCCTATTTGCCAGAAATATTTCTGACTAATCTCATCAACAATATCGTCTGTTAATTGAGTTGTATGTTTGTAGAAATCGACACCAACAAACAGAGATGATAACAATATAACAATCCAGATAACAGATATAACTGAAATAAACCACTTGTCTTGTTTCATGAGTTCTTTTCGCTTATAATGTAAATCAAAAAAATAGTGATGTTCATGTAATAAATACCATATAACTAGTCCGTTAATCAGCAACACAGCATATGAAGATAGCGCAATTAGATTGTTCAGGGCATCTAGACTTGTTCGTTCAATGAATACTAACGATGTGATTGAATTAATAATACCCAAACACATCCAAGCAAATGCAATATAAAATGAAGCTTTCGCTCTTCTAATAAAACCATATATTATGTAACAAAGAAGAAGAAACACAATAACATTAACGAACATCGCCCATCCGCCTTGTAAAACATTAGAAAACAACAATGCAACGGGTGATGCGAATCCAAGCACCATAAAAACTAAGTAAAGTAACGCAATAACAGAAAAATAACCAACCAGAACTCTAATACCCTTTGGTATGGTGTGGCCTTCTTTTTTCGGAACTACCGATCTCTCAACTTTAACAAGCTCATCCTTCACCAGATGTTCAAATTTATTAACAACTCGTCTACGTTTAACAGCCCAAACTTCTTTTCTCGAAACTTTAGAACGTGATTTTATTTTTCTAACAACCTTACGTTTAACGGACGCTTTACGTACTGTTTTCTTCTTTGTAGAAGCTTTACGCACAGCCTTTTTCTTAGTCGACTTTTTTCGTTTAACAGTCTTTTTCTTAATAGACTTAGAAGTGCGTTTTTTAACAACAGATCTAGAAGAAGATTTCCTCTTCACCCCTTTTTTACGCCCCGCACTAGCAGTAGACGCTTTCCTACCCCTCTTTTTCATTGATGTTTAAAAACAGCTCAATTTTGTTTATAAATGTTTCGATTAAATAAGAAAATAAGTAATGGAAAAAGAAATCAAATCATAAAATAAATTTACGACTCCGTAATTAAACGAAATGAATTTCTAAATAATTAAAAACTATAGAACCAGTATGAAATAAACTCCGAATTCTAACACCAAAGTCACATTAAGTCTACAAAACAACTAATTCTCAACAAAATCTAAGGGTGATAATATGAGCAAAGATAGATACATCGCTAGACTTAAGCATCCATTTGCAGAAGTTGAGCCAATAACAAAAGAAGTAACTGAGAAACTAGAATCAAATCCAGAAACCACAATAAAAGATCTAATACATTACTTAGTTAAAGATAATGGATTTAATGACGACGAGAAAAACATAGCAAATTCAGTTAATGAAATGTTAACAAGGTGCAACGCGTTCTTAGAAAATCCACAAACAACAGGCATAGAGATTCTAGCAATAAGAGCATTAGATGAAGAAGGTAATCAAAGAGAATTTGATAACGGATATCTAGAAAGAGATGACGTCGAGCCAAAAAAATACCTTAATCCCAACGCAAGAGCATTAGATGGAAATCCATTCTTTTTTGAGGAACGTTCTATAGATTCACAGAAATACAAAGGACTCGATATAGAAGTTGCAACCCAAGGTCTAGGCGGATACAAATAAGATGTTGGACTTGGTTACAAAAGTCAAAGGTATAGCAGAGCTTCCAACGCACACAATAATACATCACCTGAAAAGTATAAAATTATGTGCACTTCTCGATAACAGATTATGGGAGCCTTGCAAAAATTTCAAAACCTCTTCTTACACAAAACTCGTAATAGGGGCTGAAGAAATTCCTTTGGAAAGGTCTTGCTCGCTAGATGATCTACACAAATATTACATAAGATCTCAAAAACATAAAATAGATGCAGCAGTCAATTTACTAAGATCTAAGCAATTAGTCAAATCACGTCAACGTGAAACAGAATACTATACTAATCTCAGTCAAGAAGTAATTCTAAATGAAATCTTTGAAAAGATACTACCTCTACACACCTCAAGAGTTCATAATCAAACAACAAAAAGATTGCTATCTTGGTCCACCAATCTAACAAAATTACTCCACACCCTCCAATCCAACCAAACAACTCAGCTCCCCACTCCGTTAACAAATAACACCATTCTTGTGTGGCAGAACAGAGTTTATTCATTAAACTCACAACACAATCCTGCGAATTTTCAGATTAAATATGGAGAACAGCATCTAGAGATCTCCACCAGCTCAGCCAACCTTAACCAATTAGAAAGAAGAGTACAATCAGAGTTAAGTTCTTCAATCAAATTACAAACCAAATATGATGATAAATTAGCGACTCAAAAAAGCAGGTTGCTTCTCGAGTTAAAAGAAAATGGATTCTGCGAAAAAGATAATTTAGGAGTATTTTCAAAAGGTGATGATTATTATATTTACTTAAGAATTCCTAATTTCTCAATTAGAACCACTCATCAATGTACTAGTGAGAAATACTATTTCAACAGTTGTCGTGTTGCTACAAAGATAAGAATAAGACACGGAACAATACAGCAATCACACCCACAAATTGTTGAACATTATTCTCATCCATTCTTATCAGAAAGAAACAAATCATTTCAAAATATATGTATGGGGACAAATAAGATTCCCGACTCAATCGCAATTCCGCATGAAAAAGCATATGCAAACTTAGTTCTAGCTGCAAATAATATCGTACATGGTTACTTAGAGGGTGCAACACCCTACAAAGATCTTTCTCCAGACAATTTTCCAAATAATTATGTGAATTAAATGAGACAAAGAACACTAACACAAGAACAAATCATCGGTTGGAATCAAGACGCACTTAAAGATATTTCAGTTACACTAATCGGAACTAATGCATTAGCACAATTTATGGTATGCACACTCACAGGAATTGAAGTTGGTGCAATAACCTTAATCGACCACACATACGCAACAAAAGAGAATGAAATTATTCTTGTACCCTCACAAGAAAGCAGAGTTTTACAACTAGAAGATCTTGTTAAAAAGATGAATCCCGAGATAGTTGTTAATGCATTTCACTCTCACCCCCACCCATACATGTGCACCGATTCAAGTGTTGTTATTGACACAACAAGTAGTAAATATACCATCAAATCTCAACAGACAATCTTCAATCATAGTTGCGAAATAGATTTCTTAGGTATACTCGCAGGCACAATCACTAATAAAATTCGGAGAAGTGCATTTAGACTACGAGATTATGAAAGAACTATAAGCGGCAGGAATACAGTCGAGAACAATCCAATTCAAAAAAAAACACAAGGAAATATTCTAATAGTTGGCGCAGGAGCACTTGGAAACTATACAAGTCTTTGTGCCGCAGCAGAAGGATTCAACATCACTATTTGTGATGATGATTTAATTGAAGAAACTAACAAGAACAGACAACCATTATTTACACTGGATGAATCCACAGGAAAATCAAAAGCAGACATCTGTGTTAGAAGACTAAGAGAAATACACCCACAGTTAAGATTCAGATCAATAAAACAAAAAGCAGCAGAAAACTATTTTGACGAAACAAAAGTTGTCGAAGCACAATATGATTTAATAATATCATGTGTCGATAATGCGGAAACGAGAAAATATCTTAATCAAATATGTAGAACAAATAGAATCGCGCTAATTGATGGAGGTACAACACCATTCGACGGACAAGTTACAACATACCAACCAGATAAAACTGCATGTATCGAGTGTCAGGCACCACTAGTAGATAATAAATTTGAAAAAAATAACACAAATAGTTGCATCTCCAATAGCCACGAGCCATCGGTAGTTTACACAAATTGCGTAATAGGATGTGCAGTAATTACAGAAGCTAAACGAATTCTTTCAAATAGTTCACCAACTAAAGGACAATTATTCTATAGTTCCCTCGACGATCATCCGCTAGGAATACGAAAAACAATACAGAGGTGCGAACACACATGATCTCGCCCAATTATAAAGTCAGAGAACTCTTGGCCACACCTGCTGAGTTCATCATGCCTGATAAAATCACAATAACTCGTTATGCATATACTAAAATGCATTTGTATGCCAAGTTAATAAAATCAATCACAGAATCACCACTAGAATGTTATGGATATCTCACAGCCGAAAGAGACAAAGATGACGGAATTGCAACGGACGCAATAATACCAGTTCAACAATATGTAACAACAAGTAGTTGTACAGTCAATCCTGATAGTGAACTAAGAACAATAGAACAAATAAGATCTGATAACCGAAAAATAATAGGATGGTGGCACAGTCATGGAGATCATCCAACATTTCATTCAACTACAGATGTAGAAAACTTTTCTAGACTATCTTCAATGCTTTATTCTCACAACCAACTCACAGTAGAAACAGAAAGAGTACAATGGAAAGAAACAGAGCACAAAGCGGAGTGGATAAACAATGATAGCAGAACTCTTAGAATAAGAGATCCTCAGAATCTAGACAGAGTAATTGAGATTGAAATTGAAGAGACTAGAATAAATCAACCAAATGTCAAAAACATAACTAGTAAACGAAAAATAAAGAAAGGATTTGCATATAGTGTAGTAGTTAACTCATTAGATGAAGAACCATACGGAGAAATAAAACAAGAGTCTTCAGAAGACACCATAGTCGAACCAAAAATAGTTATTGTTGACGATGATCGCAGAGTAAGAACAAAAGAGATCAGAGAAATATGTAATGATATAAGAGGTAAGATCAAGTCCGATATCGCGTCCAGCAATCCCCCACCAGAAAGACTTGAAGAAATACTTAATGAAATAGACACAAACCATCATCAAATCTCGGCAAGCTCCAAAAATAGAACTACAAAACTAGAACAAAGAATAAAATACAAAGATCTTAATTATACAAAAGCAATCAGAAAATTTTACATATCTGAAACAAAAAGCATTGCAAGAATTGCAAAGATTCTCTCAGGAGATTTCTATCAAGATAACAAAAGAACTTATTTCTGGAAAGATAGAATAACAGAAGTGAGAAAAGTAATGAAAGACACCAAATATAGTGTCGCAGACGTAGATATGTTATCTAGGATTATAAAGAGAAATAGATATGCATCTAGAAGATACAGAACACAAATAGAAGATATATTTCTAAAGTTAAAATGTCAGACCTAGTTACTAGAATAAAACACAGCAATCAAAATAACAAACCTCATCTAGATATTACCCACATCAATACAGATTACAGACTAATAGTTTGTTGCGATCTAACAGATTATCCTTTTGTAATTGACAAAGATCTGGCCAAGGTAATAAATGCATTTACAACACATACAGAATCAAAACATGAGAAATCAAGAGCAGTCTTTGATTGGATGCTAAGAAACATAACATACGATTATGAAAGAAAAGATGAGAAAAAAACAGGGTTCCCATATATATATCGAAATTCAATAGAAGTATTAAGAGATAAAACCGGTGTTTGCGGAGAGATGGCTTTTCTTTACATCACGATTGCACGATGTCTTGGCATTGACTCATATTACACAGAGGTTTCAAAAGATCATAAAGGAGATAGAGTTGATCATGCATGCGCAACAGTTCTAACAGAGGTTGGCGAATTTTTAGTCGATCCAGCCTATGAAAGATTTAATGTAAAGCACAGAAGGTATCAAGTTTTATCAGATTCGGTGCTTTTTGAAGAATATAGAAAAATAAGATACAGGTGGTAAGACATCGAAACCTTTAAAAGTAGTGTAGAAATTCTTGCCCTCATTGGGCCTGTAGCTCAGTCTGGTTAGAGCGCTGGTCTTATAAGACCGCATGTCTTCCAAAATCACAATCAAAGGCATGGATTTAAGTCAGCCAGAGGTCAGGGGTTCAAATCCCCCCAGGCCCATCATACATTTTATACGCCCCGATGGTGTAGTCCGGTCAATCATTACGGCCTTTCGTGCCGTGGACACGGGTTCGAATCCCGTTCGGGGCATGATATCCCTACGGTTAACGCATTATGGCGCAAGTCACTGCGTTTTCCCAGGGTTTTTTATTAATTCTATACAAATACTCATGAGAAAAAGAGACTTTCACAAGCAGCAAAGGAATTGATGTGAAGAAAGTAAAATGGGAATATTAAACTGGCTAAAAAGATTATTCAGATTAAGCAAACCCATTAGGACAAGAAGACGCACTGGTAGGCGCAGCAGAAGAACGCCAGGAATTTCTAAAAAGAACATAGCTAAAGCAAATAGAAAATACAGTATGCTGTTAAATAAATTCAAGAAAACTCACCGACGTAAACCGACCAAAGACGACTTATTTAGAGTAGTTATTGCAGCAAGCCATCATACGTTTCCGGTTAAAGGTAGAAATGTCAGGAGATGGACAAAAGGAAGACAAGGCCATATGAATCGTCAAAAAGTTAGAAAATACTTGTTAGAGAAGCACGGTATTGTCAAAAAGTATACGATGAGGTAAAATGGGACTAATATATTCAATCAAATGTTACATAAGATCAGCATTCTGTAAGCATCAAGCTAGATATGATAAAAAATGGTGTAATTGGTTTTGTAAAAAATGTGGCAAAAAACTTTATGCAAATGATTTACCAAATCATGTATGGAGGAAACTCACAAGACCAAAAAAAACGCGTACTGTTAAGAGAGTTGTAAGAACTAGAACAATACGTAAGCCAAGAAAGAGTTATAGAGCAAGGACTCGAAAAACGAGACGGAAATAACTAATATTCTTTGATTTTAGACCTTAATTAACCGTACCGGGTATGTATCCGTTCGGGGCATTCTATTCTCTAAACTAAATAAACAAAGACATATATACACTGCAGACAGAAAGCTGCCAACATAATAGACAAAATAACTATTATGATAAAATAAACCGAGGAAAAAAATGGATAATAGAAATGGTGGTTTCAGACCACAAGGAAGAGGCGGAAACGACAGACGAGGCTCAGGCCCAAGAAGGTTCAACAACGGACCAAGAGAAATGCACGATGCAGTTTGCTGTGATTGCGGCCAAGAATGTAAAGTACCGTTCCAACCTACAGAAGGTAAAGAAGTACGTTGTTCTGAATGTCACAAAAAAAGCAGAGGATTCTAATTCTATCTTTTTTTACTTATTTTTTTATTCATTACCTGCTAGTGGTTAAAATAGAAACCTTTATATAGGTCCTCAAAAGTCTATAATACTAGTAATTAGGAGGAATCTATCAAAATGTTATACCAACACGCAATTGCACAAGATGCATCAATGAACGCATCAAATTTGGAAGCGAGAGCTTCAGAATCACATCACAAAGCACCAGCACAAGAAACAAATCAATATCTCGATCAATACGCAGCACTTGTTGCAAAAGGAAACAGCAGAGCAGAATCATATTACAAAGTTAACAAAACAGAAATTGATGATGCAATTGCAGAAGTTGACAAAGAACTCGACACACTTCTAACAATAGAAGGAAGTGAAACAAGAAGACAAACAAAAAGAAAAGATGCACTTACGAAAAGATACGCATCACTTTTCGCACTAGACACTTATGAACACCTACTAAGAACTAACGAAGCAAAAGCTCAAAAGTTTTATACAAAGAACGGAAGAAGAGTTGAGAACAAACTACAAGAACTTAGCAGAAGAATTGATACACTAACAAGGGAAGGTTCAATCGACGATGCAGAACAAGCAATTGGTCTTAAAAAAAGATATTTACACATAAAGACTCAAAAAGAAAACTTAAACTTAAGCAAATCACAAATTGATGTTGACTCAATACTTGTTGATCCAGTTGCAAATGTGTATGAAACATTACTAAGAAACGGAAACCAAACTGTTGCAGATGCACTAATGGAAAAATATGAAACACATCTTAAACCAATTGTTGCAGAAATTGAAGCAAGAGTAGAAATGGTGAGAGCTCTTTCAGGTGCATATCTACACACGCTTGGCGAACCCGAGATTGAAATCCAACCAGCGGATGTAGAATCAATAGATGACAGTGCACGTATATTAAGAGAAGAAACAGAAAACAGAAGACCCGTATCCGACAGGTATGAACCTGTAGAGCATACGGTAGCACAATTACCATTCGAGGAAGTACCTGTAGACAATCCAAATGCAGGAATACCAATTATACCAGACGACGAAGCATTAGAAGATTCAAGAACAGGCGACACAATTCCGGGAATGCCCGCAGTACGAATACCAATCGCAGCTAGTGGCGAGACAGATGTTCCAGACCTACCACAGGGTCCGTTCCAAGCCACAGGCACTGTACCATATGGTGATGCAATTGAAAGATTAAAAGCTGGAGAAACAGTTGAACCAGCACCAACATCAGTTGTCGCAACTCCAGAACCAAAAAGAAAACTGAGATCATACTTACCCAGATGGTTAGGCGGAACAGGCAGGAAATAGGCATTAGAAAGAGAAACATTAATAAATACCCTGTATCGACCAGCACTTACAAATGAAAAGAAGTTCAAGACGTTGGAAAAAGAAAGGCCAAATGAGATGGAAATGGCAACGGAAGAGAATCCGGAAAGAGAAAAGAAAACGAGCTTCATAAAGATCATAAAATTCTTCCTTTGGAAAGTTATTTAAAGGGGAAGTTTTTTGAACAAATTGCCCTTGAAAGTCTAATCAACACCACGAATTCCGAGTTTGGGGGAATTCTAGGCAAATAATACTTAATGATCAAGATTAAGTATTGGTGAACACGTAATTGGTTGAATAGAGATCAATTAACCTTGTAATTAAGTCAATTCCTATTGATTTAAGTTTCTAAAAAGTCTAATTAAGCGAGCGTACGAAAATAAAATTCCCGTTGATCCTGCGGGAGATTGCTGCTATTAGAGTTCGATTAAGCCATGCAAGTCATGGGGGTTCTTCGGAACCACCGGCAAAATGCTCAGTAACACGTCGGTAACCTGCCCTTTGGTTTGGGATAGTCTCGGGAAACTGAGTTTAAACCCAAATGGGGAATATATTCTGGAACGATTTATTCCTTAAAAGCAATGCCAATGGATGGGCCGGCGGCGGATTAGGTTGTTGGTGGTGTAAAGGACCACCAAGCCCGAGATCCGTAGGGGCCTTGAGAGAGGGAGCCCCGAGAAGGATACTGAGATACTGATCCTAGCCCTACGGGGTGCAGCAGGCGCGAAACCTTTACAATGCACGAAAGTGTGATAAGGGAACTCTAAGTGCTCATGTTCTACATGGGCTTTTGCCAAGAGTAAAAATCTTGGCGAATAAGTGGTGGGCAAGACTGGTGCCAGCAGCCGCGGTAACACCAGCGCCACGAGTGGGAATCGTATTTATTGGGCCTAAAGCGTTCGTAGCTGGTCACGTAAATCTTTTGTGAAATCGTTGGGCTTAACTCAACGGCATGCAGAAGACACTGCGAGACTTGGGACCAGGAGGAGTTAGCAGTATGGTAGGGGGAGCGGTAAAATGCTATAATCCCTATTAGACTACCTGTGGCGAAGGCGGCTAACTAGAATGGATTCGACAGTGAGGGACGAAGGCCAGGGGAGCGAACCGGATTAGATACCCGAGTAGTCCTGGCAGTAAACTCTGCGAGCTAGGTGTTGCACATTCTACGTGAATGTGCAGTATCGGAGCGAAGGCGTTAAGCTCGCCGCCTGGGAAGTACGGTCGCAAGACTGAAACTTAAAGGAATTGGCGGGGGAGCACTACAAGGGGTGCGGCGTGCGGTTTAATCTAACTCCACACAGAGAATCTCACCAGCAGCGACGGCAGAATGAAAGTCAGATTGAAGGTTTTAC